>NZ_BSSA01000003.1 GCF_030268885.1 Kitasatospora phosalacinea
GCCTGGCTGGGACGGTGCAGACGGTTGGCGAGGGACTACGAGCGCAAGACCGCGCACGCCGAAGCGATGATCAAGGTCGCCATGATCCGCCTCATGGCCGCCCGCCTCGCCGGCGAGGAGATCGAACCACGCGGCCCCATCGAGACCGAAGCAGCCCGCCGCCTCGCCGACGACCTCAACGATCAGTAGCTAGCCAATTACCCCACACTTTCTGAGCCGCCCGAGCCGCCCGAGCCGCCCGAGGGCCGGGCTCACTCGAACGGGCTACGGCGGCGGGGGCCGGGCGAGTTGACGCCGCGTCACGTTCACCTGCCGGCCGGGCGTGTGCGGGCGTGTGCGGGCGGGGGCGTGGGCATAAACCGCTCCGAGGGGGTGGTCCGGTGTACGTGTCGCGGATCAGGGTGTCCGGAGTGAAGTGCTTCACCGGCGCGCGGGAGGTCGACCTGACGATCCCGGCCGGCCCGGGGTGGACGGTGTTTGCCGGGCCGAACGGCAGCGGGAAGAGCACCCTGCTGCGGGTGCTCGCGATGGCGCTCGGCGCGCTGCCCCCCGGCCCCGCCGCCCGCTGGGGCGCCGACGGCTGGGTCCGGGCCGACCCGGCCCCGCGCTGGCGGGTCGGCGACCCGCCGGGCCCCCCGCGCGCCCACTTCCCGCTGCCCGCCCCGGGCCGCCGCACCCCGCTGGACGCCGAACTGGTCGCCGAGGTGCTGCCCCCCGGCTGGCGGGTCAGCGACCCGGAGCGGCAGCACGTCGCCCGCGGCGACCTGGAACTCCCGCTGGACGAACTCGGCGACGGCACCGCCGGGTTGGCCCGCCTGGTCAGCCAACTCGCCGCCGCCCCCACCTCGGGCCCGGTGCTGCTGGACGACGTCGACCGGCACCTGCACCCGCTCTGGCAGCAGCGGATCGGCCCCTGGCTCACCGAGCGCTTCCCGCACGCCCAGTTCCTGGTCACCACCCACAGCCCGTACGTCTGCCAGGCCGCCGACCCCGGCGCCCTGGTCCGGCTGCCCGGCCCGGACGAGGACCGCGCCCCGTACCGGCTCGACGAGGAACTCCGGCAGCGGGTGCTGTACGGCAGCGGCGAGGACACCGCGCTGTCCGAGCTGTTCGCGCTGCCCAGCGCCTACTCGCCCGCCGCCGAGGCCGAACGCCGGCTGCTGGTGCGCCTGGAGCGCAAGCTGTACGCCGGGCAGGCCACCGACGCCGAACTCGCCGAGTACCGCGAACTGGGCGCCAAGCTGAACAGCTCGCTGACCGCCCGGGTCGACGAGGTCACCGCCCGGCTGCTCGGCAGGGACGGGTGATCCCGCTCCAGCGGCCACCGCTCCAGCCCCGGCTGGCCGCCGAACTCGCCCGTGCCACCGACCGGATACGCGCCGACGGCCCCACCACCGCCACCGGGCGCGCCGCGTGGCGCCGCGCCGTCCGCCCCAAGGCCCAACTGCGGCTGATGCTGCGGCAGATGGCCCCCGGCCTGGAACGCTGCATGTACTGCGGCGACAACCTGGGCACCGACATCGACCACTTCGAACCGATCGCCCAGGCCCCGCTGCGCACCTTCGACTGGCAGAACCACCTGCTGGCCTGCGCCCACTGCAACAGCAACCGCAAGCGCGACCGCTTCCCGCGCGACCCGGCCACCGGCGACGGCCTGCTGGTCGACCCCTGCCGCGAGGACCCGGCCGACCACCTGCGGCTCTACCTGGACTCCGGCGCGTACGACCCGCTGACCGTCCGCGGCGAGGCCACCATCGAGGTGTTCGGCCTCAACGAGCGGCCCGAACTCGTCCGCGGCCGCCGGATGATGTTCGCCGTGGTCAAGGCGCTGCTGCTGGCCCGGCGGTCCGCCGCCACCCCCGCCGCGGCCGCCGAGTACGCCGCCGCGCTGCGCGAGATCCACCACGCCGACGTGCTGCGCACCGTCCTCGCCCTGCGCCGCAGCCGCCCGCTCGCGCTCGCCGTGCTCGGCCCGGACGTGCTCGACGCGCTCGACCGGCTCGTCGCCGAGGTGCCGGGGTTCCTCGCGTGAAGGGGCCGACCGGCCTCCCGCAGAAGGCCGTTGGCGGCGATCCGGCCCGGGGCGCGGAAGACCGCGGCGCCTCCCGGCGTTGGTCACGGGCATGAGGATCGGGGAAGCCGCGCGCGCCAGCGGCGTGAGCGCGAGGTCGCTTCGGTACTACGAGGACGAGGGACTGATCGTCCCCGGCCGGTTCGACAACGGGTTCCGCGACTACTGCCGGTCCACCATCGACCGGGTGCTCGCCATCCGCTCGCTGCTGGAGTCGGGGCTGCCCGTGCGGCTGATCAGGGAGGCCCTGCCGGACCCCGCCGACGCCTCCGGGGGAGCCGGGCCGGTGGACGAGGAGTTCCTGCGCGAGGTGCGGGCGCACCGGGACCGGCTCGCCGCCCGGATCGCCCTCCTCAGCGAGCAGCAGGCGGCGCTCGACGCCTACCTCCGGGCGGCGCCCCGCACCGACCCGCACCCGCCGCTTGCCCTTGACGCAAGTGTCAGGGTCCTACCTTCGGCGCATGAAGACCGACGAACGGCACAGCACCGATGAACGGACGTCCCGGGCCCTGGTCCAGCGCTCGCACCTGGGCCCCCGGGACCTCACCCTCACCACCGACCACCCCCGCCCCGTGCCGGGGCCCGGCGAGTACCTGATCCGGGTGGGCGCCGCCGGGGTCAACTTCGCGGACGTCATGCAGACCCGCGGCACGTACGGGGGCGGCCCGCGGGCGCCCTACGTCGCGGGCTTCGAAGCCGCGGGCGAGATCGTGGACGTCGGGCCGGGCGTCACCGAGCCGCTCCCGCCCGGCACCCACGTCGTCGGCACCGGCCCGGGCGCGTTCGCGCAGTACGCGACGGTGTCGGCGGCCGGGGCGCTCCCCGTGCCGGACGGCTGGAGCGACGCCGAAGCGCTCGGCATGGTGCTGAACTGGGCGACCGCCCTGGCCGCGCTGAAGCCGCTGGGCGGGATCGAGCCGGGCGAGACGGTGCTCGTCCAGGCCGCGGCCGGCGGCGTGGGGCAGGCCGCCGTCCGCCTGGCCCGCCACTACGGCGCGCGGGTGGTGGCCACCGCCTCCCCGGCGAAGCACGACACCGTCCGGGCGCTCGGCGCCGACGAGGTCCTGGACGGCCGGCGCCCCGACCTGGCCGCGGAGATCACCCGGCTGACCGGCGGGGTCGACCTGGTCCTGGAGTCGGTGGGGCGGACCACCTTCGCCACCAGCCTGGCGGTCACCAAGCCCTTCACCGGACGCGTCGTGGTGTTCGGCGCGGCCTCCGGCGACGCCACCCTGACCACGCACGACCTGGTCTTCGCCCACCCGGTCCAGGTCAAGGGCCTGCACATCGGCACCCTGGCCACCGCCGTCCCGGCCCTCTACCGCTCGCTGATCGCCGAACTCGGGACGCTCGTCGCCGACGGCGTCTACCCGCCCGGCACCCCCGTGGTCCACCCGCTGGCCGACGGCCCGGCCGTCCTGGAGAGCCTCGAAGCCGGGCGGACCAGCGGCAAGCACGCCCTCGACCCCTGGCGTTGAGCCCCGCCCCGCAGCCGTCGGCCCCCGCGGCCGTCGACGCCCGCAGCCGTCAGTGCCCGCGGGCGTCGACGGTCGCAGCCGTCAGCGGCCGCGCTCCAGCCGCTGCTCGAACCAGACCACCTTGCCCGCGCCCAGCCGGGTCGCGCCCCAGCGGTCCGCGCACCGGGCCACTATCTGCAGGCCGCGCCCGCGCTCCTCCTCCGGCCCGGCCCGGCGGGTGCGCGGCAGCGCGGGCGAGTCGTCGCCGACCTCGCAGCGCAGCAGCGAGGTGCGCACCAGCCGCAGCGTCACCGGCCGGGTGGCGTGCTGGATCGCGTTGGTGACCAGCTCGCTGACCATCAACTCGCAGTTCTCCGCGAGGTGTTCCAGCCCCCAGCGGCGCAGCGCGTGCCCGGCCAGCCGCCGCGCCCGGCCCGGCGTCTCGTGCCGCGGCTGCAGGTGCCAGTGCGCGACGTCCTCGGCCGGGATGCCGTCGAAGGCGGCCGCCAGCAGGGCGATGTCGTCGGCCCGGTCGCCCGGCGGCAGGATCCGCAGCGCCTCCTGGCACAGCTGCTCGGGGGTGAGCCGGTTGCCGCCCGCGAGCCGGGCCCGCAGCAGTTCCAGGCCGGTGCCCAGCGGGCGGCGGCGGGTCTCCACCAGGCCGTCGGTGAACAGCAGCAGCGCCGAGCCGGGCGGCGCGGGCAGCTCCACCGAGGCGAAGTCCACCCCGCCGACGCCGATCGGTGCGCCCGGGGGCAGGTCCAGCAGCTCGCTGCTGCCGTCCGGGCCGATCAGCACCGGCGGCACGTGCCCGGCGTTGGCGATCCGCACCCGGCCCGCGATCGGGTCGTACACCGCGTACACGCAGGTCGCCAAGTGGTGCTCGCGGCCCAGGCGTTGGGCCTGTTCGTCGAGGTGGTACAGCACCTCGTGCGGCGGCAGGTCCAGGCCCGCCAGGGTCTGCGCGGAGGTCCGCAGCTGGCCCATCACGGCGGCCGAGGTCAGCGAGTGGCCCATCACGTCGCCGGTGATCAGCGCGACCCGGTTGCCGGGCAGCGGGATCGAGTCGTACCAGTCGCCGCCGACCTGCGCGCCGCGCTCGCCCGGCAGGTAGCGGTGCGCCAGCCGGACGCCGTGCGGCTGCGGCAGGTGCGCGGGCAGCATCGAGCGCTGCAACTGGTCGGCGATCTCCCACTCGCGGGTGTAGCGCAGCGCGGTGTCCACCGCCAGGCCGCCGTGGGTGGCCAGGTGCGCGGCGGTCGCGGCGTCGGCCGGGTCGAAGCCGGCCGGGGCGCCGTCCGGCAGCGGGCGGCGGATCAGCAGCAGCATGCCGAGCGCGGCCTGCCGCCCGTGCAGCGGCAGCGCCAGCAGCGCCGTCCCGGCGGGCAGCCGGCCCAGCGCCCGGGCGCCCAGCAGTTCGGCGGCGAGGCCCCCGCGGCGGTCGTCCAGCACGATCGGCCCGCCCGGGGCGCGGTGGGCCAGGGCGCGCTCCAGGGCGCTGCCGGGCAGCACCGGGCGCAGCCCGGCGCGTCGGCCCAGCCGGGTGCCGCAGGTGTGCCGCACCTGCAGGGCCCGCGGCGGGCCCGGGTCGCGCTCGACGTCCGGCAGCGGGTCGCGGACCAGCACCACCAGGGCGTCCGCGACCGCCGGGACGAGCACCCGGCCCAGGTTGCGCAGGGTCGCCGTCAGGTCCAGCGAGCTGTTGATCCGCCGGGCCGCCCGGTCCAGCGCGGCCAGCCGCTCCGCCAGCCGCTGCGGCACGCCGGAGGGCACCGCGCCGGAGGCACCTCCGCCGGGCGGCGGGTGCCGCTGGACGGGTACGGCGGGCGGCTGCCCCGCCAGGGGCTCCAGGTGGTCGCGCACGGGCTGCCCGATCTGTGCAGGTGTGGTCTCGGGTACGGAGACTGATGCCGCGTCAGCCGGTGCGCCGACAGCGCAGGTACAGCTGGGTCTCCGGCGGCTGGGCCGACCCGGCGGGCGCGTACGACTGGCTGTCCACCGCCTCCACCGCGAACCCGGTGCCCTCCAGCAGGGCCGTCAGCTCCTCGCGCAGGTAGCCGCTGACCCGGATCTCCTGTTCCAGGAACGGCAGCGGAGCGTCGTCCAGGTCGGCCTCGACCATGCCCAGTGCCAGCAGGCCGCCCGGGCGCAGCAGGGCGCGGAGGCGGCCGAGCGTCTCGGCGATCTCCGCGCGGGGCAGCATCAGCAGGGAGAAGAACGCCGCCGCGGCGTCCAGCGAACCGTGCCCGGCGGGGCCCAACTCCGGTGCGCCCCACAGGGTTCCGGCGCTCTCCAGGCCGAGGTCCAGGACGTCCATCCGGTGGAAGGACGCCGCCGGGACGGCCGCCCGGGCCTGCGCCAGCATGCCCTCCGACAGGTCGACGCCGGTCACCTGCAGCCCGCCCGCGGCCAGTTGGCGGGCGGTCGGCTCACCGGCCCCGCAGCCCACGTCCAACACCCTTGCGCCGGGCTGGAGTTCGGACAGCAGCCAGTCGCCGCACGCGAGCTGCCCGGTCCTGGCCGGAAACACCTCCTGGTAGCGGCCCCCGATCGCGTCGAACACGGCGGCCTGGCGGGCCCGTTCGGCTCGGCGCGCACCTGCCGCGGACGCCCCGTCGGCGTCGGCGGCGGCAGCGGTCTGTTCGTCCGTCACGATGATCTGGGCACCTCTCCCGCGTGCGTCCTGCCCTGCCCGTCGTGGCCCGCACACCACGCCCGACCCTGGCCTTCGAGGATAAACGCGATCACCGCACCGTGGAGTCCGTTTCCGGTCAACTCGTGCGCCGTTGGGCGCTTATCGCCCGCCAGGGGAAGCACACCGGGGCCCGCCAGGTAGCGCGCCAACGGTCCGCACGCCGCATGGCGCGACCGCGCCATGCCCCGCGCCAGGGCCGTGAGCTGCGCCGCGGCCCGGGCCGGCGCCCGACCGACGGCCTTGCCGCGAGCGTTTATCGAACGTCAATCGCCACCTGTCAGAGTCTTCTCAGCGCCGGGGAAGCGTCAAGGCGTTCCCGCAGCCGGGGGGCTGCGGGGACGCCGACGCTCCCGGGGGGAAGGCTTCCGCCAGGGGGGGGACCAGGGGGGTACCACGGGGGAGCGGGGGCCTACGGCGCGACGGGGGGAAGAGGGGGAGGGGAAGGCTCGGTGTGCCGCGAAGCGATGAGGTCCTGCACGGGCTGGGCCTCGGGCACACCGAGCCGGGTGAACACCGTGAGCGCCTCCTGGAGACAGGCCAGCCCGCGCGAGGGCTGGCCCAGCTCCAGGAGCGCCTCGCCCAGTGCGGCGTTCGCCATGCCCTGGCAGTACGCCGCCTCGATCTCCTGGGCGATCGACAGCGACTCCTCGGCCGCCTCCGCCGCCGCCGCGAACTGACCGTCCGCGAGCAGGCAGGCGGCCAGCCGGGCCAGCGAGTAGCCCTCCCAGATCGGGTGCTGCTGCTGCCGGTAGAGCTGGTGCGCCTCCCGCAGGTGCACCGCCGCCTCGCCGGGCGAGCCGGTCGAGCGCAGCACCACGCCCAACTGGTAGAGCGTGTCCGCCAGGCACGGCACGTTCCCGGACGCCCGGGCCGCCGCCACCGCGGCGCGGGCGGACTCCTCCGCCTCGGCGTGCCGACCCAGACCGACGTGGGCGCGGGCCGTGTTGGCGAGCAGTCTGGCCTCGCTGATCGGGGAGTCCAACTGCTGCACCGCCTCCAGCGCCTGCTGGTAGAAGGGCAGGGCCTCGGCGGGTCGGCCGGCCAGGGTGAGCGTGATGGCCAGGCCGTTGGCGGTGGTCAACCGGAGCGCGGTGGCCCGGCCGACGGGTTGCAGTGCCAGACTGAGGGCCAACGACTCCTCGGAGGCCGCGAGTTCGGAGGCGGTCCGGTGGATCTGGCCGAGCGCGTGGTGCACGCAGGCCAGGGTCTCCGGGTCCTGCAGGGCCACCGGGCTCACCGCGGCGGCCCGGAGCATGGCGAGGAACCGCGGGGCGAGCGTCGGGTCCTCGCTCACGAACGTCAGGTTCTGCAGGATGTCCACGGCGGGTTGCAGCAGGTCGAGGGGGGCGTCGGCGGCGGCCTCGACGGCGCCCAGCAGGACGCCGATCTCGGACCGGAGCCAGCTGCGGGCCGCCTGGCCGTCGACGAACGACTGGCCGCTCGAGTCGGCCCGGTGCAGCGGCTCGATGGCCAGGTCGTCCGGCTCGATCACCTGCCGGGCGTTGTGCATGGTGGCGTGCAGCAGGTCCAGCAGCCGCAGTAGCGCCGCCTGCTGCTGCTCGACGTCCGCCAGTTTGGCGTTCTGCCGCTGCGCGTACAGGCGCAGCAGGTCGTGGTAGCGGTACCGGCCGGGGGTGAAGCACTCCAGCATGTTGGCCTCGACCAGGGCCTCCGCCAGGTCCTCGGCCTCCGGCTCGGAGGTGCCGAGCAGCGCGGTGACGGCCGCCAGCGGCAGGTCGGGGGAGTCGACCAGGGCGAGCAGCCGGAACGCCCGGGCCTCCTCCGGCCGGAGCTGGGCGTAACCGAGCCCCAGGGTGGTCTCCACGGCGAGGTTGCCGAGCTGGAGCTCCTGGAGCCGGTTGCGCTGGTCCGCTAACCGCCGGGCCAGGTCGGAGACGCTCCAGCGCGGACGGCTGGCCAGCCGGGCGGCGGCGATCCGGACCGCCAGCGGCAGGAACCCGCAGGAGGTCACCACCTGCAGCGCGGCCTCCGGCTCGGCGCCGACCCGCTCGGCGCCGACGATCGCCGAGAACAGCGCCAGCGCCTCGTCCGGGGTCAGCTCCTCGATGTCCACCAGGTGCGCGCCGGGCAGTTCGGCCAGCCGGGAGCGGCTGGTCACCATCACCGCGTTGCCGGAGACGCCGGGGATCAGCGGCCGCAACTGCCGGGCGTCGCGGGCGTTGTCGAGCAGGATCAGCATCCGCTTGTCGGCCAGCAGCGAGCGGTACAGCGCGGCGCGCTGCTCCAGCGAGTCGGGGGCGTCGGGCGCACCGAGGGCGTGCAGGAAGTCGCCGAGCACCACGGCCGGGTCGGCGGGGGAGGCGCCCGCGCCGCGCAGGTCCACGTACAGCTGCCCGTCCGGGAAGTCCGGGCGCAGCGAGTGCGCGACGTGCACCGCGAGGGTGGTCTTGCCGACGCCGCCGATGCCGGCCAGCGAGGTCACCACGACGGCTTGGCCGGAACCCGCTCTCAGCACGTCCCGCAGTTCGCTCACCATCTTGCTGCGCCCGCTGAAGTCCGAGACGTCGGCCGGGAGTTGGGCGGGCGGGACGAACGGGGGAGGCTCCGCGGCGGCCTTCGGCGGGGCGGCCGACGGCGCCAGCAGGTCCGGGTCGCCGGCCAGGATCCGGGCGTGCATGGTGGACAGCCCGCTGCCCGGCTCCACGCCCAGCTCGTCGATCAGCAGCTTGCGAGTGTCCGCGTACACGCCCAGCGACTCGGCCTGCCGACCGCTGCGGTACAGCGCCAGCATCAGCAGTTCGCGCAGCCGTTCGCGCAGCGGGTGCGCGGCGCACAGCGAGTTCAACTCGGCCACCACGTCGGCGTGCAGGCCGATCTCCAGGGCCAGCGCGCAGCGCTCCTCGGCCACCGCGAGCTGCCGCTCGGAGAGCCGGCCGCGCTGGGTCTCGGCGTACGGCCCCGGCACGCCGGCCAGCGGACGGCCGCGCCACAGGTCGAGCGCGGCGACCAGGGTGTCGTGGGCGGGGCGCAAGCCGCCGTCGGCCCGGGCGGTGGACGCCTCGGTGACCTGCCGCTCGAAGACGGCCAGGTCCAGGGCGTCTGCCGGAATCCGCAGCGCGTACCCGTCGGTCATCGAGACCAGGACCTCGGAGGGCTTGCGGGCGGCGCGGTTGGGCTCCAGCACCGAACGCAGCCGGGAGACGTAGGTGCGCAGCGCGGCCACCGCCTGCGGCGGGGTGCGGTCCCCCCAGATGCCGTCCACCAGGTCGTCGGTGGTCACCGGACGGCCCTCGCTGAGCAGCAGGGCCACCAGGACGGCCTGTTGCTGCGGCGATCCGAGGGCCAGCGGCACGTCACCGCGCCACGCCTGGACAGGGCCGAGCACTTGGAAGCGCAACGCCGCGGCGGAGCGCGTGTCCTGATGCTCCATGTCCTCCCCTGTGGCCGATGAACCGTCTGTTCCCCACGCCTCCGCCGGTCGTGTGGGGGCGACAGCTTATGAGGAACCGTGCAAACGTCCACCAAGCGGGTGCGCGGTGCAACGTTTATAAGACATTTAGCGGTCCCTACGATACTGTCCGCGCGCCCAACGACAGTCGTCCGGGTGATCGAACCCTCTCAGCTGAAAGGCGGCCCACCCCATGGCCGACGAGACCACCACCGCCGTTCCCGAGGCCGAGCAGACCCCGGCCCCGGTCGAGCACACCGCCGTCGCCACCGACCCGAACGCGATCGAGAACGCCCTCCAGGTGCTGGCCGAGCAGCCCGCGCCGGAGGCCGACCCGGTGCCCGCCACCGACAAGCCGGGCGAGGACCTCGAACCGCTCGGCGCGGTCCTCAACTGCCCGTGACCGCTGCCCGCACGACCAGAACGAGCCCCGACCCTCACCGGCCGGGGCTCGTCCCGTTTCAGCGCACGGACGCCGCTACTGCGCCGAGCGCACCCGCAGGTTGGTGATCAGCGGGCCGTCGGTGACCTCGGCGAAGAAGTCGTTGCCCTTGTCGTCCACCACGATGAACGCCGGGAAGTCCTCCACCTCGATCCGCCAGACCGCCTCCATGCCGAGCTCCGGGTACTCCAGCACCTCGACCTTCTTGATGCAGTCCTGCGCCAGCCGGGCCGCGGGGCCGCCGATCGAGCCCAGGTAGAAGCCGCCGTGCTCGGCGCACGCCTTGGTGACCTGCTTGGAGCGGTTGCCCTTGGCCAGCATCACCATCGAGCCGCCCGCCGCCTGGAACTGGTCGACGTAGGAGTCCATCCGCCCGGCCGTGGTCGGGCCGAAGGAGCCGGACGCGAAGCCCTCGGGGGTCTTCGCCGGGCCCGCGTAGTACACCGGGTGGTCCTTCAGGTACTGCGGCATGCCCTGGCCGGCGTCGAGGCGCTCCTTGATCTTGGCGTGCGCGATGTCGCGGGCCACCACCAGCGTGCCGGTGAGCGAGAGCCGGGTCTTCACCGGGTACTTGGACAGCTCGGCGCGGACCTCGGACATCGGGCGGTTCAGGTCGATCCGCACCACGTCGTCGTTCAGGTGCTCGTCGGTGGTCTCCGGCAGGTACTTCGCCGGGTCGGTCTCCAACTGCTCCAGGAACACGCCCTCCGCGGTGATCTTGCCGAGCGCCTGGCGGTCCGCCGAGCAGGACACCGCCATCGCGACCGGCAGCGAGGCGCCGTGCCGCGGCAGCCGGATCACCCGCACGTCGTGGCAGAAGTACTTGCCGCCGAACTGCGCGCCGATGCCGATCTTCTGGGTCAGCTCGAAGACCTTCTGCTCCAGCTCCAGGTCGCGGAAGCCGTGCCCGGTCCTCGCGTCACCGCCGGTGGGCAGGTTGTCCAGGTAGTGCGCGGAGGCGTACTTCGCGGTCTTCAGGGCGAACTCGGCGCTGGTGCCGCCGACCACGATCGCCAGGTGGTACGGCGGGCAGGCCGCGGTGCCCAGCGAACGGATCTTCTGCTCCAGGAAGTTGAGCATCGACGCCTCGTTGAGGATCGCCTTGGTCTCCTGGTACAGGTACGACTTGTTGGCGGAGCCGCCGCCCTTCGCCATGAACAGGAACTTGTACGCGTCCCCGTCGGTGGCGTACAGCTCGATCTGGGCCGGCAGGTTGTTGCCGGTGTTCTTCTCGTCCCACATGGTCACCGGGGCCATCTGGGAGTACCGCAGGTTCAGCTTGGTGTACGCGTCGAACACGCCGCGGGCGATGGCCGACTCGTCCTCGCCGGAGGTCAGCACGTTCTGGCCGCGCTTGCCCATCACGATCGCGGTGCCGGTGTCCTGGCACATCGGCAGGATGCCGCCCGCCGAGATGTTGACGTTCTTCAGCAGGTCCAGCGCCACGAACCGGTCGTTCGGGCTGGCCTCCGGGTCGTCCAGGATCCGGCGCAGCTGCGCCAGGTGCGCCGGGCGCAGGTAGTGCGAGATGTCGTGCATCGCCTCGGCCGTCAGCAGCCGCAGCGCCTCCGGCTCGACCTGCAGGAAGGTGCGACCGCCCGCCTCGAAGGTCGAGACCCCCTCGGAGGTGAGCTTGCGGTACGGAGTGGTGTCCGTGCCGAGCGGGAGCAGGTCGCGGTAGGCGAACTCTGGGGCCATGGGGTGATCCTTCGGTTCTTTCGGCTTCGTCGACGAGGCACCCTCCAGGTTAGGCGCACCCGCCGCTCCCGCCGCGCCCAGGTCCGCCTCCGTGACCGGGGTCACGCCCGTTGCGTCGAACCGCCGTTCGGTACGGGGGTCGGCTCGCTAGGCTTGTGACGTGGACAACTCCCCCGAGCAGGACCCGCAGGGCCCGCTGCCCGCCCCGCTGGCGAAGAACGCCCCCGTCCAGGCGCCCGGAACCGACCTGGCCGCCGAACTGCGCGCCTCCGACGCCGACCGCGAACGCGTCGCCGACCTGCTGCGCGACGCGTACGCCGAGGGCCGGCTGACCGTCGACGAGCACGCCGAGCGCGTCGAGGCCGCCTACAACGCCCGCACCTTCGGCGAGTTGGAACCCCTCACCCGCGACCTGCCCAGCCACCCCGGCCCGATCCGGCACAACCTCACCAAGCCCCCGCTGGACGCCCCGGCCCCCGCCCCGCAGCCCCCGCTGCCCCCGGCCCGCGCCGAGTCCCCCACCATGGTCGCGGTCTTCGGCGGCGCCTCCCGCAAGGGCCGCTGGCGGGTCGGCTCGCACCTCAAGGCGGTCGCCGTGTTCGGCGGCATCGAGATCGACCTCACCGACGCGGTCTTCGAGTCCCCCGAGGTGGTCATCGAGGTGGTCACGGTGTTCGGCGGCGTCGAGGTCCGCGTCCCCGAGAACGTCAGCCTGCACGGCGGAGGCGCGGGCGTCTTCGGCGGCTTCGAAGTTCGCGAACAGACCTCCGCCGACCCCTACGCCCCCGTCGTCCGGGTCAAGGGCGCCGCCGTGTTCGGCGGCGTCGAGGCCAAGCCGCGGCGCGGCAAGAAGCTCACGGAGTGGGTCCGCCGACAGCTCGACGGCTGACCTGCGCGTTTCCCGACGCGGCGTCAACTCCCCTCGCGGCACTCGTCGTTGTCCCGAGTGCAGCGGGTAGTCGGTTGCGTGCGGTGTGCATGAATCCCGGGGCGGCGGGGTAGTTCCCCTCGCACATCGTTCCTGTACGGCTGTGACCCCGCGGGTCGGCGACGGTGCCACGGCGAGGGAGCACGGGGCAGTCGGGCAGGAGGCGACACCGTCCCCGAGCCTTGAGCCTGGTCAGGAGTTACCGTGCTGCATCCGATCGAGTCCACCGCCGCCGCCCGCCGCCCGGCGGCCCAGCCGGACGTGGACGACAGCCCCTGGCACACTTCCGCCGCCTGCCGCAGCGACGAGGCCGGGCTGTTCTTCGCCCCCTCCAAGGAGCCCACGGCGGCCCGCCTCGCCCGCGAGGAGCAGGCCAAGCGCGTCTGCGCCCGCTGCCCCGTCCTCCTCGAGTGCCGCGAACACGCCCTCGCCCAGCCCGAGCCCTACGGCGTCTGGGGCGGCCTGACCGCCGCCGAACGCCGCGTCGTCCTCACCCGCCGTCGCCGCCGCGAAGCGGAGATCCGCGTCCCGGCCCGCATAGCCGGCTGAAGGGCGGAACCAGGAAACGCGGAGCCGGGGGCGCGGGGAACTGCGCGGCCGACCGAGCACGCACAGCCGGATCGCGAAGCAGGGCAACCACTTGCACTGTCCCGCGACCACGCTGACGTGCGACTCCCGCCGCACGCAGTTCCCCGCGCCCCTGCCTGCTCAGTTCGCCCGGTCGAAGTCGATCGCGCTGTACGCCCGCAGCTTGGCGAGCTTGTGGGTGGAGTCGATCCGCCGGATCGTCCCGCTCTTGGAGCGCATGACCAGCGACGAGGTGGTGGCCGTCTCCTGGCGGTAGTGCACGCCGCGCAGCAGCTCGCCGTCGGTGATGCCGGTGGCGACGAAGAACACGTTCTCGCCGCTGACCAGGTCGTCCGTGGTGAGCACCCGGTCCAGGTCGTGCCCGGCGTCGATCGCCTTCTGGCGCTCCGCCGCGTCCTTGGGCCACAGCCGCCCCTGGATGACGCCGCCCATGCACTTCATCGCGCAGGCCGCGATGATGCCCTCGGGGGTGCCGCCGACGCCCATCAGCAGGTCGACGCCGGTCTCCTCGCGGGCGGCCATGATCGCACCGGCCACGTCGCCGTCCGAGATGAACTTGATCCGGGCACCGGCCTCGCGGATCTCCCGGACCAGGTCCTGGTGCCGGGGCCGGTCCAGCACGACGACGGTGACGTCCTCGACCGCGGAGCCCTTCGCCTTCGCGACCCGGCGGATGTTGACCGCGGGCGGGGCGGTGATGTCGACGTAGTCGGCGGCCTCGGGGCCGCAGACCAGCTTGTCCATGTAGAAGACCGCGCTGGGGTCGAACATGGTGCCGCGGTCGGCGACCGCGAGGACCGCGACGGCGTTGTTCATGCCCTTGGCGGTCAGCGTGGTGCCGTCCACCGGGTCGACGGCGACGTCGCACTCGGCGCCGGTGCCGTCACCGACCCGCTCGCCGTTGTAGAGCATCGGGGCCTCGTCCTTCTCACCCTCGCCGATGACGACGACGCCGTTCATCGAGACGGTGGAGACGAGGGTGCGCATCGCCTTCACGGCCGCGCCGTCGGCGCCGTTCTTGTCGCCCCGGCCGACCCAGCGGCCGGCCGCCATCGCGGCGGCCTCGGTGACCCGGACCAGTTCGAGGGCGAGGTTGCGGTCGGGCGCCTCCGGAGCGACCTCCAGGGCGGAGGGGAGGTGGTGCGGGTACTGCGTGGTCATCGTCGTTACCTCTCTGTACGCGACGGCCAGTCAGCACCTGGACGCGGAGCGTCACCGGTGCTGCATTGAGGGTTGCTGCGATCGTATCGGCAGGTGGAACGGGTGTCTGTGGCGCCCGCCTCCTCCGCCCCTTACCGGGCGGTGACCGCCCCTCACCGCCCCCACCACCCCCCACCGGCACACCGGTGCGCAGTGCCCGCGTAAGCGCCGCCTACCATGGGCGGGTGGCAGGCAACAGCAGCAAGAGGGGCCGACAGACGGTACGGGACATGGTCCTGTCGATGGCGGCGGTCGGCGTCGTGGTGGTGGTCGCGTACTTCTCGATCCCCAGCGCGGACGGCAAGGGCGGCGCGCACGCGGTGCCGTACCAGGTCGAACTCGCGTCGGCGAAGCGGGCCGCGCCCTACCCGCTGCTGGGTCCGGACCGGCTGCCGGACGGCTGGAAGGCCACCTCGGTGAGCTACAGCCCGAACGACAAGGGCCACGCCTCCTGGCACCTGGGCATCAACACCGCCTCCGGCCAGTACGCGGCGATCGAGCAGAGCAACGGCAAGTCCGCGGACGTGGTGGCGCAGAACGTGCCGGGCGCCCAGCCGGACGGCACCGTCACCGTGGCGGGCCAGGAGTGGCAGCGGGTGCAGGGCGACCGCTACCGGGGACTGGTCCGCCCGGCCGGGGACACCGGCACCACGGTCCTCACCGGCACCGCCTCGTACGAGGAGCTCGCCCAGCTCGCCGAGACCCTGCACTGACGCCGCGCACCGCGGAGCGCCGCGCACCACGAAGGCCCCCGCCGGACATCCGGCGGGGGCCTTCGGCGTCAGTGCCGGGGACCGGTTCAGACGGTGGTGACGACCTCGTCGTAGGCCAGGCGCGGGCTGCGCGGGAACCAGGCGTCCTCGCCCGGCTTGCCGATGTTGACCACGGCCAGCACCGAGTGCTCGCCGTCGCCGAAGAACTCCTTGTTGATGCCCTCCGGGTTGAAGCCGGTCATCGGGCCCGCGGCCAGGCCGGCGGCACGGACGCCGATGATGAAGTAGGCGGCCTGCAGGGCGCCGTTCAGCACGGCCGAGGCCTCGCGCACCGGGCGCTCGGAGAAGAAGAGGTCCTTCGCCTGCGGGAAGTGCGGCAGCTGGGTCGGGAGCTCCTCGTGGAACTCGTTGTCGACGGCGAGGATGGCGACCAGCGGCGCGGCGGAGGTCTTGGCCTGGTTGCCCTCGGCCATGTGCTGGACGAGGCGGGCGCGGCCCTCCTCGGAGCGGACCAGGACGATGCGCAGCGGCTGCTGGTTGAAGGCCGTCGGGCCGTACTTCACCAGGTCGTAGATGGCCTGGACCTGCTCGTCGCTGACCGGCTCGTCCGAGAAGGTGTTGGCGGTGCGGGCCTCACGGAAGAGCAGGTCCTGGGCGGCGGCGTCGAGTGCCAGGGTCATGGTCTGTGTCCTACCTCAAAGCTGGGGACTGGGGTCCGATCCGGCGGCTGGGGTGCCGTACGACCAGGTCCAACTTCGATGAAACTTAAACCATTCCCGGAGCCGTCGTGACGTGCGTCACAGGGCGCGGACGGCTCACTCCCCGGCGGGCTCCTCCGCGGCCAGCGCCGCGTCCAGCCGGGCCCGGGCGCCGTCCAGCCAGCGCTGGCAGACCTTGGCCAGCTCCTCGCCGCGCTCCCACAGCGCCAGCGACTCCTCCAGCGTCGTCCCGCCGGTCTCCAACTGCCGCACCACCTGCAGCAGTTCGTCCCGCGCCTGCTCGTAACCGAGCGACTCCTGAGGACCTGCTCCCTGCTGACCCCGCTGATCTGCCATGCCGCCAGGGTAGGCGCTGCCCCCGACAAACCCGTTGCGCCCCGCCCCGTACCCCGCCCTACCCTGCGCTGCATGAGCACCCCACGCCCGGCCGTCCCCGCGGACGCGGAGGAACTGGTCGAACTCCGCACGCTGATGTTCGAGGCCATGCACGGAGAGGCCCGCCCCGGCCCCTGGCAGCGCACCGCCGCCGACCTGCTGGTCCGGCAACTCGCCGAGCCGCGGCGCCGGTTGCAGGCGTACGTGGTCGACGACCCGGAGCGCCCCGGACGGCTGCTCAGCTGCGCCGTCGGCACCCTGGAGCAGCGGCTGCCCGCCCCCGGCCACCCGGAGGGCCTGTTCGGCTTCGTCTTCAACATCTGCACCCGCCCCGAGCAGCGCGGCCGGGGCCACGCCCGAGCCTGCACCGAGGCCCTGCTCGCCTGGTTCGACGCGAGCGGCGCCACCCGGGTCGACCTGCACGCCACCGAGGACGGCCAGGCCCTCTACCGCAGCCTCGGCTTCCAGGAGCACTCCACGCCGCTCTCCCGGCAGCGCCCGCCCGCGGCCTGACCCGCCGCCCCCGCCGTCCGCCGGACCGGGGCCGGCGAGCCCTGCGCCAGCGTGCGCCGCAGGTTCAGCCGGGCCCGGTACGTCAGCGTCTTCACCGCGCCCACCCGCAGCCCGATCCGGTCGGCGATCTCCACCGAGCTCAGCCCGTCCCAGTACCGCAGCCGCAGCACCGAGCGCTGCCGCTCGTTCAGCACCGACAGCGCCGCGCCCACCCGCTCCGCCTCGGCCGCGGCGATCACCGACTCCTCCACCCGCACCCCGGAGTCGTGGTCGGCGACCGCGGCCACCGCCGACTCCCGGCGGGTGGAGCGCCGTTTCTCGTGGTCCAGCAGTACGTGGCGGGCGATGGTGAACAGCCACGCGCCGAGGTCCGTACCCGTCCAGTGGAAACCGCGAATTCCCGCCATCGCGCGGACGAAGGTGTCCTGGGCCAGGTCCTCGGCCAGCGGCCGGCTCCCGGTGCGGCGCAGCAGGAACGCCAGCACGGCGCCGTGGTAGCACCGGTAGATGTCCGCCCAGGCATCGCGGTTCCCCGACTTGGCGGCCTCGATCAGCGCGGGCGTCACCACCGGTCTGTTCGACGGGGAGACGTCCATGCCAAACCTCCGGAAAATGCCGGAAAAGGGAAGGCCCGTCACACTATGACCCGGTCCGATCGGGTGCAAGCAGTTCACGGAAAAGCACCGTGAATGCCCGTCAATTCCCGTGCGGAGGGGGCTCGCGGGCAATTCCGCGAGCCGGTACCGGATGGTCGACGGGCGGTCAGCCCGCGTCCGGCTCCGCCCGCACCCCGAACGAGCCGCCCGCCACCCGGGCCCGCAGCACCTCCCCGTCCGCGGCCTGCGCCGGGTCGGTCAGCACCGTGCCGTCCGCCTTCTGCAGCACCGCGTACCCGCGCTCCAGGGTGGCCAGCGGCGACAGCGCCACCACCCGGGCCAGCGCGTGCCCCAGGTCGCTCTGCGCGAGGTCCAGCCGGTGCCCGAGCACCCGCCGGGCCCGCTCCACCAGCGCCTCCACCTCCGCGCCGCGGGCCGCCACCGCCTCGGTCGGCGCGGCCAGCGCCGGACGGCTGCGCACCGAGGCCAGCCCCGCCGACTCCCGCTCGACCCGGTGCAGCACGGCCCGCCGCGCCTGGTCGCGCAACTGCCGCACCCGGGCCAGCTCCTCGCCCACGTCCGGCACCACCCGCTTCGCCGCGTCGGTCGGGGTGGACGCCCGGAAGTCCGCGACGAAGTCCAGCAGCGGCTGGTCCGGCTCGTGCCCGATCGCGCTCACCACCGGCGTCCGGGCCGCCGCCACCGTCCGCACCAGCTCCTCGTCGGAGAACGGCAGCAGGTCCTCCACGCTGCCGCCGCCGCGGGCCACCACGATCACCTCCACCTCCGGCAGCGCGTCCAGCTCCCGCACCGCCTCGCACACCTGGCCCACCGCCTGCGGCCCCTGCACCAGCACGTTGCGCACCTCGAATCGGACGGCCGGCCAGCGCCGCCGGGCGTTCTCCAGCACGTCCCGCTCGGCCGCCGAACCGCGGCCGGTCACCAGGCCCACGCAGCCCGGCAGGAACGGCAGCGGCTTCTTCCGGGCGTCCTCGAACAGGCCCTCGGCGAACAGCCGCCGCTTCAACTGCTCCAGCCGCGCCAGCAGTTCGCCCAACCCCACCAGCCGCAGCTCGGACGCCCGCAGCGAGAGCGTCCCGCGCGCCGTGTACCACTCCGGCTTCGCCCGGACGATCACCCGGGCCCCCTCCTGCACGGCGTCCGCCACCTGCTCGAACACCTGCCGGAAGCAGGTCACCGTCAACGAGACGTCCCGGTCCGGGTCCCGCAGCGTCAGGAACACCATCCCGGCCCCCGGCCGCCGGTTCAGCTGCGCGATCTGCCCCTCCACCCACACCTCGCCCAGCCGATCGACCCACCCCCCGATCAACGCCGACACCTTCCCCACCGGCAGGGGCGCTTCCGGACTGCTCGCATTGACCATCCCCCGAGGCTAACCGCTGCCCTGGACGCGCAGTCGAAACCCGCAGGCGCGAAACCAGGGGCGCGGGGAACTGCGCGGCCGGCAGAGCACGCACAGCCAGATCGCGAAGCAGGATGATCACTTGCACCGTCCCGCGACCTTGCTGACGTTCACCTCCCGCTTCGCGCAGTTCCCCGCGCCCCCATCCGCACCACCCCGCCAAGCGCAGCAGTTCCCCCCCGCGCCCCTGGCTTCACGCCTCGCGTTCCCGCCCGCGCTGCGCGACGAGCACCACCAGCCCCACCCCCAGCCACACCGCCCCCACCACCTGCGCCGTGTGCGACGCCTCCACCAGCACCGCCACCAGCACCGCCACGCCCAGCAGCGGCACCACCCCGTGCCGCAGCCAGTCCCGCGAGCCGCCGCGCACCACGTACCAGCCCACCACCGAGGCGTGCAGCAGCACGAACGCGGTGAGCGCGCCGACGTTGACCACCGAGGTCAGCTGGTCGAGCCCGTCGTCGCGGCGGGCCGCCCAGACCGCCGCGACCAGCGTGATCACGGCCGCGGTGAGCAGCGCCCGCCGGGGCACCCCCGTCCGCCCGTCGACCGCGCCGAGCGCCCGCGGCAGCCGCCCCTCCCGCCCCATCGCGAACACCAGCCGCCCGGCCGCGGCCTGCCCGGCCAGGGCCGCGAACGCCGCCCCGATCGCCTTGGACGCCGCGATCAGCACGTGCAGCCAGTGCCCGACCGAGGACTCCACGGTGTCGTAGAAGGCGGAGCCCTGCGCCTGGGGGTCGGCGGCCAGCTGCTGCGGCGTCGTCGGCTCCAGCACCGCCGCCAGGTACGTCTGCACCACGAACAGCAGCCCGGCCAGGGCCAGGCACCACAGCACCGCCCGCGCCACCGCCGCCGACGCGCCGACGGCCTCCTCGACGAAGGAGGCGATCGCGTCGAAGCCCAGGTAGGAGAGCACCGCCACCGACACCGCGGACAGCACCGCCGTCAACGAGAACGCGCCGACTCCCCCGAACGGGGAGCCCCAGTCGCGCGCCGCCCCGTCCCGGGCCAGCACCACCACCGCGGCGACCACGAACACCGCCAGCACCACGACCTCCATCGCCAGCACCGCGAACCCCACCACCGCGGCCGTCCGCACCCCGACCAGGTTCAGCGCCGTGGTGACCAGCACCGCCAGCACGGTCCACACCCAGCGCGAGACGTCCGGCACCAGCGAGTTCAGCGCGATCCCGGAGAACAGGTACGCCACCGCCGGGATCAGCAGGTAGTCCAGCATCGCCATCCACCCGGCGACGAACCCCGCCCCCTCGCCCAGCCCGGCCCGCGCGTACGCGAACACCGACCCGGCCCGCGGCACCGCCCGCACCATCTCGGCGTACGACAGCGCGGTGAACCCCATCGCCACCGTCGCCACCAGGTACACCGCGGCCACCGCGCCGTGGCTCTTCGCGTCCAGCACGCCGAACACGCCGACCGGCGCCATCGGGGCGATGAACAGCAGCCCGTACACCATCAGATCCCGCACCCCGAGGGTGCGCCGCAGCTCAGCGGCCGGTGCCTGTGTGCTCACCCTCGCCATTCCACCCGATCCGACCCGCCCGCCGCCGCCAAGACCGCGCCGACGCGCGTGGGGGCCCGCGGGACTCGCCCGTACGATGGAGCCATGTCGACCACCCCCCAGCGCCGTGTCCTGCTCGCCGCCCCCCGGGGTTACTGCGCGGGTGTCGACCGCGCCGTGATCGCCGTGGAGAAGGCCCTGGAGCAGTACGGGGCGCCGATCTACGTCCGCAAGCAGATCGTCCACAACAAGTACGTCGTGCAGACCCTGGAGAAGCGGGGCGCGATCTTCGTCGACGAGACGGAGGAGGTGCCCGAGGGCTCGATCGTGGTCTTCTCGGCGCACGGCGTCGCCCCGTCCGTGCACGACGAGGCCGAGGCGGGCAAGCTCGCCACCATCGACGCGACCTGCCCGCTGGTCACCAAGGTGCACAAGGAGGCCCGCCGGTTCGCCGACGAGGACTACGACATCCTGCTGATCGGCCACGAGGGCCACGAGGAGGTCGTCGGCACCATGGGCGAGGCCCCCGAGCGGATCCACCTGGTGGACGGCGCCGAGGACGTCGCCAACGTCAAGGTCCGCGACGAGTCCAAGCTGGTGTGGCTCTCCCAGACCACCCTCTCCGTGGACGAGACCATGGAGACCGTCGGCGCCCTCAAGCAGCGCTTCCCGCTGCTGGTCTCCCCGCCCAGCGACGACATCTGCTACGCCACC
Organism: Kitasatospora phosalacinea; assembly: GCF_030268885.1. Taxonomy (GTDB): domain Bacteria; phylum Actinomycetota; class Actinomycetes; order Streptomycetales; family Streptomycetaceae; genus Kitasatospora; species Kitasatospora phosalacinea_C. Next base: position 21,061 of record NZ_BSSA01000003.1, read on the forward strand.
CAGAACCGCCAGGTCGCGGTGAAGCAGCTCGCCCCCGAGGCCGACCTGCTGATCGTGGTCGGCTCCAAGAACTCCTCCAACTCGGTCCGGCTGGTCGAGGTCGGCCTCGAGTACGGCGCCAAGGCCGCCCACCTGGTCGACTTCGCCGAGGAGATCGACCCGGCCTGGCTGGAGGGCGTCGGCACGGTCGGCCTGACCAGCGGCGCCTCCGTGCCGGAGGTCCTGGTCGACGGCGTGCTCGAACTCCTCGCCGCGCACGGCTTCCAGGACGTGCAGATCGTCAAGACCGCCGAGGAGCACCTCACCTTCTCGCTCCCCAAGGAGCTCCGCCGCGACCTGCGCGCCGAAGCCGCCGGCAAGGTCTGACCCTCCCCGTCCCGCCCGGCGCCCGGTCCCGCTCCACGGGGCCGGGCGTCGCCCGTGCGGGCGGCCGCCCTCCGGGAACGGGCTGCGCCCGACCCCGTACCCCCGTACGTTGGTGCGAGGGCCGGCGGGCAGCGGACGCCCCCGGCGGGCACGGGAGGCGACGGCAGTGACGACGGTCTTCGGCGTGGACATCGGCGGCTCGGGCATCAAGGGCGCACCGGTCGACCTGGACATGGGCGCGCTCGCCCGGGAGCGCCACAAGGTGCTCACCCCCCACCCCTCCGGACCGGAGGAGGTGATCGGCGCGGTCTGCGAGGTCGTCCGGCACTTCGACCACCGGGGGCCGGTCGGCCTGACCTTCCCCGGCGTGGTCGTCGACGGGCGCACCATGACCGCCGCCAACGTCGACAAGGGCTGGATCGGCCTGGACGCCGCCGCCCGGTTCAGCGAGGCCCTCGGCCTGCCCGCCACCGTGGTCAACGACGCCGACGCGGCCGGCATCGCCGAGGTCACCTACGGCGCCGGACGCGGCCGGGGCGGCGTCGTCCTGCTGCTCACCTTCGGCACCGGCATCGGCAGCGCCCTGTTCTCCGACGGCGTGCTCGTCCCCAACACCGAACTCGGCCACCTCGAACTGCGCGGCAAGGACGCCGAACGGCGCGCCTCCTCCGCCGCCAAGGAGCGCCACGACCTCAGCTGGTCCGAGTGGGCCGGGCGGGTCGACGAGTACCTCGACCTGGTCGAGATGCTGTTCTCCCCGCAGCTGATCGTCATCGGCGGCGGCGTCAGCCGCAAGCACGAGAAGTTCCTGCCCCTGCTCAAGGACCGCCGCGCCGAGGTCGTCCCCGCCGAACTGCGCAACGACGCGGGCATCGTCGGCGCGGCCATGGCGGCCACCCTGCAGCCCACCGTGCCCGCCGCCGAACCCCCGGTCGGCCACTGACCCCGCGCACCCGCCGGGCCGCCGACCTGCCCGGGCCGCCGACCTGGCCGGCCCGACGACCTACCTGGCCCGGCGGCCTGCCCGGCCCGGCGCCCTACCTGGCCCGGCGACGGCGGCGCTGGGCCAGGTAACGCGCGGTGACGATCGCGGCGGCCAGGGCGGTGCCGGCGAACAGCCAGCCCGCCCGCAGCGCCAGGCCGCCGGCCAGCGCGACCACCTGGCCGGTGACGCCCTGCGCAGGTCCCGGCTGCAGCAGCACCAGCGCCGCCGCGAAGGCGATCGGCCCGCAGATCGGCGCCGCCGGCAGGTCCGGGTACCGCACCCGCACGGCCAGCTGGAAGCACACCACCAGATAGCCGAGCCCGAACAGCACCCCGAGCCCGCCGAACAGCAACCGGTCCACCGCGGCGCACACCAGCGTCCCGGCCACCGCCACGACCCCGGTGCCCACCGCCGTCAGCCGGGCCGGACGCCCGCTCCCGCCGCGCCGCTGCCGCGCCGCCAGTAGCCGCTGCACCGCGCGCTTCAGCGCCGGCGGGCCGGTCCGGGCGCCGGACGCCGACCGCAGCCGCGACTCGGGGGGCCCGCTCTGCCCCGGAACGGCGGCCTCGCCGGCGCCGCGTCCGGGCGGTCGCCTTCTCGGCCCTGGCGGCTGGGTACGGATGCTCTGCTCCACCCGACCAACGTACGGTCCGATCATCGACACCGTGTGTAATGGCTCCCGAGCAATTGTCCGTGTCCGGCCGGTGCGCGCTCCCACCGCGCTTCGTCCGTCCCCCCGCGCGCCCCGTAGACTGGGGGATCGGCCCGCACCGGGCCACCTCGACGCCCTCCAAGCCCCGGGACACCACTCTCCATGTCGCTCACGATCGGAATCGTCGGCCTGCCGAACGTCGGCAAGTCGACCCTGTTCAACGCCCTGACCAAGAACGACGTGCTGGCGGCCAACTACCCGTTCGCCACCATCGAGCCGAACGTCGGCGTCGTCGGCGTCCCGGACCCGCGGCTGGGCAAGCTCGCCGAGATCTTCGGCTCGCAGCGCATCCTCCCGGCCACCGTCGACTTCGTCGACATCGCGGGCATCGTCCGCGGCGCCAGCGAGGGCGAGGGCCTGGGCAACAAGTTCCTCGCCAACATCCGCGAGGCCAACGCGATCTGCCAGGTCGTCCGGGCCTTCACCGACCCCGACGTGGTCCACGTCGACGGCAAGGTCTCGCCCAAGGACGACATCGAGACCATCCACACCGAGCTGATCCTCGCCGACCTGCAGACCATCGAGAAGGCGCTGCCGCGGCTCCAGAAGGAGGCCCGGCTCAAGAAGGACACCGCGGCCGTGCTCGCCGCCGCCGAGGCCGCCCAGGCCGTCCTGGAGACCGGCAAGACCCTCTTCGAGGCCGGTTTCGACACCACCGCCATCCGCGACCTGCACCTGATGACCTCGAAGCCGTTCCTCTACGTCTTCAACGTCGACGAGGACGCCCTCTCCGACGAGGACTTCAAGGACGCCCAGCGCGCCCTGGTCGCCCCCGCCGAGGCCATCTTCCTCAACGCCAAGATCGAGTCCGAGCTGATCGAGCTCGACGACGACGAGGCCCTCGAACTCCTCCAGTCCATGGGCCAGGACGAGCCCGGCCTCGCCACCCTCGCCCGGGTCGGCTTCGCCACCCTCGGCCTGCAGACCTACCTGACCGCCGGCCCCAAGGAGACCCGGGCCTGGACGATCAAGCGGGGCGCCACCGCCCCCGAGGCCGCCGGAGTCATCCACACCGACTTCCAGAAGGGCTTCATCAAGGCCGAGGTCACCTCCTTCGACGACCTCGTCGCCGCCGGCTCCCTCGCCGAGGCCCGCGCCAAGGGCAAGGCCCGCATCGAGGGCAAGGACTACGTCATGCAGGACGGCGACGTCGTCGAGTTCCGCTTCAACGTCTGACCGGCCCGCAACGGTGGCCGCCCTCCCCCGGGAGGGCGGCCACCGCCGCGTCCGGGCCCGGAAAAGCCTTGGTGCCGGGCGGGGCGGGCCGGTGAGGATGGGCGGCATGGAGACCAGCTTCCTCGCCATCGGCGAACTCACCGCCACCCCGTCCGTCGCCGTGGTCGTCGACGTGATGCGGGCCTTCACCACCGCCGCCTGGGCCTTCGCGCAGGGGGCGGAGCGGATCGTGCTGGCCGAATCGCTCGACGCGGCACTGGAGTTGAAGGCCCGTCACCCCGAGTGGGTCGCCCTGAAGGACGGGGCGCCCGCGCCCGGCTTCGACGCCGTCAACTCGCCCGGCCGGATCCGCGGCACCGACCTCGCCGGGCGCACCGTCGTGCAGAAGACCACCGCCGGGACGGTCGGCGCGCTCGCGGTGCAGGGGGCCGACCTGGTGCTCTGTGCGAGCTTCGTGGTCGCCGGGGCCACCGCCCGCGCCCTGCGGGGCCGCCCGGAGGTGACCTTCGTCGTCACCGGCGAGGACGGCCGCGCCGAGGAGGACCTCGCCTGCGCCCGGTACATCGCCCACCGCGCCACCGGCCCCGCCCCGGACCCCGCCCCCTACCTCCGGCGCGCCGCCGACTCCACCGCCGCCGCGGAACTGCTCCAGCACGTCCGCAAGGGCGTCCACGAGGACGACGTGCGGCTCTGCCTGGAGCTCGACCGCTTCCCCTTCGCGATGTCCGCCGCCCCGGAGGACGGCCTCACCGTGCTGCGCCCGTACGGGGAACGAGCCGGTCGAGGTCGACCGTGACCGCGAACGGCACGGAGCGGGTGAACGCCCCCCGGAAGATGCCGACCGGAACGTAGCTGCGGGTGGGGGCGTCGAGTTCGTAGACGTGGGCCACGGCGGCTCCGGACTCGTCCTCGATCAGCCAGTAGTGGGGGATGCCCGCCTCGGCGTACTTGCGGAGCTTCACCGTGCGGTCGCGGTGGGCGGACTCGGGCGAGACCACCTCGGCGACGAGCAGGACGTTCGCGGGGTCGTGCCAGGTGCGGTCCGGGTCGAACGGCACGGTGACGAGCAGGAGGTCGGGCTCGGGACGGGTGCGGGAGTCCAGCCGGACCGTCATTTCGCGCTCGACCTCGATGTCGGCGGGGGCCTGGGCGGTGAGGGCGTTGGTGAGCGCGGTGACGACGCGGCTGTGCCACGACCGCTGCGGGGACGTCATGAAGACGAGCGCTCCGTCGATCAGTTCCGTGTGCCGCGGCGCCTCGGGCAGGCGGTCGAGATCCTCCGCGAACCAGCCTTCCGCGCGGGGCGGGCGCATCCAGTCGGGCAGTGGGGCCATGTCTTCAACGTAGTCCGTAGACACTGTCTACTCGCTGCTGGTAGACAGTGTCCATGAGCAGCGACGAACAGACCCCCCTGCGGGAGCGCCTGGTGGACGCCGGGGTGGAGTTGGTGGTGGCGGAGGGGTCGGGGGCGGTCGGGCTACGGGAGATCGCGCGGCGGGCCGGGGTGTCGCACGGGGCGCCCCGGCGCTACTTCGCGACCCACCGGGAGCTGCTGTCGGCGGTGGCGCGCCGCGGGTTCGAGGAGCTGGCGGGGCGGTTCGCGGCAGTGCGGGGGGCGCAGCCGCGGGAGCGGCTGGCCAGGCTCGCCCGGGCGTACCTGGCGTACGCCGTCGAGCGGCGCGGGATGTACGAGTTGATGTTCCGGCACGACCTGCTGAGCAGCGACGGGCTGGCGGAGGCGGGGCCGCGGCTGCGGGAGGCGACGGTGCCGCTGTTCGGGGAGCTGGTGCGCCTGGTCGGGGAGTGCACGGGGGACGCGGAGCGGGCCCCGGTGGTGACCGCCGCGCTGTGGGCGAACCTGCACGGGCTGGCCCAGTTGCAGGGCTGGGGGAGCACGGGGCTGATGCTGGGGGAGGGGCGCGAGGAGGAACTGCTGGCGGCGGTGCTGACCGCGCACCTCGGGGCCGCGGACCTCGGGGCCGCGCAGTGAGCCGCCTCGCGCTGCCGGTGAGTGCCGGGGCGGCCGTCCTGGTGGCCCTGGACGGCACGGTGCTGCTGATGGCGCAGCCCGACATGAAGCGCGAACTCGACGCCACCGCGGCCCGGTTGCAGTGGACGAGCACCGGCTACCTGGTGGCCGTCGCGGCCCTGCTGGTGCTCGCGGGGCGGCTCGGCGACCGGTACGGCCACCGCCGGACGCTGCTGGCGGGCGTGCTGGGCTTCGGCGCGTCCTCGGCGGGCGTCGCGCTCGCGCCGACCGTCGGCTGGGTGGTCGGACTGCGGGTCGCCCAGGGCGTGTTCGGCGCGCTGCTGCAGCCGGGCACGCTCGCGCTGCTGCGGCTGTGCTGCCCGCCGGAGCGGCTGGGCCGGGCGGTCGCCGTCCGGACGGGGGCGATCGCGGTGGCGGCGGGCGCGGGTCCGCTGCTCGGCGGGGCACTGGTGGACGGGTTCGGCTGGCGCGCGGTGTTCTGGATCAACGTCCCGGTCGCCGTGCTGCTCGCCGCCATGACGCTCGCCCTGCGCCCCGCCCCGGTCGAGCCCGGCAGCCCGGTCGAGCCCGAGAGTCCGGCTGAGCCCGGGAACCCGGGAGCCCGGCCCCCGTTCGGCCTCGCGGCCGCGGTCCTGCTGGCGGCGGCGCTGGCGGTCTCGGTGCACGCGCTGTCCCGCGTCCCGGAGCGCGGCTGGGGCGGGGCGTCCGTCGAACTCGCGCTGTCCGCGGCCCTGCTGGGGGCCCTGGTGGGCCACGAGCGGCGGGCCGCGAACCCGGTGGTGCCGCGTCCGGTGGTCCGGTCGCGCCCGGTGGCGGCCTCCCTGTTCCTGCTGCTGACCGCTTCGGCCGGGCTGTTCGGCACCCTGTTCAGCACCACCTTCCGCCTCCAGGACGCCCTGCACGTCGGCCCGTCGCAGACCGCGCTGCGGATGCTCCCGCTGACCGCGCTGATGGTGCTGGGCGCCCCGGCGGCGGAACGGGCACTGCGGGCGCGGGGGCCGCGGTGGACGGCGCTGGCGGGGGTGGCGCTGCTGGTGACGGGCATCGCGGGGCTGGCCGGTCCGGGCGGCGCGGGCGCGTCGGTGGCGGCCACCGCGGTGGCCTCGGCGCTGCTGGGCGCGGGGTTCGCGGCGGTGATGGTGACGGCGACCGGCACCGTGGTCGGCGACGCCCCGCCGGGGTACGCGGGGGTGGTCGGCGGCCTGAAGCAGACCGCGATGAACGTCGGTCCGACCCTGGGCATCGCGGTCGCCGTCGGCACCGGCACCGGCACCGGAACGCCCGGCGCCCTGCCCGCCCTGGCGCTGCTCGCCGCCCTCGGCCTGCTGCCCGCCGCCGCCCTCCCGGCCGGTCGGCACCTCCGCGGGCCCGCTGTCGGCGGCGCGTGACGCCCGGCGCCGCGCAGCCCTCGCTGCGGCGCGTCACCGGGCGTCAACCGAAGGGCGGATCAGGGCAGTTCGACGACCAGGGTGCCGTCGGCGGCGGGGCTGACGAAGACGCCGGACAGGTCGTCCACGTGGTGGTCGGGCCGGTGGGCGGCGGCGCGCGGGCCGATGCCGAGCACCGGCATCCCGGCCGCCCGGGCGGCGGCGATGCCCGCCTCGGAGTCCTCCAGCACCAGGCACTCGGCGGGGGCGACGCCCAGTTCGGCGGCGGCCTTGAGGAAGCCCTCCGGGTCGGGCTTGCTGGCGCCGACGTGCTCGGCGGTGATCATCAGCGGCGGCAGCGGGACGGCGGCGGCGGCCATCCGGACCCGGGCCAGCCGGTCGTCGGCGGAGGTCACCAGGGCGTGCGGCAGACCGGCCAGCGAGGCCACCAGCCGTGCGGCGCCCGGGACTTCGACCACGCCTTCGGTGTCGGAGGACTCCTCGTCGAGCATCACCGCGTTCTCGGCGAGGTTCTGCTCCACCGGGCGGTCGGGCAGCAGCAGGCCCATGGTGAGGTGGCCCTGCCGCCCGTGCGCGACCCGCATCACCTCGTCGCCGTCCAGGCCGTTGCGCTCGGCCCAGCGGCGCCAGCAGCGTTCGACCACGGCGTCGGAGTTGACCAGGGTGCCGTCCATGTCGAGCAGGACGGCCCGGACCGGCGGGGTGAGGACGGGCATCGGGGCTCCTCGGGAGGCCTCGTACGAGTGTTTGTTCCTCAATCGTACAAAAACGTCCGCGGGCGCCCTCAGCCCACCAGGTGCGCGTTCACCGCCCGGGCCTCCGCGGCGAGTTCCGGCAGCTCGACCACCTCGGTGCCCGCGGCGGTCAGCAGTGCGGTGCCCTGGCAGTCCTCGACGAACAGGGCGGGCTCCCGCCAGGCCACCACCACCCGCGGCACCCGGGCCGCGACGATCAGCTCCGCGCAGGGGTGCGGCCGGGAGGCGCGCCGGCCGCAGGGCTCCAGGGTGGAGTAGACGGTGGCGGTGCGCAGCCGCGGGTCGCCGTCCGGGAGCTTGCCGAGCGCGGCCTCCTCGGCGTGGTTCACGGCGTCCACCTCGCGGCTGTACCCCTCGGCGAGCACCTCGCCGTCCGCGCCGACGACCACCGCGCCGACCGAGAAGGCGGTCGTGGAGGGCGGGCAGCGCTTCGACAGCTCGATCGCGCGGCGCATCCAGTGCAGGTCGCGCTCGCGGTCGTGGTCACCGGTGCTCATCGGGGGACTCCTTCGGGGCGTACCGCAGCAGGACGACGTCCCCCACGGTACGTGCCCCGAGCAGCCGCATCCGCCGGGTCGGGCCGCCGGGGTAGGCGGCGGGGGAGAGGAAGCGCGGCGCGTCGGCCTGGCCGACCAGCAGCGGGGCGACGGCCACCTGCAGCTCGTCGGCGAGGCCCTCGGCGAGGAAGCGGGTGTGCACGGCGCCGCCGCCCTCGACCATCAGCCGGCGCACCCCGCGGGCGCCCAGGTCGTCCAGCACCGCGCCCAGCGCCACCTGCGGGCCCAGGCCGACCACCTCGGTGCCGGGCGCCCCGGCCAGCGCGGCGCGCAGCGCGGGCGCGGCGGCGTCGGTGGTGTAGGCGAGCTTGGCGCCGCCGGTGTGCCAGAACCGCAGCTGCGGGTCGAGCCGCCCGCTCGCGCTCAGGGTGACCTTCAGCGGGTACGGGGGGCGCCCGGCGGCGACCCGTTCGGCGCGCCGCCCGGCCGAGTTGACCAGCAGCCGGGGGTTGTCGGCGCGCAGCGTCCCGCCGCCGACCAGGACCGCGTCGCTGTCGGCGCGCAGCGCGTCGACCCGGTCGAAGTCCTCGGCGTTGGAGAGCAGCAGCCGCTCGGGCGAGGCGTCGTCGAGGTGGCCGTCGAGCGACACCGCGGCGCTCAGCAGGACGTGGGGGCGGGGCACGGCGGGACTCCACGGGGTCGGCGGGCGGCGGGGCTCCCACCGTACGCCCGCCCGTGCGCCGCCCGGCGGCAGCGGCCGCTCAGGACGGCCGGGGCGGCACCGGCAGCGGCAGGGCGGGCAGCCCGTTGATGCTGACGCCGACGTTCTCCTTGCCCTCGCAGTACTCGCTGAACCGGTCCTCGCCCTTGCGGTCGAAGTACTCGGCGAGCAGCGTCCGGTCGGCCCGGTAGTCCATGAACGGGACGGCGAACCCGCAGGAGTCGCTGACCCGCTCGGCCCGGACCAGGACGATCGCGCGCAGCGCGGTGCCGTCCGCGGCGGGGTCGAAGCGGGCGAGCAGCTCGGCGAACCGCGGGTCGTCGCGGAACACCGGCTCGCCGTGCCCGTGCACCCGCAGCACGGTGGGCGGGCCCTCGAAGGCGCACCACATCAGGACGATCCGCCCGTTCTCCCGCAGGTGGGCGATGGTCTCGGCGTGCGAGCCGCCGAAGTCCAGGTAGGCGAGCGTCAGTTCGTCGATCACGACGAGGGTGCCGACCCGGCCCTTGGGCGACAGGTTGAGGAAGCCGTCGGCGGCCAGCGGGGCGGTGCCGACGAAGTAGACGGGCTGTTTCTCGATGAACGCGCGCAGCTTGGCATCAATGCGCTCATAGGTCTTTCCCATGCGGAGCATTCTGCTCCCGCCGACGTGGAAAAGACGAGTGATTGCTCATCAGTCTTGCGATGCGAGACGCAGGTGTCCGAAGAGTGGAACGTTTTCCTATGCTGGAGGAGCCGCCGAGGAACCGCCTTCGAGGGAGAGGGAGTCCCGCCATGCCCGCCTACACCCACGGCCACCACAACGCCGTCCTGCGCTCGCACCGCAGCCGCACCGCCGCCAACTCCGCCGCCTACCTGCTGCCCGAACTGCGCCCCGGGCAGCGGCTGCTGGACGTCGGCTGCGGTCCGGGCACGATCACCGCCGACCTGGCCGAACTGGTCGGCCCCACCGGTCGGGTGGTCGGCATCGAGCCGGTCGCCGGGGTGCTGGCCGAGGCCGCCGCCCTGGCCGCCGACCGCGGGCTGGCGAACCTGTCGTACGAGGTCGCGGACGTGTACCGGTTGCCCTACGCCGACGGCTCGTTCGACGTGGTGCACGCCCACCAGGTGCTGCAGCACCTGCCCGATCCGGTCGCCGCACTGCGCGAGATGCGCCGGGTCACCGCCCCCGGCGGGGTGATCGCGGTCCGCGACTCGGACTACGCCGCGATGGCCTGGTACCCCGAACTGCCGGAGCTGGACGAGTGGGTGGGCCTGTACCGGAAGGTCGCCCGGGCCAACGGCGGCGAGCCCGACGCCGGTCGCCGCCTGCTGGCCTGGGCCCGTGCGGCCGGGCTGGCCGACGGGCCGGGCGTCGAGGTCGTTCCCTCGTCCAGCAGTTGGACCTTCGCCACCGACGAGGAGCGCGCCTGGTGGTCGCAGAGCTGGGCCGAGCGCACGACGCGCACCAAGCTGGCCGACACCGCCCTGGCCGAGGGCCTGGCCACCCCCGCGGACCTGGAGCGGATCGCCGACGGCTGGGCCCGCTGGGGCGCCGACCCGGATGCCTGGTTCGCCGTACTGCACGGCGAACTCCTGGTACGCGTAAGCTAGTTGGGACGCCCCCGCGTTAACGAGACGTTGACCGGCCGCGTACCGCCCGGTAGCACTCACCGTCCAGCCTGGTGGCCGGACGGGCGGTCCGACCCGCCCCCCACCGGGTCGGACCGCTACCGTGTGGGCATGCACCGGGAGGAACGCCCGGCCGCCCCGCACCGGGTGATGCGCCAGGACGACAACGGCAACCGCTTCCTGCTCGCCCGCGGCCTCGACCGGGCCCGGGCCGAGGCGCTGGCGGCCGAGTTCGAGGCCCGCGGCCACAAGCAGCTGTACTGGGTCGAACCCGAGGACCCCCAGGGCCCCGAGGCCCCGGAGGGCGCCGGGGAACCCGCCGACCCCGCGTGATCCCCCGCCGCCCGGCCCGGCCCGCGTAGCGTGTGGCCCCGGAGCGGCGCACGCCGCCCCGGAGGTGGATGCCGAGGAGGACGCGTGGGCGTCGAGATCGAGCGCAAGTTCCTCGTCCCGGACGGCGCAGCCGTCCCGGACGGGCGGGAGTTCGAGGTCCGGCAGGGGTACCTGGTGCTCGGGCCGGAGGGGGCCGAGGCGCGGGTGCGCGAGCAGGGCACGGCGTGCTCGCTGACCGTCAAGCGCGGCGTCGGGCTGGTCCGCGGCGAGTGGGAGATCCCGCTGAGCGCCGAGCAGTTCGCCGAGCTGTGGCCCGCCACCGAGCACGCCCGGATCGACAAGACCCGCCGGATCGTCCCGCTCGGCCCGGACGAGGCCGTGGTCGACACCTACCACGGCCGACTGGCCGGACTGCGCACCGTGGAGGTCGAGTTCACCGACCCCGAGCGGGCCGCCGCGTTCACCCCGCCGCCCTGGTTCGGCCCCGAGGTCACCGACCGCCCCGAGTTCGGGAACCAGCGGCTGGCCGCCGCCGACGCCCCGCCCCTGCCGTAGGGTCGGGCGGGTACGACGAGCACGAGGACGGCGATGGCAGACCTGATCGACACGGTGGCGTGGGTGCGGCTGGAGGGCGGCCGGATCCTGTGCGCCCGCCCCCGCGGCAAGGACGTGTTCTACATCCCCGGCGGCAAGCGCGAGGGCACCGAGACCGACCTGCAGACCCTGGTCCGCGAGGTCGCCGAGGAGCTCACCGTCGCCATCCTCCCCGACACCGTCACCCACGTCGGCACCTACCGGGCCGAGGCCCACGCCCAGGCCCCCGGCACCCTGGTCTCGATGGCCTGCTACGCCGCCGACTACACCGGCACCCTCGCCGCCAGCAGCGAGATCGAGGAGGTCGAGTGGTTCGGCTACGCCGACCGCGACCGCGTCCCCCCGGTCGACCAGGTCCTCTTCGACGACCTGCACCGCGACGGGCTCCTGCACTAGGCACCCGGGAGACCCTCCCGCACGCCGAAACGCCCGGTCTGTACGCCAATCGGACAGACGACCCGGATGCCGGGATAGCGGCGCGGTTCCCTGGGTATGGCAGAGTTCGGCAGCATTCGTCACGATCCGTGAGCCCGCGGCGGCGCGGCGTGGCGGCGGCCCGCACCCCGGTGACCGCCGGGGGCGTCCCAGCGACGGCCGGAGGCTCCGTAGGTGGCGAAGCCGGGTGACGGCGGAGGGCGCGAGGCGTCCGGTCCGCCCGCGCGCGGGGCGCGGCGCCCCGGCGGTGCCGCGCTGCCCGCGGGCCCGGCCGGGCGGGCGGCGGCCCGGGCCCGGCTGCGCCGCGGCCGCCCCGGCCCCGGCGAGCGGCCCTCCGCACTGCCCGGCACCGCCCCCAGTGCGGGCCCGGCCCCGCAGCCGCCCACCGCGCCCGGCCCCGGCCAGTCCCCGGCCCGCGGCCGCCCCGCCCGGGCCTTCCCCGGCACGCCGGCGGCGCCCCCCGGCGCCCGCGCCGACAGCGGCCCCACCGCCCTGCACCCGAGCCGCCGCACCGAGGGCGGCAGCCTGCTGGACGTGGTCCGGGTGGCGATCGTCATCCTGGACACCTCGGGCCGGGTGGTGCTGTGGAGCCCCGCCGCCGAGGAGATGCTCGGCTGGCCCAGCGAGGTGCTGGTCGGCCGCGCCGTCGACGAGCTGATCCCCGACCCGGACCAGGTGCAGCGCACCCGCGCCGCCCTGGAGGAGACGCTGCGCCGCGGCTCCTGGCACGGCTTCACCGAACTCGCCGACCGGGACGGCCTGCCGGTCGAGGTGGAGGTCCGGCTGTCGCTGCTGGTCGACGGCGACGGCGCCCCGTACGTGCAGGCCGCGCTCACCGAGGCCGCCGCGCTGCGCGCCGTCGAACGGGACCTCGCGGTCCGCGACGCCCTGTTCGAGCAGTCCCCGCTCGGCATCGCCGTCCTCGACACCGACCTGCGCTACACCGCCGTCAACCGCACCCTCGCCGAGATGAACGGCCTGCCCGCCGAGGAGCACATCGGCCGCACCACCGGCGAGACGCTGCCCGAGCGCTCCGCCGACGAGATCACCGCCGTCCAGCGCCAGGTGCTGGCCACCGGCGAGCCCGTCATCGACGTCACGCTGGCCTCCCCGTCCACCGCCCGCTCCGGCTACCGGTCGATCTCCTACAGCCGGATGACCGACCGCTCCGGCCGCGTCCTGGGCATCTCCGGCACCGTGATGGACGTCACCGAGCGCTACCGGGCAGTGGCCAAGGTCGAGGGCGCCCGGCGTCGGCTGTCGCTGCTCAACGAGTTCGGCTCCCGGGTCGGCGACCTGCTGGACGCGTCGATGATCGCCCAGGAGCTGGCCGGCGCGGTCGTCCCGCGGCTCGCCGACTACGCCGGGGTGATCCTGCTGCAGGCCGTCGCGCACGGCGACGACCTGCCCCGGCACGGCCACGACCGGCACACCTCGCTGCTGCAGCTCGGCGTCGCCGCGATCCAGCAGGGCCCCGCCGTGGAGACCATGCTGCGGCACGGCGCCCGGGTCACCTTCGACGAGGACTCGGTCTTCGGCCGGGTGCTGCGCAGCGGCGTCCCCGAGATGCTCTCCGGCGGCAACGGCACCGAGGAGCTGTCCTTCGCGGGAGACCCCAAGGTCGAGGCCGCCCGCGAACTCGGCGTCCACTCCCGGCTGGTGGTCCCGCTGCGGGCCCGCGGCATCGTCATCGGCCTGCTGGTGGTCAGCCGGGCCGGCTACCGCGAGGGCTTCGACCGCGACGACCTCGCCTTCACCGTCGAGCTCGCCGACCGGGCCGGCAGCTCCCTCGACAACGCCCGCCTCTACGCCCGCGAGCGCACCGCCGCGCTCACCCTGCAGCGCACCCTGCTGCCCCAGCAGGTCCCGCAGCCCACCGGCGTCGAGGTCGCCTACCGGTACGTGCCCGGCTCCAGCGGCACCGAGGTCGGCGGCGACTGGTTCGACGTCATCCCGCTGCCCGACGACCGCACCGCCCTGGTGGTCGGCGACGTGATGGGCCACGGCCTGCGGGCCGCCGCCACGATGGGGCGGCTGCGCACCGCCGTCCGCGTGCTGGCCGCCCTCGACCTGGCCCCCGAGGTCGTCCTGCGGCACGTCCACGAGCTCGCCGACGACCTCGCCCAGGGCCCCGACGAGGCCCTGCTCGCCACCTGCGTCTACGCGGTCTTCGACCCGGCCCGGCGCAGCCTGACCGTCACCAAGGCCGGCCACATCCCGCCGGTCCTGGTGGTCCCCGGCGCCGACGCGGAACCGGCCCGCTCCGGCGGCCCGCTGCCCGGCGGCGCGGGCCAGGTGCTCGACCTGCCCTCCGGCGCGCCGCTCGGCGTCGGCGGGGTGCCGTTCGAGTCCATCGAGATGGAGATCCCGGACGGCAGCCTGCTCGCCCTGTGCACCGACGGGCTGGTGGAGTCCCGGGACAAGGACCTGGACGTGGGACTGGGGAGGTTGATCAGCGTGCTGGAACAGCCGTACGCCTCGATCCAGCAGGCGTGCGAGGCCGTCCTCGGCACCATGGAGCAGGGCCGCGAGCCCGACGACGTGGCCCTGCTGCTGGCCCGGCTCGGCCGCGGCCGGGCCGAGTCGCCCACCGCGGGCTGGACGCTGCCCGCCGAACCGACCGCGGTCTCCCGCGCCCGCCGCCTGGTCCGCGGCACGCTGGCCGACTGGGGCGTCGAGGAGCTCACCGACACCGCCGAACTGCTCGTCAGCGAACTGGTCACCAACGCCGTCCGGTACGCCAGCGCCCCGATCGGCGTCCGGCTCACCCTCGGCGAACTGCTCCTGGTCGAGATCTCCGACCCGCTGCCCGACCCGCCCAAGGAGCGCCACGCCGGGGCGGGCGACGAGGGCGGGCGCGGCCTCGAACTGGTGCGCAGGCTCGCCCTGCGCTGGGGCACCAGGGCCGAGGGGCTGGGCAAAGTGGTCTGGTTCGAGCTCGTGAACTCGGAGGTTCAGCTACCCGATTCGATGTTGTGACGTTGAAGGGCGTGTGCGCCCGCACCCGGATGATGAATACTCGGACATCGAATACTCGGTCTTCTCGACACCGGATGGGCGCGGGTTGGAGGGGTCGGTCCGTTGAACAGCTTCCCGGCACGGAACGTGACGCACGGCAGCGGCGGCTATGCCGCGGTGCCGGAGCAGCCGGGTGCCCCGACGACCCCCGTCCCGCTGCCGCTCGGCTGGGGACAGGGCGCCTCGGGCACCATCTACGACTACATCCGGGTCGCGACCTTCGCGATCGGCCCGGACGGGCGGATCGCCCAGTGGAGCGACCGGGCGGCCGAGTTCTTCGGCGTCCCCGCCGCCGAGGCGGTCGGCGCCGACCCGATCACCGCGTTCGTCCCGCGCGAGCTGTGGCAGCGCGGCCGGGCCCGGCTGGAGCGCATCCTGTCCGGCGAGGAGTGGGTCGGCACCGCCCCCTACCGGGACCTGTCGGGCGCCGAGAGCCTCGCCGAGGTCTACGCGATGCCCGCCAGCGCCGACGGCTCCGCCACCTGCCTGGCCGTCGACCTCGGCCGGCTGCGCGCCATCGAGACCGACCTGGCCGCCTCCGAGGCCGTGATCGGGCAGACCCCCACCGGGTTCTTCCTGTTCGACACCGACCTCAAGCTGCAGCGGGTCAACGCCGCCTTCGCGGCCGGCGTCGGCCGCAGCCCCGCCGCCCTGCAGGGCCTGGCCCCCGGCGACGTGTTCCGCCCCTCCGACGCGGACCGGCTGCTGCTCGCCCTGCGCAAGGTCCTCACCGGCCAGGAGCCCGTCCTCGACCTGCGGCTGTCCGGCCCGGTCCGGGCCGCCCGCCCCAGCGCCGGGCGCGACGAGGACCAGCGGACCTGGGCGGTCTCGCTGTACCGGCTCACCGCCGCGGGCGGCCGCCCGATCGGCGTGGCCGGGCAGGTCCAGGACGTCACCAGCCGGCACATCGCCGAACGCGAGGCCGCCGGGGTGCGCCGCAGCCTCGCCCTGCTGAACGAGGCGTCCACCCACATCGGCTCCACCCTCGACCTGGAGACCACCGCCAAGGAACTGCTCGACGTGATCGTCCCGCAGTTCTGCGACGTGGCCACCGTCGACCTGTACACCGCGCTGCTCACCGGCGACTCCGCCCCGCTCAGCGCCAACCCGGAGAGCGGCGAACTGCGCCGGGTCGCCGTCTCCAGCGTGGTCGGCAACGCCCCGTCCGTGCTCGGCAGCGAGCGCGGCGGCGTCCGGGTCGCCGAGGCGGGCGGCACGCTCTGCTACCCGCCGCGCTCCCCGCACGCCCGCGCCCTGCGCACCGGCCGCAGCGTCGTCCCGCAGCCCGGGCCCGACCCGCTGCTGCGCTCCACCCTGGTGGTGCCGCTGGTCGCCCGCGACCAGGTGCTCGGCCTGGTCCAGCTCTCCCGGGCGATCGGCAGCGAGCCGTTCGACGCCCGCGAGGTCGCGATCGCCGAGGAGCTCGTCGCCCGCGCCGCCGTCTGCGTCGACAACGCCCGGCTCTACCGCCGCGAGCACGAGCGCGCCCTGATCCTGCAGCGCAGCCTGCTGCCCCCCGGCAACCCGGCCGCCTCCGGCCTGGAGATCGCCCGCCGCTACCTGCCCAGCAACAACAACACCGAGGTCGGCGGCGACTGGTTCGACGTCATCCCGCTGCCCGGCAGCCGCACCGCCCTGGTGATCGGCGACGTGATGGGCCGCGGCCTGCGCGCCGCCGTCGCGATGGGCCAGCTGCGCACCGCCGTGCGCACCCTGGCCATGCTCGACCTCGACCCCGAGGAGGTGCTCTCCGCCCTCGACGAGATCGCCCGCGGCCTGGGCAACGACGAGGACCCGGACCGCTCCAGCGCCGAGGTCTACCTCGCCACCTGCGTCTACGCCGTGTACGACGCGGTCAAGCAGCGCTGCACCTTCGCCAACGCCGGGCACCTCCCGCCCGTCCTGCTCACCCCCGGCCAGGGCGCCCGCACCATCACCGTGCCGCCGGGCCTGCCGCTCGGCGTCGGCGGCGAGCCCTTCGAGGAGGTCACCGTCGACCTGCCCGAGGGCGCCGTGCTGGCCCTCTACACCGACGGCCTGGTGGAGTCCCGCAAGCACCAGCTCGACGAGGGCATCGACGCCTTCCGGGCCGCCCTGGCCGCCGGGTCCGAGCGGATCGAGGAGCTCTGCGACCAGGTCCTGGACGAGCTCAACCCGCACCACGGCGAGGACGACATCGCCCTGCTGATGGCCAAGGTCAAGGGCCTTCCCCGGGGCTCGGTCGGCGACTGGCGGCTGCCCCCCGAGCCGACCTCGGTGGCCAAGGCCCGCGAGGCCGCCTGCGGCTGGCTGCTGGAACGCGGCCTGGACGAACTCGTCGACACCTCCGAGCTGCTGGTCAGCGAGCTGGTCACCAACGCGCTGCGGCACGGCCGCGGCGAGATCCGGCTGCGCCTGCTGCGCGACAAGACCATGGTCTGCGAGGTCTGGGACGACGGCTACGCCCAGCCGCGCCAGCGCCGCGCCCAGGAGACCGACGAGGGCGGCCGCGGCCTGCAGCTCGTCTCCCTGCTGGCCGAGCGCTGGGGCAGCCGCCGCACCCCCAAGGGCAAGATCGTCTGGTTCGAGCTGGCGCTCTAGTCCAGCACCACGGCCGCGGCCCGGCGCTCCACCAGGGCGGTCCGGGCCAGGCCGGGCAGCACCCCGTGGGCCCGGGCCAGGGCCCGGCGGGCCTCCTCCGGCCGCCCGGCGGCCTGCAGCGCGGCCGCCAGCGAGCAGGCGGCGTCCGCCGCGCCCCACGCGTCCAGGGCCCGCCGCGCGGCCGGGGCGGCGCACTTCACGGCCTGCTCCCAATCCCCGCGCAGCCGGTGCAGGTCGGCCCGGACCGCCGCGCCCGGTCGGCGGTCGCCGACCGCGTCGACCGCCGCGGCCAGCCGCGGCAGGTACTCGGCGGGCGGCAGCAGCCCCGCGTCGGCGGCGCACACCAGCGCCTCGGCACGCACCAGGTCGGCGAGCCAGCCGACCCGGGCCACCGGCGCGGCGACGGTGATCCGCTCGGCCCGCTCCAGGGCGGCGGCCCACTCGCCGGTCGCCAGCAGCACCCGCACCCGGAACAGGCCGTCGGTCAGGGTGCCGTTCCCCGGTTCGGCGGCCAGCGCGGCGGCGGCCTCGCCGATCCGCCCGCCCTCCAGCGCCCGGGCGGCCACCGCCTGGCCCGGGGTCGCGTACACCTGGGCCAGCACCGCGGGGGAGGCCAGGGGCATCCGCAGCACCACCCAGCCCGGGCAGCCCGGGAAGGCGGCCTGGACGGCCAGTTCCAGCAGGGGGGCCGCCAGCATCAGGCCGAACGGCTGCCAGCCGCCCTCGCCGGTCGCCAGCAGCCAGACCCCCAGGACCGGCGCGGGCAGGTAGGCGGCCGTCACCGCCGTCCAGGCCCGCCACCGCGGGCCGGGGGTGAGCTGGTAGCTGCCGGCCAGGAACGGCAGCGGCACGGTGCGCAGCACCAGCGGGCACCGGCCCAACCGCACGGTGCGGACCCGGCGGCCCGCGCCGACCAGGTACAGGGTCGGCGCCAGACCGGCGGGGCGGGCCAGCACCGCCAGCCCGAGCTGGGTCAGCAGGTTGCCGGTGACCGCCCCGCCGAAGATCGCGAGCAGGCCGACGTGCAGCGGCGGCACCGACACCCGGGAGAGCAGCGGTTGGGTCAGGAACACCCCGGCGAACACCGCGAGGAGCACCAGGAGACGGGTCTTCTTCTTCACCGGCGTAGCTTCCCGACCCCGTGGTGCGTACGGGAAGGACCGAGACGCACTTGTGATCTCCACCGCCCCGCAGCCGCCCGTTTCGGCTCCATTGGGCCCTTCCCCGTACGATGGGAAGAAGCCGAGGCATGTGCCGTGCCCGGCGGGTGGACCGGTGAATGCTGACGCGGGCCGGGCACCGTGACCCACGATTCCGGGAGAATCAGCGCCGCATGCCCACGCGCAACGACATTCGTAACGTCGCCATCGTCGCCCACGTCGACCACGGCAAGACCACCCTGGTCGACGCCATGCTGAAGCAGGCCGGCGCCTTCGCCGCCCACCAGCAGCTCGACGACCGGATGATGGACTCGAACGACCTGGAGCGCGAGAAGGGCATCACCATTCTCGCGAAGAACACCGCGGTCAAGTACCACCCCAAGGACGGTGGCGCGCCGATCACCATCAACATCATCGACACCCCCGGCCACGCCGACTTCGGCGGCGAGGTCGAGCGCGGCCTGTCGATGGTGGACGCGGTCGTCCTGCTGGTCGACGCCTCCGAGGGCCCGCTGCCGCAGACCCGCTTCGTGCTGCGCAAGGCGCTCACCGCCCGGCTGCCCGTCATCCTGTGCATCAACAAGACCGACCGCCCGGACGCCCGGATCGACGAGGTCATCAACGAGACCTACGACCTGTTCCTGGACCTGGACGCGGACGAGGACCAGATCGAGTTCCCGATCGTCTACGCCTGCGCCCGTGACGGCGTGGCCTCGCTGACCAAGCCGGAGAACGGCACCGTGCCGGCCGACTCCAGCAACCTGGAGCCGTTCTTCTCCACCATCCTGGAGCACGTCCCGGCCCCGACCTACGACGAGGACGCCCCGCTGCAGGCGCACGTCACCAACCTGGACGCCGACAACTTCCTCGGCCGCATCGCGCTGCTCCGGGTCGAGCAGGGCGAGCTGCGCAAGGGCCAGACGGTGGCCTGGATCAAGCGCGACGGCTCGATCCAGAACGTCCGGATCTCCGAGCTGCTGATGACCGAGGCGCTCACCCGCAAGCCCGCCGAGGTGGCCGGCCCCGGTGACATCTGCGCCGTCGCGGGCATCTCCGAGATCATGATCGGCGAGACCCTCGCGGACACCGAGAACCCGATCGCGCTGCCGCTGATCACCGTCGACGAGCCCGCGATCTCGATGACCATCGGCACCAACACCTCGCCGCTGGTCGGCAAGGGCGGCTCCGGCAAGGGCGCGGACGCCAAGTCCGGCGCCAAGGTGGACCGCAAGGTGACGGCCCGCCAGGTGAAGGACCGCCTGGACCGCGAGCTGATCGGCAACGTCTCGCTGCGCGTGCTGGAGACCGAGCGCCCGGACGCCTGGGAGGTGCAGGGCCGCGGCGAGCTGGCGCTGGCCATCCTGATCGAGACCATGCGCCGCGAGGGCTTCGAGCTGACCGTCGGCAAGCCGCAGGTGGTCACCCGCGAGATCAACGGCAAGACCCACGAGCCGGTCGAGCGCCTCACCGTGGACGTCCCCGAGGAGCACATGGGCGCCGTCACGCAGCTCATGGGCGTCCGCAAGGGCCGGATGGACAACATGTCCAACCACGGCTCGGGCTGGGTCCGGATGGAGTTCGTGGTGCCCTCCCGCGGTCTGATCGGCTTCCGCACCGAGTTCCTCACCAGCACCCGCGGCACCGGCATCGCGCACTCGATCCACGAGGGCTACGAGCCGTGGTTCGGCACCCTGACCACCCGCAACAACGGCTCCCTGGTCGCCGACCGGGCCGGTGTGGTCACCGCCTTCGCGATGACCAACCTGCAGGAGCGCGGCGTGCTGTTCACCGACCCCGGCACCGAGGTGTACGAGGGCATGATCGTCGGCGAGAACTCCCGCTCCGACGACATGGACGTGAACATCACCAAGGAGAAGAAGCTCACCAACATGCGGTCCTCGACCGCCGACGTGGCCGAGTCCATCGTGCCGCCGCGCAAGCTCTCGCTGGAGCAGTCGCTGGAGTTCTGCCGCGAGGACGAGTGCATCGAGGTGACCCCGGAGACCGTGCGCATCCGCAAGGTCGTCCTGGACGCCAAGGAGCGCGGCCGCACCGCCTCGCGCGCCAAGAAGGGCTGACGCCCGCGGTTCCACCCCGTTCGGCCGACCGGCCGGCGTCCTCGCGGACGTCGGCCGGTCGCGTTTTCGGTGACGTTGCGTCACGGGCACCCGAGGGCGGGGCGTTCGTTAATCGGACGTCACGGATCGTCATCCGTGACAACTGTCCGTTTCGCCCATGTCTGAGTATGTCTTGAATGTCCGTTTTCCGGGATTCATCCATCGTTCATGTGACCAAATTGAAATCCGGAATGGTCATTTCCGTATCCGTGAGTGACCGATAGTGGGTGCAGTCGAGCTCGGGTCGAGGCTCCTGCGCAGGGGTGCGCGCCAGGCCGCGAGCGATCTGCAACACGATTTCAGGAGGCACACCCATGCGCGGTGCCAGCCAGGCCAAGTGGGTTGTCGCAGCCGTCGCGGTCGCCCTCGCCGCTACCGCTTGCGGCAGCAACGGCGGAAGCTCTTCCGGCTCGAACGGTGGCGGGGCGGTCAACGCCCAGGGCACCTTCAGCTACCAGAGCACCGAGCCGCAGAACCCGCTCCAGCCGGCGAACGCCATGGAGGTCGGTGGCGGTCGCATCATCAAGACCCTCTTCAAGGGCCTGGTGGACTACGACCCCACCAACGGCGAGCTCCGCAACCAGGTGGCCGACAAGATCGAGACCACCGACGCGCAGAACTACACCGTCACCCTGAAGTCGGGCTGGACCTTCCACGACGGCACCCCGGTGACCGCCAAGTCCTTCGTGGACGCGTGGAACTGGTCGGCCAACGTCAAGAACAACCAGATCAACTCCGACTGGTTCTCCGACATCCAGGGCTACACCGACGTCCACCCGGACGAGGGCGACCCGAAGGCCACGACCATGTCCGGTCTGAAGGTCGTCGACGACACCCACTTCACCATCGCGCTGAACGGCCCGGTCTCGTACTTCGAGTACAAGCTCGGCTACACCGCCTTCTCGCCGCTGCCCGAGGTCTTCTTCACCGACCCGGCGAAGTACGGCCAGTCCCCGATCGGCAACGGCCCCTACAAGTTCGTCTCGTGGGAGCACAACAAGGCCGTCACCGTCGCCGCCTACGACAAGTACGCGGGCGTCGACAAGCCGAAGAACGCCGGCATCGTCTTCAAGAACTACTCGCAGGCCGAGGGCGCCTACAAGGACCTCGTCTCCGACAACCTGGACGTGCTGGACCAGGTCGACCCGAGCGACCTGGCCTCCTACAAGAGCGACCTGGGCGACCGCGCCGTCGACCAGGCCCAGGGCGCCATCCAGTCGATCTCCTTCTCGCTGTACGCGGACGACTGGAAGCCGGCGAACCTGTCGAAGGTCCGCCAGGGCCTGTCGATGGCGATCGACCGCGACACCATCACCAAGACGGTGCTCAACGGCTCCCGCCAGCCCGCCAACTCCTGGGTCGCCCCGGGCGCCATGGGCTACAAGGACAACACCTGCGGCGAGTACTGCACGTACAACCCGGAGAAGGCCAAGCAGCTGATCACCGAGGGCGGCGGCGTCCCCGGCAACAAGATCACCGTGCTGTACAACGCCGACGGCGGCCACAAGGAGTGGGTGGACGCGGTCTGCAACTCCATCCGCCAGGCCACCGGCGTGGAGTGCGTCGGCGACCCGAAGCCGGACTTCAAGTCCTCCCGCGACCTGATCAAGAACAAGAAGGTCGACGGCCTGATGCGCACCGGCTGGGTGCAGGACTACCCGCTGAACGCCAACTTCCTGCGCGACGTGTACGGCACCGGCGCCGCGGCCAACGACGCGGGCTACTCCAGCCCGGAGTTCGACAAGCTGGCCGCCGAGGCGGACAAGGCCACCTCGGTGAAGGACACCGCGGACCTGTACCAGAAGGCCGAGGAGCAGCTGGCCAAGGACATGCCGGCCATCCCGCTCTGGTACTACAAGACCACCGCCGGTTACTCGAACAACGTGCAGAACGTGAAGTACGACTCGTTCGGTGACCCGGTCTTCACCCAGGTCGAGGTCAAGCAGAAGTAACCGCGCCGGCACCGCACGGCTCGAACAGACACGGCCGGTGCCGTGCCCCGCCCCACCGGGCGGCCCGGCACCGGCCGTTGTCACGTCCAGAACTCTGACACCGGGACGACAGCCCGTCAGAGCAGTCAATTGGAGGCACGATGGGGCGCTACGTCGCGAGGCGACTGCTCCAGATGATCCCGGTGTTCCTGGGCACGGTCACCATCATCTTCTTCATGACCCGCATGCTGCCCGGCGACCCCGCGGCCGCGATGTGGGGCGACAAGGCCGCCGACCCGGCCCAGCTCGCCGCGTTCAAGCACCAGATGGGACTCGACGTCTCCAAGTGGCAGCAGTACCTCAACTACATGGGGGACCTGTTCACCGGTGACTTCGGCACGACCATGGGCGGCCGCAAGGTCACCGACGTGATCGGCGAGGCGTTCCCGGTCACCATCCAGCTCGCGCTGCTCGCCTTCGCCTTCGAACTGGTCGTCGGCGTCGCGATCGGCCTGTTCGCCGGCCTGCGCCGCGGCAAGGCGTTCGACAAGTCGACCCTGGTCCTGACCCTGCTGCTGATCTCCATCCCCGTCCCGGTGCTCGGCTTCATCTTCCAGAACGTCTTCGCGATCCAGCTCGGCTGGGTCAAGCCGACGGTGCAGGCGCAGCACATGACCTTCGACCAGCTGATCCTGCCCGCCGTCGTGCTGGGCTCGATCTCGCTGGCGTACGTCGCCCGCCTGACCCGGACCTCCATCGCGGAGAACCTGAAGGCCGACTACATGCGCACCGCCGTCGCCAAGGGCCTGCCCAGGCGCAAGGTGATCGGCACCCACCTGCTGCGCAACTCGATGATCCCGGTGGTCACCTTCCTGGGCACCGACCTGGGCGCCCTGATGGGCGGCGCGATCGTCACCGAGGGCATCTTCAACGTCCAGGGCGTCGGTAACGCGCTGTACCACGCCATCGGCCGCAGCGAGGGTGCGACCGTCTCCGGCTTCGTCGTGGTGCTGGTGCTGGTCTTCCTCTTCGCCAGCCTGCTCGTCGACCTGCTCTACGCGGTCCTGGACCCGAGGATCCGGTATGCCTGACATGATCGAAAAGACCGCCCCCGCGGGAGAGAACGCGATCCCCGCGCAGCGGGGCACCGCCGCCGAGGCGAAGGCCGAGAAGCCCCGCAGCCTCGGCCTGGACGCCTGGCACGACCTGCGCAAGCGCCCGGTCTTCGTCATCTCCGCGGTGCTGATCGTCCTGCTGGTGCTGTTCGCGATCGCCCCGAGCCTGTTCACCTCGGTGGACCCGCGGGCCGGCGACCTGCGCAACCACTACCTGACCAAGCCGAACTACCTGCACTTCTTCCAGGGCGACTGGTTCGGCTACGACGGCCAGGGCCGCTCCATCTACGCCCGGATGATCTACGGCGCCCGCGCCTCGGTGGTCGTCGGCATCTGCGTCACCGCCGGCGTCACCGTCCTCGGCGGCCTGCTGGGCATGATCGCGGGCTACTACGGCGGCTGGGTCGACACGATCGTCTCCCGCTTCACCGACATGGTCTTCGGCATCCCGCTGCTGCTGGGCGCGCTGGTCATCCTGAACGCCTTCCAGGTCCGCACGGTCTGGTCGGTGGTCTTCGCGCTGGTCGTCCTCGGCTGGACGCAGATGACCCGCGTGATGCGCGGCTCGGTGATCACCGTCAAGCAGTCCGACTACGTGACCGCGGCCAAGGCGCTCGGCGCCGGCACCGGCCGGATCATGTTCAAGCACATCCTGCCGAACGCGATCGCCCCGGTGATCGTGGTCGCGACCATCGCGCTCGGCGGCTACATCGCCACCGAGGCCACGCTGAGCTTCCTCGGCATCGGTCTGCAGGACCCGACCATCTCCTGGGGCATCGACATCAACTCGGCCCAGAAGGTGATCCGCCAGGCACCGTTCGCGCTGTTCTTCCCGGCCGGCATGCTCTCCGTCACCGTCCTGGCGTTCATCATGCTCGGCGACGCGGTGCGCGACGCCCTCGACCCGAAGCTGCGTTGAGAGAGGCGGCCCGCATCATGACCACCGCACTTGAGAAGACCACTGCCGCGAAGGACCGCCCGGTCCCGGGCACCCCGCTGCTCGAAGTCCGCGACCTGCACGTCGAGTTCAAGACCCGGGACGGCGTCGCCAAGGCCGTCAACGGCGTCAACTACTCGGTCGCCGCGGGCGAGACGCTGGCCGTGCTCGGCGAGTCCGGCTCCGGCAAGTCCGTCACCGCGCAGACCATCATGGGCATCCTCGACATGCCGCCCGGCCGGATCACCTCCGGGGAGATCCTGTTCCGCGGCCAGGACATGCTGAAGATGTCCGGCGAGGAGCGCCGGAAGATCCGCGGCCGCAAGATCGCGATGATCTTCCAGGACGCGCTCTCCTCGCTCAACCCGGTGCTCTCCGTCGGCTACCAGCTCGGCGAGATGTTCCGCGTGCACCAGGGCCTCTCCAAGAAGGAGGCCAAGGCCAAGGCGATCGAGCTGATGGACCGGGTGCGCATCCCGGCCGCCGCCCAGCGCGTGAACGACTACCCGCACCAGTTCTCCGGCGGCATGCGCCAGCGCATCATGATCGCGATGGCGCTGGCCCTGGAGCCGGACCTGATCATCGCGGACGAGCCCACCACCGCGCTGGACGTCACCGTCCAGGCCCAGGTGATGGACCTGCTCGCGGAACTGCAGGCCGAGTACCACATGGGCCTGATCCTGATCACCCACGACCTCGGCGTGGTCGCCGACGTCGCGGACAAGATCGCCGTCATGTACGCGGGCCGGATCGTCGAGACCGCCCCCGTCCACGACCTGTACGCCAACCCCGCCCACCCCTACACCGAGGGCCTGCTCCGGTCGATCCCGCGACTGGACCAGAAGGGCGAGGAGCTGTACGCGATCAAGGGCCTGCCGCCCAACCTCTACAAGGTCCCGGCCGGCTGCGCGTTCAACCCGCGCTGCGACGCCGCCACCGACCTGTGCCGCACCGAGAGCCCCGCCCTGCACCAGGTCACCGACCGGGACGGCGCCGAGCTCGCCGGGCGCAAGAGCGCCTGCCACTTCTGGAAGGAGACCCTCCATGGCTGAGCCCATCCTGGAGGTCCGCGACCTGGTCAAGCACTACCCGCTGACCCAGGGCATCCTGTTCAAGAAGCAGGTCGGCGCGGTCAAGGCCGTCGACGGCATCTCCTTCACCCTCCACAAGGGCGAGACGCTCGGCATCGTCGGCGAGTCCGGCTGCGGCAAGTCGACCCTGGCCAAGGTCCTGATGAACCTGGAGCGGGCCACCGCGGGCCAGGTCCTCTACAAGGGCGAGGACATCTCCCGGCTGTCCGGCGCCGCGCTCAAGGCGGTGCGCCGCAACATCCAGATGGTGTTCCAGGACCCGTACACCTCGCTGAACCCGCGGATGACGGTCGGCGACATCATCGGGGAGCCCTTCGAGATCCACCCCGAGGTGGCGCCGAAGGGCGACCGGCGCAAGGCCGTGCAGGACCTGCTGGACGTGGTGGGCCTGAACCCGGAGTACATCAACCGGTACCCGCACCAGTTCTCCGGCGGCCAGCGCCAGCGCATCGGCATCGCCCGCGGCCTGGCGCTCAAGCCGGAGGTGATCATCTGCGACGAGCCGGTCTCCGCGCTGGACGTCTCGGTGCAGGCCCAGGTGATCAACCTGCTGGAGAAGCTGCAGCAGGACTTCGAGCTCTCCTACATGTTCATCGCCCACGACCTGTCGATCGTCCGGCACATCTCCGACCGGGTCGGCGTGATGTACCTCGGCAAGATGGTCGAGATCGGCACCGACCTGGAGATCTACGACCACGCCACCCACCCGTACACCCAGGCGCTGCTGTCCGCGGTGCCGGTGCCGGACCCGAGCGACCGGGAGAAGCGGGAGCGGATCATCCTCTCCGGCGACATCCCCTCTCCGGCCAACCCGCCCTCCGGCTGCCGGTTCCGCACCCGCTGCTGGAAGGCGCAGGAGCGCTGCTCCACCGAGCTCCCGCTGCTGGCCGTCCCCGAGCTGCTGGCCGGTGGCGCCAAGCACGAGTCGGCCTGCCACTTCGCGGCCGAGCGGGAGACCGCGGCCGCCGCCTGAAGGCCGGCGCGGCACTGACGGGCACTCAGGAGGGGTGCCGGGCGACACGCCCGGCACCCCTCCGCCGTACCTCCCCCGTCCGGCCCTACTGCGGTCGCGCCGCACCTGCCCGCCCCTTCTCATGAGGTGAGATGCGTCTCATACACCCCTGAGGAGGAAGCTCCATGCCTGCAGGCACCCGCGTGCGCTGGGCTGTTGTCAGTGCGACGTCCGTGGCCCTGGTGGCCACGGGTTGTGGCAGTAGCGGTGACGGCGGCTCCGGCGGCGGTTCGTCGGACACCAGCAAGACCTTCACCTACCAGAGCAGCGAGCCGCAGAACCCGCTGCAGCCTGCCAACGCCAACGAGACCGGCGGCGGACGCATCGTGCAGAACCTCTTCAAGGGCCTGGCCGACTACGACCCCTCCAGCGGCAAGCTGCGGATGCAGGTCGCGGAGTCGATCGACACCAGTGACGCGCAGACCTACAACGTCACGCTGAAGTCGGGGTGGACGTTCCACGACGGGACGCCGGTGACGGCGAAGAGCTTCGTGGACGCCTGGAACTGGGCGGCCAACGTCGGCAACAACCAGATCAACAGCTCCTGGTTCGGCGACATCGAGGGCTACAAGGACGTCCACCCGGAGAGCGGTTCGCCGACCACCGACAAGATGTCCGGCCTGACCGTCCAGGACGACACGCACTTCACGATCAAGCTGTACAACAAGGTCTCGTACTTCCCGTACAAGCTGGGGTACGTGGCCTTCTCGCCGCTCCCGGAGGGGTTCTTCAAGGACCCGGCGGGCTACGGGCAGAAGCCGGTGGGCAACGGGCCATACCAGTTCGTCAGCTGGGACCACAACTCGCAGGTGGTCACCAAGACCTTCGCCAACTACCAGGGCGTGGACAAGCCGAAGAACGGCGGCGTCGTCTTCAAGATGTACACCACCGCCGAGGCCGCCTACGCGGACCTGCAGTCGAACAACCTGGACGTGATGGACCAGGTGCCGCCGTCGGCGCTGGCGAACTACAAGAACGACCTGGGCGACCGGGCGATCGACGCCCCGCAGGGCGCGATCCAGAACGTCGGCTTCACCCTCTACCAGCCCGAGTGGCAGGGCGCGAACACCGCCAAGGTCCGGCAGGGCCTGTCGATGGCGATCGACCGCGACACCATCACCAAGACGGTGCTGCAGGGCTCGCGCAAGTCCGCCACCGCCTGGGTCGCCGAGGGCGTCGAGGGCTACAAGTCCGGCACCTGCGGGGACTTCTGCACGTACAACCCGGACAAGGCGAAGCAGCTGATCCAGGAGGGCGGCGGCGTCCCCGGCAACGCGGTCAAGATCACGTACAACGCGGACGGCGGCCACAAGGAGTGGGTGGACGCGGTCTGCAACTCGATCCGGCAGGCGACCGGGGTGAACTGCAGCGGCGACCCGAAGACCGACTTCAAGACCGCCCGCGCGGCGATCACCGGGCACCAGATCAACGGCATGTTCCGCACCGGCTGGGTGCAGGACTACCCGCTGAACGCCAACTTCCTGGCGGACGTCTACCGCACCGGCGCGGCCTCCAACGACACCGGCTACTCCAGCCCGGAGTTCGACAAGCTCTCCACCGAGGCCGACCAGGCCGCCTCGATCCAGGACACCGCGACCGGCTACCAGAAGGCCGAGGAGCAGCTGGCGACCGACATGCCGGCCATCCCGCTCTGGTACTACCGGACCAACTCCGGCTACTCCACGAACGTCCAGAACGTCACGTTCGACTCCTTCGGCAACCCGGCCTGGACCCAGGTCGAGGTCAAGGGCTGACCTGCCCGGCACCGGCCCCGTCCTCCCCGCACGGAGGGCGGGGCTCCGGTACTACGTCACCCCTTCGGAGGGAGGGCTCCCATGGGCCACTACGTACTACGCCGCGTGCTCCAGATGATCCCGGTGTTCTTCGGGGCCACGCTGCTGATCTTCCTGATGGTGTACAGCCTGCCCGGCGACCCGATCGCCGCGATGTTCGGCGACAAGGCCGCCGACCCGGCGCAGGTCGCCAGCCTGCGGCACAAGTACTACCTCGACCAGCCGCTGTGGAAGCAGTACCTGCACTACATGAACAACATCTTCCACCTGGACTTCGGCACCAGCTTCACCGGCCGCCCGGTCTCCGAGATCATGGCGGACGCCTTCCCGGTCACCATCCGGCTGGCCCTGGTCGCCTTCTTCTTCGAGATCTTCATCGGCCTGCCGCTCGGCCTGATCGCCGGCCTGTACCGCGGCAGCATCGCCGACACCCTGGTCCTGGTGCTGACCCTGATCGTCATCTCGATCCCGGTGTTCGTGCTCGGCTACATCGCGCAGACGATCTTCGCGATCAACCTGGGATGGGTCACCGCGACCGTCCAGGACTCCAAGGACATCACCCAGTTGATCCTGCCGGGCCTGGTGCTGGCGTCCCTGTCGCTGGCCTACGTCGCCCGGCTCACCCGCACCTCGATCGGCGAGAACCTGCGCGCCGACTACATGCGCACCGCGGTGGCCAAGGGCCTGCCCCGGCACACCATCATCGGGCGGCACCTGCTGCGCAACTCGCTGATCCCGGTGGTGACCTTCCTGGGCACCGACCTGGGCGCCCTGATGGGCGGCGCGATCGTCACCGAGGGCATCTTCAACATCGCCGGCGTCGGCAACGTCCTCTACAAGGCGATCAACCAGAAGGAAGGCCCGACGGTCGTCGGCATCGTCACCGTGCTCGTGCTGGTGTACCTGGTCGCCAGCCTGGTCGTCGACCTGCTCTACGCCGTCCTGGACCCGAGGATCCGCTATGCCTGAGCGCAACGAGGACATCCCCGACCACAACGACCCGCTGCGCAACATCCAGCCGACCGACAGCGACCACCTCGACTACGTCGGACAGCAGGGACTGGCCGTGGAGCAGGAGACGCTGATCGAGCCCGACCCGGTCAAGCGGGAGCAGGCCCGCAGCCTGTGGGGCGACGCCTGGCGGGACCTGCGCAAGCGGCCCACCTTCATCATCTCGGCACTGCTGATCCTGCTGCTGATCGTGATCGCGATCTGGCCCGGGCTGTTCACCAACGCCGACCCGCGGGCCGCCAACCTGACCCAGGACTACCTGCGCAAGCCCGACTACACCGACTTCTTCGGGGCGGGCTGGTTCGGTTACGACGGCCAGGGCCGCTCCATCTACGCCCGGGTGCTCTACGGGGCCCGGGCGTCCATCACGGTCGGCATCTGCGTCACCCTGGCGGTCACCGTCCTGGGCGGGCTGGCCGGGATGGTCTCCGGGTACTTCGGCGGCTGGACCGACTCGGTGATCTCCCGGATCATCGACATCTTCTTCGGCATCCCGCTGCTGCTCGGCGCCCTGGTGCTGCTGAACGCGTTCTCCGTCCGCACCGTCTGGTCGGTGGTGATCGCGCTGGCCTTCCTGGGCTGGACGCAGCTGGCCCGCGTGATGCGCGGCTCGGTGATCACCGTCAAGCAGTCCGACTACGTGGTCGCCGGGCGGGCGCTCGGCGCCGGCACCGGGCGGCTGATGTTCCGGCACATCCTGCCGAACGCGGTGGCCCCGGTGATCGTGGTCGCGACCATCGCGCTCGGCGGCTACATCACCGCGGAGGCCACGCTGAGCTTCCTCGGCATCGGCCTGCAGGACCCGACGATCTCCTGGGGCGTGGACATCTCCTCCGCGCAGAAGGTGATCCGGCAGGCCCCGTTCGCCCTGTTCTTCCCGGCCGCGGCGCTCTCCGTCACCGTGCTGGCCTTCATCATGCTGGGCGACGCGGTGCGCGACGCCCTCGATCCGAAGCTGCGCTGAGCGAGGGGACACGAGGCACATGACCACCGCTGCCGACCAGGCCCGCACGGCCCGCGAGGAACCGTTCACCGGGCCGCTGCTGGACGTGAAGGACCTGCACGTCGAGTTCAAGACCAGGGAGGGCGTCGCCAAGGCCGTCAACGGCGTCAACTACACCGTCAGCGCGGGCGAGACGCTGGCGGTGCTCGGCGAGTCCGGCTCCGGCAAGTCCGTCACCGCGCAGGCCATCATGGGCATCCTCGACATGCCGCCGGCCAGCATCCCGCAGGGGGAGATCCTGTTCCGCGGCCGGGACATGCTCAAGATGTCGAAGGACGAGCGGCGCAGGATCCGCGGACAGAAGATCGCGATGATCTTCCAGGACGCGCTCTCCTCGCTCAACCCGGTGCTCCCGGTCGGCTACCAGCTCGGCGAGATGTACCGCAAGCACCGCGGCGACAACCGCAAGGACGCCAAGGCCAAGGCGGTCGAGCTGATGGACCGGGTGCGCATCCCGGCGGCCAAGGAACGGGTCAACGACTACCCGCACCAGTTCTCCGGCGGCATGCGCCAGCGCATCATGATCGCGATGGCGCTGGCCCTGGAACCGGACCTGATCATCGCGGACGAGCCCACCACCGCGCTGGACGTCACCGTCCAGGCCCAGGTGATGGACCTGCTCGCGGAACTCCAGGCCGAGTACCACATGGGCCTGATCCTGATCACCCACGACCTCGGCGTGGTCGCCGACGTCGCGGACAAGATCGCCGTCATGTACGCGGGCCGGATCGTCGAGACCGCCCCCGTCCACGAGCTGTACGCCCGGCCCGCCCACCCGTACACCCGCGGGCTGCTGGACTCCATCCCGCGGCTCGACCAGAAGGGCCAGGAGCTCTTCGCGATCAAGGGCCTGCCGCCCAACCTGCTGCGGATCCCGCCCGGCTGCGCGTTCAACCCGCGCTGCCCGCGGGCGCAGGACGTCTGCCGGCAGAAGGTGCCGCCGCTGGAGCAGGTGACCGCGGACGACGGGACGCCGCTGCCCGGACGGCGCAGTGCGTGCTTCTTCTGGAAGGAGACCCTCCGTGACGGCTAACGGAGCCACCCCGCTCGGGGCGACCACGCCCGAGGAGGTCGCGTTCGCCCAGGACGTGCCGCGCGGCGAACCCATCCTGGAGGTGCGCGACCTGCTCAAGCACTTCCCGCTGACCAAGGGCGTCCTGTTCAAGAAGCAGGTCGGCGCGGTCAAGGCCGTCGACGGCGTCTCCTTCGACCTGATGCAGGGCGAGACGCTCGGCATCGTCGGCGAGTCCGGCTGCGGCAAGTCGACCCTGGCGAAGGTCCTGATGAACCTGGAGCCCGCCACCGCCGGGTCGGTGAAGTACAAGGGCGAGGAGATCTCCCGGCTGTCCGGCGCCGCGCTCAAGGCGGTGCGCCGCAACATCCAGATGGTGTTCCAGGACCCGTACACCTCGCTGAACCCGCGGATGACGGTCGGCGACATCATCGGGGAGCCCTTCGAGATCCACCCCGAGGTGGCGCCGAAGGGCGACCGGCGCAAGGCCGTGCAGGACCTGCTGGACGTGGTGGGCCTGAACCCGGAGTACATCAACCGGTACCCGCACCAGTTCTCCGGCGGCCAGCGCCAGCGCATCGGCATCGCCCGCGGCCTGGCGCTCAAGCCGGAGGTGATCATCTGCGACGAGCCGGTCTCCGCGCTGGACGTCTCGGTGCAGGCCCAGGTGATCAACCTGCTGGAGAAGCTGCAGGGCGAGTTCAACCTGTCGTACATGTTCATCGCCCACGACCTGTCGATCGTCCGGCACATCTCCGACCGGGTCGGCGTGATGTACCTCGGGCGGATGGTCGAGATCGGCAGCGACCTGGAGATCTACGAGCACGCCACCCACCCGTACACCCAGGCGCTGCTGTCCGCGGTGCCGGTGCCGGACCCGGCGGCGCGCGAGCACCGGGACCGGATCGTGCTGACCGGCGACGTGCCCTCCCCGGCCAACCCGCCCTCCGGGTGCCGGTTCCGGACGCGCTGCTGGAAGGCGCAGGAGAAGTGCGCCAGGGAGGACCCGGCGCTGACCGTGCGGGACTGGCTTGAGGGGCGGGCCCGGCACGACTCGGCCTGCCACTTCGCGGGGGAGCGGGACAACCTGATCTGACCGCCCCCGCGGACGCGGAAGGGCCCCGCCGAACGGATCGGCGGGGCCCTTCGCGGTGCTGCCGGGGGCTCAGACCTCGGCGCGCTGGGCGGGGACGGCGGCCGGGGCCGGGTCCTCGGGGAAGTGGCAGGCCGTCAGGTGGTTCGCCGCGTTGCCGGACAGCTGGACCAGCGGCGGCTCCTCGGAGGCGCACTTCTCCTGCGCCTTCCAGCAGCGGGTGCGGAACCGGCAGCCGGACGGCGGGTTGAGCGGCGACGGGACGTCACCGGTCAGCCGGATGCGCTCGCGGTCGTCGTCCGGGTCGGCCTCCGGGACGGCCGACAGCAGGGCGTGGGTGTACGGGTGCCGGGGCGACTCGTACAGCGACTTGCGGTCCGCGATCTCGACGATCTTGCCGAGGTACATCACCGCGACGCGCTGCGAGAAGTGCCGCACCACCGACAGGTCGTGGGCGATGAACAGGAACGCGATGCCCAGCTCGCGCTGCAGCTCCTGGAGCAGGTTGACCACCTGCGCCTGGATCGACACGTCCAGCGCCGAGACCGGCTCGTCCGCGACGATCAGCTTCGGGTTCAGCGACAGCGCCCGGGCCACGCCGATGCGCTGGCGCTGGCCGCCGGAGAACTCGTGCGGGAAGCGGTTGTAGTGCTCCGGGTTGAGGCCGACCGTCTCCAGCAGCTCCTGCACCCGGCGCTGGATGCCGCCCGCCGGGTTGATGCCGTTGATCTCCATCGGCGCGCCGATGATCGAGCCGACGGTGTGCCGCGGGTTCAGCGAGGAGTACGGGTCCTGGAAGATCATCTGGATCTCGGACCGGATCGGCGCGAGCTCCTTGCGGCTGGCGTGCGTGATGTCCTGGCCGGCGTAGCGGATCTCGCCGCCGGTCGGCTCCAGCAGCCGGGTCACCAGGCGGCCGGTGGTCGACTTGCCGCAGCCGGACTCGCCGACCAGGCCCACCGACTCGCTCGGGAAGACCTCCAGGTCCACGCCGTCCACCGCGTGCACCGCGCCGACCTGGCGCTTGAACAGGAAGCCCTCCATCACCGGGAAGTGCTTCTTCAGGCCCGTGAGCGACAGCAGCGGGTCGCCGGAGCCGACGGCCGGGGACGCCGGCTTGAGGGTCAGTTCGTTGCTCATGGGAGTGCCTCTCAGCCGAGCCGCGGCTTGATCTGGTCGATGAAGATGTCCTGCCGCTGCGCCTGGTTCAGGTGGCAGGCGGCAGCGTGCCCGGTGGCCGGGGACAGCGGCGGGCGCTCCGAGGTGCAGCCACCGCCGATCACCTTCTCGCGGAAGTCGCAGCGCGGGTTGAACGGGCAGCCCGACGGCAGGTTGATCAGGCTCGGCGGGGTGCCGCGGACCGGCTTCAGCGGGATGTTGACGTCACCGGTCAGGCTCGGCATCGAGGACAGCAGGCCCCAGGTGTACGGGTGCTGGGGGGCCTTCAGCACCTCGCGGACGGTGCCGCGCTCCACGGCCCGGCCCGCGTACATCACCATGATGTCCTGCGCGGTCCGGGCGACCACGCCCAGGTCGTGGGTGATCAGGATGATCGCGGTGCCCATCTCCTGCTGGAGGTCCTTGAGCAGGTCGAGGATCTGGGCCTGCACGGTGACGTCCAGCGCCGTGGTCGGCTCGTCCGCGATGACCAGCTTGGGGTCGCAGACCAGCGACATGGCGATCATCGCGCGCTGGCGCATGCCGCCGGAGAACTGGTGCGGGTAGTCGTCGACCCGGCTGGTGGGCTGCGGGATGCCGACCCGGGTCAGCATCTCGATCGCCCGGTCCCGGGCCTCCTTCTTGGAGGCGCCGGTGTGCTTGCGGAAGGTCTCGCCGATCTGCTTGCCGATGGTGTGGAACGGCGACAGCGCGGTCAGCGGGTCCTGGAAGATCATCGACATCTTCTTGCCGCGGAGCTTCTCCAGCTCCCTGTTCGGCGCGCCGACGAGCTCCTGGCCGTCCAGCTTGATCGAACCGGAGATCTCGGTCCGGTCCGGGTTGTGCAGGCCCAGCACGGCCAGGTTGGTCACCGACTTGCCAGAGCCGGACTCGCCGACGATGCCGAGCGTGGAGCCCGGGGCGACGTCGAAGGAGAGGTTGTCCACGGCCCGGACCACGCCGTCCTCGGTGCTGAAGCGGACCGAGAGGTCGCGGACTGAGAGGAACGGCGTGCCGCCGCTGCCGGCGGACACCTCCTCGGGCTTGGCCTGGGTGGTCATGGACTGGGCTCCTCGGTGCGGTACGTGAGGTCGGGACTGCTGGTCGGCCGGGGTGTGGCCGTCAGGCCAGGCGGATGCGCGGGTCGATCAGGGCGTAGGCGGCGTCGACGATGATGTTGAAGAAGACGATCAGTGTGGCGGCCACCACGGTGACGCCGACCAGCAGCGACAGGTCGGAGTCGATGAAGGACTGGATCGCCAGCTGGCCGAGGCCGTGCAGGCTGAACGTCGTCTCGGTGATGATGGCACCGCCGAGCAGCACGCCCAGGTCGATGCCGAAGACGGTGACGATGGTGCCCATCGCGCCGCGCCAGGCGTAGCGCATGAAGACCGAGCTGCCGGACATGCCCTTGGCCCGGGCGGTCCGCACGTAGTCCTCGGACAGCTGCTCGACCATCGAGGAACGGGTCATGCGGGTGTAGTTGGCGGTCCAGATCAGCGAGAGCACGATCCACGGCACCAGCAGGCCGCCGGCCCAGCCGATCGGGTCCTTGGTGAACGGGATGTAGGTCGGCAGGTCCAGCAGGTCGGTGCTGTAGCACAGCGCCCAGAGCGCGAGCGGGCCGGCCACGTAGATCTGCATCGAGGAGGCCAGCAGCGACAGCGAGCTGGCGATCTTGTCGGCGGCCTTGCCCTGCTTGTGGGCGGCCAGCATGCCGGTGCCGATGCCGAAGATCAGGAAGATCACGGCGGAGCCGACGGTCAGCGACAGGGTGGTCGGGAAGCGGTCCGCGAGGATGCCGCCGACCAGTTCCTTCTTGTCGAAGGAGTAGCCGAAGCACGGGGCGCCGCAGTGCACGCCGTTGAAGGTGCCACCGCTGAAGATGGTGCTCAGCCAGTTCCAGTACTGGACCGGCCAGGACTTGTCGAAGCCCATCTCGTGCCTGATCAGGGCGAGGTTCTCGGGCGAGCAGGTCTTGCCGCAGTAGAGCCGGGCCGGGTCCGCCGGGATCGCGAAGAACAGCGCATACGTGACCATCGAGACGATCAACAGGATGACGAGAGCGCCGAGGGTTCGGCGGACGAGGAATCGGAGCATCGGACGGGCTCTCCTGATCGGGGCGGGACACCAGCAGATCGTGCCGGTGCCCCGCCGTGAGCTACTGCTCGGTGACGACTACTACTTGACGTAGATGTTGAGCGGGGACTGCAGACCGGCCAGGGTGTCGAACTTGACGCCGCCGAGGCCCGAGCCGTACAGGCTCAGCGAGCGCTGGTAGACGTCCGGGATCGAGACGGCCTTGTCCTGCAGCTTCTTGTCGATCGCGGCCCACGCCTTGCCCTGCTCGACCGGGTCGGCGATCTTCACCGCGGCGTCGATCGCCGAGTTGATCTCCGGGTCGTTCAGGTGGGCGTAGTTGGAGGCACCGTCGGCGATGGCACGGCCGTCCCAGACCGGCTGCAGCGAGGTGTAACCGGTCGGCCAGTCGGCGCCCCAGCCGCCCCAGTACAGGTCGTACTCGTTGTTGACCTGGCCGATGGCGTCGTAGTAGGTCTTCGCGTCCAGCGGCTTCGGGACGAACTTGAAGCCCGCCTTCTCCAGCGCGTCGCGGATCGCCTCGGTGACCTTCTGCTGGACCGGGGTGTTGTTGTACGCGTAGACGATGGTGGTGCCCACCGCGTTCGCCTCGGTCAGCAGCTGCTTGGCGGCGTCCGGGTCGCCCTGCGGCTTCTTGAGGATGCCGTAGGCGTCGTAGGACTCGTAGCCCAGGACGGTCGGGCTCATGTACGAGGTGGCGTAGTCACCGTAGGAGGTGCCGCCCTGCAGCTGGCGGGTCTGCTGGTGCGGGAACGCCTTGACCAGCGCCTCGCGGACCTTCTGGTCCTTGATGCGGGTGTTGTTGATGTAGTAGTAGTCCACGTACGGGGTCAGGCCCTCGAGGGTACGGGACTTGAGCTTCTCGTCGGCCTTGACCTGGTCGATGTAGGTGGTGTGGACCTGGTTGTGGAACGAGAAGGTGTTCTTGTCGTCGCCGTTGTCCGCCATGAAGCGCTCGGTGGACTGCTGCGCCTGGACGCCGAAGCTCATGTGCCACTTGTCCGGGTAGGCGTTCCGGATCGGGTCGGTGGCCGGGTCCCAGTTGGGGTTGCGCTCCAGGTCCAGCGAGCGGTCGGTGACGTGCTCGGTGATCTGGTACGGGCCCGAGGAGAACGGCTTCTTGTCGTACTCCTCCTTGGTGTCGTGGTCCTTCGGCACGATGCCGTAACCGGTCATCGCCAGGGTGAAGTTGGCGTCGGTGTGGGCCTCGGGGAAGGTGATGACCACGGTCTTGTCGTCCGGGGTCTGGACGGCGTCCAGGTGCTTGCCGCCGAAGGGGCCCTCGTAGGCGCTGCGGTAGTCGGCACCCGAGATCCAGGTCTGGACGTAGGTCGGGCCGGACTTGATGAACGAGGCGTAGGTGCGCTCGATCGAGTACTTGACGTCGGCCGAGGTGATCGGCGAGCCGTCCTGCCACTTCACGCCGTCCTTCAGCGTGAACTTCCAGGTCTTGCCGCCGTCGGTGGTGGTGCCGGTGTCGGTGGCGAGGTCACCGACCAGCTTCTGGGTGCCGTCGGGGGCGGTCTTGTAGCCCGTCAGCTGACGGGTGAAGAGCAGCGAGACCTCGGCGTTGTAGTTCATGTAGATCTGGGCCGGGTCGAGGTGCGAGAAGTCGTCGCGGTCGATCATGTTGACCGTGCCGCCCTTCTTCGCACCCGGCTCCGCGACGGCCGGGCCCTTCGAGTCCTCGGCGGTGCCGACCGAGATCGAGGTGGCCTTGACCGGGGCCTTGGAGGCGCCGGCGCCGCCCTTGCTGCCGTCGCTGTTGCTGTGGCCGCTGGAGCACGCCGTGGTGACGGCCAGGGCCCCGGCCACGAGAATGGCGGCCGCGAGCCGCGTCTTGCGAGAGCTCATCTTCATCCTGCCTGGGATAGGTGTGCGGAAATCATCGTGGGTGTGCCCGGGGCCTGGCTTTCCGGTCCCCCCGGAGTCTTGAGGGCCTGTCAGCGGTTGGTCTTCGGGTCGAACGCGTCCCGGACGGAGTCGCCGAGCAGGTTGAAGGCCAGAACGAACACCACCATGGCGAGGCCCGGGAAGAGCAGGAAGGTGACGTCGGTCCGGAGGTAGTTGGCGGCGTCGGCGATCATGCGGCCCCAGTCCGGGGTCGGCTCGGAGACGCCCACGCCGAGGTAGGACAGGCCCGCCTCGGCGGTGACGAAGGCCGGCAGCGCGAGGGTGGACTGCACCAGGATCGGGGTCCACAGGTTGGGCAGGATCTCCTTGAAGATGATCCGCATCGGGGAGGCGCCGGTGACCTTGGCGGCCTCGATGAACTCGCGCTCGCGCAGCGACAGCGACACGCCGCGCAGGATGCGGGCCAGACCCATCCAGCCGAGCAGCGAGAGCACCAGGGTGACCGCGACGAACGGCAGCCAGCCGGGGTTCTTCTCGTTCGGGCTGACCAGCAGGCTGGTGACCACGGGCATGGTCGCGATCAGGAAGATCTGCGACGGGAACGACATCAGGACGTCGATGACCCGGCCGATGAGGTAGTCGGTCTTGCCGCCGAGGTAGCCGGCCGCGATGCCGAGCGCGACACCGATCACGGTGGTCAGCAGCGAGGTGGCGACCGCGATGACCAGCGAGGTGCGGATGCCGTAGATCAGCAGGGTCAGCACGTCGCGGCCGAGGCCCGGCTCCAGGCCGAACCAGAAGTCGCCGCTCATGCCGCCGTTGGGCCCGGTGGGCAGGCCCGAGTCGGTCAGCAGGCTGACGTCCTCCTGGCCGTAGTGGGTCTCCGGGTTCTTGCCGTAGAGCATGGAGATGAGCGGGGCGAGGATCGCCACCGCGACGAAGAACAGCACCACGCACGCGCTCACCACGCCGGTGCGGTCGCGGAGGAAGCGGCGCCACATCAGCTGGCCGGGGGAGAGGCCGCGGAAGCCCGGATCGCCGGGCGCGTCGGTCGTGGCGTTGTCCGCGAGGTCCGACGTCGACCCGGGACGGGAGGTGTTCCCGTCCGTCGTGGCCCCAGTAGGCGTCGTCATGGTGCTAAAGCTCCCGACCGTGGTCCGTGCAGAAGCAAGGAGTAAGAACTTGGATGAATGGACTCTTGCAAGTCGTTTATCGAACGTCAAGAGTTCCCCAGTTGTCGGCGGCCCATTTCCTCCTTCGTGCTGGAATGTCAACCACTTCGTAGTTCTCGGACTCTTGACATCGGTCCAGCGAGACGGTCAAAACCGGACAAGCCGGGTCAAGTGGTGTTCACATGTCCGTAACGATGCACCGTCAGCTCCGCTATCAGGACGGCCGGTTCGGGAGGGCGGTGAGATGACGCGCGTAGAGCAGATGTCCGTTTTGGTGCTATTCACCGCAATTGGTGGGCGCAATTGAGTGTCCGATAATCGGACACCGGTGTTTTCGGGCGTGCGGGGGCGAATTCATGGGTAGTGGTCCCCCAATTCGGGCGGCGCGCGGGGCGCCGCCCGACTGGCATTTTCTCGCCATTGGCGAGACCTCGCCGCGGCGTTACCGCCGCGGTTGTTACTTCACGAAGCCGATGTTCTCGTACACGACATCGCCGAGCCCGGCGGCACCGATGTTGGCGAGTTCCTTGCGCACCCCGTAGATGGCCGGGCGCTGGTACAGCGGGACGAGCCCGGCGACCTGCCAGGCCTCCGTGTCGGCGCGGTTGAGCGCGGCGGTCTCCTCGTCGACGGTGTCGGCCTTGGCGGCGTCCGCCATCGCCTTGTCCAGCGCCTTGCTGCCGACCTGGGCCCAGTTGGAGCCGGAGTCCTGCTGGAAGGTGCTGATCGAGTTGGAGACCGGGAAGGGCGTGCCCAACAGGGAGAAGGAGGTCAGGTCGAAGTCGTGCTTGTAGACGTAGCCGTCGAAGTACTCGCCGGCCGGCACGGTCTTGACCTGGACGGTCACCCCGACCGCGGCGAGCATCCGGGTGACCTCCTCGCTCTCGTTCTGCGCCAGGTTGTTCGCGGCCGGCGCCACGTAGCGCAGCACCAGCTCCTTGCCGTCCTTGCTGCGGACGCCGTTCGGGCCCGGCTTCCAGCCCAGCGCGTCCAGCGAGGCCTTCGCGGCGTTCGGGTCGAAGCGGCTCAGGCCGTTCGAGTTGTCCTGGTAGCCGTGCTGGGAGGGCACCAGGAAGTGGTTGTTCATCGGCACGTACGGCCAGTCCAGGCCGGCCAGGTCGGTGCGGGTGATCTCGGCCCGGTCGATCGCCTGGATCAGCGCCTGCCGCAGCCGGGCGTCCTCCAGCAGCGGGCTCCTGCCGTTGAGCACCAGGTGCCGCAGGTTGGGGCCGCCGGCCTTGCGGACCTCACCGCCCGCGGTGGACCGGATCAGCCGGTAGCCCTCGGTGTTGGGGCCGTTGTTGTAGAAGTCGACCTCGCCCTTGGCGAAGGCCTGCGGCATCGCGCCGGTGTCGTACGCCTTGAAGACGATCCGGTCCAGCAGCGGCTTGTCGCCCCACCAGCCCGGGTCGGCGACCACGGTGACGGTGCGCGCCCCGGCGTCCAGCGACTCCAGCTTGAAGGGGCCCGCGGTGACCGGGACGCGGTTCCTGAAGGAGGTGTTGAACAGCTCGGGGGAGGAGACGTACTTCGCGGGCAGCAGCGGGGCGTTGCCGGCGTTGTTGAACATCGCCTGCCACTCCGAGTACGGCTCCTTGAAGGTCATCACGGCCTGGAAGTCGTCCTGGCCGCGGACCACGCTCTCCACCTGGTCGAAGCCGTTGGTGGTGGCGGTCTTGTAGCCCGGGTCCTGCCCGTTCAGCGCCTGCCAGTTGGCCTGCAGGTCGCGCCAGGTGATCGGGGTGCCGTCGGACCAGTGGGCCTTCGGGTTGAGCGTCCACACCACGACCTGCCTGCCCTGCTGCTGCTCGCTCCTCGCGTCGAGCAGGAAGGCCGGGTTGGGGGTCTGCACGCCGCCCGCGTCGGAGCGCCAGAAGGTCGGCAGCAGCGACTTGACCACGTCGTTGGTGGACGCCTCGGAGCCGTCCGCCTGGACCGGGTTCCACTGGGTGGAGTACTGGTCGATCGCCCAGACCAGGGTGCCGCCCTGGCGCAGGGCGTCGCGCGGCCGGGCGTTCATCTCCTGCTGGGTCATCCGCGGCGCGTCCCCGCCGCCCGCCGCTGCCGCCGCCCGGGCCGGGCCGCCGTCGGCGGAGCCCGCGGTGGAGCTGCAGGAGCACAGCGCGATGGACAGCGCCGCCACCGTGGCGGTCAGCGGGAGCGGGAGGAAGCGGGGTCTCGGCACGCGGCACATCTTGCGTACCGGTGAACCGACTTGTCGACCGGCGGCGGATCAAGGATTGGTAACACGACGTGGCCGCGCGGTTGCGGCGTCCGTTTCGTCCCGTTCCGCGACGCCAGTGGCGAGGATTCGCCAGAGGGCCGGGGCGCCCGCTCAGCGCCCCGGCCCGGCCGACGGGTTGACGGGACGTCAGCCCGGGATCCGGACCGTGCGGTCCTTGCCGGTCCTGGTGACGCCCTGGCCGATCGCGTCGGCCACGTCCTGGGTGGTGATCAGCACCTGCTGGCCGTTCTTGGTGGTCTTCACCTTGTCGAAGACGGTGCCCACCGCGAGCGCCAGCTGGTTCATGTCCCACTTCAGCACCACGGTGCCGGTCGCGTCCGGCGCCAGCACCAGCGCCTTGGCGGCCGTGTTGCGGCCGAAGGCGAACTGGTGGGTGCCCGAGACCACCGTGACGTTGCCCGCCAGCACCTGCTTGCCCAGCCCGTCGGCGGCGGCCTGCAGCACGTCCTGGCCGACCTTCGGCTGGGCGTCGGCGACCGGCAGCGCCACCTCGGCGTCCGCCTTGCCGGCCGCCCGGCCGCGGTACGCCTGCTCGACCAGGCCGACGGCGGCCGCCGAGTCCAGCGCCTTGCCGCCGGTGCCCGGCACCACCTCGGGGCCCGCGTCGGTGAACCGGACGTAGCCCTCCTGCAGGCTCTGCCCGGACTTGGCGGCCAGGTCGTCCAGCGCCGCCTTCAGCTTCGCCCGGTCGACCCGCACCTGCGGCTCGACGGCCTTGGTGCTGCCGGCCAGCGAACCCAGCACCTCGACCGGGTCGTAGCTGTGCCGGGTCAGCCCGTCCACCGTCGCCGTGGTGTCGAAGCTCAGACCGGCGCTCGCCGGGTCCAGGGTGACCGACTGGTCGCCGATCTTCAGCCGGAGCGGCTGCTGCCCGACCTTGGCCACCGCGCCGTCCAGCGCCTTCACCGCCTGGTCGCGGGAGTCGCCGCCGATGTCGGTGCCCAGCACCGTGGTGCCCTTCGGGATGTCCGACTGGTTCATCATCAGGCCCGCGCCGTACGCCGCCGCACCGAGGAACAGCACGCCGCCGAGGCCGGTCACCACCAGCTTCTTGCCGCGGCCGCCCTTCTTCTTGGCCGCACCCGCGGACGGAGCGGCGGGCGCGGGCGCAGCCGGGGCCGCGGGCTTCGGCTCCCCGGCCGGCGGCTGGGCGGCCGGGGCCTGCTCGCGCTTGGGCGCGGCCGCCCGCGGACCGCCCGGGAACGGCTGCGCGGCGGGCAGGTCGGCGAACCGGCCGCCGCCGTCGCCACCGGCGGCCGGACGGGGCTTGGGGGCCTCGGCGAACGGGTCGGAGGCCGGGCCGGCGGCCGGGGCGGCGAACGGGTCCGCGAACGGGTCGTCCGCGGAGCCCGGGGCCTTCAGGAACAGCTGGGTGGTCGGCGGGTCGGCGAAGAGCTGGGTGGTCGGCGGGTCCGATATGTCGGCGCCCGGGGGCGGCTCCTCGCCGGTGATCGGATCGAAGCCGCCGATCTGGGTGTCCTCCGGCTCCCCGGCGGAGCCCTGCGGGGCGGCCGCGAAGGGGCCCTGCGGGGATGCCGCGAACGGGTCCTGCGGGGCGGCGAAGGGGTCGTCGGCCGCGGCGGAGGACTGGGGCCGGGCGAACGGGTCCTGCGGGGACGCCGCGAAGGGGTCCTGCGGGGCGGCCGCGAGCGGGTCCGCCGCGAACGGGTCGCGCCCTGCCGCGGCGGGGCGCTCGTCCTGGCGCGGCAGCGGGTGGCCGCCGGTGCGGGAGGACGCCGCCGGGTCGGCCGGGGCGAACGGCGAGGCGGGGGCGCCGGACGGGCGCGGGGCGGCCTGCGGGGCGCCCGCGGAGGGCTGTCGGGCGGCCTGTCCGGGCCGGGCCGGGGTCGCCGGGGCCGCGGGGGCGGCGGCGGCCGGTGCGGGCTCCGGGCGGCCCTTCTGGCGCGGCTTGAACCACTCGCCGGTGGACTCCGACTCGGAGGTCTTCGCGCCCGACCGGGGCGCGGCCGACTCCTGCCACTCCGGCGGCAGGTTCGGCGGGGTCGCGGTGCGGCCCCTGGCGTCCATCACGCCGAGCACCGGGTCCCCGGCGCCGCCGCGGTGGCGCGGGCCGGACGGCTCCGCGGGCTTCTCGTCCTTGACCTTGCTCTGCACCACGACCGGCGGGATCGGCCGCGAACCGGGGATGTTGATCCGCACCCGGGTGGTCAGCGTGGTCTCCGTCGTCTTCGGCGCCTCGGCCTCGTCGGGTCGCGCACCTGGCGCGGGCCGTCCGGCGGCAGGGTCCGCGCCGATCCCACCGGGCACGCCGGTGCCGTACGGCGGGGTGCCCGACGGGTACGCGTCGGGGGCGCCGCGGCGGGGCTGCGGGTGGGCGTTGTCAGATTCGCGGCTGCTCAATGCTGCTCTGCTCCGGGTTCGCGGCCGGGCCGGCCGGGCCGTCCGCTGCGTATGGGGCGGGTGACCGCCGGACGACGGCGTGCGGCGTGCGGCGGGGCGACCTGCCCCGGGGACTCAGCTGTTCACGTGTCGGCTGCGGCGAGCGCCCCCGCCACGCGAGTGGTGCCGAAGCTACCCTCCGGCCCGGCCGGGCCGGACAGGGGGGTGGCCCGCCGGGGCACCACCTTACCGACAAGGCATCCGGGCCGTCGGACGACCGGTGGATCCCGTTGGTCCGGATCGCCCCGCTATGCGCTAGCGGTCGCCGTCCCTGACGGCCCGTCGGGGCTCCGGCGCCGGTGCGCCGAACAGGAACCCGGAGCGGGTCGGCAGGGTCGCGCAGACCACCCCGAGCAACGCGCCGCCGAACAGGTACAGGTACGCGGACGCCGTCGCGGAGAGCACCAGGTCACCCTCCGGCCGGGGCGCCAGCAGCACCGCCAGCACCAGGAACCAGCCGCCCAGCGCGCACCCCGCGCCAAGCTTGGTGCCGGTCGCCCGCAGCCCCCCGTAGAAGAGCCCGCCGCAGGCCGCCAGCGCCAGCAGCACGCCGAAGCCGCCCCACAGGGTCTGCACGAAAGCTC
Source organism: Kitasatospora phosalacinea (assembly GCF_030268885.1). Taxonomy (GTDB): domain Bacteria; phylum Actinomycetota; class Actinomycetes; order Streptomycetales; family Streptomycetaceae; genus Kitasatospora; species Kitasatospora phosalacinea_C. The sequence goes on from NZ_BSSA01000003.1 coordinate 65,010, forward strand.
CGCACACCGACACCGCGGCGCCGAGCAGGAACAGCACGACGTACGCGGCGATCCGCAGGCCGCGCGACGGCACCGGCTCGGCCAGGCGCTGCGCGCGGGTGCCGAGCAGGGCGTGCGGGACGTCCAGGGGCTTCACCGCTCCACCCCCGCGAACAGGTCGGTCTCCGGGCCGCCGGGGCCGAGCGCGCCGCGCACCAGCTCGTAGTACTCGGTGGCCAGCAGCGGCTGCCCGAGGCCGTTGCTGAGCGCGAAGTGGCGGCCGGAGCCGTCCACGGTGATCTGGGTGGCGTGCGCCCGCATCGCGGCGGCCTTCGCCGCGGCGTGCGCGGCGTTGTCCAGGACGGTGGTGACCAGCCGGTCGTCCACCACGCCGGGGACCTGGTCGACCGGCGCGGTGCCCCCGAACGGCGCCTCGGCGGCCGTCCCGGCGAGCGCGGCCTCGATCACCGAGCGGGGCATCCGGTTGTAGTAGACCTTGGCGATCCGCCAGGGCTCGCCCAGCTCCGGGCGGAACGCCGGGTCGGCGGCCAGCTCGTGGCCGCGCATCGCCACCCGGTGCGCCTGGATGTGGTCGGGGTGGCCGTAGCCGCCCCTCTCGTCGTACGTCACCAGCACCTGCGGCCGGACCTCGCGGATCACCTCCGCCAGCAGGCCGGCCGCCTCGTCCACGTCCGCCCGCCAGAAGCAGGTCGGGTCGTCGTTGTCCGCGACGCCCATCATCCCGGAGTCCCGCCAGCGGCCCGGGCCGCCCAGGAAGCGGTGGTCGGTGACGCCCAACTCGCGCATCGCGGCGGCGAGTTCGCCGATCCGGTGCTTGCCCAGGGTGTTGTCGCGGTCCTGCGCCAGGTGTGCCAGCTCCGGCGGGATCACCTCACCGCCCTCGCCCAGCGTGCAGGTCACCAGCGTGACCCGGACGCCCTCGGCCGCGTACCGGGCCATGGTCGAGCCGTTGTTGATCGACTCGTCGTCGGGGTGGGCGTGCACCAGCAGCAGCCCGCGCGCGTCGGCCGGGGGTACGGAGGTCATGCCCGGCAGCTTAACGGCCCGCCCAGGGGGGACGCCCCGGGCAGGCCGGACGCGCTCGGCGGCCGCTAGAGGTTGATCCCGTTGAGCATCCCGGCCAGGTTGGCCGTCACCTGCTGGATCGACGGTGCGATCGAGCTGCCCGCCAGGTAGAAGCCGAGCAGCGCGCACACCAGCGCGTGGCTCAGTTTCAGGTTCGACCGGCGGACCAGGACCACGACCACGACCAGCATCAGCAGGACGGCGGAGACGGACAAAGCCATGACGGCTCACACCCTTTCTCGGGTGCGCCGCCCCGGGGACGGGGCGGCGGGCGGAACGATGGTCAACTGATACCCGAACAGTGACACCCGGATGACGTTCCGTAACCCGGCCCGGGGTGTCGCGCACCCCCGCGCCGCCCGCTCCGTCCCCGGTCAGCGGCCCTCCGAACGGCCGTACGCCGCCGTTCGGGTGAGCTGCGCCGTCCGGGTGATCACCGGGGCCCGTGGCCGTAGGGTCGGGCCATGACGACCGAGAAGCCGCACGACACCTTCCCCCGGCAGTACGCCCGCACCGGGCGGTTCACCGCGGGCGCGCCCCGCTCGTTCAGCGTCTCCCCGGACGGCGCGCGGGTGCTGTTCCTGCGCTCCCGCGGCGAGGGGAGCCCGGCCAACCTGCTCTGGCGCCTCGACGTGGCCACCGGCGCCGAGAGCGTGCTCGCCGACCCCGGGGCGCTGCTCGACGGCGGCGCGGAGGAGCTGTCCGACGCCGAGCGGGCCCGCCGCGAGCGCAGCCGGGAGACCTCCGCCGGGATCGTCGGCTACGCCCTGGACGCGGCCGCCCGCACCGCCGCCTTCGCGCTCTCCGGGCGGCTGTTCACGGTCGACACCGCCAGCGGCGCGGCCCGCGAGCTGCCCGCCGCCACCCCGCTGCTGGACCCGCGGCCCAGCCCCGACGGCCGCCACGTCGCCTACGCCACCCCCGGCGGCGAACTGCGGGTGAGCGCCGCCGACGGCAGCGGCGACCGGCTGCTGGCCGGGCCGGAGGCGGACGGGATCAGCTGGGGGCAGGCCGAGTTCATCGCCCAGGAGGAGATGGGCCGCGACCGCGGCTACTGGTGGGCCCCCGACGGGAGCGCGCTGCTGGCCGCCCGGGTCGACGACACCCCGGTGCGCCGCTGGTGGATCGCCGACCCGGCCAACCCCGGCCGCCCGCCGGTCGAGGTCGCCTACCCGGCGGCCGGGACGCCCAACGCCGAGGTCGGGCTCTGGCTGCTCGGCCTGGACGGGACGCGCACCGAGATCCGCTGGGACCGGGCGGCGTACCCGTACCTGGCCCGGGTGCACTGGTCGGCGGGCGGGCCGCCGCTGCTCCAGGTGCAGGCCCGCGACCAGCGCGAACAGCTGGTCCTGGAGGCCGACCCCGCCACCGGCGCCACCACCGTGCTGGTCACCGAGCGGGACGCGGACTGGCTGGAGCTGTTCGGCGGCGTGCCGGTGCGCCGGGCCGACGGGCAGCTGGTGCGGATCACCGACCGGGACGGCGTGCGGGTGCTCACCGTCGGCGAGAAGGCGCTCACCGACGCCGGGCTGCACGTCCGTTCGGTGCTCGGCACCGACGGCGAGACGGTGCTGTTCACCGCCTCGGCCGGGGCCGCCGAGTTCGAGCGCCGCCCGCCCGGCTGGCTGGGCGTCTTCGAGGCCGGACCGGACGGCGTGCGGGAGGTCGGCGACGGCGCGCTCGGCGCGGTGCGCGGCGCGGGCACCACGGTGCTGACCACCGCCGACCCGATGCGCCCCGGCACCACCGTCACCGTGCACCGCGAGGGCGCCGAGCCGCTGGTCGTCGCCTCGCACGCGGCCACCCCGCTGATCACCGCCCGCCCGGTGTTCCGGTTCGCCGGCGAGCGGCGGATCCCCTGCGCGGTGCTGCTGCCCACCGGCTACGACCCCGACGTCGACGGCGAACTGCCCGTCCTGATGGACCCGTACGGCGGCCCGCACGGGCAGCGGGTGGTGCAGGCGCACAACCCGCACCTGGTCTCGCAGTGGTTCGCCGACCAGGGCTTCGCGGTGATCGTCGCCGACGGGCGCGGCACCCCCGGGCACAGCCCCGGCTGGGAGAAGTCGATCAACCGGCGCACCGCCGAGGTCTCCGTCCAGGACCAGGTCGACGCGCTGCACGCGCTCGCCGAGCAGTTCCCGCTCGACCTGGCCCGGGTCGCGATCCGCGGCTGGTCGTACGGCGGCTACCTGGCCGCCGCCGCGGTGCTCCGCGCACCGGAGGTCTTCCACGCCGCGGTGGCCGGCGCGCCCGTCACCGAGCACGACCTGTACGACACCCACTACACCGAGCGCTACTACGGCGACCCGAACGCCGAGCCCGAGGTCTACCGGGCCAACTCGCTGGTGGAGATGGCCCCTTCGCTGCGCCGGCCGTTGATGGTCGTGCACGGCCTCGCCGACGACAACGTGGTGGTCGCGCACAGCCTGCGGCTGTCCACCGCGCTGCTCGCCGCCGGGCGCCCGCACACCGTGCTGCCGCTGTCCGGGGTGACCCACATGACCCCGCAGGAGCAGGTCGCGGAGAACCTGCTGCTGCTCCAGGTCCGCTTCCTGAAGGAGTCGCTCGGCCTGCTGTGACGGCCGGTCACCGCTCGGGCCGTGACATCCGTCATGCGGAGGTCACGACGGCGGGCACTGCCGCGGACACCCCCGTTCCGAGGAGCCTTGAGGAGTCGGAGAGAACGGCTCTCGAAGGGACTTGGTGCAGATGACGACGGGAACGGGGGAGGTCGCGGCCTTCCGGAACGTCAGCAAGAGCTACGGCCGGGTGAAGGCGGTGAACGGCCTCGACCTGGTGCTGCGACCGGGCGAGACGGTCGCCCTGCTCGGCCCGAACGGCGCGGGCAAGTCCAGCAGCCTCGACCTGCTGCTGGGCCTGCGCGAGCCCGACAGCGGCACCGTCGAGCTGTTCGGCGGCAGCCCGCGGGCCGCGATCACGGCCGGCCGGGTCGGCGCGATGCTGCAGAGCGGCGGCCTGATGAGCGACGTCAAGGTCCGCGAGATCGTCGAACTGGCCTGCAGGGTCCACCCCCGCGGCCACGGCGTCGACCGGGTGCTGGCCACCGCCGGGATCACCGAGCTCGCCGACCGCCGGGTCGACAAGCTCTCCGGCGGCCAGGAGCAGCGCGTCCGCTTCGCCCTCGCGGTGGCCGGGGCCAACGACCTGATCGTCCTGGACGAGCCCACCACCGGCATGGACGTCTCGGTCCGCCGCCAGTTCTGGGAGGCCATGCGCGCCCAGGCCGATGCCGGGCGCACCGTGCTGTTCGCCACCCACTACCTGGAGGAGGCCGACTCGGTCGCCGACCGCGTCCTCGTCCTGCACAAGGGCCGACTGATCGCCGACGGCTCCTCCGCCGAGATCAAGGCCCGGGCCGGCGCCCGCCGGATCGGCTTCGAGCTCCACCCCGCCGACGGCGCCGCCTCCGGCCCCGACTTCGACGAGGCGGTGCTGCGCGCCCTGCCCGGCACCGTCGGGCTCGACGTCAGCACCCGCGCCGACGGCGTGCGCACCGTCCGGATCCGCTCCGCCGACGCCGACGCGGGCGTCGCCGCGCTCTACGCGGCGGGCTACTACCCGCGCGGGCTGGAGGTCACCAGCCTCGGCCTGGAGCAGGCCTTCCTGACCATCACCGGCGAGCAGGACCGCACCGAGAGCGAAGAGGAGTACGTCCGATGACCACCCTGGTCCGGCTGGAGATCCTGCGCACCCTGCGCAACAAGCGGTACCTGATGTTCACCGTGCTCTACCCCGCCCTGCTGTACGTCTTCTTCATCAGCGCCTACGGCAACGGCGGCACGGTGGCGAACGGGGTCGCCGCCAAGTCGTACTTCATGGTCTCGATGGCCACCTTCGGCGCGGTCGGCGCCGTGCTGACCGGCTCCGCGCAGCGCATCTCGCTGGAGCGCAAGAGCGGCTGGACCCGCCAACTGCGGCTCACCGCCCTGCCCGGACGCGCCTACACCCTCGGCAAGATCGCCGCCTGCGCGGTCACCACGCTGCCCGCGATCGCCGTGGTCTTCGCGATCGGCGCGATCGAGGGCGTCGACCTCCCGGCCGTCCAGTGGCTCGGCCTGGCCGCCGCCCTGTGGCTCGGCAGCTTCGTCTTCGCCGCGCTCGGCGTCGCCCTCGGCTACGCCGCCGAACCGGACGCCGTCCAGCCCGTGGTGATGATCGTCTACATGCTGATGGCGCTGTTCGGCGGCACCTGGTTCCCGGTCAGCGACTCGCTGAGGACCTACGCCCGGTTCAACCCGGTCTACGACTACAACCAGCTGGCCTCGTTCGTCCACGGCGGGGGCGTCGCGGGCTTCCCGATCGCCGCGCTGGCCGCCTTCCTGGTGCTCTTCACCGCCGCCGCGGCCCACCTGTACCGCAAGGACGCGCGACGGGCATGATGGCCCGCATGCAGAACACCGCACCGGCCCGCCACCCCGACCAGGACGGGGAGGCCGGGCCGGACGGCCGTTGGACCACGTACCCCGGCGCGCCCGTCGACACCCGGCGGCAACTGCTGGCCAAGCTCGCCTGGACGTCCATCTGGGCGCTCTACCTGGCCTACCCCGTCCAGGACCTGACGACGGGGCAGCACTCCCCGGCGGTGAGCGTCGCCGGGGGCGTCGCGCTGGCGGCCTTCCTGGCCTGCTACCTGTCGCTGATCGTGGTCCGCAACCACCCGGGCTTCCGGCAGACCCGTCGGTACCTGCCGCTCGCCCTGATGGCCGTGATCGCCGTCGCCACCTCGTACGCCCTGGGCGAGTCCTGGCTGACCCTGTTCACGTACACCTCGGTGTGCGCCTCGGTGATCCTCCCCGGCCGCTACGGCCTGGTCGGCGTCCTCGGCACCACCGGCCTCTTCGCCGTCGTCGGGCTCACCAGCGGCGCCGACGCCGAGACCCTGGTCAGCATCGGCCTGCCCTGCCTGATGGCCGGACTGGCCATGCTCGCCATGCAGCGCCTGGTCGCCACCATGCGCGAACTGCGCGAGGCCCGGGCCGCCGTCGCCCACCTCGCCGCCTCCGAGGAACGGCTGCGCCTGGCCCGCGACCTGCACGACCTGCTCGGCCACTCGCTCTCGCTGATCGCCATCAAGGGCGAACTCACCGGACGCCTGATGGACGCCGGGAAGACCGACGCCGCCCGCGCCCAGGTCGCCGACATCGAGCAGGTCGCCCGGCAGTCCCTCGCCGACGTCCGCAGCGCCGTCAGCGGCTTCCGCCGCCCCACCCTGCCGGTCGAACTCGCCGCCGCCCGCACCGCGTTGGCCGCCAGCCAGATCGAACTCGACGCCGACCCCCGGCTCGCCGAGGAGCGTCCCGGCCTCGCCGCCGAGGAGTCCGGCGTGCTCGCCTGGGCGCTGCGCGAGGCCGTCACCAACGTCGTCCGGCACGGCGCCGGGGCCACCCGGTGCACCGTCCACCTCGACGAGACCTGGGAGGAGGACGGCCGCTACGCCGTCCTGGAGGTCGTCGACAACGGCGCCGGACCGGGCAAGTCCGGCGCCGGGAACGGCCTCTCCGGCCTCGCCGAGCGCCTGGAGCAGGTCGGCGGACGCCTGCGGACCGGCCCCGCCGACCGCGGCCGGGGCTTCCGGCTGCGCGCCCTCGTGCCGCTGCGGCCCGGACCCAGCGGGGAACGTCCCGACGGGGAACGGTAATAGGCTGCCCGACGTGACGGACGGAACGGGTGGACGACCGGTGCGAGTGCTGCTCGCCGAGGACCAGGGCATGGTGCGGGAGGCGCTCGCCGCGCTGCTCTCGCTGGAGGACGACCTGGAGGTGGTCGCCCAGGTCTCCCGCGGCGACGAGGTCGCGGCGGCGGTGGCGGAGCACCAGGTGGACGTCGCCGTCCTCGACATCGAGATGCCCGGCATGACCGGCATCGACGCCTGCGCGGAGGTCCGGCGGGCCCGGCCGCGGACCAAGGTCGTCATCGCCACCACCTTCGGACGGCCCGGCTACCTGCGCCGGGCGATGGAGTCCGGGGCCGACGCCTTCCTGGTCAAGGACGCACCCGCCGCGGAACTCGCCGAAGCGATCAGGCGGGTGCTGCGCGGGGAGAAGGTCATCGACCCCACGCTCGCCGCGGCCGCCCTCACCGAGGGGGCCAACCCGCTCACCGGCCGCGAGCGCGACGTGCTGGCCGCGGCGGCGGACGGCGCGGTGAACGCGGACATCGCGGCCCGGCTGCACCTCTCCGAGGGGACGGTGCGCAACTACCTGTCGATGGCGATCCAGAAGACGGCGGCCCGCAACCGGGCGGAGGCGGTGCGGATCGCGCGGGAGAAGGGCTGGCTGTAAGGGGGACGAAGGGCGAGACCAGGGGCGCGAGGAACTGCGCGCCCAGCCACGTGCACGCCAGCCGGATCGCTCTGAGGGACGGCTGGTTGCACTATTTCGCGATCTTGCGGTGGGTGCCCGGCTGGTCGCGCAGTTCCCCGCGCCCCCATCTGCACCGGCTGCTCGGGAGCCCTCCGCGCCCCCATCTGCGCCCGCTGTGCGTTCAGTTGAGGCGGTGGCGGGCCGACCTCGCCTCCAGGCGGACCTTCGCGGCGCTCTCCGGGTCGAAGGCGTCGAGGATCTGCGCGTAGGACTCCATCTCGGCGGCGCCGGCCAGGAAGTCGCCGGTCTTCACGAGCAACTCGGCTCGTTCGAGCCGGAGTTGGGCTGGATGGCGGGGGAGCAGCAGGGCGAGTTCGGTGGCCCAGAGCTGGGTGCGGGCGTGTTCGGGACGGTCGGCGGCCCAGCGGCGGATGTTGCCCAGGACGCGGAGCACGGTGTCCAAGGGCTGCGCGGGGGAGAGGAGTTCGGGGGAGAAGAGGTGGCCGGAGGCGGCGACCAGGCGTTCCACGTCGGGGACGTCGAGGAGCCGGCCGCCGTGGAAGGGGTCCGCGAGGACGTACTCGTCGCCGCCCGCCGGTCCGCCGACCGCGACGATGAAGTGGCCGGGCAGGGCGATGCCGTGCACGGTCAGGCCGGCCCGGGCGGCCACCGCCTGCCAGACCAGCGCGAGCATGATCGGCAGCCCGCGCCGCCGCCGCAGCACCTCCGGCAGCAGCGAGGACTCCAGCCGGAGGTAGTCGGACTGGCGGCCGTGGAAGCGCTCGCGGCCGCCGAGCACCGCCGCGAGCAGCGCGGCGGTCTCCTCCGGCCCGCTCGGGCGGCGTTCGGCGACGGCCTGGCGGATCGCGGCGGCGTGCCGGTCCAGGGCGGCCTGACAGGCCGTCAGGAGTTCCTCCAGGGACGGCTGTTCGGCACTGTCGCCGGGATCGCCGAGGGTGTGCTCGGCGGCGGCGAGCAGGCACAGCAGCACCGGGTCGGGGTGCTCGCCCCGGGCTTCGGTGCGGAAGCGGGTTCTGCTCTGCTCGGTCACTGCGGCCTTCGGTTCAGCAGCGGTCGTGGCTCACTTCAGGTGGTGCACGCTACCGCTGGGGAAGGCGGGCGTAGTGGTAAGTGTGACTGGTCGTGAAGCCCAGCCGGTCGTACAGCTCGATCGCGCCCCCGTTGTCGGCCTCGACCTGCAGGTAGGCGCCGGTGGCGCCCTCCTCGGCGGCGCGGGCGGCGAGCGCGGCCATCACGGCGGTGGCCAGGCCGCGGCGGCGGGCGGCCGGGGCGACCTCGACCGCGCCGAAGCAGGCCCACGGGCCGTCCACGGCGAGCCGGCCGATGGCCAGCGGGGTGCCGTCCCCGCCCTCGACCCGGGCGAACCAGACCGAGGGGCCGCCGTGCAGCACCGCGGTGGCGGCTGCCTCCAGGGCGGGGTCGCCGCCCACCCGGCGGTACAGCGCCAGCCACTCGGGTCCGGCGGTGCGGGACAGCCGGACGTCCGCGGGGCGGCCGGTGCGGGCCAGTTCGCCGAGCGGGGCGGTGCGCACCAGGGTCGGGGCGAGGGCCGCGCCGAGCCGGTCCAGTTCGGCGGCGAGCGCGGGCGGCGAGCCGGGGGAGACCACCTCGACGTACGCGGGCAGCGAACGGGCCGCGTACCACTCGCGCACCCGCTCCAGCGCCGCGGGCAGCGGCAGGCCCGGGTCGCCCAGCGCCTGCACCGAGTTGGCCCGGCGGGTGAACCCGGACGAGGCGCGCAGCGTCCACTCGCCCAGCTGCTCCTGCTCGACGGCGGGCCAGGAGCGGGCGGCGGTGCGCTGCAGGTCGAGCGGGGCGACGGCGGGCGCGGCGGTGCGGCGGGCCGGGAACGGCGGGACGGGCTTGCCGGCCACCAGCAGTTCGGCCGCGAAGCGCACCGGCGCGCCGCTGCGCGGTTCGACCGTCAACCCGTCGCCGTCCCACGACGTGAGCACGCCGATCACATCGCGGAACACCGGACGGCCCTCCGCCACGCCGTCGACACGCCGGACCGACACGCGTCGTCCCACGTCAGACGGGTCCATCCGGACCTCCGGACGGGCCTTCCACGGCTCCGGGCCGACCATCAACCGCACCTCCTGTGCATTTGCGCCCCCCGACCCGCGATACTAGGGGCGGGCATCGACGACGCCGCGCGCAAAGCGCGACCGAGTAAACAGTAGGGCGGCAGCCCTTCCGAGGAGGAACGACAGCGTGACCTACGTCATCGCGCAGCCTTGTGTCGACGTCAAGGACAAGGCGTGCATCGAAGAGTGCCCCGTGGACTGCATCTACGAAGGCGAGCGCTCCCTCTACATCCACCCGGACGAGTGCGTGGACTGTGGTGCCTGCGAACCGGTCTGCCCGGTCGAGGCGATCTTCTACGAGGACGACACCCCGGAGGAGTGGAAGGACTACTACAAGGCGAACGTCGAGTTCTTCGACGACCTGGGCTCGCCCGGCGGTGCCTCCAAGCTCGGCCTGATCGAGCGTGACCACCCGTTCATCGCGGCCCTGCCCCCGCAGAACGCCGACCACTGATCGGTGGCATCCACGCTGTGAGCACCAACGACAGCACGCACGCGCCGTTCCCGGGCCACCCGGGGGCGGCGCGCCGCGTCTCCGACCGCCTGCCGGTCTTCCCGTGGGACAAGCTCGAACCGTACAAGCGCACCGCCCAGGCGCACCCGGACGGGCTCTGCGACTTCTCCGTCGGCACCCCGGTGGACCCGGTGCCCGAACTGGTCCAGCGGGCGCTGGCCGCGCACACCGACACGCCCGGCTACCCCACCGTGTGGGGCCCGCTGTCGCTGCGCGACGCCATCGCGGGCTGGCTGGGGCGCCGCTGCGGCGCCGGGATCGGCCCCGAGGCCGTCCTGCCGACCGTCGGCTCGAAGGAACTGGTGGCCTGGCTGCCCGGCCAGCTCGGCCTCGGCCCGGGCGACCAGGTCGCCTACCCGAAGCTGGCCTACCCCACCTACGAGGTCGGGGCGCTGCTCTGCGGCGCCGAGCCGGTCGCGTACGGGGACGTCGCGGAGCTGGACGGCTCGAAGGTCCGGCTGCTGTGGCTGAACTCGCCGTCCAACCCCACCGGGCGGGTGCTGGACGCGGCCGAGCTGCGCCGCGCCGTCGAGTGGGCCCGGGAGCACCGGGTGCTGCTGGTCAGCGACGAGTGCTACCTGGAGCTCGGCTGGGAGGCCGAGCCGGTGTCGGTGCTGCACCCGTCGGTCTGCGGCGGCTCGCACGAGGGCCTGCTGGCCGTGCACTCGCTGTCCAAGCGCTCCAACCTGGCGGGCTACCGGGCCTCCTTCGTGGCCGGTGACCCGGTGGTGGTCCGCGAGCTGCTGGAGATCCGCAAGCACGGCGGCATGATCGTGCCCGCGCCGGTGCAGGCGGCCACCGCGGCCGCGCTCGCCGACGACGCGCACGTGGCCGAGCAGCGGGCCCGGTACGCCCAGCGGCGCAGCGCCCTGCGGGCCGCGCTGGAGGCGTACGGGTTCCGGATCGAGCACTCCGAGGCGAGCCTGTACCTGTGGGCGACCCAGGACAGGCCGTGCTGGGAGACGGTGGCCGAACTCGCCGAGCTGGGCGTCCTGGTGGCGCCCGGCGACTTCTACGGCCCGGCGGGCGACCGGTTCGTGCGGGTGGCGTTCACCGCCACCGACGAGCGGGTGGCCTCGGCGGTGGAGCGGCTCAAGCGGTAGCGCCGCCGGAGGGCGGAACGGGAGGGGCGGAGCCGGTCGGCTCCGCCCCTCCCGTCGTCCCGGGCTCCGCGGGGTCAGCCGATCGGCAGGCCGCCGCCCTGGATGCCGCCGAGCAGGCCGCCGACCGGGCCGAGCGCGCCGGTCAGGCCGCCCAGCGGGCTGTCGCCGCCGAGCGAGGGCACGCCGCCGAGGCGGTTGGCGGACTCGTGCTCGGTCAGGCCCTCGACGGCGCCCGCGACCGGCAGCGAGTGGAGGGCGCCGGTGACCGGGCCGAGCTTGTCGCCGGCGGGCAGGCCCTGGGTGAGCTTGTCGGTGGGCAGGCCGCGGGCGACGGTGGCCAGCGGGGTGGCGGTGGCCCGGTCGGTGGCGGGGAGGACCTTCTCGGTGACCGCCGGGGCGACCTTCTCCTCGACCGCCGGGGCGACCTTGTCGGTGAGCGTCTCCAGCGAGCCGGTCAGCTGGCCGGCCTTGCCGACCGGGCCGAGCTTGCCGAGCGCGTCGTCGGTGGACGGCAGGTTGTGCGCGACGGTGTTGCCGGCCGCGTCGGCAGCCGCCGGGCCGCCCGCCGCGAGGGTCGCGGCGCCGGTGGTGCCGACCACGTGGCCCAGCTCGTGGGCGGCCCCCTGCACCGCGTCGCCCGAGTTGGGGACGTCGGCCAGCTTGGTCACGCCGGCGCCCAGGTCGGTCTGCGGCACCACCTCGGTGGCGGAGGCGGCACCCGCCGCGGCTGCGAGCGGCGCCGCGGTGGCGGCGACGAGCAGCGCGGCCTGGGCGATCCGGCGCGTGAGGGGGAGGGACATGGTGCTCCTAAGAGGTGAGGTCGACGGTCCGCCGGGCCGGGGCGCGGGGCGCTCCGCCCGGCGGGCGACGTGTATGACCGCAAGAGCACCGGGAAGGTTTCGGCCGGTCAAGGTCAAGGGTTGGCAAAGATCGGACGATCCTTTTTCGGGCCGTGCGGACGCACCGGCCGGGCGGCGGTCGCCGAAGAACCGTCACTCCCCTTGTGGGCCCGGCCTTCCGGCCCCCGGCGGCGCACCGGTCCGGAGGTGCCCGCCGACGGGCCCGCCGTCAGCGGGAGTTGACGCGATTCACCCGGCGGACGGTCACCCGCGCACCAGTGCGTCAACGCACCGTCGGGGCTCCGCGCCCGTCGGCCGCCGCCCGGGCGTCACTTCTTGACCGGCGCGCCCAGCGTCACCAGCACCCGGTCGGACGGCGCGCCCGCCAGCGGCTTCCACCCCTCGCCGTGCTTGTCCACCCGCCACACCCTGCCGTCGTACGCGACCTGCCCGATGCCCAGCTCGGCCGCCTGCGCCACCGACCAGTGCGCCAGCGCCCAGCCGGTCTGGCCCGGCCCGCCCGCGCCCGCGGTGCTCGCGGTCGGCTGCGGGGTGAGCGCCAGCACCTCGCGCGGGTCCTTGGCCGCCTTCTCGGCGCCCGCCACCGCCACCGCCTTGCCGAACTCCCGGCGCACCCGCTCCGAGAGGTGGGCCGCGTCCGGGACGCTCTGGGCCGGGTCGGTGGGGTGCGGGTCCGGCAGCTGGTGCACCACGCAGTCCAGCGAGGCGGGTTCGCGGCCGGTCAGCACCGTGGCGAGCAGCGTCGCGTTGTTCTCGTGCTTGGCGTACGCCTGCGGGTAGCCGCTGCGCTGCACCTGCTGGGCGGCGTCGGTCAGCGGCATCTGCGCGTACCCGTTGACCTTCACCAGCGCGTCCAGGAACTTGTTGGTCGCGTACACCGGGTCCATGATCTGGTCGACCGTGCCCCAGCCCTGCGAGGGGCGCTGCTGGAACAGGCCCACCGAGTCCCGGTCGCCGCCCTCCAGGTTGTGCAGCTTCGACTCCTGGATGGCCGTCGCCAGCGAGATGGTCACCGCCCGCTCCGGCAGGCCGCGGGACATCGCCACCGCCGTGATGGTGGCCGCGTTGGCCGCCGCCGGGAGCTCCAGGGTGCCGCTGCCCGCCGCGGTGGTGACCGTGCAGCCCTCGTCGGGGGGCGTGATCTTGTCCCGGTTCAGCCACACCACCAGGCCGCCCACGACCGACAGCGCGACCAGCCCGACCAGCACCCGCCGCCACGGCCGCCGCCGGCGCGGTGCGGCGCCGTCCTGCGCGTCGTACTCGGCGTCCTCGGTCACGGGTGGCCCCTCTCAGTGGCTGATCGCGTCGCATCGGTCCCGGCCCGGCGTGCGCTGTTCGCGGACACCGTAACCGCTCGGACGGCCGTACGGGTCCGCACGGTTGCGCGGCCGTCCGCGGAGGGGGTCCGGCGGGCCGACGACCTCACCGGTGGAGCCGCACCTTGTCGATAAGGTAACCGCCATGAGCAGCCCGAACGCGCCCCTCGACCTCTCCCTCGACGGCGGAACGCTGACCGCCCGCCTCGTCGACCTCCCCTCCGTCAGCGGCGAGGAGACCGCCCTCGCGGACGCCGTGGAGGCCGCGCTCCGGGCCCTGCCGCACCTCACCGTCGACCGGTACGGCAACAACGTGGTCGCCCGCACCCACTTCGGCCGGGACGAGCGGGTGGTGCTCGCCGGGCACCTGGACACCGTGCCGATCGCCGACAACGTGCCCTCGCACGTCGAGGGCGACCTGCTCTACGGCTGCGGCACCTCCGACATGAAGTCCGGCGTCGCCGTGCAGCTGCGGCTCGCCGCCACCCTCACCGAGGCCAACCGGGACGTCACCTACGTCTTCTACGACTGCGAGGAGGTGGAGGCCCACCGCAACGGCCTCGGCCACCTGTTCGCGACCCACCCCGACTGGCTGGCGGGCGACTTCGCGGTCCTGATGGAGCCCAGCGGCGCCGTCGTCGAGGGCGGCTGCCAGGGCAGCCTGCGCGCCGACGTCACGCTCACCGGCGTCCGCGCCCACGCCGCCCGCAGCTGGCTCGGCGACAACGCCATCCACAAGGCCGCGGAGGTGCTCCGCCGGCTGGCCGAGTACCGGCCGCGCCGGGTGGAGATCGACGGCCTGGAGTACCGCGAGGGCCTGAACGCGACCCGGATCGACGGCGGCGTCGCCGGGAACGTCATCCCCGACGAGTGCAAGATCCACGTGGCCTTCCGGTTCGCCCCCGACCGCAGCCTGGAGCAGGCCGAGGAGCACCTGCGCTCGGTCTTCGAGGGGTACCAGCTGGAGATCGTCGACGCCTCGCCCGCCGCCCTGCCCGGCCTCGGCCTGCCCGCCGCCCGGGACTTCCTGGCCGCGATCGGCGGCGAGCCCCGGGCCAAGTTCGGCTGGACGGACGTGGCCCGGTTCTCCGCCCACGGCGTCCCCGCCGTCAACTACGGCCCGGGCGACCCGAACCTGGCGCACAAGCGCGAGGAGCACTGCTCGCTCAGCGCGATCGCCGAGGTCGAGGAGCGGATGCGGGACTGGCTCACCCGGTAGCCGTCGAGGGGGCGGGAGCCGGGTGCGGTTCGCCGGATTCCCGCCCGGGCGACGGCCGTTATTTACCCCGGATCGCACCCCGTCAGGCGTAGGGTTTCGTCATGACAGCCAACGGAGATGACCCCGCCCGCCGGACGAAGAAGCCCTGGCCCGAGAAGCGCAAGGGCCCCGTCCTGCTGCGGCGCGACCAGGTCGAGGCGAGCACGACCGACCAGCGGCTGCTGGACACCACCGGGCCCGCCGACTGGTTGCACACCGACCCGTGGCGGGTGCTGCGGATCACCTCGGAGTTCGTCGAGGGCTTCGGCGCCCTGGCCGAACTCCCCACCGCCATCAGCGTGTTCGGCTCCGCCCGGACACCGGTCGGCTCGCCCGAGTACGAGGCCGGGGTGGAGATCGGCCGGGCCCTCGCCGAGGCCGGCTACGCGGTGATCACCGGCGGCGGCCCCGGCGCGATGGAGGCCGCCAACAAGGGCGCCACCGAGGCGGGCGGGCTGAGCGTCGGCCTCGGCATCGAGCTGCCCTTCGAGCAGGGCCTCAACGAATACGTCGACCTGGGCCTCAACTTCCGGTACTTCTTCGTCCGCAAGACGATGTTCGTGAAGTACGCCCAGGGCTTCGTGGTCCTGCCCGGCGGCCTCGGCACCCTGGACGAGCTGTTCGAGGCGCTCACCCTGGTGCAGACGAAGAAGGTCACCCGCTTCCCGGTGATCCTGTTCGGCAGCGCCTACTGGGGCGGGCTGGTGGAGTGGCTCAAGTCGACCCTGGTCGCCCAGGGCAAGGCCAACCCCGCCGACCTCGAACTCTTCCACGTCACCGACGACGTGGCGGAGGTGCTGAAGGTGCTGGACGCCGCGCGGGGGCCCAAGGGCACCCCGGCGTAGCGCCGTTCCGGGCCCGGGCGCGGCTCAGGCCAGCCCCCGGCGGGCCACCGCCGGGGGACGGGTGCCGCGGATCGAGGCCACCATGTCCAGCACCTGGCGGGTCTCGGCGACCTGGTGCACCCGGTAGACCTGCGCGCCCAGCCAGGCCGAGACCGCCGTGGTGGCCAGGGTGCCGAGCAGCCGCTCGTCCACCGGCCTGTCCAGGGTCTCGCCGACGAAGTCCTTGTTGGAGAGCGAGACCAGCACCGGGAAGCCGGTCGCGGTCATCTCCGGCAGGCGGCGGGTCGCCTCCAGCGAGTGCCGGGTGTTCTTCCCGAAGTCGTGCCCCGGGTCGATGACCAACCCGTCGCGGCGCACGCCCAGTTCGAGCGCCCGCTCGGCCAGGCCGACGGTCACCGCCAGGATGTCCGCCATCACGTCCTCGTACCCCACCCGGTGCGGGCGGGTGCGCGGCTCGGCGCCGCCCGCGTGCGTGCACACCAGGCCCGCGCCGTACCGGGCCGCGACCTCCGCGAGCTTCGGGTCGAAGCCGCCCCAGGCGTCGTTCAGCAGGTCCGCGCCGACCTCGCAGACCGCCTCGCCGACCTCGTGCCGCCAGGTGTCCACGCTGATCACCGCGTCCGGGTGGCGCTTGCGCAGCTCCGCCACGAACGGCACCGTGCGGCGCAACTCCTCCTCCACGGTGACCTCTTCGCCCGGACCGGCCTTCACCCCGCCGATGTCCAGGATCGCCGCGCCCTCCGCCACCGCCCGGTCCGCGGCCGCGAACGCCGCCTCGTCCGCGAAGGTCGCCCCCCGGTCGAAGAACGAGTCCGGGGTGCGGTTGACGATCGCCATGATGACCAGCTCGTCCGGGCCGAACTCCCGCGTGCCGAGGCGTAGTGCCACCGGTGTCTCCTCCTCAGCGCTCCCGGGTGCAATGATGGGCCCCGGCCTGTAAGGGGACCATGATCCCACCGTAGCTCCCGCGGGCGGGCCGAAGCCGACCGGGAACTGCCGGGAACTGACGGAGGACAGCTCGTGTTCGTGGTGATCGTGATCGCGATGGCCCTGGTGGTCGGTGGCGCCGCAGTGGTGGCCCTGGGCGGCGGCGGGACGCTGCCGGAGGCCGAACACGACCGCCTCGCCGTGCGCCTGCCGCAGGACCGCGCCCTCAGCCGCACCGACGTGGACGAGCTCCGCCTCCCGATGGCGCTGCGCGGCTACCGGATGGACGAGGTCGACGACGTGCTCGACCGCCTCGGCGCGGAACTCGCGCTCCGCGACGCCCGGATCGCCGAGCTGGAGGCCGTCGGCGTGGTCCGCGGCTCGGTGGAGAGCTCCGCCGCGGCCGGCGGCGACCCGCTGCCCGGGCTGGAGTCCTTCAGCACCGTCCTGGAGAAGCAGCCGCAGGGGCCGGCGGTCGGCGAAACCACCGAGGTGCTCTCCTCCCACGAGTCCGACGCGGCCGCCGACGCGACCACCGACGAGGCCGCCGACGAGGACGCCGCCGCCGGGCAGCACGAGAAGAGCGACCGGGCGTGACGGGGGCGGTCCTCGGGACGGACGGGCTGCGGCGCTGCGGCTGGGGCGACTCGGCCGAGGACTACCGGGCGTACCACGACACCGAGTGGGGCCGCCCGGTCCACGGCGACCGGGCCCTGTTCGAGCGGATCACCCTGGAGGCCTTCCAGTCCGGCCTGTCCTGGATCACCATCCTGCGCCGCCGGGAGGGCTTCCGGGCGGCCTTCCGGGGCTTCGACGCCGCGGCGGTCGCGCAGTTCGACGACACCGACGTCGAGCGGCTGCTGAACGACACCGGCATCATCCGCAACCGCGCCAAGGTCCTCGCCACCATCGCCAACGCCAAGGCCGCCCGCGCCCTCGCCGACGGCGAACTGGACGCCCTGGTCTGGAGCCACGCCCCCGACCCGGCCGACCGCCCCGCCCCGCTCACCCTGGCGGACGTCCCGGCGGTCACCCCGGAGTCGACCGCGCTCGCCAGGTCGCTCAAGCGGGCGGGCTTCCGCTTCGTCGGCCCGACCACCGCGTACGCGCTGATGCAGGCGTGCGGGCTGGTCAACGACCACCTGGCCGACTGCCACGCGAGGTAGCGCGGGGACGCCCCGCCGGGGCCCGGCGGAGCGTCCCGGTCCTGCCGCGGGAGCGGCTCAGCGACCGACGAAGTCGGGCTTCTGCTTGGTGAGGAAGGCGTCGACCGCGATGCGGTGGTCCTCGCTCTCGCCGGCCAGGGTCTGGAGCTCGTCCTCCTTGTCGAGGAGTTCGTCCAGGGAGTGCGAGGCGCCGTAGGCGAGGGACTCCTTGATCGCGCCGTAGGCGACGGTCGGGCCGTTGGCCAGGGTGAGGGCGAACTCGCGGGCGGTGGCGGCGAGTTCGGCGGCCGGGACGACCCGGGTGGCCAGGCCGAGGGCGAGCGCCTCGTCGGCCCGGACGGTGCGGGGGAGCATCAGGAGCTCGGTGGCGCGGGCGTGGCCGACCAGGCGGGGGAGCGTCCAGGAGGCGCCGGAGTCGGCGGTGAGCGCGACGCCCGCGAAGGAGGTGTTGAAGCCCGCGGTGTCGGCGAGGACCCGGAAGTCGCAGGCGAAGGCGAGCGAGGCCCCGGCCCCGGCGGCGACGCCGTTGACCGCGGCGACGGTGGGCTTGCGCATCCCGGCCAGGGCGCGGACCAGCGGGTTGTAGTGCTCGGCGACGGTGCGCAGGGCGCCCTCGCCGGTCTCGCGCTGGCGCTGGAGCAGGCCGACGTGCTCCTTGAGGTCCTGCCCGACGCAGAACGCCTTCTCCCCCGCGCCGGTCAGCAGCACGGCCCGGACCGCGGGGTCGGCCGCGGCGGTGGTGACGGCGTCCCGGAGGGCGACCTTGGTGGGGACGTCGAGGGCGTTCATGGCCTCGGCGCGGTCGATGGTGAGGACGGCGAGGGCGCCGTCGCGCTCGTAGCGCACGGTGTCGGACATGGGTGAGGGCTCCCCGGGTCGCGGTGGCTGTCGTGGGCCAGCATGCCGGTTCGCGGCCGGGCGGGGGAGTGTGAGGTGCCGCACCTCCGGCGGGCGTGTCGGAGTGCGGCGGGATGCGGCTTTCGGCAGGTAATGGGCGCTTTGTGGCTGGTTGGCGAGGGTTGGCGCAGAGAGTGATGTTGGTCATCCAGCGGTTGCATGCGGGATAATGGCTTCCGATCAATGCGTTCGATGCCGGCGGTGGACGGACCGTCCGGTGCGTACCTGAACGGTTGCAGGAAGGGGAACGAGCATGGCGGCCATGAAGCCGCGGACGGGTGACGGCCCGCTGGAGGTCACCAAAGAGGGGCGGGGCATCATCATGCGAGTTCCGCTCGAAGGGGGCGGGCGCCTGGTGGTGGAGCTGACGCCGGACGAGGCGGACGCTCTGGGCGAGGCCCTCAAGAAGGCCTGCGGCTGATCTGCAGGTAGGTGACCCCGCATCTCCCGGTCTCATCCGCGAGGTGCTCGACGGGCCCGGCCCCCCGCCGCGGGGGGCCGGGCCCGTTCCGCGTGCGCCCGCCGGGGCGCCTCAGCGCTTGACGGCGCAGAGCAGCCCGTCGGAGACCGGCAGCAGGGCGGGCAGCAGGGTGTCGCTCTCCCGGATCTCGGCGACCAGGTCGCGCACGGCGCGGGTCTGCGGGTCGTCGAGCTCGGGCTCGGCGAGCCGGCCCTCCTGGAAGACGCCCTCGAAGCAGACCACGCCGCGCGGCCGCAGCAGGCGCAGCGCCTCGGTGAGGTGGAACCGGGAGTCGGCCGGGTCGCCGTCGCAGAACACCAGGTCGTACTGGCCGTCGGCGAGCCGCGGCAGCACGTCCCGGGCGCGGCCGGGGATGCAGCGGGCCCGGTTGCCGGGGAACCCGGCGGCCCGGTACGCCTCGCGGGCGTACTGCTGGCGGACCGGCTCGGAGTCGACGGTGGTGAGCACCCCGTCGGCGCGCATGCCGCGCAGCAGGTAGACCCCGGAGACGCCGGTGCCGGTGCCGATCTCGACCACCGCCTTGGCGTCGAGGGCGGCGGCGAGCAGCCGCAGCGCGGCGCCGCCGCTGGGGCCGATCGCGCGTATGCCGGTGCGGGCCGACTGGGCCCGGGCGTAGGTCAGCACCGCGTCCTCGCCGACGTAGGTGTCGGCGAGGGCCGCTCGCTGGGGCCCGAACTCGGTGATGGCTGCCTCTTCCGGAGCGCCGTTGCCGACCCAAGTCGACAAATTCCAGCGACAGACTACTGGCCGCCCGGGAACCGCGTTCGACGGCTGGCCGTTGAACTGCTACGGGCGGCCCGACCGTCCGGGGCGGTCGCTGTTCGACGGCTCTTATCCGGGCTTGACGGGTGAGGTGGATATGGTGGTGGCTCTGCTGGGCAGAAGAGCCGACCGAGGAGGTGTGGCCGAGGGCGACGTCCCTGTGCAGCGGCACCCCCGCGGCCTCACGTCGATCCGTACGCCGAAGCCCGTGATGAACCAGTCTGTGCACTCCCCCCTGGACAAGTCGACCGCAGCCGACGACTCGGTGGCCGGGGCCGCCGGCACGCTCGCGTCCTTCGCGGAGGGGCCCGACGCGCAGAGCTGGACGCCGCCCAGCTGGGAGGAGATCGTCGAGGCGCACAGCGCCCGCGTCTACCGCCTGGCGTACCGGCTGACGGGCAACCAGCACGACGCCGAGGACCTCACCCAGGAGGTCTTCGTCCGGGTGTTCCGCTCGCTGTCCACGTACACCCCCGGCACCTTCGAGGGCTGGCTGCACCGGATCACCACCAACCTGTTCCTGGACATGGTGCGCCGCCGCCAGCGGATCCGCTTCGACGCCCTCGCCGAGGACGCCGCGGAGCGCCTGGCCAGCCGCGAGCCCAGCCCCGCCCAGCACTTCAGCGACACCCACTTCGACGCGGACGTGCAGCAGGCGCTGGACACCCTCGCGCCGGAGTTCCGGGCCGCCGTGGTGCTGTGCGACATCGAGGGCCTGTCGTACGAGGAGATCGCCGCGACGCTCGGCGTGAAGCTCGGCACCGTCCGCAGCCGGATCCACCGCGGCCGCTCGCACCTGCGCGCCGCCCTCAAGCACCGGGCGCCGAACGCCGCCGCGGGCCGTTCGCGCCGGGGCGGTTCCGCCGAGCCCGTGCCGGTCGGCGCCGAACAGGCCGTCAGCGACCGGAGGGGGTCATGAGCGATCGCGCCCCCGAGCGCGCGGACACGGCCGCGGGCCGTCCGCGCTGGGCGGCGCTGCGCCGGGCCGAGCAGGCCCCGGCGGGCGCCGAGCTGCGCCCGCTGGCGGTCCGTCCGGTCGAGCCGCAGGCCGAGGAGCACCACCTGGGCGACCGGCTCTCCGCCTACCTGGACGGCGAGCTGGGCCACGACGCCCGCGAGCGGGTCCAGGCCCACCTGGCGACCTGCCCGGACTGCCTGGCCGAGGCCGAGCAGGCCCGGTCGGTCAAGCGCGCACTCAGCGAGGCCGCCGCGCCCGGCCCGTCGGCGGCCCTGATGGCGAGACTCATGGCGGTCGCCGACCTGCCCGAGGACGCGCCGGGCCCCGACGGTCCGTCGGGGTCCGGCGGAGTGTTCGGCGGCAGTCGGCTCACCGGCGGCACCTTCGGCCGGGGCGCGGGCTTCGGCGGGGGCGCGCTCGGCGCGGACGCGCCGATACCCGGCATCGACCCGCGGGCCGGCCTGTTCGGCACCCGCCCGTCCGCCGCCCCGCGCCCCGCGGCGGAGGCGCTGCCGCGCCCGCTGGCCGCCGCGCTGGGCGAACTGCCCGCCGCCCGGCCGTCCGCCGCGCGCGGCCGCCGCCTGGTGTTCGCCGCCGCCGGGGCGTTCTCGGTCGCGGCCGTCACCCTCGGCGGGGTCGGCGGCGTCACCGCGGGCCAGGGCACCACCCGGCAGCCCACCAGCGTCACGCCGGTCGGCGGGGCGATCGTCCCGGTCAACGCCCAGCAGCCGGTGGACGTGCCGGACTACCCGCTGCGCGCCCGCTACCAGCTGGACGCGACGCCCACGCCCACCGGTGACCCGCGGCAGCTCCTGCGCTAGCCTGCCTTCACCGGCACGCCGTAGCCGCCGGTCACCCGGGTGGTCTTTACCACGGTTTCATCTTCCGGGGGCCGGGGGAGCGGTAGCCCGCGTTTACCCTTGGTTCAGCGTTGTCGGGTGCTGGGAGTTCAGGTGTTCGGAGACATAGGCGGACTGGAGGTCGTGACGATCGTCGTCATGGCCATCGTGATCTTCGGTCCGGACAAGCTCCCCAAGCTGATCCAGGACACGATGGGCTTCATCCGCAAGATCCGCTCCTTCGCGGACAGCGCGAAGGAGGACATCCGCAGCGAACTCGGGCCGGAGTTCCAGAACTTCGACTTCGAGGACCTCAACCCGAAGACCTTCGTCCGCAAGCAGCTGATCGGCGACGGCGACGACCCGCTCGGGCTCAAGGACCTCAAGGACAGCGTCGACATCAAGTCCGCGCTGAACGGCGACCGCACCCCGACGCCCACCGCCTCGGTGGACTTCTCCAAGGCCGCGACCGCCGCGAGCGCGGGCCCGGCCCTGGCCGCGGGCGAACGCCCCCCGTTCGACCCCGACGCGACCTGAGGCCCCGGCCGCCCGGCCCGCACGACACCCACGACGCCCCGCCCCGCTCCCGCAGGCGGGGCATCGCCGTCCGCGCCGCTATCGTGTCCACTGCCCCTCCGGACGGCGGACCCTGTGGGCTCCGTCACGACCGGCCGCGTCCGGCCCGGTTTCCCGGACGAGGGGGCCCGGGTGCGCGACCATGGAGCGCCCGGGGAGCACAGCAGAGGAGAAGCCCGCAGTGGACGTCACGCACCCTACGGCAGGCGCCCCCGCCGCCCGCCGCGCCGCCGACCCGCTGGCCGGCTACCACGCCGCCGACTTCCCCTGGTACGGCCTCGACGAGGGCTGGACCGGCCGCCGCTGGCTCGGCCAGGTCGGCACCGGCCAGCGCACCGCCGACGGCGTCCAGACCCCCGACTACGGCACCCTCGGCCACGGCGACGAGCCCGCCCGCGGCCCCGAGCCGCGCGACACCCGCCGCTTCGCCGTGGTCGTCACCGTCGCCCGCCGCGACGTGCGCCGCAGCGCCGACAACACCGGCACCCTGGAGGCCACCTCCGCCTCCTCCGCCGCCTGGCTGGCCGGCTCCGGCCTGCTCGCCGCGACCTGGCCCGGCAACCTCGACCGCACCCTGCGGCAGAGCTGGCTCGACCAGCAGTCCGCCCTGGCCTGGGACTTGGCCGACGACCTCGACGGCCCCGCCTGGTCCTCCCTCACCCTGCCCGTCAACGGCCTCCCGCAGCCCTTCCGCTACCGCGAGTCCGAACACGGCTGGGTGCTGGCCGGCGAGGCCCCCGGCGTGCTGATCGGCGCCTACGGCCGCTCGGTGTCCGCGTACGGCGTCGGCTTCACCACCGTCACCGACCTGGGCACGTACGACGGCCGGTAGGCCCCCCGGCGCCCGCTACCCGTAGCACCGGTACGGGCCGTCGTCCTGCCGCTCGATCCGGCCGCCGTCAGCACCAGCAGCACGCCCAGGCCCGGCACCGCCGCCGCCGTCGCCGCGACACCCCCGGCCCGCCGCCCCGGGCGGGTGCGCGCGAACGACCCCGGGCGTGCTGCCCGGGGCCGTCCGTCCTGCTGGGGGGCCGTCAGAACTTGTTCTTCGGGGTCAGTCCCAGGGAGAGGCCGGAGAGGCCGCGCTGGCGGCCGGAGAGCTTGCCGGCGATGGTGCGCAGGGCGGCGCCCGCGGGGGAGTCCGGGGCGGAGAGGACGACCGGGCGGCCGTCGTCGCCGCCCTCGCGGAGGCGGACGTCGATGGGGATGGAGCCCAGGACCGGGACGGTGGCGCCGACGGTGCGGGTGAGGGCGTCGGCGACGGTCTGGCCGCCGCCGGTGCCGAAGACGTCGATCATCTCGTCGCAGTGCGGGCAGGGCATGCCCGACATGTTCTCGATGACGCCGACGATCTTCTGGTGGGTCTGCAGGGCGATGGTGCCGGCCCGCTCGGCGACCTCGGCGGCGGCCATCTGCGGGGTGGTGACGATCAGGATCTCGGCGTTCGGGACGAGCTGCGCGACCGAGATGGCGATGTCGCCGGTGCCGGGCGGCAGGTCGAGCAGGAGGACGTCGAGGTCGCCCCAGTAGACGTCGGCCAGGAACTGCTGCAGGGCGCGGTGCAGCATCGGGCCGCGCCACACCACCGGGGCGTTGCCCGGGGTGAACATGCCGATCGAGATGACCTTCACGCCGTTCGCCGACGGCGGCATGATCATGTCCTGCACCTGGGTCGGCCGGCCCTCGACGCCCAGCATCCGGGGCACGCTGTGGCCGTAGATGTCGGCGTCCACCACGGCGACCTTCAGGCCGTCCGCGGCCAGCGCCGCCGCCAGGTTGACCGTCACCGAGGACTTGCCGACGCCGCCCTTGCCGGAGGCCACCGCGTAGACCCGGGTCAGCGTGCCGGGCTTGGCGAACGGGATCTCCCGCTCGGGGGCGCCGCCGCGCAGCAGGGTGGAGAGCTCGCGGCGCTGCTCCTCGCTCATCACGTCGAGCTCGACGGAGACGGCGGTGACGCCGGGGACGGCGGACACCGCGTCGGTGACCCGCTGGGTGATCGTCTCGCGCATCGGACAGCCGGAGACGGTGAGGTACACCGCGACCTTCACCGCGCCGCCGTCGCCGATCTCGACGGACTTCACCATGCCGATCTCGGTGATCGGGCGGTTGATCTCCGGGTCGTGGACGGTCGCCAGGGCTTCCCGGACGGACTGCTCCGTCGCCCCGGCCGCCACCTCTGTCTCGTTGGCCATGTGTTGATGGTACGGCGCGGCGCCCCGCCCCCGACTCGCCGGTAGCGTGCCGCCGGTCACAGCGTGTCGGCGGACTCCCGGCGCTCGTCCAGTTCCTTCAGCAGCGACTGCAGTTCGGAGCGCACGAAGTCCCGGGTGGCGACCTCGCCGAGGCCCTGCCGCAGGGCCGCGACCTCGCGGGTCAGGTACTCGGTGTCGGCGATGTTGCGGTCGCTGCGGGCCCGGTCCTGCTCCATGTTGACCCGGTCCCGGTCGTCCTGGCGGTTCTGCGCGAGCAGGATCAGCGGGGCCGCGTACGAGGCCTGCAGGGAGAGCACCAGGGTGAGGAAGATGAACGGGTAGCCGTCGAAGTGCACGGCCTCCGGCAGCAGGGTGTTCCACACCACCCAGACGACGATCACCACCGTCATCCAGACGATGAAGCGCCCGGTGCCGAGGAAGCGCGCGATCCGCTCGGAGAGCTTGCCGAACGCCTCCGGGTCCCAGGCGGGCAGCCGGATCAGCCCGGGCCGGCCGGTGCGCGGCTGGTCGAGCCGGGCCCGGGAGCCGCCGGCGGGGGAGGGACGCTCCTCGCGGCGGCCGCGCTGCTCCCGGGCGCGCAGTTCGCGCAGCTGCCGCAGTTCGCGCAGCTCGCCCTGGATCCGCTGGCCCGAGGAGCCCTCGCCCGGCCGCTTGCGGTCAGCGTCCACCGCGCACCCCGCCGGTGCTCGCGTCGATGTCGTGCTCCGCGCCCTCGCGCCAGTCCTCCGGCAGCAGGTGGTCCAGCACGTCGTCGACGGTGACGGCGCCGAGCAGGTGGTCGTCCTCGTCCACCACCGGCGCCGCGACCATGTTGTACGTGGCCAGGTAGGAGGTGATCAGCGGCAGCGGGGTGTTCGGCGGCAGCGGATCCAGGTCGTCGTCCACCAGCGAGCCGACCAGCGTGTACGGGGGCTCGCGCAGCAGCCGCTGGAAGTGCACGGTGCCCAGGTACGTCCCGGTCGGGGTCTCGTTCGGCGGGCGGCACACGTACACCTGCGCGGCCAGCGCGGGCTTGGTGTCGGCGACCCGCACCCGGGCGAGGGCCTCGGCGACCGAGGCGTCCGGCTCCAGCACGATCGGCTCGGTGGTCATCAACCCGCCCGCGGTGTCCTCCTCGTACGAGAGCAGGCGGCGCATCTCCTCCGCCTCGGCGGGCTCCATCAGCCGCAGCAGGCGCTCCGCGTCGGCCTCCGGCAGTTCGGAGAGCAGGTCGGCGGCGTCGTCCGGGTCCATGGTCTCCAGGATGTCCGCGGCCCGTTCCTCCTGCAGCTTGCCGATGATCTCCACCTGGTCGTCCTCGGGCAGTTCCTCCAGCACGTCGGCCAGCCGGTCGTCGTCGAGCGCCGCGGCGACCTCGGCCCGGCGCTTGGCCGACAGGTGGTGCATGACGTTGGCCAGGTCGGCCGGGCGGAGCTGCTCGAAGGTGGCCAGCAGGTTGGCCGCGCCCTGGCCCTCCTCGGCCAGCGAGAAACCGGTCACCGCCGACCAGTCCAGCAGCAGCTGCTCGCCCCTCGCCTTCCGCAGCCGCCCGGGCGGCCGCCCCGCCTGCACGAACACCTTGTCGATCTCCCACTCCCGCAGCCGGGTCTGCACCATCGCCACGTCCAGGACGGTCACCTCGTCGGAGGTCTTCGTCCGGGTCACGGTGCGGTCCAGCAGTTCGGCCAGGACCAGCGTCTCGGACGGGCGCTGCTCGAAGCGGCGCATGTTCAGCAGGCCGGTCGACAGCACCTGGCCCGACTCCAGGCTGGTCACCCGGGTCATCGGCAGGAAGATCCGCCGCCGCCCGATCACCTCCACCACCAGTCCCAGCACCCGCGGCGGCTGCCCGCCCAGGCGCAACGAGACGACCACGTCCCGGACCCGGCCGACCTGGTCGCCGTTCGGGTCGAACACCGCGACACCGGAGAGGTGGGAGATGAAGACCCGGCTGCCTGGCCCCGCCACACGAGACTCCCTCCGGCGGAAACGGACACAACCCCCCAAATCTATCCGCGGAGGGCGGCGGAAGCCGCGTCGGCGCGAGCGGGATGGCGCAGACGGGGGCGGTGGCGAGCTGCGCTGCTGCGCGAGCGGGCTGGCGCAGACGGGGGCGCGGGGAACTGCGCGCAGCGGAAGGTGAACGTCAGCGAGGTCGCGAGGTGGGTGGTGAGCCGATGTCAGCCCGCGATCCTGCGGTGGGTGCCGGGTTGCTCGCGCAGTTCCCCGCGCCCCTGGCTGCGCCAGGTCCGGCGCGGCAGTTCCCCGCGCCCCTGGCTGCGCCAGGTCCGGCGCGGCAGTTCCCCGCGCCCCTGGCTGCGCGTCCGCGTCAGCGTTCGCGCTTGCGCTTCTTGAAGAGGATCTTGGGCAGCCCCGCCGGGATCGGCGCGCGGGTGGTGGCGGGGGTGGGCACCGGGGCCGCGGCGAGGGCGTCGTCGGGGAGCGGGGCGAGCGGGGCGTCGGTGGGGGTGAGGCGCAGGACGTGGCACTCGCGGGCCCAGCGGTCGCCGATGGTGTCGGTGTCGGGGGCGTTGAGCCGCTTGCCCTTGAGCTCCTCGACGGCGCCCTCCCAGGCGGTGGTGCCGGGGTCGAGGCGGGTGACGGCGGCGGTCAGGGCGACCAGGCGGCCCCACTTGTCCTTGCTGCGCAGGGTCACCGCGGCGGAGCCGCTCGCGGCGAGGCCGTGCAGGGGCTGCTCGGCGCCGTCGCCGACGACGACGATCGCGCCGTCGTGCCAGGCGTGCCAGAGCGGGCGGGCGTGCGGCTGCCCGGCGGGCTGGACCCAGAGCAGGCCGGACTTCTTGGCGGCTTCCTCCACCAGGGCCCGGTCGAGGAAGTCGGACGGGTCCGGGGTCGTCGTACGCTCCATGCCGCACAGCGTACGGCCTGGGTGCCCGGCGCCCGGCCCCGTCCCCCGGGCGACAGTGCCGTAGCGTCCGACAGCCCTTACCGTGTATGCCGTCCACCCCACCGCCCGAAGGAGCGCCGTGACCGCCGTCAGCACCACCGCCCCCGCCGCACCCCCGGCGCTCGGGGAACGGCGGCACCTGCCGCGCACCGACCTGCTGCTGCTGGCGGTGTCGATCGCGGGCATCTCGCTGTCCGCGCCGCTGATCAGCGCGACGGCCGCGCCCGCGCTGGCGATCGCGTTCTGGCGCAACAGCATGTCGGTGGCGGTGCTGGGTCCGTACGCGCTGTGGCGGCACCGGGCCGAGCTGCGCGGCATCCCGCGGCGGGCGCTGCTGCTGGCGGCGACGGCGGGGGTGCTGCTGGCGCTGCACTTCGCGCTGTGGATGCCGAGCCTGCGGATGACCTCGGTGGCGTCGTCCACCGCGCTGGTGACCACCACCCCGCTGTGGGCGATCCTGCTGATGCGGCTGACCGGGGTGCGGGCGCCCAGGCTGGTGTGGCTGGGCGCGGGCGTGGCGTTCGCGGGCGTGCTGGTGCTGACCGGCGTCGACCTGACGGTCTCGGCGCGGGCGCTGCTGGGCGACGGCCTGGCGCTGGCGGCGGGCGCGGCGGCGGCCGGGTACATGCTGCTGGGCGCGGAGGTGCGGCGCACCGTGTCGACCACCGCGTACACCCTGGTCTGCTACGCGACCTGCGCCCTCGCGCTGCTGGTGGCCTGCCTGCTGACGGGGGCCCGGCTGGGCGGCTGGCCGGCGGGCGTGTGGTGGCAGATCTTCCTGCTGATGGTGACGGCGCAGCTGCTGGGGCACTCGCTGAGCAACCGGGTGGTGCGCACCCTGGGCCCGTCGATCACCTCGACGGCGATCCTGCTGGAGACCCCGGGCGCGGCGCTGATCGCCGCGGTGTGGCTGGGCCAGTGGCCGCCCGCGGCGGCCTACCCGGCGGTGGGGCTGATCCTGCTGGGCCTGGTGCTGGTGGCCCGGGCGGAGCGTCGCTGACGCCCCGCCCGGCGGGCGGGCCGGCCGGTCACAGCCAGCCGTTGCGGCGGAAGCCCCGGTACATGCCGAAGCAGATCACCACGATGGCGCCGAGCACCGCCGGGTAGCCGTACGTCGACTTCAGCTCGGGCATGTGCTCGAAGTTCATCCCGTACACGCCGGTGATCATGGTGGGGACGGCGAAGATCGCGGCCCAGGCGGTGATCTTGCGCATGTCCTCGTTCTGGGCGACCGAGACCTGCGCCAGGTTGGCCTGCAGCAGCGAGTTCAGCAGCTCGTCGAAGCCCTGCACCTGCTCGCTGACCCGGGCCAGGTGGTCGGCGACGTCCCGGAAGTACTTCTGCATGTCGAGGTCGACCAGCCGCGCGGTGGGCTCGGAGAGCTGCAGCATCGGGCGCAGCAGCGGGGTGACGGCGCGCTTGAACTCCAGCACCTCGCGCTTGAGCTGGTAGACCCGGCCGACGTCGGTGCCGCGGCCGCCCTTGTTGGCGAACACGTCGTACTCGATCTCGTCGACGTCGTTCTGCAGGCGGTCGGCGACCAGCAGGTAGTTGTCCACCACGTGGTCGGCGATGGCGTGCAGCACGGCGGCCGGGCCCTTGGCGAGCAGGCCGGTGCCCTCGGTGTCGGCCTCCAGGCGGTGCCGCAGGGCGCGCAGCGAGGAGTGCGCGCCGTGCCGGACGGTGATCACGAAGTCCGGCCCGGCGAAGACCATCAGCTCGCCGGTCTCGATCACCTCGCTGGTCGGGGTCAGCTGCTCGTGCTCGACGTAGCGGACGGTCTTGAAGACCGCGAACAGCATGCCGTCGTACCGCTCGACCTTGGGGCGCTGGTGCGCGTGCACCGCGTCCTCCACGGCCAGCGGGTGCAGGCCGAAGCGCTGCGCGATGCCCTCGAACTCGGCCTCGGTCGGCTCGTGCAGGCCGATCCAGCTGAACGAGCCGGGCGCCAGCTGGTGCGCCGCCTTCACCTGCCGGGCGGCCTCGCGCGGGCTGCAGGTCTCGGTGGCCCGCTTGCCCTGCTGGTAGACGGCGCAGTCCACCACCGCGGACGGGGTGTCGCCGGGCTTCGACTCGAACGCGTCGCCGACCCGGCGGCGGGCTGGACGGACGACGGCGGCGCGCAGGTTGTGCATCATCGACATGGCGCGGGCTCCCTAGGGCCGGACCGGCGCGCCCCGGGACGTGCCGGGGGGACGCGACGGCGGAAAACACCGGTGGACACGCCAGGGCCGAAGAAGTGTCAGAAAGCCCGTTCGCTGGGCGGGTTTCGTCGGATCAGCCCCGGGGAAGGTGCTCTCTCGGCCGCGCGCGACACTGCGGGGTGGGCCCGGTCAGCCGCGCGGGCGGCGGGCCGGGGTGGGCCGGAGAGAGCTGCCGGTACTGCATGGTCGACTGCTGTCCACCGTGACCACCTCCTCCACGCCGGGGCCCGCGCTGGGGCCGTGGCGGCCCTGGTTCGTGTTCACAAGGCCGACCGCTCACATTAACAGTTCTTCCCGGAGCCGCGCCCGGCATTCGGCGTCGGCCGGGTAAAGGTCGCGCCAAGGTTCGGCGCGGCGCGCCCGCGCTAAGGTCGCGGCATGGCGCACGACTTCCCTCACTTCGGCGACTTCTCGCAGCCGGACGGCCCCGCGGGCCCGGCCCGGCAGACCGTCCTCACCCTGGTCGAGGCCCGGCTGACCGGCACCTTCGGCGAACCCACCGGCCGGGCCGCGGTCACCTTCGTCGGCGCGGACCGGATCGAGGTGCTGCGCTTCGGCCCCGACGCCGACGGCCTGGTCCGGTACGCGACGCTCGGCATGGCCGCCGCCCCGATGGCCGACCCGACCTCCCCGGTCGCCGACCCGGTGCGCGGCCCGCGCGCCGAACTGGTGCTGACCGTCCGCGGCGGCCGCGACGAGGTGCACAAGGCGCTCGCGGTGTTGGCCGCCAGCCCGCAGGTCGAGGGCCTGGTGGTGGCCCCCGGCGGCTCGCTCGACCTCGGCTCCCCGCTGTGGAGCGGAGCCCCGTTCACCTCGGTGCTGGCCGCCGAGCCCGGCGGCCTGGTCGCCGACCTCGACCTCCCCGAACCGGCCGACCCGGTGCGCTTCCTGCCGCTGCTGCCGATGACCCCCAACGAGGCCGCGTTCAAGCGCGTCCAGGGCGCCGAGGCGCTGCAGGAGCGCTGGCTGCAGCACGGCACCGACCTGCGCGACCCCGGCCGCCGCGGCGTCCCGCTCGACTGACGGCCGGGCTGCGGGCGGTCGGCGGGGGGTCAGCCGGTGATCGGCGCCGCCCCCGTCGCCTGCGCCAGCAGCTCCTCGTACGCGGCCGGGTCGGTGGTGTGCTCGCCCAGCCGGACGGTCTTGCGGCTGCCGTGGTAGTCGCTGGAGCCGGTGGTGAACAGCCCCAACTCGGCCGCCAGGCCGCGCAGTCGGGCCCGGGTCGGCTCGTCGTGGTCGACGTGGTCGACCTCCAGCCCGCCCAGCCCGGCCGCCGCCAGCTCGGCGATCACCGCGTCCGACACCGTCCGCCCGCGCTTCACCGCGCCCGGGTGCGCGAACACCGGCACCCCGCCCGCCGCGCGCACCAGCCGGACCGCCGTCACCGGGTCGGTCTCGTGCTTGCGGACGTCCGCCCGCCCGCCGTTGGCCAGCCACTCGGGCGTGAACGCGTCCGAGACGCTCGCCACCACGCCCGCCTCCACCAGCGCCGAGGCGATGTGCGGGCGCCCCACCGAGCCGTCGCCCGCGATCCGCTCCACCTGCTCCCAGCTGATCGGCGCCCCCAGCTCCCGGCAGCGCTCCACGATCGCCCGCCCGCGTCGGAACCGGTCGGTGCGCACCAGCTCCCGCTCGGCCGCGAAGGCGGGCTCCGCGGGGTTGAACAGGTACGCCAGCAGGTGCATGCTGATGCCGTCCACCTGGCAGGACAGCTCCGCCCCCGGCACCAGCACCAGCCCCGTCCCGGCCACCGCGGCCGCCGCCGCCCCGTAGCCGGACACCGTGTCGTGGTCGGTCAGCGCCACCACGTCCAGCCCGGCCGCGACCGCGTTGGCGACCAGTTCGGCCGGGGAGTCGGTGCCGTCGGAGGCGTTGCTGTGGGCGTGCAGATCGATGCGCATGCCGCCCAGGATAGGGAGCCGCCCGGCCCGGGGCGGCGGACGGCCCGTCAGTCCGCTGCCCGACCCCCTCCGGCACGGAGACCCGGGACGACGTACCGGCGGCCGAGCGCGAAGTCGCCGCGCTGCTCGACGACTTCGGCGCCGAGCGGGCCGCCGCGCCGTCCGCCCCGCCGGCCCGGCCGGAGCGCGGTGCGCGGGAGGCCGTGCGCACCGTCCTGGGCGGCCCCGGCCCCGCCGCGCTCGCCGTCGTCCTGCCCGCGGTGCTGCCGCTCCTCGGCGACCGGCGCGAGGAGTTCACGGCCGGCCGGGTGCCGGACGCGATCGGTCCCGCCGCCGTCCCCGCCCTGCGGGCGATCCGCGCCGACGGTCCCGGCCGCCTGCGCCGCCACGTCCTGCACGCCCTCGCCCGGCTCGGCGCGGGCGAGCAGCTGTCCGACCGCGACCGGGCCGCGCTCCGGCGGCTGGTGGACGTCGAACTGCTGGAGGGGGCCGTCCCCGGGGACGGGGAGCGGGACCTCCACCGGCCGACCGTGCGCGGCGACGCCTACCGGGACACCCCGCGCCGCGGCCACGGCCGGTTCCTGCTCACCGAACCCGGCGCCGGGCACGGGACCTTCCCCGGCGCGCTGACGATCTGGGCGGAGCCCGGCCCGGCGGGTCGGGCCTCAGCCCGGCGGGTCGGGCCTCAGCCCAGCAGCCGGGGCGAGAGCGCCCCGCAGGGCAGCAGGCCCAGCTCGGCGCCCGCGTCCCGCAGGTCGGTCAGCACCAGCTCGTCGTGCATCAGCAGCGCCGACTGCTCGGGCCAGGCGATCGCCCACAGCCACAGGCCGCGCGCCTCGCCGACGTACACCGCCCGGTCGTCCGGCGCCCCCGGCACGTGGAACATCGGCGTCGGCCGGCCCGCCGCCATCAGCTTCGCGTCGGCCGGCTTGTACAGCGCCACCGAGTCGCCCGGGTCCGGCCCGTCCAGCCCCGCGTACCGGGCGCCCAGGCCGATGCCCAGCTCCTCGGCCACCAGCACCAGCTCGCCGAACCCGCCCAGCGGGGCCGGGCCGGAACAGGCGACGGCGGTGGCCCGGGCGCCGGACAGGTCGTCACCCGCGTGCGCGATCCCGGTGAACAGCCAGCCCACCGGCAGCGGCCAGGGCAGCCAGACCGGCACCTGCGAGCGGTTCACCGCCACGTTCAGGGCCTCGATGCTCGGGGGCAGCACCGGCTGCATCGGATGCACGGCGCCGTGCAGATCGCACTGCCAGGTGTCGGAGAAGAGGCCGGGGGCGCGGACCCGACCGGCGCACCTCGGGCAGCTTGGCTCGCCCCTCATAACCGACAACGGTCCTCCCTCCGGACTGCTGCGTCAAGGACGATCACCCGTAAGGAGTGCGTCACGAGCCGCCCCGGCAACGGCCCGGGTCCGGCAGAGGTGATGTCCCGGCGGGAGCACCGTCAAACCCCCGCAGGTGACGGCCCCCGAACACACTGACGCCCCGCCGTCCCAGGGGTCTCCTGCGATGACGGGGCGTCAGCCGGGTATCGGAACGTCGGCGGGCCCGGAGGTCCGTCCGCGTTCGCTCACACGGCCTTGCACGGCCGGATGTACAGGCGCTCGCCGGTCTGCGCGGCGGCCTTCAGGTACTCGGACACGGTCTCCGCGTCGGCGATCAGCCGGTCGGTCTCCGTGCCGGCGTGATCCAGGCGGAGGATCTCGAAACGCATGGGCCTCTCCCTTCCCGTCCTCGGACTCCGAGGCGGACTCGGCCGACGGGTGGCCACCAGGCGGTGGCTCGTCGGCGTTGGCTGGGTCGGACGTCCGGCAGGTGCAGTCACCCGTCGTTCCCCCCACTCTCAGGCAGGACTTCTTCAGCGGCACTTTCCCTGCGGCACCGGAGGGAGGGCGTAGTGCCCCGATGTCCCACTGTGCCGCGACGCTGCTTCCCGGCGGTTGCCCACCGGTTAAATCCGTGGTCTCGACGGCCGGAGGAGGGTGCGGCCGCCGGAGGGTACTGATCCCGGACGGAATCAAATATTACCCGACCTAACGATTCTTGTCGCGCGAAAACCCGGGCCGACTTCTGATCACTCGTCAGGAGACCTGCCCGCGGCCCGGATCCGGCCGGAAACCGCGGACCGCCGGGCGCGGCTCAGGCGGACCAGAACGCGGCCAGCGCCGCCGCCGTCTCGGCCGGCCGCTCGGCGTTCGGGGAGTGGCCCGCGCCGGGGACCACCAGCCGGGCCGCGCCCAGCCGCTCCGCCATCCGCGACTGCTCCTCGACCGGCCAGGCGTAGTCCCGCTCCCCGGACAGCACCAGCTTCGGCAACGGCACCGCCGCCAGCTCGTCCACCCGGTCCGGCGCCGACACCAGGTGCGCGGCCGCCGCCCGCAGGCCCTGGGGGCGGTTCGCCAGCCAGCGGCGGTGCAGGAACTCCGCGATCTCCGGGTCCAGCGGCGGCACCCGCTCGCCGTCCAGCTGCCGCATCACCTGCCAGATCGACTCCAGGTCCATCGAGTCCAGCGCCTCCAGCAGCATCGCCGTCCGCGCCGCCTCCGGCGGATCGATCGCCCCCGCTCCCGTCGACATCAGCGTCAGCGACACCCACGGCAGGTCCTGCGGCGCCGCGAGCACCGCCTCGCGCACCACCTGCCCCCCGAACGAGTGCCCCAGCAGGTGCACCGGCCCCGCCACCCCCAGCTCCGCCGTCACCGCCCGCACGTCCGCCCCCAGCGCCGGGACGGTGTACGCCGCCGGGTCCTCCGGACCACCGGACTCGTACTGGCCCCGCTGGTCCACCGCCACCGTCCGGAAACCCGCCTCCGCGAGCGGTTCCAGCAGCGCGATGAAGTCCTCCTTGCTGCCGGTGAACCCCGGCACCAGCACCGCCGTCCCCCGCACCGCCCCCGTCGGCTCGCCCCACAACGCGGCCAACCCCGCCATCCGGGTCACCCGCACGCACGACGGCAACTTCAAGAACGGCGGCGTACTCATCCGCTGCGACCCCTCATCTCCGACCCCGACGCTTCGGGCTCACCCTACGGCCGACGACGCCCCCGGCGGCGGAGGGCGGGACGGCGCGGACGGGGGCCGGGAACGCCGCAGGGGAGGGACGACGTGGTGTCGGTCCCTCCCCTGCGGCGGGGGTGGTGCGGGTTACTGCTCGACGGCCTTCCGGGTCCGGCGCGGAGCCGGGATCTCCTCGACCGTGGCGGCCGTGGCCTTCTTGGTGGCGCGCTTGCGCGGGGCCGGGGCCTCCTCGGCCGGGGCGGCCTCAGCGGCCACGGCCTTCTTGGTGGTGCGCTTGCGCGGCGCGGGGGCCTCTTCGGCCGGGGCGGCCTCAGCGGCCACGGCCTTCTTGGTGGTGCGCTTGCGCGGCGCGGGGGCCTCTTCGGCCGGGGCGGCCTCAGCGGCCACGGCCTTCTTCGAAGTGCGCTTGCGCGGGGCCGGGGCCTCCTCGGCCGGGGCGGCCTCAGCGGCCACGGCCTTCTTGGTGGCGCGCTTGCGCGGCGCGGGGGCCTCCTCGACCGGAGCCGCCTCGACGACCGCGGCCGGGGCGGCCTCGGTGGCGACGACGGCCTTCTTGGTGGTGCGCTTGCGCGGGGCCGGGGCCTCCTCGGCCGGGGCGGCCTCAGCAGCTACGGCCTTCTTGGTGGTGCGCTTGCGCGGCGCGGGGGCCTCCTCGGCCGGGGCGGCCTCAGCGGCCACGGCCTTCTTGGTGGCCCGCTTGCGCGGCGCGGGGGCCTCCTCGACCGGAGCCGCCTCGACGACCGCGGCCGGGGCGGCCTCGGTGGCGACGACGGCCTTCTTGGCGGCGCGCTTGCGCGGGGCCGGGGCCGCCGCGGGCTCCTCGGCGGGGGACACCAGGGAGGTGACCGGCTTGCGGATGGCGCGCTGCTGCGGCGTCCGGGAGCGGATCACGGGCTCGGCGGCGACCGGCTCGGGGGCGGCGACCGGCTCGGGGGCGGACACCGGCTCCGGGGCGGCGACCGGCTCGGCGAACGCCGGGGCGGCGGCCTTGCGGGTGCGCTTGCGCGGGGTGCGGGCGGCGGTGGTGGCGGCCTCGGCGGCCGGGGCCTCCACGACGGGCGCGGGAGCGCTCGCGGGCGCCTCGACCGCCGCCGGGGTGGCGGTGGCCTCGACGGCGGCGGCCGCGGCGCTGCCGCCGCCTCGGCGGTTGCGGCTGCGGCGGCGCGGGCTGCGGCCCTCCACCGGCGCGGCGGCGGGGCCGGTGCCGGTGGCGGCGGGCTGCGGCTGCTCGACCGTCTGGGTCTCGGGGGCGACGGCGGCCGCGCTGCTGCCGCCGCGGGTGCGACGGCGCTCGCGGGAGCGGCGCGGGCGCTCGGCGGGGGCCGGGCTCTCGGGGGCGCCACCGCGTCCGCCGCGCGAGTCGCGGCCGTCACGGGAGTCGCGGGCGTCCCGGGAGGAGTCGCGGCCACCGCGTCCACCGCGCCCGCCGCGGCCGCCGGTCTCGCCGAGGTCCTCGACCTCCTCGGCGTCCAGGCCGGCCCGGGTGCGCTCGGACCGGGGCAGGACGCCCTTGGTGCCGGGGGCGATCCGCAGCAGCTCGTAGAGGTGCGGCGAGGTGGAGTAGGTCTCCTCCGGGTCGTTGAACGGCAGGTCCAGCGCCTTGTTGATGAGCTGCCAGCGCGGGATGTCGTCCCAGTCGACCAGGGTGACGGCGGTGCCCGAGGCGCCGGCCCGGCCGGTGCGGCCGATCCGGTGCAGGTAGGTCTTCTCGTCGTCGGTGCACTGGTAGTTGATGACGTGCGTGACGCCCTCGACGTCGATGCCGCGGGCGGCGACGTCGGTGCAGACCAGGACGTCGACCTTGCCGTTGCGGAAGGCGCGCAGGGCCTGCTCGCGGGCGCCCTGGCCGAGGTCGCCGTGGACCGCGCCGGCCGCGAAGCCGCGCTTGGTGAGCTGCTCGGCGACGTCGGCGGCGGTGCGCTTGGTGCGGCAGAAGATCATCGCCAGGCCGCGGCCCTCGGCCTGCAGGATCCGGGAGACCATCTCGACCTTGTCGAGCGAGTGCGCGCGGAAGATGTGCTGCTCGATGTTGGCGACGGTGGTGCCGGTGTCGTCCGGGGCGGCGGCGCGGATGTGGGTGGGCTGGCTCATGTACCGGCGGGCCAGCGAGATGACCTGGCCGGGCATGGTGGCCGAGAAGAGCAGGGTCTGCCGCTTGGCGGGCAGCATGGTGATGATCTTCTCGACGTCCGGCAGGAAGCCGAGGTCGAGCATCTCGTCGGCCTCGTCCAGGACCAGGGCGCGGACCTTGGACAGGTCGAGCTTGCGCTGCCCGGCCAGGTCGAGCAGGCGGCCGGGGGTGCCGACCACGATGTCCACGCCCTTCTTCAGGGCCTCGACCTGCGGCTCGTACGCGCGGCCGCCGTACACGGCCAGCACGCGGACGTCGCGGACCTTGCCCGCGGTCTGCAGGTCGTTGGTGACCTGGGTGCAGAGCTCGCGGGTGGGGACGACGATGAGCGCCTGCGGGCTCTCGGAGAGCTGCTCGGCGGTGGCCCGGCCGGCGGCGACGTCGGCCTTGACCACGACCCGCTCGATCAGCGGGAGGCCGAAGCCGAGGGTCTTGCCGGTGCCGGTCTTGGCCTGGCCGATGACGTCGTGGCCGGTCAGCGCGACCGGCAGGGTCATCTCCTGGATCGGGAAGGGGTGGACGATGCCGACGGCCTCCAGGGCCTCGGCGGTCTCCGCGAGGACGCCGAGGTCGCGGAAGGTCGTCTTGGTGGGGTCAACGGTGGTGGACAGGGTGCTGCCTCTTCCATGTGGAGGGCCGAGCCCGAACGCGTCCTGCCGTGCCCGGGCGGCCCCGGGAGGGGCGCGTCGGGCGGGCGGCGCGGGGGAGGGCGTCCCGTGGTGAACCGGGTCGTGCGGCGCGCTGTCGGCGCGGTCCGCGGCGGCCCTCGCTCGGCCTGGTGCGGTGCCTGGGCCCGAGGCTCGGGCCAGGTCGGAGCCGATCGGGTCTCCGACCGGGCATCCGCGTACGTGAGCGCCGGGTGCTGCACCGGGCGGCGGAACGCCACCGGGCACGACTGCGCGGCCTGCCGTTGGACGGACGGGCCGCGCCGGTCTTACACCTGGCCTCACCACCTACCATACAGTCAAGCGACGACTCGAACACGTGACGGTCGATACTCC
Organism: Kitasatospora phosalacinea; assembly: GCF_030268885.1. Lineage (GTDB taxonomy): Bacteria > Actinomycetota > Actinomycetes > Streptomycetales > Streptomycetaceae > Kitasatospora > Kitasatospora phosalacinea_C. Next base: position 102,371 of record NZ_BSSA01000003.1, read on the forward strand.
GACCGGCCGAACCCGGCTGGCGGGGTGGTCGGAGGGCGGCTCCGGGCGGCCGGGCGGGACCACTAAGGTCGTTGCCATGGAGACTCAGGAACCCGCGGACGGGCCCACCGACTCGATCGGCCCCTGGGCGGCCCGGGCCGCCGACCCGCAGTACCGGGCGGCCGTGCTGGACCTGCTCGGCGCCCTCGCGTACGGCGAGCTGAGCGCCTTCGAGCGGCTGGCCGAGGACGCCAAGTTCGCGCCCGGCATCGAGGAGAAGGCCGCGCTGGCCCGGATGGCCTCCGCCGAGTTCCAGCACTACCAGCTGCTGCACGACCGGCTGGCCGAGGTCGGTGCCGACCCGGTCGCGGTGATGGAGCCCTTCGTCGAACCGCTGGAGAACTTCCACCGGATGACCGCCCCGGCCGACTGGCTGGAGGGCCTGGTCAAGGCGTACGTCGGCGACGCGATCGCCAGCGACTTCTACCGCGAGGTCGCCGTCCGGCTCGACGACGACACCCGGGACCTGGTGCTGCGGGTGATGTCCGACACCGGGCACGCCGAGTTCGCGGTCGAGCGGGTGCGGCAGGCGATCGCCGAGGACCCGCGGGTCGGCGGGCGGCTCGCGCTGTGGGGGCGGCGGCTGATGGGCGAGGCGCTCAGCCAGGCGCAGCGGGTGGTCGCCGAGCGCGACGCGCTGTCCAACCTGCTGGTCGGCGGGGCGCAGGTGCGCGGCTTCGACCTGGTCGAGGTCGGCAAGATGTTCAACCGGATCACCGAGACCCACACCAAGCGGATGGCGGCGCTGGGCCTGGCCTCCTGAGCGGGGCCGCCGGCGTTCAGGGGTGGCGGTGCCGGCCGCGGGGCCCCGGCCGCAGGTCGGGGCGGGCCGGCAGCGACACCAGCAGGGCCGCCACGGCGGCGGAGAGCGCCAGCGCCAGCAGCGGCGCGTGCCCGTCCAGCACGTAGTGGCCGATCCGGTCGGCCAGCACCGCGGAGACCAGCGCCGTGCCGACCGGCAGCGCCCGCGGGCCGGGGTACAGGTCGGGCCGCACCAGCAGGGCGCCCACCCCGACGGCCAGCCCGATCAGGACCGACGTGATCGCCTCCCACACGGCTGCCTCCCTGGTGCGCGACGCTGCGGCAGCAGTCCGCCTACCCGCCCGGGCCCACCGGTACGCACAGCACGGCGCCCCGTCCCCCCGGTGGGGGACGGGGCGCCGGTGACGCGGGCTCAGAGCGTGCCGAAGCCGACCTTGCGGACGGACGGCTCGCCGATCTCGACGTACGCGAGCCGCTCGGACGGCACCAGCACGCGGCGGCCGTGCTCGTCGACCAGGGTGAACAGCTTCGAGGTGCCGTCCAGGGCCTTGGCGACCGCGTCCGCGACCTCTTCGGCAGATTGCGCGCTCTCCAGGACGATCTCCCGGTTCGCGTTCTGCACGCCGATCTTGACCTCCACGGCTTCCGTCCCTCCGGTAGCTGGCCGCGCGCCCCCGACCGCCGTTCGCGGTGGGAGCGCCGTACGGGCATCACCTTAAGGCAGCAACCCGGCCGGGAGGCGAAGGTCGGGGGTCGGTCCGCTCAGGGCCGAATCGCGGTTCAGTCCGCCTGCTCGGCGGAACCCTCCTGGGCGGGGTGCATCGGGAAGCCCTTCAGGCCGCGCCAGGCCAGGCTGGCGACCAGCCGGACGGCCTCCTCGCGCGGGATCTCGCCGTCCTGGGTGAGCCAGTACCGGGCGGTGATCTGGGCCAGGCCGCAGACGCCGACCGCGAGCAGCTTGGCCTCGGCCTCGGGCAGGTCGGTGTCCTCGGCGATCACCTTGGAGACCAGGGTCGCGCTCAGGTCGGTGGCCCGGTCGACCCGCTCGCGCACCGCCGGGTCGTTGGTCAGGTCCGACTCGAAGACCAGCCGGAACGCGCCGGACTCGCTGGAGACGTAGTGGAAGTACGCCTCCATGGTCGCGGCCACGCGCTGCTTGTTGTCGCTGGTCGCCTCCAGCGCGGCCCGGGTGCCGTCCACCAGGGCGTCGCAGTGCTTGTCGAGCAGCGCGAGGTAGAGCTCCAGCTTGCCCGGGAAGTGCTGGTACAGCACCGGCTTGCTGACGCCGGCCCGCTCGGCGATGTCGTCCATGGCGGCGGCGTGGTAGCCCTGGGCGACGAACACCTCCTGGGCGGCTCCGAGCAGTTGTTCACGGCGGGCGCTTCGCGGCAGGCGGGCACCGCGCGGACGCTCCTGCGCCTCCTGGATGGCCGTCACGGCGCTCCTCACTTCACGGTCTGCGATGGACTGGCGGGGTGATTGATTCTACTTTTCGGTAACCCGCTCGTGCGCGGGTGAAGCCGAGTAAAGCGCACAACCGCCCTTGTCGGGAGCCCACAATACGGCCCGGGCCGCGGCTGTCCACGGGTCGAGACGGCCTCGTGACGGGGGCAGTACGGGCCCGTGACCGGCCGTGTCGGCGGCTCCCGCCCTCACTACCATCGTGCTCCATGAGCGCCTCCCAGCACCCCCTCGCCGCCCTGGAGCCGCACCGCACCGTCGAGGTGCCCGGCGCAGCACTGGCCGTCAGCCGGCACTCCGCGCCCCGCGAGGACCTGCCGCCCGCCCTGTTCGTGCACGGTCTCGGCGGTTCCGCCGACAACTGGCTCGAACTCCTCGACCTGCTCGCCGACGACGTGGACGGCGAGGCCGTCGACCTGCCCGGGTTCGGGCACTCCGCCCCGCCGCTGGACGGCAACCTGTCGGTCTCCGGGCACGTCCGGGCCGTGATCGGGTACCTGGAGGAGAGCGGGCGCGGGCCGGTGCACCTGTTCGGCAACTCGCTCGGCGGGGCGGTCGCCGTCCGGCTCGCCGCGCTCCGGCCGGACCTGGTGCGCAGCCTCACCCTGATCTCCCCGGCGCTGCCCGAACTGCCCCCGCAGCGCACCGCCTGGTCGACCGGGCTGCTGGCCGTGCCCGGCGTCGCCGAGCTGATCCGCCGCCGCGGCCCCGCCGCCGACCCGGAGACCGCCACCGCCGACCTGCTCGGCCTGGTCTACGCCGACCCGGCGGGCATCCCCGCCCACCGCCGGGCCCGGGCCGTCGCCGAGTACCGCCGCCGGTCCGCGCTCCCGTACGCCCTGGGCGTGCTGGCCGGGTCGGCGCGCGGGATCGTCAGCGCGTACACCGAGCGCGGCGAGCAGTCGCTGTGGCGGCAGGCCGAGCAGGTCACCGCGCCGGTGCTGCTGGTCTACGGGCTCAAGGACAAGCTGGTGTCCTACCGCTCCGCCCGGCGGGCCTGCGCCGCGTTCCGGGACGCCCGGCTGCTGGTGCTGCCGGACTCCGGGCACGTGGCGATGCTGGAGCACCCCGCGCCGGTCGCCCGCGCGGTGCGGGAGCTGCTCGCGGAGGCCGATCGGCGCGGCTGAGCCCGGCGCACGCGGGGCGCACCGGGCGGGAAGCCCGAAGAACGGAACGGGGACGCGCGAGGTCACGGGCGTTCACTCGATGGTGTGGCAAGCCGGGCCGGGCCCCTAGGGGGCTCGGCCTGGCGCTCTACCGTCGTGTTGTCGGACCGAACAGGTGTGGGGGGCGAGACGGCGAGGGCGGCGACCGCGGGGAGCGGGCACCGGCCGGGTGACCGTCGAGCACGGACGCACTCCCCTGTGTCGTAGGGCCGTGAACCCAGTGGAAACGCTCTGCTCTGGAGGCGTCGTGCGCATCGCTCTGCTCACCGAGGGCACCCTCACCAACGCGCAGCGTGGCGAGGGAGGCTGGTGCGGCCGCCTGGTCGGCGGCCTGCCCGAGCACGAGTTCCGGCTCTACCGGCTGCTGCCCGCCGGCCGCCCCGCCCCGCCCAGCGGCGTCCGCGGCCTGCACGGCGTCCACGAACTGCCCATGTGGGGCCGCCGCCCCGGCGGGCGCGGACCGACCGCCCTGCGCCGCCGGGCGTACACCAAGGCGTACGAGGAACTCGTCCGCGCCCTGGTGACGCCCGGCGAGCGGGCCGGGTTCGGGCCCGCGCTGTACCGGCTCGCCGCGCTCGGCCGGGAGGACGAGGCGCTGCCCGCGTTCCTCGCCTCCGGCCACGCCCACCGCGCTCTGGAGCGGGTCTGGCGGATGCCCGGCGCCGACACCGCCGGGGGCCAGCCGCTGGTCTGCGACGTGCTGGTCGCCGCCGACCTGCTGGAGCAGTGCCTGCGGCCGCTCTCCGCGCCCTGGTACGGCACCGGCCCGGCCGGGCTCGGCGGCGCCGACCTGTGCCACGTGGTGGGCGGCGGGCCGGCCGCGCTGCCCGCGCTGGTCGCCCGCGAACTGCACGGCGTCCCGTTCGTGGTCACCGAGCACGGCCTGCACCTGCGCGAGCAGTACCGCGGCTACCGCAGCGCCCCGTACCGCTGGCCGGTGCGCGCCCTGCTGCTGTCCTTCTTCCGGCAGCTGACCGAGGAGACCTACCGGCAGGCCGCGGTGCTCACCCCCGGCAGCGAGTACGACCGGCAGTGGCAGCAGCGCTGCGGCGGCGAGGCCGCCCGCACCCGGATCGTCCACGAGGGCACCGCCGCCACCGAACGGCCCGCCGCCGGGGCGGAGCCCGGGGCGCCCACCCTGGTCTGGGCCGGGGCCCTCGAACCCGGCCGCGACCCCGAACTGATGCTGCACGCCTTCGCCCGGGTCCGGGCCGAACTGCCCGCCGCCAGGCTGAAGGTGTACGGCGAGGAGGGCGCCCCCGGCTACCTCGCGCACTGCACCGCGATCGCCGGACGGCTCGGCGTCGCGGACGCCGTCGAGTTCGCCGGACGGCCCCGCAGCTCGGCCGCCGCCTGGGAGTCCGGCAGCGTCGTGGTGTTCAGCGCGCTCGCCCAGCGCAGCCCCCGGCTGCTCGCCGACGCCATGCTCAGCGGACGGGCCGTGGTCTCCACCGAGGTCGGCGTCGCCCGCGAAGTGCTCGGCCCCACCGGCCTGTTGGTGCCGCCGCGCAGCCCGCGCGCGCTCGCCGCCGCCTGCCTCGCCCTGCTCACCGACCACGAACGCCGCTCCCGGCTCGGCCTGGCCGGACGGCTCCGGGCGCAGGAACGCTTCGCCGTGGAACCCGTGGTCGGCGCCTTCCGCGAGATCTACCTCGACCTGGTCTCCCGCTACCCGGCCTTCCCGGCCCGCCCCGGCGCCCCGGCCCGCCCCTTCGCCCGCCCCGCCGAGTACTGGGTCTCCGGCGGCAGCACCCCGCCGCCGGCGCCCGCCGGGCAGGCGCCGCGCACCCCGGGGCCCGCCCTCGCGGAGGCGCTGTGACCGGCACCCCCGCCGACCCCGTGCGCGAACTCCTCGACAGCAACCGGGACCTGTGCGAACAGGCGGTCGACCCGCTGGAGATCGCCGCCGCGCTGGAGGACTCCGGCCTGGCCGTCGACGGCGCCGCCCGCTACCGGCACGCCGACGTCTTCGGCCTCGCCGAGGAGCTGTACGCCCGCGTCCCGCGCCGCCCGCCCACCCGCGAGCCGCTGCCGCCCGCCGAACCGCTGCGCACCCTCCCGCTCGCCGCCCTCCGCACCGCCGCCGCCCACCTGCTGCCGCTGCTGCCCGCCGCCACCCTCGGCGGCCTGCCCGGCGGGGCGCTCGCGGTCCTGCTCGGCGCGGGGGCCGGGGCCGCGGTCGAACGGCGGAGCGGCGGGGAGGAGGCCCGGGGCGGGGCGGCGGACCAGGACGACTGGGGGCCGGAACAGCGGGAACCGGCCCCCGCCCGGGGCGGCGTCCCGTGGGCCGCGCTCGGCCAGGGCGCGGGCACCGGCCTGCTGCTGGCGCTCCTCGCCGCGGCCGCGCCCGGCGCGGCGCGGGCCGCCGCGCTCGGCGCGGCCACCGCCGGATGGGCGGCCGCCTGGCTGCGCCGGTTCGGTCGACGACAGGGCGGGGCCGCCACGCTGGGGGAGTACCGCTCCCGGCTGCGGTTCGCGCTGCCGCTGGCCGTGCTGGCGCAGCTCGCCGCCCTCGCCGGGCTCGGCTGGGCGGTGGCCGGGGACACCCCGGCCACCGGGTGGGCCGCGCTCCTGGTGCTCGGCACCCTGCCGCTGCTCGCCGCCGCCGTCCGCGACGCCGGACGCCCGACCGCGGCCGCGGTCGCCGTCCTCACCGCCGCCGCCGCTGCCGCCCTGCTGACCCTCCCCGCTCCGGCCCACTGGCTGGGCGCCTCCCCGAGCGGCGCGCTCTCCGCCGCCGCGCTCGGCCCCGCCCTGCTCCTGGCCGGCACCGCCTGGCCGCCGTCCACGGGGCCGGGGGCGTACCGGTGAGGGGGGTTCCGGCCGCGGACGGCCGTGCCGGACGGCGGGGGTCCGGGCGCCGGGGCTGTCGCGGCCGGCCGGGGGCCGGTCGTCGGCTGCTGTCGGCTCCGCCCGTCCGGTCGTCGCGACCGGTCGGGCCGGGCTCCGCCCGCGCGGGCGTCCGGCGGTCGCGGGGCCCCGCGCGGCGGGGCGCCGGCGGGGGCCGGGGTGTTGATCGGATGTGGTTTCGCCCGGCGGCTGCCGGGCCCGAGGGAAGGACTGGGACCCGATGAGGGTGCTGTTGCTGGGAGCCGACGGGTTCATCGGTCGGCGGGTGGCCGATCGGCTGCTGGCGGAGGAGGGGCTCCAGGTGACGGTGCTGGGGCGGGGGGACTCCGCGGACATCAGGTTCGACCTGGCCGCGGGGAGCCCGGGGGCGCTGGCCCGGTTCCTGGACGCGGTGGCCGCGCAGGTGGTGATCAACTGCGCGGGGGCCACGTACGGGACGTCGCGGACGCTGATCCGGTCCAACACGCTCGCGGTGGCGACGGTCTGCGAGGCGATCCGGCGCAGCCGGGAGCCCGCGCGGCTGGTGCACGTGGGGTCGGCAGCCGAGTACGGGCCCGCGCAGCCCGGGGGCCCGATCCCGGAGAGCGCGGAGCCGCGGCCGGTGGGCCCGTACGGGGTGTCGAAGCTGGCGGGCACCGAGCTGGTGCTGAACTCGGGGCTGGACGCGCTGGTGCTGCGGGTGTTCGACGTGGTGGGGCCGGGGGCGCCGACGGCCTCGCTGTTCGGGCGGCTGGCGGAGGGGCTGCGGCGGGCGCTGGAGCAGGAGGAGAGCCAGGTCCGGATGCCCGACCTGTCCGGCTACCGGGACTTCGTCGACGTCCGGGACGTCGCGCGGGCGATCCAGGCGGCGGCGGTCTCGGCCGCCACCGGGGTGATCAACATCGGCTCCGGCCACGCCGTCCGGGCCCGGGACGCGGCGCACCTGCTGGTGCGGGCGTCCGGCTTCGAGGGCACCGTCACCGAGGACGCCCGGCAGGTGGTGCTGCCCGCGCAGCAGGCGGGCGCGGAGGGGCTGCGGGCCGTGGAGGCGCGGGCGGTGGTCGAGCCGGTGCAGTGGCGGCAGGCGGACGTCCGGACCGCCCGGGACCGTCTCGGATGGCGGACGCAGGTGCCGTTGGAGGAGTCGCTCGGGGACGTCTGGCTGGAGACCGCCTGCCGGGTGTGAACCGGAACGGCCGGGCCTGACCAGGGGGTTGGCCCGGGGAGCCGAGGTCTCGGCATCCGGTGTCGTGCATCTCACCCACTGGACCCACTGTCTTGGAATACCCCGGGCACGTGACACTGTTGGCGTAGTCGAACAGAACCTGACGACCATCGGAGTCCCCGTGTCGCTGCCACCCCTGGTCGAGCCCGCCGCCGAGCTCACCGTCGAAGAGGTCCGCCGGTACTCCCGCCACCTGATCATCCCCGACGTGGGCATGGACGGGCAGAAGCGGCTGAAGAACGCCAAGGTGCTGTGCGTCGGCGCCGGTGGCCTCGGGTCCCCGGCCCTGATGTACATGGCCGCCGCCGGGGTGGGCACGCTCGGCATCGTCGAGTTCGACACCGTCGACGAGTCGAACCTGCAGCGCCAGATCATCCACGGCCAGTCCGACATCGGCCGGTCCAAGGCGGAGTCCGCGCGCGACTCGGTCAAGGAGATCAACCCGCTGGTCGAGGTGGTCCTGCACGAGGAGCGCCTGGACAACGACAACGTGATGGAGATCTTCTCCGGCTACGACCTGATCGTCGACGGCACCGACAACTTCGCCACCCGGTACCTGGTCAACGACGCCGCGGTGCTGCTCGGCAAGCCGTACGTCTGGGGTTCGATCTACCGCTTCGACGGCCAGGCCAGCGTGTTCTGGGCCGAGCACGGCCCCTGCTACCGCTGCCTGTACCCGGAGGCCCCGCCGCCGGGCATGGTCCCGTCCTGCGCCGAGGGCGGCGTGCTGGGCGTGCTGTGCGCCTCGATCGGCTCGATCCAGGTCAACGAGGCGATCAAGCTGCTGGCCGGCATCGGCGAGCCGCTGGTCGGCCGACTGATGATCTACGACGCCCTGGAGATGCAGTACCGCTCGGTGAAGGTCCGCAAGGACCCGAACTGCGCCGTCTGCGGCGAGAACCCGACGGTCACCGAGCTGATCGACTACGAGTCCTTCTGCGGCGTCGTCTCGGAGGAGGCCAGCGCGGCCGCGGTCGGCTCGACGATCACCTCCAAGCAGCTCAAGGAGTGGATCGACAACGGCGAGGCGATCGACATCATCGACGTCCGCGAGGTCAACGAGTACGAGATCGTCTCGATCCCGGGCGCCCGCCTGATCCCGAAGAACGAGTTCCTGATGGGCAACGCCCTGCAGGACCTGCCGCAGGACAAGCGCATCGTGCTGCACTGCAAGACCGGCGTGCGCTCCGCCGAGGTCCTCGCGGTGCTCAAGTCCGCGGGCTTCGCGGACGCCGTGCACCTGGGCGGCGGCGTGATCGGCTGGGTCAACCAGATCGAGCCGGAGAAGCCCGTCTACTGACGGACGCGTGCGTGCCGAACCGCCCGGTCGGGGAACTCCCCGGCCGGGCGGTTCCGTGCGTTCAGGGGGCGGCCAGGCCGAGCAGGGTGCCGGTGCGGTGCATCAGGTGGTCGAAGTACGCCGCCGGGTCGGCGGTGAACCGGCCGAGGGTGCCGAACACCTCCAGGGCGAGCGCGCCCAGCAGGTCGCTCCAGCCGGCCAGCGCGGAGACCACCAGGTGGTCGGGGGTGCCGGGGGGCATCCGGTCCAGCAGCGGGGCGAGCGCGGCCCGGGCCGCGGCGGGGACGGCCGGGTCGCCGAGCGGGCGGTAGGCGCCCGCGGCGGCGGCCTCCTGGAAGAGCCGGCCGATCAGCAGCGGCAGCCGCCTGCCGGGCCCGGTGGTGTCCTCGGGGGCGGTGTAGCCGGGCACGGGGGAGCCGTGGACGAGCGCGAACTCGTGCGGGTGGGCCACCGCCCAGCCGCGGACGGCCCGGCAGACGGCCAGCCAGCGGCCCGCGTGGTCGGTGCCGTCGAACGGGTCCGCGGCGGCGTCCGCGGCGTCGCCCAGCGCGTCGTAGGCGTCCGCGATCAGGGCGGTCAGCAGGGCGTCCCGGCCCGGGTAGTAGCGGTACAGCGCGGAGGCGGAGACCAGGCCGACCTCCTTGGCCAGCGTGCGCATGGAGAGCCCGGCGGGCCCGTGCTCGGCGAGCTGGCGGCGGGCGGCGTCCTTGATCTCGCGGGTGAACTCGGCGCGGATCCGCTCGCGGGGGGTGGGGGCCTTCGGCATGGGGCCATCCTCCCAGCGGGCGAGAACGGGCGCAACATTCGGATACGTCGTTCTTGATGGAGAACACTGTTCTTGACAGGGGTCCGGGGCTGCGCCAGGCTGGTGGTCGAGCGAGAACACCGTTCTCCCGGACTCCGAACGGAGCGTTCCCATGAGCAAGCACCTGGTCGTCGGCGCCGGACCGGTCGGCTCCACCACCGCCCGGCTGCTGGCCGAGCGCGGCGAGGAGGTCGTGGTCGTCACCCGCACCGCCGCCACCGCCCACCCGCTCGACGGCGTCCGCCGCCTGCACCTGGACGCCGCCGACGCCGACGCGCTCGGAGCCGCCGCGCAGGGGGCGGCGGCGATCTACAACTGCGCCAACCCGCCCTACCACCGCTGGGCCGAGGTCTGGCCGCCGCTCGCCGCCTCCCTGCTGACCGCCGCCGAGCGCACCGGCGCCGTGCTCGCCACCGTCTCCAACCTCTACGGCTACGGCGCGGTGGACGGCCCGATGACCCCGCAGACCCCGCTGCGGCCCAACTCCGTGAAGGGCGGGGTGCGCGCCGCGATGTGGCGCGAGGCGCTGGCCGCGCACGAGGCCGGACGCGTCCGGGCCACCGAGGTCCGCGGCTCCGACCACCTCGGCCCGGGCGTCGCCGGCGTCCTCGACGGCCGGGCCCTCGGCCGCGCGCTGGCCGGACGCACCGTCCAGGTCCTCGGCGACCCCGACGCCCCGCACAGCTGGACCGCCCCCGCGGACACCGCCCGGCTGCTGGTCACCGCCGCCGCCGACGAACGCGCCTGGGGCCGCGCCTGGCACGTCCCCAGCAACCCGCCGCGCAGCCAGCGCCAGGTCGTCACCGACCTCTGCGGGGCCGCCGGGCGGCCCGCCCCGAAGGTCACCGCGATCCCGCGCCCGGTGCTGGCCCTGCTCGGCCTGGCCAGCCCGACGGTCCGCGCCGTCCGGGAGACGGCGTACCAGTTCGAGCGGCCCTTCGTGATCGACGACACCGCGACCCGGGAGGTGTTCGGGCTGGCGCCGCTGGCGTGGGAGCGGATCCTCGCGGAGCTGGTCCCGTAGCGGGAGCCGCCATCCGGGGGCCCGGGGAACCGCGAGCCCCTGATCGCGCCTCCCCGGTCGTCGTGCCCTCCCTCAGAGGGCGTTCCTGCGCTGGAGGATGTTGTAGGCGATCCAGCCCGGGAGGACCGGGAGCCAGAAGGTGAGCAGGCGGTAGAGGAAGACCGCGGGGGTGGCGGCCGTGGCGGGGACGCCCGCGACGGTGAGGGCGGTGATCAGGGCGATCTCGACCGGGCCGATGCCGCCCGGGGTGGGGACGGCGGAGCCGGCCGCGTTGGCGGTGAGGAAGACCACCGCGACGGCCGCGTAGGTGACGTTGGCGCCGCCGCCGAAGGCGTGCACGGAGGCGTCCAGGCAGGCGGTGAAGGAGAGCGTCAGCAGGACGATGCCGCCGAAGCCGGTGACCAGCTTGCGGGGGGTCTGCATCAGGTCGAGCATCCGCGGGATGACGCCGAACAGCAGCGAGCGGACCCGGGTCACCACGAAGCGGCGCAGCGGCGCGACCGCGGCGACGACCAGGGCGAGGACGGCGGCGCTGAGCACGCCGATGATGACGGCCCGGGAGGCGCCGAGGTCGCCGTTGGTCTGGGAGCCGGTGATCAGGCCGAAGGCGAACAGCAGCAGCAGGTGGCCGCCGAGCCCGGCCAGCTGCGAGGCGCCGACCGAGGCGACGGCCTGGACCGGGCGGATGCCGGCCTTCTGCAGGTAGCGGGTGTTCAGGGCGATGCCGCCGACCGCGGCCGGGGCGACCAGCTTGACGAAGGAGCCGGCCAGCTGGGCGGCCACCGTGCGCCAGAACGGGAGCTTCTCCGGGACGAAGCCGGTCAGGCTCATCGCGGCGGCCACGTACGAGAACGCGGAGGCGGAGAGCGCGACCGAGGCCCACGCCCAGTTCATCTGGGAGACCTTGAACTGGTCGGGCCGGATGGTGGTCAGGGCCAGGTAGGCGGCGAAGGTGAGCGCCACCACCATGATCAGGGTCTTGGGCTTGAGGCGTTCCAGCTTGGCGGGGGCCAGCGGCGCCTCGGGGGCGATCTGCAGGATCTGCGCCCGGATCTTCGCGAGCAGGTCCTCGCCCGCCTGGGCGATGTCCTCCTCGGCCTGCTGCTGGGTGCGCTCACCCGCGGCGACCTGCTTGAGGGCGAGGGCCTGGGCGGCGGCCTTGCGCTCCTTGGTCATCCGCTGGAGGTCGCCGCGGGTCTGCCGGCTCAGGCCGACCGGCTGCAGCAGCGGCAGCGCCTCGGCGATCCGGGTGGGGCCGAGGACGTCGGTGGCGACGGCCACCGCGCGCTCCGGGCCGGTCCGCAGGGCGAAGGTGGTGAGCAGCTGGGCGACGTCGATCCGCAGGGTGAGGTCGCCCGCGGCGATGTCGCCGCCGGAGAGGTTGACCAGGCAGCCGGTGTGCTCGTCGACGACCAGCAGGGACTCGCCGGTGAGGCGGCGGTGGGCGATCCGGCGCTCGTGCAGGGTGGCGACCGAGCCCCAGAACGAGGCCATCACCGCGTCGGAGACCTCCTCGTCGGCGAGCTCGTCCAGGGTCCGCCCGGCCACGTTCTCGTAGACCAGGATCGCGGCGTCCGGGCCGAGCTCGGAGGTGGCGACCAGCTGCGGGGCGCGGGCCCCGGAGGCGGCGGCCGCGTAGGCGATCAGGGCCTCCTGCTCCAGGGCCTGGCGCAGCGACTGGGGGCTGCGGCGGACCGCGACGGAGCGCAGCCGCAGGCGGCGCCAGGCGCGGTAGAAGAAGCCGGAGGCCTGCTGCTCGCGGTCGATGATGTGGACGTCGAGCAGCGGCCCGGTCTGCTGGGTGACCAGGTAGCGGCGGGTGCCGCCGGGCGCGGCGGGGGCCAGGTGGGCGGCGGACGGGGCGAAGCCGACCTTGCGCAGGCCGATCATCAGGTGCTGCCCGGTGGGGCGGATGTTCGGCGAGCCGATCGCGTACAGCGTGCCGTAGGCCACCGACCAGCCGATCAGGACGGTCAGCACCAGGGACAGCGGGGTGGTGTTGCCGTTGATCAGCTCGGCCGCGCCGGAGAGCACCACCACCACCCACAGGGCGACCCGCCAGCGCGGCCGGCTCGACATGCCGACCGCCGTCATGTAGGCGATCACGGGCGCCAGGTAGCCGTGCACCGGGTCGGTGAGCGTCTCGCCGCCGCCCGGCGGGAACTGGGTCAGCGCGTTGCGGATCTCCTCGGGGGCGCTGGCCGCGACCCACCAGTCGACGCCCAGCGAGACGCCGTACGCCAGCACCGAGGCGAGCACGCCGTCGGCGACCCGCAGGCCGTCGCGCTTGATCAGCCGCTCGACCGCGAAGGCCAGCGGCACGGTGAGCACCGCGACGGAGGAGACCAGCGCGGAGATCTTCGACAGCACGCCGGGGATCCGGTCGGCGTTGACCGTGATGTCCTTCTCGATGCCGGTGGTGGTGGAGACCGCCACCTGCGCCAGCACGAACACCAGGATGATCAGGAACAGCCCGCCCAGGAACTTCAGCAGGTCGGACGGGCGGTGCGCACGCGGGGCGAGCAGCGGTTCGTCGACGGCCAGGTACTCGCCGGCCGGCTCCTCGGCGGGTGGTCCCTCCTCCGGCTCGGGCTCCGGTGCCGGCTCCGGCTCCGGCGGCCGGTCCGGTGCGTCCGGACGGTCCGGACCGTCCTCCGACGGCAGCTGTGCGGCCACCGTTGCCTCCCCCGTGTGGTGCGCGTCCCGTCCCCGGTGGCGCAGGTCGACCGGCCGTTCGGCGGAACCGTCGGTGGCGGGCTGGTCGGAGCCCTCGTCCACGTTCAATTCGGCCGTCCCGGTCGTCATGGTCTTCGTCCTCGTGCGTCGCACTGCCCCGAAGATGCTGCCATGCCCGCCACCCGGGTGCGGTCCAGGGGCGGCATCCCGCGCGCCGGGTCGCCCGCACGGGGTGCGGGAAATCGACCGGATGGGGAAGAATGCGGCGGATGACCGAGCCCGAGGACGTCCCCGCGATCCCGCCGTACGCCGAGGCGGTGCTGGAGCTCGCCGAACGCATCCCGCCCGGGAAGGTCATGACGTACGGGGACGTCGCCGAGTACCTGGGCCGCGGCGGCCCCCGGCAGGTCGGCCGGGTGATGGCGCTGTACGGGGCGCCGGTGCCCTGGTGGCGGGTGATCCGGGCGGACGGGCGGCCGCTGCCCGGCCACGAGCACCGCGCGCTGCCCGAGTACCGGGCCGAGGGCACCCCGCTGCGCACCGTCGCGGGCGAGCCGCGGGTCGACCTGCGGGCCGCCCGCTGGGACGGGACGCCCTGACCGGGCGATGTGCGCCGGAGGGGTCTGTGGGTGCACCATCGTAGGCTCGTCGCGGCGGGCCACCCCACGGCCCGCCGCTGAACCGCCGTACGACCCTGGACCGCAGTGACCTCACCGTTCCGCCTGGTGCGCAGCCCCCTCGCGCAGCCCGACCCGCCGCAGCTGGACGCCTTCCAGCGGGCGGTCGTCGAGCACGCCTCGGGGCCGCTGCTGGTGCTCGCGGGCCCCGGGACGGGCAAGACCACCACCCTGGTCGAGGCGGTCGCCCGGCGGGTCGCCGACGGCACCGCGCCCGAGCGCGTCCTGGTGCTGACCTTCAGCCGCAAGGCCGCGATGCAACTGCGCGACCGGATGACCGCCCGGATCGGCGCCACCGCCCCGCAGGCCACCACCTTCCACTCGTTCTGCTACGCCCTGCTGCGCGCCCACCAGCCGCCCGAGGAGTACGCCGAACCGCTGCGCCTGCTCTCCGGCCCCGAGCAGGACGTGATGGTCCGCGAACTGCTCGCGGGCGGCGCCGAGGACGCGAAGGCGGGCGTCGGCACCATCGCCTGGCCGCTGGACCTGCGGGCCTGCCTGACCACCCGCGGCTTCGCCGACGAGGTCCGCGCCGTGCTCGCCCGCAGCCGCGAGCTCGGCCTCGGCGAGCAGGAGCTGGAGCGCTTCGCGGCGGGCGTGCAGCGCCCCGACTGGGCCGCCGCCGCGCACTTCCTGGCCGAGTACCTGGACGTGCTGGACCTGCGCGGCGTCCTCGACTACGCCGAGCTCGTCCACCGCGCCGTGCTGCTCGCCGGGCGCCCGGAGGTCTCCGCCGAGCTGCGCGCCCGCTACGACGTGGTGTTCGTCGACGAGTACCAGGACACCGACCCCGCGCAGGTCCGGCTGCTGCACCACCTGGCCGGGGACGGGCGCGACCTGGTCGCCGTCGGCGACCCCGACCAGTCGATCTACGCCTTCCGCGGCGCCGACGTGAACGGCATCCTGGAGTTCCCCGACGCCTTCCGGCGGGCCGACGGCAGCCCCGCCGAGGTCAAGGTGCTGCGGGTCTCCCGGCGCTCCGGCGCGGTGCTGCTGGCGGCCTCCCGCGAGCTGGCCCGCCGGATGCCGATGGGCCGGCTGCCCGCCGACAAGCTCGCCGCGCACCGCGCCCTGCTGCCCTCCCGCGAGGGCGGCTTCGTCGAGGTGTACACCTACCCGACGCCCGGCGCCGAACTCGAGTCGGTCGCCGACCTGCTGCGGCGCGCCCACCTGGAGGACGGCGTCCCCTGGGGCGAGATGGCGGTCCTGGTCCGGGCCGGGGCCCGGACCATACCGGCGGTGCGCCGCGCGCTGGCCGCCGCGGGCGTCCCGCTGGAGATCGACGGCGACGACCTGCCGCTGCGCGAGGAGAGCGCCGTCGCCCCGCTGCTGCTCGCCCTGCGGGTGTGCGCGGAGGGCCCCGACGCGCTCACCGCCGACCTCGCGCACACCCTGCTCACCGGCCCGCTCGCCGCCCTCGACGGCTCCGACCTGCGCCGCCTGGGCCGCACCCTGCGCGAGGAGGAGCGCCGCGCACTGGCCGCCGACGGCGCCCCCGGCGTGGTCCGCCCCGCCGAGGAGCTGCTCCGCGAGGCGCTGGCCCACCCCGAACTGCTCGCCCTGCTGGACGCCCCCTACGCCCGCCGCGCGTACGAGCTCGGCGTGCTGCTGCGCAAGGTCCGCGAACTGCTGGCGGGCGGCGCCAGCGCCGAGGACGCGCTGTGGGAGCTGTGGGACGGCTCCCGGCGCTGGCGCGAGCGGCTGGAACGGGCCGCCCTGCGCGGCGGCCCCGCCGGGCGCAACGCCGACCGCGACCTCGACGCGCTGTGCGCCCTGTTCGAGACCGCCGCCCGCGCCGAGGAGCGGGTCACCGGCCACCGCGGCGCCCTCGACCTGCTCGCCGAGATAGCGGCCCAGGACATCGCCGCCGACACCCTGCACGTGCGCGCGGTGCGCCCCGACGCCGTCCGGCTGATGACCGCGCACCGCTCCAAGGGCCTGGAGTGGCGCCTGGTCGTCGTCGCCGGGGTCCAGGAGGGCCTGTGGCCCGACCTGCGCCGCCGCGGCTCGCTGCTGGAGGCCGACCGGATCGGCCGCGACGGCCTCGCCGAACCGCTCTCCCCGGCCGCGCTGCTCGCCGAGGAGCGGCGGCTGTTCTACGTCGCCGCGACGCGGGCCAAGGACCGCCTCGTGGTCACCGCCGTCAAGGCGCCCGCCGAGGACGGCGACGAGCCCTCCCGGTTCCTGCGCGAGCTCTACCGCGAGAGCGTCGACCCGCGCACCGGCCGGGTGCTGGAGCGCACCCCCCGGGTCAAGGTCGCCGACGTCACCTCCCGGCCGCGCCGCCCGCTGTCGGTGCCCGCGCTGGTCGCCGAGCTGCGCGCCGTCACCGTCGACCCGGCCCGCTCCCCGCAGCTGCGCCGGGCCGCCGCCGAACGCCTCGCCACCCTCGCCGCCGCCCTCGACGAGGACGGCCGCCCGCTCGTCCCCGCCGCCCACCCCGACCAGTGGTGGGGCCTGGACGACCTCACCGCCGCCCCGCAGCCGCTGCGCGGGGCCGAGCAGCCCGTCCGGCTCTCCGGCAGCGGCCTGGAGCAGCTGGAGTCCTGCGCGCTGCAGTGGTTCCTGGAGAAGGACGTCAGGGCGGGCAGCACCGCCTCCGCCGCCCAGGGCTTCGGCAACGTGGTGCACGCCCTCGCCGACGAGGTCGGCTCCGGCCGCACCCCCGCCGACCTGGCCGTCCTGATGGAGCGCCTGGACACCGTCTGGGACGCCCTCGCCTTCGACGCGCCGTGGAAGTCCACCCAGGAGAAGGGCGAGGCCCGCGCCGCCCTGGAGCGCTTCCTGCGCTGGCACGTGCTGGAGCGCGAGCGCACCACCGTCGCCACCGAGCACGGCTTCGACCTGACGCTGGAGGTCGGCGGCGTCGCGGTGCGCCTGCGCGGCTCGATGGACCGGGTCGAGGCGGACGCCGCGGGACGGGCGTACGTCGTCGACTTCAAGACCGGCAGGACCCCGCCCGCCAACAGCTCGCTGCCGGAGAACCGCCAGCTCGCGGTCTACCAGCTGGCGGTGAGCCGCGGCGCGCTCGACGACCTGCCCGGCTTCGAGGGCGGCGCCACCCCCGGCGGGGCCGAACTGGTGCACCTGCGCGAGCCGGACCGGAAGGACCCCGAGTCGCCCAAGGTGCAGCGGCAGCTGCCCGAGGAGAGCACCCCCTGGATCGAGGACCTGCTGGTGGAGACCGCCGGGAAGGTGCTCGCCGAGAAGTTCACCCCCACCGCGGGCGAGCGCTGCGGCCGCTGCGCCTTCCGCGGCAGCTGCTCCGCGCAGCGGGACGGCCGGCATGTCGTCGACTGAGCCGCTGCAGCACCCGGCCCAGCTCCGCGAACTGCTCGGGATCCCGTTCAACGACGAGCAGTTGGCGGCCATCGGCGCCCCCATGGAGCCCGGCGTGATCGTGGCCGGCGCGGGCTCCGGCAAGACCACCGTGATGGCCGCCCGGGTGGTCTGGCTGGTCGGCTCCGGCGCGGTCCGCCCCGAGCAGGTGCTCGGCCTGACCTTCACCAACAAGGCGGCCGGGGAGCTCGCCGAACGCGTCCGCGCCGCCCTGCTGCGCG
This sequence comes from Kitasatospora phosalacinea, assembly GCF_030268885.1. Classification (GTDB taxonomy): domain Bacteria; phylum Actinomycetota; class Actinomycetes; order Streptomycetales; family Streptomycetaceae; genus Kitasatospora; species Kitasatospora phosalacinea_C. The sequence goes on from NZ_BSSA01000003.1 coordinate 119,895, forward strand.
CCGGGACGGGCGAGGCGGACGAGGACGCCCTCGGCGAACCGCAGATCTCCACCTACCACGCCTTCGCCGGGACGCTGCTCAAGGAGCACGGCCTGCGCCTGGGCATCGAGCCCGACGTCCGGCTGCTCGCCGACGCCACCCGCTTCCAGCTCGCCGCCCGCGTCCTGCGCCAGGCCCGCGGCCCCTTCCCGGCGCTCACCGGCACCTTCTCCGCGCTGGTCGCCGAGATCGTCGCGCTGGACTCCGAACTCGCCGAGCACCTGGTCGAACCCGAGCGACTGCGGGCGTACGACGAGGAGCTGCTCGACCGGCTGGCCGGCGTCAAGCTCACCAACGAGGACCTGCGGGCCGTTCCGAAGGCCGCCCGCGGCCGGCAGGAACTGCTGCGCCTGGTCGAGGACTACCGGGCCCGCAAGCAGCAGCTCGGCCTGCTCGACTTCGGCGACCAGATCGCCGCCTCCGCCCGGCTCGCCACCCGGCGCCCCGAGGTCGGCCGCCTGCTGCGCGAGCAGTACCGGGTGGTGCTGCTGGACGAGTACCAGGACACCTCCGTCGCCCAACGCCTCATGCTGGCGGGCCTGTTCGGCGGCGAGCAGGGCGCCGGGCACCCGGTCACCGCGGTCGGCGACCCCTGCCAGGCGATCTACGGCTGGCGCGGCGCCTCGGTCGCCAACCTGGACGACTTCCCCCGGCACTTCCCGCGCGCCGACGGCAGCGACGCGCACCGCTTCGCGCTCAGCGAGAACCGCCGCAGCGGCGGCCGCCTGCTCGACCTCGCCAACCGGCTGGCCGAGCCGCTGCGCGCCATGCACGAGGGCGTGGAGGCGCTGCGGCCCGCCCCCGGCGCCGAACGCGACGGCTACGCCCGCGTCGCGCTGCTGCCCACCCACGCCGAGGAGGTCGCCTGGCTGGCCGACTCGGTCGCCCACCTGGTGCGCACCGGCACCGCGCCCGGCCGGATCGCCGTGCTCTGCCGGGCGGGCAGCTCCTTCGCCGACCTGCACGCCGCGCTGGTCGAGCGGAAGGTCCCGGTCGAGGTGGTCGGCCTCGGCGGGCTGCTGCAACTGCCCGAGGTGGCCGACCTGGTGGCGCTCTGCGAGGTGCTGCAGGACCCGACCGCGAACGCCGCCCTGGTCCGGCTGCTGATCGGCCCGCGCTGGCGCACCGGCCCGCGCGACCTGGCGCTGCTCGGCCGCCGCGCCGCCGAACTCGTCCGCACCGCCCGCCCCGGCGAGCAGGACGCGCTGGCCGCAGCCGTCGCCGAGACCGACCCGACCGAGGTGGTCTCGCTGGCCGACGCGCTGGAGACCTTCGTCGACGCCGAACAGCCCGACGACCTGCCGTTCTCGCCCGAGGCGAGGGTCCGCTTCGCCCGCTTCGCCCGGGAGATCCGCGAGCTGCGCCGGGCGCTGGCCGAGCCGCTGATGGACGTCCTGCACCGGGTGCTGACCGTCACCGGCCTGGAGGTCGAGCTCTCCGCCTCCCCGCTGGCGCTGGCCGCCCGCCGCCGCGAGACGCTGCACTCCTTCCTGGACATCGCCGCCTCCTTCGCCGACCTGGACGGCGACCCCGGCCTGGCCGCGTTCCTGGCCTTCCTGCGCGCCGCCCAGGAGTACGAGCGCGGCCTGGACGCCGGGCTGCCCGGCGGCGAGGACACCGTCAAGGTGCTCACCGCGCACAAGTCCAAGGGCCTGGAGTGGGACGTGGTCGCCGTCCCCGGCCTGGTCAAGGGCGCCTTCCCGTCCAGGAAGGGGCGCGACAGCTGGACCGCCAACCGCAAGGTGCTCCCGCACGCCCTGCGCGGCGACGCCGCCACCCTGCCCGCCGAACCGGCCTGGACCTCGAAGGGGATGGGCCTGTTCAAGAAGGAGATGACCGAGCACGCCGCGGTCGAGGAACTGCGGCTCGGCTACGTCGCCTTCACCCGGCCGCGCTCGCTGCTGCTGGCCTCCGGGCACTGGTGGGGGCCGTCCCAGAAGCGCCGCCGCGGGCCGTCGGAGTTCCTGACCGCGCTGCGCGAGCACTGCGAGCGGCCCGGCGACGGCGAGGTCGAGCACTGGGCCGAGGAGCCCGCGCCGGACGCGCGGAACCCGGCGTTCGACGTCTCGGTGGAGACCCCCTGGCCGCTGCCGCTGGACCCGGCCGCGCAGCAGGCCCGGCGGCAGGTCGCCCGGGTGGTGCGGCAGCGGCTGGCCGGGGCCCCCGCGCCCGCGGCCGAGCCGATGGGCGTCGAGGACCAGCGGCTGCTGGCCTCCTGGGACCGCGACCTGACCGCCCTGCTGGGCGAGTTGGAGCGCTCCCGGCGGACCGTCCGGGACGTCGAGCTGCCCGCCTCGCTCTCCGCCTCCCAGCTGATGCGGCTGGCCGCCGACCCGGACGGCTTCGCCCGCGACCTGGCCCGCCCGATGCCCCGCCCGCCCGCGCCCGCCGCCCGCCGCGGCACCCGCTTCCACGCCTGGGTGCAGTCCCGCTACGACCAGCCGCTGCTGCTGGGCCCGGACGCGCTGCCCGGCCTGGACGCCGAGGAGATCGAGGACGAGCGCGACCTGGAACGGCTCAAGGAGGCGTTCCTGCGCGGTCCCTACGCCCGCCGCACCCCGCACCGGGTCGAGGCGCCCTTCCAGCTGGTGCTCGCGGGGCGGGTGGTGCGCGGCCGGATCGACGCGGTCTACCGGGACGCGGGTCGTGGCGCTGGGTCACCGCGGTACGAGGTGGTGGACTGGAAGACCGGGCGGGAGGAGAGCGGCGATCCGCTGCAACTCGCCATCTACCGGCTGGCCTGGGCCGAGCAGGTCGGCGTCCCGCCCCAGGAGGTCACCGCCTCGTTCTGCTACGTGCGCTCCGGCCGGGTCGAAACCCCGTCAGGACTTCCCGGCCGAAAAGAGTTGAGCGATCTTCTGATCGGGAATAGGTAGAAAAGAGTCACTCAGAGCATTCAACCCGTCACGAGATCACGCGAAACCTGTGCGCCCTGCACGTTTCGCGCCTATTGTGGGGTCGGTAACCGGTCATCCCTCGTACTCCGGCCGCCGTCAGGGCCTCCCGACCCCCTGACCTCCCGTCAGACCCGCAGGTGCCGAGCAGCACCCGCACCTTCCGCTGGAGAGACCGACGTTGAGCGCGACCGGATGGATCAGGGACGTCCTCCACGGCCCCACCCCAGGCCCGGTACCGGGCACCGTCACCGGCACCTGGCCCAAGACCTCGCACGCCCTGCCGCTGATCGGCATGGTGCTGATCCTCTCGCTGGACCTGCTGACCGACAGCCGGGTCACCGTCGAGCCCGCCCTGACCGCCGTCCCCGCCCTCGCCGCCGTGGTCTCCCGCCGCACCTGGTACCCGCTGCTGATCGGCGCCCTCGCCGAGGTCTGCGCCTTCGGCATGGCCTGGTACCACGGCATCCTCGGCCAGTCCGTGCACACCGCCACCGTCGCCGCGATCGTCCTGATCGCGGGCATCGGCCACCTCAGCGCCACCCTCCGGCTGCGCCAGGAACTCGCCCTCGCCGAAGCCCAGTTGGTCGCCGAGATCGCCCGCCGGGTGCTGCTGCGCCCCGTCCCCGAGCGGGTCGGCCCGGTGCGCGCCGCCGTCCGCTACGCCGCCGCCGCGGCCCACGCCTCCATCGGCGGCGACCTGTACGAGGTCGTCCACACCCGCTACGGCGTGCGCGCCGTGATGGGCGACGTCCGCGGCAAGGGCCTGGCCGCGGTGGAGACCGCCGCCGCGGTGCTCGGCGCGTTCCGCGAGGCCGCGCACCAGGAGGCCGCCCTCGACAAGGTCGCGGGCTGGCTCGCCGTCAGCCTGGACCGCGCCCTGCACGAGAACGAGCACCCCGGCGTCGAGGAGGAGTTCGTCACCCTGGTGCTGCTCGGCGTCCGCCCCGACGGCGTCCTGGAGATCGCCAACTGCGGCCACCCCGCACCCGTCCTGCTCCGCGGCGACGCCCCGCCGCGGCTGCTCGCCGCCGACGAGAGCGTCCCCCCGCTGGGCGTGCTGGACCCGGCGGACGTGCGGCCCCCGCTGCAACTGCTCGACGTGGAGCCCGGCGACCGGATCCTGCTCTACACCGACGGCGTCATCGAGGCCCGCAACGGCTCCGGCGCCTTCTACCCGCTCACCGACCGCCTCCCGCTGCTCGCCGACGACGGCCCCGGCGACGTGCTGCAGCGCCTGCACGACGACGTGGTCCGCCACGTCGGCCACCGGCTCGGCGACGACGCGGCGATGCTGCTGCTCCAGTTCGACCCGGTCGCCATGCCCGCGCAGGGCGCGTACTGGGGCAGCGGGTACGCGGGCGCTCCGGCAGTGGCCCGGGGAACGGCGGGCTCGGGCTGCTGACGGCCGGGGCCCGCCGTCCCCCGGGCCCCCGATGCGGTCCTCGCCGTTCTCGCCCGGCCCCCGATGCCGCCCCTACACCTCGATGTCGACGACCAGCGGCCGGTGGTCCGACACCCCCGTGCGGGGCGCCGAGACCGAGCCGACGGAGCTGCGCGGGACGCCGATGCCCAGGATGTGGTCGAACTGCACGGCCGGGCGGTGCGAGGGGTACGTGGGGGTGCGGGCCAGGTCGTACCAGCCCTGCAGCCGGGTGCGCCGGGCGGTGCGCACGCGCTCGCGCCGCGCGGTGCGCTGGATCGCGTGCGCCGAGCCGAGCACCGTGCGGGGCACCGCGCCGATCAGGTTGAAGTCGCCGAGCACCAGGTAGGGCTGCGGCAGGTCGGCGATCCAGCGCCGGATCGCGGCGAGTTGGGCGACGTTCCACCCCGGCACGAAGGACAGGTGCGCGGCCACCACCGTGAACTCCCCGCCCGGACCGGCCAGCACCGCGGCCAGCGCCGCCCGCGGCTCGTCCGGCACGGGCGTCAGTCCGCGCCGCCCGGCCACCCGCAGCGGCAGGCCGAAGGGCGCGGGCGCGAACCGGCGGGCCCGCCAGTGCAGCACCGGGAGCCGGGTGAGCAGCGCGGTCCCGTACGAGGGCCGGGAGTCGTCGTCCAGGTCGGTCGGTCCGTAGACGGCCAGGCCGGGCCGCCCGGGGTCGGGGAGCCAGCCCGCGCCGGGGGCGGGGGTGCCGTGCAGCGCGGCGGCGAAGCGCCAGTCGGTGGCGCCGGTGGCCTTCGCGGCGACGGCGGCCTGGTCGGTGCGCCCGGAGCGCTCCTGGTACCGGTCGACCTCCTGGAGGGCGAGCACGTCGGCGTCGAGCGAGGCGACGGCGTCGGCCAACGGCCCGCCCGGCTCGGCCGGGTAGGGGGCCGGGCTGCCGTCGGGGGCGAGCGGCTGGCCGTGCAGCAGGTTGTACGTGGCGATCCGCAGTGTGGTCACGCCGTCGACCGTACCGGGCCGGTGCGGACGGGACGGCGGCTTGAGCCGAGCGCCACATACCCGGTATACATACTCGGTATGTCGATCCGTCACGGCCTGCTCGCCCTGCTCGACCAGGGCCCGCGCTACGGCTACCAGCTGAGAACCGAGTTCGAGGCCCGCACGGGGGCGACCTGGCCGCTGAACGTCGGCCAGGTCTACACCACGCTGGGCCGCCTGGAACGCGACGGCCTGGTCGAGGCCGCGGGCGAGGACGACGAGGGCCACCAGTTCTACGCCGTCACCCACGAGGGACGCGCCGAACTGCGCCGCTGGTTCGACACCCCGGTGCCGCGCACCAACCCGCCCCGCGACGAACTCGCGATCAAGCTCGCGATGGCGGTCACCGTCCCGGGCGTCGACGTCGCCGCGGTGGTGCACGGCCAGCGCCGGCACAGCATGCAGGCCCTGCAGGACTACACCCGGCTCAAGGGCCGCGCGCTGGCCGCCGACAGCGGCTCCGGCGGCGACCTGGCCTGGCTGCTGGTGCTGGAACAGCTGATCTTCCAGACCGAGGCGGAGATCCGCTGGCTGGACCACTGCGAGGCCCGGCTCGCCCAGCACGCCGAACGCGCCGCCACCGCCGCGCCGTCCGGACCCGCCGCGCCGACCGCCCGACGCGCCGTCAAGAGCCGCGACCGCGGCCGCACCCGATGAACCCCCTGGGGGAGCGATGACCGAACAACTCAAGCCGGCCGACCCCGTCCTGCACCTCGACCGGGTCAGCCGCACGCACGGCCACGGCGCGGCCGAGGTGCACGCGCTGCGCGCCGTCGACCTGCGGGTGTACCCCGGCGAACTGGTCGCCGTGATGGGGCCCTCCGGCTCCGGCAAGTCCACCCTGCTGACCCTCGCGGGCGGCCTGGACAGCCCCACCGACGGGCGGGTGGTCGTCGAGGGCACCGTCCTCGGCGACCTGGACCGCAAGAAGCTGGCCGCCGTCCGCCGCCGCTCGGTCGGCTACGTCTTCCAGGACTACAACCTGATACCGGCGCTCACCGCCGCCGAGAACATCGCGCTGCCCCGCGAACTCGACGGCGTCTCCGCCCGCGCCGCCCGCCGCGAGGCGCTGGCCGCGCTGGAGGAACTCCACATCGGCGAACTCGCCGACCGCTTCCCCGACGACATGTCCGGCGGCCAGCAGCAGCGCGTCGCCATCGCCCGCGCCCTGATCGGCGACCGCCGCCTGGTGCTCGCCGACGAACCCACCGGCGCCCTGGACTCCACCACCGGCGAGTCCGTCCTCGCCGTGCTGCGCGCCCGCTGCGACGCCGGGGCCGCCGCCATGATGGTCACCCACGAGGCCCGGCACGCCGCCTGGGCGGACCGGGTGGTCTTCCTGCGCGACGGCCTGCTGGTCGACGAGACCGCCCGGCAGGACGCCGGCAGCCTGCTCCTCACCGCCGCCACCAACGCCCGGAAGGACGGGCAGCCGTGAAGCCGAGCGCCTGGCGCGCCGCCCTCCGGATCGCCCGCCGCGACGCCGTCCGGGCCAAGGGCCGCAGCGCCCTCGTGCTGGCGATGATCGCCCTGCCGGTGCTCGGCGTGGCCGGCGTGGACGTGATCGCCCGCAGCACCCAGCTGGAACCGGCCGAGCAGGCCGCCCGGACGATGGGCACCGCCCAGGCGTACGTCTCCATGAACACGCCCGGCCAGGCCCTCCTGCAGAGCCCCGACGGCAAGGACAGCACCGGTCGGGATCCCGGACCCGGTGGTCCGAAGACCCCCGCCGAGCAACGCAGTGCCGCGACCGACCCCGCGCAGCTGCTCACCGAACTGCTGCCCGGCGCGGTGCTGGTGCCCACCGGACAGTACAAGAGCACCTCGGCCACCACCGTCGAGGGCCGGATGTCGACCACCGTCGAGGAGGTCGACCTGACCGACCCGGTGTGGCGCGGCAAGCTGAACGTGGTGCGGGGCAGCGCCCCCACCGAGCCCGACCAGGTCGCCGCCACCCGGGCGTTCCTGGAGCGCTCCGGCCTGCGGATCGGCGACCGCACCGCCCTGCGCGGCCTGGACTCCCGCCCGTACACCATCACCGCCGTCGTCGAGGACCCCGCGAGCCTGGACATGAACGAGCTGTACGGCCGTCCCGGCGCGGTGGTCGGCGCGCTGGCGCAGGCCGACCCGGACTCCGCCGGCAGCGGGCCGCGGAACTCGACCTCCTGGCTGGTCAAGCTGCCGGCCGGGGGCGCGATCGACTGGCCGAAGGTGAAGGAGCTGAACGAGTACGGCTTCACGGCGGCCTCCCGGGCCGTCCTGCTGCACCCGCCGGCCCGCAGTGAGGTGCCCTACTACGAGGCGGAGGCCAGGTACTCCTCCGGCCACGTCAACAAGAGCCTGCTGGCCCTCGCCGCGCTGGTGCCCGGCATGGCCCTGCTGGAGATCGTGCTGCTCGCCGGGCCCGCCTTCGCGGTCGGCGCCCGCCGCTCGCGCCGCCAGCTCGGCCTGCTCGCGGCCGGCGGCGGCGACCGCTCGCACGTGCGGGCCGTGGTGCTGGCGGGCGGTGCGGTGCTCGGCACCGGCGGCGCGGTGCTCGGTCTGCTCGGCGGCACCGGCCTGGTCGCGCTGCTGCGCGACCGGCTGGAGGTGTACGGCGGGCAGCGCTTCGGCCACTTCGACGTGCAGCCCCTCGACCTGCTCGCCGTCGCCCTGGTCGGCCTGGTCACCGGCCTGCTCGCGGCCGTCGTCCCCGCCGTCCAGGCCTCCCGGCAGGACGTGGTGGAGGCGCTCACCGGCCGCGGCGGCAGCAAGCCCGCCAACCGGCTGGTCGCCGTCCTCGGCGCCGTGATGGTGGTCGGCGGCACCGGGCTGGCCCTGCTCTGCGCGGTCACCAACACCGCCCCCGTGCCCGGCCTGCTCGGCGGCTCGGTGATCGCCGAACTCGGCATGCTGCTGTGCACCCCGCTGCTGATCGGCCTGTTCGGCCGGCTCGGCCGCCACCTGCCGCTCAGCCCGCGCCTGGCGCTGCGCGACTCGGTGCGCAACCGCGGCCGCACCGCCCCCGCCGTGGCCGCCGTGATGGCCGCCGTCGCGGGTGCCGTCGCGGTCGGCATCTACCACGCCAGCGACGTCGAGAAGCAGCGCCAGGACTACCGGCCCACCCTGCCCGCGGGCGCGGTCGCCCTGCTGCAGGGCGGCAGGTCGGACACCGACCGGTACGCCGCCCTGCGCGAGGCCGTCGAGAAGGACTTCGGCGCCCTCGGCGAGCGCGCCGACGTGCTGAGCCCGACCGCCGTCCCGCGGGACTGCGGGGCCAGTTACGACTGCGGGTTCGTCCAGGCGCTGAAGACGCCCGAGAAGCGCTGCCCGGCCCAGGACGCCAAGTCCGACGAGGAGCGCGAACGCTTGGCGGGCGACCCGCGGTGCGCCGCGGAGCGGGGCCTGCCCACCCAGCTGAGCAGCATGTTCGGCGACGTCCTGATCGGCGACCCGGCGCTGCTGCACAACCTGTTCGACCTGCACGACCCGGCCGCCGAGCAGGCCCTGGCCGCGGGCAAGGCCCTGGTGTTCCGCCCCGACCACGTCGCCGACGGCAAGGCGTTCCTGCGGGCCGAGGAACAGCCGACCCGGGCGCAGATCGACGCGGGCGACTACCGGGGCACGACCCGGGACGTCACCGTGGACGCCGTGGAGGTCAGCGCGCCGCTCCCGTTCGGCACCGTCGTGATGAGCGCGGAGGCCGCGCAGAAGGCCGGGCTGGGCCTGCGCGCCGAGGGATCGCTGTGGAAGCCCGCCGCGCAGCTCTCCGACGCCCGGGTCCAGAAGGTCGAGGCCCACCTCGCCAAGCTCGACGACACCGTCTACCTGGACGTCGAGCAGGGCTTCAAGGCCGAGCGGAGCGTCAAGATGGTCGGCCTGACCGTCTTCGCCGCCCTGGTCGCCCTCGGCGCGGCCGGCATCGCCACCGGCCTGGCCGCCGCCGACTCCCAGCAGGACCTGGCCACGCTGGCCGCGGTCGGAGCCTCCGGCGGCATCCGGCGACGGCTGTCCGGCTTCCAGTGCGGGGTGATCGCCGCGATGGGAGCGGTGCTCGGCCTGCTCTGCGGCGCCGTGCCGGCGGTCGCGCTGCGGCTGCTGGAGGCCCGCAACTCGCTGGTCTGGATCAACGGCGTCCCGGCCGGCCACGAGGACGCGGTCATCGCCGTCCCCTGGGCCGACCTGGCCGCCCTGCTGATCGGCCTGCCGGCGGTGGCGGTGCTGCTGGCCGCGCTGCTCACCCGCTCCCGGATCGGGCTGGCCCGCCGGGCCGGCTGAGCCGCCACCGCGGCGGGGGCGGGCCGCGGGGAAGCGGACCGCGGCGGGTGACCGTGCTCACGGCCGGGGGAGGCCGTGGGCACGCACCCGTCCGGGCGAACTAAAGTCGTCCGCATGACGAAAACGCCGGACAGCGCCGTCCGCTCCTTCATCGACCAGCACGAGGACGCCTTCCTGGCCGACCTCGCCGACTGGCTGCGCATCCCCTCGGTCTCCGCCGACCCGGGTCGGGCGGGCGAGGTCCGCCGCTCCGCCGAGTGGCTGGCCGACAAGCTGCGCGCGACCGGCTTCCCGGTCGCCGAGGTGTGGGAGACGGACGGGCTGCCCGCGGTCTTCGCCGAGTGGCCCTCCGGCGACGCGGGCGCGCCGACCGTGCTGGTCTACGGCCACCACGACGTGCAGCCCGCCGCCCGCGAGGACGGCTGGGACACCGACCCGTTCGAGCCCGCCGTGGTCGGCCGCCGCCTGTACGCGCGCGGCGCCGCCGACGACAAGGGCCAGGTCTTCTTCCACACCCTGGGCCTGCGCGCCCACCTCGCCGCCACCGGCCGCACCGCGCCCGCGGTCAACCTCAAGCTGCTGGTCGAGGGCGAGGAGGAGTCCGGCTCGCCGAACTTCGCCGCCCTGGTGCGCCGCGAGGCCGAGCGGCTGGCCGCCGACGTGGTGATCATCTCCGACACCGGCATGTGGTCCGAGACCACCCCGACCGTGTGCACCGGCATGCGCGGCCTGGCCGACTGCCAGATCGACCTGTACGGCCCGGACAACGACATCCACTCCGGCTCCTTCGGCGGCGCCGTCCCCAACCCGGCCGACGTGGCCGCCGCCCTGGTCGCGGGCCTGCACGACGCCGACCGCCGGGTCGCCGTCCCCGGCTTCTACGACGGCGTGGTCGAGCTCACCGAGGAGGAGCGGGCGCTGTTCGCCGCCCTGCCCTTCGACGAGGCGCAGTGGCTGAGGGTCGCCAAGTCGTACGGCACCCAGGGCGAGGCCGGCTACAGCACCCTGGAGCGGGTCTGGGCCCGGCCGACCGCCGAGGTCAACGGCATCTGGGGCGGCTACACCGGCCCCGGCGGCAAGACCATCGTCCCCGCCGAGGCGCACCTGAAGCTGTCCTTCCGGCTGGTCGCCGGCCAGGAGGTGGAGAAGGTCCGGGAGGCGGTGGCCGCCTGGGTTTCCGCGCAGGTCCCGGAGGGCATCCGGTACGAGATCGTCTTCCCCGGCGCGACCCGCCCCTGCCTGACGCCGCTGGACCACCCCGCCCTCCGGTCGGTGGTCCGGGCGATGGAGCGGGCCTTCGAGCAGAAGGTCCTGTTCACCCGCGAGGGGGGCTCCGGCCCGGCCGCCGACCTGCAGGACGTGCTGGGGGCGCCGGTGCTGTTCCTCGGCATCTCGGTGCCCTCGGACGGCTGGCACTCGATCAACGAGAAGGTGGAGCTCGACCTGCTGCGCAAGGGCGTCGAGACCTCCGCCCACCTGTGGGGCGACCTCGCGGAGAACTTCCGGCGATGACCGTTCCGCACTGGCACCACAGCCGCATCGAACGCGAACGGGGATGGACGAGTTGAGCAGCGCACCCGAGACCAAGCACCTCGCGCTGGCCCGCGCCGGGGTGGACCGGGCGGCGCACCGCCGACTGGACGAGCCGTGGCTGGCCGCGGCCTGGAGCCACCCCACCACCCGGGTGCTGCCGATCGCCGGCGGCGAGGCCTTCGTGGTGGACACCGCCACCGGCAGCGAGCTGGTGCTGCTGCCCTCCTTCGAGGCCCCCCAGAGCGGGGACCGCTACTTCCTCGGCACCGACGAGGACGGCACCCACTACTTCGCGCTGGACTGTGAGTCGCTGCCCGGCCGGCTCGACGGCGACGCCCGCCCGGCCGGCCTGCGCGAGGTCGGCGGCACGCTCTCCGACCGCGACGCCGGGCTGCTGGTGCACGCCGTCGCCCTGGAGCACTGGCACCGGCTGCACTCCTTCTGCTCCCGCTGCGGCCACCCCACCGAGAAGGCCGGGGCCGGCCACCTGCGCCGCTGCACCTCCTGCGCGGCCGAGCACTACCCGCGCACCGACCCCGCGGTGATCATGCTGATCACCGACGGCGAGGACCGCTGCCTGTTGGGCCGCCAGGCGCTCTGGCCGGAGGGCCGCTGGTCCACGCTGGCCGGGTTCGTCGAGCCCGGCGAGGCGATCGAGCAGACGGTGGTCCGCGAGGTGTGGGAGGAGGCGGGCGTCCGGGTCGGCGAGGTCGAGTACGTGGCCAGCCAGCCCTGGCCGTTCCCGTCCAGCCTGATGCTCGGCTTCCTCGGCCGGGCGCTGCCCGACGGCACCGGGATCACCGTGGACGGCGAGGAGATCTCCGAGGCCCGCTGGTTCAGCCGGGAGGAGCTGCGGGCCGGGATGGCCGCCGGGGAGATCCTGCCGCCGTCCGGCATCTCGATCGCCCGGCACCTGGTCGAACTCTGGTACGGCGAACCGCTCCCGGCGGCCGCCCGCTGGTGACCGCCCGACGACGGGGGCGTGCGGAGGTGCTCCGCGCGCCCCCGTCGTGCGTCGGTCGGGCGGCGGGACGCGGACGGCCGCGGGGGTTCCCCGTGCCCCAAATCGTGGCGGGGATGGGGGATTTCGCTGAAACCGCGCGGGCCCACTGGCTAGATTCGCTCGCGTGAGGATCCACCGCGGCGGCACCGCGCACCCGCCCAAGTACCAGCGGCTCGCCGCCGACCTGCGCCGCCGGATCGAGTCCGGCGAGTGGGCGGACGGCGGCCGGCTCCCGGTCGAGACCGAGCTGGAGGGGCAGTACGGGGTCGCCCGCAACACCGTCCGGCTCGCCGTGGACGCGCTGGTCCACGAGGGCCGGGTGGTGCGCGTCCAGGGCAAGGGCACCTACCTGCGCGAACCCTCCCGGCACGACCACCGGGTGCACGCCCGCCCCGCCCGCCGCGGCCCGCTCACCCCCAGCGGCGAGGTGTACGCCGCCGAGGCCGAGGCCGCCGGGCGGCAGCTCACCGTCGACTTCGAGGTCGCCGCCGTCCGGGCCCGCCGCGACATCGCCGCCTGGCTCGGACTGCGCCCCGAGGACACCGTCATGATGCGCCGCCGGCTCTGCCGGGTCGACCAGGAGCCGTACGCCATCGAGGAGAGCCACTACCGGGCCGGGCTGGCCGCCGGGACGCCGCTGATGCAGGACCGGCCGGTGCCCGGCGGCGACGAGCGGATACTGGCCGAGCTCGGCCGGGCGGAGACCGCCGCCACCGACCACCTCACCGCCCGGATGCCGAACCCGGCCGAGATCGCCTGGTTCGGCCTCGGCCCCGGCGTGCCGCTGCTGGTCAACACCCGGGTCAGCAGCGACCGGCGCGGTCCGATCCGGGTGGTGGAGACCCGCTACGCCGCCGACCGGGCCCGACTGCTCTACGAGCTCGGCGAGGGCGCCCCGGCGGCCGGCTGAGCCCGGCCGGGCCGTCCCCGCAGGCGGCGGCCCGCTCCCGGTCAGGCCAGCGCGGCCTGGACCTGGCGCAGGCTCGGGTTGGTCATCACGCTCTGCTCGCCGGAGGCCGAGACCACCACGACCGTCGGCACCGTCTGGTTGCCGTCGTTGACCGACTCCACGTACGCGGCCGAGGCCGGGTCCTGCTCGATGTTGATCTCGCTGTAGGCGATGCCCTCGCGGTCCAGCTGGCTCTTGAGGCGGTTGCAGTAGCCGCACCAGGTCGTGCTGTACATCGTGACGGTGCCGGACATGGCGAGGTGCTCCTTCGGTCGACGGACGGTGGCCGGGCGGCCGCCCGGTGCAACGTCCGGCGGCCCGGGCCCATTCCGGGGTGGGTGGTGGTGCGACGATCCGACCATCACGGGCCGCCTGTGGACAAGCCCGTCCGAACTGTCCGGCGCGCCTGCGAGGATGGAGGGCATGCAGGAAGACCTCCTCGGGTTCGACGACCCGCACGCGCAGTACGGCCACGCCCCCGTCGGAGCGGACGCGGTGCTGGCCGGGCTGGACCCCGAGCAGCGCGCCGTGGCCACCGCCCTGCACGGCCCGGTCTGCGTGCTGGCCGGGGCCGGCACCGGCAAGACCCGCGCCATCACCCACCGGATCGCCTACGGCGTGCGCAGCGGCGTCTACCACCCCGCGCAGGTCCTCGCCGTGACCTTCACCGCCCGCGCGGCCGGCGAGATGCGCGGCCGCCTGCGCCAGCTCGGGGCGGACGGCGTGCAGGCCCGCACCTTCCACTCCGCCGCGCTGCGCCAGCTCCAGTACTTCTGGCCGCGCGCCGTCGGCGGCGAGTTCCCCCGGCTGCTGGAGCGCAAGGTCCAGCTGGTCGCCGAGGCGGCCGGCCGCAGCGGCCTGCGGGTCCAGCGCACCGAACTGCGCGACCTGACGGCCGAGATCGAGTGGGCCAAGGTCACCCAGGTCGTCCCCGACGACTACCCGGCCGCCCTGGCCAAGTCCGGCCGCGAGGCCCCGCGCGACCCGGCGGAGGTCTCCCGGGTCTACGCCGCCTACGAGGCCGCCAAGCAGCAGCGCAACGTGATCGACTTCGAGGACGTGCTGCTGCTCACCGCCGCCATCCTGGAGGAGCGCCCGGAGGTCGCCGAGCGGGTCCGCTCCCAGTACCGGCACTTCACCGTCGACGAGTACCAGGACGTCTCCCCGCTCCAGCAGCGCCTGCTGGAGCAGTGGACGGGCGGCGACGGCGGCGCCAGCCTCTGCGTCGTCGGCGACGCCAGCCAGACCATCTACTCCTTCACCGGCGCCACCCCCGACCACCTGCTGAACTTCCGGCACCGGCACCCCGGCGCCACCGTGGTCAAGCTGGTCCGGGACTACCGCTCCACCCCGCAGGTGGTGCACCTGGCCAACGGGCTGCTCGCGCAGGCCCGCGGCCAGGCCGCCCAGCACCGGCTGGAGCTGGTCTCGCAGCGCGAGCCGGGCCCCGAGCCGGTCTACCGCGAGTACCAGGACGAGCCGACCGAGGCCGAGTCCACCGCCCGCCTGATCCGCGACCTGCTCGGCACCGGCGTGCGGGCCAGCGAGGTCGCGGTGCTGTTCCGCACCAACAGCCAGTCCGAGGTGTACGAGCAGGCCCTCGCCGACCTCGGCATCGCCTACCAGCTCAAGGGCGCCGAGCGGTTCTTCGAGCGCCCCGAGGTCCGCGAGGCCGGGGTGCTGCTCAAGGGCGCCGCCCGGGCCGCCGACGACCCGCTGACCTCCGGCGCGCCCGACCTCGCCGCCCAGGTCCGCGCCGTGCTGGCCACCCGGGGCTTCGCGGCCACCCCGCCGGCCGGCTCCGGCGCCGTCCGCGAGCGCTGGGAGTCGCTGAACGCGCTGGTCCGGCTCGCCGAGGAGTTCGAGGCCGCCCGCGCCGCCGCGGGCGAGCGCACCGACCTGGCGGCCTACGTCGCCGAGCTGGACGCCCGGGCCGCCGCCCAGCACGCCCCCGCCGTCGAGGGCGTCACGCTGGCCTCGCTGCACGCCGCCAAGGGCCTGGAGTGGGACGCGGTCTTCCTGGTCGGCCTGAGCGAGGGCACGCTGCCGATCATCTACGCCAAGACCGACGAGCAGATCGAGGAGGAGCGCCGCCTGCTGTACGTCGGCGTCACCCGGGCCCGCCGCTTCCTCACCCTCTCCTGGTCGCTCTCCCGCTCCCCGGGCGGCCGCGCCTCCCGCAAGCCCACCCGCTTCCTGGACGGGCTGCGGCCCGGCTCCGGCAGCCCCGGCGCACGCACCCGCGGCGGGCGCGGGGGCGTCGAGCCGGGCGCGGAGCGCTCCGCCGCGCGCCGGGCGCGCGGCCCGGTCAAGTGCCGGGTCTGCGACCGGACGCTGACCGAGGGCCGCGAGATCAAGCTCCGCCGCTGCGAGGACTGCCCCTCCACGATGGACGAGGCGCTGTACGAGCGGCTGCGCGAGTGGCGCTCGGTCAAGGCCAAGGAGCAGGGCGCCCCGGCCTACGTGGTGTTCACCGACGCCACCCTGACCGCCATCGCGGAGGACGTGCCGGGCAGCCTCGCGGAGTTGTCCCGGATCTCGGGAGTGGGCGCCATGAAGCTGGACAAGTACGGCGCCGACGTGCTGTTGTTGTGTGCGGGGGAGAGTCCGGAGCCGGTGGGGGAGACCGACCGGGAGCCGGTGCCCGCCCCGTCCGAGGGCGAGGTCGAGAGCGAAGCCGGGAACAAGGCTGAGAACGAGGCTGAGAACTCGCCGGAAAAATAGTTTGCGCGCCGCGTGTACGGCGCAATAGCCTGCCGGAGCGGTCAAGGGGACGAGGCCGCGAAGCTCGCAGAGGGCTTGTTTCTGCGTGCGCTGACCATCAACCAGATATCGGAGCCCGGGCGACCGGGCTCCGCGAGACGCCGAGAGGAGGCGAGTTCAGTGGAGACCAAGATGATCACCAAAGTGACCGACCTGATGACCACCCTCGCCATGCCCTCGCGCGTCAGCGCGTCGGGTCTGGGTCTTGGCACGGCCGGCGGCAACGCCGGGGTCCAGCTGTCCGAGCACTGCCTTGTCAGTGATCTGGGCAATGCTGAGGGCACCCGTGTCGAGGCAGGTCTGTCCCGTGACTGGGCGATGTTCGGCGACGGCATTTCGCTGTCCGACGAGCGACCGACCCAGGCACCGAAGGCAGTAGCGGCAGAGGCCCTGCATGGGCGCTATGCGGCCGCCTCCGGTGCCGGAACCAACAAGCAGGACCAGCAGATCTCCCTGGCCGAGGCCGCCGTTCGCGGCGCCGGAGCCGGCCGGAAGCAGGCTTTTCGCGGGCCTGGACCCTGGAGCGAACGACCCTGACTGAGTCAGTCACGGGCGGTGCCTCCAGGGCCGCGGAAACCCAGCAACCGGGTTCCGCGGCCCTTCTGTTTTGTCCGGTACGCAAGACCCACCCAGGCCCTCCGGGGCCTCCGGACCGATCCGAACGACGGAACGGCCGGATCCACATCGAAGACGAGGAAGACGCCCACAGTGTCCACGGTCATCACACCGCCGCCCCTCCCGTCCGTACCGACCGACAAGACCGTCAAGGCCGACCAGGCCGACCCCCCGGAGGTAACACTCATGCAGCTCACCGCCATCGACGAGGCTGACTCGCTCGGGCTCCCGATCCCGTGCCGGGCCTTCGACCCGGAGGTCTTCTTCGCGGAGACCCCCGCCGATGTCGAGTACGCCAAGTCCCTGTGTGGCACCTGCCCCGTGAAGGCCGCCTGTCTCACCGGTGCCATCGAGCGCCGCGAGCCGTGGGGCGTCTGGGGCGGCGAGCTCTTCGTCCAGGGCGTCGTCGTCGCCCGGAAGCGTCCGCGTGGCCGTCCGCGCAAGACCGAGGTCATGGCGTGAACCCCGCAGCCACGGCCGTCCGCAGCGGCAACGGAGCCGTCCGCAGGGGAGAGCAGCCCCCGCTGGACACCGCTCTGCGCCACTCGGTACGCATCGCGGCCGCCAAGGCCGACGCAGAACTGACCCGTCCCTTCCCGAGCACGCACCACGAGCAGGACCACCACATGAACCCCGCCGGCATCGATCCGACCGTCCGCTCCGAGCAGACCACTGAACTCCAGATCCAGAACAGGACCCTCGAGATGAATCTCCTCCAAGAATCCCTGGCGCGTGCGCATATGCAGCAACGCCTCCACGAGGCCGAGGAGCAACGCCTCGGCCTGCGGGTGATGCGCGCGGCGCGACTGCGCCGCAAGGCCGAACGTGCCTCCCTGCGCGCCCGCAAGGCCCTCGCCGTCGCCCTGATGTGACGGATGCACCACCCCGCCGGTCGGCCGTGAGGCCCCGCCGGTGACCCACCCCTGAACGCCGACGGCCGGCTCCCCGCACCCGGGGAGCCGGCCGTCGGCGCGTTCCGGCACCGCTCTTCCCACCGCCCGCCGGGCGGGTGCGGAGCGGGGCCGGAACGACCCCTGGGCGAACCCGGGCACCGTCTGCCCCGTTCCGTCGCATTCATTCCCCGGCCCTAAAACCGCACTTCCGCACGGCTGTTCGCCATTCGAATGGATCGTGCAAGGATGGGCGCCATGTGGCCCTCCCTCCCGCTCGGCGAGAAACTGCGCACCGTCCTCGGCCCGCCGCGCAAGGTCCGCCGCCTGGTCAGCAGCCCGCGCTCCCGGGTCTGGCGGGCCGAACTCTCCGGCCGCCCGGTGGTGGTGAAGCAACTCGTCGACTCGCCCGGCGCCGAACAGCGCTACGCCCGCGAGGCCGCCGCACTGGCCCTCGCCGCCCGGCCCGGCCGCCCCGGCCGACCGGTGGTGCCCGCGCTGATCGCCACCGACCCGGCCAACCGGCTGCTGGTGCTGGAGCGCCTGGAGGACCGCACCCCCGGCCCCGGCTGGCGGACCGACTACGCCACCGCGCTCGCCGGGCTGCACGCGAGCGCCCCCGCCGACCTCGACGACCTCGCCGGGACGGCCCCCGGCACCGACCTGCCCGCCTGGACCGGCCCGACCGAACGCGACCTCGGCTGCTTCATCGCGCTGGCCCGGACCCTCGACGTGCCCGCCCCGCCCGGCGCCCGCGCCGAGGCCGAGGCCCTGGTCGACCGGCTCTCCGCCACCCCCGTCCGGCACGCGCTGCTGCACGGCGACCCCTGCCCCGGCAACGACCTGCACACCGCCGACGGCGTCCGGTTCGTCGACTTCGAGCAGTCCGCGCTCGGCCCCGGCGCGGTCGAGTTCGCCTACCTGCGGATCGGCTTCCCCACCTGCTGGTGCTCCACCACCCAGCCCGCCGCCGAACTGGCCGACGCCGAGGCCGCCTACCGCACGGCCTGGCGCGCGGCCACCGGTACCGAAGCGGCCGGCGCCGCCGAACTCGCCGACGCCTGCGCGGGTTGGCTGATCCGCGGCGACGCCCTCGTCCCCGCGGCCGAACGCGGCACCGCCGACCACCTGGCCCGGCTCCACCACGGCGACTGGACCTGGGGCAACGCCACCGCCCGCCGCCGCCTCCTGCACCGCCTCCGGGCGGTCGCCGAACTGGCCGACGCCGACACCGCCCTCCCCGTCTTCGGCCGCTTCTGCGCCACCCTCGCCGCCCGCGCCCGCACCACCTGGCCCGCCGCGGGCCCGCTCACCACCGAACGGACCTGACGGCCCCGGGCCGGGCCGGACCGCTCAGGCCCGGACGACGTCACCCCGTACCGCTCCGGCATCCGGGCCACGTCCTCCGGGTAACCGGGGCCGGTGGCCTGGTCGTTCTCCGCGGCCAACTCCCGCCCGGAGCCGGTCCGCCCCTCGATGCAGGCCGACCCGAGCCACCCGGCCGCCACCCCCGGCGGGCAGCCGCGCATGACCAGCACCTCGCGCGGCGGCGGGGGCGGGTCGGTGAACAGGCCCTCGACGGCCGCGCACCGGCCGAGCAGGTGCCCGTCGTGGCCGTCCCGGTCCTCGGCGACGAGGAGGTACCGCACCGGGAACGGCCGGTCCCACCGGGCGTGGTTCTCCGCCCGCGCCTGGTCCATCCGCACCTGGTCCGACAACCCTCGCCCCTCTCGTCAGGAGCGCCCAGCGTGCCTCGCCCGCCCGGGCCGGGCAAGGCGCTCGGCGGCCCGGCCCGGCCCGGGGCGCTCGTGCCGCAACGCCGCGGCCCGGCCGGTCAGTAGGTCTCCGGGTCGGCGAAGCCGGGCAGCCAGCGGACCAGTTCCTCGTGCAGGCGGACGGTGGCGCCGAGCTGGCACAGGACGCCGATGGTGGAGAGGGTGACCCGGTGGATCAGCAGGTAGGAGGGCGGGAGGTTGAGCCGCTTGCCGAGGTTGTAGGCGGGGGAGCGCGGGTCGGCGATCCGGGCGGCCTGGGTGCGCATCCAGTCGCGGCTGAAGGTGAACTGCTCGGCGCGGGTGGGCTCGATGATCGGGAGCAGGTAGTCGAGCACCGCGTCCGGGTCGAGGGTGATGCCGGAGCGGATGAAGTTCTCCTGCCGGAGCAGGTCGTACACCGCCGCCGCGTCACCGGCCAGGGCCAGCCGCAGCGAGGTGCCGATCGGGAGGGGCAGGCCGCCGGGGAGGCGGTCGACGGTACCGAAGTCGAGCACGCCGAGCTTCCAACTGGCCGCGCTGCGACCGGTCTTGACCAGGCGGAAGTTGCCGGGGTGCGGGTCGGCGTGCAGCAGGCCGGTGCGGGTCGGGCCGGCGAACAGGAAGCGGGCGAGCAGCTGCCCGGCCCGGTCGCGCTCGGTGCGGGTGCCGTCCGAGACGACCTGGGAGAGCGGCTTGCCCTCCAGCCACTCGGTGACCAGCACCCGCCCGGACTGGGCGACCACCCGGGGCACCAGGATGTCGGCGTCCCCGGTGAACTCCTCGGCGTGCACCTGCTGGGACTCCGCCTCCAGCCGGTAGTCGAGCTCCTCGGTGACCCGCTCGCGCAGTTCGGCGATCAGCGGCTTGATGTCCACGCCCGGGATCAGCGGGCCCAGCACCCGGGCCAGCCGGGAGAGTTGGCCGAGGTCGCTGAGCAGGGCGTCGCCCGCGCCCGGGTACTGGATCTTGACCGCGACGTCCCGTCCGTCCTTCCAGACGGCGCGGTGCACCTGGCCGATCGAGGCGGCGGCGGACGGCTGGTCGGAGAAGGACCGGAAGCGGTCGGCCCAGTCGGCCCCGAGGTCGTCGGCGAGCACCGCGTGCACGGTGCGGGTCGGCATCGCCGGGGCGGACTCCTGGAGTTTGGTGAGCGCGGCCCGGTAGGGGCCCGCGACGTCCTCCGGGAGGGCGGACTCGAAGACCGACATGGCCTGCCCGAACTTCATCGCGCCCCCCTTCAACTTGCCGAGGGTCGCGAAGAGTTGCTCGGCGGTCTGGGCCTGCAGCTCGGCCGCGACCTCCTCCGCGGGCCGCCCGCCCAGGCGCTTGCCCAGGCCGAGGGTGGCCCGCCCGGCGAAGCTCAGCGGCAGCGCCGCCAGCCGGGCCGTCCGGGAGACCGCCTTGCGCGGCATCTCAGACATCCGCCGCCCCCGTCCGGTCGGTGCGGCCGGTGCCGGCCGGGGCCGCCCCGGCGCGTGGGCGGGCGACCGGCCGTGCCGTGCCGGATCCTGCCTTGCGCGGTAGATCGCTCACCGGACCTCCTGATCCTCCGGACCGACCGGCGCCCCGCCGGCGGTCGGTACAGCGGCGTCCCGGAGCCCGGCCCGGCAGCCCCGCCGCCGCCGGGCACCGCCACCCGGCCGGGGTCGGTGCCCCGGGCGGGCGGCGGCGGGCGGATCGGTCGTGGACCACCGGACGGGCCCAGGGCTCGTCCTAGGCCATTGTGCCCGCTCGCCCCGGTGCGGAGGACTGCCACAGACAACCGCAGTCCGGGTGGCTGCGCAGCCGCAGCCGCCGCACCATGCCGTCGGCGGCGGACAGCTCGCACCAGCCGTCCACGCTCGGCGGCGGCGCCCCGTCCAGGTACAGCTGGACGTGCAGGGCGGCGAGCCCGGCGACCGCGGCCGCCACCGCGCCGTCGCAGGCCGGGAGGCGGGCCCGGCCGGGGCCCTCGTCGATCAGCTGGGCCAGCAGCCGCGGCCAGGCCTCGTCCTCGTCGCGCCGGGCCAGGGTGGCGCAGCTGCCGCAGGCGGAGGCGCCCGGGACGACCAACGGGCCGACCACGCCGAGGTGTTCGAGCACCCCCGTGTACAGGTGCGGGATGCCGGCCCGCATCAGCTCCTGGGCGTCGACGGCGGCCCCGGTGTAGGCGGCGGAGCCGTCCCGCGGGGCGAGCACCACCAGGGTGGGCGGCGGGGGAGCGGCGGGCGGCCGCCGGTAGCGCTCGCCGACCGGGGCGCCGGTGGCGCGGTGCACCAGCTCGCGGGCGGCGGTGGTGCGCAGCCGCCCGATGTCGCCCGGCGGGAGGCCGCCGGGCGCGCAGTCCCGGGCGGCGACCCGGCCGCGGTCCAGCACCGCGACCTCGCCGATCCCGCCGGCCGCCAGCGCGGCCCCGACGGCGGCCCCGACCCGCCCGGCCCCGCGCACCTCGACCCGGGCCCGGGCCCGCCCGTGCAGCACGGCCGCGGCCTCGCCCGGTGCCGGGTGCACCAGGGAGAGCGAGGCCAGGTCGGGGCCGAGCAGGTCGCGCCGGGCCGGTGGGTACAGCTCCAGCACGTCCCGCAGGGCCTGGGCGTCGTCCAGCAGTTCGCTGCTGCCGAGCGAGTCGAGCACCGCCTGGCAGTACTCGGCGCTCAGGCCGAGCCGCTGCCCGGCGGCGATCACCGCGGGGCCGTCCCGGCTGCCGTCGACCAGCTCCAGGAAACCGGCCAGTCTCCGGTCGACGCCCTCGATCAGCCGGGCGTGCCGCCGCACGGTGCCGAACTGCAGGGTCTGCTTCTCCCGCCAGAGCCGGGACAGGGCGGGCTTGATCACGGGGCGCATGCGGGTTCCTCCCAGGGTCGGGATCCCGGCGTCGGGATCGCTGGTGACCGCAGCTTGCCCGCCCGTCCGGACGTGCGGAAATCCGTTGTCCACAGCCCCGGTAGGACGATCCGCTCATCACTGTGCACAGCCTGTGGACAACGCGCCCGGGTGGTCCCGGGTGCCGCGCCGCCCCGGTGCCGGACTTCTGTCACGGGGACGGGGTAACGTCCTGTGCCATGGCAGCCGAACGGGACTCCCACCGGTCGGCGTCGCGTCGGCGCGCCCGGGCAGCCTCCGGACCGGCGGCCGCGGCGCCGGGTGCGCACGCCAGCACCGGGGCCGACCGCGAGTACACCTCCGACCGCGAGCGCGCGTCCGACCCGCGCCGCTCGCTCGATCCGCGCCGCGCGTCCGATCCGCGCCGCGCCCCCGGCCCGGGCCGCGCACCCGACCCGGCCCGCCCGCCCGAGCACCCCGGCATCGACCGCAGCAAGGTCGAGGTCCGCCGCAGCGCCCGCCGCAGCCGCACCGTCTCCGCCTACCGCGAGGGCGACCGCACCGTGGTGCTGATCCCGGCCCGGATGTCGCACGCCGAGGAGCAGCGCTGGGTGGCGCAGATGCTCGACAAGCTGGCCGCGCAGGAGAGCCGCCGGATGCTCGGCGACGAGGCCCTGCAGTCCCGGGCCCGCGAGCTCTCCCGGCTCTACCTGGACGGCCGGGCCGTCCCCGAGCAGGTCCGCTGGGTCACCAACCAGAACTCCCGCTGGGGCTCCTGCACCCCCAGCGAGCGCACCATCCGGCTCTCCCACCGGCTCCAGGGCATGCCCGAGTACGTGGTCGACTACGTGCTGCTGCACGAGCTGGCGCACCTGCTGGTCCCCGACCACGGCCCCCGGTTCTGGGCCCTGCTGGACGCCTACCCGCGCACCGAGCGGGCCCGCGGCTACCTGGAGGGTGTCGCCTCCGCGGCCCGGCTGCCGCACCTCCCGCCCGCCCGCACCACCTGAGCCCGAGCCCGCGCCCCCGGACGACGGGTGGCGGGTGACGGCGCGGCCCCGGCCGCTTCGAGCGGTGACCGGGGCCGGTGGCGGAGCGGATCAGAGCAGCGTGCGGGCCCGCGCCACCAGGTCGCGCACCGAGCGGTCGGTGTCGGCCGGCAGCGCGTCCCAGCCGAACCAGCGCAGGTCCAGCGACTCCTCGCTGATCAGCTCGCGCGCCCCGGCCGGGGCCAGGGCCACGTACTGCACGTCCAGGTGGGTGTTCTCCGGCCGGTCCTTCCCGGCGCAGCGGACCTGGTGCCGGTCCAGCTTCACGGGCGCGGTGCGGCCGTCGGTGGCGAGCAGGGAGAGGTCCGCGATGCCGGACTCCTCGACGGCCTCGCGCAGCGCGGCCGCGGCCAGCGTGGCGTCGCCGGGCTCGCAGTGGCCGCCCATCTGCAGCCACCGCCCGACCTTCGGGTGCAGGGTGAGCAGCACCCGCCCGCCCTCGGGGTCGACCACCAGGGCGCTGGCGGTGACGTGCCCGGGCAGGCAGGCCCGCCACATGCCGTCGGGGCGGTCGGCCAGGTGGGCCAGGTAGTCGCGGCGCAGCCCGTCCTGGTCGGCTCCGTCGGGCGTCCAGTCGGTCAGGGCGCGGACGGCGTCCTCGTGCAGGGCGGTCGCGGTCACTTGGCGGTGCCCTCCGGCCCCTGCTCGCCGCCCTCGCCGTCCTCGGCACCCCCGCCGTCCTCGGCAGCCTCGCCCGGAGCGGTCTTCGGGGCGTCGTCCGACGAGGCGCCCTCGGCGTCCTTCGTCAGGTCCGCCTTGCCGCCGCCGGTCGCACCGCCGGTCGCGCCCCCGCCCGCCGCCTCGCCGAGCAGCCTGTCGAGCGCGTCGAAGTCGAACCCGCCCTCGGTCACCGGCGCGGTGTCGCGGTGCACGAAGCCGTCCGGGTCGTCCAGGTCGGCGGCGGTGGGCAGCATGTCGGGGTGGCTCCACAGCGCGTCCCGGCCCTCGACGCCGCGGGCGTCGGCGAGCGAGGCCCACAGGCGGGAGGCGTCGCGCAGGCGGCGGGGGCGCAGTTCGAGGCCGACCAGGGTGGCGAAGGTCTGCTCGGCGGGGCCGCCGGAGGCGCGGCGGCGGCGGAGCGTCTCGCGCAGGGCGGCGGCGTGCGGCAGGTGCGGGGCGGCGGCGGTGTGCACCACGGCGTCGACCCAGCCCTCGACCAGGGCGAGCGCGGTCTCCAGCCGGGCCAGCGCGGCCTTCTGCTCGGGGGTGTCCTCGGGCTGGAGCAGGCCGCCGGCCAGCGCCTCCTGGAGGGCCTCCGGGTTGGCCGGGTCGATCTGGCCGACGAGCTCCTCCATCCGCGAGGTGTCGACCTTGATGCCGCGGGCGTACGCCTCGACGGCGCCGAACAGGTGCGCCCGCAGCCACGGCACGTGGGCGAACAGGCGCTGGTGGGCGGCCTCGCGCAGGGCGAGGTAGAGCCGGACCTCCTCGGCGGGCACGTTCAGGCCCTCGCCGAACTCGGCGACGTTCTGCGGCAGCAGTGCGGCCTTCCCGGCGGGGGCCAGCGGCAGGCCGACGTCGGTGGAGCCGAGCACCTCGGCGGCGAGCGCGCCGAGCGCCTGCCCGATCTGGGTGCCGAACATGGCGCCGCCCATCGAGCGCATCATGCCCATCAGCGGCCCGGCCATGGCCTGCATCTCCTCGGGCAGCACGCCGCCCATGGCGTTGCCGACCCGCTCGGCGACCGGGTCGACCAGGTCCTTCCAGACCGGGAGGGTGGCCTCGATCCACTCGGCGCGGCTCCAGGCGACCGCGGCGGAGGAGGTGGAGGGGAACTCGGTGGCGGAGTCCAGCCAGAGGTCGGCGAGCCGGACGGCCTCGGTGACGGCGGTGCGCTCGGCCGCGCCGACCGAGCGGTCCTTGCTCCTCCCCTCGGGCTGCTCGGCGACGACGGTCTGCCGGGCGATGTTCTTGGCGAGCTCCCAGTTCACCGGGCCGCCCTCGAAGGAGAGCATCTGCCCGAGCTGCTGGAACGCGGCGCCGAGGTCGTTGGGGTTGAAGCCGCCCATCATCGCGGCGAACGGGTTGTCCCCGCCCTGGCCGCCGGGGCCGCCCGCGCCGAAGAGCGCCCCGAAGGGGTTCCCGGTGCCGAAGCCGAAGGGCTGCTGCGGGGTCGAGTCGCCCTGCTCGCCGTCCTTCTTGCCCTTGTTCTTGCCGTCCTCGGGCTCCTCGGGGGGAACGCCGAATCCGAAGGGGAGGTCGCTCACGGGGGTCCTCGATCTGATCGGCCGTCACGCGGGTGGTGTGGCGGGAAAGTCTGCCGCCCGGGGGCTCCGAGCGGTTTCAATGGTCTCGCGGCGACCGCGCCGGGTGCACCGCCGGGGCCGAGCCTCGGGCAGGATGGTCGAGTGCGTGACACTCGTACGTCCGCACTTAAGCTAACCGTGGAGGATGGCCGGTGAGTTCCCCGCCTTCGGACGTTCGCTCTGGGCTGACCGAGGGCGAGGGCGTGCCGACCGACGCCGGATCGCCGACTCCAGCCTACGGCGGCAGGCCGCTGACCGTGGCCGTCACCGGGGCGGCGGGCGTGCTCGGCGAGCGCGTCGCGCAGCGCCTGGTGGACTCCCCGCACGTGCGCCGGGTGCTGGCGGTGGACGAGCGGCGCGGCGAGGTGCCCGGCGTGCAGTGGCGGGTGCTGGACGTGCGCGACCCGGCGGTGGCCGAGCGGCTGGCCGGGGTGGACGTGGTGGTGCACCTGGCGATGGACCTCGGCATGGAGTCCGACCCGCGCACCCGCAGCGCGTACAACGTGCGCGGCGCGCAGACCGTGGTGACCGCCGCCGCGGCCGCCGGGGTGCACCGGGTGGTGCTGTGCACCTCCGCGATGGTCTACGGGGCGCTGCCCGACAACGAGGTCCCGCTGGCCGAGGACTCCGAGCTGCGGGCCACCGAGGAGGCCTCGCTGGTCGGCGACCTGCTGGAGATCGAGCGCCTCGCCCGGCGCGCCCCGCGCGCCCACCCCGGGCTGCAGATCACCGTGCTGCGCCCGGCGGTGGTGGTCGGCCCCGGCATCGACACCGTGCTGACCCGGCACTTCGAGGCCCCGCGGCTGCTGGTGGTGGCGGGCTCCCGGCCGTGCTGGCAGTTCTGCCACCTGGACGACCTGGCGGCGGCGCTGGAGTACGCGGCGCTCGGGCTGGTGGAGGGCGAGGTGACGGTCGGCTGCGACGGCTGGCTGGAGCAGGAGGACGTGGAGGAGCTGTCCGGGATCCGCCGGATGGAGCTGCCCGCCTCGCTGGCCCTGGGCACCGCGGCCCGGCTGCACCGGCTGGGCCTGACCCCGGCCCCGGCCGGGGACCTGGCGTACACCATGTACCCGTGGGTGGTGTCCGGCAGCCGCCTGCACGAGGCGGGCTGGCGGCCGCGGTACACCAACGAGGAGGTGCTGGCCGAGCTGCTGGCCCAGGTGTCGGGCAAGCACGCGGTGGCCGGGCGCCGGCTGGGCGGCAAGGAGGCCGCGACCAGCCTGGGCGCGGCGGGGGCGACGGTCGCGCTGATCGGCACCGCCGCGCTGGTGCGCCGGGCCCGCAGGCACCGCCGGATCTGATCACCGTCTTTTCGCATCACGGAATTACCGCATCGTGATACGAAAATCCTTGCGGCCGGTCGACGGAGATGCGGAATGATGGTGGGCATGTCCGAGAACCACGACCCGATCCGCCTGCTCGCCGTCCGCGAGACCCCGCTCTCGCTGGACGAGGTCCACGCCGCGGTCGGCGACGACGCGGCCGGCGGCACCACCCTGTTCGTCGGCACGGTCCGCGACCACGACGGCGGCAAGCCGGTCGCCGCGCTGGAGTACAGCGCCCACCCGACCGCCCTGCGCGAGCTGCGCCGGATCGCCGAGAAGGTCTGCGCGGACTTCCCGGTCCGGGCGCTGGCCGCGGTGCACCGCACCGGCCGGCTGGAGATCGGGGACGTCGCGGTGATCGTCGCGGTGTCCTGCCCGCACCGCGGCGAGGCGTTCGCGGCCTCCCGGCGGCTGATCGACGACCTCAAGCACGAGGTGCCGATCTGGAAGCACCAGGTCTTCACCGACGGCGAGGAGGAGTGGGTCGGCGCGGGCTCCTGCTGAGGCCCCCGTGTCCGTGCGGGGCGCCGCTCGTTCCCCGTTCGGCGGTACCTCCTCACGGTGAAGACCGGGCCCGTCCCGTAACCCGGATGCCGGGCGCGCCGTTCCCTCTGCAGGCGGTTAATCTGCTGATACGCATGACGAGCCTGTGGGGAGTTCGAAGATGGCTGCGCTCGCCTGGTTGATCATTCCTGTGGTGGCCGGGGTCCTGGCCGCGGTCTGGGCCACCTGGGCCGCCCGCCCGCCCCGTGCCATGACCGACCCGTCCTCGCTCGCCGAGCACGAGCGCTTCCGCGCCGCGATGGAGCGCAGTACCGGCGTCCGCGACTGACCGCGGGGGAGCGGGACGGGCCCGTCGCGGCCCCGTCCCGCCCCCGCCCCGATCGGCGGTGCGGGGCGCGGTCCGGCGCTACACCCCGTCCCGCACTTCCCGTACTGTCGTGGCATGCCACGCCGATCGGCGACGATGCTCGCCGCCACCCTGCTGCTGATAGGTCTGCTCTGCGCCTCGGTCCTGTTCAAGGTGCCGTTCACCGAGATGAGCCCCGGGCCGACGTACAACACCCTCGGCGTGCAGGACAAGACGGGCACCCCGGTGATCACCATCACCGGGCACGAGACCTACCCGACCAGCGGGCACCTGAACATGACCACCGTCCAGGTCACCGGGGCGAACTACCAGCCCAGCCTGGTCTCGGCGATCGTCGGCTGGGTCCGGGACGACGTCCTGGTCGTCCCGCACGACAACGTCTACCCGCAGGGCCAGACCGACCAGGAGGCCCAGCAGGAGAACGCGGAGCAGTTCGCCTCCTCCGAGGACAGCGCCAAGACCGCGGCCCTCAAGCAGCTGAACATCCCGGTCGGCACCGAGGTCATCGTCTCCGCGGTGAGCGCGGGCGGGCCCGCCGAGGGCAAGCTGCACGCCGGCGACCAGATCGTCGCGGTGGACGGGGTCGCCATCACCGACCGGGCGCAGGTCGCCGAGCAGGTGACCAGGCACAAGCCCGGCGAGAGCGTGGTCTTCACCGTCGTCCCGCACGCCAAGGCCAGCGCGACGCCGGACCCGGCGGACGAGGTGCAGGTGCCGGTGGTCACCGCGAAGTCGGACGACGAGGGCCCCGAGCGGGCGGTCGTCGGGATCACGCCCAGCGTCGACCACGTCTACCCGTTCAAGATCGACATCGGTCTGCAGGACGTCGGCGGCCCCAGCGCCGGGCTGATGTTCGCGCTCGGCATCGTCGACAAGCTGACCCCCACCGACCTCACCGGCGGCAAGTTCGTGGCAGGCACCGGCACCATCGACGACGACGGCGCGGTCGGCCCGATCGGCGGCATCCAGATGAAGCTGATCGCCGCCCGCGACAAGGGCGCCGAGTACTTCTTCACCCCCGCGGACAACTGCGCCGAGGCGACCAAGGGCACCCCCTCCGGCCTCACCCTGGTCAAGGTCGAGAACCTGGACGGCGCGGTGAAGGCGCTCGACAGCATCCGCAGCGGCGACAGGGCGGCCCTGCCCAGCTGCGGCAAGTAGCGGCAGCGCAGCGGCGGCGGGTGTGGCGGGACGCTCAGGAGAAGGTCGCCAGCAGGGCGTCGGTCAGGTTGGGGACGAGCTCCGGGCCGGTGAGCACCTCGCGGGCGACGTCCTTCTCGCGCAGCCGCAGGGCGACCTCCTTGGAGCCGTCGCGCAGCACGGCCGCGGTGATCCGGACCTCCTGGCGCTGCGGGTGGGAGGCCACCCACTC
Organism: Kitasatospora phosalacinea; assembly: GCF_030268885.1. Classification (GTDB taxonomy): domain Bacteria; phylum Actinomycetota; class Actinomycetes; order Streptomycetales; family Streptomycetaceae; genus Kitasatospora; species Kitasatospora phosalacinea_C. Next base: position 148,682 of record NZ_BSSA01000003.1, read on the forward strand.
GTTGATCTCCTTCTCGGTGGCGTTCTTCGGCCGGGAGGCCTCCGCACCGGGCGGGAGCATCAGCCGCTCGACCACCAGGGCGCAGCCGACCACGCCGTCGGGCCAGGCGATGGTGCCGAGGAAGCGGTCGAGCTCGGTGCCCGGGGGGATCTCCTCCTGCTCGACCGGGGTCAGGCCGGTCGGGTTGTCGTCCAGGCCGAGCTGCGAGGCGAGCCGCGGGTTGGCCCTGCGCATCTGCGCGTTGTCGACCAGGGCGAACAGGCGGGCGGGGAGGTCCCAGCCGAGGGTCGCGACGTGCTCGTCGATCTCCAGGGCGGCCCGGGTCAGGGGGGTGGCCGCGGGGAGGCCGGAGGCGGCGGCGGTCAGGTCAGGGGAGTCGGACATGGGCCAATCCTCACATGCCCGAGGGGCCGCCCTCCAACTCCGACGCAGCGTCCGGGAACTCAGGTAAAGACTGATTAAGTTGCATGGGAGACCGCTGTCCGCCATGGTGCGGCGGCACGCAACTCCGACGACGACAGCTGAGGTGGCGCCTTGACCTTCCAGATGCCGGACCGCTCAGGTCCGGGCTCCCGAGCGAGAGTCGGCCCGCCGTCGCGCCGGGCGAAGGTGCTGCTGCTGACGTTCGGCGTGCTGGCGGCGCTGTTCCTGCTGTTCGTGATGTTCGCGGGGCTGTGGACCGACTGGCTGTGGTTCGACTCGGTGCACTACGGCTCGGTGTTCACCTCGCAACTGGGCGCCAAGGTCGGCCTGTTCGCGGTGTTCGGGCTGCTGATGGCGCTGGTGGTCGGCTTCAACCTGTGGCTGGCGCACCGGCTGCGGCCCCCGCTGGCCGCGATGTCGGTGGAGCAGCAGAGCCTGGACCGCTACCGGATGGGCGTCGCGCCGTTCCGCAAGTGGCTGCTGATCGGCCTGTCGCTGCTGGTCGGCCTGGCGGCGGGCGCCGCCGCGGGCGCGCAGTGGCGGACGTGGATGCTGTGGGTCAACGGCACCCCGTTCGGGGTGAAGGACAGCCAGTTCCACAAGGACGTCTCGTACTACGCGTTCAAGCTGCCCTGGTACGAGTTCGTGCTGGGCTTCGCGTTCAGCGCGGTGATCGTCTCGCTGCTGGCCGCGGCGGCCGTGCACTACCTGTACGGGGGCCTGCGGCTGCAGGGGCCCGGGCGGCGGGCGAGCGCCGGGGCGCAGGGCCACCTGGCCGTGCTGCTCGGCGTGTTCGTGCTGCTGAAGGCGGTCGCGTACTGGCTGGACCGGTACGCGCTGGCGGTGAAGAGCGAGTCGTACAAGAACGTCGACGGCTGGACCGGCCTGCGCTACGTGGACGCGAACGCGTTCCTGCCGGCCAAGACGATCCTGTTCTTCGTGGCGGTCATCTGCGCGCTGCTGTTCTTCCTGACGCCGATCCGGCGGACCTGGGCCCCGGCGCTGATCGGCTTCGGGCTGATGGCGCTGTCGGCGATCCTGGTCGGCGGGGTGTACCCGGCGCTGGTGCAGCAGTTCCAGGTCAAGCCGAACGAGCAGGCCAAGGAGACCCGCTACATCCAGCAGAACATCGACGCGACCCGGCAGGCGTACGGCATCGCGGGCGCGGCCGAGCAGCAGTACGCGCCGACCGACTCGACGGACGCCGAGAAGCTGAAGCAGGACGCGCAGACCATCGCCGACATCCGGCTGCTGGACCCGAACGTGGTCATGCCGACGTTCCAGCAGAACCAGGCGCTGCGCAACTACTACGCCTTCCCCAAGACGCTGGACGTCGACCGGTACGGCAAGCAGGACACCGTGCTGGGCGTGCGCGAGCTGGACATGGCGGGCGTGCAGCAGCGCAACTTCATCAACGACCACTTCAAGTACACCCACGGGTACGGCGTGGTGGCCGCCAGGGGCAACCAGGTCGACCAGAACGGCAACCCGGTCTACACCGAGCAGTCGCTGCCGACCACCGGCGACCTGGGCGACTACGAGCAGCGGGTGTACTACGGCGAGAAGACCACGATGTACTCGGTCGTCGGCCCCGGCATGGACGAGATCGACTACACCCGGGACGGCCAGCCGGACCAGACCTCCCAGTACGGCGGCGGCAGCGGCGTCTCGATGGACAACCCGCTGACCAGGGCCGCGTACGCGGTGAAGTTCGCCGAGCCGCAGCTGCTCTACTCGGGGGCGATCAAGGACGGCGCGAAGATCCTGTACGACCGCACCCCCAAGGAGCGGGTCGAGAAGGTCGCGCCGTGGCTGTCGATCGACGCCGACCCGTACCCGGTGGTGCAGGGCGGCCGCCTGGTGTGGGTGCTGGACGGCTACACCACCTCGGACGGCTACCCGTTCTCCTCGAAGACCACCTTCGGCGACGCCACCAAGGACTCGCTGACCGACCAGCGCGGCCGCACCCTGACCACCGCCAACCAGGTCAACTACATCCGCAACTCGGTGAAGGCCACCGTGGACGCGTACACCGGCGAGGTGACGCTCTACCAGTGGGACGAGGCCGACCCGGTGCTGAGGACCTGGATGAAGGCGTTCCCGGGCACGGTGAGGGCGAAGGCGGACATCCCGTCCGCCCTGCTGCCGCACCTGCGCTACCCGCAGGACCTGTTCAAGGTGCAGCGCGACCTGCTCGGGCAGTACCACATGACCGACGCCACGGCGTTCTTCAACGGCACCGACATCTGGGAGGTGCCGGAGGACCCGACGGTCAACACCCACGAGGTGCAGCCGCCGTACTACCTGACGCTGCGGATGCCGGACGCGCAGGAGGCCAGCTTCTCGCTGACCACCTCCTTCGTGCCCGCGGGCCGCAAGAACCTGGCCGCGTTCGTGGCGGTGGACGCCGACCCGGGCCCGGACTACGGCAAGCTGCGGATCCTGCGGATGCCGTCCGGTTCGGGCGCGCTCGGACCGGCGCTGACGCAGGCGAAGTTCAACTCCGACTCCGACGTCGCCTACCAGCTGAACCTGCTGAGCAACGGCAACGAGGCGGGCCTGGTGTACGGCAACCTGCTGACCCTGCCGGTCGGCGGCGGCATCCTCAACGTGGAGCCGGTGTACCTGGTGGCCCGCGGCACGAAGGTGCCGGTGCTGAAGAAGGTGCTGGCGGTGTACGGCGACCACAACGTGGCGCTGGAGAACACCCTGGACGCGGCGCTGGCCAAGGTGCTCGGCAACGCGGCGGCCGGGGCCACCACGCCCACCGCCCCGGCCCAGCCGGAGACCCCGGGCACCGGCACCACCCCGACGACGCCCACCACCCCGGAGAGCCCGGAGCTGCAGAAGGCGCTCGCGGACGCCCAGAAGGCCTTCGACGAGGGCCAGGCCGCCATGAAGAACGGCGACTGGACGGCGTACGGCAAGGCCCAGGAGGCGCTGAAGAAGGCGATCGCCGACGCGGTGGCCGCCGAGCAGAAGGGCGGCGCCCAGCCGGGCGGCTCGCCCTCGGCCGCACCGTCGGCCTCGCCCGGTGCCTCGCCACCCGCGTCGCCGCCCGCCTCGCCGCCCGCCTCGCCGTCGGCGTCGCCCACCGGCTGAGCTGCGGCAACCGGTTTGTTGGTCCACCCCGTGATCGTGATACAGTGGTTTCACCGACGCGGGGTGGAGCAGCTCGGTAGCTCGCTGGGCTCATAACCCAGAGGTCGCAGGTTCAAATCCTGTCCCCGCTACTCAGTAGCGAAAGGCCCGGAGGCATCAGCCTCCGGGCCTTTGCCATTCCTTGGGACTCCGGGTGATTGACACCCCCTGTGGTCCAGTCCAATCTGAGTCATGCCCATGACGGGCGGCCCCCACCGCCCGTCTGATGCGCTGCAACTCGCATGCCAGCAACGGGAGTCGATCGCGTTCTGGCTCCGTCTGCCGCTCTCCCCGACCGGGTGTCGGACGGCGTTCCTGCATCCCCACGTGACAGGAGAGAGGCACATCCGCATGCATCGCAACAACCGCAGGGCCTGGGCCGTCACGGCCGCGGCCGCCACGCTGCTCGCCGGGGCGGTGTCGCTGCTGGGGGCCCCCAGCGCGAGCGCCGGACCGGGCAACACCACCGGGGCCCCCGCCACCAGCGGCGGCATGAAGGTCGCGTACTTCGACCAGTGGTCGATCTACCAGAACGCCTTCTACCTGAAGAACGTCGACACCAACGGCATGGCCGGGAAGCTCGACTACCTGCTGTACGACTTCGCCAACATCGACCCGAACAACCTGACCTGCTTCGAGCCGAACTCGGCGGCCTCCCAGGACGAGAACAACCCGAACGCGGGCGACGGCGCGGGCGACTACTACGCCGACTACGCGAAGACCTTCGCCAACGGCAACAGCGTCGACAACTCCACCGACACCTGGAACCAGCCGCTGGCGGGCAACTTCCACCAGCTCCAGGAGCTGAAGGCGAAGTACCCCAAGCTCAAGGTGCTGATGTCGATCGGCGGCTGGACGTACTCCAAGTACTTCTCCGACGTGGCCGCCAGCGACGCCGCGCGGAAGAAGTTCGTCTCCTCCTGCGTCGACATGTTCATCAAGGGCAACCTGCCCGCGCAGGGCGGCTACGGCGGTCCGGGCACCGGCAAGGGCATCTTCGACGGCTTCGACATCGACTGGGAGTACCCGGGCGGCGGCGGCCACCTCGGCAACCACGCCTCGCCGAACGACAAGCAGAACTTCACCGCCCTGCTGGCCGAGTTCCGCAACCAGCTCAACACCCAGGGCAGCGCCGACGGCAAGACCTACGCGCTGAGCGCGGCGCTCCCGGCCGGCCAGGACAAGATCCAGTACATCGAGACCGACAAGATCGGGCAGTACCTGACCTTCGCGGACCCGATGACGTACGACATGCACGGCGGCTGGGAGGCCCAGGGGCCGACCAACCACCAGACGCCGGTCTACCAGAACCCGAACGACCCGATGAACAACGTGCCGCCGGGCAACGCCAAGTACTCGATCGACGAGGCGGTCAAGGCGTACACGGTCGGCGACTCCTCGTACGGCATCCCCGGCGGGTTCCCGGCGAACAAGCTGAACATGGGCGTCCCGCTGTACTACCGCGGCTGGACGGGCGTGGCGGCGGGCGCCAACCACGGGCTGTTCCAGCCCGCCAGCGGACCGGCCCAGGGCGCGCCGAACTCCGGCAACGTCAACGGCGTGCGGATGTACAAGGAACTGCTCGGGACGGTGGACAACCCCAGCTACACCTACTGGGACCCGGCGTCGCAGGCCGCGTACTTCTACGACGGGAACAACTTCTGGTCCGGCGAGAACGCCAGGTCCATCCAGGCCAAGATGGACTACGCGCACTGCAACGGCCTCGGCGGCTCCTTCGTGTTCTCGCTGTACGACGACCCGAACGCGGCGCTGCTCAACCCGCTGATGACGGCCACCAGCGGCTCGGCCGCCTCCTGCCCGGCCCCGCCGACCGGCTCGCCCAGCGCCAGCGCCTCGCCGACGAAGTCCACCTCCCCGTCGCCGTCGACCAGCCCGTCGACCTCCCCGTCGACCAGCCCGTCGACCTCGCCGTCCACCAGCCCGTCCTCCTCGCCCAGCTCGCCCGGCGGCGGCAGCGTCGCCAACCCGGGCCTGGAGTCCGGCGCGCTCAGCCCGTGGACCTGCGCGGGCAGCGGCGGTGCGGTGGTCGGCGGCGGCCACACCGGCTCGTACGCCCTGCAGGGCAACGTCAGCGCCGGGGACACCGCGCAGTGCCAGCAGGTGGTGACGGTCAAGCCGAACACCACCTACACGCTGTCCGCCTGGGTCAAGGGCAACTACACCTACCTGGGCGTCACCGGCTCCGGCGCGGACAGCTCGACCTGGACCCCCGGCGGGAGCGCGTGGACGCAGCTGTCCACCAAGTTCACCACCGGCGCCTCGGTCACCTCGGTGACGGTCTGGGTGCATGGTTGGTACGGACAGGGTGCTTACCAGGCCGATGACTTCAGCCTCAGCTGAGCCTGCGTCAACACCGTTTTGAGGAAGGCCCGGTGGACTCCGTCCGTCGGGCCTTCGTCCTTGCGGGCGCGCGGAGTTGATCGACTCCGGTACGATGCGTGGCCGGGGTTTGTGGGGCTCAAGTGTCGGGAAATCGACAAAGAGCCGAAGCGATCTCGCCGCGCTTCGGCCCCGCTCCGCCAAAACGGACGGAGCAGGTGTACGCGGTGTGCGGGTGATGCGACGATGGACCACGAGGGGGACGCGGCACGGCCACTGACCGGCCGTCCGCTGCGACGCGCCCCTCGGGGGACGCGCCCCCGGCCGACGGCCCGGGGCGGATGCCGCGACACTCGGGGGGAGCGGGAGTCGGCATGAAGCTCATCGGCAACAGCGGGACGGGAGAACGACTGGCGGCCGGCACCACCGCGGACACCGGCGTCCGCCCCACCGACCAGTCCAGCGACCCGTCCACCGGCAACCTGCCCGCCCAGCGCAGCACCGCGGGCGGGGACGTCGACGTGACCGGGTACGGCCCGGAGCGCCTGGTCCACCTGACGGCCGACCGGGTCGCCGCCGCCTCCACCCGCGACCTCACCGACCCCGCCGACGGCGCCGACGACGGCGAGGACAGCTTCGAGACCGCCCTCGCCGCCCGCGAACAGGCCGCTCTCGAAGCCCGCCACCGCGGCTCCGCCGACGCCGGCGACCCCAACGCCGCCAGCCAGCTCGGCGCCCTGCTGCTGCGCCGCGGCGACCTGCGCGACGCCGAGCCGTACCTGCGCTCCGCCGCCGCCGCGGGCCTGCGCGCCGCCGCCAACAACCTCGGCGTCCTGCTCCACCAGCAGGGCCACCGCACCGAGGCCGCCCAGTGGTGGCGCCAGGCCGCCGTCGCCGGGTCCGCCCCGGCCGCCCACGCCCTCGGCCTGCAACTGCGCGACCAGGGCGAGGAGGAGGCCGCCGAGTACTGGCTGCACTTCGCCGCCGAACAGGGCCACCCGCTCGGCGCCTACGCCCTCGGCGACCTGATGGAGCACCGCCGCGACGTCCGCGCCGAACGCTGGTTCAAGGCCGCCGCCGACTCCGGCCACCGCGAGGCCGCCTACCGGCTCGCCCGGATGCGCGAGGCCGCCGGGGACAAGGACACCGCCGAGACCTGGTACCGCACCGCCGCCGCCCGCAGCCACGCCCGCGCCGCCCTGCGCCTCGGCGTCCTGCTCGAGGCCCGCGGCGACCTCGACGAGGCCGCCCGCTGGTACCGGCAGTCCGCCCAGAACGGCGAGGCCCGGGCCGCCTGCGCCCTCGGCTTCCTGCTCCGCGACACCGGCGACCTCGCCGCCGCCGCCGAGTGGTGGCAGGAGGCCGCCGAAGCGGGCGACGGCACCGCCGCCAACGCGCTCGGCGCGCTGCACGCGGGCCGCGGCGAGAACGCCGTCGCCGAACGCTGGTACCGCGCCGCCCTCGACGCGGGCGACCACAACGGCGCCTTCAACCTCGGCCTGCTGTGCGCGGGCGCCGGCCGCGAGGCCCAGGCCGAGCAGTGGTACCGCCGGGCCGCCTACGCCGGGCACCGCGAAGCCTGCAACGCGCTCGCGATCGTCCTGCTCCAGCGCGGCGACGAGTCCGGCGCCGAACCCTGGTTCTCCAAGGCCGCCGAGGCCGGCTCCGTCGACGGCGCCTTCAACCTCGGCGTCCTGCACGCCGGCCGCGGCGAGATGCGGCAGGCCCAGGAGTGGTACGCCCGCGCCGCCGCCGAGGGCCACGGCGAGGCCGCCCTGCAACTCGCCGTCGCCCAGGAGCAGCGCGGCAACCTCGCGGGCGCCCTCGACCGCTACCGCCAGGCCGCCGACGGCGGCTCCGCTGAGGGCGCCTTCCGGCTCGCCTCGCTGCTCGACCGCCGCGGCGACGCCGACACCGAGGCCGAACACTGGTACGCGACCGCGGCGGACGCCGGACACCGCCGCGCCCAGGTCCGGATGGGCGTCCGCGCCGCGGAGCGCGGCGCCCTGGAGATCGCCGAGAGCTGGTACCGCCGCGCCGCGGAGGGCGGCAGCCGCAGCGCCGCGTTCAACCTCGGCCTGCTGCTGGCCCGCCAGGACAGCGAGGCCGAGGCCATGCTCTGGTACACCCGCGCCGCGGACGCCGGCCACGGGCGCGCGGCGCTCCGGCTCGCGCTGCTGGCGCTGCGGCGGGGCGAGGCCGTCCAGGCCGAGAACTGGTGCAAGCGCGCGGCGGAGTACGGCCCGGCCGAGGTCGCGGAGCGGGCGGGACGGCTGCTGGGGGCGCTCAACGCGGAGCTCTCCGCGTAAGGGCGAGCAGGGGCGCGGGGAACTGCGCGCTGCGGGAGTCGCACGTCAGCGTGGTCGCGGGATGGTGCAGGTCACTGTCCTGTGCCGCGATCCGGCTGTGCGTGCTCGGTCGGCCGCGCAGTTCCCCGCGCCCCTGGCGGTGCGCTCCCTGGCCTGCGCTCGCTACACGCTGAGCGAGCGCAGGGCGGCTTCGTGGAGGACGCCGTTGGTGGCGACCGCGTCCGCGCCGGTGGGGCCGTCGATGCCGTCGAGGCCGGTGAAGCGGCCGCCGGCCTCCTGGACGATGATGCAGGGGGCGGCCATGTCCCAGAGGGAGAGCTCGGGTTCGGCGGCGATGTCGACGGCGCCCTCGGCGACCATCATGTAGGACCAGAAGTCGCCGAAGGCGCGGGTGCGCCAGCAGATCCGGGTGAGGTCGAGGAAGGCGTCGAGGCGGGCGCGCTCCTCCCAGCCGCTGAGGGAGGAGAAGGAGAGCGAGGCGTCGGCGAGCCGGGAGACCTTGGAGACGTGGATGCGCTGGGCCTTGGCGAGGCTGCGCCCGGCGAACGCGCCGAGGCCCTTCGCGGCCCACCAGCGGCGTCCGAGCGCCGGGGCGGAGACGATGCCGACGACCGGGACGTGCTCGCCGTCGGGCTGCTCCTCCAGCAGGGCGACCAGGGTCGCCCAGACCGGGACGCCGCGGACGTAGTTCTTGGTGCCGTCGATCGGGTCGATCACCCAGCGGCGCGGCCCGGACCCCTGCAGGCCGTACTCCTCGCCGAGCACCGCGTCGCGCGGGCGGGCCCGCTGCAGGACGGAGCGGACGAGTTCCTCGGCGGCCTTGTCGGCGTCGCTGACCGGGGTCAGGTCCGGCTTGGTCTCGATCTTGAGGTCGAGCGCGCGGAAGCGCTCCATCGTGATCGAGTCGGCCGAGTCGGCGAGGACGTGGGCGAGTCGGAGGTCGTCGTGGTAATCGGCCATGCACGGAACCCTAGCGGACTCAGTGTCCCGAGCCGCTGAGCTGCAGACCGATCACCCCGGCGATGACCAGGGAGACGGAGACCAGCTTCAGGGTGGAGGAGGACTCGCCGAGGAAGACCATCCCGTACACGGCGGTGCCGGCCGCGCCGATGCCGGTCCACACCGCGTAGGCGCTGCCGACCGGCAGGGACTTCAGGGAGAGGGTGAGCAGGCCGAAGGAGCCCAGCGCGAAGAGCGCGAAGCTGATGGTGGGCCAGAGCTTGGTGAAGCCGTGGCTGAGCTTGAGGTTGACCGCGAATCCCGTTTCCAGCAGACCGGCGAGGATCACCATGGCCCATGCCATCGGGTTGACTCCCTGTCAGGTAGGACGGTGTGACCTTCCTATCGTTACCCAGTGCAGCGGCCCGAGCTACTCGTGATCGCCGGGAATCGACGGGAACCCCGGGCGCCGCTCAGTCCCCCTCGGGGGCCTCGCGGGTGGCCAGCAGGCGGCGCAGCGAGTAGAGCCGGGCCGGGTCGGCGTGGCCGTCGGCGACCCAGGCGTCCAGCGCGCAGTCCGGTTCGTCGTGCGAGCAGGCCCGCGGGCAGTCGACGGTGCCGGGCTCCAGGTCGGGGAAGGCGTGGATGACCCGGGACGGGTCGACGTGGGACAGGCCGAAGGAGCGGAAGCCGGGGGTGTCGATCACCCAGCCGGGGTCGAGCGCCTTCTTCGAGCCGGGCCTGGCGCCGGGCGGCGGCGGCAGCCGCAGGGCCAGCGCGGAGACGGTGGTGTGCCGTCCGCGGCCGGTGACCGCGTTGACCCGGCCGGTGCTGCGCTGCCGGTCCGGGACGAGCGCGTTGACCAGGGTGGTCTTGCCGACGCCGGAGTGCCCGATGAACACGGTGGTCCGCCCCCGCAGGTGCGCCCGGACGGCCTCGGCGCCGACCGTCTCCAGCTCGTCGGCCCGGGTCACCACGTAGTCGATGCCGAGCGCCGCGTACGACTCCAGCAGCTCGTCGGCCGGCGCCAGGTCCGACTTGGTGAGCACCAGCAGCGGTTCCATCCCGGCGTCGTACGCGGCCACCAGGCAGCGGTCGATCAGCCGCGGCCGCGGCTCGGGGTTGGCCAGCGCGGTGACGATGGCCATCTGCTGGGCGTTGGCGACCACGATCCGCTCGTACGGGTCGTCGTCGTCCGCGGTGCGGCGCAGCACCGAGCTGCGCTCCTCGACCCGGACGATCCGGGCCAGGGTGTCCGGCTCGCCGGACAGGTCGCCGACCACGCTGACGGTGTCGCCGACGACGACGCCCTTGCGGCCCAGTTCGCGGGCCTTCATGGCGACGACCTGGCGCTCGTCCTTCGTGCCGCCGTCGACCAGGCAGGTCATCCGGCCCCGGTCCACGGTGAGGATCATCGCCTCGGCGGCGTCCTCGTGCTTGGGCCGGATCCGGGTGCGGGGGCGGGAGCCCCGGCGGCCCGGGCGGCTGCGGATGTCGTCCTCGTCGGCGTTCTTGTCGTAGCGGCGCATGCTGCCCTTCCCCCGTCAGCCCTGGCCGAGGAGGTCGGCCCACATCTGCGGGAAGTCCGGCAGGGTCTTGGCCGTGGTCGCCACGTTCTCCACCAGCACGCCGTCGACGGCCAGGCCCAGGACGGCGGCGGCGGTGGCCAGCCGGTGGTCCTCGTAGGTGTGGAAGACGCCGCCGTGCAGCGGGCGGGGCCGGATCCGCAGGCCGTCCCCGGTCTCCGAGACGTCGCCGCCCAGGGCGTTGATCTCCCGGGCCAGCGCGGCCAGCCGGTCGGTCTCGTGCAGGCGCAGGTGCGCGATGCCGTACAGGTGCGACTCGGAGTCGGCCAGCGCCGCCACCGCGGCGATCACCGGGGTCAGCTCGCCGACGTCGTGCAGGTCGGCCTCGATCCCGTGGATCTTGCCGGTGCCGGTGAACTCCAGCCCCTCGTCGGTGAATTCGCAGGAACCGCCCATCGCGGTGTAGATCTCGCGCAGCTGGTCGCCCGGCTGGTACGTGTGCTTCGGCCAGTCCCGGACGGTCACCCGGCCGCCGGTGGCCAGCGCCGCCGCGAAGAACGGGGCCGCGTTCGACAGGTCCGGCTCGACCACCAGGTCGCGGCCGATCAGCGCGCCCGGGGTGACCCGCCAGACGTCCTTCTCGCCGCCGTCCTCCGGCGCGTCGACCTGGCCGCCCGCCTTGCGGATCATGTCCACGGTCATCCGGATGTGCGGCAGCGAGGGCACCGACCCGCCGGTGTTGCGGATCTCCACGCCGTGGTTGAACCGGGCGCCGGAGAGCAGCAGCGCCGAGATGAACTGCGAGGAGGACGAGGCGTCCACCTCCACCGCGCCGCCGTCCAGCCCGCCCGTGCCGTGCACGGTCAGCGGGAAGCCGCCGCGGCCGCCGTCCTCGATCCGGGCGCCCAGCGCACGCAGCGCGTCGATCACGCCGTGCTGCGGACGCTCGTGGCTGCGCGGGTCGCCGTCGAAGTGGACCGGGCCGTCGGCGAGGGTGGCCAGCGGCGGCAGGAAGCGCATCACCGTCCCCGCGTTGCCCACGTCCACCCGGGCCGGGCCGAGCAGCCGCTCGGCCGGGATGACCCGCCACGCCTCGCCGCCGCCGGTGCCGCCGGACGCCGCGTTCACCGTCTCCTCGACCGTCACGCCCAGGGCCCGCAGGCCGTCCGCCATCAGCTGCGAGTCGCGGCTGCGCAGCGGGCGGCGCACCCAGCCCGGGCCGTCCGCGAGGGCGGCCAGCACCAGCGCGCGGTTGGTCGCGGACTTCGAGCCGGGGATGGTCACGGTCGCGTCCACGGCGGCGGTGGCGACGGGAGCGGGCCACAGGGAGTCGGTCATGGCGCCAAGTCTATGAGGCGCGGCGCCGCTACCGGGGCAGCAGCCAGGCCGCCCCGAGCCCCAGGCAGGCCAGCGCCACCGCCAGGAACGCCAGCACCCACAGCGCCCCCGGCACGCCCGTCAGCCGCGCCAGCTGGTCGGCGTCCGAGCCGGGCGCGCCGCCGCGCCGCCGGGTCACCCACAGCTCCAGCATCGGGCGGACCCCCGCCAGCAGCAGGAACCACACCCCCAGGTAGGCGAACGCCCCCTGCCATTCGGCCGTGCCGTACCGGGACACCGCGACGAACGCCCCGCCGGTCACCAGCACCGCCGCCACCCCGAACAGGTTGCGCAGCGTCAGCAGCATCGCCGCCAGCAGCGCGGTGCCGATCCACAGCAGCGCGGTGGTCCGGCCCGCCGCGAGCAGCGCCGCCCCGCCCAGGCCCAGCAGCGAGGGCGCCGGGTACCCGGCCGCGGCGGTCAGCACCATGCCCGGACCGGTCGGCCGCCCGGAGGAGACGGTCAGCCCCGAGGTGTCCGAGTGCAGCCGGATGCCCGACAGCCGCCGCCTGGTCAGCAGCGCGGTCAGCCCGTGCCCGCCCTCGTGCGCGATCGTCACCACCGTGCGGCTCCACGCCCACACCGGGCGCACCGCCACCGCCAGCAGCGCCACCGCCGCCGTGCCCCACACCAGCCAGTGCGGGGGGTCCGGCTGCACGGCCGTCGCCCGCTCCCACAGCCCCACGAAGTCCATCGCCGCCGACCTCCGCTCGCCGTCGCCTCCCCTGCCCGGGGCGGGCAGCCTCCCACGGAAGGACGGGCCCGCGGTAGCCGCTGGTTCTGCTCCGCCGCGCTCTGGCAAGCTGGGCGCCATGTGCGGACGCTTCGCCTCCTCCACCGACCCCGCCGAACTGGTCCGCCTCTTCGGCGTCCGGCAGTGGGACCCGGCCGAGACGATCGCCCCCAGCTGGAACGTCGCCCCCACCGCGCGGACCTACGCCGTCCTCGACCGCGCCCCGCGGGGGCAGCGCCGCCCCGTGCGCCAACTGCACGTCCTGCGCTGGGGACTGGTGCCCGGCTGGGCGAGCAGCCCCGACACCGCGGTCAAGATGATCAACGCCCGGGCGGAGACCGTCCACGAGAAGCCCGCCTACCGCCAGGCCTACGCCTCCCGGCGCTGCCTGATACCCGTCGACGGCTACTACGAGTGGCAGACCGCCCCCACCGACGACCTCTCCCGCCCGCCGCGCCGCCCCTACTTCGTGCACCGCGCCGACGGCGCTCCGCTCGCCCTCGCCGGGCTGTACGAGTTCTGGCGCGACCGCGGGCTCCCCGGCGACCACCCCGACGCCTGGCTGGTCACCTGCACCGTCGTCACCACCGCCGCCGAACCGCTGCTGGCCCCCGTCCACGAGCGGATGCCGCTCTACCTGGGCCCCGACCGCTGGGACGCCTGGCTCGACCCGCACGCCGAGACCGCCGACCTCACCCCGCCCCCGCCCGGCGACCTGCGCATCCACGCCGTCCCCGACGAGGTCGGCAGCATCCGCAACAACCACCCGGGCCTGACCCGCCCGCTCACCGAGGACGACCTCACCACGCTGTTCTGAGACCGGGCGGGGAGCCGGGGCGGGGCCTGGTCCTCTATACGCTCGGCGCCATGCAGCGGATCGTCGACACCCCCGCCGGGGACGCCCGGCTCCACCACTTCCGGGCCGCCCGTCCCCGGGCGCTCCTGCTCCTCGGGCACGGCGCGGGCGGCGGCGTCGAGGCGCCGGACCTGCAGGCGCTCGCGGCGGCGCTCCCGGCGGCCGGGGTCAGCGTGGTGCTGGCCGAGCAGCCCTGGCGGGTGGCCGGGCGCAGGCTCGCCCCCGCCCCGGCCGCGCTCGACGCCGGGTGGCCCGCGCAGTTCGCCGCCGCTGCCGAGGAGGGCCTGCCGGTGTACGCGGGCGGGCGCAGCGCTGGCGCCCGGGTCGCCTGCCGGACCTCCGCGGCCCTCGGCGCGGCGGGCGTCCTCGCGCTGGCCTTCCCGCTGCACCCGCCGGGCAGGCCGGAGAAGGCCCGGTCCGCCGAACTGCTCGACACCGGCCTGCCCACGCTGGTGGTCCAGGGCGGGGCCGACACCTTCGGCACCCCGGCCGAGTTCCCCGCCCTCCCCGCCACCCACCGCCTGGTGGAGGTCCCGCACGCCTCGCACGGCTTCAAGGTCCCCAAGCGGGCCCCGCTGACCCAGGAGGCCGCCCTGGACCTGGTGGTCGCCGCGGTCACCGACTGGATCGTGCGGCCGGGCGGGTGAGTTGCGCCTCGTGGCCGGAGCCGGGGAATGTCCGGGCGGCGGGCGGGGTTGCACGAGTCGTCAGAACATGCCCCCGGTGGAAAGGCAGCGTCCATGGGTTCGATCGCGTGCCGCGAGCGGCCGGAAGAGCGGGCTGCGCAGTCTGCGCTCCTGCCGGACTGGTCGGAGTGGGTTGTCGCGGGCGAGAAGCCGGTCAGCCCGATATCCTCGCTTGCGGGTCGGCCCGAGGTGGGCCGTGTGCGGGTTTCCGAGGAGGTGGGTCCGGTCGTCGGGACGGATGACGCGGCCGTGTCGGGCGCTGCCGGCGCCGACCAGGGCCGTCCGGAGGGCGAACAGCTCACCGGCGACGAACTGGCCGAGGCGATCGGTGAGGACACCTTCCGGGTGTCCGAGAACGAGAGCGAGGAGGCCAGGCGCGAGCGCTTCGAGCGCGACGCGCTCGGCTACCTGGACCCGATGTACTCGGCGGCGTTGCGGATGACCCGCAACCCGGCCGACGCGGAGGACCTGCTCCAGGAGGCGTTCGCCAAGGCGTACGCGTCGTTCCACCAGTTCCGCGAGGGAACCAACCTCAAGGCCTGGCTGTACCGCATCCTCACCAACACGTTCATCAACTCGTACCGCAAGAAGCAGCGCGAACCCCAGCGCACCGCGGCCGAGGAGATCGAGGACTGGCAGCTGGCGCGTGCCGAGTCGCACATGTCGACCGGCCTGCGGTCGGCCGAGGCGCAGGCGCTCGACCACCTGCCGGACAGCGACGTGAAGGACGCGCTGCAGGCGATCCCGGAGGAGTTCCGGATCGCGGTGTACCTCGCGGACGTCGAGGGCTTTGCGTACAAGGAGATCGCGGACATCATGGGTACACCCATCGGTACGGTGATGTCCCGACTGCACCGTGGTCGCCGTCAGTTGCGCGGCATGCTGGAGGACTACGCCCGCGAGCGGGGGCTGGTCCCGGCCGGTACCGGTGCAGGGCAGGAAGCGAAGGGCGCGGGCTCATGAGCTGCGGAGATCCGCACGAGACCGAGTGCGGTGAGGTGCTCGACCACCTCTACGAATTCCTCGACAACGAGATGGCCGAGGGCGACTGCGCCAAGCTGCGGGTGCACTTCGACGAGTGCTCGCCGTGCTTGGAGAAGTACGGCCTGGAGCAGGCGATCAAGGCGCTGATCAAGCGTTCCTGCGGCTGCGACGACACGCCGACCGACCTGCGGGCGAAGGTGCTGGCCCGGATCGACTCGATCCGCACCCAGCGCTCGGGGGAGGTGGACACCTCGGTGATCGAGGTGTCCGCGGTGAGCGTGGAGGTGACGGTCGAGGGGGCGGCCGAGCACGGCTCGGCGGTCGCGACCGCCGAGTAGCGCTCACTCGATCGGGTGAGCTGCCGCTGCTCCGGCTGCGGTGATGCGCGATCGTGCGCCGCGTCCGTCCGGGCGGGCCCTATTCTCTGACGAGTCCTCACGTCGGAGGGCCCGGGACGGGCGGGGGAGGCCGAGATCGCCAGCGAGAGCGAACGCGAGCGCCGCGCCGTCCTGCCGGGGCGGGCCGTGGGCTACCTGGCCGCCGTGCTGGTGGCCGCGTTCGCGGTGCTGCTGCCGCTGGCCGTGACCGGACCGCGGTGGGACTGGCCGCGGATCGGGCTGCTGGCCCTGCTGCACATGTGCCTGGAGTCGCTGGCCCAGGGCGCCCGCACCCCGTGCGCCCGGTTCTGGCGCCGACTGCGCGGCCGCGGCGTCGACGAGGGCGCGGCCGACCCGCGGGGGAGCGGCTTCTTCCCGGTGCTGTTCGCGGGCGTGCTGATGCTGCCGCCCGCCGCGGCGGCGCTGGTCGCGCTGCCGGGGGCGCTGCTCGGGCCCGCCGCGCACCCCCGCGGGCTGCGCCGGGTGTGGAACGGCGCCCAGCTGGCGCTGGCTGCGGCCGCCGCCGCGGAGGTGTTCCGGCTGCTGGGCGGGGTCCGACTGCTGCTCGGCACCCGCTTCCCCGGGGCGGCGCTCGGCGCGCTGGTGGCGATCCTGACGTTCTGCCTGGTCAACGGCGCCCTGGTGGCCGGGATGGTCCGGCTGAGCTGCGGCACGGCGGGCCCGGGCGTGCTGCACGGGCTGCGCCGGGCCGCGCCCGCGGCGCTGCTGCACGGCGCGGGCGGGCTGATGATCGCGGTGCTGTGGCAGGGCCCGTACGGGGCGTTCGCCGCGGTGCTCGGGCTGCTGCCGCTGACCATCACCGCCTGGCTGTCCGCGCAGGGCCACCGCGAGCGGGCCGCGCACCGGGCCACCGTGCAGGCGCTGGTGCAGGCGGTGGAGATCAAGGACGCGTACACCCGCGGCCACAGCGAACGGGTCGGCCGGGCCTCGGTGCTGATCGCCCGCCAGCTCGGCCTGGCCGAGGACCGGGTGCGCACCCTGCACTTCGCCGGGACGCTGCACGACGTCGGCAAGCTCGCCGTGGCCACCGAACTGCTGCGCCGCAACGGGCCGTTGACCGACGCGGAGCGGCGCGCGGTGGAGGTCCACCCGGTGTTCGGGCACGAGCTGGTGCGGCAGCTGGACTTCCTCGGCGAGGGCCGGGACGGCATCCTGCACCACCACGAGCGGATGGACGGCCGCGGCTACCCGTACGGGCTGGCGGGGGAGCGGATCCCCGAGTTCGCCCGGATCATCTCGGTCGCCGACGCCTTCGACTCGATGACCTCGACCCGGTCCTACCGGCGCGGCCGGCCCGTCCCGGAGGCGGTGGCCGAGCTGGAGCGGTGCGCGGGCAGCCAGTTCGACCCGGTGATGGTCACGGCGCTGGTCGAGGCCGTCGCCGAGCACGGCTGGCAGCCCGAGCCGCCGCCGCCCGGCGGCTGGGACGGCGAGGTGCCCGACATCCCGCTGGGCGTGCCCGAACCGGCCCGGCTGCCGCAGCAGTCCGGCACCGGTCTGCCGACCGGGGGAGCGGCGTGATCACCCGCCGCCGCCCCGTCCCGGCCGACCTGCTGCTGGGCGCGGCCGTCGCGCTCGGCGCCGCGGGCCTGCTGCACGCCCTGCTCGACGGCGTCGCCCAGCGGGGCGTGGCGCTGGCCTTCGCCGGGCTGGTCGCGCTCGGCCAGTGCGCCGGACCCGCGCTGCCCGGCGACCGCGAACCCGCGCCGGTCGCCACCGCCGTCGCGCTGGCGTACGCGCTGCTCGGGCCGCTGCACGGGCTGCCCACCACGCACGGGGCGCTGCAGGTGGTGGCCGTCGCCGCGGGCGGCACGCTGGTCGGCCTGGCGGTGCAGCGCGCCGGGCAGGCGGCGCTGGCCGCGGCCCGCCGCCGCCCGCGCCGCCCGCGGCCCGGGGCGCCCCGTCCGGCCGGGCGGCCGTGGGCGCGGACCGTTTCGACCGGGGCGGCCGGGCAGCCCTTCGACGCGGCGGCCCGACGGCTGGTGACCGTCGGCTTCGCCGCGCTGCTGTTCCAGCCGCTGTACGACGCGGGCGTCACCGACCGGCTGCCCGGCCCCGCGTACGGGGGACTGCTGGCGGGGGTGGCGGCGCTGGCGGCACTGGCCGACGCGGTGCTGGCGGCCACCCAGCAGTGCACCCGGACCGGGCTGCGGTACGCCGCCGCGCTGGACGACCAGCTGCACGCGCTGCTCGGCATCGGTTCGGCGCAGGTCGCCACCGGGCTGCTGCTGAGCCTGCTCGCCGGGGAGGCCGGGCTGTGGGCGCTGCCGGTGTTCTGCCTGCCGCTGCTGCTGGCGCAGGCCTCGTTCCGGCGGGCGGTCGCGGTCCGGGCCACCACCGGGCAGACCATCGAGACGCTGGCCAGGGCCACCGAGATCGCCGGGTACACCACCCCCGGGCACGCCCGCCGGGTCGCCGACACGGCGTGCGCGCTGGGGCGCGAACTCGGGCTCGGCAGCCGGGAACTGACGCTGCTGGAGTACGCCGCGCTGATGCACGACATCGGGCAGCTGTCGCTGGTCGAACCGGTGCCGGGCGGGGCGACGGCGCTGCTGCCGGACGCCGAGCAGCAGCGGATCGCCCGGCTGGGCAGCGAGGTGATCCAGCGCACCGGGGTGCCCCGGCAGGTGTGGCAGCAGGTCGCCCGGCTGGCCGACCCGTGCCGCCTCGCCGACGGCCGCCACGACCCGACGCTGCCGCTGGCCTCCCGGATCATCCGGGTCGCCAACGCCCACGACGACCTGCGCACCGCCGCCGCCGACCGCCCCCGGGCGGGCGCCCTGGACCCGCTGGAGCACCTGCGGCTGGACGCCGGGCACGGCTACGACCCGGTGGTGCTGGACGCGCTGGCCCGGCTCGGCCGCCGCGGGCACCGGGCGGCCCGCGGTCCGGCGGGCCACTGCCGCCCGGCGGCCTGAATGGCCGCGCGGGGCGCGCGGCCGGGGGCGGGCGTGGTTGGATGCGGTCGTGGCGGGAAGACCCGGAGGCGGGGCGACCCGGTGACGACCGACGGCAAGGGACCAACGTGAGGATCTTCCACCGCGCACGGCACCGTCCGTCGGCGACCTGGCGGCAGACCACCGACCGTGCGTTCACGCTGATCGGCGACGGCCGCTACGAGGACGCCGGGGCGCTGCTGGTGATGGCCGCGGACCTGGAGCCGTGGCTGTCCGACTCCTGGTTCAACCTGGCCCTGCTGCACAAGTTCCGCCGCGACTGGGAGCAGGCCCGCTCGGCCGGCCTGCGCGCCGTCGCGCTGCTCGACCGCCAGCACGGCGCCCCGGACTGGTGGAACCTCGGCATCACCGCCACCGCCCTGCAGGACTGGCCGCTGGCCCGCCGCGCCTGGCAGGCGTACGGGCTGCGGCTGCCCGGCGGGCCCGCGCTGGACGGGCCGATCGAGCTCGACCTCGGCACCACCCCGGTGCGGCTGTCCCCGGACGGCGAGTCCGAGGTGGTGTGGGGGCGGCGGCTGGACCCGGCCCGGGTCGAGGTGCTGTCCATCCCGCTGCCGTCCTCCGGCCGCCGCTGGGGCGAGGTGGTGCTGCACGACGGCGCCCCGCACGGCGAGCGGGTCGCCGACGGCGTCGCCTACCCGGTCTTCGACGAGATCGAGCTGTGGGCGCCCTCGCCGGTGCCGACCTGGGTGGTGCTGCTGCAGGCCGCCACCGCCGCGGACCGCGACGCGCTGGAGAAGACGGTCGCCGACGCCGGGTACGCGGCGGAGGACTGGACGTCCTCGGTGCGGCTGCTGTGCCGCACCTGTTCGGAGTCCCGGATGGCGATCGACGACGGCCACACCGCCCACCACGACCCGCACGACGACGGCGACCCGCTGCACCCCGGCCACCTCAGCCACCTCAGCCAGGGCTCGGCGGGCGGCCCCTGGCAGGTCGAGCGGGAGTGCGGGATCGCCGCGCCCGCGGGCCTGGTCCGGGCGCTGCTGGAGCGCTGGGTCGCGGCCTCCCCGGCGACCCGCGCCTACCGGGACCTCGAAGAGGTCTGCTGACCCCGGGGCGCCCGGGCGGGCGCCCCGGGCCGGGCCGCGCCCCGTACCCTGGACCGGTACACCAGGCGGATGCGGACGAAAGCGGAACCGAGCGATGGCCGAGCACCACGACCACGAGCACGACCACGGACACGACCACGCGCACGAGGACACCAAGCCCCAGCGGGTGGTCGGCGAGGAGCCGGACCTGTCCAAGGGCACCGCGCGGCCGATCACCGTGGTCGGCAACCCGGTGCTGCACCGCGAGGTGAGGACCGTCACCGCCTTCGACGCCGAGCTGTCCGCGCTGATCGACGACATGTTCCAGTCGATGTACGCGGCCGAGGGCGTGGGCCTGGCCGCCAACCAGATCGGCGTGGACCTGAAGGTGTTCGTCTACGACTGCCCCGACGACGAGGGCGTCCGGCACATCGGGCACGTGGTCAACCCGGTGCTGGAGGAGCTCCCGGCCGGGCGCCGGGTGCTGGACGACGGCCAGGAGGGCTGCCTGTCCGTCCCGACCGCGTACCAGGAGCTGGCCCGCCCCGACTACGCGGCCGTCACCGGCCAGGACAAGGACGGCAACCCGATCCGGGTCGAGGGCACCGGCTTCTTCGCCCGCTGCCTGCAGCACGAGACCGACCACCTGTACGGATACCTGTACATCGACCGGCTCTCCAAGCGCGACCGCAAGGACGCGCTGCGGCAGATGGCCGAGGGCACCCCCAAGTACGCGACCGTCCCGAACGACTGACCGGACGCCGGGGGCCGCGGACGGCCGCGGCCCCCGGCGCGCCGTGCTCAGGCCGGTTCGACGATCATCCAGGCGACCAGCGAGGCGTCGCCCGGCGCGCCCTGGACGGTGAACGAGCTGCCCGGGGTGCGGTCGGCCACCCAGACCGCGCCGGTGGTGGTGCCGCCCGGCTGCTGGACCGTCAGCAGGATCCGGCTGTTCGCGGTCACCGCGGTGGTGGCGACCTGGGCCCGGCCGCCGGAGAGCGTGACGGTGCCGAGCCGGGCGTTCGCCCCCTCCCGCACCCGCAGGCCCTGGCCCAGGGCGACCTGGCCGGTGGCGCGGTCCACGGACAGCGGGGCGTCCAGCACGTTGCCCGCGTCGTCGTGGCGCAGCAGTCGCAGGTCGGAGCCGCTGTTGCCGCCGGACTCCGGGGCGGAGTCCACCCGCAGCGTCCAGCGCGGGGCCGCGC
The DNA here is from genome assembly GCF_030268885.1 of Kitasatospora phosalacinea. Lineage (GTDB taxonomy): Bacteria > Actinomycetota > Actinomycetes > Streptomycetales > Streptomycetaceae > Kitasatospora > Kitasatospora phosalacinea_C. The sequence continues at coordinate 169,587 of NZ_BSSA01000003.1, forward strand.
CGCGGGACCAGAACTGCACGTCCCGGTCGGTGCCCTTGGCGCCGTTGACCACGTGGGTGTCGGAGCGGTCCTGCTGCCAGCCGCCGCCGGCCGGGCCGAGGTCGGTGATGCCGGTGGCGCCGCTGTGCCGCACCACCGCCGCGGCCTGGTCGCGGAAGGGCCGCACGGTGCCCATGAACTGGCCGCCGGTCACCGTCACCAGGTGGTAGGAGGCCAGCAGCGAGGCGCTGACGCCGTACGCGGGCGAGCGGGTGCCGGCGCCGTCGTCGTCGACGCCGGTGTACACCGAGCAGCCGGTCAGCAGCGCGCCGCCGCCCGGTGCCAGCGGGACGCCCGGGGCGGCGGGGGTGCCGGCGACCGAGAAGCCCGCGGAGCCCGCCCCGTCCAGCCGCCCGTCCCGCTTGGCCAGGCAGCCCAGCAGTTGCACCGGGTGGGACCCGGCGGCGGTGAGCAGGTGGTAGCCGTCCCGGCCGGAGCGGTCGGTGAAGCAGCCGGCCAGCACCAGGGAGGCGCAGGTGCCGGTGACCAGGTAGCCGTGCTCGCGGTTCCACTCCGAGCGGCAGCCGGTCAGCACCACCGCGTTCGGGGAGGCCAGCAGGAAGCCGCTGCCGTCGTTGCCCTGCGCGTAGCACTCGTGCAGGTCGGCGTCGAGCAGGCCGTTGGGGGCGGCGAAGCCGTGGCCGCCGTTGGTGGAGGACACCACCTGGTGGAACTGCAGGCCGCCCGCGCCCAGCGAGGTGACGCCGTTGCCGGTGAAGTGCCAGGCGGTGACGTGCTCCATCGCCACGTCGCGGGCGTCCGCGGCCAGCAGGACGCCGTCGATCGGGCCGCCCGCCGCGTTGCTGCGCTGCTGCCCGTTCAGGGCCAGGCCGCTCAGCCGGGGGCCGCCGCCCAGCGCCGAGCCCTCGTAGCCGGGCCGGGCGTCCGGCGGGCGGTTGACGGTGATCAGCGCCGAGCCGGTGAAGCCGGGCCCGGGGAAGAGGTGGGAGGCGGTCATCCCGGTGCGCGGCGCGAAGTGCGGGGCCCAGTCGCCGCGCAGCGTGACGCCCTTGGCCAGCACCAGCGGGCGGCTGAGCAGGTAGGTGCCGGGCGGGAAGTACACCGTCGAGCCCTGGCCGCCCGCGTCGATCGCGGCCTGCACCGCGGCGGTGTCGTCGCTCGTGCCGTCGCCCCTGGCCCCGTAGTCGGCCCGGACGTCCAGCCAGCCGCCGGACGGTGCGGCGCTGACGGTGAGGTCGCCGCCGGACGGCACGGCGGCCTCCGCGGTGCCGGTCGCCGCCACCGCGGAGGCGGCGATCGAGCCGATCAGGAAAGTACGTCGTGAGTTCTGCACCCGCGGCAGTATCGCAGCGCCCCCCGACCGGCGGAGGGTATTCGAACGAATCGGCGGTGCGGGTGAAGTCCGCTGCCGGGCGGGGCCGTTGGGAACGCCGGAGGGCCGCACCCCCGCGGGGTGCGGCCCTCCGGCGGGCGGCCTAGAAGTCGTCGTCGAAGGAGACCGAGCCCTCGACGGCGACCTGGTAGGCGGAGACCCGGCGCTCGAAGAAGTTGGTCAGCTCCTGGACGTTCTGCAGCTCCATGAAGCCGAACGGGTTGGTGGAGCCGTACCGGACCGGGAGGCCGAGGCGGGCGAGGCGCTGGTCGGCGACCGCCTGCAGGTACTCGCGCATCGACTCGGTGTTCATGCCGGGCAGGCCGTCGCCGCACAGGTCGCGGGCGAACTGGAGCTCGGCCTCGACGGCCTCCTCCAGCATCTCGGTGACCTGCCGGGCCATCTTGTCGTCGAAGAGGTCGGGCTCCTCCTCGCGGACGGTGTCGACCACGGAGAACGCGAAGTCCATGTGCATCGACTCGTCGCGGAACACCCAGTTGGTGCCGGTCGCCAGGCCGTGCAGCAGGCCGCGGCTGCGGAACCAGTACACGTACGCGAACGCGCCGTAGAAGAACAGGCCCTCGACGCAGGCCGCGAAGCAGATCAGGTTGAGCAGGAAGGCCCGGCGGTCCTCCTTGCTCTGCAGCGACTCGATGTGGTCGACCGCGTTCATGTACTTGAAGCAGAACTGGGCCTTCTGCGCGATGGAGGGGATGTTCTCCACCGCCGCGAAGGCCGCGTTGCGGTCCTCCGGGTCGGGCAGGTAGGTGTCCAGCAGCGTCAGGTAGAACTGGACGTGCACGGCCTCCTCGAACAGCTGCCGCGACAGGTAGAGGCGGGCCTCGGGGGAGTTGATGTGCTTGTAGAGGCTCAGCACCACGTTGTTCGCGACGATCGAGTCACCGGTGGCGAAGAACGCGACCAGCCGTCCGATCATGTGCCGCTCGCCCTCGGAGAGCTTGGCGAGGTCGGCGACGTCGGAGTGCAGGTCCACCTCCTCCACGGTCCAGGTGTTCTTGATCGCGTCCCGGTACCGGTCGTAGAACGACGGGTAGCGCATCGGACGCAGCGTCAGCTCGAAGCCCGGGTCGAGCAGCATCTTCTTCTGGTCTTCGGTGCTCATTACTGGCAGGCCTCGCAGGACTCGGGGTTCTCCAGCGAGCAGGCGATGGCGTCCTGCTCGGCCTGGGAGAGGGAGGGGGTCTGCACCGGGACGGGGGCGGCGGTGCGGGCGGCTCCGGACGCGGCCTGGGCGATCCGGGTCGCCGGGCGGGAGCGCAGGTAGTAGGTGGTCTTCAGACCGACCTTCCAGGCGTACGCGTACATCGAGGAGAGCTTGCCGATGGTCGGCGCCGCCATGAACAGGTTCAGCGACTGGCTCTGGTCGATGTACGGCTGCCGGGCGGCGGCCAGGTCGATCAGCGCACGCTGCGGCAGCTCCCACGCGGTGCGGTACAGCGAACGGACGTCCTCGGGCAGCCACTTGAAGTCCTGCACCGAGCCGTTGGCGTCGCGCAGCGCGTCCCGGGTGGTCTGGTCCCAGACGCCCAGCTCCTTGAGCTCGCGCACCAGGTACGGGTTGACCTGGAGGAACTCGCCGGAGAGGGTCTCGCGCTTGAACAGGTTGGAGACCTGCGGCTCGATGCACTCGTACACGCCCGCGATGGACGCGATGGTCGCAGTCGGGGCGATCGCCAGCAGCAGCGAGTTGCGCAGGCCGACCTCGGCGATCCGGGCGCGCAGCGCGTCCCAGCGCTCGGTCCACTGCGGGTTCGCGGAGCCGAAGTGGTCGACGTGCAGCTGGCCGCGGGCGGCGCGGGTCTCGCCGTACGCCTCGTGGCGGCCGAACTGCTCGGCCAGGTCGGCGGAGCGCTCGTACGCGGTGAGCATGATGCGCTCGGCGATCAGGGTGGAGAGGGTCTTCGCCTCGGCGGAGTCGAAGTCGATCCGCAGCTGGAAGAAGACGTCCTGCAGGCCCATCACGCCCAGGCCGACCGGGCGCCAGCGGGAGTTGGACGTCCCGGCCTCGGTGGTCGGGTAGAAGTTGATGTCGATCACGCGGTCGAGGAAGGTCACCGCGGTGCGGACGGTGGCGTCCAGGCGGTCCCAGTCCATCGCGTTCAGCAGGTCGGCGGCGGTGGCGCCGGGGGCGACGTGCGCGCCCAGGTTGACCGAGCCGAGGTTGCAGACCGCGGTCTCGGAGTCGTCGGTGACCTCCAGGATCTCGGTGCACAGGTTCGAGGAGTGCACCGTGCGGCCCGGCAACGCGGTCTGGTTGGCGGCCCGGTTGGAGGCGTCCTTGAAGGTCATCCAGCCGTTGCCGGTCTGCGCCAGGGTGCGCATCATCCGGGCGTACAGGGTCTGCGCGGGGATGGTGCGCACCGCCTTGCCCGCCAGCTCGGCCTTCACGTACGCCTCGTCGAACTCGGCGCCCCACAGGTCGACCAGCTCCGGCACGTCCGCCGGGGAGAACAGCGACCAGTCGGCGTTGGCGTTCACCCGGCGCATGAACTCGTCCGGGATCCAGTGCGCCAGGTTCAGGTTGTGGGTGCGCCGGGCCTCCTCGCCGGTGTTGTCGCGGAGCTCCAGGAACTCCTCGATGTCGGCGTGCCAGGTCTCCAGGTACACGCAGGCCGCGCCCTTGCGCCGGCCGCCCTGGTTGACCGCCGCCACGGAGGAGTCCAGGGTGCGCAGGAACGGCACGATGCCGTTCGACTTGCCGTTGGTGCCGCGGATCAGCGAACCGCGCGAGCGGATCCGCGAGTAGGACAGGCCGATGCCGCCGGCGTGCTTGGAGAGCCGGGCGATCTGGGCGTACCGGTTGTAGATCGAGTCCAGGTTGTCCAGCGGCGAGTCCAGCAGGTAGCAGGAGGACATCTGCGGGTGCCGGGTGCCGGAGTTGAACAGCGTCGGCGAGCTGGTCAGGTACTCCAGCCGGCTCATCAGGGTGTACAGCTCGGCGACCTCGCGCACCGACTCCTCGGTGGTGCCGACCGCCAGGCCCGCCGCCACGCGGAGCAGGAAGTGCTGCGGGGTCTCGACGACCTTGCGGGTGATCGGGTGGCGCAGCAGGTAGCGGGACTGCACGGTGCGCAGGCCGAAGTACTCGAAGCGGTCGTCGCCCGCCTCGTCCACCAGCGAGTCGAACAGCGCGGCGTGCTCGGCCACGAACGCGGCGGTGGCGTCGCCGATCAGGCCCTCGGCGTGGCCCACGGCCACCGAGGAGGAGAACGAGGTGACGTGCTGGGTGGCGGCCTCGTCGCGGATCTCCAGCGCCAGCAGGCGGGCGGCCAGCTTCGAGTACTGCGGGTCCTCGGCGATCATCGACGCGGCGGCCTCCACGGCCAGCCCGCGCAGTTCGGCGAAGTCCGAACCGGCGTGGCGGCCGCGCAGCGCGGCGGCGGCGACGTGGCCGGGGTCCACCTGGGGGAGGTCGGTGCTGCGGTCGGTGAGCAGCCGCAGCAACGCCGCACCGGGGTCGGTGAAGGCGTCGGCGGATCCCTGGGACGGCAGGGTGACTGAGGCGGCGACGGTCAAGGCGCACTCTCTCCTGTGGCGGCGGCGGACGTGGCTCTCGGGTGTCCGGCACCGCACGCGGCCAGGGGGAGGCGGCACGAAGGAACGACAACGCGTTCCGGCGCGCGAAAGACCCACCCCCGGTCCGCCCGCGAGACCGGACGGCAAAGCTGTGCTGCATGGCGTCTGCGGGGATGCCGTGTCGCACACCGTCGGCAGGTCCTCGGACTGCGCGGGCGTCGCTGCAGCCCGCTCACCGTTGCGGGGCAGCCCCGGATTCTCACCGGGTTCCCCTGCGTCGACAGCGAGAGTGAGCATACATGTAGTGGCGGCTGGAGCTGGAAGCACCAGATGTAGTAGCGCGTGTCGCGCCGGCGGCGCCGCGCGTAGACAACGGAAACGGGCCGCACGGCTCCTGAGGGACCGTCGGCACCGCGCCCGGCACTGTCTGCGGCGGCCCCGCCGCAGCGGACGGCCGAGGGGGAGAACGGGGAACGGGGCGGGGATGTTTCCGATCGGCCGGAGAAAGACCGGGAAGCCCGCCGGGGGCGGGCGCGTCCGGGCCGGGTGCGTCCGGTGCGGGTCAGAACCGCATCGTGTAGACCAGCAGGTCCGTCCCCGGGGCCGCCGACCAGTCCCGCTCGGGGGCGCGGACGAAACCCAGGGCGTGGTAGATCCGGTGCGCGGCGGTCATCGTCGGGCGGGTGGAGAAGGCCATCCCGGCCAGCCCCAGCTCCCGGCTGCGGCCGACCGCCGCCGTCACCAGCGCCCGGCCCACGCCGCGGCCGCGGGCCGCCGCGCCGACCGCGAGCATCCGGATCTCGCCCTCGCCGGGCCGGGCGACGTCCGCCCACGCGGTGCCGCCCGGGGCGAAGGTCACGCAGCCGAGCACGGCTTGGGCGCCGTCGACGGCGACCAGGAGCTCGGCCTCCCGGTTGCGACGGGCGGCGTCGCGCAGGAGGTCGACGTACGGCGAGTCGGGGCGGGTGTGGCCGTCGCCGACGAAGGCCTCGACGCTGACCTCCCCGGCTCCGGCGAGGTCGCGGTCGAGGGCGCGGCGGACGATCGGGAGCTGCATCCGGCCAGTGTGCCGGACGGGCGGCGGCGCGGGTCCGCCAGGTCGGGGTCGAACGAGTAGCCGGTGGGACGGTGCGCGTTGTCGCGGCCGTGGCGGCCGTTGCGGTCCAGGTCGCGGCCGACCAGGACGCCGAGGAGTCCGAAACTGCCGATGAGGCCCAGCAGGGCGAGCGCGGTGGTCATGCCTCCACTGTGCTGCGGCCGGGCGGCCGGAACGAGTGGCAGGAACGCACCATTGCCACGAAATCCTGCCACTGCCATGCTGGCGGGATGCGTATGCTGAACAACGTCGCCGTCGTGGTGCTGGAGGAGATCCACCCCTTCGAACTGGGCGTGGCCTGCGAGGTGTTCGGGCTGGACCGGAGCGAGTCCGGCCTGCCGGTCTACGACTTCGCCCTGGTCGGCGACCGCCCCGGACCGATGCGCACCCACGCGGGCTTCACCGTCGACGTCCCGCACGGCCCCGAACGGATCGCCGCGGCCGACCTGGTGATCACCACCGCCACCGGCATCCGCGCGCACTACCCCGAGGAGATCTGCGAGGCGCTGCGGGCCGCCCACGACCGCGGCGCCCACCTGCTGTCGATCTGCTCCGGCAGCTTCCTGCTCGGCGCGGCCGGACTGCTCGACGGCCGCCGCTGCACCACCCACTGGCGCTACGCCGCGCTGATGGCCGAGCGCTTCCCGCTGACCACCGTCGAACCCGACGTGCTGTACGTCGACGACCACCCCGTCATCACCTCGGCCGGCACCGCCGCGGGCATCGACGCCTGCCTGCACCTGGTCCGCAAGGTGCAGGGCGCCGAGGTCGCCCGGGAGATCGCCCGCCGGATGGTGGTCGCCCCGCACCGGGACGGCGGCCAGGCCCAGTTCATCAACCGCCCGCTGCCCGAGGCCGACGGCGAGTCGCTGGCCGGGGTGCTGGAGTGGATGCGCCGCCACCTCGACCGGGACACCGGCGTCGAGCAGCTCGCCCGGCTCGCCCACATGTCGCCGCGCACCTTCGCCCGCCGCTTCCGGCAGGAGACCGGCACCACCCCGCACCGCTGGCTCACCGGCCAGCGGGTGCTGCTCGCCCAGCGCCTGCTGGAGTCCACCACGCAGAGCGTGGACGCGGTCGCCGCCCGGTGCGGCTTCGGCAACGCCGCCGCGCTGCGCCACCACTTCGGCCGCCGGCTCGGCACCACCCCGCAGGCCTACCGGCGGGCGTTCGGCGGCCCGCGGACCGCCGAACGGAGCCTGGACGCCTGACCACCGGAGCGGCGGCCGCGCGGGCGCTCAGGCCGACAGGTGGCCGGTCTGGTTCCAGCCGTCCGGGCGCAGCCGCCCCTCGCGGGCCCGCCAGAGGCTGGTGGAGCAGTTCGCGACCGGGTCCAGCGCCAGCAGCTCCTGCTCGTCGAGGCGGTCCAGCACGTGCCGCAGCATCAGCACCGTGCAGTCGTGCGCGACCACCAGCACCGGCCGCCCGGCCTCCTCCTCGCCCAGGTCGCGCAGCAGGTCGCGGACCCGCAGGGCCACGTCCAGCCAGGACTCGCCGCCCGGCGGCCGGTAGTACAGCTCGCCCATCCGCCGCCGCCGCTCGGCCTCCGCCGGGTGGTCGCGCTCGATCGCGGCCTTGGTGAGCATCTCCAGCACGCCCAGCTCGCGGTCGCGCAGCCGCTCGTCGTAGCGGACGGTCAGCCCCACCGGCACGGCGCCCAGCCCGGACGCCTGGGCCAGTGCGATCCGGGCGGTCTCCACGGTGCGCAGGTACGGGGAGCACCACACCGAGCGGGGCCGGTCGGCGGGCGGCCGCCCCGCCCACCAGCGGCCCAGGTCGCGGGCCTGGTCCTGGCCGTGCAGGGAGAGCGGGATGTCGGCGTCCCGGCAGGTGATCGGGACGGACAGCGCGCCGTTGGCGTCCGCGTGCCGGAACTCCACGTTGGCGGTCGACTCGCCGTGCCGGGTGGCGATCAGCACGGAGGGCAGCCGCCCGGCTCTCTCCGGCTGTTCGGCCTCGGGGCGGTGCCCGTTGCGTACCGTGGTGAGGTCGGTCATGGCGGTGCTCCCCGTGGTCGGTGCGTGCGGTGGGTGTCGTCTCTCCCGGTCTCTCCGGCGAACAGCACGTCGTAAACGGGCGGCCGCGCCGTCCTCCCAGTGTCGATCGGGGCGACGGCGCGACCACAGGGCGCACGGCGCGATCGTGCGCGCCCCCGGTGCGTCAGTGCGCCGCTGCGGGCTGCGGAGCGCGCTCCACGGCCTCGTCGCCCGCCTCCGCGGAGTAGTCGGCCCGGCTGGTCTCGTCGGCGCCCTCGGGGGCCCTCAGGGCCCGCAGCACCAGGGTCAGGACCACGGCGACGAGCAGGTTCAGCACGAACGCGGTCAGGCCGATGTAGCCGCTCTCGCCGAGGCCGGGGACCTCCGCGCTGTTCCCGCCGAAGTGCCGGGTCGCGGGGGAGGAGATCCCCCAGGCCGTCCACGTCCCGTAGACCATGCCCGCGGCCCAGCCCGCGAGCAGCGCCCAGCGGTGGAACCAGCGGGTGAACAGGCCCGCGACCAGGGCGACCGCGGTCTGCAGGATCCACAGCCCGCCCAGCAGCTGGAAGTTGATCGCGGCCTGCTTGTCCATCCGCAGCACGAACGCCAGCGCGCCGACCTTCACCAGCAGCGAGGCGAGCTTCGCCACCCGGGTCTCCTCGGCCGGGGTCGCGTCCGGCTTCAGGAACTCCCTGTACACGTTGCGGGTGAACAGGTTCGCCGCCGCGATCGACATGATCGCCGCCGGGACGAGCGCGCCGATCCCGATCGCCGCGAACGCCACCCCCGTGAACCAGGACGGGAACATCTGCGCGAACAGCTGCGGCACCGCCAGCTGGCTGTTGAAGCCCGGCACGCCCGCGCCCACCCCCGCCGCGATCGCCAGGAACCCCAGCAGCGCCAGCAGGCCCAGCACCAGCGAGTACGCGGGCAGGATCGCCATGTTGCGGCGCACCGTGTTGCGCGACCCGGAGGCCAGCACGCCCGTCACCGTGTGCGGGTACATGAACAGCGCCAGCGCCGAACCGAACGCCAGCGTCGCGTACGTCCACTGCCCCGGGGCGCCCAGCAACAGCGAGCCGCCGGGCCCGCCGTTCGGCCCCGGCGCCGCGAACTTCCTTGCCGCCGCCGCGAACACGCTCCCGTAGCCGCCCAGCCGCAGCGGGACGTACACCACCGCCACCACGATCACCACGTACACCAGCGCGTCCTTGACGAACGCGATCAGCGCGGGCGCCCGCAGCCCCGCCGAGTAGGTGTACGCGGCCAGCACGCCGAAGGCGACGAACAGCGGCAGGTCCTGGAGGAACCAGTTGCCGCTGCCGCCCACCCCCAGGGTGTCCAGCACGGCCTGGATGCCGACCAGTTGCAGCGCGATGTACGGCATGGTGGCCAGGATGCCGGTCAGCGCCACCGCCACCGACAGCACCCGCGAGCCGTACCGCCCGCGCACGAAGTCCGCCGGGGTCACGTAGCCGTGCACCCGGGAGACCGACCACAGCCGGGGCAGGAACAGGAACACCAGCGGGTACGCGATCACCGTGTACGGCACCGCGAAGAAGCCCGCCGCCCCCACCGCGTACACCGCCGCGGGCACCGCGACGAAGGTGTACGCGGTGTACAGGTCGCCGCCCAGCAGGAACCAGGTCACCCAGGTGCCGAAGCTCCGGCCGCCCAGGCCCCACTCGTGCAGGTGCGCGGCGTCCGCGGCGCGGCGCCAGCGGGAGGCCAGGAAGCCCATCACCGTCACCAGCGCGAAGAACAGCAGGAAGACCGCCATCGCGGTCCAGTCGACGTGCCTCACGCCCGGCCCCCGTCCTGCGGGCCGGGCCCGGCGGGGGCGGCCGCCCGGCGGAGCGCCTCGTCCCGTCGCACCAGCAGGTACGCGGTGCCGGTGAACAGCGCCGACACCGGCACCCACAGCAGCTGGTACCAGTAGAAGAACGGCATCCCGCCCAGCCCGGGGGCGAGCCGGTTGTAGGACGGCACCCACAGCATCACCAGGACCGGCACCAGCAGGCACAGCCCGGCCAGCACCCGGGCGGTGGAGACCGCGGGAGGCGCACCGGCGGCGGGCGCGTGGGGGGAGGAGGGCGGCACGGGCGGCTCCGGGGGACGACGAGGAGTCACCTCAGCGGCACCCTCGGTGATCGGAAGGTCCCTCGCGAGACTAGGGCAGCGGGGTGACCCCTGTCACACCGCCGTCAACCCGATCACGGGCACCACCCGAACGCGCCGCTCCGCGGACCGCCGGTGGGGGCTGGGCCGGCCGGTTCGGTCGCGTGATGCTGCGTCGTTCCGGACCGCCGGTGAGGGCTAGGCCGGCCGGTTCAGTCGCGTGATGCTGCGTCGTTCCGGACCGCCGGTGAGGGCTAGGCCGGCCGGTTCAGTCGCGTGATGAACTTGTAGCGGTCGCCGCGGTAGATCGAGCGCACCCACTCCACCGGCGCGCCGTCCGCGTCGAAGGAGTGCCGGGACAGCTGCAGCATCGGCAGGCCCAGGTCGGAGCCGAGCAGGCCGGCCTCGCGCGGGTTGGCGAGGGTGGTCTCGATGGTCTCCTCGGCCTCGGCGACCGTCACCCCGTAGACCTCGCGCAGCGCGGTGTACAGCGAGTTGTGCTTGGCCAGGTTGCGCCGCAGCGCGGGGAAGCGCTTGGCGGACAGGTGCGCGACCTCGATCGCCATCGGGTCGCCGTTGGCCAGGCGCAGGCGCTCGATCCGCAGCACCCGGCCGCCGGGCTTGATGTCCAGCAGCGGGGCGAGCCGGTCGTCGGCGGAGATGTAGGCGACCTCGACCAGGCGGGAGGTCGGCTCCAGGCCCTGGGCGCGCATGTCCTCGGTGTACGAGGTGAGCTGCAGGGCCTGCGCGACCTTCGGCTTGGCGACGAAGGTGCCCTTGCCCTGGATGCGCTCCAGCCGGCCCTCGACGACCAGCTCCTGCAGGGCCTGCCGGACGGTGGTGCGCGAGGTGTCGAACTGGGCGGCCAGCGCGCGCTCCGGCGGGACCGGCGTACCGGCCGGCTGGGTCTCGGTCAGCTGCAGCAGGTGCCGCTTGAGGCCGTAGTACTTCGGGACCCGGGCCGTGGCGGTGGCAGGGCCGGTCTGGATCGGCACGCTGGAGCCCTCGGCGAGCGCCGTCGTGTCCCTGTCGCCACTCATGGCAGCTCTCACTCCTCGTTGGAGGCGGTCCCTTAACGGACCCCTAAGTCCTATGTAACAGCACATGTTTGCACGCGTGGGAGAACAAGCGTGAGCCCCCGGCCGCATTCCGGGCCGCTCGCCGGGCACGCGGCGGGCCCGGAACGGGGCGCCAGGCGCCCGTCCCGGGCCCGTCCCGAGCGTCTCAACCGGCCTGGGCGGCCGGTACCGTGAGCCCCGCCAGGGCCTCCGCGGCGGCGATCGCGCAGACCCGCGAGCCGCCGTGGGTGGCCAGCGTGGTCACCCCGCGGGAGGCGAACAGCTCGGCCACGCCGTGGGCGGTGCCGATCTCCACCACCACCGCGTCCGGCCGGTGCTCGACCAGGGCCAGCGCGGCCCGGCGCATCCAGGGGTGCCGGTGGACGTCGCGCACCACCAGCACCAGCGGGCGGCCGACGGCCGCGCCCGCCAGCGGGGCGGTGTCGATCTCGACGTCGTCGGCGGCGACCTCGACCTGCAGCAGGCCGGAGCCCTCGGTCACGGTCGCGGTCGGGGCGACCCGGGTGGAGGTGGTGCCGGGCACCAGCTCGCCCAGCGGACCGGCCACGCCCCAGGGGGTCTCGTCGCCGACCGCGATGTTCGCGGCCGGGGAGAACTCGACCACGTGCGGGACGCCGCCCAGCGGGCGGAGCTCGCCGCTGATCCGCAGCGCCCGGCGGGCGGCGGTCAGGCCGACGCCGACCTCGGCCTGCTGGCCGACCTGCGCGGCCCGCACCCCGGCCGACCAGCGGGCGACGGCCCGGTTGCGCTCGGCCGCCTGGTGCAGCCGCTCGGCGGGGAGGCGCCCCTCGCGGACCGCCCAGACCAGGGCGTCGCGCAGGTAGAGGAAGGCGTCCTCGTCCTGCAGGCCGCCGCCGACGCAGATGGTGTCGGCCCCGGCCGCGACGGCCCGCACCGAACCGGCCGCGACGCCGTGGGTGCCGGAGATGGCGCCCATCTCGATGCCGTCGGTGACGATCAGCCCGTCGAAGCCGAGCTCCTCGCGGAGCAGGCCGGTGAGGATGCGCTGCGACATGGTCGCGGGCAGCTGGGCGTCGTAGGCGTCGAACAGGATGTGCGCGGTCATGATGCTCTTCACGCCGGCCGCGATGGCGGCGCGGAAGGGCAGCAGGTGCTCGGCGAACTGGTCCAGGGCGAGGTCGATCCGGGGCAGGCCCAGGTGCGAGTCGCCGGCCGTGTCGCCGTGGCCGGGGAAGTGCTTGGCGCAGGCCGCGACACCGGCCGACTGCAGGCCGCGGACGTACGCGGCGGTGTGGCGGGCGGCGAGCTCGCCGTCGCCGCCGAAGGACCGGACGCCGATCACCGGGTTGTCCGGGTTGGAGTTGACGTCCGCGTCGGGCGCGTAGTTGAGGTTCACGCCGACGCCGGCCAGGTCGAACCCGATGGAGCGGGCGACCCGCTCGGTGAGGTCGGTGTCGTCGACCTCACCGAGCGCCAGGTTCCCGGGGTAGGAGGAGCCGCTGGTCACCTCGAGGCGGGTGACGTCGCCGCCCTCCTCGTCGGTGGCCACCAGCAGGTCGCCGTTGAGCGCGTACAGCTCCGAGGTCAGCGCGGCGACCTGCTGCGGGGTGCGGATGTTGCGGCCGAACAGGGCGACGCCGCCGAGCTCGCCGTCGCCCAGTCTGCGGCGCAGCCACTCGGGCGCGGTCAGACCGGCGAAGCCGGGCTGCAGGACCGCCCCGGCGTCGCGGAGGAGATCGGCGCTTTCCGTACCGGGCATCGCCTTGGTTCCTTCCCTGGGGGTGAGAGGTGTTTCAGGTGCAGTGGGGGTGAGGAAGGGGACTAGCCCTTGACCGCACCGGCGGTGAGACCCGCCGACACCTTCTTCTGGAAGAACACGAACAGGATGATCACGGGCAGCGAGACCAGCAGGCCGCCGGCCATCTGCGAGCCGTAGTCCGCGGCGCGGGTGGGCGTGGACGAGTAGAACGTCAGCCAGGTCATCGCGGTCTGCGACTTGTTGCCGCTGGTGCTCAGCAGCATGCTGGCGACGATGAACTCGTTCCAGGCCTGGATCCAGCTGTACACCGCGGTGGTGACCAGGCCGGGCATGGTGAGCGGCAGGATGATCCGGAAGAACGCGCCCCACTGGGTGCAGCCGTCGACCATCGCGGCCTCGTCCAGCTCCGCCGGGATGTTCACGATGAACGAGCGCAGCGTCCAGATCACGTACGGGACGGTGAAGACCAGGTAGGCCAGGATGACGCCGAACAGCGAGCCGGTCATGCCGGCGTTGTTCATCACCACGAACAGCGGGATGAGGATCGCGATCAGCGGCACCATCTGGACCACCAGCATGGTGACGATGAAGAAGCTGCGGCCGCGGAAGTTGAACCGGGCCACGGCGACGGCGGCCAGGAAGCCGACCGCGACGCCGAGCACCACCGCGCCCACGGTCAGGACCAGCGTGCTGCGCAGGGCCGGCAGGAAGCTCGCGTCATCGAAGATCGTCTTGTAGCTGTCCAGCGAGAACGAGGACGGCCAGAACGTCGGGTCCTGGGAGATCAGGTCCTTGTTGGTCTTGAAGGTGGTGATGATCATCCAGTAGATCGGGAAGGCCATCACCACGGCCACGAACAGCGCGATGACGTTCCAGACCCAGGTCATCACGCTGCTGCGCCCGACCTCGGTCTCCTTGGACTTCTTCGGCTTCCTGACCGGGGGCAGCGGCTGCCGGGTCTCCGGAGCGGGGGAAAGGACGTCGCTCATCGCTCGTTGGCTCCGATCTTGAGCATCTGGCGGATGTAGTACACGAGCACCGCCAGCATCATGACGATCATCACGATCGAGATGACCGAGCCGTTGCTGTACTGCGAGGACGAGACGCCGTGCATGTACAGGTAGATGCCGATGGTCTGGTAGCCGTCCTCGGGGGAGGAGTTGCGCAGCGAGTAGATCTGCGCGAAGACCTGGAAGTCCCAGATGAAGCTCAGGGCGGTGCTGATCATCAGGAAGGGCCGGATGACCGGGAGGGTCACGTGGCGGAACGCCTGGAAGCTGTTGGCGCCGTCCAGCTTGGCGGCCTCCATCAGCTCCTTGGGCACCTGGGTGAGCGCCGCGTACAGACCCAGCACCAGGAAGGGCAGGGCGCCCCAGACGACGACGGAGGCGCCGACCACGTACAGGCCGACGGTCGAGTCGGCGAACCAGTCGTAGTGCTTCCAGCTCTCGTCGCCGGTGAGCAGGTAGGCGATGTAGTCGACCACGCCGCTGTTGGAGGAGAACAGCCAGCGGAAGACCTGGCCGTTGACCAGCGCCGGGATCGCCCAGACGAACATCATCACGGTGAAGAAGGTGACCCGGACCCAGGCGGAGACCCGGTTGAGCAGCAGCGCGAGCAGCATGCCCAGCACCATGGAGAGGAGGACCAGCTCCGCGGTGAAGTAGACCGTCCGCAGCACCACCTCCCAGAAGGTGTCGTCGCCCAGCACCTTGCTGAACCCGTCGAAGCCGATGTACTTGGCCTTCTCCGGGTGCGCCAGGAAGGAGAACCTGTTGACGTTCATGAACGACAGGTCGATCAGCTTGTAGATCGGGTACACCAGGACGCCCGCGAGCACGACGATCGCGGGCAGCAGGAGGGTGTAGGGGATGTACTGGCCGCCCGCGAAGACGCCGCGCCGCTGCGGCTTCTTCACCGGGGCGGGCCCCTGGTTGTCGGACCGGGTCACGGTCTCGTTGGTCGTCACGCTCATCAGGGTCCTTCCCGGGCCCGCGAATCCGATCGGTCCTGGCGCACGGGTGGGCAGCCCGCGTGATCGCGGACTGCCCACCCCCTCACCTGCGCTCAGTGCGCGGTCCGTCGGGGGAGTTCCGGGCGCCCCGGACGGACCGTGCGGTTCAGTTGGTTATCAGTCGTTCAGGGAGCCGACGACCTTCGCCTCGACCTTCTTGAGCTCGGTGGCCGGGTCGCCGCCGGCGGCGATCGCGCTGAGCGCGTTCTTCAGCTCGGTCTCGTTGGAGCCGGACCACAGCGGGGAGTTCGGGATGAACCAGGTCTTGCCCTGCGCGGCGTTGCCGGTCGCCTCGTTCGCCTTGTCGGCGGCCTTGTAGGCGTCGACCAGGTTCTTGGCGTTCGGGATCGCGTGCTTGGCGAGCGCGGTCTGCTGCGCGGTGTTGGTGAAGATCTGCAGGAAGGTCGCGCCCAGGCCCGCGTTCTTGGCCTTCGCCGGGACGGCCAGGTCCGAGCCGCCGAGGAACGCCGGGGTCGGGTCGCCGGCCGCCGCGCCCGGGAGGGCGATGGTGGCGAGCTTGTCCTTGAGGGCCGGGTTGCCGTTCTTCTCGTCGATGACCGAGCCGACCTCCCAGCCGTTGCCGATGATGGCGGCGATGTTGCCCTGCGCCATGCGGGCGTCCTGGTCGGTCTCGTCGACGGTGGTGCCACCGACCGAGTAGGCCTTCTGCAGGTCGTTCCAGGTGCTGATGCCCTCGATGAACTTCGGGTCGGTCAGGGTGCTGGTCCACTTGTCGCCGGAGCTCTTGGCGATGACGCCGTCCACGCCGAAGGAGCCGGCGCCGAAGGAGACCGCGGAGTACCAGTTCTTGCCCGGCAGGTACAGGGCGGAGAAGTTGGCGGTGCCCGCGTTGGCGGCCTTGACCTTGTCCAGGGCGGTCTTCAGCTCGGCCAGGGTGGTCGGGGCCTGGGTGACACCGGCGGCCTCGAACAGGTCCTTGCGGTAGATCATGACGCGGGCGCCGGCGTAGTACGGGACGGCGTAGGTCTTGGAGTGGTCGGCCGACTGGCCGGAGGCGGCCAGCGAGTCCAGCCACTTGTCCGAGTTGTCGAACTTGCTCTTGACCGAGGTCAGGTCGACGAAGGACTCGGCGTCGATGTACTTCGCGGCCTGGGTGTTGCCGATCTCGATCGCGTCGGGCGCGTTGTCCGAGAGCAGGGCGGTGTCGACCTTGGTGGTGTAGTTGGACCAGGTCTGCCACTGGATCTCGACGTCGGCGCCGGTCTCGTTCTTGAACTGGGTCTTCGCGGCCTCGACGACCTCGTTCCACTGCTTCTGGGCGTCGTCCATCAGCCAGACGGTGATCTTCTTGCCCTTGCCGTCCTTGCTCAGGACCTCGGAGGACTTGCTACCGCTGTCGGACGAAGAAGACGAGGAGCAAGCCGAGGCGACGAGCACGGTGGCGATAGCGGCCACGGCTGCGATCTTGCGGTTCAAACCATCCTCCAGAGGGATGAGCAAGGTAGGGCACCGGGCTGCTGGGCCGGCTGGCCGGGAGCTGCGTCGTGCCGTATGGGGGAACGTCACCGGATGACACGGGCACGAACCGCCGTCTCCGGCGGGCCGATCCGTGAGGTGGAGTAGACCATTGGTTTAGACCAACGCCTGGAGGTTGGCATGGACCAATGACGAGCGTCAAGGGTTCAAAGAGCGGTTGCACAAGCCGTTATCAACGCTTGACTCGGCCGTGTTGGACTGGACCAAGTCGGGGAGGAAACGGGACCTATCGGGACATCGGGCCGTGACCTTCCGGCGCCGCGGGCCGCGTCCGCTGCACAGGCGTGAGGGCATGTCAAGTGCGGGCGGCGGCCGACGCGCGAGGGTCGCGCGCAGGGGCACGGGTGCGGGGCGCCGGGGCGAGGTGCGGGACGGGGGAAAGCGGCGGGGTTTCCGGCTTAATGTCGCGGGCCAATAGCGGGGGCGCCCTCCCCGGTTTTCCGGCCGGGCCCGGCAATGCCCGGAGCGGGAATCCCGGCCGGCGGTTCCGCGGATTTCCGGCCGCCCGGGCGTCCGCGGCCGGGCGGTCCGCGGGTCCGGCGATTTGCGGCGGCCCGGGCCCGGGGCGGCGCCCGCGCGCGGGCCCGCGCGCGAGGGCTCCGGGGCGCGCCGCCGCAGGTCCCGACGCCGACCGGGGCCCGCGGGGCCGGCGCCCGGGCGGCGCCGATCCCGTCCGGGGGTGAACTCGTGCGTATCCGACGGGTGGTGGCTCCGGCTCCGGCCGGGCGGTGTCCGGGGCGGGCGGGCGGTCGCCGGACGGGGCGTCGGATAAACCGCGGGGCGGGGATTCCGGGAATTGGCCTTGATCCATTCGCCTCACCGAGGGTCACCTTAAGTGAGCCTAAAGTCATGCACGTGCGCGGCCCTCCGGGGTGGTTGACGTGGTCGGGCCAAGGAAGGCAACGGATTGACAACGAGCAGGGTGCGAAACAGCACCCGCGTTGACGCCCCAAAATGGTCTAGGCCAAGATCCGGAAATCTGGTCTGTACCACTGCGCAGACCTCCCCGCCCCTATCCGGAGGATTGCGTGAAGCGTCAGGTACTGGCCACGCTCAGCACCGCTGCCCTGTTGGCCACCGCCGCAGGCTGCTCGTCCGGCAGCCCGTCGCCTTCGCCGACGAACGTCGACACGAAGACCATGACCGGCACCGTCACCGTCTGGCTGATGAACGACGCCCAGAAGAGCTGGCCCGAACTGGTGCAGCAGGTCAACGACGAGTTCGCGGAGAAGTACCCGAAGGTCCAGATCAAGCTCAGCTACCACGACTGGACGAACAAGGTCTCCGAGCTGGACGCCGCGATCGCCGCCGGGTCCGCCCCGGACGTGGTCGAACTCGGCAACACCGAGACCCTGAAGTACATCGTCAACGGCTCGCTGCTGAAGGTGGACCGGGGCACCTTCGACAACTCCGACAACTGGATCAAGGGTCTCTCCGACACCTGCACCTACAAGGACGCGCTCTACTGCGTCCCCTACTACGCGGGCGCCCGCGTCGGCCTCTACAACTCGAAGATGTTCCAGGACGCCACCGGCTCCGCGGACCTCCCGCAGGACGAGGACGCCATGCTCGGCGCCCTCGACAAGGTCGCGAACAAGTACCGGGGCGTCCCCGGCTACTCGGCGCTGTACCTGCCCGGCCCCTACTGGTACGCCGCGATGTCCTACGTCACCGCGTACGGCGGCTCGATCGCCCGCTTCGACTCGGCCGGCAACTGGCACGGCACCCTGCACGAGGCCAAGTCCCAGCAGGGCCTGCAGCACTTCGTCGACCTGGTGAAGAAGTACAACAAGAGCGGCGACCTCAAGGTCAACGAGCAGGACCAGGCCAAGGTGCTCGGCCACGAGAAGGCCGGCCTGATCTACGCCAACGGCTGGGAGCAGAGCGTCGCCACCGCCCCGATCACCGGCACCCCGGCGCTGCAGGACGTGCTCAAGGTCGCCGCGATGCCCGGCCCCGCCGGGAAGCCGCTGCCCTCCTTCATCGGCGGCTCCGACCTGGCGGTCACCGCCAAGACGCAGAACGCGCAGGCGGCCACCGACTGGGTGCGGATGTTCACCAGTGCCAAGTCCGAGCAGGTGCTGGCCGACAAGGACACCCTGCCGAACAACCTGGTCCAGCTGGCCCCGCTGAAGGACAAGCCCACCACCGCCGCGGCCGCCAACGCCGTCCAGGACGCCTGGTTCACCCCGCTGGCGCCCGGCTGGGGCGCGGTCGAGAAGCAGAACGTCCTGGTCAACATGCTGAACGCGGTCTTCGCGGGCAAGAGCGTCGAGGACGCCACCAAGGAGGCCGACGCCCAGATCGACCAGCTGATCAACAACGCGGGCTGACCGGGACGCCGACCGTCCGGTCGGCGTCCCGAGGCTCGGGACCGGGGCCCGCGGAGTGTGCTGCGGGGCCCGGTCGCACGTAGGATCGGCACAGAACAGTTCCATGCAGCGAGGGTGCGGACTCGCCGCCGTTCAGAGGTCCCCGTCGGGCGTCCCGCCCCACGGGGTAGAACCATCTCTCCACGGAGGCACACCCCGATGTCCGACCCGCAGACTGTTTCCGTACCCGGCAGGATCATGTCGGCGGAGATGGCCGAGCAGCCGGCCGTCCTGCAGCGCATCCTCGACGAGGGCGCGCCCGCGATCCGTGAGATCGCCGCGCAGATCGCCGCCCGCAACCCGCGCTTCGTCCTGCTGACCGCCCGCGGTACCTCCGACAACGCCGCGCTGTACGCGAAGTACCTGATCGAGGTGCTGCTCGGCAAGCCGGCCGGCCTGACCTCGATGTCCACCACCACCGCGTACGGCGCCAAGCCGGACCTCACCGACTGCCTGGTCGTCACGGTCAGCCAGTCCGGCGGCTCGCCCGACCTGGTGGCCTCCACCAAGGCGGCCCGCGAGGCCGGTGCGATCACCCTGGCGGTCACCAACAACGCCGCCTCGCCGCTCGCCGAGGTCTCCGAGTTCCACATCGACGTGCTGGCCGGCCCGGAGAAGGCGCTGCCCGCCACCAAGACCTACACCGCCGAGCTGCTGGCGCTGTACCTGTTCGTCGAGGGCCTGCGCGGCGGCGACGGCTCCGCGGCGAAGGTGCTGCCCGAGCTGGCGGCGGGCATCCTGGCCCGGCAGGGCGAGGTCAAGGACCTGGCCGAGCGCTACCGCTTCGCCCAGCGCCTGGTCATCACCTCGCGCGGCTACGGCTACCCGACCGCCCGCGAGGCGGCGCTGAAGCTGATGGAGACCACCTACATCCCGGCCTCCCCGTTCTCCGGCGCGGACCTGCTGCACGGCCCGCTGGCCATGGTGGACAACGTCTCCCCGGTCATCGCGATCGTCCCGGACGGCAAGGGCGGCGAGGCCCTGCAGCCCGTCCTGGACCGCCTGCGCGGCCGCGGCGCCGACCTCGTGGTGATCGGCCAGCAGGGCCAGGTCGACGCCGCCAGCGCGGGCTTCGCGCTGCCGGCCGGCGTGCCCGAGGAGGTCCAGCCGATCCTGGAGATCCTGCCGCTGCAGCTGCTGGCCTACGAGGTCACCATCGCCCGCGGCCAGGACCCGGACGCCCCCCGCGCGCTCGCCAAGGTCACCGAGACCCACTGAGGCGCGAGGAGCCGCCCCCGCGAGGTCCTGCGGGGGCGGCTCCGTCGTGTCCGGGGGGCGCGGTGAAAGCTTCACCGGCCGAGCCGGGCCGGAAGGGGCCGGAAGGGCCCGGGCGGGCCCGGAAAACACTACGGGCCACGGCGCCGACACGGGACCCTCAACCCGTGCGGCACCGTAGCCCGGAGCTGTATGCCGGAGGCGGGGACCGTCCGAGAGTTGTGCGGGACCCTCGAACGACGCCTCCGACCGAGGAGGGGCCTCGCGCGGTCAGGGCAGTTGCGCGGAGGGCCTCTCCTTGGTGCATGTTCATTGTGGACTAGACCAATCTGGGTTGTCCAGAGGCGGCCCGCAATTGGTCTGGACAACGTACGGGCAGGTGGACGGCGATACGCTCACCGTGTGCCCTCGCTGAACGAACTCGTCCGCCGCCACACCACCCTCACCGGTGCCGACGTGGAGTGGCTGCACCTCCTGGTCTCGGAGTGGCAGCTGCTCTCCGACCTGTCCTTCGCCGACCTGGTGCTGTGGATCCCCACCTGGGACGGCATCCGCTACGTCTCGGTGGCCCAGATGCGGCCCAACACCGGTCCCACCTCGTACCAGGACGACATGGTCGGCCACCTGGTGCCGCGCGGCCGCCGCCCGCTGCTGGACGCCGCCTACGACGAGGGGCGGATCGTCCGCGAGGGCGACCCGGAGTGGCGGGAGGAGGTGCCGGTGCGGGTGGAGTCCATCCCGGTGCGACGGGACGGCAAGGTGCTCGGCGTGATCGCCCGCAACACCAACCTGCTGACCGTCCGCACCCCCAGCCGGCTGGAGCTCACCTACCTGCAGAGCGCCTCCGACCTGGCCCAGATGATCGCGGCCGGCAGCTTCCCCTTCCCGGGCGCCGAGCAGGCCGACATGGACGCCGCGCCGCGGGTCGGTGACGGCCTGATCCGGCTCGACGTGGAGGGCGTGGTGACGTACGCCAGCCCCAACGCGCTCTCCGCCTACCACCGGCTCGGGCTGACCACCGACCTGGTGGGCAGTCACCTCGGGCGCACCACCGCCGAACTGGTGCCGCCCAGCCGCGGCGCGGTGCACGAGGCGCTGGTGAAGATGGCCAGCGGCTGGGCGCCCCGGCAGACCGAGGTCGAGGCGCAGGGCGGCGTGGTGACCCTGCGGACCATCCCGCTCAAGCCCAAGGGCACCCCCACCGGCTCCCTGGTGCTCTGCCGGGACGTCACCGAACTGCGGCGCCGTGACCGTGAGTTGATGACCAAGGACGCCACCATCCGGGAGATCCACCACCGGGTGAAGAACAACCTGCAGACCGTCGCCGCCCTGCTGCGGCTGCAGTCCCGCCGGATGGACTCGCCGGCCGGCCGGGCCGCCCTCGACGAGGCCGTCCGCCGGGTCGGCTCGATCGCCATCGTGCACGAGACCCTCTCGCAGGCCCTGGACGAGTCGGTGGCCTTCGACGAGATCGCCGACCGGGTGCTGGCGATGGTGATGGAACTCTCCCAGGACGGACGGGTGGTGGCCCGCCGCAGCGGCTCCTTCGGCATCCTGTCCGCCGAGGTCGCCACCCCGCTGGCGATGATCCTCACCGAACTCACCCAGAACGCCCTGGAGCACGCCTTCGGCCCCAGCGCCTCCGGCAACCTGGAGGTCAGCGCGCTGCGCGGCCGCGCCCCGTCCGGCGGCAAGGGCTGGTCGGACACCTGGAACAACGGCGCCAAGCCCGAGGAGTACCTGCTGATCACCGTGCAGGACGACGGCCGCGGCATGCCCGAGGGCTTCGACCCGCAGCAGGCCGGCAACCTCGGCCTGCAGATCGTCCGCACCCTGGCCACCGGCGAACTCGGCGGCACCTTCGACATGGTGGCCGCGCCCGACGGCGGCACCAAGGTGGTGCTGGAGATCCCCGTCCGCTGACGGGGCGTCGCCCACCGGGGGCGCCCCGTCGGGCGCCCGGGGGGCCCGGAGACAGAAACGAGGCCCTGCCGACCGGGGGGGGTGGGTCGGCAGGGCCTCTCGACCCGGTCCGGCCGTCGGGGGGAGTCGGCCGGAACGGGGGCTTCTGTGGTGGCGCGACGCCCGCCTCCGTGCGTTGCACACGGTGAGCGCCACAAGGCAACAATATTGCTCTCAGTGAACAGTATCAAGTGCCTGGACGGCTCGCGTCGTCGGCCCCGCGGATCGAGCGGGGCCCGTTCGGGAAGGCTCGGCCGGCCAATCGCGGCCGAACCCTTGATCGTGGGTTGATCCGTACTGCTCGCCGACGGTGCGTCAGCAGGTGTGTCAGGCGGTGCGGGCGCGGTTGCGGGCAGCGCGGCGCTTCATCGCACGACGCTCGTCCTCGCTCATGCCGCCCCAGACGCCGGCGTCCTGGCCGGTCTCCAGCGCCCACTGCAGGCACTGCTCCATCACGGGACAACGGCGGCACACGGCCTTGGCTTCCTCGATCTGCAGCAGAGCAGGGCCGGTGTTCCCGATCGGGAAGAACAGCTCCGGGTCCTCTTCGCGGCAGACAGCGCGGTGGCGCCAGTCCATGGTCGTCCAACTCCTCCGGTCGCGGGCGGGTGGCCCGTGACTCACTCGAATGGCTTGTGAATGTGAACGCTTTCACGAATCCCGCAACAGCAAAAGGGACCTAAGGCCCATCGGGCCCGGGCGGTCTTCGCTGAGGGGGGTTCGGCGATTCGAGGGGCTCTCCCGCGGGTCCCGCTGCGGTGTGTCCCGATCGCCATGTAGAGGTTCGCAAACCTCGGAGCTGGATACAACCCCCTTCGGCAAGAAATTTTTGATTCTTCGGTGTCGCCTACCTCACAGGCAGTACTTCTATGGGGTGAAGGGGCTCGAACGTTCGAGAGCAAGGCGACGACCCCCTTCTGGTCACACAATCACACGCAGTGCCCGTCGTACGCCTGTGAAACTGACGCGACTCCTGTCTCCAAGGTGGTCCCCGTCGACCTGAAACGGGGCCGGTTCCTCTGAAACCAAGGTGAAGTGCCGGACGTCGTGATAGGAGACGAGGTGCTTCCCGGACGGGCCGGCGGGGCGTGCACCGCCCTCCGCCGCGGGCAGCGGACGGAGGATCTGACGGACCGTTCGAGCGGTCCGGAACGCGGTCATTCGAGTGATGCCGAAGATGTCGAGGTCGGTCTCGAAGGACGCCGAGGGGGAGGGGAGGACCGGGCGGGAACCCAGGAAGGTCCACGGCGAGGTGTTGGAGACTATGGCCATCACCATGCCCGGCACCGGGTCCCGGCCGTTGATCTCCAGGGAGATCGGCCCCGAACGGCGGTGTTCACGCTCGGTGACGTAGTGCCGGAGCGCCTCGACGACGTAGAGCGCGTGCGTGGATTTGCGCCCCGCACGGCGCTGGCGCTCCACCCGGCCGACCACGCCCGCGTCGAAGCCCAGGCCCGCGGTGAAGGTGAACCAGCGGTCCGGCAGCCCGTCGGTCAGCGCCTTGCCCAGGCCGATCGACCGCTCCCGGCGGTCCGCCAGCGCGTCCAGCAGCGCACCCGTCGCCTCCACCGGGTCGTTCGGCAGGCCCAGCGCCCGGGCGAACACGTTGGTCGAACCGCCCGGCACCACCGCCAGCCGCGGCACCCGCTCGCCCGGGCCGTGCGCCAGCAGGCCGTTCACCACCTCGTTGACCGTGCCGTCGCCGCCCAGCGCCACCACCAGGTCCACCGAGCCGTCCTCGGCCACCTGCTGGGCCAGGTCGCGGGCGTGGCCGCGGTACTGGGTCTGCGCGACCTCCAGCT
This sequence comes from Kitasatospora phosalacinea, assembly GCF_030268885.1. Taxonomy (GTDB): domain Bacteria; phylum Actinomycetota; class Actinomycetes; order Streptomycetales; family Streptomycetaceae; genus Kitasatospora; species Kitasatospora phosalacinea_C. The sequence continues at coordinate 193,347 of NZ_BSSA01000003.1, forward strand.
TCAGGTCGCTGCGCAGGGCATGGGTCAGGACGTCCCGGGTCCGGCCACTGGTGGTGGTCGCCTTCGGGTTCACGACCAGGAGAGCGCGCATGGTGATCAGCCTACGACCCGCCCGGCACGGGCCGACCGTTACCCTGGCCCGGTGACCGCTGAATCCGCCCCCGCCACCGCCCCCGCCACCGCCCGGCCCGCCCCGCTGCTCGTCGGCGCGGCGCTCACCGCGCTGGAGGGCGCGGCGATGGCCGGCTGGGGCGTCTACAACCTGGTCTCCGGCTTCACCGGCGCGGACGCCGACTTCGGCCGCGCCGAGCTCGGCGGCGTCGTCCTGCTGCTGATGGGCCTGCTGCCGCTGCTGGCCGGCCGCGCCCTGCTGCGCGGGCAGCGCTGGGGCCGCAGCCCCGCCGTGCTCACCAACTCCATCTGCCTGCCCGTCGCGTACTACATGTGGCAGTCCGGCGGCGCGATGGCCGCCGTCGGCGTCGCGGTCGGCCTGCTCGGGCTGGTCGGCATCGGCGCCCTGCTCAACCCCCGGGTCACCGCCGTGCTGTACGGCACCCCCGGCACCCCCGGCGACGGGCCGCAGTAGCCGTCCGTGACACGCCCGCAGGGCCCGCCCCCACCCGGGGACGGGCCCTGCGCGCGTTCCACGGGCCGCGGCGGGCCCTACTCCTCGACCAGCAGCTTCTCGCGCAGCTGCGCCAGGGTGCGGGCCAGCAGCCGGGAGACGTGCATCTGCGAGATGCCCACCTCGGCCGCGATCTGCGACTGGGTCATGTTCCGGAAGAACCGCAGCACCAGGATCTTCTGCTCCCGGGGCGGCAGCTGGGCCAGCAGCGGCTTCAGCGACTCGCGGTACTCGACGCCCTCCAGCGCCTCGTCCGTCGCGCCCAGGGTGTCCGCCACCGCGGGCGACTCGTCGTCGCTGTCCGGCACGTCCAGCGAGAGGGTGGAGTACGCGTTGGCGGACTCCAGGCCCTCCAGCACGTCCTCCTCCGAGATGCCCAGGTGCTCGGCCAGCTCGTGCACCGTCGGCGACCGGCCGTGCCGCTGGGACAGCTCGCTGGTCGCCGTGGTCAGCGACAGCCGCAGCTCCTGCAGGCGGCGCGGCACCCGCACCGCCCAGCCCTTGTCGCGGAAGTGCCGCTTGATCTCGCCGACGATGGTCGGCGTCGCGTACGTGGAGAACTCCACCCCGCGCTCGTGGTCGAACCGGTCCACCGACTTGATCAGGCCGATGGTGGCGACCTGGGTCAGGTCGTCCAGCGGCTCGCCGCGGTTGCGGAAGCGCCGGGCCAGGTGCTCCACCAGCGGGATGTGCATCCGGACCAGCTGGTTGCGGATCTCCACCCGCTCCGCCGACCCCTCCGGCAGCTCGGACAGCCGCACGAACAGCGCCCGGGCCGCCTCGCGGTCCGGGGCGCCGCTGCGGTGCCCCTGGGCCGGCACGGTCGAGCGGACGGCCTCGGCGGCCGCCGCCGGACCGTCGTCCGCCGCGGGCGCGGCAGCGGGCGCCGTCTCGGGCCCGGGTGCCGCCCCGGGCAGCTCGGACTTCGGGTCGGTCGGCTGGCTCATCCGGTGGGAGTCCTTCGGGAGGGCTTCGTCAGGGGTGGCGGGGCGGGCGACGCTCGCCTGCGGCGGTACGACGGCAACTGTGCGGTCCAGATCACTCACGGCGATCACCCGTTCCGTTCCGAGAACACGTCACTACCTACGGCTGGCCCGGCGACCCGCCGCGCTTCTTGTGCAGGCTGATGGAGACCGTGTTGTCCGGGCCCACCGTCGAGTCGACCTCGCCGGCCAGCGCGGAGAGCACCGTCCAGGCGAAGGTGTCCCGCTCCGGGGCCCGGCCGTCGGTGGTCGGGGCGGAGACCGTGACCCGCAGCGAGTCGCCCACCAACTGGAAGACGCAGCTCAGGATCGAGCCGGGCACGGCCTGTTGGAGCAGGATCGCGCACGCCTCGTCCACCGCGATCCGGAGATCCTCGATCTCGTCCAGCGTGAAGTCGAGCCGGGCCGCGAGGCCGGCCGTCGCCGTCCGCAGCACCGAGAGATAGGCACCCGCCGCGGGCAGCCGGACCTCAACGAAGTCCTTCACTCCGGGCTCGCCGTCGATCTGGGACACCCTCACCTCCTGGGTGACGCACGGTGCTTGCGGCCGGGGAGCTGCCAACACCACTACTGGCTCGGTTCAACTGCCTTGTGCCCCGAGACGTTACCGCGCCCGGGGGTGGTCTGTCGTGATCTCGCGCCACCGTCACGGGAACGGGGGACCACGGTTCGAACGGGTGCGCTCAGCGCGGTTCGGAGCCGAGCTCGGCGAGCGCACCGTCGGTCAGCCGGAAGACCGTCCACTCGTCCATCGGCACCGCGCCGAGCGACTTGTAGAAGCCGATCGACGGCTCGTTCCAGTCCAGCACCGACCACTCCAGGCGCTGGTAGCCGCGCTCCACGCAGATCCGGGCCAGCTCGGTCAGCAGCGCCTTGCCGTGGCCGCCGCCGCGCTTCTCCGGGCGCACGTACAGGTCTTCCAGGTAGATGCCGTGCGTGCCGCGCCAGGTCGAGAAGTTGCGGAACCAGAGCGCGAAACCGACCCGCTCGCCGGACTCCTCCTCGGCGATCAGGCCGAACACCGCGGGGTGCTCGCCGAACAGCGCGTCGTGCAGTTGCTCCTCGGTGGCCTTCGCCTCGGGCAGGGCCCGCTCGTACTCGGCGAGTTCGCGGATCATGGCGTGGACGAAGGGGACGTCGGCGGGAGTCGCGGTGCGGATCATACGGTCGAGCGTACCCATCTCACCCCTTCATCCGGAATGGCCTTTATGCCCGGGACGCCGCCGCCGGAAACGGACTCCGGACGGCGCGCCCCGGGCACGGGCGGGCGGGTGCGGGCGGGCGGGTGCGGGCGGGGCCCGGTCAGGCAGGCGCGGTCAGGCGGACTGCCGGGCGCGCAGCGCGTTCAGCAGGGCGGCGCCGCGCTCGGCGTCGTCGACGCTGACGGCGAAGTCGTGGCCGGTGGCCGAGACCCGCACCACCAGGCACGGGCCGGAGCGCAGCATCACCGTGGTGCCGAGCCCGTTCAACCGGTAGCCCCAGCCGCCGACCTGGGAGGGCAGCCGCCGCTCGACCCGGGCCGAGTCGAGCTCGGACAGCGCCCAGCGGCGGGTCGGCAGGCCGAAGGGGCCCAGCGCCACCTCCAGACCGGCCTCGGAGACCCGGACCCGCACCGAGAAGCAGCAGGCGGTGGACAGGCCGACCACCGCCAGCACGGCGAACAGCGGCCAACCCCACCCGGCCCCGAACAGGCCGGTCGCGGCGCCCAGCAGCACCACCGCGGCCGCCGGGCCGCTGACCGCCGCGACCACCTGCAGCGGGCGGTTCGCGGCCCGGGAGAACCACACCAGGCGCTCGTCCTCGGCCAGTTCCAGCACCGGGCCCGCGGGCGCCGGGGGCGCGGCCGCCGACAGGCCGCGCCCGCCCAGCAGCCGCACCGCCGCGCCGGTCAGCAGCGCGGCCGCGAGAGTGCCGAGGAACCAGCCGACCGGGAGCTCGGCCCCGTGCCAGTCGGTGCGGTCGAGGTTGGCCCGGACCGCGGCGGTCTGCAGGCCGAGGAACAGCACGCCGCCCGCCAGCAGACCGGCCAGGTTCCAGACCCGCAGCAGCCCGTCGACCCGGCGCAGGGCCAGCAGGCCCGCCGCACCCAGCACCGCCCAGATCAGCGCGGGCACCAGGCAGGCCGCCCACAGCGGCATCGACCCGTTCGCGGTGCTGCCGCGCCAGTGGGTGGCCAGCGGGTCGGGCAGCCGGTCGGCGACGGTCAGCGGCAATACCGCGGTCAGCGCCGTCGTGCCCGCCACCCAGAGCGTCGGCCACCGCAGGCCGCCCCGCTTCGTGCGCTCCTGCCCGGTCACGGCATCCCCTTGATCAGCTCGACGAGTTCGGCCCTGCTGTAGCCCTGCCGGGCGGCCTCCGCGACCAGCGCGCGGGCCTGCTCCAGCAGTCCGGAACGCCGGTCGGCCCCGGCCGCGACGGTCACGCCCCGGCCCCGGCGGAACTCCAGCACCCCGGCGTCGCGCAGGTCGCGCAGGCCGCGCAGCACGGTGTTGACGTTCACGTCGAGCGCCTCGGCGAGGTCCCGCGCGGAGGGCAGCCGGTCGCCGGGGCGGCACTCGCCCTCGGCGACGGCGCGGCGGACGGCGGCGGCGACCTGCTCGTGCAGGGGCCGGGTGTCCTTGGTGTCCAGTCTCAGCAGCATGGTGCTAATGAAACTAGCACCATTGGTTCCTCGGGGGGAAGTGGGGAGTGGGCCCGGGCGGGCGGCCGCAGGGCGAGCGAGGGAGGAGTGGGGGCATTGGCGGGCGGCCGCAGGGCGGGCGCGGGGGAGCGGGGCCTGGCGGGCGGCGGAGGGGGAGCGAGGGCCCTTGCGGATGGCGCAGGGCGAGGGAGGTCGGGTCTGGCGGGCGGCGCGGGGCGGGTGAGGGGAGGGCCGACGCGGCGCAGGGCGGGGGCGGGCGGGGGCGTTCGGTCCGGAGAACGCGGACACCCGGCTGCCGGGCCCCGCGGGCGGGGTGGTGGCAGCCGGGTGTCCGGTGCGGTCTGGCGAGGCGTCAGGCCTTCTTGGTCTCCCAGAAGATCGCGTCGATCTCGGCGATCAGGTCCAGCAGGGCCTGGCCGGTCGCCGGGTCGGTGGACGCCTTGGCCGCCGAGGCGGCCTTGCCGGCGCGGTTGAACAGGTCGTGCAGACCCGGGTAGGCCTCGAAGTGCGGGGCCTTGAAGTAGTCGGTGTGCAGCACGGAGAGGTGGTGCTTGACCAGCTCGGCGCGCTCCTCCTTGATGACGATGGCGCGAGCCCGGAACTCGGGGTCCTCGTTGGCCTGGTACTTCTCCTGAGTGGCCTTCACGGACTCGGCCTCGATGCGGGCCTGGGCCGGGTCGTACACGCCGCAGGGCAGGTCGCAGTGGGCGTGGGCGGTGACTCGCGGAGCAAACAGACGAGAGAACATGGGGGTCCTTCCTTAGATCGTCTTCCCGGGCCCGAGATTACCCTCACGGCAGGCCGAAATCGCCGTCGCCCCGGTGGCCTAGGGCAAAAGAAGGAGTTCGAATCGTGCGATATGGGACACCGCTCGGCGTGGCCGACGTCGCGGGGCCGTCGATGCGCCGGCTGCTCTCCGACGGCGACCGGGTGCTGGTGCGCTACGGGGCGCCGTTGCGGCCGGGGGCGATCGCGCTGTTCCGGCACCCGTTGCAGCAGGACCTGCTGGTGGTGAAGCGGGCGGTGGGGCGGCGGCCGGGCGGGTGGTGGATGCTCTCCGACAACCCGCTGGTGCGCACCGACAGCCGCGAGTACGGCGCGGTGCCGGACGAGTTGGTGCTGGGCCGGGTGCTGCTGCGGCTGGCGCCCCGTCCGGCCTGGCTGGCGCCGGGGCGGCGGGTGGAGCGGGCGCTGCGGGAGCGGGTGCGGCGCGGGCGGGCGGCGCGGCTGGCCGAGCGGCTGGGCGTCAGCGTGCCGTTCGACGAGGAGCCGTGACGGGCCCTCAGCCCTGGGCGGCCAGGGTCCGCTGGGCCTCCTGGCGCTTGCGGGCCCGGTAGGCGGCGACGTTGGCGCGGGTCGCGCAGCGGTCGGAGCAGTAGCGGCGGGAGCGGTTGGTGGAGGTGTCGAGGTAGGCGTTGCGGCAGGGGGCGGCCTGGCAGATGCCGAGCCGGTCGACGCCGAGGCCGGTGAGGTGGATGGCCAGGCCCATGCAGGCGACGGCGGCGTAGTTGGCGGCCGCGGTGGGGGCGTTGTCGGCGAGGTGGAGGTGCCAGTTGGGGCGGCCGGTGTCGTCCAGGTCGTCGTGGCCGGAGACCAGCGGGCTGACGGGGTACTCCACCATCAGGCTGTTGAGCAGGTCGACGGCCCGGACGTCCTCGCCCGCGGCGGCGGCCTCGAACACCCCGCGCAGCCGGGTGCGGACGGCGCGCAGCCGGGGCAGGTCGGCCTCGTCGGCGAGCGCGGCGGCCCGGGAGGGCTCGCCGAACAGGGACCGGACGGCGTCCACCGAGGTGAGGTCGTCGGTGCCGCGGTCGGGTTCCTCGCTGTTGACCAGCCGGACGGCGAAGTCGGCGTACGAGGCGAGCTCCACGGGGGTCCTTCCGGACGGGGTGTAACGGGCTGATTGACTCCAGGGTATTACAGGTGCGGGCGGACGTGCCGGTGCCCGCCGTGCGCGGGGGCGCAGGGCGGGCACCGGGGGCGTACGGGTGTGCGGGTCAGAGCACCTTGGAGAGGAACGCGCGGGTGCGTTCGTGCTGCGGGTTGCCGAGCACCTCGCGCGGGTGGCCGGACTCGACCACCACGCCGCCGTCCATGAACACCAGCGCGTCGCCGACCTCGCGGGCGAAGCCCATCTCGTGGGTGACCACGATCATCGTCATGCCGTCCTCGGCGAGGCCGCGCATCACGTCCAGCACGTCGCCGACCAGTTCGGGGTCGAGCGCCGAGGTGGGCTCGTCGAACAGCATCAGCTTGGGCTCCATGGCCAGCGCCCGGGCGATGGCCACCCGCTGCTGCTGGCCGCCGGAGAGCTGGGACGGGTAGTTGCCGGCCTTGTCGGCCAGCCCGACCCGCTCCAGCAGGGCCATCGCGCGCTCCTTGGCGGCTGCCCGGCCCTCCTTCTTGACCTGCACCGGCGCCTCGGTGACGTTCTCCAGCGCGGTCATGTGCGGGAAGAGGTTGAAGCGCTGGAAGACCATGCCGATGTCCCGGCGCTTGAGCGCGACCTCGCGGTCCTTGAGCTCGTGGAGCTTGTCGCCCTTCTGCCGGTAGCCGACCAGCTCGCCGTCGACGTACAGCCGTCCGGCGTTGATCTTCTCCAGGTGGTTGATGCAGCGCAGGAAGGTGGACTTGCCGGAGCCGGACGGGCCGACCAGGCAGAACACCTCGCTCTGCCGCACCTCCAGGTCGATGCCCTTGAGCACCTCGACCTGGCCGTAGGACTTGTGCACGCCCTCGGCCCGGACCATCGGTCGGTCGGTGGCCTGCGGCTTGGACAGGTCGGTCATGCGTCCTTCCCTCCGTCCGGAGCGCCGGGCGGGGTGTCGCCGGGGGCCGCAGGGGCCGCCGGGCTCGCGGGCGCCGTCGCCTTCGCCGGGGCGCGGCCGGCGAAGAGGGCGCGCACCCGCTGCAGCGGGGTGGGCGGCAGCGTCCGGTTGGCACCGCGGGCGTAGTACCGCTCCAGGTAGTACTGGCCGACCGTCAGGATCGAGGTCAGCAGCAGGTAGTAGATCGAGATCGCGATCATCGCCGCGATCGGCTTGTAGGTGCGGGTGGAGATGTCGTGGCCGGCGGTGAACAGCTCCACCAGCGAGATCACCTGCACCAGCGAGGTGGTCTTCAGCATCGAGATGGTCTCGTTGCCGGTCGGCGGGATGATCACCCGCATCGCCTGCGGCAGCACGATCCGGCGCAGCACGGTGGCCCGGCTCATGCCGAGCGCGTGCGCGGCCTCGGACTGGCCCTCGTCCACCGACTGGATGCCGGCCCGGACGATCTCCGCCATGTAGGCGGCCTCGTTGAGGCCGAGGCCGAGCAGGGCGGCGGTGAACACCGGCACCAGGGTGTTGGACTCCTGGGACCAGAAGGACGGCCCGAACGGGATGCCGAGCGAGATCTCCTTCCACAGGAAGCCGATGTTGTTCCAGAGCACCAGCTGCACCAGCACCGGGGTGCCGCGGAAGACCCAGATGTAGAACCAGGCGGTGCCGGAGAGCACCGGGTTCTTCGACAGCCGCATCACGGCCAGCAGCACGCCGCCGACCACGCCCATCAGCATGGACAGCGCGGTCAGCTCCAGGGTGACCCAGATGCCGTGCACCACGGTGGGGTCGCGCAGCGTGGCGCCGACGAAGTCCCAGTCCAGCGCGGGGTTGGTGAACAGGACGTGCAGCAGCATCGCGGCCAGCACGGCGACGACAGCGACGGAGACCCAGCGGCCGGGGTGGCGGACGGGAACGGCCCTGATGGTCTCGGGCCGTCCCTGCTGCGCCGACCCCTGGTCGGTCTTTTCCACGTGATTACCTCGTCGGGGGATCGAGCGGCGGAGGGTCAGCTCTTGCCGGCGGGGTTGATCTCGGAGGTGCTGATCGCCCCCGCGGAGACGCCCCACTTGTCGAGGATGGTCTTGTAGGTGCCGTCCGCCATCAGCGACTGGATCGCGCCCTGGACGGCCTTGCTGAGCGGCGAGTCCTTGGCCAGGATCACGCCGTACGGGGCGGCGCCGTAGGTCTCGCCGAGCTTCTCCAGCTGGCCGCCGGTCTGCTTGAGGGCGTAGTCGACGACCGGGGAGTCGGCCAGCATGACCTGGTCGCGGCCGGAGACCAGCGACTGGGCGACGTCGGTCTGCAGGGCGAAGCGGTCGCCGTCGTTCGGGATGGTCGGCTTCTTGGCGTTGACGCAGTCCGGGTTGCGGGTGTCCTTGATCTCGTCGGCCTGGGTGGTGCCGTCCTGGACCGCGACCTTCTTGCCGCACAGGTCGTCCAGGACGATCTTGTCCGGGTTGCCCTTCTTCACGGCGGCGGAGGTGCCGGCCGAGAAGTAGGTGACCATGTCGACCTGCGCCTCGCGCTCCTTGGTGTCGGTGAAGGAGCTCATGCCGAGCTGGTACTTGTTCGACTGGATGCCGGGGATGATGTCGGTGAAGCCGGCGCTCTGGAAGTCGGCGGTCAGGCCGAGCTTCTGGGCGATGGCCACGCCCAGGTCGACGTCCATGCCGACGATCTTGCCCTTCTCGTCCTTGAACTCGTTGGGCGCGTACGAGGTGTCGGAGCCGACGACCAGCTTGCCGCCGGCCTTGAGGTCGGCCGGGACGAGGGCGGCCAGCGCCGGGTCGGCCTGGACGGCCGCGATGGCCTGGGTGGGGATCGGGGCGGCGCCCGAGGTGGTGGTGGTGCTGCTGGAACTGCCGCAGGCGGTGAGGAGCAGCGAACCGGCTGCGAGGGCCGCCGTGGCGGCGATCGGCCGCAGGCGCGGGGAACGGGCAGCGGGCATGGGGGTCTCTCCTCCTGGAGTCGGACGGTGATCGCGCTGCCGGGTGGGGTGGCGCGGTACAGCGGGGTCGTCGTTCGCCACCCTCCGCCGAGGTGACAGGTGGATCCGATGTGGGGGGAATCCTGCCACTCTGGGTGGCCAAATCATCCCCGCGGCAGATCAAAATCGGATAACAGGACTGGCTACCGTCCGTTATCCGGAACATTTTCCCTGATCATGTCACCCGGTGCATAACCATGCACCGGGTGACCACGGGTCGGACCGGCCCCTAGAAACTGCCGTTCACCACGGCGCTCTGCACCGCGCCGCCGGTCAGGCCCCACTTCGCCAGGACCTCGTCGTACTGCCCGTTGCGGATCAGCCGGTCCAGCGCCTTCGCCACGGTGTCCCGCAGCACGGTGTCCTCCTTCTCGAAGGCGATCCCGTACGGCGCCACCTGCAACTGCTCGCCGACCACCTGGAACTGCCCGCCGCCCCGCCCGTGCTGCACGGCGTGCGCCGCCACCGGCGCGTCGTCCAGGTCCACCGCGGCCCGGCCCTGCGCGACCAGGGCCAGCGCCTGGTCGTCGGTCTCGGTCTCGGTCACCGTCAGCTTCCGGCCGGTCTTCTGGCACGCCTCGGCCTGCCGCTCCAGCAGCGACGCCTGCACGGTCTCCCGCTGCACCGCGGCCGTCCGCCCGCACAGGTCGTTCAGGCCGGTGATCCGCTGCGGGTTGCCCTTCGCCACCACGATCGAGGTGCCGGTGACGAAGTAGTCGACGAAGTCCAGGCCGTCGTTGACCTTCCGGGCCTGGTCGTCGGTGCCGTCCCGGCGCTGCGGGTTGTCGGTCATCCCCGACATCACCAGGTCGTACTCGTTGGCCTGCAGCCCCAGCCGCAGCCGGTCGAACGGCACGTCGCTGAACTGCACCTGCACGCCCAGCACGGCGCCCAGGGCATTGGCCAGGTCCACGTCCAGGCCGTCCGGCTTGCCGCCGTCCGCCTTGAAGCCGATCGGCGCGTACGTCAGGTCGGAACCGATCCGCAGCACCCCCGACGACCGGATGCGGTCCGGGAGTTGGGCGTGCAGGTCGGCCGCGGTGGCCCCGGCGTCGCCGCCGCGGCCCGACGAGGCGGTGGCGCCGCAGCCGGTCAGCAGCAGCGCGCCGGTCAGCGCGGCCGCGGTGAGGGCGGCGGTGCGGGGCGTCGCCACGGGTCTGGCGGAGGGAGTGGCCGTCGACATCTGGGGTCCTCCTGTGGGAGAGGGGGTGAGCCCCCGCCGCTGCGCGCCGGTGTGCGCGACCGGTGCGACGGGGCAGGACGCGTCCCCACGGGCGGGGGAACGTCCGGACAACGGTGGTCGAACACCGGATACTGCCATCCCGGCCTGCTCAGCCGGGTAGCGGGTGTGTCAGAATCTGGTATCGGGTGACCCCCGACGCAGAACTCAGACCGCCGGTTCGCCACAGGGCCGGGGTGCCGCAGGAACGGAAGCCGTCACCGGCTCCGTATCCGAAGCGCCAGCTCCCCTCCGTGTCTGCGTTCACGCCTGCGAGTGCCCGCGGACCCCTCGCTTCGGGGGCCACGCGGAACAAGAAGGACCCGGCACAGGTGCGGTGCCGACGTCCGGACGAACAACGCAGAACACCTGAAACCCTCACCCCGAGGGCGTCGCCCGACGGCTGCGCCCCGACCCGGACGGGTGCGCCGAGGACGGCGCGCCCGTACTCGCGCATCGGCGCGCGACCGGGCCGAAAGTCCGTCGGACGCGCGCCTTCGCTGAATATGACGAAGAGGTCATTGTGGCAGCGGAGATCATCACCGACACCCAGAGCACCGACGATCCGGTCGACGCCGTCTTCGCGCTCCACCGCGGCGGCAAGATGGAGATCCGGGCGACCGTCCCGGTCCGCGACGCGGACGACCTGTCGCTCGCCTACACCCCGGGCGTGGCCCGGGTCTGCACCGCCATCGCCGAACAGCCCGCCCTGGTGGACGACTACACCTGGAAGGCCAACACCGTCGCCGTCGTCACCGACGGCACGGCGGTCCTCGGGCTCGGCGACATCGGCCCCAGGGCCTCGCTGCCCGTGATGGAGGGCAAGGCCATCCTGTTCAAGCAGTTCGGCGGCGTCGACGCGGTGCCGATCGCGCTGGACTGCACCGGGGTCGACGAGATCGTCGAGACCGTGGTCCGGCTCGCCCCGTCCTTCGGCGGCGTCAACCTGGAGGACATCTCCGCCCCGCGCTGCTTCGAGATCGAGAAGCAGCTCCAGGAGCGGCTCGACATCCCGGTCTTCCACGACGACCAGCACGGCACCGCGATCGTCACCACCGCCGCGCTGTGGAACGCCGCCCAGGTGACCGGCCGTCAGATCGGCGACCTGCGCGCCGTCATCTCCGGCGCCGGTGCGGCCGGCGTCGCGATCGCCAAGATGCTGCTCGCCGCGGGCATCGGCGACGTCGCGCTCTGCGACCGCCGCGGCGTGGTCCACCAGGGCCGCGAGGACCTCACCGACGTCAAGGCGGAGATCGCTGCGCTCACCAACCGCAGCGGCCTCAAGGGCAGCCTGGCCGAGGCGCTGGACGGCGCGGACGTGTTCATCGGCGTCTCCGGCGGCACCGTCCCGGAGGAGGCCGTCGCCACCATGGCGCCCGGCTGCTTCGTCTTCGCGATGGCCAACCCCACCCCGGAGATCCACCCCGAGGTCGCCCACCGGTACGCGGCGGTCGTCGCCACCGGGCGCTCCGACTTCCCGAACCAGATCAACAACGTGCTGGCCTTCCCCGGCATCTTCGCCGGTGCGCTCTCCGTCCGGGCCAGCCGGATCTCCGAGGGCATGAAGCTCGCCGCGGCGAAGGCCCTGGCGGGCGTCGTCGCCGACGAGCTGACCCCGCAGAAGGTCATCCCCTCGCCGTTCGACGAGCGGGTCGCCCCGGCGGTCACCCGCGCGGTCGCGGAGGCCGCCCGGGCGGAGGGCCTCGCCCGGATCTGATCCGCCGACGCGGTGCCGCGGGGCCCGCCCGGGGACGGGACACCGTCCGGGGCGGGCCCCGCGTCCGTGCGGGGCGGGGACGCGCAACGGCGGTGCGGGAAAAGCAATATGGGGACGTTCACAGTGAGTCGTGGTTAACGCGCGGGGGGCCGCCCGGTTAGGGTCCGGGCATGTTCGCTGCCTACGCCGCCCGCATCAGCCCCGACGACCCCCTGAGCGCCCTGGAGCTGGGCGAGGTGCCCGAACCGGAGGCCCGGCCCGGCTGGAGCGTGGTGACGGTCAGGGCCGCCACGCTCAACCACCACGACCTGTGGTCGCTGCGCGGGGTCGGCCTGCCCGCCGAGCGGCTGCCGATGGTGCTCGGCTGCGACGCGGCGGGCGTGGACGAGGACGGCAACGAGGTGGTGATCCACTCGGTGGTCGGCCAGAGCGGTCACGGGGTGGGCCCGCACGAGCCGCGGTCCATCCTGACCGAGCGCTACCAGGGCACCTTCGCCCAGCGCGTCGCGGTGCCGACCTGGAACCTGCTGCCCAAGCCGAAGGAGCTGAGCTTCGAGCAGGCCGCCTGCCTGCCCACCGCCTGGCTGACCGCGTACCGGATGCTGTTCACCAACGCCGGGGTCAAGCCCGGCGACACGGTGCTGGTGCAGGGCGCCGGGGGCGGGGTGTCGACCGCGCTGGTGGTGCTGGCGAAGGCCGCCGGGCTGCGGGTGTGGGTCACCGGCCGGGACGAGGCGAAGCGGGCCCGGGCGGTCGAGCTCGGCGCGGACGCCGCGTTCGAGAGCGGGGCGCGGCTGCCGGAGCGGGTGGACGCGGTGATGGAGACCGTCGGCGCGGCGACCTGGTCGCACTCGGTGAAGTCGCTGCGCCCGGGCGGCACGATCGTGATCTCGGGGGCGACCAGCGGGCCCAGCCCGAAGGCCGCCGAGCTGAACCGGATCTTCTTCCTGGAGCTCAAGGTGGTCGGCTCGACCATGGGCTCCAAGGAGGAGCTGGCCGGGCTGCTGGCGCTGTGCGCCAACGCCGGGGTGCGGCCGGTGATCGACTCGGTGCTGCCGCTGGCCGACGCCCGGGAGGCGTTCGCCCGGCTGGAGCGCGGGGACGTGTTCGGCAAGCTGGTGCTCACGCCCTGACGGGAAGGACGGAGCGCCCCCGACCCGTCCTCGGGGGCGCTCCGTGTCTCGGCGGGCGCGTCAGCGCTCGTCCAGGGCGCGGACGGCGGCGGCCAGCGCCTGCTGGGCCCGGGCCAGCCGGGCGGCGTCGACGCCGCGGTCGCGGGCGGTGTCCCGGACGTGGTCGCGGAACCGGTCGAGCAGGCGCTCCAGCTCGCGGGCCGGGTCGCCCGCCGGGTCGGTGCGGGCCCAGTCGGGCAGCTCGGTCGGCGCGGACGCCCCGGCGGCGGGCGCGTCCTTGTCGAGGTCGATCCGGGCGGCCGGCTCCTCGGCCGCGCCCCAGCGGGCCGCGTCCGCCAACGAGCCCAGGCCGCGGGTGAGTTCGGCCAGGCCCTCGGCCAGCCCGGCCGACCAGTCGCCGCCCGCGGCGTGCGCCCTGACCTGCTCCTCGACCCGGCGCTTGAGCCGCAGCGCCTCCTGCTGGGCGGCGGTGCGGGCGGCCCTGGACTGCTCGCGCAGCCGCTTGGCCTCGGCCTCGGCGGCCTTGGCCTGCTGCCGGGCGGCCTTCTCCTGCTCCTTGGCCCGGCGGGCCTGCTCCTTGGTCTCGGCCTTGAGCCGGGCGAACTCCTCCTTGGCCCGCTGCCAGGACTCCTGGTCGCGCCAGGGCGTCCCGCCGGAGGTGGTGGTGCCGGGGTCGGTGGCGGCCTGGCTCCAGAGCTCGGCGCGCAGGTCCTTGGCGTTGTCCCGGACGTCCTGCCGGATGGCTCCGGCGAGCTGGCCGACCGAGTCGTGGATCTCGGCCTCCAGGTCGGTCAACTCGGCCGAGCGGGAGGCGAGTTCGGCCCGCCCGGGCTCGGTGAGCCGGTAGACCTTGCGGCCGCCCTCGGTGGTGTGGCTGACCAGGCCCTCGGCCTCCAGCTTGGCGAGCCGGGGGTAGACGGTGCCCGCGGAGGGCGCGTACAGGCCGTGGAAGCGCTCCTCCAGCAGGCGGATCACCTCGTAGCCGTGCCGGGGGCTCTCGTCGAGCAGCTTCAGCAGGTAGAGGCGCAGTCGCCCGTGGCCGAACACCGGTGTCATCAGGACTCCTTGGTCAGGTCGAGCGGGGCCGCCGACAGCTCCTTGGGCGGGCGGTCCTCCTCGGCTTCGGGGCGGCGCTGGACGGTGACCGCGCCGGTGACGGTGGTCACCGAGAGGCGGCCGCGGCCGGTGCCGAGCTGGCCGGAGAGCTTCTTGGAGCCCCAGCCGCCGCCGACGCTCAGTTCGGCGAAGGCGCTGGAGAGCGTACCGCTGGTGGTGCCGGCCTCGACCTTGGCGTCGGCCAGGGCGGGCAGCCGGACGCCGACCGCGCCGGAGACGGTGTTGACCGCGATGTCGGTGGGGGTGGCGGCGTCCAGGTCCAGGGTGACGGCGCCGGAGACCGAGTGGGCGCGGATCCTGGTCGCGGACCCGGCCACCAGGGTGACCGCGCCGGACACCGTGTTGACCTTCAGTTCGCCGGACAGGCCCTCGGCGTCGACGTCCCCCGAGACGGTGTTGGCGTTGACCAGGCCGGTCAGGCCGGCCAGCGTGGTGGCGCCGCTGGCGCCGTGCACCCCGACCTCGCCGGCGATGCCGGAGATCGTGGCGTCGGCGGAGACGGTGCCGACCCGGACCACGGCGGCGGCCGGGACGGCCACCGTGAGGTCGGCGCGGCGCTTGCGGCGCAGGCCGGAGAAGAAGGACTTCACCGTCTGCACGGACTTCACGGCCTCGCCGAACTCGCTCCAGCTGAGGTCCTTGTAGGTGACGGTCAGCACGCCGTCCTCCAGCGAGACCTGCAGCGGCTCGCCCTCCAGCCCGGCGACCTCCAGCCGGGCGGGGCCCTCGGTGGGGACCACGTTCACGGTGCCGTCGACGACGCGCACGTGCAGGCTGTGCACGTCCCCGTCGAAGGCGATCTGCTGGGCGCTGTCTACCGTCCACTGGGTCATTTCGGGCTCCCCGTCCGTCCTGTCCTCCGACACGCGATGTATCGCGTCCTTCTCGTTATTCACGATATATCGCGTAGCCGGGAAGTCAAGGAGCCCCGACCCCCACCCCGACCCGGAGCGCACCCCGAGACGGCGATCCGGGAGAACCCCGGGAACGGCCGCGGCCCGGAAGGCGAACTCGCCTTCCGGGCCGCGGCGCCGACGCCTCGTCAGCGGCTCACTCGTCGTCCTCGTCGTCCAGCCGGGCCAGCCAGGTGGCCAGCCGCTCCACCGGCACCTCGAAGTCCGGGTTCAGGTCCACGAACTCCCGCAGGCGCTCGGCCAGCCACTCGAAGGTGACCTCCTCCTCGCCACGCCGGCTCTCCAACTCCTCGATGCCGCGGTCGGTGAAGTACACGGTGGTTCGCTCCGGGGGTGCAGGTTCTCGGTCCGTCGGGACCCAGGATAGTGCGGCGCCGATCAGCCGTTGTACCGGTAGTAGCTGAGCGAGAGCGACACCGCGCCGTCGTTGCTGACGTTGCTGATCTTCATGATCGCCACGCTCCAGGTCTGCCGGTTGCGCACGCAGATCATCCGGCCCGGCGGGAGGTCGGCGTACGGGAACGCCGCGCTCGGGTTCTTGTCGATGGCGTCCGAGCACTCCTGCGGGGTCAGCGAGTCCGCCTTGCTGAGGTACCGGTCGTAGTCGTCCGGCACGTACAGCTTGTCGTAGCTGGGCCGCAGGAGGGTGTCGCTGAGGGAGGTCGGCACCACCTTGCCGTTGAGCAGGTCGAAGCCGTAGTCGTTGCTGGGCGCGGACAGCTCGCGGTCGGTGTAGACCGCGGAGAACCCGGCGGGCGCTCCGCTCTTGCGGGCGGAGGGCGAGGGGGACGCCGAGCCGGTGTGCTTGGACGGGCTGTCCGACGGCGCCGCCACCTGGTCCTGGCTGCCGGCCCCGCCCCCGGCCGGGGGCGGAGCCACCGTGACGGTCTGCGTCGCGGTCGGCTTGCCGCCGTCGTCCTTGTTCAGCGTCCTCATCAGCAGCAGGCCGCCGGTGGTGCCCGCCAGCAGCGTCACCAGC
The DNA here is from genome assembly GCF_030268885.1 of Kitasatospora phosalacinea. Classification (GTDB taxonomy): domain Bacteria; phylum Actinomycetota; class Actinomycetes; order Streptomycetales; family Streptomycetaceae; genus Kitasatospora; species Kitasatospora phosalacinea_C. The sequence continues at coordinate 209,486 of NZ_BSSA01000003.1, forward strand.
GCGACCACCAGCAGGGTCTTCCAGGACACCCCGCCCCGGCGCTCCGGCTTCGCGGCCCCCGTGGCGGGCGGCTCGGCGGCCAGCGGGACGGCGGGCCCGGGCGGCGGGGTGTGCTGCTCGGTCAGCCGCAGCGTCGGGTCGGCCGGGGCGACCGGGCCGGTCACCGCCTCCGAGGGCGGGGTCGGCGGCCCGAACGCGCCGGACGGCGGCCCGACCGGGGCCGGCTGCTGGACGGGCGGCGCGGTCGGCGCGGTCGGCGCGGTCGCCGCGGGCTGCTGCACCGGCGGTGCGGCCGGGGGCGCGAGCGGGGCGGCGACCGGCAGCGGGGGAGTGGCGGGCAGGGTCGGCGGCGCCGCGGGCAGCGGGGTCGGCGGCGTCCGCGGCAGGTCGGAGCGCCGGGTGATCTCGGTGTTCACCTGCCCGGGCAGCCAGTCCTCGCCGAACCGCAGCTGCCCGCCCACCACCGGGTGCTCCCGGGCCGCCTGGATGATCTCGGCGGGCGTCGGCCGGTCCGCCGGGTCCTTCGCCAGGCAGCGGCCGATCAGCTCGCGCAGCGGCGCCGGGACGGTGCTCAGGTCCGGCTCCTCGTGCACCACCCGGTACAGCACCGCGGTGTCCGGCCCGTCGCCGAACGGCGGCGCGCCGCCCGCCACGTACGCGGTCAGCGCGCCCAGGGCGAACACGTCGGTGGCCGGGGTGATCGGCCTGCCCTGGGCCTGCTCCGGCGACATGAACGCGGGCGAGCCGATCCGGTAGCCGGTGCCGGTCAGCGCCGTCGCGTCGGCGGCCCGGGCGATGCCGAAGTCGATCACCCGCGGCCCGTCCGAGGCGACCAGCACGTTGGCCGGCTTGAGGTCCCGGTGCACCACCCGGACGCTGTGGATCGCCTGCAGCGCCTCCGCGATGCCGCCGACCAGCAGCAGCACCGTCCGCACCGGCAGTGCCCCGTGCTCGCGCACCACCTGCTGCAGCGAGGGCCCCGGCACGTACGAGGTGACCAGCCACGGCGCGCCCGACTCCAGGCCGCCGGAGTCGATCACCTGCGCCGTGTACAGCCCGTGGATGCGCTGGGCGCTGCTCACCTCCTGCGCGAAGCGGCGGCGGAACTCGCCGTCCTCGGCGAACTCCGGGCGCACCACCTTGAGCGCCACCGGGCGGCCGCCCGGCGTGTACGACAGGTAGACCCGGCCCATGCCGCCCGCCCCGAGCCGGGCGAACAGCCGGTAGCCGCCGACCTCCCGGGGGTCGTCCGCCAGCAGCGGCTGGAAGACCGGCGGGAGCGGGGCGGGGTTCTGCGGAGTGTCGGCTGCCATGCGGCGGGTCCCCCTATGGATGAGCGTGTCGAAAGACGGCCGCCCCGGCACCCGGCAGCGGGAACGGCGAACCATAACCTATCGACCCGTCAGATCCCGTGCAGCCCGCGGTGTCCCCCCGTGCGTCACGGTCCGGAAACGGAACCGGAGACGGAACCGCCCCGCCCCCGGGGAACCGGGGGCGGGGCGGTTCCGCGTTGTGCCGTGCCGCGCTCAGCGCGTCAGAGCGAGAACACCTCTTCGATCAGCGCCTGCTGCTCGGCCGCGTGCCGCTTGGCGGAACCCACGGCCGGGGCCGAGGAGGCCGGACGGGCCACCCGGCGCAGTCGGGCGTTGCCGCCGGAGCGGCCGATCACGACCTGCAGGTGGTCGACCAGGTTCATCGCGATGAACGGCCAGGCACCCTGGTTCGCCGGCTCCTCCTGCGCCCAGACGAACTGGACGTTCTCGCCGTAGCGGCCCAGCTCCTCCTGCAGCTCGGCCACCGGCAGCGGGTACAGGCGCTCGACGCGGACGATCGCGGTGTCGGTGACGCCGCGCTCGGTCCGGGCCGCCTCCAGGTCGTAGTAGAACTTGCCGGAGGTGATGACCACCTTGCGGACCTGCGCCGGGTCGACCGTGCTGTCCCCGATCACCGGGCGGAACGAGCCGCTCAGGAACTCGGAGGTGGCGGACGCCGCGGCCTTCAGGCGCAGCATCGACTTCGGGGTGAAGACGATGAGCGGCTTGTGGTGCGGGTTGTGCGCCTGCCAGCGCAGCAGGTGGAAGTAGTTCGACGGCAGGGTCGGCATGGCGACCGTCATGTTGTCCTGCGCGCACAGCTGCAGGAAGCGCTCCGGGCGGGCGGACGAGTGGTCCGGGCCCTGGCCCTCCATGCCGTGCGGCAGCAGCAGGACGACGCCGGAGTGCTGGCCCCACTTCTGCTCGGCGGAGGCGATGTACTCGTCGACCATGGTCTGCGCGCCGTTGACGAAGTCGCCGAACTGCGCCTCCCACATGACCAGCGCGTTCGGGCGGGTCAGCGAGTAGCCGTACTCGAAGCCCATCGCCGCGTACTCGCTGAGCAGCGAGTCGTAGACGGTGAAGCGGGCCTGGTCCTCGGTCAGGTACATCAGCGGGGTGTAGTCCTCGCCGGTGTTCCGGTCGATCAGCACCGCGTGGCGCTGGCCGAAGGTGCCGCGGCGCGAGTCCTGGCCGGCCAGGCGGACCGGGTGACCCTCCATCAGCAGCGAGCCGATGGCGAGCGCCTCGCCGGTGGCCCAGTCGATGGTGTTGTCCTCGACCGAGGCGGCGCGGCGCTGCAGCTGCGGCAGCAGGCGCGGGTGGACGGTCAGCCAGTCCGGCAGGTTGACCTGCGAGGCGGCGATCCGCTTGACCATCTCGGCGGAGATGCCGGTCTGGATGGAGACCGGGAAGTCGGCGACCGGGCGGCCGGTCTCGGCCGGCGCCGGGGCGGCGGTGGCCTCGCGGACCTCGGCGAACACCTTCTCCAGCTGGCCCTGGAAGTCCTGGAGCGCCTGCTCCGCCTCTTCCATGGTGATGTCGCCGCGACCGATCAGCGCCTCGGTGTACAGCTTGCGCACCGAGCGCTTCTTGTCGATCAGGTCGTACATCAGCGGCTGGGTGAACGACGGGTTGTCGGCCTCGTTGTGACCGCGGCGGCGGTAGCAGATGAGGTCGATCACGACGTCCTTGTGGAACTGCTGGCGGAACTCGAAGGCCAGGCGGGCCACCCGGACCACGGCCTCCGGGTCGTCGCCGTTCACGTGGAAGATCGGCGCCTCGATCATCCGGGCGACGTCGGTGCAGTACATCGACGAGCGCGAGGAGGTCGGGGCGGCGGTGAAGCCGACCTGGTTGTTGACCACGATGTGCACGGTGCCGCCGGTGCGGTAGCCGCGCAGCTGCGACATGTTCAGGGTCTCCGCGACCACGCCCTGGCCCGCGAAGGCCGCGTCGCCGTGGATCTGGATCGGGAGCACCGGGAAGGTCGTGCCGCCGAAGTCCAGGATGTCCTGCTTGGCGCGGGCGATGCCCTCGACCACCGGGTCGACGGTCTCCAGGTGGGAGGGGTTGGCGGCCAGCGACACCTTGATGGTCTCGCCGTCCAGGCCGGTGAAGGTGCCCTCGGAGCCGAGGTGGTACTTCACGTCGCCGGAGCCGTGCATCGACTTCGGGTCCAGGTTGCCCTCGAACTCGCCGAAGATCTTGCCGAACGGCTTGCCGACGATGTTCGCCAGCACGTTCAGGCGGCCGCGGTGGGCCATGCCGATCACGGCCTCGTCGAGGCGGTGCTCGGCGGCGGCGTCGATGGTGGCGTCCAGCAGCGGGATGAGCGACTCGCCGCCCTCCAGCGAGAAGCGCTTCTGCCCGACGTACTTGGTCTGCAGGAAGGTCTCGAACGCCTCGGCCGAGTTCAGCCGGCGCAGGATGCGCAGCTGCTCCTCGCGCTCGGGCTTGGTGTACGGCTTCTCCAGGCGGTCCTGCAGCCACTTGCGCTGCGCCGGGTCCTGGATGTGCATGTACTCGATGCCGACGGTGCGGCAGTACGTGTTGCGCAGCAGGCCGAGGATGTCGCGGAGCTTCATCATCTTCTGGCCGCCGAAGCCGCCGACCGCGAACTCGCGCTCCAGGTCCCACAGGGTGAGGCCGTGCGTGGTGACGTCCAGGTCGGGGTGCTTGCGCTGCATGTACTCCAGCGGGTCGGTGTCGGCCATCAGGTGGCCGCGGACCCGGTAGGAGTGGATCAGCTCCATGACGCGGGCGGTCTTGTTGACCTCGTCGTCGTGGGTGGTGGCCACGTCGGTGGCCCAGCGCACCGGCTCGTACGGGATGCGCAGGGACTCGAACACCTCGTCGTAGAAGTTGTTCGCGCCCAGCAGCAGCTGGTGGATCGAGCGCAGGAACTCGCCCGAGGCCGCGCCCTGGATGACCCGGTGGTCGTAGGTCGAGGTCAGGGTCATGATCTTGGAGATGCCCAGGCGGGCCAGCGTCTCCGGGGAGGAGCCCTGGAACTCGGCCGGGTACTCCATGGCGCCGACGCCGACGATGGTGCCCTGGTTCTGCATCAGGCGCGGCACGGAGTGCACGGTGCCGATGCCGCCGGGGTTGGTCAGCGAGACCGTGACGCCGGTGAAGTCGTCCATGGTCAGCTTGTTGGCGCGGGCCCGGCGGACGATGTCCTCGTAGGCCTGCCAGAAGCCGAAGAAGTCGAGCGTCTCGGCCTTCTTGATCGCCGCGACGACCAGCTGGCGGTCGCCGTTCGGCTTGACCAGGTCGATGGCGAGGCCCAGGTTCACGTGCTCGGGCTTCACCAGGTAGGACTTGCCGTCCTCCACCTTGTAGCTGTAGTTCATGCCCGGGTTGGCCTTCACGGCCTGGACCAGCGCGTAGCCGATCAGGTGGGTGAAGGACACCTTGCCGCCGCGGGCGCGCTGCAGGTGGTTGTTGATGACGATGCGGTTGTCGATCAGCAGCTTCGCCGGGACGGCGCGCACCGAGGTCGCGGTCGGAACCTCCAGCGAGGCGTCCATGTTGGACGCCACGGCCTTGGCCGGGCCGCGCAGCGCGATCAGCTCGGGGCCCTCGGCGGCCTTGGCCGGCGCGGCGGCGGCCGGGGCCGCGGCCTTCGGCGCGGGCGGCGCGGCGGGGGCGGCCGGGAGCGGCGCGGGGGCGGCCACCGGCTGCGCGGGCGCCGGCGCGACGGGCGCGGGGGCGGCGGGCGCGGCGGGAGCAGCGGCAGCGGGAGCGGCAACGGGGGTCGGCTGGGCGCCGACCGGAGTTGCGGCCTGGGTCACTGGAGTCACCTCGGTACCGGGCTTGTAGTCGGCGAAAAAGTCCCACCAGGCACGGTCGACCGAGGCCGGGTCCTGGAGGTACTGCTGGTAGATCTCGTCGACGAGCCACTCATTGGGGCCGAAGCCAGTGGAGCTTGCCGAGCTGGGGGTTTCTTGGTGTGGCGACACGGGGCAACCGCCCTCTTCCGCTTCCTTTTGGGATGGTGGACAGCGGGGATTAAGGCTACGCCTCCGACCAGTGATCGCGCAGTCCCCGGTGGTCAGGCGTCGCCCAGATCACATTGTCGGGCCGGTTTTTGGCCGGATCCGTGCGTTAGTGGCGCCGGAAATCAGGGAAAGGGGGCCTCGGTCGGTCGTGGTCATACCGGAGGAAAATCGGACGAACCAGTGGTCTGGACCACTTGCCGGCTCCGGTCGGGGACCGGTTCCGAACGGCCCGGCACCGGTTCGTACCGATTTCGCCACAGTCTCAGGCGGGCACCGGGGACTCACCCGGGAGGGTGACCTCGATCCGGCAGCCCGCGGCCGCCTCCGCCACCCGGATCCGGCCGCCGTGCAGGTCCACCGCCCAGCGCGCGATCGCCAGCCCCAGGCCCGTCCCGCCGTCGCTGCCCGGCCCCAGCGCGGTCGGCGAACCGCTGCGGCCGAAGCGCTCGAAGACCCGCTCGCGGTCCGCCGCCGGGATGCCGGGGCCCTGGTCCTCCACCTCCAGCAGCAGCCCGCCGCCCTCCGCCGCCCGGGCCCGCACCGTGACGGTGCCGCCGGCCGGCGAGTGCTTGCAGGCGTTGTCCACCAGGTTCGCCACCACCTGGTGCAGCCGCTCGGCGTCCGCCACCGCCGCCAGGTCCGGCGGCCGCACGTCCAGCGCCAGCCGCACGTCCCCGCGCCGGGCGTACGCGCCGCCGGCCGTCGCCCCGTCCACCGTCACCCCGCGCAGCACCCCGTCCAGGAACGGGCCGACCTGGAACGGGCGGGAGTCCAGCGGGACGACGCCGTCGTCCAGCTTCGACAGGTCCAGCAGGTGGGTGACCAGGCGGCCCAGCCGCTCGGTCTGCTCCAGCGCGGTGCCCAGGTTCTTCGGGTCCGGCTTCACCACGCCGTCCACCACGTTCTCCAGCAGGCCGCGCAGCGCCGCGATCGGGGTGCGCAGCTCGTGCGAGACGTTGGCGATCAGCTCGCGGCGGTGCCGGTCCGCGGCCTCCAGGTCGGCCGCCATCCGGTTGAAGGTGTCGGCCAGCTCGCCGATCTCGTCCCGCGAGGAGACCTCGACCCGCGCGCTGTAGTCGCCCTCCGCCATCGACCGGGCCGCCGCCGTCATGTCGCGCAGCGGCGCGGTCAGGCCGTGCGCCAGGAACTGCATGAACAGCAGCGAGGCGATCAGCGAGAAGATCATGATGATCCGGATCTGGGTCTCCGACCGGATCGCCACCACCACCATCCCGGTGGCCAGCACCACCGAGACGACCACCAGCAGGGCCAGCTTGCCCTTGATCGAGCGGACCGGGTCGAACGGGCGGATGTCCGCCCACACCCGGCGCGCGGCGCGCACCGCGAGCGGGGGGCGCGCGAGCGGGGGCCGGGGAGCGGCCGGATCGGCGTCCCCGTTGCGTTGCTGCGGAAAGGTCATGGTGTCCCTGCGACTCGTCCTCGGTGGCGCACCCCGGCGCGGCGCGCGGCGGGGCCGGGCCGCCGCGCGGGCCCCCGCGGAGGCCCGGACCGGCGGCGACCGGTCAGGACAGCGGGGCCTCCAGCGCGTACCCGACGCCGTGCACCGTGCGGATCCAGCTCGCGCCGATCTTCCGGCGCAGCGCCTTCACGTGGCTGTCCACCGTGCGGGTGCCCGAGGCGTCGGTCCAGTCCCACACCTCGGCCAGCAGCTGCTCGCGGGTCAGCACCGCGCGCGGCTGCGCCGCCAGGCAGGCCAGCAGGTCGAACTCGGTCGGCGTCAGGTGCACGTCGCCCGAGCCCAGTCGGACCCGGCGCTGCACGTGGTCGATCTCCAGTTCGCCGAAGCGCAGCGACCCCAGCGCGGGCGTGCGGGCCGCCTGCTGGGCCCGCTCGACCCGGCGCAGCAGCACGTTCACCCGGGCCGCCAGCTCGCGCATCGAGAACGGCTTGGTCATGTAGTCGTCCGCGCCGACGCCCAGACCCACCAGCAGGTCCGTCTCGTCGTCCCGCGCGGTCAGCATCAGCACCGGCACCGGGCGCTGCGCCTGGATCCGGCGGCACACCTCCAGGCCGTCGAAGCCCGGCAGCATGATGTCCAGCACCACCAGGTCCGGCTGCCAGGTGTGGAACCCGTCCACCGCGCCCGGCCCGTCGTGGGCCACCGCCACCTTGAAGCCCTCGGCTCCCAGCCGTGCCGCGATCGACTCCGCGATGGTCGGCTCGTCCTCCACGACGAGCACCCGTCGCTGGGTGCCCACCGGTCCACTGCTGATCGTCTCTTGCTGCATCTCTGTCACGGTCACGCCACCGCCCCCAGGGCTCGCGGTCCGGCCGTCCGGGGGGACGGCGGGCGCCGCTCGTAGTCGTCTTGTTTCCGTCGTGCTGTTCCGCCGCGGGTGTGCCCCGTCGGCGGACGCATCAGGTTTGGCAGGTCCCCGTTCGGAACGGGCACGGGCCGATACCTTACCCGCAGCACTTGCGAGCTGTAACGGTACGTGTGCGAGCGGCACGTGCCCGGGCCGAGGTCTTCACAGAAGTTCCTCAGACACCTCTCACCCGCCCCCCGTATCGTGGGCACGACAAGGGCGTTCGGGAGGCACCATGACCAGCGCGGAGCTGCGACGACGACTGATCAGGCCCGGGTTGCGGGCCGTGCCCACCCCGCGGACCAACCCGTTCGCGCTCGGTTACCTCGCCCTGCTGCTCGGCACCACCCTCTACGCCCGCTTCGGCGACCCCGGCACCGTGCACCGGCTGCAGTCGCTCTCCTCCACCGACGCCCACAACCTGCTCGTCCACCCCGCGCTCTCCCTCGTCGGCAGCGGCCTGTGGGTCGCCGGGCCGGTCTGGATGCCGTACTTCTGGGCCTTCGCCCTCACCGTCGCACCCCTGGAACGACGGATCGGCGGCCTTCGTGCCCTCGGCGTCTTCGCGGCCGGCCACGTCACCGCGACGCTGCTCTCGCAGGGGGTCGTGGTCGCCGCGGTCGCCACCGAGCACGCCGAGGCCGAACTGCTGGACGCGATGGACATCGGCGTCTCGTACGGGGTGCTGGCCTCGCTGGGCGCGCTCGCCGGGCTGCTCGGGCCGACCGGGCGGAAGGTCGCGCTCGGTGCGGGGCTCGCGCTGATCGGGCACCAGGTGGTCAGCGACGCCGACCTGGTCACCGCGGTCGGCCACCCGGCCGCGCTGGCGGTGGGCGTCGCCCTGTGGCCGGTCGTCCGCGGGGGCGGGCCCCGGCGGCCCCGGCGGGCGCGGCGGGCGCCGGCCTGGAGGGTGGGGGCCCGGCCGGAGGCGGCCCCGGTCGAGGGGTAGCCGCCGGGCGGGCGGGGCCGCGGCCCCGTGCCGCGCTCCTCCCGTTGCACGCCGTTCCCCGTTCCCCGTTCCCCGTTCCCCGCGCCCCCGACGGGCGCGGGGTCTCCGTCGTGCGCCCGCTCCGCCGCGAAGGGTGTTCTCCGGGAGCGAACACGGGGTGGGGAACAATCCCGGATCGCCGAACCTTAGTCAGGTCAACTCAACTTCACTGACTGGGGAGAGATCATGGCATCGACGTCCGTTCCGCTCACTCTGCCTGTGCTGCCGCTCGACGACGAGGTGGTGCTCCCCGGCATGGTGGTTCCGCTGGAGCTGTCGAACCCCGAGGTGCGGGCCGCCGTGGAGGCGGCGCGGGCCGGGAGCGCCGGGGGGAAGCCGCAGGTGCTGCTGGTGCCGCGGCTGGACGGGTCGTACGCGGCGGTGGGCGCGCTGGCGACGGTCGAGCAGGTGGGGCGGCTGGCGGACGGCGACCCGGCGGCGCTGGTGCGGGCCGTGCGGCGGGTGCGGATCGGCGCCGGGACGACCGGGCCGGGGGCCGCGCTGTGGGTGGAGACCACGCCGTTCAAGGAGTCGGACCAGGGGCTGCCGGTGGCCGGGCGGGCGGCCGAGCTGGTCAAGGAGTACAAGGCGCTGTCGACGAAGTGGCTGCGCCGCCGCGGGGCCTGGCAGATCGTGGACCGGGTGGCCGCGATCGAGGACGTCGGCGAGCTGGCCGACAACATCGGGTACGCGCCGTTCGCGACCGCCGAGCAGAAGCTGAAGGTGCTGCTGGAGGCGGACCGCCCGGCCCGGCTGGAGTACGCGCTGAGCCTGCTGCGCGAGCACCTCGCGGAGGAGGAGGTCAACGACTCGATCCGCAAGGACGTCGAGGAGGGCGTGGCCAAGCAGCAGAAGGAGTTCCTGCTGCGCCGCCAGCTGGAGGCGGTGCGCAAGGAGCTGGCCGAGCTGAACGGCGAGGCGGACTCCGCGGAGGAGGACTACCGGGCCCGGGTCGAGGCGGCCGCGCTCCCGGAGAAGGTGCGCGAGGCGGCGCTCAAGGAGGTCGACAAGCTGGAGCGCGCCAGCGAGCAGTCGCCCGAGGGCTCGTGGATCCGCACCTGGCTGGACACCGTCCTGGAGCTGCCCTGGAACGAGCGCTCCGAGGACGCGTACGACATCGCCGGGGCCCGCGCCGTGCTGGACGCGGACCACACCGGGCTGGCGGACGTGAAGGACCGGATCGTCGAGTACCTGGCGGTGCGCAAGCGCCGGGCCGACCGCGGGCTGGGCCAGATCGGCGGCCGCCGCGGGGGCGCGGTGCTGGCGCTGGTCGGGCCGCCCGGGGTCGGCAAGACCTCGCTCGGCGAGAGCGTCGCGAAGGCGATGGGCCGCTCGTTCGTGCGGGTCGCGCTGGGCGGCGTGCGGGACGAGGCGGAGATCCGCGGCCACCGGCGGACGTACGTGGGCTCGATCCCCGGCCGGATCGTCCGGGCGATCAAGGAGGCCGGGACGATGAACCCGGTGGTGCTGCTGGACGAGATCGACAAGGTCGGCTCGGACTACCGGGGCGACCCGGCGGCGGCCCTGCTGGAGGTGCTGGACCCGGCGCAGAACCACACCTTCCGGGACCACTACCTGGAGGTCGAGCTCGACCTCTCGGACGTGGTGTTCCTGGCCACGGCGAACGTGCTGGAGGCCATCCCGGAGCCGCTGCTGGACCGGATGGACCTCGTCCGCCTCGACGGCTACACCGAGGACGAGAAGGTCGCCATCGCCCGCGACCACCTGCTGCCGCGCCAGCTCGCCAAGGCGGGCCTGGACGGGGCCGAGCTGACGGTGGACGAGGCGGCGCTGCGCAGGCTGGCCGCCGAGTACACCCGGGAGGCGGGCGTCCGGAACCTGGAGCGGTCGATCGCGCGGATCCTGCGCAAGGTCGCCGCGCAGGCCGAGCTGGGCGAGCGCGAGCTGCCCGCCGCGGTCGGAGCGGACGACCTGCGGGCCCTGCTGGGCCGCCCGCACCACGTGCCGGAGGCGGCGCAGGAGCCGGCCGAGCGGCGCACCGCGGTGCCGGGCGTGGCGACCGGCCTGGCGGTCACCGGGGCCGGCGGCGACGTCCTCTACATCGAGGCCTCGCTGGCGGACGCCGAGACCGGCTCGACCGGGCTGACCCTGACCGGCCAGCTGGGCGACGTGATGAAGGAGTCGGCGCACATCGCGCTCTCCTACCTGCGCTCGCGCGGCGCGGAGCTGGAGCTGCCGGTGACCGGGCTGCGCGAGCGGGGCATCCACCTGCACGTGCCGGCCGGTGCGGTGCCGAAGGACGGCCCGAGCGCGGGCATCACCATGACCACGGCGCTGGCCTCGCTGCTGTCCGGCCGCAAGGTGCGCGCCGACGTGGCGATGACCGGTGAGGTGTCGCTGACCGGGCGGGTGCTGCCGATCGGCGGGGTGAAGCAGAAGCTGCTGGCCGCGGACCGGGCCGGGATCACCACGGTGATCATCCCCAAGCGCAACGAGGCGGACCTGGACGACGTCCCCGCCGAGGTGCTGGAGCGCCTGTCGGTGCACCCGGTGGCGGACGTCCGGGAGGTGCTGCGGCTCGCGCTGGAGCCCGCGGAGGTGCTGGTGGCGGCGGCCTGACGGGGGCCGGGGGCCCCGGGAGTGCGTGCACTTCCGAGGCCCCTGGTGGTTGCCGCTCCGGGCCCGTGGGACACTTCCCGCATGCCGTCCCCTACACAGCGAGCGCTGGCCGCAGTTCCGGAGCGCTACCGTCCGTTCCTGGTCAAGCACCGCAAGCTGGTGAAGTTCCTCGTGGTCGGAGGAACCTGCTTCGTCCTCACCATGCTGATCAACTTCGCCCTGAAGCTCTCCGTGCTGGAGAGCAAGCCGGTCATGGCGCTCACGGTCGCCACCGTGATCACCACGGTGGTCTCGTACGTGCTGAACCGGCAGTGGTCCTTCCGCGCGGCCGGGCGCAAGCGCGAGGCCGCCGGGTTCTTCGTGGTCAGCGCGCTGGCCGTGGGCGTGAACGACCTCCCGCTGATCGCCTCCCGGTACGTGTTCGACTACCGCTACCCGGACGTGAGCCACTTCTCGCAGGAGGTCGCGGACTTCTTCAGCGGCATGATCATCGGCACCCTGCTGGCGATGGCCTTCCGCTTCTGGGCGATGAACCGCTTCGTGTTCACCCAGCTGTCCGACCGGGTCACCCAGGGGCGGCAGGACCAGGAGCCGGGGCGGGAGCCCGAGCGGGTCTGACCCCGCCCCCGGTCCGTCGCACCTCGGCCGCTCACGCCCCGCGGGGGACGGGGCGGCCGAGGCGCGGTGCGCGGGCCACCGCGAGGAAGGTCACCCCGACGCCGACCACCGCCCAGGCCGCCAGCACCAGGAACGGCACGGTGAGGTTGGTGGAGTCCAGGTAGGCGATCGAGCGGGCCGCGGAGGTGCCGGCCCCGTTCGGGATCCACTCGCCGATCGCCCGCCAGAACGCGGGCAGCAGCGGCGGCGGGAAGACGCCGCCCGCGCTGGGGTTGCCCAGCACCACGAAGAGCAGCACCGCCAGGCCGATGCCGACCACGTCGAACAGGCACTCCAGGGCCATGGTGACGGCGCCGACCGAGAACACCACCAGGGTGCCGAGGCCGGTGAGCGCGGCGATCGAGCCGGGCAGCGCGTGCAGGATCGGGCCGATGATCAGCGCGCCGCCGAGGCCCGCCGCGACCGAGTACAGCGCCAGCGTGCCCAGCCGCAGCACCGCCCGGGCGGTGGTGGCCGGGCGGGAGCCCGCGCTGATGCCGAGGATCGAGGCGACCAGGTAGCCGCCCACGCACCAGCCGACCACCAGGTAGAAGGCGGACAGGCCCTCGGCGTCGCCCTTGGCCAGCGGGATGGTGTCGTCCACCACCACCGTCCGGCCCTGGCTCGCGGCCAGCTTGCCGACGATGCCCTCCGCGGCGGTGGCGGCGGCCGGGCCGCGGGCGTCGGCGACCAGCAGCGCGTCCTGGGTGCCGGTCGGGTCGACGACCCAGGCGGCGTAGATCTTCTGGTCCTTGATCCGGGCCCGGGCGGTGTCCCCGTCCGGCAGGACGGAGGCGCGGACCGCGTCGTCCGGGACGGCCTCCAGTGCGCCGACCAGCTTGGGCGCGACCTCCGGCGGGGCGACCACCGCGATGGACAGCTCGTGCGGCGTCGGGTGGTGCAGCGCGCCCACGTACGAGGTGATGAAGCCGAGCTGGAGCAGCAGGACCGCGACGACCAGGAAGAAGGCGCGCGGGGTGACCGCGTCCCGGAGGTCGCCGAGGAAGCCCTTTCCCGGCTCTGCCTGGTGGGCCATGGTGTGGTGTCCCCTCGAGTAGCGACGAATGTGTCGAAAACGTCCAAATCGTTACTTCGTACCACGAAGCGGCTGGGTGCCGGTGGAGGCGCGGGCTGCGCGATACTGTCCGCCATGAGTGACCCCCTGGACGGGCGGAACCCCGCCGAGCTGGCGTTCCTCGCGGTCGAGCGGGAGGTGGCGACGCTGTTCCGGCGCGGCCGGGCGCGGGCGGCCGAGGTCTCCCGGCGGGTGCACCCCGAGCTGGAGGCCGGGGGGTACGTGCTGCTCGGGTTCATCCGGGAGTCCGGGCGGGCCCGGGTGACCGACGTCGGGCTGCACTTCGGGGTGGGCAAGGCCACCGTGAGCCGGCAGATCCGGGCGATCGAGGAGCTGGGGCTGCTGCGGCGGGAGACCGACCCGCTGGACCGGCGGGCCTCGCTGGTGTCGCTGACCGAGGAGGGCGAGCGGCGGTTCGCGGCGGCCCGGGAGGAGCGGATGGCGCGGTTCCGGGCCTCGCTGGCCGGGTGGGAGTCGGCCGAGCTGGAGCAGTTCGCCCGGCTGCTGCAGCGGTTCAACGAGTCGACCGAGGGGGTCTGAGGGCGGCGCGCCGGGAGGATTCCTTTACCTGGGCTTGAAGAAAGTTGCCTTAGTCAACTATCCACGTATAGTTGCTTGAGGCAACGAATTTTCAGTCGAAGGAAACGCATGTCGACGACCCTCCCCGCACCCCCGCAGGACCGGATGTCCCACCGTCAAGTACTCGAAGCCCTCTCGGGCCTGCTGCTCGGCCTGTTCGTGGCCGTGCTCTCCTCCACGGTGGTCTCCAACGCCCTGCCGCGGATCCTCACCGACCTGCACGGCGGCGAGTCCGCGTACACCTGGGTGGTGACCGCCGCCCTGCTGTCGATCACCGCCGCCACCCCGCTCTGGGGCAAGCTCTCCGACCTGGTCAGCAAGAAGCTGCTGGTCCAGATCTCGATGGTGATCTACGTCCTCGCCTCCGGCCTGGCCGGCCTGTCGCAGAGCATCGGCATGCTGATCTTCTGCCGGGTGCTGCAGGGCATCGGCGCGGGCGGCGTGATCGCGCTCGGCCAGATCTGCCTGGCCGCGATGGTCCCGCCGCGCGAACGCGGCCGCTACAGCGGCTACTTCGGCGCGGTCTTCGCGCTCGCCACCATCGGCGGCCCGCTGATCGGCGGCGTCATCGTGGACACCTCCTGGCTCGGCTGGCGCTGGTGCTTCTACGTCGGCGTCCCGTTCGCGCTGATCGCCATCCTGGTGCTGCAGCGGACCCTCAAGCTCCCCGAGGCGCCCGTCCGCAAGCCGAAGATCGACTACCTGGGCGCGACGCTGGTCACCGCCGCCGTCAGCCTGCTGATGATCTGGATCTCGCTGGCCGGGAAGAACTACGACTGGGTCTCCTGGCAGACCGCCGTCATGGTGATCGGCGGCCTGGCGCTGGCCGGGCTGTTCGTGCTGGTCGAGAAGCGCGCCGCCGAACCGCTCATCCCGCTCGACCTGTTCCGGCACCGCACCGTCACCCTGGCCGCGGTGGCCAGCGCCTTCGTCGGCGTCGGCATGTACGGCACCACCACCTTCCTCGGCCAGTACTTCCAGCTCGCCAAGGAGAAGACCCCCACCCAGGCCGGGCTGCTCACCCTGCCGATGATCTTCGGCCTGGCGGTCTCCTCCACCGTGGCCGGGAAGCTGATCACCAAGTACGGCAAGTGGAAGGGCTTCCTGGTCGCGGGCACCGTGCTGCTCGCCGTCGGCCTCGGCCTGCTGGGCACCGCCCGGGCCGACACCGCGTACGGGCTGCTCGCCCTCTACATGCTGCTGGCCGGCGTCGGCCTCGGCCTGACCAGCCAGAACCTGGTGCTCGCGGTGCAGAACACGGTGCCGCGCAACGAGCTCGGCGCGGCCAGCTCCACGGTCACCTTCTTCCGCACCATGGGCGGCGCGATGGGCGTCTCCGCGCTCGGCGCCCTGCTCGGCCACAAGGTCGCCAGCTACACCGCGGAGAACTTCGCCAAGGCCGGCATCCCCGCCACCGGGGCGTCCGGCGACGGCATCCCGGACCTCAAGAAGCTGCCCGCGCAGATCGTCCCGCTGGTCACCGACGCGTTCGGGCACGGCGTGGGCACGGTGTTCCTGATCGCCGCCCCGTTCGCCGTGGTGGGCTTCCTGCTGGTGCTGTTCATCCGCGAGGTCCCGCTGCGCACCTCCAACGAGGAGCGCCCGGCCGCCCCCGCCGGGGCCAGGGCGACGGAGCTGGTCAACGACTGACCGGCGGCCGACCGGCGCCGCGGACGCGCCACCGACGACATGCGAGAAGGGCCCCCGCCACTGCGGCGGGGGCCCTTCGTCGTGCGCCGTGCGCTACTTCGAGGCGATCAGCGAGATGCCGTACAGCACCACGGCCGTGCAGGCCGCGAAGCAGACGCCCGCCGCGACCAGCGCCGGGACGCCCCGGCCGGTGCCGGCCGCCACGGCGGCCTCCCGGCGGGACAGGGCGAGGTTGCCGAGCGCGAAGACGACGACCACGGCGACGGTCACCAGCAGGCTGACGCCCGCGGTCTCGGCCAGTGCGGCCCACTTGATGTTCATGGCGGGGTTCCTCTCAGGCCGCGAGGGTGGTCGGGGCGGCGGCCGGGGCGACCACGGCGGGCACCTCGGCGGCGGCCGGGGCCGCGTCGTTGACGTTGTCGGCGTGCACCGGCTGGCGGCGCGAGACCAGCCACATCGAACCGGCGCCCACCACCAGGGCCAGGCCGACCACGGCCACGCCCCAGTTGCCGCGGTCCGCGACCAGCGCGGCCAGCCCGGAGACCACGGCGGCGGCCGGCAGGGTCAGGCCCCAGGTGTAGGCCATCCGGCGGACCATGCCCCAGCGCAGCTTCCCGGACGGGCCGCCCAGGCCCGCGCCCATGATGCCGCCGGAGCAGACCTGGGTGGTGGACAGGCCGTAGCCCATGTGCGAGGAGGTCAGGATCACCGTCGCGGCCGCGGCCTCCGAGGAGAAGCCCTGCGGCGGCTTGATGTCGGCCAGGCCGGAGCCCATCGAGCGGATGATCCGCCAGCCGCCCATGTAGGTGCCGAGCGCGATGGCCAGGCCGGCGCTGACGATCACCCAGGTCGGCGGGCCGTCGCCCTTGTGCAGGGCGCCGGCCGAGATCAGGGTCAGCGTGATGATGCCCATGGTCTTCTGCGCGTCGTTGGTGCCGTGCGCGAGCGAGATCAGCGAGGAGGAGAAGACCTGGCCCCGGCGGAAGCCCTTCTCGGTGCCCTCCTTCGGCGCGCCCCGGGTGATCAGGTACGCCAGCTTGGTGGCGCCCCAGGAGGCCAGGCCCGCGATGACCGGGGAGGCCACCGCCGGGATCAGGATCTTCGAGACCACGGTGGAGAAGTTCACGCCGTGCAGGCCGACGCCCACCACGGTGGCGCCGATCAGACCGCCGTACAGGGCGTGCGAGGAGGACGAGGGCAGTCCCTTGAGCCAGGTCAGCAGGTTCCACAGGATCGCGCCGACCAGGGCGGCGAAGATGATCGAGGGCTGCAGTCCGGCCTTCTCGTTGACGAGGCCGCCCGAGATGGTGGTGGCGACCTTCACGGAGAGGAAGGCCCCGGCGAAGTTCAGCACCGCCGCGATCGCGACGGCGACCTTGGGCTTGAGCGCGCCGGTCGCGATGGAGGTGGCCATCGCGTTGGCGGTGTCGTGGAAGCCGTTGGTGAAGTCGAAGGCGAGCGCCGTGATGATCACAACGGCCACCAGGAACGTGATGTGTTCCATACCCAAACAATCGTCGTAGTGGTCGGACTGACGTTGCTGTCCTCGGCGAAGGTAAGGAGGCATGGTGAACGGGAGGTTAACTGGACGCGGAGTCGCGGTTCCGTTCGTTGCGTGGGAGTTGCCGAACCGGCCGGTTCCGGTGGAGACCGGAGCCCCGGTGAGACCGGTCTCACACTCGGAACCGGATGAGAATTCACCCGGCGGCCCCGAAAGCACCTGCCCCTGACCGCCCTCCCCGTGGCAGGATCGGTCCGATCGCCGACGGACAACCAGGGGAGGGCCGGCCGATGGGGGCAGGGCAGCGGACCGAATCGACCGGCCTGCGGCCGTGGGTGCGCGCCGCGTTGCGCTGCGGAGCGGTGCTCGCCGCCGCCGCGCTCACCCTGCCGTTCTTCACCGCGGCCGCGTACGCCGTCCCCGAGCCGAGCGCCCCGACGGTCTCCGCCGGGTCCGACCCGCTGGCCGACGCCAAGCGCACCCTCGGGCCGATGCTCGAACAGCTGCACGCGCTCTACCAGCAGGCCGAGAGCGCCACCGAGAAGTACAACGGCACGGTCGCCGCGCTCGCCGAGCAGCAGGCCACCGTGCAGGACCTCGACAACCGGGCCGAGCTCCAGCAGAAGGCCGTCGACGCGGGCACCGACCTGGCCTCCCAGCTCGCCTCCGCGCAGTACCGCAACAGCCAGGTCTCCGGGTACGCCGAACTGCTCATGGCCGAGAACCCGTACGAGGCCGTGGTGATCGCCGAACTGCTGCACTCCGCCGGGCGCTCGCAGAAGGAGTTCCTGGACCGGCTCAAGGCCGACCGGGACACCCTGACCGCGCTGCGCACCGCCGCCGAGCAGGCCGTCGCCGAGTCGCAGGCGCTGGCCGCCGAGCAGGAGAAGGCCAGGAACGACGTGGCCGCCAGGCTCGCCGAGGTCGAGCAGCTGGTCGGCTCGCTCACCGGCGCCCAGCGCGACGAACTGGCCGAGATGGAGAAGCAGCAGGCCAACGAGGCCCAGCTGGCCTTCCTGGCCTCCGGCGCGCTCGGCAAGGGCGAGCGGACGCCCTCGGCGATCGGCCGCAAGGCGGTCGCCTGGGCGCTGCAGCAGCTCGGCAAGGACTACGTGTGGGGCGGCGCCGGGCCGGACGTCTTCGACTGCTCCGGCCTGACCTCGCAGGCCTGGCTGCACGCCGGGAAGGCCATCCCGCGCACCAGCCAGGAGCAGTGGGCGCAGCTCAAGCACGTCCCGCTGAACCAGATCCGGCCCGGCGACCTGATCGTCTACTACGGCGGCGCCACCCACATCGGCATGTACATCGGCGGCGGGCTGATCGTCCAGGCCCCGCACACCGGCGACGTGGTGAAGGTCACGCAGATCGGGGCCATGCCGATCCTGGGTGCGGTCCGCCCGGACGGGGACGACGCGGCGGACGACGCGGGCGGCGCGTGGAAGGTGCCGGACGTGCCGCTGGGCGCGGTGAAGATCCAGCCCGCCAAGCCCTCCACGCTGCCGACCCCGCCCGCCACCACGCCGACGTCCACGCCCGGCGCGCCCGCCACGCCCACCGACCCGGCGTCGCCCTCGGGTTCGGGCACGCCGAGCGGGTCGGGCAGCCCGAGCGGGTCCGGCACGCCGAGCGGCTCGGGCACGCCTTCGGGCTCGGGCACCCCGAGCGGGACGGGCACGCCCTCGGGTTCCGGCACGCCGAGCGGGACGGGCACGCCCTCGGGCTCGGGCACGTCCTCGGGCTCGGGCACCCCGAGCGTGGCGGGCACCCCGAGCGGCTCGGAGTCCTCGTCCGCCGGGAGCGGTGCGGCGTCGCCGTCGGGGAGCGGCTCGGCGGGCTGAGGCCCCCGGGCCCCAGGCTACGCCGCGGGCTCGAAGCGGACCACCACCGACTTGGAGGTCGGGGTGTTGCTGACGTCGGCCGTGGAGTCCAGCGGGACGAGGACGTTGGTCTCCGGGTAGTAGGCGGCCGCGCCGCCGCGGGCGACCGGGTAGTGGACCACCCGGAAGCGCGGGGCGCGGCGCTCGCTGCCGTCGGTCCACTCGCTGACCAGGTCGACGAACTGCCCGTCGGCGAGGCCGAGTTCGGCGGCGTCGGCGGGGTTGACCAGGACGACGCGGCGGCCGCCGGTGATGCCGCGGTAGCGGTCGTCCAGGCCGTAGACCGTGGTGTTGTACTGGTCGTGCGAGCGCAGGGTCTGCAGCAGCAGCCGCCCGGCGGGGACCTCGGGGGCGGTCAGCGGGTTGACGGTGAAGTTGGCCTTCCCGGTGGCGGTGGGGAAGGTGCGGGTGTCGCGCGGGGCGTGCGGGAGGGCGAAGCCGCCGGGGCGGCGGACCCTGGCGTTGTAGTCGTCGAAGCCGGGGACGACCCGGGCGATCCGCTCGCGGATCCGGTCGTAGTCGAGGGCGAACTCCTCCCAGGGGGTGGGGTCCTGGGGGCCGAGGACGGCGCGGGCCAGCCGGGTCACGATGGCGACCTCGGAGAGCAGGCCGGGCGCGGGCGGGCGCAGGCCGCCGCGGGAGGAGTGCACCATGCCCATGGAGTCCTCGACGCTGACGAACTGCGGCCCGGCGGCCGTCACGTCGCGGTCGGTGCGGCCCAGGGTGGGCAGGATCAGCGCGCGGGCGCCGGTGACCACGTGCGAGCGGTTGAGCTTGGTGGAGACGTGCACGGTGAGGCGGCAGCGGCGCACCGCGGCCTCGGTGGCGTCGGTGTCGGGGCTCGCCGCGACGAAGTTGCCGCCCATCGCGAAGAACACCTTCACCCGGCCGTCGCGCATCGCCCGGATGGTGTCGACGGTGTCGTGGCCGTGCGCGCGCGGCGGCTCGAAGGCGAACTCCCGGCCCAGCGCGTCCAGGAAGGCCGCGGAGGGGCGCTCGAAGATGCCCATGGTGCGGTCGCCCTGCACGTTGCTGTGTCCGCGGACGGGGCAGACCCCGGCGCCGGGGCGGCCCACGTTGCCGCGCAGCAGCAGGAAGTTGACCACCTCGCGGATGGTGGGGACGGCGTGCTTGTGCTGGGTGAGGCCCATCGCCCAGCAGACGATGACCTTCTGCGCGCCGAGCACCAGGCCGTGCAGCTGCTCGATCTGCTCCCAGGGCAGGCCGGTGGCGCGCAGCACGGCCGCCCGGTCCAGCTCGGCGGCGTCGGCGGCGAACTCGGCGTAGCCCGCGCAGTGTTCGGCGACGAAGGCCTCGTCGACGGCGCCCGGGGTGGTGAGCAGCAGGTGGTTGAGGGCGCGGAACAGGGCGAGGTCGCCGCCGAGCCGGATCTGCAGGAACAGGTCGGTGAGCCTGGTGCCGCCGCCGACCAGGCCGCGCGGGGTCTGCGGGTTCTTGAACCGCTCCAGCCCGGCCTCGGGCAGCGGGTTGACGCTGACGATCCGCGCCCCGGCCCGCTTGGCGCGCTCCAGGGCGGAGAGCATCCGGGGGTGGTTGGTGCCCGGGTTCTGGCCCGCGACGATGATCAGGTCGGCCTGGTACAGGTCCTTGAGCGAGACGCTGCCCTTGCCGACGCCGAGCGTCTCGGTGAGTGCCGAACCCGAGGACTCGTGGCACATGTTGGAGCAGTCCGGCAGGTTGTTGGTGCCGAGCTTGCGGGCGAACAGCTGGTACGCGAAGGCGGCCTCGTTGGAGGTGCGGCCGGAGGTGTAGAACGCCGCCCCGTCCGGGGAGTCCAACGCGGTCAGCTCCTCGGCGATCAGCGCGAAGGCCTCGTCCCAGCCGATCGGGGCGTAGTGGGTGGCGCCCTCGTCCAGCAGCATCGGGGTGGTGAGCCGACCCTGCTGGCCGAGCCAGTAGCCGGAGCGTTCGGCGAGGGCGGCGACCGGGTGCTCGGCGAAGAAGGCCGGGGTGATCCGGCGTTCGGTGGCCTCCTCGGCGACGGCCTTGGCGCCGTTCTCGCAGAACTCGGCGAGGTGCGGCTTGTCCGGCTCGGGCCAGGCGCAGCCCGGGCAGTCGAAGCCGTCCGGCTGGTTGACCCTGCGCAGGGTGGCCAGCACCCGGCCCGGGGACATCTGCTCGGCGGCCATCCGCAGGGTGTGCCCGATCGCGGGCAGGCCGGCGGCGGCGTGGGCCGGGGGCGCGACGTGCGGGGCGTCCTGGGCGGGGTCGCGGTGCGGGGGCTGCTTGGCCATGGCGGTTCTCCGGAGGGCTCGGGTGCTTGGAGCGTATCCGGTGCGGGCGCGGCGGTGTTCAGCCCTCCTTCTGCAGTTCGGCGAGCAGGCGGCGGGCGACGGCGTCGTTCTGGCGGAAGGACGGGGCGTCGGTGCGGGGGCGGGCGAAGGCGGCCGGGGCGCGGGTGGTGGTGGGGGCGCCGAGGGCGGTGCGGCGGGGGTGCGGGCGGTGGCCGAGGGCGGGGTCGATCAGCCGGGCGTCGGGGTCGGTGCGGACCAGCCCGGAGCGGTAGACGTGGCCGTCGGGGTCGGTCAGCCGTTCCTCGTCGATCCGGCCCTCGCGCAGGAGCTGGCGCAGCAGCGGGTCGTCGGTGCGGTCGAGGGCGTGCCGGGGGAGGAAGGCGTCGACCAGGGCGGTGCCGTGGACGTGGTGGCCGGGCAGGGCGGGGGAGGAGGCGCGGAAGGTGCCGTGCTCCTCGTCGAGGTCGACGCGCAGCTCGGGGCCGAGGAAGTGCAGCAGCCCGGCGTCGGAGAGGGCGAGCAGCTGTTCCAGGCGGAAGCCGGGCGGGCCGGAGGCGTAGAAGGAGAAGAAGCCGGCCCACCAGCCGTCGAGGTGGGCGGCGGTGGAGCGGGCGGTGAGCGGGTGGGCGGGCAGCAGGTGGACGAGGTGGCCGTAGAGCGAGAGCAGGGCGTAGAAGGCGCCCAGGTCGGCGCTGTGCCGCAGGTCGGAGCGGCGGGCCAGGTCGGCGCGCAGGTGGGCGCGCAGGTGCTGCTGGAGCTCGGCGGGGCTGCCGACCCGCAGGCCGGTGAGCGGGCGGTCGAGCCGTTCCAGGTCGACGCGGTCCTCGGGGTCGGGGACGGCGGCGGCGACCAGGTCCACCCGCTCGGGGCTGTCCCAGGGGTGGCGGTCGTAGGCGGCGAGGAACTCCGCCCAGGGCAGGGCGGTGCGCTCGGGGTGGCCGTGGAACAGCTCGTGGTAGTAGCCGAAGCCGATCTCCTTGGCCATCGCGGGCCACAGGTCGCGCCGGAAGTCGACCTGTTCGTCGGGGAGTTGCAGGTCGGGGCCGAAGTAGCGCGGGAACGGCGGGGGCGGGCCCTGGAGCCGGTAGCCGGTCTTGGCGTGGTACGGGACGCCGCGGCGGCTCCCCGCGTACAGCACGGGTTCGCGGCCGGAGGGGTGGTAGCGCAGGCCGCCGCCGGGGCGGGGGGTGAAGCGGCCGCCGCGGCCCTCGGTGAGCAGGGCGACCAGGTCGACGAAGGCCAGGCCGAGGCCGCGGACCACCACCCGCTCGCCGGGGGCGAGGCCGGAGAGGTCGGCGTCGGCGGTGAAGGCGGGCGGCAGGTAGGTGCGGCCGTGGCGGGCGGCGAACGCGCGGGGCTCGGCGGTGTCGGGGCCGGGCGCGGAGTCGAGGTGGCCGAGGGCGAGCACCACCCGGTCGGCGAGCAGCACGGTGTCGGAGAGGTGGACGCGCTGCGGCCCGTCCGGGTCGCCGGTGATCCGGCGGGCGGTGTCCCGGTGGACGAACAGCCGGACGTTGTCCGGGAGTTCACCGGCGGCCCGGCGCAGCACCCAGTCCAGGTAGCCGCTCTGGGCGCGCCGGGTGGGGAAGTCGGTGGGGGCGAGGGCGCGCAGTTCCGCGGCCACCTCCTCGTCCTCGGCCGGGCGGTACGGGGGGTGGGCGGCCGGGTCGGCGGCCCACTCGGCGAGCGAGGGGCCGGGGCGGACCGGGCCGTCCATGGTGGTGCGCTCGTCGGTGAACATGGTGACGTCCTCGGCCATCGAGTTCATCCGCAGCAGCGGGGACTGCGCGTGCCGCCAGATCCGGCCGCCGCCGGGCGGGTGCGGGTCGACCAGGTGGACGTCCAACTCGACGCCGGGGCCCAGCAGTTCGGGTGCGTTGGCGGCGATCCGCTCCAGCAGGCCGGTGCCGCGCGGCCCGGCCCCGATCACGACCAGTACGGGCACCGCGCTCACCGCCCGGCCGTGCGGCGGAAGGCTGCACGGGCCCGCTGGAGCGGGGTCGGCGGCAGGCCGCCGCGGGTGGCGCCGCGGGCGAAGTGCCGCTCCAGGTAGTACTGGCCGACGGACAGCACGCTGGTCACCGCGACGTACCAGAGGGTGGCCACCATCAGCAGCGGGATCACCCGGTACGTCTGGTTGTAGATCATCTGGGCGGAGAACAGCAGGTCGTGGACGGCCAGCACGCTGATCACCGAGGTGCCCTTGAGGGTGCCGATCAGCATGTTCCCGGCGGGCGGCAGGATCGCCCGCATCGCCTGCGGCAGCACGATCCGGCGCAGCACCCGGCCGCGGCCCAGGCCCAGCGAGGCGGCCGCCTCCAGCTGGCCCTGGTCGACCGACAGCACGCCGGAGCGCACCACCTCGGCGGCGAACGCGGCCTCGTGCAGGGTCAGGCCGATCAGGGCGGTGAGCACCGGACCGAGCAGGTTGACGGTCTTCACCGAGAACAGCTCGCCGCCGAACGGCAGGCTCAGCGACAGCGTCGGGTACAGCAGCCCGATGTTGAACCAGAGCAGCAGCTGCACCAGCAGCGGGGTCGCCCGGAAGATCCACACGAAGCCCCAGCTCAGGCCCTGCAGCACCGGGTTCCCGGAGAGCCGGGCCACCGCCAGCGCGGTGCCCAGGGCGAAGCCGAGGGCCACCACCGCGCCGGTCAGCCACAGCGTCAGCAGCAGGCCGCGCAGGATCGACGGCGAGGTCAGGTAGGAGCCGACCACCGGCCACTCGAAGGCGGCGTTCCCGGCCAGCGAGCGCACCAGCAGTGCGGCGGCCAGCAGCGCCAGCCCGCCGCTGAGGTACCGCCCGGGGCGGCGGCGGGGCACGATCGGCAGCCCGGCCAGGGCGGGCGGTGCGGCGTCCGGGGCCTTGTCGGCGGGGGAGGCGGGGGAGGTGGAGGCGGGTGGTGCGGCGGCGGGCGAGGCCATGGAGGGCTCCAACGGGCGGCGGGGCAGGCGGTCTCCGCATGCCGTCACTCACGCGCGCCGCGTCCCTCAACGCGGCTGGGCCTGGCGGCAGTTCGGCCGGGCCCGGGCAGTTCTCGCTCCGATTCGATCGTACGCGCGAGCGAGCGGCGGCTGTCAAGGACGCGGGTGTGACGTCGGTGTTTCGTCCCCGGCGGAAAGGTTGACGGACCGTCCGCGGCACTGCTCAACTGTTCGACATGACAGCCGAGCAGCCCGCCCTCGTGACGCGAGGCCACATCGACTTCGGTCGGGTGTGGTCCGCGGCGTGTCGCGGCTGACCCGGCAGCGGGCCGCCTGATCCGGCCCTTCCTCCCTCCGGGAGTCCTCCCTCGGTCGCCCCTGTCGCGGGCCGGGAAGCCGTCCGTCCGGACGGACCAGCAGGCGCACGCTGCCGCCGCCCCTAGCGTTCCCGCTCGCTCCTGAGCCGGCGTCCCGTCACGCGCCCGCGCCCGTCCTCCCCACCCGCCGCCGCCGTCCGCAGCCGTCCGCACCGCCCGCCGGGGCGTCCCCCGGCATGCCCGGACGCGGCCCGCACCACCGGAAGAGGCTCCACCATGCCCGTCGAGTTCCTCGGAATCGCCGCCACCGGCGACGGTTCGGAGACCACCGCCCGCACCACCCACGCCTTCGACCGCGACTACACGCTGCGCCTGGCCCGCGCCCACGAGGACCACGGCTGGGACCGGGTGCTGTTCGCCTACGGCGCCGGATCGCCCGAACCCGCCGCCTCCGCCGCGTACCTCGCCGCCAAGCTCGACCGGCTGCAGATCCTGCTCGCGCACCGGCCCAACGTCTCGTACCCGACCTTCGCCGCCAAGACCTTCGCCACCCTGGACCGGATCAGCGACGGCCGGCTCACCGTGCACTTCATCACCGGCGGCAACGACCACGAGCAGCAGCGCGAGGGCGACTTCCTGCCCAAGGACCGCCGCTACGACCGCACCCGCGAGTACATCGGCATCGTCAAGAAGGCCTGGACCAGCCGCGAACCCTTCGACCACGAGGGCGAGTTCTACCGCTTCAACGACTTCGTCTCGGACGTCTTCCCGGTCCAGCAGCCGCGCCCGAACGTCTCCTTCGGCGGCTCCTCGCCCGCCGCGTTCGCCGCGGGCGGCGCCGAGGCGGACATCTACGCGCTGTGGGGCGAACCGCTGGCCCGCACCGCCGAGCAGATCGAGCTGGTCAGGGCCGCCGCCCGGGCCGCCGGGCGCACCGACACCCCGCGCATCCAGGTCGCCTTCCGGCCGATCATCGCGCCCACCGAGGAACTCGCCTGGGAGAAGGCGCACCGCACGGTCGCCGCGATCAGGGCCCGCCGGGAGAGCGACGACCTGGTGCGCCGCCGGCTCGCGAACGGCGCCGGGCCGGAGAACGCGGGCTCGCAGCGGCTGGTGGAGATCGCCGAGGCGGGCGAGCGCTACGACCGCGCGCTGTGGACCCCGACCGCCGCCGCGACCGGCGGCGCGGGCAACTCCAACGCCCTGGTCGGCACGCCCGAGACGGTCGCCCAGGCGCTGCTCGACTACTACGACCTCGGCGTGGACATCCTCTCCGCCCGCGGCTACGACCACGTCGGCGACGCCATCGACTTCGGCCGGTACGTCATCCCGATCGTCCGCGAGGAGGTCGCCAAGCGCGACGCCGCCCGGGCCGACGCCGCCCGGGCCGACGCCGCCCGGGCCGACGCCGCCCGGGCCGATGCCGCCCGGGCCGGGGCCGACGCGGCATGAGCGCGCTGACCGTCGAGCGGGCCGTCCTCGGCGACCCGCTCACCGAACCGCTGGTCCGCGAGCTCACCCACGAGTACGTCACCCGCTACGGTCCCGGCGGCCACCAGGAGATGGCCCGCTACGGCGCCGAGGAGTTCGCCCCGCCGCACGGCCTGCTGCTCCTGCTGCTGCAGGACGGCGAACCGGTGGCGGGCGGCGCCTACCGCCGCCACGACGACCCGCACACCGCCGAGGTCAAGCGGATGTGGACCGCCGCCGGCCACCGCCGCCGGGGCCTGGGCCGCCGGGTGCTGGCCGAGTTGGAGTCGGCCGCCCGGGAGGCCGGGTACCGCCGGATCTTCCTCACCACCGGTCCGCGCCAGCCCGAGGCCAAGGGCCTCTACCTGGCGGCCGGGTACACCCCGCTGTTCGACGTCCGCGTCGAGCCCGCACCGGACGGCGACCCGCTGCCGTTCGAGAAGGACCTGCTCACCACTGGCACGGCCGCCGCGGCGGCCGGAAAGGCACCGATCCGATGAAGCGCCACCTCCCCGCCGTCGCCCTGGCCGCCGTCGCCGCCCTGGCGCTGGCGGGCTGCGGCTCCGACCCGGCGGCCGCCCCCGGGGCCGCGCCGGTCGGCATCCAGCCCGACCAGGACGTCCTGTCGGGCGTGCAGAAGAACGAGGCGGCCGCGGCGCTGCTGCCCGCCGACGTCCGGGCCGCGGGCACGGTCAAGCTCGGCGGCGCGGTCGGCTTCCCGCCCGGGGCGTACTACCCGGAGGGCAAGAAGGAGATCACCGGGCTGGACGTCGACCTGGTCAACGCCGTCGCCAAGGTGCTCGGGGTGCAGGTGCAGCGCGAGGACGCCGCGTTCGAGACCATCCTGCCCGCGCTCGGCAGCGGCAAGTACGACGTGGGCACCGGCAACTTCGGCGTCACCGAGGCCCGGCTGAAGACCATCGACTTCGTCACCTACATCGACGACGGCCAGGGCTTCGCGGTGCGCGCGGACAACACCGCGCTGAACACCGTCACCGACCTGGTCCAGCTGTGCGGCCTGACCATCGGCACCGGCGCGGGCACCACCTTCGAGGCCACCCTGAACGCCAAGAAGGACGTCTGCGCGCAGGCCGGCAAGAAGCCGTACGAGGTCAAGGTGTTCTCCGACAACGGCGCCGTCTTCACCGGCCTGCAGCAGGGCCGCCTGGACGTGGTGATGTCCACCATCAACGGCCTGCGCTACCAGGCCGCCCAGCCCGGCGCCAAGACCCGCTTCCTCGGCGAGTACCACCTGCTCGACGTCGGCTTCGCGTTCAAGAAGGGCTCGGCGCTCACCCCGGCCTTCCAGGCCGCCGTCAACCAGCTGATCAAGGACGGCACCTACCGGAAGATCCTCGCCAAGTGGGGCACCGCCGACTCGGCGATCACCGAATCCAAGATCAACCCGCCCGAGCACCCCTGACCCGCCCCAGGAGCCCCCGATGACCGCCCTCACCCCCGAACAGGCCCTCCCGCTCCGACAACCGGCCGACTCCGTACAGGAGTTGAGGATCGTCCCGCACCGCAGGCCGTGGCGGCTGGTGGCCGGCCTGGCCGCGTTGGTGCTGGCCGCCCAGTTCCTGCACGGACTGGCCGTCAACCCCGGCTGGGACTGGCCGACCTTCCGCACCTTCGTCTTCTCCGACAGCATCCTGCGCGCGGTCGGCGTCACCCTCCAACTCACCGCCTACGGCACCGTGCTGGGCTTCGCGCTGGGCGCGGTGATCGCCGCGCTGCGGCTGTCCGGCAGCCCGATCCTGCGCACCATCGCCTGGACGTACGTGTGGGCGTTCCGCTCGATCCCGCTGATCGTGCAGCTGGTGTTCTGGTTCAACCTGGCCTACCTGTACAAGCGGATCGGGATCGGCGTCCCGTTCGGTCCGACCTTCGCCTCCTTCGGCACCATGGACCTGCTCGGCGCCCTCGGCGCGGCCGTCCTCGGCCTCGCCCTGCACCAGGCCGCGTACGCCGCCGAGATCATCCGCGGCGGGGTGCTCGCGGTGGACGCCGGGCAGCTCGAAGCCGCCGCCGCGCTCGGCATCCCGCGGTTCCGGCAGGCGTGGCGGATCGTGCTGCCGCAGGCCATGCGCGGCATCCTGCCGAACGCCGCCAACGAGGTGATCTCGCTGTTCAAGGGCACCTCGATCGTCTACGTGATGGCGATCGGCGAGCTCTTCTACCAGGTGCAGGTGATCTACGGCCGCACCGGCCGGGTGGTGCCGCTGCTGATGGTGGCCACCGTCTGGTACGTGCTGCTGACCACCGCCCTCTCGCTGGTCCAGTACTACGTCGAGCGCTACTTCGCCCGCGGCAGCGAGCGCCACGCGCCGCCCACCCCCTGGCAGCGGCTGCGCGCCGCCGTCACCGAGAGCAAGGAGAAGCGGGCATGAGCAGCGAGAGCGCCACGGCCATGGTCGAAGTACGCGGCGTGCACAAGCGGTTCGGACGGCTGGAGGTGCTGCGCGGCATCGACCTCGACGTCCGCCCCGGCACCGTCACGGTGGTGCTCGGCCCGTCCGGCTCCGGCAAGTCCACCCTGCTGCGGGCGGTCAACCACCTGGAGAAGCTCGACCGGGGGTACGTCCGGGTTGACGGCGAGCTGATCGGCTACCGGCAGGTCGGCGACAAGCTGCGCGAACTGCCCGAGCGCGAGGTGCTCAAGCAGCGCACCCGGCTCGGCTTCGTGTTCCAGAACTTCAACCTGTTCCCGCACCTGACCGTGCTGGAGAACCTGGTGGAGGCCCCGGTCGGCGCGCTCGGCGTGTCCAAGGAGCGGGCCCGGGCCCGGGCACTGGAACTGCTGGAGCGGGTCGGCCTGGCCGACAAGGCCGCCGAGTACCCGCGCCGGCTCTCCGGCGGCCAGCAGCAGCGCGTCGCCATCGCCCGGGCGCTCGCCCTGGAGCCCAAGGTGCTGCTGTTCGACGAGCCGACCTCCGCGCTCGACCCCGAACTGGTCGGCGAGGTGCTCGACGTGATCAAGGACCTGGCCCGCACCGGCACCACCATGATCGTGGTCACCCACGAGATCGGCTTCGCCCGCGAGGTCGCCGACACCGTGGTGTTCATGGACGGCGGCGTGGTGGTCGAACAGGGGCCGCCCGCCCAGGTGCTGGACGACCCGCAGCACGAACGCACCCGCGCCTTCCTCGCCAAGGTCCTCTGAAGTCCCCTCCCGAACAAAGGAGTCACCCCCGTGTCCGTGTACCGCCGCACCTTCGTCCCGGCCGCCGCCGCCCTCGTCGCCGCCCTGCTGCTCTCCTCCTGCGGCTCCGCGGACAACGCCTCCGCCGACCTCGGCGCCAAGAAGGAGGGCACCGCGCCCAACGGCGTGAAGATCAACCTGACCCCGGACCAGAACCGGATCAGCACGCCCGAGGTCGACGCGATCGCCGCACTCCTCCCCGACGAAGTCCGCCGAAGAGGCACCCTCCGGGTCGCGGCCAACATCGGCACCGTCCCGCCGCTGGGCTTCTACGCCACCGACGACAAGACCGTCATCGGCACCGAAGCCGACCTGGCGTACCTGGTCGGCAACGTGCTCGGCCTGAAGGTCGAGATCGACCCGGTCTCCTGGGAGAACGTCTTCGTCGGCCTGGACAGCGGCAAGTACGACGCGGCCTTCACCAACGTCACCGTCACCGAGGCCCGCAAGGAGAAGTACGACTTCGCCACCTACCGGCTCGACATCCTCGGCTTCGAGGCCAAGAAGGGCGGCAACTGGAAGGTCAAGGGTCCGGCCGACGTCGCCGGGCACACCATCGGCGTCTCCTCCGGCACCAACCAGGAGAAGCTGCTGCTGGCCTGGAGCGAGCAGGACGTCAAGAACGGCCTCAAGCCGGTCGACGTGAAGTACTACCAGAACTCCTCCGACTACTACCTCGCCCTCGGCTCCGGCCGGATCGACGCCTGGCTCGGCCCCAACCCGGGCACCGCCTTCCACTCCGCGCAGACCGGCGAGACCGAGGTGATCGGCACCTACTCCGGCGCCGGAGAGACCGTGATCGGCAAGATCGCCGCCACCACCAAGAAGGACAACGGCCTGGTCAAGGCGCTCAACGCGGCCATCAACGAGACCATCAAGAACGGCACCTACGCCCAGGTCCTGGGGCGCTGGGGCCTGGACAACGAGGCCGTGCCGACCTCCGAGATCAACCCGCCCGGCCTGCCCAAGACCAACAGCTGACACTCCCGGCACGGCCGTTGGAGCGCATCCCTCACCACCCGTGCGGGATGCGCTCCAGCACGCCGCCCGCGAACACGTCGTACAGCGGCAGCGACTCCAGGTGCACGTAGCCGATGTGGCAGTCGCACGACCCCAACGGGCAGGCCCGCGGCCGCAGTTGCTCTTGGTACGAGTCGTCGTACAGGTTGCCCAGCGGCGGCCGGACGAAGTGGCAGCGGCGCACCGTCCCGTCCCCGTCCACCGACACCACGCTCTCGCCCGTCCGGCACGGCAGCCCCGCGCTGCGGTGCGGGTGGCGGCTGTACCCGAACAGCGGGTCCAGCTCCGTCCACTGCGCCGCCTCGGCGTCGGTGTACGTCAGCCCCTCGGCCGCGTTCACCCACAGGTACACCCCCTTCGGCAGCGCCGCCCGCAGCCGCCGGGCCGCCGCCAGGTGCTCCGGCTGCCCGACCACGCCCACGCTGAACCGCACGCCCAGCGCGGTGAGTTCGGCGCACTTGGCGAGGAAGCGCTGCTCGGTCACCTGCCCCGGGTGGTACGTCACCCACAGCGCCAGCTTCGAGCGGTCCGCCTCCGCCAGCCAGCCGGTCCGGCAGCTCGCATTGGTCTGGATCGCCACCCGCTCCAGGTGCGGCAACCGGCTCAGCTCCACCATCGCCCGCCGGTACCAGCTGCGCACCAGCCCCTCGCCCCACGGCGTGAACAGCACCGACAGCCGCCCGTGCCCGTACGCCGCCGCCCAGGCCGTGAACCGCTCCAGCGCCGCCCGGTCGGCCCGCAGCAGCTCGGGGGTGTCGCGCCGCTTGGCGAACGGGCAGTACGGGCAGTCGTAGTCGCAGGAGGACAGCGGGCCCCGGTACAGCACGGTCAGGTGGTCGCTCACTTGGCCTCGTACTCCGCCATGGCGGCGCGCACCGCCGCCGAGAACAGCCGCGGTCCCACCGCGTCCGACCAGGCCAGGCCCTCCGGGCTCAGCAGCAGCCGGGCCGGGTCGCCCGCCGCCAGCCAGCCGCGGGCGGCGAACTCGGCCAGCTCGGCCGGGAAGTCCCGCTCCGGGGTGCTGCCGAAGCGCTCCCGGTAGGCCGCCAGGTCGACGCCCTCGCCCTGCAGCAGCGACTGCACCAGGTGGCGGCGGCGGGTCTCCTCGTCCGTCATCGCCCAGCCCAGCTCGGCCCGGGAGAAGTCCGGCGCGGCCACGTAGTCGTCGATGATCCGCCGCACCTCGCGGGCGTCCACCGCGTAGTCGAAGGAGTAGTGCAGCCGCGAGGTGTACGAGCGGGCCCCGCAGCCCAGGCCCACCATGCCGTCGGTCTGGCAGGCGTACTCGCCCGCGCTCGCGCGCGCCGCGCCGACCCGGCGGAACATCCGCATCGACACCTGCTCGTACCCCTCGGCCAGCAGGTGGTCGCGGCCCGCCCGGTACAGCGCCAGCCGCTGGGCGTCCCACTCCGGGGACGGGCCGGCGGGGGCGTGCCGCCCGAGGCCGGTCAGCGGGCGGATGTACAGCGGGTAGAGGTACAGCTCCTCCGGCTGCCACGCCAGGGCGGCGTCCAGCGACGCGACCCAGCTGGCGGGCGTCTGGCCGTCGATGCCGTAGATCAGGTCGATGTTCAGCACCGGGAACCCGGCCTCCCGCACCCGCCCCAGCGCCGCCTCCACCGCCGCCCGCTTCTGCGGGCGCACCGCCGCCCTGGCCTCCTCGTCCAGGAAGGACTGCACGCCCAGGCTCAGCCGGGTCGTCCCGCGCTCCGCCAGCACCCGCAGCCGGTCGGCCGTCGCGGTGTCCGGCGACGCCTCCACCGAGAGCGGCACCGCCCGCAGGTCCGCCCCCATCCGCACCTCGGCGATGTCGCACAGCCGCTCCAGCTCGGCCGCGCTCAGGTAGGTCGGCGTCCCGCCGCCGAAGGCCGCCAGCGCGAACCGCGCCTGCGGCGCCAGCGCCTCCCGCACCTGCCGGGCCTGCCGCTCCAGCGCGTCCAGGTACGCCGTGGTCAGCCCCTCCGGGCTGCCGATCCGGGTGAACAGGTTGCAGAACCCGCACCGCACCTCGCAGAACGGCACGTGCAGGTACAGCGACAGCGCGTCCTGCTTCTCGTCCTGCCACAGCTCGGCCAGCCGCGGCCGCCCCGGCAGCGGGCGGTAGGCCGTCTTGTGCGGGTACGCGTAGACGTAACTCCGGTACGGGGACTCGGTGGTGGCGGTGCTCATCGGGGCTCCTGCGGGCTGGCGGGGAGGGTGAAGTGCGCGTACGGGACGGTCCAGACCACCTCGTGGCCGATCCGGTGGCCGGTGTACCCGTCCTCGCCGTACGCGGTGCCGTGGTCGGAGCAGACGATCGCGAAGCACGGCCGCCGGGCGCTCATCGCCGCGAACAGCCGTCCCACGTGCGCGTCCACGTACTCCAGCGCGGCGGCGTGCGTCTCCCGGCTGTCCCCGTCCTCCCGGGTCGCGCCCGGCAGGTGGAACCAGTTCGGCTGGTGCAGCGCCGAGACGTTCAGGAACAGGAACAGCGGCCGGTCGGGCGGCTGCTCGGCCGCGACCCGCTCCGCCACCGCCACCTGCGACTCGAAGGAGGTCGGCGACGGGACGCCCAGCTCCGGTGCCCAGTGGCTCTCCTGGAACAGGCCCGGCAGGACGGAACCCAGCGGCCCCTGCTTGTTGAAGAACCCCACCCCGCCGATGCACACCGTCCGGTACCCGGCCCGGGCCAGCGCCGTCGGCAGGTCGGGCGCGTCGAACACCCACGTCCGCGCCTCGGTGGTCTCCGAACCGGCGAACCGCGCCGCGAACAGCCGCGGGTGCGGACCGTCCGGCGAGGCGGGCGTCGGCAGGAAACCGGCCAGGATCGCCTGGTGGGCGGCGTACGTGAAACTCCCCGGCGAGTGCCGCCGCTCCCAGCCGCCGGGCGGCAGCACCTTTGCCAGGTTGGGCAGCCGGCCGGCCGCGAGCAGCTCGGCGGCGACGTCGTAGCGCAGCGTGTCGAGGGTGACCAGCAGCAGGTCGTGCGAGCCGACGACCTCGTTCATGTCGGGAATCTCTGCGGCGGACGAAGGGGAACAAACCAGGGGCTCGGGGAACGGCGAGTCCGTGCTGCTGACGGCCGGAGCCCGTCGGAGGTTCGTGCTGCTGCGTGTAGTAACAGAACCAGAAGCAGATGCGCGCTCCGGCAGTGAACCGTCAGCAGACTCGGCCTCGCCGTTCCCCGAGCCCCTGAACGCGTAGGCGGGGGAAGCCAGTTGCGCCGCGTAGGTGTCCAGGCCCGGGGCCGGCCCTTCGGGGAGGCCGGGGAGGTTCGGGAGGAGGTCGCCGAAGGCGTTGACCTCGGCGACCAGGGCGCGGCGCCAGTGGGAGTGCGGGAGGAGGTCGACGCCGACCATCGGGGCGTGCGGGAAGCAGCGCGCGGCGGCCTCCGCGGTGGCGAGGAGCTCGGGCCAGTGCTCGCCCGCGGCGGCCCGGGCGAGGGCGAGTTCACCGCGGGCGCCGCCGAGGTGGAGGTTGGTCATGGGGTGGCGGCTGGTGCGGACCACCGCGTGGGTGGCGCGCCCGCCGACCACCAGCACCCGCAGGTCCGCGGCACGGCCGTGCTGGCCGGACTTGGGCACCCAGCGCTCGACGTGCAGGCCCTCGGGGGCGAGGCGGTCGACGAGTTCGGCGACCTCCGCCGCGGAACGGTAGCGGCGGACGGCGAGCGAGTTGTGCAGCCCGTCCGGGGTGAGCTCGACCGAGGTGGTGGCCTGGACCCGGCCGTGCGGGCCGAACTCCAGCGCCACCACGCCGGACGCGGAGGAGCCGTGCACCGGCTTGAGGAACACCCGGCGCATCCCGGCGTCCGCCAGCCGCTCCCGCAACTCCGCGAAACCGGACGGCGGTCCGCCCGGCAGCGCGTCCGGCACCGGCACCCCGGCGGCGGTCAGCAGGGCGTGCGTGCGCCGCTTGTCGAACATGGCGGCGATCTCGTCCGGGTCGCCGAGCAGGCGCACCCCGGGCCGGGCGGCCAGCCCGCGCAGGGCCGCGGTGACCCCCGCGTACCAGGCGGGACCGCCCTCGACCCGGGTCGGGGCGTAGCCCGGGCCGAGGACGGGACCGCGCAGCAGCCGGTCGGCCTCCGGGTCCTCGCCGGGGGAGTCGAGCCGGACCACCGCGCCGGGCGGCAGCTCGTACCGCCCGCGCAGCAGGTCCGACCAGGGCAGCACGGCGGGCTCCGGCCGTCCGGCGGCGCGGGCCGCGGCGGCGAACAGGGTGACCCGGCGGTGCCCCGGACAGCCCAGGACGACCAGCTGGTGGTGCGTCAATTCCCTCGTCCCGCCTACTCGGAGACGGCGACGTAGCGCCAGTTGTCGCCCGGGTCCTCGGCGTCGGAGAGGTCGATCGTGACGCCGGGCAGGGCGTCGCGCAGCCGCTGCTGCATGCCCTCGGTGAGGTAGTGGTGGTGCAGGTCCAGGGTCTTCAGGTGGGTGAGCGGCTGGCCCTCCAGCAGCGCCGCCGCGCCCTCGTCGGTGAGCGCGCCCATGGACAGCGACAGCCCGGTCAGCCGGGGCACCACGGGGGCCTGGGCGACCAGCGCGGCGATCCGGTCCTGCTCCTCGGCGTCCTGCAGGCCCAGGTGCTTCAGCGCGGGCAGCTTGGCGCCGGACAGGAACGGGGCGAGGTCCTCCAGCGTCCAGTCGCCGCCGTAGCTGTCGACGCCGAGCCACAGCTCCAGCCTCTCCAGCGCCGGGAAGTCGCAGGCGCCGACCGCCCGGACGACCGGCGCGGGCAGGCCGCCGGACTCGAAGCGCAGCGCCTTCAGCCTCTCGTGCCGCAGCGGCTTGAGGGCGAGCCGCTCCTTGTCCTCGTAGTCCGCGGCGGAGCCGCGCACCACCAGCTCCTCCAGCAGCGGGAAGGTCTCGAACACCGGCGTGACGTCGCACATCTGGATCCAGGAGATCTCGCACTCCTCCCCGGTGACGTCGCAGAGGAACAGCGCACGCAGCGCGGGCATCCGGTCGGCGGCGGCGAGGATCAGCGGCAGCGCCTCGGACAGCGGCTCCGGCTCCTCCTGGAACCAGCGGCCCAGCACCAGCGCGGTGACCCGCTCCGGGTCGACGGTGTCCAGGAACGCCTGCCACAGCTCGGGGAACTCCTCGTCCTCGTCCTCCCAGTGCAGGCCGACCCGCCAGGCGGTGCTGCCCGCCGCCGGGAGGTCGCCCTTCGTCCGGGCGGTGCGGAAATCGGTGACCGGGAGGCCGTGGAACTCCTCGGCGTGGTCGCTGACAACCATGCGCTGCTCCTCGCTGCTTCGTCGTGCCGCTGCCGGTGCCGCGGCTCGTGGTGGGCCGGAGACCTGTCTACCAGGCGCCCGTGACTTCACCCGCACGAAGGACGCACAGCGGGCGCGGTTGTCGGTGGTGCGGCCTAGTTTGCGGTGCACGGAGTTCCGGCAGCGGGCCGGACCGGACCGCGGGAGGCCCCGTGTACCGTCAGGGAGACGTACTGATCGTTCCGGTCGCGCCGGACGCCGTCCCGGGCACCGTCGCGCAGCTGGCGCGCCGGCCGCGGGACGCCCGGGGGCGGCTGGTGCTGGCCCTCGGCGAGGTGACCGGGCACGCCCACGCGGTGCTCGGCCCGGGCGAACTCGTCCGCGAGGGCGGCCCGTTCGCCCCCGCCTGGCTGCACCTGCCGGAGGGCGGCAGGGTCGTCCACGAGGAGCACGCGGCGATCACCCTGCCCAGCGGCTGGTTCCGGGTGGTCCGCCAGCGCGAGTACACGCCCGGCGCGGTCCGGATGGTCGCCGACTGAGCCCCCGTCCGAGCCCGCCCCGTAGCAGACCCAGGACCCAGGACACGGAGAACCGATGACCAGCCAGCTGACCGGCCGTCCGGCCGACCTCTCGGTGGCCCACTGGCGGGCCGTCGCCGCCGCCACCGGCCCCGCCGACCGGGCCACCGCCGAGCAGGCCGTCCGGGACGCCTACCGGGCCGCCGGGCTCGCCGAGCCCGCCGAGTTCCGCTGGTACCCCTCGCCGCGCGCCGCCCTCACCGAACTCCTGTCCCGCCCGGGCGGGTTCGGGGCCAGCGTGCGCGAGCAGGTCCGCACCGCCGCCTGGGAGCGGGCCCGCACCGCGGCCCTCGCCGCGCTCGGCCCGGCCGGCTGGGCCGAGCTCTGGAACACCACCGGCGCCGAACTCGCCGCCACCGCCGCGCTGCCCGCCGAACGCGTCCGCACCGCGCTGCTCGACCACTTCGCCCCCGAGCCCGAGCCGATCGACGACTGGCAGCAGGCCCGCAGGCCCGAGAACCGGGCGGTCCGGCAGCGGGCCGCCGAGGAGCGCGCCGCGGTCCGGCTCGCCCTGCTGGACGCGGTGGCCGGGCAGCACGACGCCGCCTGGCTCGCCGCCTTCGACACCGCGGGCACCGGCGACGCGGCCCTCGCCGCGCTGGCCGGCGTCGCCCGCCAGGCCGGCTGGTGGTGGCCGTACGAGCGCGCCGTGCTGCTCAGCGAACGCCCCACCGTCCTGCACCGCGACGAGGCCGGCCGGCTCGACCGCGCCGACGGCCCCGCCCTCGCGTACGCCGACGGCTTCGCGCTGCACGCCTGGCGCGGCATGCCCGTCCCCGCGGACTTCCCCGAGCAGCTGACCGGCCTCACCCCCGAGCGCATCCGCTCCG
This sequence comes from Kitasatospora phosalacinea, assembly GCF_030268885.1. Classification (GTDB taxonomy): domain Bacteria; phylum Actinomycetota; class Actinomycetes; order Streptomycetales; family Streptomycetaceae; genus Kitasatospora; species Kitasatospora phosalacinea_C. The sequence goes on from NZ_BSSA01000003.1 coordinate 245,834, forward strand.
AGGAGAACGCCGAGCTGCGCCGCGTCATGCTGGAGCACTTCGGCTACGACCGCTACCTCGCCGAGTCCGGCGCCGAGCCGCTGCACCGGGACGAGACCGGCGTCCTGTGGCGGATCCAACTCCCGGACGACGAACCGGTGGTGATGGTCGAGGTGGTCAACTCCACCCCCGAACCGGACGGCACCCACCGCACCTACTACCTGCGCGTCCCGCCCGGCACCCGCACCGCCCGGGCCGGCGTCGCCTGGACGTTCGGCGTCGAGGAGGCCGACTACCGGCCGCAGCGCGAGACCTGACCGGCGGCCGGGCCGGGCGCGGGGCGCCGGGAGGGCCGGGAGGGCCGGGCGGCTGTCAAGGGTGCGGGCCGCTGATTCGGCTTCCGCCCGGTCCCTTTCGATTGGGAGGATTTCGCCGAACGGACACCACTGTTCCGCAGGCGAGCACCGCTGGTATACCTCAATGTCCCGGGGCAGGGTCGGACCCGCCCCCGAGACGAACAGGTGGTGACGGGCAGTGAAGCTCCTCCGCGTGGGCCCTGCGGGCGCAGAACGACCGGTCGTACTCGCCCCCGACGGCACCGCCCGCGACCTCCGTCCCCTCACCCCCGACCTGGACGGCGCCTTCCTTGCCGGGTTCGACCCGGCGACCTTCGACCCCGCGGCCCTCCCGGTCACCGACCTCACCGGCGAACGCGTCGGCCCGCCGGTCGCCCGGCCCGGCAAGATCGTCGGCATCGGCCTCAACTACCGCGACCACGCGGCCGAGGCGGGTGCCGCGATCCCGACCGAGCCGGTGGTCTTCCTCAAGCCCACCAACACCCTGGTCGGCCCCCACGACCAGGTGCTCGTCCCGCGCGGCAGCGAGAAGACCGACTACGAGGTCGAACTCGCCGTCGTCATCGGCCGCACCGGCCGCTACCTCGACACCCCGGCGGACGCCGCCGCGATCATCGCGGGCTACGCCGCCGTCAACGACGTCACCGAACGCGCCTTCCAGTTCGACCGCGGCGGCCAGTGGGACAAGGGCAAGTCCGCCGAGACCTTCACCCCGCTCGGCCCCTGGCTGGTCACCCCCGACGAACTCGGCGACCCGCAGGCCCTCGGCCTCCGCCTCTGGGTCAACGGCGAACTCCGGCAGGACGGCTCCACCGCCGACATGATCTTCCCGGTCCACGAGACCGTCCGCTACCTCACCCACTTCATGCGCCTCGACCCCGGCGACGTCGTCATCACCGGCACCCCCGCCGGCGTCACCCTCGGCCGCCCCGGCACCCCCTTCCTCCGCGCGGGCGACAAGCTCGCCCTCGAGGTCACCGGCCTCGGCCGCCAGGAGACCACCCTCGGCCAGGCGTGACCCCACGCGGTCCCGGGGTGCGGAGAACGGCCGGAACGGGGACTTCTCAGGCAAAGGATCTGAAAAGAAGACGTTATGACGGAGTGGAAGGTTCCGATACGATCCCTTCCGCCCGCCGCCGCGTGACGGTCCCACCGCAGTGGCGGCTCTCGCGCGAACCACCTTCCCTGGGGGAGTCTTGAGCATCCGTCGGTCGATCGCCGCTGCCGTCTTCGTCGCGGCCGTCTCCGCACCCACCGTCCTCGGCGCCGCACAGGCGATGGCCGAGACCACCCCGACCGGCCGGTCCGCGCCGGACGCCGCGCCCACGGCGCCGGACGCCGCGCCCACGGCGCCGGACGTCGAGCCCACGGCGCCGAACGTCGAGCCCGCTGCTCCGGTCACGCCGGTGCTCGACGAGGCCGCGCTGCGGGCCCGCCTGGCGGCGGCCCTCGCCGAGCCGGGCCACTACGCCCATTACTACAAGACGGTCAAGGAGGCGCAGGGCGGTACCGCTGAGCAGATCCGGCACTTCCTCGACGTCGAGCTGATCGGGGTCGTCCACGACGACAACAACATCAGGGCCACCCAGATCATGAGCGAGTCCGGGGACGGCCCGATCCGGCAGGCGGCCCAGGCGGCGTTCAACGACGGCAGTCCGGAGGCGATCGAGCACTTCCTGCACGTCACCGTCCCGGCGCTGACCGCCGACAACAACCGCGTCAAGCTCTCGCAGTTCGCCGAGACCCCGCTCATCAGCGCCGGACTGCGCGCCGCGGCGCTCGCGGTGCTGGAGCGGGGCAGCGCCGAGGAGATCGCCGACTTCCTGGCACAGGCACCGGGGATGCTGCTCGACGACTACCGCATCCAGGCCACCCAGGCGATGTCCGTGGGCGGCCCCGAGGTCCGGAAGGCCGTGAACGTGCTGCTGACCAGCGGCACCCTGGAGGACCTGCGCGAGTTCCTGGCCACGGGGCTCAAGGAGGCCCAGGCCCGGGACAAGGCGGCCGAGCAGGCGGGCGGCAAGGACGGCGGCGCGGACGGGAACGGCACGAAGGGCGAGGAGGGCCGGCCGTCGGGCAACGGCGGCAACGACGCCACCGAGGCCGGTCTGACCACCACGACCGCCACGACCACCAGCACCGCCACGACCACCAGCACCGCCACCGCCACGGAGACCGGCACCGGCACGGGCCTGGCCTTCACCGGCCCGGGCACCCCGCTCGCGGCCGTCACGACCGCGGGCGCGGCGGCGATCGCCCTCGGTGCGGCCACCCTGGTGGTCACCCGCCGCCGCAAGGAGACCGCCCCTGGCCGGGGGTGAGAACGGCGAGGCCGTGGCTTCGGGCCGCCCGAACGGCGCCCGAAGCCACGGCACGCCCCGGCGGTGAACCGTGAGCAGCTCCGGGCCCGCCGTTCCCCGGCCCCTACCGGGCCCTCCTCAGAGCCCCATCTCGCGCAACCGCGCGATGAGCACTCCCGCCGGACTCTCCGCGGTCTCCAGCTCCAGCCAGCCGTGCAGCACCTCCGCGGTCTGCCCGTCGCGGACGGCGGTGGCCGCGGCCATCACCACGAACTGGTCGACCAGCCAGGCGCACAGCGAGTCGGCCGGGATCTGCCGCCCCTCGTCGAGCCAGCTGATCGCGGAGGCTTCGACCACCGAGATCCACGAGCGCACCAGCAGGGTGAGCCGCGGCCCGGCCTCCCGCACGCCGAGGTGGCGCAGGGTGCGCCGGAGCGCCGCCCGGCGCACGTCGTCGACGATGGCCGAGGTGCGCGCGGTCTCGACGACGGAGCCGCCGCGCAGCAGCGCGCCGTAGCCCGCGGCGTGCTCGCCGACGAAGTCGAAGTAGCGGTGCAGGACGGCGCCGAGCTGCTGGGTGGGGGTGCCGTCGGTGGGTTCGACGGCGAAGCGGGTGGTGAGCTCGGAGGCGGCGCTGCGCAGCGCCGCCTCGTACAACTGCTGCTTTCCCCCGGCGAAGTAGCGGTAGACGAGCGGCCGGGAGGCGCCCGCGGCCTCCGCGACGTCGTCGAGGGAGACCTCCTCGGGCGGGCGGGCGGCGAAGAGTTCGAGGGCGACGGCGATGAGTTGTTCGCGCCGTTGCTGGACGGGCAGTCGGCGGTAGGCGGCGCGGCGTGGGCGCTCCGCGGCGGTGGGGTCGTCGACGGGTTCCTCGACGGGGTCCCCGACGGGGGAGGGGGTCGCTGCCATGCGTGCCAGGGTAGACCTCGGGCGGGGCCGCCGGACCCCCTCCGCACGGCCGCTACCGGCGGGTTCCCGCCGGGCGGGGCCCGCTCCGGGGCCGCAGACTGTGGGCAGGTGTCGGGTGAGTCGCGGCGAGGAGCGGCCGGTGCGGTGGGTGCGGGCGGTGGCGCGATGGGTCGGGAAGTCCCCGGGGACGTACGTGTGGCTGCTGCTGCTGGCGATCACCAGTTTCGTGGTGGCGCGGATGGACCCGGCGGCGCTGGAGTACTTCCTGCAGAAGCGTTCCACCAACCTCGACCAGCTCTCCTCGCACCCGGTGCACGCCCTGCTGGCCAGCCTGATCTGGACCGAGCAGGCGAACTTCCTCTTCTACTTCGTGGTGTTCCACGTCTTCCACGTGCCCGCCGAACGCTGGCTCGGCACCCGCCGCTGGCTGACGGTCGCGCTGACCGCGCACGTGCTGGCGACCTTCGTCAGCGAGGGCGTGGTCGCCTGGGGCGTCCACCACCACGTGCTGCCGCAGAACATGTCGACCACGGTGGACGTCGGCGTGTCGTACGCGTTGGCCGGGGTGGAGGGCGTGCTGACGTACCGGCTGGCCGGGGCGTGGCGCTGGGTGTACGGCTGCGGGCTGGTCGGGTTCTACCTGGTGCCGCTGCTGGCCTCGCACACGTTCACCGACCTCGGGCACTTCTGCTCGGTGCTGATCGGCCTGGCGTTCCACCCGATCACCCGGGGCCGGCCGACCTGGGACCCGTGGCGCAGCGCCCGCCGACTCGTCCCCGCGAAGGGGTGACCACTTCGACAGCGGACAGGGGTTGAATTCGCCTGCGGCTGCGACAGGATGGCCGGATGGCTCATGAACTGAACGTCCCTCACCCGAGCGGCCCCACCCCGCGCCGCCTCGCCGACTCCTACGTCCACGCGCTCGCCGAGGTCGACCCGCTGACCGCGGTGTACCTCGGCCTCAACCCGGAGGACGACCGGCTCACCGACCTGTCGTCCGAGGGCATCGAAGCCACCGCCGAGCTGGCCCGCCGCACCCTCGCCGCCCTGGACGAGCTGGAGGCGTCCGGCCCGGTCGAGGACGAGGCCGAGCGCCGCTGCGCCCGGCTGCTGCGCGAGCGGCTGACCGCCGAACTGGCCGTGCACGACGCGGGCGAGGGCTACCGCAGCGTCCGCAACCTGGGTTCGCCGGTGCACAACACCCGCGAGATGTTCACCCTGCTGCCCACCGGGACCGACGAGGACTGGCAGCGCCTGGGCCGTCGGCTGGCCCGCTTCCCGCTGGCGATGGCCCAGTACCGGCAGAGCCTGGAGGAGGGAATCCGGCGCGGCCTGCTGTCGGCGCCGCGCCAGGTGGAGACGGTGGTCGGCCAGTTCGGCGAGTGGATCGACGGCGAGACCCCCGGCGGCTGGTTCGGCGAACTGGTCGCCGCCGCCCCCGAGCACCTGCGCGGGCAGCTGACCGCCACCGCGGTCGAGGCCACCGCCGCGCTCGCCGACCTGCGCGACTGGATGCGCGACGCGTACGCCCCCGCCGCGAAGGGCACCCCCGACGCGGTCGGCCGCGAGCGCTACGCCCGCTGGGTGCGGTTCTGGACGGGCGCCGAGCTCGACCTGGACGAGGCGTACCGCTGGGCCTGGGAGCAGTTCCACGACCTGGACGCCCAGATGCGGGCCGAGGCGGAGAAGGTCCGTCCGGGCGCGACCCCGATGCAGGCGATGAAGTGGCTGGAGACCGACGGCCCGGCGATCCGCGGCGAGCAGGAGGTGCAGGAGTACCTGCAGGGCCTGATGGACCGGGCGATCAACGACCTCCAGGGCACCCACTTCGACCTGGCCGAGCCGCTGCTCAAGGTCGAGTCGCGGATCGCCCCGCCCGGCAGCGCCGCCGCCCCGTACTACACCCAGCCCTCGCTGGACTTCTCCCGCCCCGGCCGGACCTGGCTGCCGACCCTGGGCCGGGAGGCGTTCCCGGAGTGGGACCTGGTCTCCACCTGGTACCACGAGGGCGTCCCGGGCCACCACCTGCAGCTGGCCCAGTGGACGTACGTCGCCGACCGGCTCTCCACCTACCAGGTCACCCTGGGCGGGGTCAGCGCCAACATGGAGGGCTGGGCGCTGTACGCCGAGCGCCTGATGGACGAGCTCGGCTACCTCACCGACCCGGGCCACCGCCTCGGCTACCTGAACGCCCAGATGATGCGGGCGCTGCGGGTGATCGTCGACATCGGCATGCACGCCGAGCTGGACTTCCCGGCCGACTCGCCGTTCGCCCCCGGCGAGGCGATGACGCCGGAGCGGGCCCGCGCGTTCTTCGGCTCCTACTGCGGCCTGTCCGCGGGCTTCCTGGACAGCGAACTGGTGCGCTACCTCGGCCTGCCCGGCCAGGCGATCGGCTACAAGCTCGGCGAGCGGGCCTGGCTGCGCGGACGGGCCGCGGCCCGGGCGGCGGCCGAGGCGCGCGGCGAGGAGTTCGACCTCAAGGGCTGGCACATGGCGGCGCTGTCCCAGGGCTCGCTGGGCCTGGACGACCTGGTCACCGAGCTGGGCGCGCTGTAACCGGAGCGACCGGACGACCGCGTCCCGGGTGGCCGATGCGGCCGGGCACCCGGGGCCGCCGTCCCGAATGCTGACATCAACGGACAATCCGCCTTGCCGTCGCCCCGTTCGGGGGTTTCCCTGGGAAGAGCGCCGTACGCGCCCAGCCCCACTCCCGATCCTGCGGAAGGCGGCCCCACGGTGACCCCCCAGCACGCCCCCGAGACCTCCGAGGCCGACCCGCGCCGCTGGTGGGCCCTGGCAGTCATCGCCATCGCCCAGCTGATGATCGTCCTCGACGCGACGATCGTGAACATCGCCCTCCCGTCCGCGCAGAAGGCGCTGGACATCTCCGACGCCAACCGGCAGTGGGTGATCACCGCCTACACGCTGGCCTTCGGCGGCCTGCTGCTGCTCGGCGGCCGGATCGGCGACCTCTTCGGCCGCAAGCGGACCTTCCTGGTCGGCCTGCTCGGCTTCGCCCTCGCCTCCGGCATCGGAGGCTTCGCCACCACCGGCGCCGTGCTCTTCGCCGCCCGCGCCCTCCAGGGCGCCTTCGGCGCACTGCTCGCCCCGTCCGCGCTCTCCCTGCTCTCCGTCACCTTCCGCGACCCGCGCGAACGCGCCACCGCCTTCGGCATCTTCGGCGCCCTGGCCGGCGGCGGCGCGGCGATCGGCCTGATCACCGGCGGACTGCTCACCGAGTACCTGTCCTGGCGCTGGTGCCTGTACGTCAACATCCCGATCGCGATCGTCACCGGCATCGGCGCGTACTACCTGCTGGTCCGCGACCACATCGACCGCTCCCGCCGGGTCCGGCTCGACCTGCCCGGTGCGGTGCTCGGCTGCGGCGGCCTGCTGGCCATCGTGTACGGCACCTCCGAGGCGGTCTCCCGCGGCTGGGACGACTGGCTGGTGCTCACCGCGCTCTGCGTCGGCGTCGCCCTGCTCGCGGTCTTCGCCCTGGTCGAGCGCCGCACCGAGCACGCCCTGCTGCCGATCCACCTGATCAGCGACCGCAACCGGGCGGGCGGCGCGCTCTCCGTGGGGCTCGCCGTGATCGGCATGTTCGGCCTGTTCCTCTTCCTCACCTACTACCTGCAGGTGATCAAGGGCTACTCGCCGATCAAGGCCGGCGTCTCCTTCCTGCCGATGACCGCCGCCATCGTGGTCAGCGCCGCGGGCCTCGCCTCCCGGCTGATGACCCGCGTCCCGACCCGCAACCTGGTCGTCCCCGGCCTGCTGCTCGGCGCCGGGGGCATGGCCTGGCTCACCCAGATCAAGGTCGACAGCCCCTACACCACCATGGTGCTGCCCGCCGAACTGCTGCTCGGCTTCGGCATGGGCCTGGTCTTCATGCCCACCATGAGCCTGGCCACCCTGGGCGTCGCCCCGCAGGAGACCGGCGCCGCCTCCGCCATCATCAACAGCGCCCAGCAGGTCGGCGGCTCGATCGGCACCGCCCTGCTCAACACCATCGCCGCCAGCGTCACCGCCACCTACCTGGCCGCCCGCAACCCCACCGACCCGCTGGTCCAGGCCCAGGGCGCGGTGCACGGCTACGCCGTCGCCACCACCGTCGCGATGGGCATCCTGCTGGCCGCCGCGGTGATCGCCTTCCTGATGATCAACCACCGCCCGGCCCCCGGCGAGGCCGAGGGCGAGGACGCCGCCGCCGCGGCCCGCGCCGCGGTCTGACCCCTCCGGGCCCGGCCCGGACCGCGGGGCGGGTGTCGCACCGGGCGGCCCGCCCCCGGCCGTGGCACGCTGCTGTGCTGCACGCCGCCGGAAAACTCACGAGCCTCCCAGGGACTCATGACGGCTTTCCCAGTTCGACGGCGGATATTGGGGCAGGCGGTGTGCGACAGGTGCCCGCGTCGGAACCGCGGCGCGGGCGCCGCCACGACCAGGAGCAGCGGGAGCGGGGCAACGAATGGGACGACACACCAGGCCGGAGGAGCGCCGCACCCTGCGGCCGGTCGCCTTCACCTCCTTCCTCGCCGTCGGCGCCGTCGGGGTGATGGCGGCCGCGGGCCTGCTCACCGTCCACCTGCGCGACGCCGGGGACCCCAGCAGCGACGGCGTCGCCCCGGCCACCTCCGCCAGCGCCTCCCCGTCCCCGTCCCCTTCGCCCTCCCTCGCTCCCGCGCCCTCCCCCTCGCCCAGCGCCCCCGCCGCCGTCGTGCTGCAGGACGCCCCCGCCACCGGGCCCACCCTGCAGGCCCCGCCCTCCGCACCCCCCGACGTCCCGCTCGGCGTCACCACCACCGCCCCCGACGACGCCGAATCCCGCCGGGTCGGCGCCCTGTTCTCCGGCCCGACCGGCCCCGGCAACCACTTCTGCACCGCCAGCGTCATCGACAGCCCCGGCCGCAACCTGATCCTCACCGCCGCCCACTGCCTGTCCGGCGCGAACGGCACCACCTTCGTCCCCGGCTACCGCAACGGCCAGGCCCCGTACGGGACTTGGCAGGTGACCAAGGTCTACACCGCGGACGGCTGGCAGTCCGGCAACGACCCCGACGAGGACTTCGCGATCCTCGCCGTCGCTCCCAACGACGGCCGCCAGATCGAGGACGCCCTCGGCGGCAACCCCCTCGGCACCGACGCCGCCTGGACCGTCCGGGCCCGCCTCTACGGCTACCCCGCCGGCACCGAACTCCCCGTCGTCTGCACCAACACCACCAGCCGCCAGGACACCTACCAGCGCCGCATCGACTGCCCCGCCTTCCCCGGCGGCACCAGCGGCGGCCCCTTCGTCGACGCCGCCACCGGCCAGGTCATCGGCGTCATCGGCGGCTACCAACAGGGCGGCGCCACCGACGACGTCTCCTACAGCGCGGCCTTCGACCACACCATCGCCGACCTCCTGTCCCGAGCCGGCTGAGCGCGCCCCGTCGGAGGACCCTTCCAGGGCCCCCGGATCTGCAACAGCCCGTTCCCCGCGTCCCCCTCCGGGGTCCACCATGGGACCGTTGACGCCCACGGCACGGGGGAGGCGCGGTGTTCCGGCGCTGGTGGTGGTTCCCGAAGGGCACGGCCGCGGCCCCGCCCCCGCCGGAGGCGCTCTCCCGGCGGGAGCTGCGGGCCCGGAGGGCCCTGGTGCTGGGGGAGTGGGAGGCCCTGCGGGAGCACCTGCGCCAGGTCGCGGCCGAGCGGGTCACCGCCGCCGGGGAGGTGTTCCGGTCCGCCGAACTGGAGCTGGAGGGCGGGGAGCCCGCCGCCCGCCGCGCCTACCAGTGGGCGCTGGAGGCGTACGAGGCCGCGGGTCGGCTCCTCGACCACGCGGGGGACGCGGAGACCGACCTGCCCGACCTGGCGGCGACCGTCCTCCTCGCCGAGCAGGCCGTCGAACGCCTCGCCGCCGCCCACCTGTTGCACGCGGGGCAGCGGCCGGGCCCGCTGCTGGTGCGCTGCTACTGGAACCCGCTGCACGGCCCGGCCGAGACCGCCCCGGAGCCGCCCAGGGGCCGCAAGGCCCGGCAGCGCAAGCACGTGACCGCCCGGGAGGCCGCCGCCGAGCGACGCCCCGCCTGCCGTTCCTGCCGGGCCGCGATCCTGGCGGGCCGGACCCCGGACGTCCTGCCCGCGCTGCTGCCCGCGAAGGCCGCACCGGGGCGCAGGGGCCCGCTGCTGGTGCCCTACTTCGCCGTCCCCCGCCAGTGGTCCGCGTGGTCGACCACGGCCTGCGGCGCGTACGACCCGGGCACCCCGGCGCTGGTGCTGCGCGGGGAGCACCGCAGGCCCGGGCCGCGCTGAGCCGTCGTCAGCCCGCCGTCGTCAGCCCGCCGCCGCAGCGAACCCGCCGCGCGAGCCGCCGTCCAGCAGGGCGGGCCAGTCGACCGGTCCGGTCAGCTCCGCGGCGTCGGCCAGCGACACCACGAGCGCACCCCCGGCCCGCTCGACCTCGTCGCACCACCGGGCGACCCCGTCGGTCCCGAACGACCCGCCGAGGGTGGGGAAGAGGCACCCGGCGTCGCCGGGCCCGTCCAGCACGCACATCGTCAACCGGGCGAACACCGACCACCCGTCCAAGCCGGGCACCGCCCCGTCCACGACCCGCAGCACCGGCAGCGCGTCGTGCACGGGCGCGCCGCCCAGCAGCAGGATCGGGGCGGACGCCCCGGAGACCAGTCGGACCTGTTCGGGAGAGATCATCACCCGGCCACCCTGCCACACCCCGGCGGTCCGTCCGGCGGCCGTCCCGCCCGCCGGAACCCCTGGACGGCAGCGGAGTTCAGCGCTTCCCGCGCCGCTCGGCCACCCGCCGCTCGACCTCGGCCAGGAACCCGTCCGGCACTTCGCCGGTGGCGCGCAGGTGCGCACGCTCCGCGGCGGTGAGCGTCTCGGCGGCGCCGTCCACGGCGAAGGCGTACTCGTGCAGCCGGCCCGACGCCAGGTCGCGCCGCAGGTCGCCGGCCAACCCGGCGGACTGCCGCCCGAGAGGCCCCCCCTTGAAGGCCAACAGCGCGCTCAGCCAGCCGAACACCCCGGGCCTGGCCGCCTTCCGGCCCAGCTGCTCCCGGACGGCCAGCCAGCACAGCCGTTCGTCCGGCAGGTTCGGGACGGGCTCCGTCCTGGTCATCTCGCCACCCCCTCCCCGGGGCCCGGCGGGTCCCGGAAACGACGAAGGCCCAGGCTCGCGGATCAACTCCGCCAGCCTGGGCCTTCGTTCACGTTACACACTGGTGCCCCCGGTAGGATTCGAACCTACGCACCCGCCTCCGGAGGGCGGTGCTCTATCCCCTGAGCTACGGGGGCCTGGGCCGCTTTTCGGGGCGACCCGGCCTGACACGGGAAACACTACCAAAGAAAGTGCACGCGTCTGCACAGGGTTCTTCCGGCCCCGCCCGACGGCCCGTCAGCGGGTGACCGGCAAGTAGCCGAAAGGCCGGACGCGGGGGACGGGGCGCGGCTACCCTCGGTGAGGTGGCGGCGACGTCGGGGCGGGTCCTCGTGGTGGACGACAGCGAGGTGATCCGCCAACTGATCAGGGTCAACCTGGAGCTGGAGGGCTTCGAGGTGGTGACCGCCGCCGACGGTGCCGAGTGCCTGGAGGTGGTCCGCCGGGTCGCGCCGGACGTGGTGACCCTGGACGTGGTGATGCCCCGGCTGGACGGGCTGCGGACGGCGGCCCGGCTGCGGGCCGCGCGGGAGACCGCGCACCTGCCGATCGCGATCGTGAGTGCCTGCACCCCGGCGGACCTGGAGCGCGGGGAGTCGGTGGGGGTGGACGGCTACCTGGCGAAGCCCTTCGACCCGGCGGAGCTGGTCGCGCTGGTGCGGAGGCTGCGGGCGAGGGCGGCACCGCCGACCGACCCGGCCGACCCGGCCGCCCCGGTCCCGGCCGTGCGGCGGTTCGCCTACGACTTCGGGAGCCCGCCCCCGGCGCCTCCGCAGACCCCGCGGAAAACCTCCCGGGATTCAGCCCTGGGCGAACAGGTGCAGGAACTCGTCCGGCCGGACGACCCGCGCCCGTGAGATGTGCCCGCCTGCACCGGCGTCCGACGACACGAAGCACGTCCGGAGGGACGACGCGCGCCGCCGCGGGCAAACCGGGTGGCGGTCGGGTACCCCGTCTCGCCTAGGCTTGGCACCGTGACACCCGCAGAACTCTCCCAGGCAGTCCAGGCCGCCGTCAGCGCCGCCGTCCAGGCCGGCGAGCTGACCGTCGACGTGCCCGAGCACGTCACGGTCGAGCGGCCCAAGAACAGGGACCACGGCGACTACGCCACCAACGTGGCCCTCCAGCTCGCGAAGCCGGCCGGTCGGCCGCCGCGAGCCGTCGCGGAGATCCTGGCCGGGCGTCTGCGAGGGATCGGCGGCGTCGCGAAGGTCGACATCGCCGGTCCGGGCTTCCTGAACATCACGCTGGACGCCGCCACCCAGGGCGAGCTGGCGCGCACCATCGTCGAGGCGGGCGAGGCGTACGGCCGCAACGAGGCGCTCAAGGGCCTGAGGATCAACCTGGAGTTCGTCTCGGCGAACCCGACCGGCCCGATCCACATCGGCGGCGTCCGCTGGGCCGCGGTCGGCGACTCGCTGGCCCGGGTGCTGAAGGCGACCGGCGCCGAGGTGTCGACCGAGTACTACCTGAACGACGCGGGCGTGCAGATCACCAAGTTCGCCAAGTCGCTCAAGGCCGCCGCCAACGGGCAGCCCGTCCCCGAGGACGGCTACGTCGGCGAGTACATCTCCGACATCGCCAAGGCCGTCACCGACGGCGTGCCCGGCGTGCTCGACCTGCCCGAGGACGAGCAGCTCCAGGTGTTCCGCACCGAGGGCCTCAAGCTGATGGTCGCCGAGATCCAGCGCTCGATGGCCGAGTTCGGGGTGCACTTCGACACCTGGTTCTCCGAGCAGACGCTGCACGACTCCGGCGCGGTCGGGAAGGCCATCGAGCGGCTGCGCGAGCAGGGCCACGTCTTCGACCGGGACGGCGCGATCTGGCTGCGCACCACCGACTTCGGCGACGACAAGGACCGCGTCCTGATCAAGGCCGACGGCGAGACGACCTACTTCGCCGCCGACGCCGCGTACTACCTGAGCAAGCGGGACCGCGGCGCGGAGGTCTCGGTCTACATGCTCGGCGCCGACCACCACGGCTACGTCAACCGCCTGAAGGCCATCGCGGCCTGCGCGGGCGACGACATGGACCGCAACATCGAGGTGATGATCGGCCAGTTCGTGAAGATGCTGCGCGACGGCAAGGAGGTCCGGCTCTCCAAGCGCGCGGGCAACATCATCACGATCGACGACGTGATCGACTGGATCGGCGTGGACGCCGCCCGCTACATGCTGGTGCGGCAGTCCACCGACTCCACCATCACCATCGACATCGACCTGGTGACCAGCACGTCCCGGGAGAACCCGGTCTACTACGTGCAGTACGCGCACGCCCGGATGAGCGCGGTCCAGCGCAACGCCGTGGAGAAGGGCATCGTCCGCAGCGCGGACTTCAAACCGGAGCTGCTGAGCTCCGAGTGGGAGAACGACCTGCTCGGCCAGCTCGGCGAGTTCCCGCGGGTGCTGGCCAAGGCCGGCGAGCTGCGCGAGCCGCACCACGTGGCCACGTACCTGGAGGAGCTGGCCCGCGCCTACCACCGCTTCTACGACAACTGCCAGATCCTGCCGAAGGGCGACGAGGAGGTCACCGACCTCACGCACGCCCGCCTCTGGCTGGCCGACGCCACGCGAACGACGCTGGCCAACGGCCTCCGCCTGCTGGGCGTCTCGGCGCCCGAGCGGATGTAACGCACCAACCCCCGAAGCGCAGCACAGCAGGGGGCGGCGACCGGTCGACGGCGACCGGTGGCCGCCCCTCGCCATAGGTCGAGGAAGTTCCAGAGATGAGTCGCTCCGCCCACCCCGCCGGCCCCCGTCACGGCGACGTGCTGCCCGAGGGCCACTACCAGGCCCCGCCGGCCGACCTCAACGCCCTCGACCCCAAGGTCTGGTCGCGCACCGTCGGCCGCAACGCCGAGGGCGTCGCCACCGTCGGCGGCGTCGACGTGCGCACCCTGGCGGCCGAGTTCGGCACCCCCGCGTACGTGATGGACGAGGCCGACTTCCGCGCCCGGGCCCGGGCCTGGCGGGACGCCTTCGGGGACAGCGCCGACGTGTACTACGCGGGCAAGGCGTTCCTGTCCAAGGCCGTGGTGCGCTGGCTGCACGAGGAGGGGCTGAACGTCGACGTGTGCTCCTCGGGCGAGCTGCACGTGGCGCTGGCGGCCGGGATGCCGGGGGAGCGGATCGCGCTGCACGGCAACAACAAGTCGGTGCAGGAGCTGGAGCAGGCCGTGAAGGCCGGGGTCGGCCACATCGTGGTCGACTCCTTCCAGGAGATCGACCGCCTGGCGGAGATCGCCGGGGCGCAGGGCGTCCGGCAGCCGGTGCTGATCCGGATCACCGTCGGCGTCGAGGCGCACACCCACGAGTTCATCGCCACCGCGCACGAGGACCAGAAGTTCGGCCTCTCGCTCTCCGGCGGCCTGGCCGCCGAGGCGGTCCGCCGGGTGCTGGCCAAGCCCTCGCTGGAACTGCGCGGCATCCACTCGCACATCGGCTCGCAGATCTTCGACTTCGCCGGTTTCGAGGTCGCCGCCCGCCGGGTGGTCGGCCTGCTGGCCGAGGTCCGCGACGAGCACGGCGTGGAGCTGCCGGAGGTCGACCTGGGCGGCGGCCTGGGCATCGCGTACACCGCCGAGGACGACCCGCGCGAGCCCGCCGAGATCGCCGCCTCGCTCAGCGAGATCGTCCGACGCGAGTGCGCCGCCGCCGAGTTGACGCCCCCGCGGATCTCCGTCGAACCCGGCCGGGCGATCGTCGGCCCGACCGCGTTCACGCTGTACGAGGTCGGCACCGTCAAGGTGCTGGAGGGCCTGCGCACCTACGTCAGCGTGGACGGCGGCATGTCCGACAACATCCGCACCGCGCTGTACGACGCCGAGTACTCGGTGGCGCTGGTCTCCCGCACCAGCGAGGCCGAGCCGATGCTGGTCCGGGTGGTCGGCAAGCACTGCGAGTCCGGCGACATCGTGGTCCGGGACGCCTTCCTGCCCGCCGACCTGGCCCCCGGCGACCTGATCGCGGTGCCCGCGACCGGCGCCTACTGCCGCTCGATGGCGAGCAACTACAACCACGCCCTCAAGCCCCCCGTGCTGGCCGTCGCGGACGGATCGGCCCGGGTGATCGTCCGCCGCGAGACGGAGGAGGATCTCCTGCGGCTCGATATCGGCTGACGAAATTTTCGTCTCAGAACGTGGACCAGCCGTAGATCTGTGCGGAAAGTCCCGGAGACTGGTGACGACAGACAAGCCCCCGGGGCCGACGGAACACCCCGGCGGGGACCGAAGAATGCAGAGCGGAGTCGGATGATGCGTACGCGCCCGCTGAAGGTGGCGTTGCTGGGCTGTGGTGTGGTGGGCTCCGAGGTGGCGCGCATCATGACGACGACGGCCGACGACCTCGCCGCGCGCATCGGCGCCCCGGTCGAGCTCGCGGGCATCGCGGTCCGGCGGGCCGGCCGCCCCCGCCCGGGGGTGCCCGAGCACCTGCTCACCACCGACGCCGAGGCCCTGGTCGGGCGCGAGGACGTCGACGTGGTGATCGAGGTCGTGGGCGGCATCGAGCCGTCCAGGTCGCTGATCCTGAAAGCCTTCGCGGGCGGCGCCTCGGTGGTCTCCGCCAACAAGGCGCTGCTCGCCAAGGACGGCGCCGAACTGCACGCCGCGGCCGCCGCGGCCGGCGTCGACCTCTACTACGAGGCCGCCGTCGCCGGGGCCATCCCGCTGCTGCGCCCGCTGCGCGAGTCGCTGGCGGGCGACAAGGTGAACCGGGTGCTGGGCATCGTCAACGGCACCACCAACTTCATCCTCGACAAGATGGACTCCACCGGCGCCGGGTACTCCGAGGCGCTGGAGGAGGCCACCGCGCTGGGCTACGCCGAGGCCGACCCGACCGCCGACGTGGAGGGCTTCGACGCCGCAGCCAAGGCCGCCATCCTGGCCGGGATCGCTTTCCACACCAAGGTCACCGCCGCGGACGTCTACCGCGAGGGCATCACCGAGGTCACCGCCGCCGACATCGCCTCCGCCAAGCAGATGGGCTGCGTGGTCAAGCTGCTGGCGATCTGCGAGCGGGCCGCCGACGGCGCCTCGGTCACCGCCCGGGTCCACCCGGCGATGATCCCGCTCAGCCACCCGCTGGCCTCCGTCCGCGAGGCGTACAACGCGGTCTTCGTGGAGGCCGAGGCGGCCGGCCGGCTGATGTTCTACGGCCCCGGCGCGGGCGGCTCGCCCACCGCCTCCGCGGTCCTCGGCGACCTGGTCGCGGTCTGCCGCAACAAGCTCGACGGCGCCACCGGCCCCGGCGACTCGGTGTACGCCGCGCTGCCCGCCAAGCCGATGGACGAGGTGGTCACCCGCTACCACGTCAGCCTGGACGTGGACGACCGCGCGGGCGTCCTCGCCCAGGTCGCCTCGGTCTTCGCCGACCACGGCGTGTCCATCGACACCGTCCGCCAGCAGGGACGCGACGGCGACGCCGCCCTCGTCGTGGTGACCCACCGGGCCACCGACGCCGCCCTGTCGGCGACGGTCGACAAGCTCCGCGCACTGGACAGCGTGCGCGACGTGGCCAGCATCATGCGGGTCGAAGGGGAATAAGGAAAGCCAATGAACGCCGTGATTGCCCGAGGCAGCCACACCCACCAGTGGCGCGGCCTCATCGAGGAGTACCGCGACCGCCTCCCGGTCTCCGACTCCACCCCCGTGGTGACCCTGCTGGAGGGCGGCACGCCGCTCGTCCCCGCCCAGGTGCTCTCCGAGCGCACCGGCTGCGACGTCTACCTCAAGGTCGAGGGCGCCAACCCGACCGGCTCCTTCAAGGACCGTGGGATGACCATGGCCATCTCCAAGGCCAAGGAGGACGGCGCCCAGGCCGTCATCTGCGCGTCCACCGGCAACACCTCCGCCTCCGCCGCGGCCTACGCGGTGCGCGGCGGGATGGTCTCCGCGGTGCTCGTCCCGCAGGGCAAGATCGCGCTCGGCAAGATGGGCCAGGCGCTGGTGCACGGCGCCCGGATCCTGCAGGTCGACGGCAACTTCGACGACTGCCTGACGCTGGCCCGCGAGCTCTCCGAGAAGTACCCGGTCGCGCTGGTCAACTCGGTCAACCCGGTGCGCATCGAGGGCCAGAAGACCGCCGCCTTCGAGATCGTCGACATGCTCGGCGACGCCCCGGACATCCACGTCCTCCCGGTCGGCAACGCGGGCAACATCACCGCCTACTGGAAGGGCTACCGCGAGTACGCCGCGGACGGCCTGGCCGCCCGCACCCCCCGGATGTGGGGCTTCCAGGCGTCCGGCTCGGCCCCGATCGTGGACGGCGCCCCGGTGCTCAAGCCGCAGACCATCGCCACCGCGATCCGGATCGGCAACCCGGCCTCCTGGGACCACGCGCTCGCCGCCCGGGACGACTCCGGCGGTCTCATCGACAAGGTGACGGACCGCCAGATCCTGGCCGCCTACCGCCTGCTGGCCGCGCAGGAGGGCGTCTTCGTGGAGCCCGCCTCCGCCGCCTCGGTGGCCGGCCTGCTGGCCAAGGCCGAGGCCGGCCTGGTCGACCCCGGCCAGCGGATCGTCTGCACCGTCACCGGAAACGGCCTCAAGGACCCGGACTGGGCGGTGGCCGGCGCGCCGCAGCCCCAGGTCGTCCCGGTCGACCCGGAGGAGGCGGCCCGCCGCCTGGGCCTGCTCGACTGACGGCGGCGGACGCGCTGACCCCGCGTCGACCCGGCGAGCGGCCGGCCCCCTCCGGGCCGGCCGCTCGCCGCCGCTTTCCGGTCAACCCACCGGCGCTTTTCCGCTGCTTGCGGCAACACGGAAGATCGGAGCCGAGCAGGGTGTACCGCTCCGGAACCTCTCTTCGATACGCTTGACCCCGGCGGGCCGCGCCATGCTGCGCGCCCCTTCCGAGACCCCGCCGTCCGTACCGCCGCAGGCTCCGTCGTCCCGATGGTCCGGGCCTGAGATCCCCCACCTTTTCAGGAGTGTGTCCACCGCATGGCCGGTCCCGCGTTCCGCGCCGCCGCCGTCCGGGTCCGCGTCCCCGCGACCAGCGCCAACCTCGGCCCCGGCTTCGACGCCTTCGGCCTCGCCCTGGGGCTCTACGACGACGTGGTGGTCCGGGTCGCCGACTCCGGCCTGACCGTGGACATCGCCGGGGAGGGCGCCGAGAACCTCGCCCGCGACGAGCGCCACCTGGTGGTCCGCTCGATGCGCGCCGCCTTCGACCGGCTCGGCGGCCAGCCCCGCGGCCTCGAGGTGGTCTGCGCCAACCGGATACCCCACGGCCGCGGCCTGGGCTCCTCGTCCGCCGCGATCTGCGCCGGCATCGTGGCCGCCCGCGCCGTCACCATCGGCGGCGCCTCCGCGCTCGACGACGACGCGCTGCTGGCCCTCGCTTCCGAGCTGGAGGGCCACCCCGACAACGTCGCGGCCTGCCTGCGCGGCAACTTCACCGTCGCCTGGACCGAGGACGACGGCGCCCGCACCATCACCCTGGACCCCTCCGACCGGGTCGTGCCGGTCGTGTTCATCCCGTCCACCGAGGTGCTCACCGAGACCGCCCGCGGCCTGCTCCCCAAGACCGTGCCGCTGGCCGACGCCGCCCTCAACGCGGGCCGCGCCGCCCTGCTGGTCGAGGCGCTCACCCGCCGCCCGGAGCTGCTGCTCACCGCCACCGAGGACCGGCTCCACCAGGACTACCGGGCCTCCGCGATGCCGGACAGCGCCGCCCTGGTCGCCGCCCTGCGCACCGAGGGCGTCCCCGCCGTCATCTCGGGCGCCGGGCCGACCGTGCTCGCGCTCACCGACGAGGCGCACGTGGGGAAGGTCCTGGAGTTCGCCTCCGGCAACCACGGGCACGGCGCCGGTGCGCAGTTCGCGGCGCACCGGCTGGAGCTGGACCGCACCGGCGCCACCGTGCTGCCGCTCGACATGTGAGACGGACACGATTGACAACCAAAGGGCTGGGGAATGTGTCAGGGGGTAGGTAGTGTTAACCTCATTGCTGCACCAGATGCCCTCCGGGCGCCGGTGCGAGGCATCCCGATCCCGTTCCCCCGTCCGCACGGGGGCCGGAAGCTCGGGAGCACGATTCTCCGGGAGCTCGCCACAGCGCGTACGCAGCCTGCCTGCGCGATTGCGGCCCATCCCGAAGCCGTGACGGCACCGGACTCCCACCCCCAGCCTCCGCAGTGAGGCTCGGCCGGGCTGGGGCCCGCAGTGCCGCCGCGCGACGGGGGCCCGGGCATCAACAGGCGCAGCGAGGTCGGCACCAGAACCGGCCGTCCGCGCCGCTTCGCACCACAGTGCACCGCACTTCGCAGCTCCCCGGAAGGACCAGCCTTCCACGGGAATCCAGCCCCTGACCAGCGCAAAGAGTCGCCGGCCAGGACAGCACAACCGGTCGCCGTGCCAGACAGGCCGACGTCCGCTCCAGGGAAGGACCCTTAGTGAGCGACACCACCGATCTGATGGGCGTGCGCCCGGACGCCGAGGCGTCGGACGCGGCCGCCCCGGCGGCTCCGGCGCGACGCCGTCGTACCGCCGCCGCCGGCCTGGACGGCCTGGTGCTGGCCGAGCTCCAGAAGCTCGCCTCGTCCCTCGGGATCAGCGGCACCGGGCGGCTGCGCAAGGGCCAGCTGATCGAGGCCATCAAGGAGAAGAGCGGCGGGGACCCGCTGCTCGCGGGCGCCCCCGGCGCCACCGCTCCGGCCGCGAAGAAGGCCGCCAAGGCCGCGGCCGCGCCCGCCGCCGAGGCCGCCCCGGCCGAGGAGCAGGGCGAGCCGGCGGCTCCGTCGCGGACGCCCGCCCGCCGCACCCGCACCGCCGCGGCCACCGAGCCGCAGCCGCAGGCGCAGATCGAGATCCCGGTGCAGGCCGCCGCCGAGACCGCGGCCGCCACCGCCCGGGCCGAGCGCCCGCGCCGCCGGGCCACCGCCGCGGCCGGCGCCCCGACCGCCGAGGCCGGCGCGGCCGCCGCGGCCACCGCCACCGAGCAGGCCCCCGCCGAGGCCCGGACCGAGGCGCAGCGCCCGGCCGCCGCCGAGGGCGAGGCCCGTGCCGAGCGCCGCGAGCGCCGGGACCGCCGCGAGCGCGACCGCGCCGAGGCCCCCGCGGCCGAGGGCGACGGCGAGGTGCGCGAGTCCCGCCGGGACCGCCGCAACCGCCGCGAGCGCGACCGCACCGACCGCCAGCAGGGCGGCGGCGGCCAGCAGCAGGACGGCGGCCAGGGCCGCCAGCAGAACCAGCAGGGCGGCGCCCAGCAGCAGGGCGGCGGCAACGCCCACCAGCAGCAGGGCGGGTACGAGGACGACGAGTTCGGCGACGGCCGCCGCGGCCGCCGCGGCCGTTACCGCGACCGCCGCGGCCGCCGCCGCGACGGCTTCGAGGGCGCCGGCGGCCCCGAGGTCCCGCTGAGCGAGGACGACGTCCTGATCCCGGTCGCGGGCATCCTGGACATCCTCGACAACTACGCCTTCGTCCGGACCTCGGGCTACCTGCCCGGCCAGAACGACGTCTACGTCTCGCTGGCGCAGGTCCGCAAGCACGGCCTGCGCAAGGGCGACGCCATCACCGGTGCGGTCCGCCAGCCCAAGGACGGCGAGCGCCGCGAGAAGTTCAACGCCATGGTGCGGCTGGACTCCGTCAACGGCATGGACCCGGACAGCGGCCGCGGCCGCCCCGAGTTCGGCAAGCTGACCCCGCTGTACCCGCAGGAGCGGCTCCGCCTGGAGACCGACCCGGGCGTGCTGACCACCCGGATCATCGACCTGGTGTCGCCGATCGGCAAGGGCCAGCGCGGTCTGATCGTGGCCCCGCCGAAGACCGGCAAGACCATGATCATGCAGGCGATCGCCAACGCGATCACCCACAACAACCCCGAGTGCCACCTGATGGTCGTCCTGGTGGACGAGCGTCCGGAAGAGGTCACCGACATGCAGCGGTCGGTGAAGGGCGAGGTCATCTCCTCGACCTTCGACCGCCCGGCCGAGGACCACACCACCGTCGCCGAGCTCGCCATCGAGCGCGCCAAGCGCCTGGTGGAGCTGGGCCACGACGTGGTGATCCTGCTGGACTCCATCACCCGCCTGGGCCGCGCCTACAACCTGGCCGCGCCCGCCTCCGGCCGCATCCTGTCCGGTGGTGTCGACTCGACCGCGCTGTACCCGCCGAAGAAGTTCTTCGGCGCCGCGCGCAACATCGAGAACGGCGGCTCGCTGACCATCCTCGCCACCGCGCTGGTCGACACCGGCTCCCGGATGGACGAGGTGATCTTCGAGGAGTTCAAGGGCACCGGCAACATGGAGCTCAAGCTCGACCGGAAGCTCTCGGACAAGCGCATCTTCCCCTCCGTCGACGTGGACGCCTCCGGCACCCGCAAGGAGGAGATCCTGCTCGGCCACGAGGAGCTGGCCATCGTCTGGAAGCTCCGCCGGGTCCTGCACGCGCTGGACTCGCAGCAGGCGATCGAGCTGCTGCTGGACAAGATGAAGCAGACCAAGTCGAACGCCGAGTTCCTGATGCAGATCGCGAAGAACACCCCGGGTTCGGGCGACTGACCCCGGCCGCGCCAGCACCGGAGACCCCGCACCGCCGTCCAGGCGGGGCGGGGTCTCCGCCGTTCCGGGGCGCCGCCGCCCGGCCGCGGCCGGGCCCCCGCGGCCGGGCCCCGCCCGGAAACCGATCACCGTCCCGGCGGGTCACTTATGCTCGAAAGGTCGCACTGAGGGCGAAAAGAGGCGATATGGCCGAGGACACCAAGCACCGCCCCCCGCGCCGCCGCGGGCTGCGGATCGCGCTGTTCGCACTGGCCGGCCTCGTCCTGGTCGGCGCCGTGCTGGGCGGGCTCGCCTACTGGAAGCTGAACCGGAACATCCGCAGCGTCGACATCTCCGGCCAGCTGGGCACCGCCCGGCCGCCCGCCTCCACCGGCGGGGCGTTCAACGTGCTGGTGCTGGGCTCCGACTCGCGCTCCGGCGCCAACGGGAACCTGGCGGGCGGCGCGACCGGCGACACCGCCCGCTCGGACACCGCGATGGTGGTGCACGTCAACCAGGCGCACACCGCCGCCTCGGTGGTCTCGATACCCCGCGACACCCTGGTGCCCCGTCCGGCCTGCACCGGCACCGACGGCAAGCAGGTCCCGGCGGCCCGCAGCGCGATGTTCAACTCCGCGTACGAGGTCGGTGGCCCGGCCTGCGCGGTGAAGACCGCCGAGCAGCTCACCGGGATGCGGATGGACCACTTCGTCGAGGTGGACTTCGCCGGGTTCGCCGCGATGATCGACGCGATCGGCGGGGTGGACGTCACCACCACGGTGGCGATCGACGACCGGGACAGCGGGCTGCACCTGGAACCGGGCGACCACCACCTGGGCGGGCAGCAGGCGCTGGCCTTCGTCCGGACCAGGCACGGCGTCGGCGACGGCAGCGACCTGGGCCGGATCGAACTGCAGAAGGAGATGGTCCGGGCGATGCTCGGGCAGGTCGGCTCGCTCGGCCTGACCTCCAACCCGGTGGCGATGTGGAAGCTCGGCGACCAGCTGACCAGCTCGCTGACCACAGACTCCGACCTGGCCTCGGTGAGCGCGCTGGTCGGCATGGCGCAGACGGTCAAGAAGATCGGCCCCGACCAGCTCACCATGGTCACCCTGCCGGTGGCGTACGCGGTCAGCGACCCCAACCGGGTGGTGCCGAAGGCCCCGGACTCCCAGCAGCTGTGGGCGGCGCTGCGCGGCGACCGGGCGGTGCCGCAGTCGGTGCTCCAGGAACAGCCGACCAACCCGGCGCAGGCCGACCCGTCCGCGGGTCCGTCCGGCGGTCCCTCCGGCGGTCCGTCCGCCCCGGCGTCGGCCTCCGCGGCCCGCTCGGCGCGGCCGACCGCGGTGGGCGGGGGAGCGGAATAGTCGGATCCGCCTCCCGGTTTGGGAAGAAGCGGGCAGTGCTGGCACACTGGTCCGTCGGTCCCGGTTCACGAGCGGCTGCCCAGTCCGCCGACCCGGTGCCCTCCCGATCAGCTAGGAGAATCCCTTGAAGTCCAACGTTCACCCGGAGTACGTGCTCACCAAGGTGACCTGCACCTGTGGCAACGAGTTCACCACCCGCTCCACCGAGACCAGCGGCGAGATCCGCGCCGAGGTCTGCTCGAACTGCCACCCGTTCTACACCGGCAAGCAGAAGATCCTCGACACCGGTGGCCGCGTGGCCCGCTTCGAGGCCCGCTTCGGCAAGAAGCTCTCCGGCGGCAAGGCCTAGCGCTTCCACGGCGCCGGTCTCGGACGTCCCCGTGCTCGTCACGGAGGCGTCCGGGCCGGCGCCGTTCGCGTCTCCCCCCTCCAGCACCCCGCGGCACACTCACGGAAGTAGGACAGACCGATGTTCGAGGCAGTCGAAGAGCTCCTCGTCGAGCACGCCGACCTCGAGAAGAGGCTGGCCGACCCGTCGGTGCACGCCGACCAGGCGAACGCCCGCAAGCTGGCCAAGCGCTACGCCGAGCTGACCCCGATCACCCGGACGTACCTGGCCTGGCGGCAGGCCGGCGAGGACATCGCCGCCGCGCGCGAACTCGCCGTCGAGGACCCCGACTTCATCGCGGAGGCGAAGGCGTCCGAGGCCCGCCAGGAGGAGCTGACCGAGGAGCTGCGGCTGCTGCTGGTGCCGCGCGACCCCAACGACGACAAGGACGTCATCCTGGAGGTCAAGGCGGGCGAGGGCGGCGAGGAGTCCGCGCTGTTCGCCGGGGACCTGCTGCGGATGTACCTGCGCTACGCCGAGCGGCTGGGCTGGAAGACCGAGATCATCGACGCCAACGAGTCCGACCTCGGCGGCTACAAGGACGTCTCGGTCGCCGTGAAGACCAAGGGCAGCACCGAGCCCGGGCAGGGCGTCTGGGCCCGGCTGAAGTACGAGGGCGGCGTGCACCGGGTGCAGCGGGTGCCCGCGACCGAGTCGCAGGGCCGCATCCACACCTCCGCCGCGGGCGTGCTGGTCACCCCGGAGGCCGAGGAGGTCGAGGTGGAGATCCACGCCAACGACCTGCGGATCGACGTCTACCGCTCCTCCGGCCCCGGCGGCCAGTCGGTGAACACCACCGACTCCGCGGTCCGGATCACCCACCTGCCGACCGGTATCGTGGCGTCCTGCCAGAACGAGAAGAGCCAGCTGCAGAACAAGGAGCAGGCGATGCGCATCCTGCGTTCGCGGCTGTTGGCCGCCGCGCAGGAGGAGGCCGAGCGGGAGGCGTCCGACGCCCGCCGCAGCCAGGTCCGCACCGTGGACCGCTCCGAGCGGATCCGGACGTACAACTTCCCGGAGAACCGCATCTCCGACCACCGCACCGGCTTCAAGTCGTACAACCTGGACCAGGTGCTGGACGGCGACCTGAACGCGGTGATCCAGTCCTGCGTGGACGCCGACGCCGCGGCCAAGCTGGCCGCCGCCCAGGAGAACTGAGCCTAAGGGGCCCGAGGGATGAACCTGCTGCTCGCCGAGGTGGCCCAGGCCACCCAGCGCCTGGCCGCGGCCGGCGTGCCCTCGCCGCGCTTCGACGCGGAGGAGCTGGCGGCGCACGTCCACGGGGTGAAGCGCAGCCAGTTGCACACCGTGCCGGACGGCGACTTCGACGCCCGGTACTGGGAGGCGGTCTCCCGCCGCGAGCAGCGCGAGCCGCTGCAGCACATCACCGGGCGGGCGTTCTTCCGCTACCTCGAACTGGAGGTCGGCCCCGGGGTGTTCGTTCCCCGGCCGGAGACCGAGTCGGTGGTCGAGTGGGCGATAGACGCGGTCCGCGCGATGGACGTGGCCGAGCCGCTGGTGGTCGACCTGTGCACCGGCTCCGGGGCGATCGCGCTGGCCCTCGCCCAGGAACTGCCCCGCTCCACCGTGCACGCCTTCGAGCTCGACGAGGGCGCCCTGGCCTACACCCGGCGCAACGTCGAGGCCAGCCCCGACCGGGCCCGGGTCCACCTGCACCAGGGCGACGCCACCCAGGCGTTCGCCGACGACCGCGGCTGGGACGGCCGCTTCGACCTGGTGATCAGCAACCCGCCGTACATCCCGCTCACCGAGTGGGAGTACGTCGCCCCCGAGGCCCGCGACCACGACCCGCAGATGTCGCTGTTCTCCGGCGAGGACGGGCTGGACACCATCCGCGGCATCGAACGCGTCGCGGCCCGGCTGCTGCGGCCCGGCGGCGCGGTGGTGATCGAGCACGCGGACACCCAGGGCGGGCAGGTCCCGTGGATCTTCCGCGAGGAGGGCGGCTGGACGGACGCCGCCGACCACCGGGACCTCAACAACCGGCCGCGCTTCACAACGGCCCGAAGGGTCTCGTTGTGAACATCGAGCACAGCACGACGGCCCGAAGGGTCTCGTTGTGAACACCGAGCACAGCACGACGGCCAGGCGTGTTTCGCTGTAGGCACCGCCCCGCCGTGAGCACGGCCTCGCTGTACGTACCACTGACACCACCGGAAGGGGAATGCTCCGATGAGCCGCCGATACGACTGCTCCGACGCCCAGGACCGCGCGAGCGGGCTGCGTGAGGCCGCCACGGCGATCCGCCGCGGGGAGCTGGTGGTGGTGCCGACCGACACCGTGTACGGCATCGCCGCGGACGCCTTCTCGCCGGAGGCGGTCGGCGCGCTGCTGGCGGCCAAGGGCCGGGGGCGGAACATGCCCTCGCCGGTGCTGGTCGGGTCGCCGACCACGCTGCACGGGCTGGTCACCGACTTCTCCGAGCAGGCCTGGGAGCTGGTGGACGCGTTCTGGCCGGGCGGCCTGACCCTGGTGGCGCGCCACCAGCCGTCGCTGCGTTGGGACTTGGGCGAGACCCGGGGCACCGTCGCGGTCCGGATGCCGCTGCACCCGGTCGTCCTGGAGCTGCTGAACGCCACCGGCCCGCTCGCGGTCTCCTCCGGCAA
This sequence comes from Kitasatospora phosalacinea, assembly GCF_030268885.1. GTDB lineage: Bacteria > Actinomycetota > Actinomycetes > Streptomycetales > Streptomycetaceae > Kitasatospora > Kitasatospora phosalacinea_C. The sequence goes on from NZ_BSSA01000003.1 coordinate 271,404, forward strand.
CAAGACCGGCGGCCCGTCCCCGTCCACCTGCGACGAGGCCCAGGCGCAGCTCGGTGACGCGGTCTCGATCTACCTGGACGGCGGCACGGCCGACTACGGCACGCCCTCCACCATCGTCGACGTCACCGGCAAGGTGCCGGTGGTGCTGCGGGCGGGCGCGATCAGCGTCGAGCAGCTGAGGGAGGTCGTTCCGGACGTGGAGGCCGGCAGTTGACCGCCGCCGCCCCGTCGTACGGAGCGGGGAGCGCCCTGGCACCCTTCGCGGAGCCGGGGCCGCTCCCGCTGGACACCTTCCGGATCCTGTTCGTCTGCACCGGCAACATCTGCCGCTCCCCGATCGCCGAGCGGTTGGCCCGGCTGGAGCTGGACTCCCGGCTCGGCGTGCGCACCGGCCGCCGGATCGTGGTGGAGAGCGCCGGGACGTGGGGCCACGAGGGGGCCCCGATGGAGGCGCACGCGGCGACGGTGCTCGGCGAGTACGGCGCGGACAGCGCGGGCTTCGCCGGCCGGGAGCTGCTGGACGAGCACGTGATCGACGCCGACCTGGTGCTGACCGCGACCCTGGACCACCGGGCGCAGGTCATCTCGATGGGGCACGCAGCGGGGCTGCGCACCTTCACGATCAAGGAGTTCACCCGTCTGGTGCAAAGGGTCGACCCGCGCACCCTGCCGGACCCGCGGGACGGCGCGCGGCTGACCGAACGCGCCCGCGCACTGGTCCGCTCGGCCGCCGCCCTGCGGGGCTGGCTGCTGGCCTCCGCGCCCGAGTTCGACGAGCTGAGGGACCCTTACGGAGCCCCGATCGGGATGTTCCGCAACTGCGGCGAGGAGATATTCGACGCGCTGGACCCGGTGGTGACCGCACTGACGGGTGTGCCCCGCTGAGTTGAGCGCCCTCCACTAAAGTTTCCGTGGGGGATTTGTGAAGAATGCGTGCGCAGGCGGTGGTGGCAACCGGAAAGGCGCAAGCCCGCGCGTGCGGGCGGGCCGGGCGGCGGGGGCCGACCTACGCTGGGGGAACCTGCCCGCCACCGCAGCCTGGAGCCGCACCATGACGGTCGCCGACGCCCCGCTCACCCACTGGGAGGCCGCCGAGGCCCTGCGCACGGCCGACCCGCTGATCGCCGACCTGCTCACCGCCGAGGCCGAACGCCGGGCCGGGAGCCTGCAACTGCTCGCCGGGGAGAACCTGGCCACCCCCGCCGTGCTGGCCGCGCTCACCGGCCCGCTGGTCGACAAGTACGCCGAGGGCTACCCCGGCCGCCGCCACCACACCGGCTGCGGACCCGCCGACACCGTGGAGCTGCTGGCGGTCGACCGGGCCCGCGAACTCTTCGCCGCCCCGCACGCCAACGTCCAGCCCCGCTCCGCGACTTCGGCGATGCTGGCGGCCTACGCGGCCCTGCTGCGACCGGACGACGCGGTGCTCGCGATGTCGCTGGAGCACGGCGGCCACCTGAGCGCCGGGTCGCGCGCCAACTTCTCCGGCCGCTGGTTCCGCTTCCACGGCTACGGGGTGCGCGCCGACGACGGCCGGATCGACCTCGACCAGGTCCGCGCGCTGGCCCGCGAGCACCGCCCGAAGGCGATCGTGGCGGGCGGCATCTCCTACCCGCGGCACGTCGACTGGGCCGCCTTCCGGGAGATCGCCGACGAGGTCGACGCCTACCTGATCGCCGCCGCCGGGCAGACCGCTGGCCTGGTCGCGGCCGGCGCGGCGCCCTCCCCGGTGCCGCACGCGGACGTCACCGTGGCCGCCACCCACAAGCTGCTGCGCGGCCCGCGCGGCGGGCTGCTGCTGTGCACCGCCGAACTGGCCGACCGGATCGACCGGGCGGTGTTCCCGTTCAGCCAGGGCGGCGCGGCGATGCACGAGGTGGCCGCCAAGGCGGTGGCGCTGGCCCAGGCCGCCACTCCCGCGTACACCGGCTACGTCCGCCGGGCGGTCGCCGGGGCGCGGGCGCTGGCCGCCGAACTGGCCGCGGCCGGGGCGCCGCCGCTCACCGGCGGCACCGACACCCACCTGGTGACCGCCTCGGTCGCCCCACTCGGCCTGACCGGCGTGGAGGCCGAACGCCGGTGCGCCGCCGTCGGACTGATGCTCGGCCGCTGCGCCCTCCCGTACGACCCGGCGCCGCCCACCGAGACCTCCGGGATCCGGCTGGGCACCGGGGCCTGCGCGGCCCAGGGGATGGGGGAGGCGGAGCTCGCCGAGGTCGGTGCCCTGCTGGGACGGGTGCTGGGCGGGGCGGCGGCCGAACCGGTGCGGCGGCGGGTGCGGGAGCTGGCCCGGGCGTTCGCCGGGCGGGGCTGAGCGTCCGGACGGGCCCGCGTCCGGCCGGTCCTCCGTCCGGGGAGAACCGCGATGCGGGGGCACGGCGTCGGAGTCAATAAGGTGTGCTCCGTGGCGACGCACCTCGAACCCCGAACCAGCGCGGGAGTACCCTGCGTACTCGTCCGTCCGAGCGCGACCCTGGAGGCCGGTGGTGCGTGAGTATCTGCTGGTCATGTTCGTCTCGGCGGCGGTGACCTACCTGCTGGTCAGTCCGGTGCGGAAGTTCGCCATCGCGGCCGGGGCGATGCCCGCCGTCCGGGCGCGCGACGTGCACCGCGAGCCCACGCCGCGGCTCGGCGGCATCGCGATGTTCGGCGGCCTGCTGGCCGGCCTGCTCGCCGCGTCCCAACTCTCCGGCCTGGGCCGGATGTTCGTGCAGAGCGCGGACATCAAGGCGCTGCTCTCCGGGGCCGGGATCATGTTCGTGCTGGGCGTCCTGGACGACAAGTGGGGCGTGGACGCGCTGGTGAAGCTCGGCGGCCAGATGATCGCCGCGGGCGTGATGGTCTGGCAGGGCGTCACGGTGATCTCCATCCCGGTGCCCGGCTACGGGACCGTCCCGACCACGCCCACCCAGGGCATGCTGATCTCGGTCGTGCTGGTGGTCGTCATGGTCAACGCGGTGAACTTCATCGACGGCCTGGACGGCCTGGCCGCGGGCATGGTCTGCATCGCCGCGATGGCCTTCTTCCTCTACTCGTACCGGCTCTGGCTCGGCTACGGGATCAACGACGCCGCGCCCGCCGCGCTGTTCACCGCCGTGCTGATCGGCATGTGCCTGGGCTTCCTGCCGCACAACCTGCACCCGGCGCGGATCTTCATGGGCGACTCCGGCTCGATGATGCTCGGCCTGATGCTGGCCGTCGCCGCGATCTCCATCACCGGCCGCGTCGACCCCGACCTGGTCACCGCGCAGACCGGTTCGCAGACCACCGCGATCCACGCCCTGGTGCCGATCTACATCCCGCTGATCCTGCCGCTGACGGTGATCGCGCTGCCGCTGGCCGACCTGCTGCTGGCCGTGGTGCGCCGCACCTGGGCGGGCAGGTCGCCGTTCGCCGCGGACAAGCAGCACCTGCACCACCGGCTGCTGGAGGTCGGGCACTCGCACAGCCGGGCCGTGCTGATCATGTACTTCTGGGCCGCGCTGATCGCCTTCGGCACCGTCGCGGTGTCGGTCACCAACACCGGCCGCGCGGTGATCCTGTCGATGGCGGGCCTGTGCCTGGTCGGCCTCGCGGTGCTGCTGATGCCGCGCTTCAAGCCGCGTGCGCCCAAGGCCGTGCAGCCCTTCGTCCCGCCCCGCTACCGGGACGGCGAGGGGGCCGGCGAGGAGGCGGACGCGGTGGCGGCGGCCGGGGAGGGCGCGGGCGGCGGGACGCCCGCGATGGCCGAGCTGTCGGCCGAGGACAAGGCCCTGCTGGGGCGGATGGGCACCGGCGCGACGGCGGTCGGGCCGCGCGGCGAGCGGCGGTCCTGACGGGAGGTCAACCCCGGTTGGGCCGTTCGGCGGCACTCGTGGGCCCTCCGTGTGACAGGTACCACACGTTCATGGTAAAGCTCTCATCAAATAGTTTGTGATACCGTTCACGAGTACCGAGAACACGCCGAAAGACCTGACAGGTGGAGGACTTCCGTCCCCGGTCGGTCTCCCTCGACGGGCTCGCCGTTCAGTCGGCTGTCCGCGGCGAGGTCCTCGCACCCCCGTGTGTCTCTGCCCCCCGTTTCCGACATGCCGCCGGAGTTGCCGACATGCCGTCCCACGACGCCCGGATCCTCCGTGGCGCCGCAATCCCCACTGCGGTCGCCGGAGTGGTCGCCATGGCGGCCTCCTTCGCCGCCGCCGGAGGGAAGGGCCTGCTCGGCGCCCTGCTCGCGACCGTGGTCGTGATCGCCTTCTTCGCGGTCGGCCAGGTCGCGCTCGACCGGCTGGGCCGGAACAACCCGCAGATGCTGATGCCGATCGCGATGCTGGTCTACACCACTCAGATCCTGGTGATCGGCATCCTGCTCGCGGTGGCCAAGCACCTCACCTTCTTCGACCACAAGGTCTTCGGGTTCACGCTGCTCGGCCTGGTGATCATCTGGATGGGCTTCCAGGTGCGGGGCTGGCTCAAGGCCAAGACCTTCTACGTGGAACCCGACGGCAAGCCGAAATCAGGGCGTCAACCGTGAGCGGGGCATACCGTCCCCCTCGCGAGGGGGGCGGTGTTTATGCCCTCCTGACGGACTGCTATCGTCCGTCCCAACGGCGGAGTACGGGAAGCGGCCAGGTCCCTCCGATGATCGGACGGATCGCCCCCCGGCTCCACGAAGCTTTCGAAGATCCCGCGGTGGGGATATGCGCCGCGCCGGGTCAGCGAGAAATCCGACAAGTTCCAGTGCCGCACCGTGGCCACCGGCCGCGCCGACACACCGAGGTTGCCGTAACCATGCGTCAGAACGAAGGAGTCTGTGGTGGGTGCTGACGTCCAGCTCGCCTCCGAGGCCAGTTGCCACCTTTTCTCCGGCTGCGGCTTCCCGGCCCCCGGTCTCGGTGAGTTCCAGTTCAAGCCGATCTTCACGGTCGCCGGCGTCGAGTTCACCAAGCCGATGCTGCTGGCGATCATCTGCGCGCTGCTGGTGGTCGGGTTCTTCTGGGCTGCGTTCGCCAAGCCGAAGCTCCTCCCCAGCAAGTTCCAGCTGGTCGGCGAGATCGGGTACGACTTCGTCAAGCGGAGCATCGTGCTGGAGACCATCGGCAAAAAGGGCGAGAAGTACGTCCCGATGCTGGTCTCGATGTTCTTCTTCGTGTGGATCATGAACATCATGTCCATCATCCCGTTCGCCCAGTTCCCGGTGATGTCGCGCATCGCGTACCCGGTCGGGCTGGCGGCGATCGTGTGGGTCACCTACATGGGGCTGACCTTCAAGAAGCACGGCTTCGTCGGCGGCATGAAGAACCTCTGCTGGCCGTCGGGCATCCCGGGCTGGGTCATGGTCATCCTGGTGCCGATCGAGTTCTTCTCGAACATCTTCGTGCGCCCCTTCACCCTCGCGGTCCGAGCCTTCGCCAACATGTTCGCCGGTCACCTGCTGATCGTCGTCTTCTCGGTGGCCTCGTGGTACCTGCTGAGCCCCACCATCGGCGCCCTGTACGGCTCGGTGTCCTTCGTGGTGGCTGCCGGTCTGACCGCCTTCGAGCTGCTGGTGCAGTTCCTGCAGGCGTACATCTTCGTGATGCTCGCCAGCAGCTACATCGCCGGTGCCCTGGAAGAGGCGCACTGAGCCCCGCGGCCCCGGCCGCGCCCTGAACTCCCGGTGGCCAACACCCACCGGTATCCCATCCCCGCAAAGGATTAGCTGAGATGTCCGCTCTCGCTGAAGGTGTCCACGGTTCCGTCGCTTCCATCGGCTACGGCCTCGCCGCGATCGGCCCCGGCATCGGCGTCGGTCTGATCTTCGGTAACGGCGTGCAGGCGATGGCCCGTCAGCCCGAGGCCGCCGGCCTGATCCGCTCGAACATGTTCATCGGCTTCGCGCTGACCGAGGCCCTCGCCCTGATCGGCATCGTCATGCCGTTCGTCTACGGCCAGTGAGCCAGGCGCACCGGTAGTCACTTCCGACGAAAGGTTCTGATATGGCCCCCGAGGTTCTCCTCGCGGCAGAAGAGAAGATGAACCCTCTTCTCCCCGCGTGGCCCGAGGTCATCATCGGCCTGCTCTGCTTCTTCATCGTCTTCGGCATCCTCGGCAAGAAGCTCCTCCCCAGCATCGAGAAGGTGCTGGGGGAGCGCCGTGACGCCATCGAAGGCGGCATGAAGCGCGCGGACGCCGCTCAGGCCGAGGCCCAGGCCCTGCTTGAGCAGTACCGCGCGGAGCTCGCCGAGGCGCGCCACGAGGCTGCTCGGATCACCGAGCACGCCCGTGAGCAGGGCGCTGCCCTGATCACCGAGATGCGCGAGGAGGGCCAGCGCCAGCGCGAGGCCATCGTCGCGGCCGGCCACGCCCAGATCGAGGCCGACAAGAAGCAGGCGACCGCGGTCCTTCGCCAGGACGTCGGCTCGCTGGCCTCCCAGCTGGCCTCCCGCATCGTCGGTGAGTCGCTGGAGGACCACGCCCGCCAGAGCGGTGTCATCGACCGCTTCCTGGACGAGCTGGAGTCCAAGGCCGCCGCTGCCCAGGGTGCGTCCAAGTGATCGGCGCGAGCCGTGAGGCACTCGCCGCCGGTCGCGAGAACCTGGAGAGCCTGACCGACAACACTTCGGTGGACGCGGCCAAGCTCGCCGAGGAACTCGCTGCCGTCACCGCGCTGCTGGACCGCGAGGTCTCGCTGCGCCGCGTCCTGACCGACCCCGCGCGGTCCGGTCAGGACAAGGCCCAGCTGGTCGCCTCGCTGCTGAACGGCCAGGTCTCCGGTGAGAGTGTCGACCTGGTCTCCGGCCTGGTCCGCTCGCGCTGGTCCGGCCCGCGCGACCTGGTCGACGCGGTCGAGGAACTCGCCGCGTACGCCGAGGTCATCGCCGCCGACAAGGCGGGCGCGCTGGACGACGTCGAGGACGAGCTGTTCCGGTTCGGCCGGGTGGTGGCGGGCTCGCACGAGCTGCGCGCCGCGCTGACCGAGCCGAAGGCCGACGCCGCCGCCAAGGCCGCGCTGGTGCGCAAGCTCCTCGGCGGCCGCGCCAACGCGGGCACCGTCCGCCTGGTCACCAGCCTGGTCACCAACCCGCGTGGTCGTAGCCTGGAAGGTGGCCTGGAGTCCTACTCCAAGCTCGCCGCCTCCCGGCGGGGCCGCGTGGTGGCCCTGGTCACCAGCGCGATCCCGCTGTCGGACGTCCAGAAGCAGCGCCTCGCCGCCGCCCTGGCCGGTCTGTACGGCCGTTCGGTGCACCTGAACATCGACGTGGACCCCGCGGTCCAGGGCGGTGTCCGGGTCCAGATCGGCGACGAGATCATCGACGGCACCGTCGCGAGCCGCCTCGAAGGCGCTCGCCAGGGCCTCGAAGGCTGAGCACCAGCACTATCCGACCCTCGGTCGGGCGTCGGTCCACACCAGGTGGGCCGGCAAAACGTACGGCCGGTTCACCCGACCCGGCCGAGAGTCGAGCACTTGCGGCCCTCAATGGCGGGCCGAGGATCGCAAACTAGGAGAGCAGGGAAGCCTGATGGCGGAGCTTACGATCCGTCCGGAGGAGATCCGGGACGCGCTGGCCGACTTTGTCCAGTCGTACCAGCCGGACGCGGCCTCGCGTGAAGAGGTCGGCACGGTCACCGAGGCCATGGACGGTATCGCCAAGGTCGAGGGTCTGCCCTCGGTCATGGCCAACGAGCTGCTGAAGTTCGAGGACGGCACCCTCGGCCTCGCGCTGAACCTCGACACCCGCGAGATCGGTGTCGTCGTCCTCGGTGAGTTCTCGGGCATCGAGGAGGGCCAGACGGTGCAGCGCACCGGCGAGGTCCTCTCCGTCCCGGTCGGCGACGGCTACCTCGGCCGCGTCGTGGACCCGCTGGGCAACCCGATCGACGGCCTGGGCGAGATCGCGGCCACCGGCCGTCGCGCCCTGGAGCTGCAGGCCCCCGGCGTCATGGCCCGCAAGTCGGTCAAGCAGCCGCTGCAGACCGGCATCAAGGCCATCGACGCGATGACCCCGATCGGCCGCGGCCAGCGCCAGCTGATCATCGGTGACCGCCAGACCGGCAAGACCGCCGTCGCCGTCGACACGATCATCAACCAGCGCGACAACTGGCGCTCGGGCGACCCGGAGAAGCAGGTCCGCTGCATCTACGTCGCCGTGGGCCAGAAGGGCTCCACCATCGCGTCCGTCCGCGGCGCCCTGGAGGAGGCCGGCGCGCTGGAGTACACCACCATCGTGGCCGCTCCCGCCTCCGACCCGGCCGGCTTCAAGTACCTCGCCCCGTACACCGGTTCGGCCATCGGCCAGGAGTGGATGTACGACGGCAAGCACGTCCTCATCGTCTTCGACGACCTGTCGAAGCAGGCCGAGGCCTACCGCTCCGTCTCCCTGCTGCTGCGCCGCCCGCCGGGCCGCGAGGCGTACCCGGGTGACGTCTTCTACCTGCACTCCCGCCTGCTGGAGCGCTGCGCCAAGCTGAACGACGCCCTCGGCGGCGGCTCGATGACCGGTCTGCCGATCATCGAGACCAAGGCCAACGACGTCTCGGCGTACATCCCGACCAACGTCATCTCCATCACCGACGGCCAGTGCTTCCTGGAGTCCGACCTGTTCAACGCCGGCATCCGCCCGGCCGTGAACGTCGGCATCTCGGTCTCCCGCGTCGGTGGCTCCGCCCAGATCAAGGCCATGCGCTCGGTCGCCGGCCGTCTGCGCCTGGACCTCGCCCAGTACCGCGAGCTGGAGGCCTTCGCGGCCTTCGGTTCCGACCTGGACGCGGCCTCCAAGGCCCAGCTGGAGCGCGGTGCGCGCATGGTCGAGCTGCTGAAGCAGGGCCAGTACCAGCCGTTCCCGGTCGAGGAGCAGGTCGTCTCCATCTGGGCCGGCACCACCGGTCAGCTGGACGACGTCCCGGTGGCGGACATCCGCCGCTTCGAGCGCGAGTTCCTGGACAACGTCCGCCTGGAGCACAAGGGCATCCTGGCCGGCATCGTCGAGACCGGCCTGCTGGAGCAGGGCACCATCGACGCGCTGACCGCCGCCATCACGTCCTTCAAGCAGGGCTTCACCACGGCTGACGGCAAGCTGCTCTCCGAGCAGGCCTGAGTCCGGTAGCGAGGGAAAGGACGTAACGACCCATGGGAGCACAGCTTCGGGTCTACAAGCGCCGCATCCGCTCCGTCACCGCGACGAAGAAGATCACCAAGGCGATGGAGATGATCTCCGCGTCGCGCATCGTCAAGGCGCAGCGCGCGGTGGCCGCCTCCACTCCGTACGCCGACGAGCTCACCCGCGCGGTGACCGCGGTGGCCACCCGGTCCACCGCGAAGCACCCGCTGACCACCGAGAACCCGAACGCCTCGCGCGCCGCCGTCCTGCTGATCACGGCGGACCGCGGCCTGGCGGGCGGCTACTCGACCAACGCCATCAAGCAGTCGCTGGCGCTCGCCGCCCGCCTCCGCGAAGAGGGCAAGGAAGTGGTCACGTACATCGTCGGCCGCAAGGGCGTGGGCTACTACGGCTTCCGCAACCTGGCGGTGGCGAACTCCTGGACCGGCTTCTCCGACAAGCCGACCTACGGGGACGCCAAGACGATCGCGGCGGACCTGATCGAGGCCTTCACCGCGGAGACCGGCGGCGTGGACGAGCTGCACCTGGTGTCGACCGAGTTCGTGTCGATGCTGACGCAGAACGCGGTGGACAACCGCCTGCTGCCGCTGAAGCTCGACGAGGTCGAGCTGAGCGACGGTGCGGCGGCGAAGAACCAGATCTTCCCGCTGTACGACTTCGAGCCGTCGGCGGAGGGCGTCCTCGACGCGCTGCTGCCGCGGTACGTCGAGAGCCGGATCTACAACGCGCTGCTGCAGTCGGCCGCCTCCGAGCACGCCGCCCGCCGTCGTGCGATGAAGAGCGCGACGGACAACGCCGGCGAGCTCATCAAGTCGCTGACGCGGCTTGCCAACTCGGCCCGTCAGGCCGAGATCACCCAGGAAATCAGCGAGATCGTGGGCGGCGCGAACGCGCTGGCCGACGCTAGCGCGGGGAGCGAATGAGTATGACCACCACTGTTGAGCCGACCACGGCGACGGGCCGCGTCGCGCGGGTCATCGGCCCGGTCGTCGACGTGGAGTTCCCCGTCGACGCCATTCCGGACATGTTCAACGCCCTGCACGTCGAGGTGGACAACCCCGACGGCTCGGGCAAGAAGACCCTGACCCTCGAGGTCGCCCAGCACCTCGGCGACGGCCTGGTCCGCGGCATCTCGATGCAGCCGACCGACGGCCTGGTCCGCGGTTCGCAGGTCGTCGACACCGGTGCGGCGATCTCCGTCCCGGTCGGCCAGATCACCAAGGGCAAGGTGTTCAACGCCCTCGGTGAGGTGCTGAACGTCGACAAGGCCGAGTTCGAGTCCCAGGTGCAGGTCAAGTGGCCGATCCACCGCAAGGCCCCGAACTTCTCCGAGCTCGAGTCGAAGACCGAGATGTTCGAGACCGGCATCAAGGTCATCGACCTGCTCACCCCGTACGTCCAGGGTGGCAAGATCGGTCTGTTCGGTGGTGCCGGTGTCGGCAAGACCGTTCTGATCCAGGAGATGATCTACCGCGTCGCCGAGAACTTCGGTGGTGTGTCGGTGTTCGCCGGTGTCGGCGAGCGCACCCGTGAGGGCAACGACCTCATCGACGAGATGGTCGACTCGGGCGTCCTGGACAAGACCGCGCTGGTCTTCGGCCAGATGGACGAGCCCCCGGGCACCCGTCTGCGCGTCGCGCTCTCCGCGCTGACCATGGCGGAGTACTTCCGCGACGTCGAGAAGCAGGACGTGCTCCTCTTCATCGACAACATCTTCCGGTTCACCCAGGCCGGTTCCGAGGTGTCGACCCTGCTCGGCCGCATGCCCTCCGCGGTGGGCTACCAGCCGAACCTGGCCGACGAGATGGGCCTCCTGCAGGAGCGCATCACCTCGACCCGCGGTCACTCGATCACCTCGATGCAGGCGATCTACGTCCCCGCGGACGACCTGACCGACCCGGCCCCGGCCACCACCTTCGCCCACCTGGACGCGACCACCGTTCTGTCGCGCCCGATCTCGGAGAAGGGCATCTACCCGGCCGTCGACCCGCTGGACTCCACGTCCCGCATCCTCGACCCGCGGTACATCACGCAGCTCCACTACGACACGGCCGTCCGTATCAAGGGGATCCTGCAGAAGTACAAGGACCTCCAGGACATCATCGCGATCCTCGGCATCGACGAGCTGTCCGAGGAGGACAAGGTCACGGTGCAGCGGGCCCGCCGCATCGAGCGCTTCCTCTCGCAGAACACCTACGTGGCGAAGCAGTTCACCGGCGTCGACGGCTCGACCGTTCCGCTGTCGGAGACCATCGAGGCCTTCAACGCGATCGCGGACGGCAAGTACGACCACGTCCCGGAGCAGGCCTTCTTCATGTGCGGTGGCATCGACGACCTCGAGCGCAACGCCGCCGAGCTGCTGAAGAAGTAACCGCAGGCCGGTTGCGCGGCAGACCGAACCGTTGAGGGGTGGTCCCCGGCTCTCCGTCGGGGGCCACCCCTCACCGCTGGATCTGCTGTGATCCCCGTCATGTACGGGCCCTTGGTTTCGTCCCGGGGGCGCGTGACCGTTATTCTTACCGAAACTGCCGAGACCGCCGCCCGTTCGCCCGGGTGCCCGAGGACCGGCAAGAGCCAAGGAGCCCACGTTGGCTGAGCTGCACGTCGAGCTGGTCGCAGCCGACCGCAAGGTGTGGTCCGGTGCGGCCACCATCGTTGTCGCCCGTACGGCCTCCGGTGACACCGGCATCATGCCGGGCCACACCCCGGTGCTGAGCGTGCTGGAGACCGGTCCGGTCACCATCCGCACCACCGACCAGGGCACGGTCGTCGCCGCGGTGCACGGCGGCTTCATCTCGTTCGCCGACAACAAGCTGTCGATCCTCGCCGAGATCGCCGAGCTGGCCGACGAGATCGACGTCGCCCGGGCCGAGCGCGCCCTGGAGAACGCCAAGAACGAGGCCGACTCGCACGCCGAGCGGCGCGCCGAGGTCCGTCTGCTCGCCGCCGGCGGGCTCAAGGCGCAGCACTGAGCCTGATGTGATCTCAGCGACGGTCCCGGGGACGCCTGCAGCGTGACCCCGGGACTGTCGCATCAGTTGGTAGGAACGAGCGGTCGTGGGTCGACCGCCACGGGGACGCAGCGAGGAGGTAGGTGAGCATGGTCCTCGCCCTTGTGGTGTGCGCGGCCGTCGTGGTCCTCGCCATCGCCGGCCTGGTCGGCTTCGCGGTACGCCGCCGCCTCATCCAGCGGGTGGGCGGCACCTTCGACTGCTCCTACCGCCTGAAAATGCCCGCCGACGCCTCGACGCAGCCGGATCTCGACGAGAACGGCCAGCCCACCTCCGCCCCGGTCCCGCAGACCGACGGCAAGGGGTGGGTTTTTGGTATCGGCCGCTACAGCGGCGACTCCATCGAGTGGTTCCGGGTCTTCTCCTACGCACCCCGCCCGCGCCGCGTCCTGCCGCGCACCGAGATCGAGGTCCTCGGCCGCCGCTACCCGCAGGGGCAGGAGGAACTCGCCCTGCTCTCCGGCTCGGTGGTGCTGCGCTGCCTGCACAAGGGCGCCCCGCTGGAGCTCGCGATGAGCGACGACGCGCTGACCGGCTTCCTGGCCTGGCTCGAGGCGGCGCCGCCCGGACAGCGAGTGAACGTCGCGTAGTGAGGCGCCGTTAACGGTGGTGAACCGGCCCGCTAGGCTGCGGGCATGGTGAACCTGACGCGCATCTACACCCGGACCGGGGACGACGGCACGACCGCGCTCGGCGACATGAGCCGGACCACGAAGACCGACCCCCGGCTGATCGCGTACGCGGACACCAACGAGGCCAACGCGGCGCTCGGCGTGGCGCTGGCCGCCGGTGGGCTGGACGAGGAACTGGTCGCGGTGCTGACCCGGATCCAGAACGACCTGTTCGACGTCGGCGCGGACCTGGCCACCCCGATCGTGCCGGACCCGAAGTACCCGCCGCTGCGGGTCGAGCAGTCGTACGTCGACCGGCTGGAGGCCGACTGCGACCGGTTCCTGGCGGACCTGGAGAAGCTGCGCAGCTTCATCCTGCCCGGCGGGACGCCCGGGGCGGCGTACCTGCACCTGGCGTGCACGGTGGTGCGGCGGGCCGAGCGGGCGACCTGGGCGGCGATCGAGGAGCACGGGGAGAGCGTCAACCCGCTGACCGCGAAGTACCTGAACCGGCTCTCCGACCTGCTGTTCATCCTGGCGCGGACCGCCAACAAGGAGCGCGGCGACGTGCTGTGGGTGCCCGGCGAGAACCGCTGAGGCGGCGCTACCGGGGCCGCTTGGGGAAGAGCGTGTAGCTGGCGGCTACCAGCAGGTTGACGCCGACGACCAGACCCATCCGCGGGTACCAGGAGTCGAGCGCCGCGGTGCGGGCGCCGTCGCCGACCAGCCACTGCACGGCGGCGACCAGCACCACCGTGACCGCCGCGGCCAGCAGCGTCAGGGCGAACACGCCCCACTCGTAACGGGCCCGCGCCGCACCGTACCTGGGCATCCCGGCGGGCTTCGGGCCGCCCGCCAGGCGGTGCGCGGCGTGCCCGTCGGCCCAGCGGACCAGGCGGTGGCCGTAGGCGAGCGAGAAGCCGACGTACGCGGCCGCCAGGCCGTGCGTCCAGTCGGCGGTGGCGCCGCCGCGCAGGTCCGCGACGGTCGCCCCGAGGATCACCAGGTCGACCACCGGGAGCAGGGCCAGCAGCACCGCGCCGGTGCGGCGCAGGCGCAGCCCGTAGCGGGCCAGCAGCCCGGCCGCCAGTACCACCCAGAAGCCGACCTCACCGGCTGCGATCAGGAAAACCATGCCTCGATCCTGCTCCCGCGCGGGCGCCGGGTCATCGTCCGGGCAGTCGAGCCGGGCGTGCGACTTTCGTCGGACGGCGGGTCGTCCGGCCGGTCGTTCCTGCAGGTGGGAAGGAGTGCTGGGATGGGGCCCGTGAGGCTCACCGACCGCCAGGAGGACCTGGCCATCGCCGCCGCCGGGCTGCTCGGCGGCCTGCTGCTGCTGGCCTTCGGCGCCTACGACGCCCGGCCCGGGCTGCCGGTGTGGGCGGTGGCGCTGCCGCTGGCGGCGATGGCGGCGCTGGAGCCGGCGCGTCGCAGCCGTCCGGTCTGGACGGTCTGCCTGGGCGGCGTGCTGTTCGGCGCCGCGGTGTACCTGGGCTCGCTGATGGCGACCCTGCTGATGTACACCGACCTGCTGTACGCGGCCACCCTGTACGGCCCGGCCCGGATGAGCAAGGTGCTGCAGCTGACCGGGGCCGCCGCCACCCTGGTGCTCTCCGGGCTGACCTGGCGGTACGGGTCGGTGCCCGGGGCGCTGCTGGTCGCGGTGTTCTGCGGGCTGGTCTTCCTCGCCCCGGTCTGGACGGCCGACCTGCTGCGCCACCACCGCGACCGGGCCGAGGCCGAGCGGCTGCGGGCCGAACAGACCGCGCTGCTGGCCGAGTTGGACCGGCGCGGGGCGGTGGTCGCGGAACGCGCCCGGATGGCCCGGGAGCTGCACGACGTCATCGCCAACCACCTGTCGGCGATCGCCATCCACGCCACCGGCGCCCAGGCGGTGGCCCGCCGCCAGCGGCGTGCGCCGGACGAGCCGCTGGTCGAGGCGCTGGCGGTGATCCGGGAGAACAGCGTGCAGGGCCTGGCCGAGATGCGCCGGATGATCGGCCTGCTGCGCGATTCCGCACCCGAAGAGCCGTACGCCGCACCGCGGTTGGCCGCCGTCGACGTGCTGCTGGAGCAGGCCCGGGCGGCCGGGCGGGCGGCCGGGCTGAGCTTCGAGGCCGAGGAGGTCGGCGAGCGCGGCGAGCTGGCCGCGCCGCTGGAGCTGGCCGCGTACCGGATCGTCCAGGAGTCGCTGACCAACGCCGTCAAGCACGCCGCGCCCGGGCCGGTGCGGCTGGAGATCCGTTACGGGGAGGGCGAGTTGGAGATCTCGGTGGTGTCCGCGTACCGGCCCGGGGAGGGCAGGGCGGTGCCCGGGGCGGGGGCCGGGCTGGTCGGCATGGGCGAGCGGGCCCAGCTGCTCGGCGGGGAGCTCACCGCCGGGCCGGACGGGGGGACGTGGACGGTGCGGGCGGTGCTGCCGCGGACGGCGGGAGGGGAGCGCGCGTGATCAGGGTGCTGGTGGCCGAGGACCAGGCGGCGGTGCGGGCCGCGCTGGTGATGATCCTGCGCGCGGAGGACGACCTGGAGGTGGTCGGCGAGGCCGCCGACGGCGAGCAGGCCGTCCGGCTGGCCCTGGAGCTGCGGCCCGACGTGGTGCTGATGGACGTCCGGATGCCCCGGCTCGACGGCGTCGCGGCGACCCGCGAGGTGGTCGCCGCCGGGGCCGGGCAGGTCCTGGTGCTCACCACCTTCGACCTCGACGCGTACGTGTGGGGTGCGCTGCGGGCCGGTGCGGCCGGGTTCCTGCTCAAGGACCTGGAGGCCGAGGCCCTGGTCGAGGGCATCCGGACGGTCGCCCGCGGCGACGGCACCCTCGCGCCCTCCGTCACCCGGCGGCTGATCTCCTCCTTCGCCCGCACCGGCCCGGCCGCCGTCGCACCGGTCGCGCTGGACGGGCTCACGCCCAGGGAGCGGGAGGTGCTGGGCTGCCTCGGGGCGGGCCTGTCCAACGCGCAGATCGCGCAGCGGCTGCGCACCGCCGAGGCCACCACCAAGACGCACGTCAGCCGGATCCTGGCCAAGCTCGGCCTGCGCAGCCGGGTGCAGGCGGCGATCCTCGCCCAGGAGTGGGGGGTGCCCGCGCCGGGGGAGGAGTGAGCGCGGGGCGGGGGAGGAGTGGGGGCGGCGCGGGGGAGGGGTGCAGATCACACCCCTCCGGCGCAGATCACACCGCCGGATCGCACCACGGCGGGCGCGCTCCCACTAGAGTCCGGCGAGAGCGATGCCGCTCCCGCAGGCCGTCCGTGCTGCCCGGGCGCGGGCGTTCCGGGCGGTCGGGTGAGTTTGCTCACGGTCCGCCCGCAGACGGGTGATTTGGGCGGTAATCGAGCGTAGGTGTGAGGTGATCCTGCGTATATTCCCTCGGACGGGTGAAGTTGAGGGGCAGTCCGGCGGGTGACAGCAACCTGCGGAACTGGTTCACCGTCAGATTCAGGAAGGGGCCGGTGCGCGGACACGGCCCCACAGGGCGCGGACGTTCCCCGAGGTGCGGGCGCACCGTGGCAGCGGACGTACGGCAGACGGCCGAGGAGGAGGACAGCATGCGCATCACCGGCGACCACACCGCACTGGCCGTCGAAGGGCGGCTCGACGTGCGCAGCGCCGCCGACGCCAGGGCGCTGCTGCACGCCGCCGTCGACGGCGGCGAGGGCGACCTCGTCCTCGACCTCGGACGCCTGGAGTTCTGGGACGCCACCGGCCTCGGCGTGATCATGGGCACCCACCGGCGGGCCGGGCGGGCCGGGCGGCGCCTGGTGCTCCGCGACGTGCCCGTGCAACTGCAGCGGCTGCTGGTCGCGACCAGGCTGCACCGGATCCTCGCGGTCGAGGGCGCGGTGCAGGACCCCTGCGGGACGACGCTCCCCGCGCTGGGCTAGTCCCCGCGGCTTCCCGCGGTTCCCCCCGCGCACCCCGCCGGTGCGCCGTCGCAGGTCGGCCCGGGCGCCGGGAGTTCGTGTGCGGAGCGGCTGGGCGCCGGAGGCACCCCTGTGTGGTGACCGGGCGCGGACGTGTGGGAAAGTCTCCGCTCAGGTGTCCGAGTGGCGGGGAGCAGTGACGTGGGTCAGCCGAGCGGCGATTTCCGGGGGGACGGGGTGCGCCCGCGGAGCGGGGAACTGGTCAGCGGCGAGCGGCTGGTGGTGGTCGGCGGGCCGGAGGGCTCGGAGGCCCGGCACTGCCCGGACGAGTGGATGCCGCAGCCCCGCCGGATCCGCGGACTGGTGCAGGCCCGCCCGGAACTGGGCCCCAGCCCGGCCGTCGGCCCGCTCGCGCTCGGCGCCGGACCGGGCGACCTGCGGCTGCTGGACCGGGAGGGCGACATCGCGGCCCTGCTGGAGCAGCTCCGGGCCGGCCGCTCCGTCCAACTGGTCGGACAGGCCGGATCGGGCCGCTCCGCCCTGCTCGCCGCCGTCGCCGAAGCGGCCGGGGAGCTCGCCCCCGACGGCGTGGTGCGGCTGAGCGGCTACCGCCGGACCGTCACCGACCTGCTGCAGGACCTGTTCGCCGCCACCCACCAGGCCCCCGACTTCCGCCCCGACCGGGAACAGCTCGCCGAACTGCTGGCCGGCGTCGCCGCGGTCGTGGTGATCGACGACGTCGAACCGTACGGCGAGGAACTGGAGGAACTGCTCGCCCTCGCCCCCGAGTGCGCCTTCCTGATCGCCGCCGTCCCCGGCAGCCCGCCCCCCGCCCCCGGCTCCCGGCTGCGCGACCACCTGGTCGCGGGCCTGTCCCGCCCCGCCTCCCTGACCCTCGCGGCCCGGCTCGCGGGCCGTCCGCTCGACGAGGTCGAACGGGCCTGGGCGGTCGACCTCTGGTTCGAGTCCGAGGGCCTGCCGCTGCGCTTCGTCCGGGCCGCCGCGCTGCTGCGCCAGCGCGACGTCACGGTGGACGCCCTGGTCGCCGCCCAGGAGGACCGGCGGAGCCTGTTCGGCTCCGTCCAGGAGTACGAACTCCCCCGGGACCCGGCCGAGTTGGAGCGGGAACTGCGCCAGCAGGTGCCGCTGCCCTCGGTGGGGGAGAGCGCCGCACCGGCCCGCCGCCTGGTCCAGGGGCTGAGCGAGTCCGCCCGGCTGGTGCTGCGGCTCGCCCTCGCCCTCGGCGGGGAGTGCCCGACCGCCCCGCACCTGCCCGCGCTGCTCGACGTCGGCCTCGGCGAGAGCGCCCTGCAGGAACTCGTCGAAGCCGGGCTCGCGGTCTCCGTCGGCGGCCACCACCGCCTCACCGAGGGCGTCCTCGACGCCCTGCTGCCCGAGGTCGAGGACGACAGCAACGGCCTGCCCGCCCCGTTCGCCCCCGGCGGGATCGCGTACGGCGCCGCCGAACACCTCGCCTGGTGGGTCGGACACGCCTCCGTCTCCACCCGGCAGGTCGCCGCCGAAGCCGAGGTCATCCTCGCCGTGCTGCTCGCCGAACGGAACGCCGACCGCCCCGCCGAGGTGCTCCGCCTCGCCCGGGCCGCCGCCCCCGCGCTCGCGCTGTCGCTGCGCTGGGGCGCCTGGGAGCGCGTCCTGCAACTCGGCCTGGAAGCCGCCAGGATGCTCGGCGCCAACGCCGAACAGGGCTGGTTCCACCACGAGTTGGGCGTGCACGCGCTCTGCACGGGCGACAGCCGGCGGGCCGTCGCCGAACTGGAGGCCGCGCTCGCGCTGCGCGCCGCCGCGGGCGAGCAGCGCGGCGTCGCCGGGGCCCGCCGGATGCTCGACCTGATCCGGATCGAGGAGACCGCCGCCCTGACCGCGGGCACCGACACCGCGCCCGCCCGCCGCCGCCGCTCCATCCGGGCCATCGCCCAGGTCGTCCCCGGCCGCCTGCGCAAGCGGGCCCCGCGCGGCGCCCGCAAGACCGTGCTGCTGGCCGGGGCGGCGGTGATGGCGCTGGGTGCGCTCGGCACCGCGATCGGCGTCGCCGCCACCGGCGACGACCACCCGGGCGGCGACCGCACCGGCAACTCCGCCGACGACCGCCCCCCGCTCGACCCCAGTCCCGCCCCCCGCAGCAGCTCGCCCACCCCCGCCCCCTCCAGCGGCAGCCCCACGGCCACGGACAGCCCGACCGCGAGCGGCAGCCCCAGCCCCAGCGCCTCCACCACGAGCAGCCCCTCCGCCACCCACAAGCCCAGCGGCTCCCCGTCCCCGAGCGCAACCACGACGAAGCCGGGCACCGGCACCACGGGCGGCAGCACGGGAGGCACGACCGGCGGCAGCACCGGAACCGGTGGCACGACCAGCGGCGGCACCACGGGCGGCAGCACGGGAGGCACGACCGGCGGCAGCACCGGAACCGGCGGCACGACCACCGGCGGCAGCACGGGAGGCACGACCGGCGGCAGCACCGGAACCGGCGGCACGACCACCGGCGGCACCACGGGCGGCAGCACGGGAGGCACGACCGGCGGCAGCACCGGAACCGGCGGCACGACCACCGGCGGCACCACCGGCGGCAGCACGGGAGGCACGACCACCGGAGGGGCCACGGGCGGGGCGACCGGCGGCACGACGACGGGCGGCGCCACCGGCGGTACTCCCTGACGGGGCGTCACCGCAGGGGCTGTTCCGGGGCGGCGTCGTCCCGGGCGAGGGCGTGCGCGCACTCCGCCCGGGCCGGGGCGGTGGCGGTCACGGCGGGTCCTCCGCGGGGCCGCCGTCGAGCCAGCCCGCGTCCAGGGCGAGCGCCGAGTCGTGGACCACGTACTCGCGTTCGGCCTTCAGGGGCGGGAAGCCGGCGGTGGTGAGGGTGGTGGCGAGGCGGGTCAGGCGGGCGGTGGCGGTGGTGAGACCGACGCGGTGGCAGCGCTGGGTGACGAAGTAGTGGCGGTGGCCGCCGGGCTCGGTGCGGCGGGCGTTCCAGGAGACGTGGGCGTGGTGGCCGCGGGCGGCGCGGGCCAAGGCCTCGCGCGGGGTGCCGGGGGACAGCCGGACCTTCACGTGGTGCTCGAAGTAGTGGGCGGGGTCGGCGCGTTCGGCCTCGGCGTCGGTGCGCGGGACGCCCGGCGTCCAGGGGGCCGCCTCGATCTTGACCCGGACGGGGGTGAACCCGGCGCCGCGCAGCCGGGCGCTCTCGGCGGCGGCCCGGCGGTGCTGCGCGGCCAGCGTGCCCTCGGCGCGCCAGGAGAGCATCGGCTGCGAGGGGTGTCGTCCGCGGGCCAGCAGGATGTGGGTGAACTCCAGGCCGTGCGCGGCCGCCCAGGCGGCCAGCGCGTCGGCCTCGGCCGGGGCCAGCGTCAGGTGGGTCTCGTACGGGCCGGACCACGGGGCCCCGGCGGTGCTGCGATCGGGCATGCCGGGATTGTGGCAGCCCGCGCCGACGGCGCCCCCGGGCCGGGCGGGCAGCCCCGGGCCGGGCGGGCAGCCCCGGGTCGGGCGGGCAGCCCCGGGTCGGGCGGGCAGCTCCGGGTCGGGCGGGCAGCTCCTAGAAGAGCTTGAGCTTGTCGTCGTCGATGCCGCGCAGCTCGTCGTAGTCGAGGACGACGCAGCCGATGCCGCGGTCGGTGGCCAGCACGCGGGCCTGGGGCTTGATCTCCTGGGCGGCGAAGACGCCCCTGACCGGGGCCAGCAGCGGGTCGCGGTTGAGGAGTTCGAGGTAGCGGGTGAGCTGCTCGACGCCGTCGATCTCGCCGCGGCGCTTGATCTCCACGGCGACGGTGGTGCCGTCGGAGTCGCGGCACAGGATGTCGACCGGGCCGATCGGGGTGGGGTACTCACGGCGGATCAGCTGCCAGCCGGAGCCGAGCACCTCCATCCGGTCGGCCAGCAGCTCCTGCAGGTGGGCCTCCACGCCGTCCTTGATCAGGCCGGGGTCGACGCCCAGTTCGTGCGAGGAGTCGTGGTGGACGTCCTCCAGGGTGATGATCAGCTTCTCGCCGGCCTTGTTGGTGACCGTCCACACCCCGTCGGCCTCCTTGAGGGAGCACGGCGGCGACATCCAGTTCAGCGGCTTGTAGGCCCGGTCGTCGGCGTGGATGCTGACGCTCCCGTCGGCCTTCACGATCACCAGGCGCACGGCGGAGGGCAGATGTGCAGCGAGGCGGCCCGCGTAGTCCACGGTGCACTTGGCGATGACAAGACGCATGGGGACAAGCCTAAGGCCCGCGGGGAGTGCCCCGGTCCGCGTTCGATTCCGCGGGCCGGAGCGGCCCGCTCCGCTCCGGTGGGGCCGAAGCGGCGCAATCCCGAGACAGCCGGTCCGGGCGGACGGGAACCGGGAGCCGTTTGAAGCGAGTGCGCGCACGGCAGGTGTGGGCCGGGCGGGAGGGGCGAAGCATGGTGACCGCACGGGCACGCGCCGTGAGGGGTGCCTGCTCACTGAGGGGGGTTGGGACACGTCGGATTCCGGCCAATCTCGTCCAGGAAGGGGCGTTCCGGGCGGCAATCCGTCGATTCACCAACCCGGGCGGAGGGGGGCCTGCCAGGCTGGTCTGACCCCCGGCCCGAACCCCGTCGCGCGGCGTCCACCGGTGCGTCACACCCGCACCGTTCGAACGGCACGCGTGGTTCACCGCACGTCCGTCCACCCTCCCCGGCGCACCGCGCCCCGGCACCGCCCTCACCACCCCAGCACCCGCCCAGCACACCGGCACCACCGCCCCGGCGACCACGTCGGAGCGGACCGCGAGAGGAGAACCCATGTCGCTCGACGTCTCACCGGCCCTGTTGGAGAAGGCCGAACGAGGCGAGGTCGACGAGCGGGAGTTCGTCGACTGTGTCCGCACCTCGCTGCCCTACGCCTGGGACATGATCAGCTCGCTGGTCGCCCAGCTCAAGGTCGACGGAACCGACTTCGCCGACAACGACGTGCCCCCGCCGAGCGAGCAGGAGCGCGGCCAACTGCTCCGCGCGCTGGCCAGCGACGCGATCCGGGGCGCCCTGCAGCGGCACTTCGGCGTGCAGTTGGCCTTCCAGAACTGCCACCGGGTCGCGGTCTTCGCCCCCGGCCCCGACACCGAGGCGCGGCTCGCCCGCTTCACCTCGATCCGGGGCCAGCTGCTCAACCAGTCGCCGGAGCTGCGCGACTGCTGACGGGGCGTCGCCGCGCCGCGCCACCGCTGACGGGCCGCCAGCACCCCTGCGGGCGCCGAACGCGGGCCACCCCGGGTCCCAGCATCCCGGGGCGGCCCGCGGCCGCGCGCGGGCCCCCACGGCGCTCAGGACAGCTGCGGCAGCACCTCCGCGCCCAGCCGGGCCAGGTTGTGCAGCGTCGCCGCGGTGTCGCCCGAGCCCTCCGCGAGCAGCGCGAAGCGCCGGATGCCGGTGCGCTCCGCGGTCGCCAGCAGCCGGTCCGCGCACTGCCGGGGCGTGCCGACCGCGTGCAGGTCGCACAGCAGCTCGGTGTACGCCCGCGGGTCGCGCATGGTGCGCTCCCGGCCGTCCACGGTGCGGTGCGCGCCCAGGCCGTGCGCGAAGAAGTCCGGCATCGCCCGCAGCAGGCTGGCCCGGGCCGCCCCCGCCCGGTCGTCCACCTGTGCGACGCCCGCCGCGACGTGCTCCCGCTCCACCCGGGCCAGTTGCTCCTCGCCGCGCCCCGCCGCCCGCCAGGCCGCCCGGTACGCCGCCAGCATCTCCCGCTTGTCCTCGTCGCCCGAGTGCATGCCCAGCAGCATCGGCAGGCCCCGCTCCGCGGCCGTCCGCACCCCGCCCGGCGAGGTGCAGGCCACCACTACCGGCGGGCCGGACCGGGCCGGGGCCGCCCCGTCCTGGCGCTGGCGCGGGATCACCGTCCCCTCCAGGCCCAGCCAGCCCGCCAGCTCCCCCCGCCGTCCCGGCTCCGCCGCCCGCGGCACCACCGCGACCTCCGGGAAGGCGAACTGCGGCCCCGCCGCCCCCACCCGGGCCCCGCGCAGCCAGCGCAGCAGCAGGTCGAGGCGCTCCGGGAAGCCCTGCTCGTACGCCTCCAGGCCGCCGCCGAACACCGCCAGGTCGATCCACGGCCCGCCGCGCCCCACCCCCAGCGTGAACCGGCCGCCCGAGGTCAGGTGCAGCAGCGCCGCCTGCTCGCCCAGCGCCACCGGGTGACGGGTGCTCAGCACGCTCACCGCCGTGCCCACCCCGATCCGCCGGGTGCGGCCCAGCAGCAGCGCGGCCAGCGTCGCCGCGTCCGGGCAGACCCCGTACGGGACGAAGTGGTGCTCGGCCAGCCAGACCGCGTCCAGGCCCGCCCGCTCGGCGGCCACCGCGGCCGAGACCGTCCGCTCCAGCGCCTCGCCGTGGCCCTGGCCGGGGAACTGCGCCGACAGCAGGAAGGCGCCGACCCGGATCGCGTCCGTGCCGGTGCCCGGTGACTGCTCGGCGGCGGGCTGCGCCGCGGGCACCACCCCGGTGCGGGCCGTCCGCGGGGAGGCGGAGCGGGCGTCGGGCCGGGCGGTGGTCTTCGTCATCGGGTGCCTCCATCGGTGCCGCGCAGGGTCGCGGGCCCCGCCGTGTCACCACGTGAGTAACCCATGTCATGTGCCAATGGCACGCCGAATCCCCGATTTCCCCGGGAGAAGGGTGGATTACCCCCGAAACCCCGGCGGCCGGCCGGTCCGCCGTGCTATTGGGGCCCGCGGGGGCGGTGGGGCGCCGGTGGCTTCCGGTGCTCCCGGCGCCCGCACCCGGTACAACGCGCCGGGCAACGGTCCGGTCACCGGCTGGGAGCGGCGGCCCGGCGGCCCGTACCCTGGGAGGACAGCGCGCCGACGGAGAGGAACCCCGTGTCACCCCGCCGCAACCGGATCGACAAGCCCGACGGCCGCGGCAGCGGCGCACCGATGGGGAGTTCGCTGCGCCGGGTCGAGGAGTACCGGGGCGAGGAGTGGGTGGTGCAGACCGTGGCCGGGACGGCCGGGCGGTACTACCGGTGCCCCGGCTGCGACCAGGAGATCCCGCCCGGCGTCGGCCACGTGGTGGCCTGGCCCGACCACGGCGGCGTGGACGACCGGCGGCACTGGCACCGGGCCTGCTGGGGCGCGCGGGAGCGCCGCGGCTCCAACGTCCAGCGGGGCCGCGGCGCTCCGAAGTACTGACGGCTGACGGCGCCTCAGGCGTCGCGCCTCTTCAGGACGAGGTAGCCCCCGAGCAGGGCCGCGGCCGTCCACGCCGCGCAGATCAGCAGGCCGGTCCAGGGGCCGTACGGCAGGTCGTCGGTCGGGACGACCTGGGTGATGGCGCCGCCCGTCTGGTCCGGGAAGTACTTGATCCAGTCCTTCACCACGGGGACGAGGGTCAGGATCGGCGAGATCAGCAGGATGAACGGCACCAGGATCGCCAGCGCCAGGATCTGGTGCCGCACCATCACCGTGACGCCGGCCGAGAGCAGGCACAGCAGGGTCAGGTAGAGCGCGGTGCCGACCACCGCGCGCAGCACGTTCTCCGCGCCCAGCGAGGTCGACAGCCCGCCGCCGAGCGCGGCCTGCCCGACGAAGAAGGCGACGAACACCGTCACCAGCGAGGCGGCCAGGGCCAGCGCGCCCAGCACGGCGGTCTTCGCCGCCAGCAGGGTGCCGCGCTGCGGGACGGCCGCCAGCGAGACCCGGATCATGCCGCTGCTGTACTCGTTGCCGACGGCCAGCACGCCGAACACCACGATGGCGAGCCGGCCGAAGCCGACGCCGATGAACGAGATGGCGGTGGCGTCGAACGGCCTGCCGCCCTCGGTGAAGTCCGTGGGGTTGTTCCGGGCGACCAGGCTGATCGCCAGGCCGAGGGCGACGGTGATCAGGAAGACCGAGACCAGCGACCAGACGGTGGACCGGACGCTGCGGATCTTGGTCCACTCGGACTGCGCGACGGCGGGGAACACGGCCATCTCAGCTCTCCTTCCCTGGCTTGCGGTCGTTCCAGCCCGCGCCCCAGACGGGCGGCGGCGCGGGGGCGGCGGCCCCCATGTGGTACTCCACCGAGTCGGCGGTCATCTGCATGAACGCCTCCTCCAGCGAAGCCTGCTGCGGACTCAGCTCGTGCAGGGTGACGCCGTGCGCGGCGGCCAGGTCGCCGAGGACGACCGGGTCGCCGTCGACCACCTCCCAGGCGCCGTCCGGGCCGGGCTCGGCCCGCAGGCCCGCGCCGTGCAGGGCGTCCAGCAGCTGCTCCTGGTGCGGGGTGCGCAGCCGGACGGACGAGCGGGAGTTGCGCTTGATGAACTCGGCCATCGGCAGGTCGGCCAGCAGCCGCCCGCGGCCGATCACCACCAGGTGGTCGGCGGTCAGCGCCATCTCGCTCATCAGGTGGGAGGAGACGAAGACGGTGCGGCCCTCGGAGGCCAGCCGTTTCATCAGGTTGCGGATCCACAGGATGCCCTCGGGGTCGAGGCCGTTCACCGGCTCGTCGAACATCAGGGTCTGCGGGTCGGCCAGCAGCGCGGAGGCGATGCCCAGCCGCTGGCCCATGCCGAGCGAGAAGCCGCGGGCGCGCTTCCTCGCCACCGCGGTCAGGCCGACCAGGTCGAGCACCTCGTCGACCCGGGCGCGCGGCACCCGGTTGGACTGCGCCAGCCACAGCAGGTGGTCGTACGCGGTGCGGCCGGGGTGGACGGCCTTGGCCTCCAGCAGGGCGCCGATCTGGCGCAGCGGGTCCTGGATCCCGGCGTAGCGCCTGCCGCCGATGGTGACCTCGCCGCTGGTCGGGCGGTCCAGGTCGAGGATCATCCGCATGGTGGTGGACTTGCCCGCCCCGTTCGGGCCGAGGAACCCGGTGACCACGCCCTCCGGGATGCGGAAGCTCAGATCGTCGACGGCCAACTTGTCGCCGTAACGCTTCGTCAGGTGGTGCAACTCGATCATCTGCCGCTCCTTGGTCTCCGGCCAGGTTAGGGCAGAAAGCGGACGAATCGGACAACCTGCGTCCGGGGCGTGCCCGCCGGGCCCTACGGTGGAACCATGACCTCGCCCAGCGCGCCGACCGTCCGCGAGAACGGCACCGGCACCCCGCTCGTCCTGCTGCACGCCTTCCCGCTCTCCGCGCGGATGTGGGAGGTCCAACTGGAGCGAGTACCCGGCCCGGCCGGGGACGACGCCCGGGCCGTCGCGCCGGACCAGCGCGGCTTCGGCAGCGCCCCGCTCGGCGACCCGCCCCCGTCGCTGGACACCGCCGCCGACGACCTCGCCGACCTGCTGGACTCGCTCGGCGTCGAGCGGGCCGTCCTGGCCGGGCTCTCCATGGGCGGCTACGTCGCGATGGCCTTCGCCCGCCGCCACCCCGAACGGCTGGCCGGACTCGTCCTCGCCGACACCAAGGCCACCACCGACACCGACGCCGTCCGCGCCAACCGGGAGCGCATCGCCGCCGCCGTCCTGGAGCGCGGCAACGTTGACCTGCTGCTGGAGGAGCGGATGGCGGAGAACCTGCTCGCCCCCGGCACCGACCCCGAACTCGTCGACACCGTACGGCAGATGATCGCCGAAGCCGACCCGGCGGCGGTCGCCTGGGCGCAGCGCGCGATGGCCGCCCGCCCCGACTCGCTGGACGAACTGGCCGCCCTGGAGGTGCCCGCCGCGGTCATCGTCGGCGAACTCGACACCGTCACCCCGCTCGACGAGGCCCGGATGATGGCCGAGGCGCTCTCCGACGCCGAACTGACCGTCATCCCGGCCGTCGGCCACCTCTCCTCGCTGGAGGCCCCCGAGACCTTCAACGCCGCCGTCCGGGCCCTGCTCAAGCGCGTCAAGTAGCCGGGAACGCCGCAGGGGCCCGGAGCGCGAGCTCCGGGCCCCTGCGGGCACTTCAGGACTTCAGCGGTGTCCCGACAAGGCCGACCGGCGGTCGGCCGGGCCGTCAGCGCGACTGCTGCGCGGGCACGCCCAGCGAGTCGTCGGTCGGCAGCGAGGCCGCGGCGACCGCGGCACCCGTCAGCGTGGCCAGCATCTCGCGGACGTTGGTCAGCTGCGCGTTGATCGAGTCGCGGCGGTTGGTGAGCGCCGCCAGCTCGCGCTCCGACTCGCTGCGGACCCGGTCGGCCTTGGCGTTGGCGTCGGCCACGATGTCCTCGGCCTGGCGCTGCGCCGTCTCGATGGTCTGGCGGGAACGGCGCTCCGCGTCGGTGCGCAGCTTCTCCGCCTCCAGGCGGAGCTGCTCGGCGCGGTGCTCGATCTCGGCCAGCCGCTTCTCGGCCTTGGCCTGGCGGGCCGCCAGGTCGCGCTCGGACTGCTCCCGGCGCTTGGCCAGGTTGGTCTCGAACTCCAGGGCGGCCTGGGCGGCCTTGGTGCGGGTCTCCTCGAAGAGGGCGTCCGCCTCCTCGCGCTTGTTCTGCGCGTCCTTGTTGGCCTCGGCGCGCAGCTGGGCCGCGTCCGACTTGGCCTTGTCGACGATCCGCAGACCCTCGTCCTCGGCCTTGGCCTTGCGGTCCTTGGCGTAGTTCTCGGCCTCGGTGCGGACCTGCTGCGCGGCGGCCTCGGCCAGCTCGCGGTGCTGCTCGGCGGCGCGGTGCGCCTCGTCGCGCAGGTCCTTGGCCTCCTCCTCGGCGAGGCGGAGGATCTTCTCGACGCGGGCACCGAGACCGGCGTAGGAGGGCTCCGCCTCGGTGACCGCGGCCTGCGCCGTCTGGGTCTCCAGGTGGAGCTCCTCGATGCGCTTCTCCAGCGCGCTGATCCGGGAGAGGGCGCTGTCCCGGTCGGCCACCAGCTTGGCGATCCGCTCGTCGACCTGGGCGCGCTCGTACCCACGGCGTACCAGGTCGAAGCCGTGCGGGGAGTGACTGTCGCTCATGGGATTTCTGGGCTTCCTGTCGTCAAACCGCTGAGATGGTTGAGGGAATCCTGACACGGTACCGGAGTGTCAACGGCGAAACACCGTTGGTTCGCGGACAATGTCCGCTCAATCGGGTGGCGCGCCCCCGGAGCGATTGCCTCCCGACCGCGGAGAGCCCACTCCGGCACCTGCCTTGGGCCCTCCGTCCTTCTTGCTTCCCCCGTTGCCGTGGGCCGCCGGCGCGGGCGCCTCGAACGCCTCCAACGCCGACAGCACGTCCTGGACCCGAGAGATCTCGGTGTTGATGTCCTTGCGCCGACGGACCAGTTCGTCCAACTCCCGCTGGCCCTCGTCGGTCACGCGCTTGGCCTCCGAGCGGGCCTCGGCGAGCAGCCGCTCCGCCTCCTCGGCGGCCAGCCGCAGCTGCTCCTCGGCGTCCGAACCGGCCCGCCGCACGCGCTTCTCGGCCTCCTCGTCGGCGCGCCTGAGGCGCGACGCGGCCTCGTCGGCCGCCGCCTCCAGCTGCTCCTCGGCCTCCATCTCGGCGGCCTTGAGCTTCGCCTCCGCCTTGATGATCAGCGCCTCGGCCCGGGTGGTGGAGTCCGCGAGCTTGTTCTCGGCCTCCTTGAGCAGCGTCTCCGCCTTGCGCACCGCGGAGATCCGCACCCGGCCCGCCTCCGCGGACGCCTCCGAGGTCAGCTCGGACGCCCGCGCCTCGGCCGCCGCGATCAGCTCCGCCGCCCGCTCCTCGGCCTCCGCGACCTGCGCCTGCGCCTGCTCCTCGGCCTCGGTCAGCTGCTCCTGGGCCGCCGTCACCAACGCGTCCACCCGCTCGCCGGCCGACTTCATCGCCTGCGCGTTCTCCTTGCGGGCCCGCTCGTGCAGCGCCTCGATCTCGGCGTCGGTGCGCTCGCGCAGCTCCTCGGCCCGCTCGCGGATCGCCGTGGAGTCCCGGCGGGCCTCCGAGAGCAGCGCGTCCGCGTCCGCCCGGGCCTTCTCCACCTCGGCCTTGCCCTGCGCCTCGGCCTCGGCCCGCAGCCGCTCCGCCTCCTGGCGGGCCGCCGCGACCATCGCGTCGGACTGCTCCTCGGCCGCCGCGGCCAGCGCCAGCGCCTCCGCCTGGGCCTGCTCGCCGAGCTGCTCGGCGTCCGCGAACGCCTTCTCCAGCACCGACTTCGCCTGCTCGCGGGTCGCCTTGTCGTACGCCTCGGCGGCCTCCCGGGTCTCCCGGTCGAAGGCTTCGGCCCGGCCGCGGATGTCCGCGTCGAACTCCTCCGCCAGCGTCCGGGTCGCCAGCGCGTACTCCTCGGCCTCCGAACGCAGCGTGCCCGCCCGCTCCTCGGCCTCCGCCAGCGCCGCCGCCGCCAACTCGTCGGCCTCGGCCAGCACCCGCTGCGCCCCGGCCTCCGCCTCGGCCCGCTGCTGCTGCGCGAACTCGGCCACGGCGGCCCGCAGTTCGGCGGTCTCCCGCTCGGCCGCGGCCCGCAGCTCGCGGTCGTACGCCTCGGCCCGCTCGCGCAGCTCCGCGGTCTCCCGCTCGGCGGCGGCCCGCAGCTCGGCGATCTGGCCGGTCGCCTTCTCGTGCAGACCCGCCACCGACTGGCGGACCTCCGCGGCCTCCTGCTCGGCCGCCGCGACCAGCTCGGCGGCCCGCGCCTCGCCGTTCGCCCGCAGCTGCTCGGCGGCGTGCTCGGCCCGCTCGCGCAGTTCGGCGGTCTCGCGTTCGGCGGTGGCGCGCAGTTCGCGGTCGTACGCCTCGGCCTGCTCGCGCAGTTCGGCGGTCTCGCGTTCGGCGGTGGCCCGCAGTTCGGCGGTCTCGCGTTCGGCGGTGGCGCGCAGTTCGCGGTCGTACGCCTCGGCGGCCTCGCGCTGCTCGGCGGTCTCGCGTTCGGCGGTGGCGCGCAGTTCGCGGTCGTACGCCTCGGCCTGCTCGCGCAGCCGGGCGGCCTCGGCCCGGTCGGCGGCGGCCTCGGTGCCCAGCGCCTCGGCGTCGGTGCGGGCGACGGCGAGGGCCTGCTCGGCCTCGGCGCGCAGCTGCGCGGCGTCGGCCTCGGCGGCCTCGCGGGTCTGCGCGGCGTCGGCGGCCGCGGCCTCGCGGACCTGCGCGGCCTCGCCGTCGGCGGCGGCCCGGATGGCGGCGGCCTCGGCCAGCTGCTCGGCGGTCCGCGCCTGGTCGCGCTCCAGGTCGGCGCGGGCGGCCTCGCGGGCGGCGGCGGCCTCCTCGCGCAGCGCCTGCGCGGCGGCCTCGGCCCGTTCGGCGACCGCGCGGGCGGCCTCCTCGGCCTCGGCGCGCACGGCCCGCCCGGCCTCCTCGGCCTCGGCGCGGTGCTGCTCGGCCCACTGGGCGGTGTCGGCACGCAGTGCCTCGGCGGCGGCCGCGGCCTCGGCGCGGACGGTGTCGGCCTCGGCGGCGGCCTGCTCGCGCAGCTCGGCGCCGTGCCGCTCGGCGGCGGCCCGGGCCTCCTGGGCGGCGGTCTCGGCGGCGGCGAGGAGCTCGGTGCGGGCCTGCTCGGCGGCGCCGGTGATCTTCTCGCCCTCGGCGCGGGCCCGGGCGAGGGTCTGCTCGGCCCGGCCCTGGACGGCGGCGGCCTGTTCGCGGGCCTCGCCCAGCAGCCGTTCGACCTCCTCGCCCGCGCCGGAGCGCAGCGCGTCCGCGTCGGACTTGGCGGTGGTCAGCAGTTCCTCGGCCTGCTTCGCGGACTCCTCGATCTGCACCGCGGCCTGGCGGCGGGCCTCGGCCCGGACCCGCTCGGCCTCGGCCTCGGCGGCGGCGCGCTGCTCCTCGGCCTGCTCGCGGGCCCGGGCGGCCTCGGCCTGCATCCGCTCCAACTGCTCGCGGATCGAGGCGGCGTCCTCCATGGCGGCGTTCTGCGCCTGCTCGACGGCCTCGCGGGCCTGCTCCAGCAGCGTCCCGGCCTCGGACTTGGCGTGCTCGACCAGCCGCTCGGCCTCGGCGGCGGCCTCGCCGCGGGTGCTCTCGGCGTCGGCGCCCGCCCGGGCGAGCACCTCCTCGGCCTGCTTGGCGGCGCGGGCCAGCCGCAGCGCCGCGTCCTTGGCGCCCTCGGCGCGGCCGGCCTCCTCGGCCTCGGCGCGGATCCGCTCGGCCTCGGCGGCGGTGGCCTCGCGCAGCGCGGCGGCCTCGGCCTCGGCGGCGGCCCGGCGCTCGGCGATCTCCGCCTCGGCCTCGGCGCGCAGCTCGTTGGCGACCGACTCGGCGGCGCCGCGCAGGCGCTCGCTCTCCTCGCGGGCGGCGGCCTTGGCGGCGTCCGCCTCGGCCTGCACGGTGGCGGCGGCGGAGCGGATCAGCTCGGCCTCGCGGGTGGCGGCGGCCACCATCTTGGCGATCTCGGCGCGGGCGGTGGCGGAGCGCTGCTCGCTGGCGGCGGCGCCGTCGGCGACCTTGCGCTCGGCCTCGCTGGTGGCCTCGGCCTGCAGCCGCTGGGCGGCGGCGGTGGCCTCCTCGCGCATCCGGGCGGCCTCGGCGCGAGCCCGTTCGGTCTCGGCCAGGGCCTCGGCGCGCAGCCGCTCTATCTCGGCCTGGGCGCCGGACAGGGCGGCCTCGGCGCGCTCCTGGTCGGCGAGGGCCTGCTGCTTGAGGGCGGTGATCTCGGCCTCGGCGGCGGCGAGCTTCTGCTCCGCGGCGGCGTGCGCCTCGGCGAGCTGCTGCTGGGCGGCGGTGAGGGCGGCGGCGCGCTGCTCCTCGGCCTGGGCGCCGGTCTGCTGGGCCTGCTCGGAGGCGGCGCGCAGCAGGCGCTCGGCGTCGGTCTGGGCGCGCAGCAGGGCGGCCTCGGCCTGGGCCTGGGCCTCGCCGCGGGCGGCGTCGACGTCGGCGGCGGTCTGGGCGCGGGCCTGGTCGGCGAGGGCGGCGGCCTCGGCGCGGACGGCGGCCATCATCCGGTCGGCCTCGGCGCGGGCCTCCTGGAGCAGGCGCTGGGCCTCCTGCTCGGTGCCGGCGCGGGTCTGCTCCGCCCAGTTGACGTTCTCGTTGACGTGGCGCTCGGCGGCGGCCCGGAACTCGGCGAGCTCCTCCTCCAGCCGGCGGCGCCGGGCGTTGAACTCGGCCTCCAGCTGGGCGGTCCGCTCGGCGGCCTCGGCCATCATCCGCTGGGTGGCGGCCTGGGACTCGCGCAGCTGGCGCTCGGCGTCCGCGCGCAGCGCCTCGGCCTGCATCTCGGCGTTGCGCAGGAGCTGTTCGGCCTGGCCGGAGACGGAGTCGAAGGCACGCGGCTGGGCGAGCTGCCGACGGGCCTCGTGCAGCTTGGCCCGGAGCACCTCCACCTGGTAGGCGAGGTCGTCGGCGTGCTCGATGGTCTTGTCCCGCTCCTTGCGGGCCTTCTCCAGCTCGGCCTCGAACTTGGAGAGGTGATCCTCAACCTCGTAGCGGTCGTAGCCCCGCACTCCGCGGTCCCATCCATCTCCTGGTCGCGTCCTCGACCGGGCCGTTCCGCCGCGCGGGTTCGCGGGCGGATCGGTTGGTCCTTGCAATCGCTCCGCCGTCCGGGTGGACTCCTGAGCGACATGTTGCCTCTGGAGAATGGTGACAGATCCGAACGGCGACCGTCCGGCCGTGCCCGCGTCGTGGACTCCCCTGCGGTGCGCGGACCGGTGGTACCAGCGCACCTGGGCATTGTAGTGGGAGCCGCTGCCGGGGGAATGGGGGCGAGGTGCTTTTCGGAAGTTACCGACCAGTTCGTTACCGACCGGTCGGCTCCCGCACGGGCCGCGGGCCCGAACCCGTCAGTGGGCGGACGGGTCCGCGCTGGTGACCAGCTCGGTCAGCACGCCGCCGCAGTCCTTGGGGTGCAGGAAGGTGATCCGCGAGCCCATCGAACCGCGCCGCGGCTCGTCGTACAGCACCCGCACGCCCTTGCCCGCGATCGCGGCCGCGTCCCCGTCCACGTCGGCGGTGCCGAAGGCGATGTGGTGCACGCCCTCGCCGTTCTTGGCCAGCCACTTGGCGACCGTCGAGTCCTCCCGGGTCGGCTCCAGCAGCTGCAGGTAGGAGGCGCCGCCGTCCCCGGTGTCGTTGATCTTCAGCATGGCCTCGCGGACGCCCTGCTCCTCGTTGACCTCGCTGTGGAACACCTCGAAGCCGTACGTGGCGCGGTAGAACTCGACGGTCCGGTCCAGGTCGAAGCAGGCGATGCCGATGTGGTCGATGCGGGTCAGCACGGTGTCCTCCGGAAGGGGTGGGACGGCGAGGGATGGCACCCAGTGCAGCGCATCCCGGCGGCCGGGCGCCAGCGCGCCGTCCTGCGAGTCTGCTCACACGGTTCCGGCCCCGTCCCGGCACGGTGTTCACTGGTGAGTGCCAGTAGTGCTGATCACATCGCCGCGCCGGTGACGCAGAGGTGACCGGTCAGTACATTGACGGCATCCCCATACCCTCTGGTCCGACGCGCGAAGGGGCTCGTCCATGACTACTTCTGTGATCGTCGCAGGTGCCCGCACCCCGATGGGACGGCTGCTCGGGTCGCTCAAGGGCTTCTCCGGCGCCGAGCTCGGCGGCTTCGCGATCAAGGCGGCGCTGGAGCGGGCCGGCATCACCGGCGAGCAGGTGCAGTACGTGATCATGGGGCAGGTGCTGCAGGCCGGTGCGGGCCAGATCCCGGCCCGGCAGGCGGCGGTCGCGGCGGGCATCCCGATGAACGTCCCGGCGCTGACGGTCAACAAGGTCTGCCTCTCCGGGCTGGACGCGATCGCGCTGGCCGACCAGCTGATCCGGGCCGGCGAGTTCGACGTGGTGGTGGCCGGCGGCCAGGAGTCCATGACCAACGCCCCGCACCTGCTGCCGAAGTCCCGCGAGGGCTTCAAGTACGGCGCGATCGGGATGCTCGACTCGATGGCGCACGACGGCCTGACCGACGCCTACGAGAACATCCCGATGGGCGAGTCCACCGAGAAGCACAACACCCGCCTCGGCATCACCCGCGAGGTGCAGGACGCCATCGCCGCCGCCTCCCACCAGCGCGCCGCCAAGGCCCAGGCCGACGGCGTGTTCGAGGCCGAGATCGTGCCGGTCGCCATCCCGCAGCGCAAGGGCGAGCCGGTGCTGTTCAGCCAGGACGAGGGCATCCGCGCCGACACCACCGTCGAGGGCCTGGCCAAGCTGCGCCCGGCCTTCAGCAAGGACGGCACCATCACCGCCGGCACCTCCTCGCAGATCTCCGACGGCGCCGCCGCCGTCGTGGTGATGAGCAAGGCCAAGGCCGAGGAGCTGGGCCTGAGCTGGATCGCCGAGATCGGCGCCCACGGCAACGTCGCGGGCCCGGACAACTCGCTGCAGTCGCAGCCGTCCAACGCGATCAAGCACGCGCTGGCCAAGGAGGGCCTGGAGGTCGGCGACCTCGACCTGATCGAGATCAACGAGGCGTTCGCCGCCGTCGCCCACCAGTCGATGCAGGACCTCGGCGTCAGCGACGAGATCGTCAACGTCAACGGCGGCGCGATCGCGCTCGGCCACCCGATCGGCATGTCCGGCGCCCGCGTGGTGCTGCACCTGGCGCTGGAGCTGCAGCGCCGCGGCGGCGGGGTCGGCGCGGCCGCGCTGTGCGGCGGCGGCGGCCAGGGCGACGCGCTGATCGTCAAGGTCCCCGCGCAGGGCTGACCGAACCCCCAGGGACCCCCAGGACCCCCGCAGGGCCGCCCGCGCGGCCCGGCGGGGCGTCCGTCTTTCTGCTGCGAGGAGCGATTTCGATGGCCGATGTGGCGACGCTGGTCGACCAGGCCCGGCAGGGCCGTCCCCGGGCGGTGGCCCGGCTGATCACGCTGGTGGAGAACGCCGCGCCCGAGCTGCGCGAGGTGATGGCGGCGCTGGCCCCGTACAGCGGGCGGGCCTACACGGTGGGTCTGACCGGCTCGCCCGGGGTGGGCAAGTCGACCTCCACCTCGGCGCTGGTCAGCGCCTACCGCAGGCTCGGCAAGCGGGTCGGGGTGCTGGCGGTCGACCCGTCCTCGCCGTTCTCCGGCGGCGCGCTGCTCGGCGACCGGGTGCGGATGCAGGAGCACGCCACCGACCCGGAGGTGTTCATCCGCTCGATGGCCACCCGCGGCCACCTCGGCGGCCTGGCCTGGGCCGCCCCGCAGGCGCTGCGGGTGCTGGACGGGGCGGGCTGCGACGTCATCCTGGTGGAGACCGTCGGCGTCGGGCAGTCCGAGGTGGAGGTCGCCGCGCAGGCCGACACCGCGGTGGTGCTGCTGGCCCCCGGCATGGGCGACGGCATCCAGGCCGCGAAGGCGGGCATCCTGGAGATCGGCGACGTGTTCGTGGTCAACAAGGCCGACCGGGACGGCGCGGACGCCACCGCCCGCGAGCTCAACCACATGCTCGGCCTGGGGGAGTCCCGGCAGGCGGGCGACTGGCGGCCGCCGATCGTCAAGACCGTGGCGGCCCGCGGCGAGGGCGTGGACGAGCTCGTCGAGGCGCTGGAGAAGCACCGCGGCTGGCTGGCCGAGACCGGCGAGCTCGACGCCCGCCGCCGCCGCCGGGCCGCCCAGGAGGTCGAGGCGATCACGCTGGCCGCGCTGCGCGCCCGGATCGGCGACCTGCGCGGCGACCGGCACCTGGACGCGCTGGCCGGGCAGGTCGCCGCGGGCGAACTCGACCCGTACGCGGCGGCGGACCGGCTGGTGGCCGGGCTGACCTCCTGAGGCGGTGCTCAGCCCCGGCCGCGGAGCCCGCGCAGGTGCTCGGCGATCGGGGCCAGGGCCGCGTACATCGCGTCGAGCTGCTCGTCGGTGAGCCGGTCGATGAAGTGCTCGCGGACGCTGCGGACGTGGTCCGGGGCGACCTGCTGCAGCGTCTGCCAGCCGTGCTCGGTGAGGTGCGCGTACAGGCCGCGGCGGTCGCCCGGGCACTCCTGGCGCAGCACCAGCCCGGCCGTCTCCATCCGGGTGATCTGGTGCGAGAGGCGGCTCTTGGACTGCAGGGTGGCGGTGGCCAGGTCGGTCATCCGCATCCGGCGCTCGGGGGACTCGGAGAGCACGACCAGGATCTCGTAGTCGTTGATGGCCAGGTTGTGGCTCTGCAGCTCCCGGCTCAGCTGGTGGTCGAGCAGCTTGCCGACCTCCAGGTGGGCGCGCCAGAAGCGCTGTTCGCGCGCGTCGAGCCACGGGGTGTCCGCCGCTCCCCGCGGGGAGGGGGAGACCTCGGGCGCTGTGGTCTCTGAGGTGTCCATGGGATCGAGTATAGCCGAAGTTGTTCAATGTTGTACGAATTCACAACCGGCGCCCCGCCTCGCTGCCGGGGGTCGGGGGAACTGCTCCGTCCCCGCACAACCGCCGTCCCGGACGGCCGAATTGAGCCAGTCATGTCCAATTCCTGGGCCGGAGTCAAACGGTGACACAGCGTTGGGCATAATCGCGCCCATGACGACCCGGAGTGCGCACTTCCATTCGATAGCCGACGGTGTATACGCATGGCAGCCGCAGCAGCGCGGCTGGGGCCTGGCCAACTGCGGCCTGGTCACCGACGGCGGCCGCGCCCTCTGGATCGACACCCCGTACGACCGCACCCTGGCCGGCGAGTTCCTGCAGCGCACCCGCACCGTCCTCGCCCCCGGCACCGAGGTCGACCGGATCGTCGTCACCCACGCCAACGGCGACCACATGTGGGGCGCGGGCGTCCTCCCCGACGCCGAGGTGATCACCACCCACGAGGCGCTGCACCACATCGCCTACGAGCCGACCCCCGAACAGCAGCACGCCCTGCTGCAGAACCTCGACAAGGACGGCGACACCGGCTCCTACCTGCACGAGCACTTCGGCTGCTTCAACTGGGCCGACACCCCGCCCGTCGTCCCCGACACCGTCTTCACCGGCGAACTCGAACTGCGCGTCGGCAGCATCCCGGTCCGGATCAGCAGCCTCCCGCCGGCCCACACCAGCGGCGACCTGACCGTGCACCTGCCCACCCGCTCCACCGTCTTCACCGGCGACGTCGTCTTCGGCTCCACCGCCGAACGCCCCGGCGACCACCCCGTGCACTGGGCCGGCCCGCTCGGCAACGTCATCGACGCCGTCGAGCGGCTGCTCGACACCGGCGCCGAGACGATCGTCCCCGGCCACGGCCCGCTGCTCACCCGCGCCGACCTGCGCGCCCACGCCGGTTACCTGCGCTACGTCCGCGACCGCGCGCACGCCCTGCACGCCGCCGGGCGCACCGCCGCCGAGGCCGCGCAGATCGTGATCGACGAGGCCCGCTACCCCGAACTCGGCCTCCCCGAGCGGCTGCTGGTCACCATCGGCACCGAGTACCGGCACCTCGACGGCACCGAGCCGCCCGCCATGCTGGAGGTCGTCGGCCGGATGGCCCACCTCGCCCGGCAGCGCGAGGCCCGCACCGCCTGACCCCAGCGCACCGTCCCCGCCGCGACGACTTCCCCCGAGGACCCCATGGCCGAGATCGTGCTCGCCCTGCTGGCCGGCGCCGCCCTGACCGCCGGACCCCTGCTGTGGTCCGCCCGGCGCGCCGTCCGCACCGCCCGGGCCGCCACCCAGCGCGCCGCCGAGGCCGACCACCGCACCCAGGGCGCCGAGGTCCGGGCCCGCGCCGCCGAGACCCGGGCCCGTGAGAACGAGGAGCACGCCCGGGCCGCCGAGGCCCGGGCCCGCGCCGCCGACGCCCGGCACACCCTCGCCGAGGACCGGCTGGCCGCCGCCGTCCGCGAGTTCGCCCACCTCGCGCACGAACGCCTCCCCGCCGCCGCCACCGCGCTCACCCACCCCCGCACGCCCGTCCCCGGACCGCTCGACGCCACCGGCGGCAACGAGGAGCTCCACCGCGCCCTGGACGCCGTCCTCGGCGCCGCCCTGCGCGCCGCGCTCGCCGAACGCGAACGCACCGACGCCGCCGCCCGGGCCGCCCTGCGAGGCGCCGCCTCCAAGATCCAGGCTCTGCTGATCCAGGTCCGCTCCCTGCTGGAGGAGATCCAGCTCTCGGTCGACGACCCCCGGCTGCTCGCCCTCGACTTCCGCAACGAGCTCACCCTGCGCCGCGTGCAGTCCCTCGCCGTGCTCTCCGGCGCCTGGCCCGGCATGACCCGCGAGGACTCCCCGCTCGCCGAACTCTGCGTCGGCGCGCAGTCCCGGGTCGCCGGGTACGCCCGGATCGAGATCACCAACCACCTGCGCGAACCCCGGCTCGCGGTCGCCGCCCGGGCCGCCGAGCCGGTCGCCATCGCGCTCGCCGAGATCCTCGGCAACGCCACCGCCTACTCCCACCCCGAGACCCGGGTCGTGGTCTCCATCGAACAGGGCAGCTCCGGCGCCCTCGTGGTGGTCGACGACATGGGCGTCGGCATGGAACCCGACCAGCTCGAACGGGCCGCCGAACTGCTCGACGGCCAGGCCGAGGTGCTGCTCACCGAACTCGGCGACCCGCCGCAGGCCGGCTTCGCGGTGATCGGCCTGCTCTGCCGCCAGTTCGGCTTCGGCTGCCGGGTCGAACCCTCCCCGTACGGGGGCGTGCGGGCCATCCTGCGGCTGCCCGCCGACCTGCTCACCCTGACCGACCCGGCCGCCCCGCTCTCCGCCCTCGCCCCCCGCCCGATCACCCAGAGCGCCCCGGTGTTCGACGCGGGCGACGCCCTGCCCACCCGCAAGCGCCGCACCCCCCGCGTCCCGCAGCAGGACGCACCCTCCCCCCTCCCCGCCCCGGCGGGCACCACCCCCGACCGGGCCCGCAGCGCGTGGTCGGCCCTCCAGTCCGGCACCGCCGCCGGACGCAGCGCCGCCGAACGCCCCGCGGGCCCCCAGGGACCCGCCGCACCCGAAGGAGTCGAAACCCCGTGACCGCCCAGCTCCGTCGCCACACCGAGGACCTCTCCTGGGTCCTCACCCCGCTGCTCGACCTGCCCGGCGTGCAGAACGCCGTCATCGCCACCGGCGACGGCCTGGTCACCGGCCACTCCGCCGACCTCGGCCGGGACGGCGCCGACCGGGTCGCCGCGATGACCGCCTCGCTGCACGCCGCCGCCCGCGCCTTCACCACCGCCTTCACCGGCGCCGAGAAGGTCGCCCTCACCCAGACCGTGGTCGAGTCCGAGCACGGCTACGCCGTCGTCACCCCCGCGGGCGAGAACTCCTCGCTGGCCGTCTTCGCCCTCCCCGGCGCCGACCTCGGCACCATCGCCTACCAGATGCAGGTCCAGGTCGCCGCGCTGGCCAGGGCGCTGGCCAGCCCCGCCCGGGAGGCGAGCCGCACATGACCACGCCCCCGCGCCGCCGCCTCGTCCCCGCCTACCTCGCCACCCACGGCCGCACCACCGCCGCGGGCGCCGGCACCCTGGACCGGCTCAGCGTGCTGCACGCCGCCGCCGACCTCCCGGCCGGACTCGGCGGCGAGCACCGGCAGTTATGGGAACTGGTCCGCCCCGGCGCCCTGACCCTCGCCGAGGCCGCCGCCCACCTCCGGCTGCCCGTCAGCGCCACCGTCTTCATCGCCGCCGACCTGGCCGAGCGCGGCGCGCTCTCCGTCCGCGCGCCCATCCCCTCCGCCCAGCCGGTCAACCGGGACCTCGCCGAAAGGCTCCTCAGTGGACTTCGCGCCCTCAAGTAGCAACGCCGCCCTGCTCGGCGACGGACCCGCCGGGGCCCCGGCCTACCTGCCGCCGACCGACCCGGTCCTGATGAAGCTCATGGTCACCGGGCCGTTCGGGGTCGGCAAGACCACCCTCGTGCGCACCCTGTCGGAGATCCCGACCCTGCACACCGAGGAGACCATGACCGCGGCGAGCGTCCCGGTCGACGACATCAGCCGCACCCCCGGCAAGACCGCCACCACCGTCGCCGTCGACTTCGGCCGACTCACCCTCGCCGACGGCGACTTCGTCCTCTACCTGTTCGGCACCCCCGGCCAGCGCCGCTTCCTGCCGCTCTGGGAGGACCTCGCCCGCGGCGCCCTCGGCGCGCTCGTCCTGGTCGACACCCGCCGCCTCGCCGACGCCTTCGACGCGATGGACCTGATCGAGGAGGCCGGACTGC
The DNA here is from genome assembly GCF_030268885.1 of Kitasatospora phosalacinea. GTDB lineage: Bacteria > Actinomycetota > Actinomycetes > Streptomycetales > Streptomycetaceae > Kitasatospora > Kitasatospora phosalacinea_C. The sequence continues at coordinate 310,742 of NZ_BSSA01000003.1, forward strand.
CCTACGCCGTCGCCGTCAACCGCTTCCCCGACACCCCGCCGATCGCCCTCGACGCCGTCCGCGCCGCCCTCGACCTCGACCCCGCCACCCCGCTGCTCGAACTCGACGCCCGAGCCCGCGAGGGCTGCGTCGACGCCCTGATCGCCCTCGCCGAACACGTCCTGGACCGCCTGCCCCAGGAGAGCACCCCGTGACCGCCCGCACCCCCCGCACCGCCCTCTACGGCGCCCGGTTCGCCGCCGACCCGCACGCCCACTACACCCGGCTGCGCGACCGCGGACCGCTCGCCCCCGTCGAACTCGCCCCCGGCGTCGACGCCTGGCTGGTCACCGACTACCACGTCGCCCTCGAGGTCCTCCGCGACACCGACACCTGGACCCGCGACCCGCGCCGCTGGCAGGCCACCCAGCCCGCCGACTCCCCGATCCTCCCGCTGTTCGGCTGGCGCCCCACCGCCCTCTTCTCCGACGGCCCCGCCCACACCCGCTACCGCCAGGTCATCACCGACAGCGTCGGCATCCTCGAACCCCACCTGCTGCAGCGCGACACCACCGCCGTCGCCGAACAGCTCATCGCCGAGTTCGCCCACGCCGGCAAGGCCGACCTGCTCGCCGCGTACGCCTACCGGCTGCCGCTGCTCATCCTCACCTCCTGGTACGGCGTCCCCGACCCGGACATCGACCGGATCAGCACCGCGATGAACCGCGCCTTCGAGACCTCCTCCGGCGCCGCCGCCGCGTACGCCGACCTGGTCGCCGTCATCACCGAACAGGTCGCCGACCGCCGCGCCGCGCCCCGGCACGACCTGATCTCCGCCTTCCTCGGCCACCCCGCGCAGCTCGCCGACGACGAGGTCGTCCGGCACATCACCCTCACCCTGATGGCCGGGCACGAACCCACCGCCAACCTGATCGCGGGCGCGCTGCTGCGGATGCTCTCCGACGACCGGTACGCCGGCTCCCTGCACAGCGGCGCGATGACCGCGCACGACGCGGTCAACGAGGTGCTCTGGAACGACCCCCCGCTGTCCAACTTCTCCCCGCACTACGTCCGGCGCGAGATCGTCTTCCACGGCACCCCGCTCACCCCCGAGCAGCCCGTCCTGGTCTCCTACGCCTCCGCCAACGCCCAGGCGGCCCTCACCCCCGCCGAGAGCGAGTCCCTCGGCGGCTCCTACGCCCACCTCGCCTGGGGCGCCGGCCCGCACCGCTGCCCCGCCCGCCAGCCCGCCGTCCTGATGGCCGTCACCGCCATCGAGTACCTCATCAGCCGCCTCACCGACCTCCGCCTCGCCGTCCCCACCGCGGACGTCCTCTGGCGCCCGGGGCCGGTCCACCGGGCGCTGGTCTCCCTCCCGGTCGAGTTCACCCCCGTGTGAAGGTGAAACCAGGGGGCGGGGTACTGCGCGCAGTACCCCGCCCCCTGAGTGCGCTTCCTGGCAGTGCGCCTCCTGCCTACAGCCCGAAGCGGCGTCCGAGGTCGCCCAGGTTGCCCAGCCCCGGGACGCTGCCGCCGCCGTGCTGCTGCTGGTGCGGGACGCCGGAGCCCGGGATGCCCGGTTCGGCGCCGATGACGCCGACCGAGCGGTCGGCCATCAGGGTCTCGGAGGACTGCATCAGGACCTGCCCGGCCCCGATGAACTCGAACTGGTGCTCCTCGCCGCTGGCGCCGCCGATCCCGGTCAGGTGCCGCAGGCCGCCGATCACGCCGTGCAGGTAGCCGTGGTCGTAGTGGTGGCAGGGCGCGGGGCAGTCGGCCCAGCCGACCAGGGCCTGCGGGTCGACCCGGATCGGGGGCTCGACGAAGTGCACGGGGCCGTTGGAGGCGGCGACGAACTTGCCGGTGCCGATCAGGGTGAGGAACCCGGGGATGATGGACTGCTTGAGCTGCAGGGTGGGCTCGAAGGCGAGCAGGTTGCCCGAGCGCACCGTCAGGTTGCCGTCCTCCAGGTCGTACGAGTTGAGGTCGTAGGCCCGGTCGGCGAGCAGCAGCTTGCCCCGCCCCTCGGCGACCACCCAGTCGGAGGCGTGCAGCGGGGAGTTGAAGTTCCGTTCGAGGAGCTGGTCGAGCGCGCCGCGGCCGACCCCGGAGAAGCGCATCTCGCCGTAGTAGGCGATCATCTTCCCCTTCTGCAGGTAGTACGCGCCGTTCAGGTCGACCGAGAAGCAGTACGGGTTGACGTTGTCGTTGTCGGGCAGCGTCCCGGCGTCCCAGACCTTGGGGCCCTCGCCGCCGGGCGGCTGGAACACCGGGGCGCCGAACTGCCCGGCGGGGCCGGCCTGGTAGGGCGGGGCCTGCGGGGGGAGCGGCATCCCGGCCTGGGTGGCCTGGTGGGACTGCTCGTACTGCTGCTGGGAGTACCCGGGCGGGGGCCCCTGCGGCGGGTGCGGCGGGGGCTGCTGACCGTACGGCTGCTGACCGTAGGGCTGCTGACCGTAGGGGTTCTGCGGGGGGTAGGACATCAGAGCTTCACCTCGCTGGCCTGGACGTACACCGTGCCCTGCCCGGACAGTTCGAGCTGGAACGCCTCGCCGGAGCCGCGTCCGACCATGTCGCGCCACCCGAGGGCGCTGGAGAGCTTGTTGGTGACCTCGCCGCGGTGGGCGACGTACGCCTGCGGGTCGACGTGGACGGGCTGGCCGGGGAAGATCGGGAGCTCGATGACGCCGCCGTGGGCCATCACGGCGACCGCGCCGTGGCCGGTGAGCTTGGTGGTGAACAGGCCCTGTCCGGTGACCTGGCCGCGGACCACGCCCATCAGGCCGCCCTGCTGGCCCATGAACATGGTGGACTGCTGGAGGCTGCCCTCGAAGGCGAGCAGCCGGTCGGCCTCCACGTAGAGGGTGTCGCCGACCAGGTCGACCACGTGCACGTGGTGGCCGCCGTGGCCGAACATCACGGTGCCGTGGCCCTCGACGGTCATCAGCGGGGTGTCCTCGTTGGCGACCCGGCGGCCGATCATCGACATCACGCCGCCCTGGCCGCCCATCAGGTTGGGCTGGAAGGAGACCTCGCCGGTGTAGCCGAGCATCGAGCCGCGCTGGGAGAGGATCCGCTGCCCGGGCAGCACCTGGGCGGAGACCATCTTGTTGTTGATCCTGGTGAAGGCCATCAGACCTCGCCCCCCAGCGTCGTCCGCTCGGAGGGCTGGACGTAGACCAGGCCCTCGCCGGTGAACTCGACCTGCATGGCCTCGCCGCCGCCCTCGCCGATCAGCGTGCTCCAGCCCGCCCCGGACTTGAGCGCCCGGTGCAGGTTGCCGGTGTGCGCGATGTAGGCGCCCGGGTCGACCCGCAGCGGCAGGCCCTGGGAGACCCGGAGGATCACCGCGGGGCCGTGCGAGGTGACCGCCGCCCAGCCCTGGCCCTCGACCTTGGTGGTGAACAGGCCGTTGCCGCTGGCCATGCCGTTCAGACCGGTGAAGGAGGTGCCGGTGCGCAGGGACGCCTCGGTGCAGAGCAGGTTGTCGGATTCGACGAACAGCGTCTCGCCGTTCAGCCGGACGAGGTTGATCTCGGTGGCCTTGTCGGCGAAGTAGCAGGTGCCCTGCCCCTTCACCTCCATGACCTCCATGCGCTCGCCGGTGAGCCGGCGGGTGACCATGCCGCGCAGGCCGTCGCCGCCACCGGAGAGCTTCTTGAAGCCCATCTGTCCGGTGTAGGCGACCATCGAGCCGTTGCGTGCCTTGACGGTGTCCCCGGCGAGATCGACGGCGAGGACCTTTGACCCCTGGAGTCGGAACTGTGCCACGTCCGGGAATGTAGCGGCCCCCTCCCCGGGTGGGGGAGGGGGCCGGGGCACCTGGTACCCGTTCGGTACGAAACCCGTACATCGGACATAGCGTCAGTCGGGCATACCGGACAAAAGGTCAGACCGTCTGCGGCAGCGCCCCCGCGGAGGCCTCCACCTCCAGCAGCGAGGCCGAGTGCCGCTCGGCCTCGAACGCGGCGCGGCCGCCGCGCAGGCCGAACAGGCGCTTGGAGAGCATGATCCAGAGCACCGCGGCGATGTTCAGCAGCAGGGTGCAGACCTTCAGGGCGCTGACGTGCTCGGTGAGCTCGTAGCCCTCCAGCGGCAGGAAGGCGGCGGTGGCGACCACGGTCAGGTACTCGGCCCAGCGGTGGCCCCACCACAGGCCGAAGGCCTCGACGATCTCGATCAGCGCGTACACCACCAGCGCGACCGCCACGTACACCAGGGTGGAGTGCTTGTAGTCGAAGGTCTTGCGGATGGTGTCGACGATCGGCGAGTGCTCCAGGTCCCAGTGGAAGTGCTCGGTGACCGGCTTGAGGACGGTCAGGTTCTCGTCGAAGATCCGGCGCACCGCGTCCTGGCTGTTGGAGAACTTCCACACGCCCCAGGCGACCACCACGATCAGCAGGCCGCGCAGCAGCCGCTCGACGGCCAGGAAGCGCAGGATGAACAGGTCGCGCAGGGCCTTGCCGCGGGGCACCAGCGGCGCGTCCTGGGCGGGCCCGGAGCCGTGCGGCTCGCCGAGCGCGAAGTCGCCGCAGCGCAGGCAGCGCCAGGCGGTGCCGACCGCGGTGGCGGTGTGCAGGCGGGCCCGCAGGTCGGGCTCGTCGGGTGCGTAGGTGATGTGCCCGCGCTTGGCGCAGGTGTGGCGGTCCCAGTCCCGCTTCAGCATGGTGCGTTCCCCCCGTGGGTCGGCGCGGCCCGACGGTCGGAGCCCGCGCAGCACAGCAGGATAGGGGGTCCGCGGTCGGCGCCGGTGTCGGGTCGGTGATAATAGGCCCGGCTTGTGCAACCGTTCACAAGCCCGGTCGTCCACCGGCCCAGCCGTCCGTCGTGCCCCCGTGAGGAATCCCGTGAAGAGCGTCGCCGCCGTCCACCGCCTGCGCCTGGTCTCCGGCCCCGAGGGGCTGTCCTTCATCCTGCTGCTGATCTGCTCGGTGCTGAAGCGCACCACCAGCTTCAACGGCGTCCCGGTGATGGGCATGGTGCACGGCGTGCTGTTCGTCCTGTACGTGGTGTTCCTGGTGCAGGCGCACCAGGCCCGCCGCTGGGAGCCGAAGCGCACCCTGGTGCTGTTCGTGCTGTCGGTGCTGCCCACCGGCGGCTTCTTCGCCGAGCGGATGCTCGCCAAGGAGGAGCGCGGCGAGCTGGACGCCCCGGCGACCGCCGCCGCCTGACCGCTCCGGAACGTGGTGCGCGGCGGCCGGGCCTCTTCGTGGGAGGCCCGGCCGCCGCGGGCTTTCGTCAGCCGGTCGGCGTCAGTTGACGTTCACCGCGGTCCAGGTGGCCGCGACCGCGTTGTACTCGGCGGAGCCGGAGCCGTACAGGTCGGCGGCGGCGCTCAGGGTCGCGGTGCGGGCGCCCTTGTAGTTGGTGCTGGAGGTCATGTAGACGCTCAGCGCCCGGTACCAGATCTGCGCGGCCTTGGCCCGGCCGATGCCGGTCAGCGTCGCGCCGTTGTAGGTCGGCGAGTTGTAGCTGACGCCGTTGATCGTCTTGGCGCCGCTGCCCTCGGCCAGCAGGTAGAAGAAGTGGTTGGCGACGCCCGAGGAGTAGTGGACGTCCTTGCTGCCGACGGTGGAGGACCAGTAGTCGGCGGACGCGCCGTCCTTGGACGGCTTGTCCATGTAGCGCAGCGGCGTGCCGTTGCCGTTGATGTCGATCAGCTCGCCGATCAGGTAGTCCGGGTTGTCCTTCGGCAGGTTGGCGTAGAACTCGACCATGGTGCCGAAGATGTCGGAGGTGGCCTCGTTCAGGCCGCCGGACTCGCCCGAGTAGTTCAGGCCGGCCGTGTTGGACGTCACGCCGTGGCTCATCTCGTGGCCGGAGACGTCGAGCTCGGTCAGCGGGTGGGTGTTGGAGGCGCCGTCGCCGTAGGTCATGCAGAAGCAGCTGTCGTCCCAGAACGCGTTGACGTAGTTGCGTCCGTAGTGCACCCGGCTGTACGCGCCGACGCCGTCGCCGCGGATGCCCGCCCGGCCGAAGGTGTTCTTGTAGAAGTCCCAGGTGACGGCCGCGCCGTACTGGGCGTCGACGGCCGCGGACTCGCCGTTGGAGACCAGGCCGTTGCCCCAGCTGTTGGTGGACTTCGAGTAGAGGGTGCCCTTGCCCGAGGTCTTGTTGGCCAGCGTGGTGGTGTACTGGCCGCCGCGGGTGTTGTCCTTCAACTGGTACGCGCTGCCGGTGTAGTTGGTGGTCAGCGGGACGCTGCCGACGAACACGCCGTTGCCGGAGCCGGTCGCGTCGGCGGTCTGGATCTGCTCGTGGACGGAGAGCACCGCGCCGCTGTCCGCGTCGGTGACCAGCAGCTGGCGGCTCGGGGTGCCGTCCGCCCGGACGCCCTCCACGGTGGTGCGGTACGCCAGCCGCGGGGCGCCGTCGGCGGCCCAGATCACCAGCTGGGCGCTGCCGCTGGCACCGGAGACCGAGGTGAGGGCGGCCTCGTCGGCGTCCTGGGTGAGGCCGACGGTGGCCTGCACCGCGCCGGTCGCCTTGGCGGCGGCCTGGCCGGCCGACAGCTTCGGGCTCAGCGAGGCGGGGGCCAGGCTGCCGGGCGCGGCCTTGTCGCTGGACTTCACCTTGCCGTTGGCGGCCTGGTGCACGACCAGGTCGCCGCCGAGCACCGGCAGTCCGGCGTAGGTGCGCTCGTAACGGAAGTGGCGGGTGCCGTCGGCGTCGACGACGGCGTCCTTGACGACCAGCTTCTCCTGGGCGCCCAGGCCCAGCGCCTTGGCGGCGGCGGGCGCCTGGGCGGCGGCCAGGGCGAGTTGGTCGGCCCGGCCGAGGGAGGCGGGGTTCGGGGCGGCGTACGCCATGCCGGCGCTCACCTGGATCGCACCGGCCAGCAGGGCCGAGGCAGAGAGAACGGCTCCGACAGCGAGCTTTCGCTTCACGTACGGGTTCCTTCCGGATCAACCGCGTGTGCGCGGTCGCACCTCGCTCCGGGGCACCTGGGTCGGTGCCTGCTGGGGCGGAACGGGTGCTGACGTGCAGCTCCGTGCGGTCAGGCGACAGCAGCCGGTGGGGTGGGCCGGCGGTGTCGAACGGGGCTGGCCAGAAGCATGCCGAGGCGGCGGCGGCCGGGAACAGCGGTTCGGCAACTATTGGCAAACTCTCGCCAACGGTGCGGCAACGGGTGGTCCGGGAAATCGGAGGTTTCGCTGCGAACCATGCCGTGCGGGCTGCGCAGAGGGCCAACTCCGCTGCAATCACTGAATATTGCCGGAATATGCACGGTAAAGGGCCGCCGCCGGACCGTTCTCGTCTGTTTGGCGTGATCCCGCCAAGCGGGCGGCTTGTCCACCATCGTGGACACCTGCTACCCCCGTTGACGCCCGCGGGTACGGTAAGGGGCGTGCCCAAGCCCCTCGCCCTCGACTTCGACCCGATCGCCCGCGCCGACGAGCACTGGACCCAGCGCTGGGGCAAGGTGCCGTCGATGGCGGCGATCACCTCGGTGATGCGCGCCCACCAGATCCTGCTGGCCCGGGTCGACGCGGTGGTCAAGCCCTACGGCCTCACCTTCGCCCGCTACGAGGCCCTGGTGCTGCTCACCTTCAGCCGCTCCGGCGAGCTCCCGCTCTCCAAGATCGGCGAGCGCCTGATGGTCCACCCCACCAGCGTCACCAACACCGTCGACCGCCTGGAGCGCGCCGGCCTGGTCACCCGCCGCCCCAACCCGCTCGACGGCCGCGGCGTCCTCGCCGCCATCACCGGCCGCGGCCGCGAGGTCGTCGAGCAGGCCACCCGCGCCCTGGTCGCGATCGAGTTCGGCCTGGACGGCTACGACGCCGACGCCTGCGCCGAGGTGTTCGAACTGCTCCGCCCGCTGCGGATCGCCGCCGGGGACTTCACGGTGCCCGCCGAGGAGGGCCCCGACCGGGACGACGCGTAGGGGCGGTTACCCTCGACGGTATGAAGCAGAGTGTGCTGACCCGCTACCGCGCCATGGCCTACGTCACCGGCGTGCTCCTGATCCTGCTGACCCTCGGAGTGGTCGCCAAGTACGTCCTGGACGTCTCGGGCGCGGCGGGCTTCACCACCGCGGTCGGCATCGCGCACGGCTGGCTGTACGTGGTCTACCTGGTGTTCGCCTTCGACCTCGGGACGAAGGCCAAGTGGCCGATGGGCAAGCTCGCCTGGACGCTGCTGGCCGGCACCGTCCCCACCGCCGTCTTCTTCGTCGAGCGCCGGGTGGTCCGCGAGGTCACCCCGCTGATCGCCGCGCCGGAACCCGTCGCCGCCTGACCGCACCCGCACCAGCCGCTCTGCCGGGGCGCCCCTCCTGTCGGGAGGGGCGCCCCTCGCGCGTCCGGGGGTCGCCGTCGACAGGTAGTAGGACGTCCGAGTAAATTGCTAGGACATCCAAGTAGTTCTGCCGCCCCCACGAGGAGCGGCCGCACGGAGCGGGAGTCGGAGCCGATGGACGCCGAGCAGATCGAGGCCGGGCGGCAGCGCTGGCAGCAGCGGTACGACGGGGCGCGCAAGCGCGACGCGGACTTCACCACCCTCAGCGGCGAGACCGTCGAACCCGTCTACGGGCCGCCGCCCGGCCAGGACGTCGAGGGGTTCGAGCGGATCGGCTGGCCCGGCGAGTACCCCTACACCCGCGGCCTGCACCCCACCGGCTACCGCGGCCGGGCCTGGACCATCCGCCAGTTCGCCGGCTTCGGCAACGCCGAGCAGACCAACGAGCGCTACCGGATGATCCTGGAGGCGGGCGGCGGCGGCCTCTCGGTCGCCTTCGACATGCCGACCCTGATGGGCTACGACTCCGACGACGCCCGCTCGCTCGGCGAGGTCGGCCACTGCGGCGTCGCCATCGACTCGGCCGCCGACATGGAGGTGCTCTTCCGCGGCATCCCGCTCGGCGAGGTCACCACCTCGATGACGATCAGCGGCCCGGCCGTCCCGGTCTTCTGCATGTACCTGGTGGCCGCCGAGCGGCAGGGCGTCGACCCGGCCGTCCTCAACGGCACCCTGCAGACCGACATCTTCAAGGAGTACATCGCGCAGAAGGAGTGGCTCTTCGCCCCCGAGCCGCACCTGCGCCTGATCGGCGACCTGATGGAGCACTGCGCCGCGGGCATCCCCGCCTACAAGCCGCTCTCGGTCTCCGGCTACCACATCCGCGAGGCCGGGGCCACGGCCGCCCAGGAGCTCGCCTACACCCTCGCCGACGGCCTCGCCTACGTCGAGCTCGGCCTCTCCCGCGGCCTGGACGTCGACGTGTTCGCCCCCGGCCTGTCCTTCTTCTTCGACGCCCACCTCGACTTCTTCGAGGAGATCGCCAAGTTCCGCGCCGCCCGCCGGATCTGGGCCCGCTGGATGCGCGACCACTTCGGCGCCAGGACCGAGAAGGCGCAGTGGCTGCGCTTCCACACCCAGACCGCGGGCGTCTCGCTGACCGCCCAGCAGCCGTACAACAACGTGGTCCGCACCGCGGTGGAGGCGCTCTCCGCCGTCCTCGGCGGCACCAACTCGCTGCACACCAACGCCCTCGACGAGACCCTCGCCCTCCCCAGCGAGCAGGCCGCCGAGATCGCCCTGCGCACCCAGCAGGTGATCATGGAGGAGACCGGCGTCACCAACGTCGCCGACCCGCTCGGCGGCTCCTGGTACGTGGAGGCGCTCACCGACCGGATCGAGGCCCAGGTCGAGGAGATCTTCCAGCAGATCTTGAACAAAAGCAGCCTGGACAAGGGCAGCGCCGAGCACCCGATCGGCCCGATGACCTCCGGCATCCTGCGCGGCATCGAGGAGGGCTGGTTCACCGGCGAGATCGCCGAGGCCGCCTTCCGCTACCAGCAGGGCGTCGAGAAGGGCGACAAGCGGGTGGTCGGCGTCAACTGCCACCCCCGCAGCGTCACCCCCGAACTGGAGATCCTCCGGGTCAGCCACGAGGTCGAACGCGAGCAGGTCCGCGTCCTGGCCGAGCGCAAGGCGCGGCGGGACGAGGCCGCCGTCCGGGCCGGCCTGGACGAGATGCTCGCGGCGGCCCGCTCCGGCGCCAACATGATCGAGCCGATGCTCCGCGCCGTCCGCGCCGAGGCCACCCTCGGCGAGATCTGCCACGCCCTGCGCGACGAGTGGGGCACCTACCGGGAGAACGCCAGCTTCTAGCGGGCCCCTCGCGCGCCCGGGCGCCGCACACCGCGCCCGGGCGCTGCGCCGCGTCCGCCCCGGTGGCCGGAACCGCCGTCCGGCCTGCCAGAGTTGGTGCCTGCGGTGTCGACCCGACGGGGAAGGGGACGTGACGGATGGGCGGGGGAAGCCTTCTCGCGGAGCGCTTCGAGGAGCACCGGCCGCGGCTGCGGGCGGTGGCGTACCGGATGCTGGGTTCGCTGAGCGAGGCCGAGGACGTGGTGCAGGAGACCTGGCTGCGGCTGGACCGGCACGCCGAGGAGGTGGACAACCTCGGCGGCTGGCTGACCACGGTCGCCTCCCGGGTGTGCCTGAACGAGCTGCGCAGCCGTCAGCGGCGGCGCGAGGAGGAGCTGGACACCCGGGTGCCGGACCCGGTGCTGGCGGCGCCGGAGGGGGACGACCCGGAGGCGGTGGCGCTGCTGGGCGACCGGGTGGGCCTGGCGCTGCAGGTGGTGCTGGGCACGCTGGGCCCGGCGGAGCGGCTGGCCTTCGTGCTGCACGACCTGTTCGCCGTCCCGTTCGAGGACATCGCCCCGCTGCTGGAGAGGACCCCGGCGGCGGTGCGGCAGACGGTGAGCCGGGCGCGCAGGCGGGTGAAGGAGCGGGCCCCCGAGCCGGACCGGGACCGGGCGGCGCAGCGGGCCGTGGTGGACGCCTTCCTGGCGGCGTCCCGGGAGGGCGACTTCGAGGGCCTGGTCGCGGTGCTGGCCCCGGACGCGGTGCTGCGGGCGGACGGCGGGGCGGCGATGGCGCAGCTCAGCAAGGTGATCCGCGGCGCCACGGTGATCGCGTCCTCGGCGCAGGGCTTCCGGCACCTGGCGCCGTTCGCCCGCCCGGTGCTGGTGAACGGCACCTGGGGCACGCTCACGGTGGTGGACGGCAAGCCGGTCTCGGTGATGTCGTTCACCGTGGTGGACGGCCGGGTGGCGCAGATCGACGTGCTCGGCGACCCGGACCGGCTGGCGGCGCTGGCGCTGCCCGCCTGAGTGCGGCTCAGCGCAGCAGGCCGGGGAAGGGCCCCAGCAGCAGGGTGGTGAAGCGGCGGATCCAGTCCGCGGTGACGGGTTCGCCGCTCACCAGCAGCCGGTGCTCGACGGTGCCCGCGATGGTGTCGAAGATGATGCCGACCTCCTCGGCGGCGACGGCCGGGTCGCGGTCCGGGTCCATCTCGCCGCGGGCCTGGGCGTTGGCCCGGCCGAGCTCGACCAGCACCTTCTGCGGCTGGACGATCCGCTCGCGGATGCGGCGGCGCAGCTGCGGGTCGCGGGAGCCCTCGGCGAACAGGGCGAGCAGCGCGGCCTGGGTCTCCGGCAGGGTGAGCAGTTCGGCGAAGCGGGCGACCACGGCCTCGATGTCGGCCTGCAGGCTGCCGCGGTCGGTGCACTCCAGCTGGTCGAAGAGGCTGGCGATGGCGTCGACGACGAGTTCGCTCTTGGAGGGCCAGCGCCGGTAGAGGGTGGTCTTGGCGACCCCGGCCCGCTGGGCGACGTCGCCCATGGTGAGCCCGCCCCAGCCGAGTTCGGCCAGCGCCTCGCGGGTGGCGTCCAGGATGGCCTGGTCGGCGGCGGCGCTGCGGGGCCGGCCCTTGCCGCGGACGGCCACGGCCCCGTCGGCCACGGCCCCGTCGGGCGGGGTCCGGTCGTCCGGCGGGTGCGGCTGTTCGGCGGGCTGCCGGGTGGTGGGGGCCACCGCGCCTCCAGATTGTTTACTCAGAAGTAACTTGGTGGTCCCACGGTAGCGACCGACCGCCCGGACCGGCACCCGCCCGGTACCGGAAAGTGGGACAGCTCACGCCCCGGGAGGGGGCGGGGGGCTTGCGGGGGGAGCCCGGGAGGCAGATACGCTACGACCAGTAGCGAAAGAGCGACGACCGATCGCGCCCCGCTCTCTGGGATCGGGCGGGCGTGCGGCGCGGGTGGGGACCCGCGTCGAACGGTTCGGGCCCCGCCGGGGAGACGGAGGCCCGCTCCGGTGTTTTCCGGCCGGATGGCGCCCGGCACCGGCTCCGGCGGGGGAGGATAGAGCCATGCAGTCACGGAATTCGCGTCTCAACAGCTCCGCCCTGCGCGGTGCGGTGGACCTGGCCGCGGTCAAGGCGGCCGGCGAGGCCGCCCAGAAGGCCGAGCAGACCCGGGCCGAGCGGGCCCGGCAGGCGGCGGCGGGCGAGGGCCCGGCGCTCGCGGACTACCCCCTGGTGCTGGACGTCACCGAGGAGACCTTCGAGGTCGAGGTGGTCCAGCGCTCGGCCGAGGTCCCGGTGGTGGTGGACTTCTGGGCCGAGTGGTGCGGCCCGTGCAAGCAGCTCAGCCCGGTGCTGGAGCGGCTCGCCGAGGAGTACGCGGGCCGGATCGTGCTCGCCAAGATCGACGTGGACGCCAACCAGCTGATCGCCCAGCAGTTCGGCATCCAGGGCATCCCGGCCGTGATGGCGGTGGTGGCGGGCCAGTTGGTGCCGCTGTTCCAGGGCGCCGAGAACGAGGCCAACGTCCGCAAGATCCTGGACCAGCTGATCGCGGTGGCCGAGCAGCGCTTCGGCATCGTCGGCGGCGCGGCGGGCGGCGAGGGCGCGGCGGCCGAGTCGCACGTCCCGGCCGACCCGGCGCTGGAGGCGGCGCACGACGCGCTGGACCGGGGCGACCTGGCCGGTGCGGTGCGGGCCTACCAGAACGTGCTGAGCGACCGTCCGGGGCACGTCGAGGCCAAGCTCGGCCTGGCGCAGGCCCAGCTGCTGCAGCGGGTGGAGCAGCTCGACCCGCAGCAGGTGCGCACCGAGGCGGCGGCCGACCCGAAGGACGTGCAGGCCCAGCTGCGGGCGGCCGACCTGGACCTGGTCGGCGGGCACGTCGAGGACGCCTTCGGACGCCTGGTCGACACCGTCGCGCGGACGTTCGGCGACGACCGGGACGCGGCGCGGCTGCGGCTGCTGGAGCTGTTCGAGGTGATCGGCCCGGAGGACCCGCGCACCGTGGCGGCCCGCCAGGCGCTGGCCCGGGTGCTGTTCTGAGGCCGGGCCCCGGCGGCACCCGATGACATCGGCGGCACCTCGGGTGACCTGCGGTGTCGGCGACGATTTGACGACTTTCGGGTGCCTTCGGGGCGCGTTTACCAAATCTTGATAACACCCCTCCGCGGTCACCGGAAGTGACGGCGGAGGGGTGTTTCGTCTCTGTTTCCCCGGGTTGGCACCGCCCGGGCATGTGGTTTCGGTCACCCTCCGTCGCCGCGCCTTCGATTCCATGATCGCCCCTGTGTGCTGTTGGATTACCCGTCAGTAACGGACCCCTTGTGCTCGGCCCTGGATTGGACCACGATCGGCGACGCCCGGTCCCTCGGCGACGAGGGGTCCCCACCGGGTGAGGGCAGGGGGGTAACCGCAGATCCCACGCGGCGGTTCCTGGCCTCACGACGGTCGCGCAGCCCGCGCGGCCGCACGGTTGTCGCTCGGGGGTGATCGCCGCTGCCGTCCCCACGGCCGCAGGCGCTCTCCGCTACCGAGGACGTAGCTCTCTCCCATCCCGGGCCGGACCACGTGCGGGACGCACCGGAAAGGCCGGAGATGTACGTCCTAGAAGGAGGACACGCATGTCCCAGTCCTACGGCAAGACCCGCTGGAAGCGCTTCGCCCTGGTGATGGTGCCCAGCGTCGCGGCCACCGCCGCGATCGGCGTCTCGCTGGCCAACTCCGCGCTGGCGGCCTCGTTCTCGGTCTCCGGCCAGCAGTTCAAGGTCACCGTCGAAGACCTGCAGGGCAACAACTTCTCGCAGTTCGGCGGCGTCGACGTCGAGGCGAACGGCAACCCGCACCCGGTGGCCATCTCCGCCTTCGACAGCGCCACGCTGAAGAACCTGTGCCAGTCGGTCGTCACCGACCTCGGCCCGCTCGGCAAGTGGACCCTGGTCCTCAAGGCCGGCAACAGCACGGACCCGAACAAGCAGGTCAAGGCCCAGCAGCTGCTGATCGACCTCAACCAGCTGAACGCGGACGCCGAGTTCAAGAACATCAACATCGGCCAGGACGCGGCCACCCTCAAGGGCAGCGCGATCGACAAGCTCAAGGCCGACGGCGGCAAGGTGCCGACCGGTGCGCAGGGCTTCGCGCAGTCCGCCGAGACCGCGCACCTGACCGGCGTCCAGCAGACCGCCTGGGCCACCTCGGCGGGCACCTTCACGCTCAACGGCCTGAAGCTGAACATCAACCAGGGCTCCGGCGCCGGCGTCGAGTGCTACTAGTCCGCACCCGAGGGCCCCGCTGAGGGCCCGACGGCAGGACAGCCGCGGGGCGGGGGACGGTCGCGCGCCGTCCCCCGCCCACCGCACCCCGGGCACGCCCGGGGCCGTCCGCATTCCCCCCTCGGACCCACCATCGAGGAGTCGCACCATGTCCAGCGCAACCGTCGAGGCCTGGCCCGAGGGCCCGGCCGGTCTGGTCGGCCGCACCCGGCGCGGCTTCCGCACGTGGCGGCGTACCCGGCCGTTCTGGGGCGGGCTGCTCGCGATGCTCGCGGGCGTGCCGATCCTGTACTTCCCGTACGCCCACCTGAGCCTGGGCGGGCTCACGGTGGCGATGTCCACCACCGCCGGGGCCGGTTCGCTGATCATCGGGGTGATGCTGATCGTGCTGGGCCTGACCGCCTGGTTCCAGCCCGCGGTGCGGATCTTCTGCGGCGTGGCGACCACCATCCTGGCCCTGATCTCCATCCCGGTCTCCAACCTCGGCGGCTTCGGCATGGGCCTGCTCCCGGGCCTGGTCGCCGGCGGCCTGCTGGTGTCCTGGGCACCCCTGCAGCCGCTGCCCGAGGCGGCCGAGCGGGCCGCGGCGGCGCCGGACGAGGCGCCCACCGCCCAGCTGCCCGCGCAGGCCGCCGCCGAGCAGCCGCTGGAGTACGGCGCCGCCCCGCGGCCCGCGGCCGAGGAGGAGCAGCAGTGAGCGGCTCCGAGCAGCCGGGCGTCCCCGGCCCGCGGCACGCGGTGCCGCGGGAGGGCGTCCGGGCCCGCCTGCGCGGGCGGGCGCTGGCGATCGCCGCGGTGCCGACCGCGCTGCTGATGGGCGCCGCCTACGCGCCGACGCTGGCGGCGGCCGCCGACCCGCAGGCCGGGAACTGCGCCCCGGACACGGTGCTCGAGGAGACGCCCGTCCCGAAGAGCGAGATCAAGGTGCAGCCGGACTCCTCGGTGAGCCGGGCCGCGGCCGTCGGACAGGCCCCCGCGGGCAGCGCCGCGGCGGTGCCCGCCACCCTGGCCGGCACCGGTGCGGGCACCGTGCAGTCCGCCGTCTACACCGTGCCGAAGGCGGGCGCGGTGACCGGCGGGGTGCAGCAGGCCGGGGCGATCGACGACTGGTGGAACAACCTGCTCCACCCCGGCGCGAGCGCCTCGCCCGCGCCCGCCGCGACGCCGTCCGCGGCCCCCACCACCACCGCCCCGAAGAGCCCCGCGGCCACCCCCGCCCCGTCCGCGTCGGCGCCCGCAGCCTCGGCCCCCGCAGCCTCGGCCCCCGCCGCGTCGGCGCCCGCGCCCGGCGCCCCGGCGAGCACCCCCGCCCCGAAGGGCGGCAGCACCGCCAGGAGCACGCCGTCCCCCTCGGCCCCGGCCTCCGCGGACCCGAACTGCCTGGTCAGCACCGAGGGCCTGGCCGCGAAGGCGGCCCCGGCGGGCCACGTGGTGCCGGACCAGAACTGGGTGCTGCACTCGACCCGGCTGGCGCTGCACGGCTCGGTGTTCAACGGCGTCTACGACGTCACCACGGAGAGCGGCACCAAGCGGGTGCTGAAGTTCACCACCGACAGCGTCGACATCGAGAACCTCGACATGTCGACGATCCAGGTCCCCGGCCTGACCTTCCACGTGAAGAGCCGCCCGGGCTCGACCTCGACCATGCGCAACGGCCCGATCACCATGTACGTGGAGAGCCTGTCGGGCAACCTCGCGGCGGTCTACGGCCTGCCGATCCCGATCGACCTGGGCACCATCACGCTCACCCCGGACACCCTGCCGAAGTGGCTGTGGGACCTGCTGGGCGCGGTGCCGATCCCGCTGGACCTGACCCTGACCGACGCCAAGGCGGTGCAGGCGGGCCAGTTCGGCGGCGACCTGACCATCCCCGGCATGCGGCTGTTCAACGACAAGGAGCCGTACGACGGCTGACCGCCGCCGCCACGGAACGCCGCAGGGGCGGGACCCGGTCCTCGGGTCCCGCCCCTGCGGCGTTCCGTGCGTCCAGGCGCCCGTGCGGGTGCTCAGCCGTCCGAGCGGGCGCCCAGGTGGTGCACCTGCACCATGTTGGTGGTGCCCGGGATGCCGACCGGCACGCCGGCCGTGACGATCACGGTGTCGCCCTCGGCGAGGCGGTTCATCTTCAGCAGCTCGCGGTCGAGCTGCTCGACCATCTCGTCGGTGGTGGCCACCTGCTCCGAGACGTACGCCTCGACGCCCCAGCTCAGCGAGAGCTGGTTGCGGGTGGCGACGTCCGGGGTGAAGGCGATCACCGGGATCGGCGAGCGGTAGCGGGACAGGCGGCGGGCGGTGTCACCGGACTTGGTGAACGCGACCAGCGCCTTGCCGTCGAGGAAGTCGCCCAGCTCGCACGCGGCACGGGCGACCGAGCCGCCCTGGGTGCGCGGCTTGCGGCCCGGGTTGAGCGGCTGGAGGCCCTGCGAGAGCAGCTCCTCCTCGGCCTTCTCGGCGATCCGGCTCATGGTCTTGACGGTCTCGACCGGGTACTTGCCGACGCTCGACTCGGCGGACAGCATGACCGCGTCCGCACCGTCCAGGATGGCGTTGGCGACGTCGGAGACCTCGGCGCGGGTGGGCCGCGAGGCGTGGATCATCGACTCCATCATCTGGGTGGCGACGATGACCGGCTTGGCGTTGCGGCGGGCCAGGGTGACCAGCTGCTTCTGGACCAGCGGCACCTTCTCCAGCGGGTACTCGACCGCGAGGTCGCCGCGGGCCACCATGATCGCGTCGAAGGCGAGGACGATCTCCTCCATCGCCTCGACGGCCTGCGGCTTCTCGATCTTGGCGATGACCGGCACGCGGATGCCGACCTCGTCCATGACCTTGTGCACGTCGTCGATGTCCGCGGCGTTGCGGACGAAGGACAGCGCGACCATGTCGACGCCCAGCTGCAGGGCGAAGCGCAGGTCGTCCTTGTCCTTCTCGGAGAGCGCGGGGACGTTGACCGCCGCGCCGGGCAGGTTGATGCCCTTGTTGTTGGAGAGGACGCCGCCCTCGACCACGACGGTCTTCACCCGCGGGCCGTCGACGCTGACGACCTCCAGGGCGATGACGCCGTCGTTGATCAGGATCGGGTCGCCGGGCCGCACGTCGCCGGGCAGGCCCTTGTAGGTGGTGCCGCAGATGTGCTGGTCACCGGGGACGTCCTCGGTGGTGATGGTGAACGTGTCGCCGTTGTCAACGGTCACCGGGCCGTTGGCGAAGGTCGCCAGACGGATCTTGGGGCCCTGCAGGTCGGCCAGCACGCCGATGGTGCGGCCGGTGTCCTCCGAGACCTGGCGGACGCGGCGGTACCGGTCCTCGTGCTCGGCGTGGGAGCCGTGGCTCATGTTGAGGCGGGCGACGTTCATGCCCGCTTCGACGATGGCCTTCAGCTGTTCGTAGGAGTCCGTCGCAGGACCCAGGGTGCAGACAATTTTCGCTCGGCGCATATCCGTCAGTCTATCCGTTCGTGTTATCGGTGCATTCAGCTCGAATCGTCAGATATCGCCAACGAACATTCCGAGGGGTGGGATACTGACGGGTAGTCATCCCGCGCGGGGCCTACACCGCGTGGACCAGCGCGAACGTCTGCCGGGCGATCTCCAGCTCCTCGTCGGTCGGCACCACCGCGACGGCGACCCGCGAGTAGGACGGCGAGACCGTCCGGGCCTCCCGCGAGCGCACCGCGTTGAGCTCCGGGTCGACCGAAATGCCCAGCTCCTCCAGATTGGCACAGACCGCGGCCCGCACCTCGGCGGAGTTCTCCCCGACCCCCGCGGTGAACGCCACCGCGTCCACCCGCCCGAGCACCGCGTAGTACCCGCCCAGGTAGCGCCGGATCCGGTGCACGTACGCGTCGAACGCCAGCTTGGCGTCCTCCTCGCCCTCCTGGGCCCGGCGCACCACCTCGCGCATGTCGTTGTCCCCGCACAGGCCCAGCAGGCCGCTGCGCCGGTTCAGCAGGTCGTCGATCTCGTCGATGCTCATCCCGCCGACCCGGTGCAGGTGGAACACCAGGCCCGGGTCCGCGTCGCCCGAACGGGTGCCCATCACCAGGCCCTCCAGCGGGGTCAGGCCCATCGAGGTCTCCACGCACACCCCGCCCGCCACCGCGGAGGCCGAGGCGCCGTTGCCCAGGTGCAGCACGATCACGTTCAGCTCCGCCGGGTCCCGGCCGAGCAGCCGGGCGGTGGCCCGCGAGACGTACTGGTGCGAGGTGCCGTGGAAGCCGTAGCGGCGCACCCGGTGCTCGTCGGCCGTCCTCCGGTCGATCGCGTAGCGGGCCGCGTGCTCGGGCAGCGTGGCGTGGAAGGCGGTGTCGAACACCGCGACCTGCGGCAGGTCCGGGCGCAGCTTCCGGGCCACCTCGATGCCGGTGATGTTGGCCGGGTTGTGCAGCGGCGCGACCGGGATCAGCCGGCGGATCTCGGCCAGCACCGCGTCGGTGACCAGCGTCGGCCGGGTGAAGCGCAGCCCGCCGTGCACCACCCGGTGGCCGATCGCCGCCAGCTCCGGCGAGTCCAGGCCCACCAGGTCCTTCGCCAGCTCCTCCGCGACCGCCTCCAGCGCCACGTCGTGCCCGTCGAAGCGCCGCACCGTCTCGCGCGGCTCCCCGGTCAGCGGCAGGTGCAGCAGCCGCCCGCTCGCCTCGCCGATCCGCTCCACCAGGCCGGACGCCAGCTTCGCGCCGTCCAGCATGTCGATCAGCTGGTACTTCACCGAGGACGACCCGGCGTTCAGCACCAGGACACGGGTACCAGTGGTCACTGCGCGCCTCCTGCGGCGGGGGACTCGTCGCCGGGCGCGGCCCCGGCGGGCTGGGACTGGATCGCGGTGATCGCCACGGTGTTCACGATGTCCTCCACCAGGGCGCCCCGGGACAGGTCGTTCACCGGCTTGTTCAGGCCCTGCAGCACCGGCCCGACCGCGATCGCCCCGGCCGAGCGCTGCACCGCCTTGTACGTGTTGTTGCCGGTGTTCAGGTCCGGGAAGACCAGCACGGTGGCCCGCCCGGCCACCGCCGACCCCGGCAGCTTGGTCGCCGCGACGTGCGCGTCCACCGCCGCGTCGTACTGGATCGGCCCCTCCACCAGCAGGTCCGGCCGCAGCTCGCGGACCAGCTCGGTCGCCTTGCGGACCTTGTCCACGTCCGCGCCCGAGCCCGAGGTGCCGGTCGAGTACGACAGCATCGCCACCCGCGGCTCCACCCCGAACTGGGCCGCCGTCTCCGCCGACTGGATCGCGATGTCGGCCAGCTGCTGGGCGTCCGGGTCCGGGTTGACCGCGCAGTCGCCGTACACCAGCACCTTGTCGGCCAGGCACATGAAGAACACCGAGGAGACGATCGCCGCCCCCGGCGAGGTCTTGATCACCTCGAAGGCCGGGCGGATGGTCGCCGCCGTCGAGTGCACCGCGCCGGAGACCATGCCGTCCGCGATGCCCTCCTGCACCATCAGGGTGCCGAAGTACGAGACGTCGGCGACCACGTCCAGCGCCCGCTCCACCGTCATGCCCTTGTGCGCCCGGGCCTTCGCGTACAGCTCGGCGAACTGCTGGCGCAGCGGGCTGGCCGCCGGGTCGACGATCCGCACCTGGGCGCCCGCGTCGCCGGGCTGCGGGAACTCGATGCCCAGCGCGGCGACCCTGCGGTGCACCGCGTCCGGGTCGCCGAGCAGGGTCAGGTCGCAGATGTTGCGGCGCAGCAGCACCTCGGCGGCGCGCAGCACCCGGTCCTCGGTGCCCTCCGGCAGGACGATGTGGCGGCGGTCCGCGCGGGCCCGCTCCAGCAGCGCGTGCTCGAACATCATCGGGGTGACCCGCTCGGACCGGCTCAGCTCGATCCGGCTGGTCAACTCGGCGGTGTCCACGTGCAGTTCGAACAGGCCGAGGGCGATCTCGGCCTTCCGCGGGCTGTTCGGGCCGATCCGGCCCTCCAGGTGGGTGAGCGCCGCCGCGGTCAGCCAGGAGCCCTCCGACACCTCCGCCACCGGCGTCCCCGGGGCCAGCCGGGAGGCCAGCGCCATCACGTTCGGGCCCGGGTGCTGACCGAGGGTCAGCAGCACGCCCGCGATCGGCGGGGAACTCGCCGCGTGCGCCGCCAGCGCCCCGATCACCAGGTCCGCCCGGTCGCCCGGGGTCACCACCAGCGCGCCCTCGGTCAGCGCGTTCAGGAAGGTCGGCAGCATCGCCCCGCCGAACACGAAGTTCCGCACGTCCCGGGAGAGCCCCGCCGCGTCGCCCAGCAGCACCGTCGCCCCGGTCGCCTCCACCAGCTGCGCCACCGTCGGCGCGGCCAGCGCGGGCTCCTCCGGGATCACGTACACCGGCACCGGCAGCTTCTCGGTCAGCGTCCGCTGCACCTGCTGCTTCGCCCCCGGCCGGACCCGGTTGGCCACCATCGCCAGGATCGAGCACCCCAGGTCCCGGTACGCCCGGTGCGCGTTGCGGACCTCCGCGACCACCGCCTGCGGGTCCTCGTGCCGCCCGCCCACCACCGGCAGCACGCCCGCCCCGAACTCGTTCGCCAGCCGGGCGTTGAACGCCAGCTCGTCCGGGATGTTGGTCTCCGAGAAGTCGGTGCCCAGCACCAGCACCGCCTGGCAGCGCCGCGCCAGCTGGTGGAAGCGGTCCACCAACGCCGAGACCAGCTCGTCCTGCCCGCGGGCCGCCTGCAGCGCCGCCGCCTCGTCGTACGTCAGCCCGTACAGCTCCGACACCGGCAGGTCCAGCCGGTACCTGCTGCGCAGCAGCTCCACCACGTGGTCGCTGCCCGCCCCGTCCCCGTCCGGCGCGTGCACCAGCGGCCGGAACACGCCCACCCGGTCCACCTGACGGGTGAGCAGTTCCATGACCCCGAGCTCCACGGCCTGCCGGCCGTCCCCCCGGTCGATCCCGGTCACGTACACGCTGCGCGCCACGGTGGAGTTCTCCGTCCGGTCGTCCAGGGCATCGGTCATACCGACCATACCGTCGTACAACACGGGGAACTCGCTGCGGCACTGCGGCTACCGCCGCACGGGTCGGCGGCAGCCGCGGTCGGCGCCCGGCGGGGCCGACGGGGGCTCAGCGGGCCGGGCGGAGCCAGACGGTGGCCAGCGGGGGGAGGACGAGTTCGGCCGAGCGCGGCTGGCCGTTCCACTCCTCGGGCTCGGACTTCACCGGGCTGGAGTTGGCCACGCCGCTGCCGCCGTACTGCTCGGCGTCGGTGTTCAGCGCCTCCTCCCACGCCTGCTCGGCGCCCTCCAGCCGGGGCAGGCCGACCCGGAAGCCGTGCCGGACCACCGGGGAGAAGTTGCAGACGGCGACCAGCGGGCTGCCGTCGGCCGCGAACCGGACGAAGGACAGCACGTTGTCCTCGGCCGCGCCGCCGTCCAGCCAGCTGAAACCGGCCGGGACGGTGTCCTGCTCGTACAGCGCGGGGGTCGCCCGGTAGACGCGGTTCAGGTCGCCGACCAGGCGCTGCACGCCGCGGTGGTCGCCGTGCGCGGGCCAGCCCTCGTCCAGCACCCACCACTGCGGGCCGTGCTCGTGGTCCCACTCCGCGCCCTGGGCGAACTCCTGCCCCATGAACAGGAGTTGCTTGCCCGGGTGGGCCCACATGAAGCCCAGGTAGGCGCGGTGGTTGGCGCGCTGCTGCCACCAGTCGCCGGGCATCTTGGAGACCAGTGCCTGCTTGCCGTGCACCACCTCGTCGTGCGAGATCGGCAGGACGTAGTTCTCCGAGTAGGCGTACACCATCGAGAAGGTGATCTCGTTGTGGTGGTACTTGCGGTGCACCGGCTCCTTGGAGATGTACACCAGCGAGTCGTGCATCCAGCCCATGTTCCACTTCAGGCCGAAGCCCAGGCCGCCGCTGTCGGTCGGCCGGGTCACGCCCTCCCAGGCGGTGGACTCCTCGGCCACCGTCAGCACGCCGGGGCAGCGCCGGTAGACGGTGGCGTTCATCTCCTGCAGGAAGGAGGCCGCGTCCAGGTTCTCACGGCCGCCGTACTGGTTGGGCGTCCAGGCGCCGCCCTCGCGGGAGTAGTCGAGGTAGAGCATCGAGGCCACCGCGTCCACCCGCAGGCCGTCGACGTGGAACTCCTCGCACCAGTACACCGCGTTGGCGACCAGGAAGTTGCGCACCTCGGTGCGGCCGTAGTCGAACTCCAGCGTCCCCCAGTCCGGGTGCTCGGCGCGCAGCGGGTCGGCCGGCTCGTACAGCGGCTCGCCGTCGAACCGGGCCAGCGCGAAGTCGTCCTTCGGGAAGTGCGCGGGCACCCAGTCGACCAGCACGCCGATGCCGTGCCGGTGCAGGGTGTCGACCAGGTACCGGAAGTCGTCGGGGGTGCCGAGCCGGGCCGTCGGGGCGTAGAAGCCGGAGACCTGGTAGCCCCAGGAGCCGCCGAACGGGTGCTCCATCACCGGCATGAACTCGACGTGCGTGAAGCCGAGTTCGTTCAGGTAGCCGGGCAGCACCTCGGCGATCTCCCGGTACGAGGTCAGCTCCGGGCGCCAGGAGGCGAGGTGCAGCTCGTAGACCGACATCGGGGCGCGGTGGTGCACGGCCCGGGCGCGCCGCTCCATCCACTCGGCGTCCTGCCACGCGTGGCGGGAGACCGTCACCACCGAGGCGGTGTCCGGCGGGCACTGGGTGGCCCGGGCCAGCGGGTCGGCCTTCTCCACCCGCTGCCCGTGCCGGGTGAGGATCTGGTACTTGTACTGCTCGCCCTCGCCGACCTCCGGCAGGAACACCTCCCACACGCCCGAGGAGCCCAGCGAGCGCATCGGGTGCGCGGTGCCGTCCCAGTGGTTGAACGAGCCGATCACCCGCACGCCCACCGCGTTCGGCGCCCACACCGCGAACGCGGTGCCGATGACCCCGTCGACCGTGCGCACGTGCGAGCCCAGCGCCCGCCACAGCTGCTCGTGCCGGCCCTCCCGGATCAGGTGCAGGTCCAGCTCGCCCAGCGTCGGCGCGAACCGGTAGCCGTCCTCCTGGACCAGCGGCTCGCCGCCCGGGTAGGTCACCCGCAGGGTGTAGCGCGGGAAGCGCTGGCCGGTCAGCAGGCCGGTGAACAGGCCGCCCTGCTGGTGCGTCAGCTCCGCCGGGCCCAGCTCGGTGTCCACCACCACCCGCTCCGCGAACGGCCGCAGCACCCGGATCGCGGTGCCCGTCGGCAGCTCGTGCGCGCCCAGCAGCGCGTGCGGGTCGTGGTGCGCGCCGGAGACCAGCCGGTCCACCTCGGCGGGCGGCAGCGGGGCCTCCGGCAGCCGCAGCGCGCCCCCGTCGGACTGCGGCCGCGCCGCGGCCGGAGCGGCGCCGGCCGCCCCCGCCCGGGCGGCCGGCTTCGCCGCGGCGGCCTTCGCCGGGGCCTTCGCGGGAGCCTTCGCGGCGGACTTCGCAGCGGGCCGCCCGGGGGTGGCCTTGCTGCGCGGGCCGCTGCGGAACGTGGCCGGGACGGCCGGTTGGCGGTCGGCGGACGGGTCGAGCGGACCGAGCGGGCTCACGGCGGAATCCTCCAGGATCGGGGTGCCTTGCGCGGGGACGCGGGGAACTGGTCTGCGGGGACGGGGGGTCGACGGGGCGGAGGGATCGGGTGCGGGTGCCGCGGGTGGGCGGGACCGGCGGGTGGTGCGGGGGAACGCGGTGCGCCCGGCCGTCCCCGCGGGGGCGGCCGGGCACGGGTCAGACGGTGTCGGCGAGGCGGTTGATCGCGGCGAGCGGGATCGGCAGCCAGCTCGGCCGGTGCCGGGCCTCGTACACCACCTCGTACACCGCCTTGTCGATCTCCAGTGCGCGCATCAGCTCCGGCGTCCCGGCCGGGTCGAGGCCGCCGCCCGCGGTGTAGCCCGCGCAGTAGGCGGCCCGGTTGCGGGCGGCCCAGGCGGCGGCGAGCTGGGCGAGTTCCGGGTCCTGGCCGGGCGCGCCGGCCAGCAGGTGGGCGGCGGCGTAGTCGAAGGAACGGAGCATCGCGGCGACGTCCCGCAGCGCGGGCTGCGGGAGGCGGCGCTCGGCCAGCGGCTTGGCGGGCTCGCCCTCGAAGTCCAGCAGCACCCAGCCCTGCGGGGTGCGCATCGCCTGGCCCAGGTGCAGGTCGCCGTGGATGCGCTGGACCTGCAGCCCGTCCAGGTGGGCGGCGGTGAGCTGCTGGAACGCGGCGCGCAGCGCCGGGCGGTAGCGCATCAGGCCGGGGACGGCGGTGACCGCGGAGTCCAGCCGGTCGGCCATCGCCCCGGCCAGCTCGGCCGTCCGGGCCCGGTCCAGCCGGGCGGTGGGCATGGTGCGGGCCAGCACCCGGTGCACCTCGGCGGTGGCCCGGCCGAGCCGGTGCGCCTCGATCGCGAAGTTGCCGGGCGAGGGGTCGCCCTTGAGCCGGGCGACCTGGTCGAGGGCCAGCTCCCAGCCGTCCTCGGCGTCCTCCAGGTAGCGCTGCAGCAGGCCCAGGGTGGCGGGCTCGGAGCGCTCCAGCCGGCACTCGAACCAGGCGGCGACCCGCGGGATGCGGGTCGATCCGGCCCGGGACAGCGCCAGCGAGAGCTCCAGGTCGGGGTTGGTGCCCGGGCTGATCCGGCGGAACAGCTTCAGGATGAACGCGGTGTCGTAGATCACCGAGGAGTTGGACTGCTCGGCGGTGGACGCCCGCCCCGGCAGGTTGCCCGGCAGGCCCGGGCCGGGGGTGCGGCGGAAGGAGAGCGAGCCGAAGCGGTCGCCGGTGGCCAGGTGCTCCAGCAGCCGGCCGGTGAGTTCGGGGTCGTGCACCGCGTCGTACAGCGTCGCGCCGTCGTAGGTGCCGCCCTCCAGCCGCCCCAGCACCGCCATCGGGCCGACCGACGCGGGCTGCTCCGAGCGGATGCCCAGCAGGAGCTGGTAGACGTCCCCCGGCCCGGCGGTGGCGCCGCCGTGCTCGACCCGCAGCAGCAGGTGCAGCAGGGCGGGGTCGCCGACCTGCAGCGGGGTGCCGACCACCGGCGTGAGCGCGGCGATCGGCCGGCCCTTGCCGGCGTACCAGCGCTGGGTGGGCAGCCACTCGGCGATCAGCGGCAGCGCCGCCTGGACCAGCTCGCTGACTCCGGCGGCGGTTCTCCGGACCCCCGGTGCGCGCGTGCCCACCTGCCCGGTGGCGGCGTCGGAGGGCTCACGGTGCACGTGGGCTTGAGAACGGGAGGGTTCGGACATGACTCCCTTTCCCCGGAAGCGGGCGGCTGCCCGACGAATCGTGGCCGGGCCCAGCAGTCTTCCGGATTTCGGCGGCGCGGCGGCGACGGCACGCGAGCAGCGGCTCGGTGTCACGCCTTCGTGTGGGTGGCCGTTGGGCTGTTCTCCGTACGCGGTGGTGCGAAGACCCCCGGGGGCGCACGAGGCTTCTCGCGCGCCCGCGGAGGGTGACGTCCCGTTCGGGGCCTGAGGGATCGTTACTTCGTGGACGTGCTGACGGCTCCGGCCGCTACCGCGACCCGGACGGCTTCGTCTGGGACTGGCGCAGCTGGAACCAGTAGAACCCGTGGCCGGCCAGCGTCAGCAGGTACGGCCACTCGCCGATGGTGGGGAAGCGCACGCCGCCGATCAGCTCGACCGGGTACCGCCCCCCGTACTGCCGCAGGTCCAGTTCGGTCGGCTGCGCGAACCGCGAGAAGTTGTTCACGCACATGACCAGGTCACCCTCGTACTCGCGCACGAAGGCCAGCACCGCGGGGTTGCTGGAGGGCAGCTCGGTGTAGCTGCCGAGGCCGAACGCGGGGTTGAGCTTGCGGATCTCGATCATGCGACGCGTCCAGTGCAGCAGCGAACTCGAACTGCTCTGCTGCGCTTCGACGTTGGTCACCTGAAAGCCGTACACCGGATCCATGATGGGCGGCAGACTGAGCCTGCCCGGGTCGGCGGACGAGAAACCCGCATTGCGGTCCGGCGTCCACTGCATCGGGGTGCGGACGCCGTCCCGGTCGCCGAGCCAGATGTTGTCGCCCATGCCGATCTCGTCGCCGTAGTACAGCACCGGCGAGCCGGGCAGCGAGAGCAGCAGGGCGGTGAACAGTTCGACCTGGTTGCGGTCGTTCTCCAGCAGCGGGGACAGCCGGCGGCGGATGCCCACGTTGGCCCGCATCCGCGGGTCCTTCGCGTACTCCGCGTACATGTAGTCGCGCTCCTCGTCGGTGACCATCTCCAGGGTCAGCTCGTCGTGGTTGCGCAGGAAGATGCCCCACTGGCAGCCCGAGGGGATCTCCGGGGTCTTCGCCAGGATCTCGGAGACCGGGTAGCGGGACTCCCGGCGGACCGCCATGAAGATCCGCGGCATCACCGGGAAGTGGAACGCCATGTGGCACTCGTCGCCGCCGGAGCCGAAGTCGCCGAAGTAGTCGACCACGTCCTCCGGCCACTGGTTGGCCTCGGCCAGCAGCACGGTGTCCGGGTAGTTGGCGTCGATCTCCTTGCGGACCCGCTTCAGGAAGTCGTGGGTCTCCGGCAGGTTCTCGCAGTTGGTGCCCTCGCGGGCGTACAGGTACGGCACCGCGTCGAGGCGGAAGCCGTCGATGCCGAGGTCCAGCCAGAACTTCAGCGCGGCCATCACCTCCTCCTGCACCCGCGGGTTGTCGTAGTTGAGGTCCGGCTGGTGGCTGAAGAAGCGGTGCCAGTAGTACTGCTTGCGGACCGGGTCGAAGGTCCAGTTGGAGGTCTCGGTGTCGACGAAGATGATCCGGGCGTCCGGGTACTGCTTGTCGTCGTCGGCCCACATGTAGAAGTCGCCGTACGGCCCGTCCGGGTCGCTGCGCGAGGCCTGGAACCACGCGTGCTGGTCGCTGGTGTGGTTCACCACGAAGTCGATGATCACCCGCATGCCGCGCAGGTGCGCCGCGTCGACGAACTCCACGAAGTCGGCCAGGTTGCCGAACTCGGGGAGCACCGACTGGTAGTCCGAGACGTCGTAACCGCCGTCCCGCAGCGGCGAGTTCATGAACGGGGGGAGCCAGAGGCAGTCCACACCCAGCCACTGGAGGTAGTCGAGCCGCGAGGTGAGCCCCTTGAGGTCACCGACGCCGTCGCCGTTGCTGTCCTGGAACGAGCGCACCAGCACTTCGTAGAAGACCGCGCGTTTGAACCACTCGGGGTCGCGGTCCCGGGCGGGGGTGTCGGCGAAGGTGTCGGGGACGGGCTCGTTGACTGTCACTGCGGGTTCCTCCGAACCGTGAGGAGGTGGGCCGGCCCGGAAGAGGGATCGAGCCGGACGTAGTTGTGACGGCCCCAGGCGTAGGTGGCGCCGGTCAGCTCGTCGTGCACCGTCAACGGCCCCGGCACGTCGAGCGTCACCGTGGCCTCCTGGACGTGGTGCGGGTCCAGGTTGACCACGCAGATCACGTGGTCCTCCAGGCCGTCCTCGGTGACGGCGGTCTTGGAGAACGCGATGATCATCTCGTTGTCGACGGGGTGGAAGCGCAGGTCCCGCAGCTGCTGCAGCGCGGGGTGCCGGCGGCGCAGCCGGTTCAGGGCGGTCAGCAGCGGCGCGAGGGTGTCCTGCCGGGACCAGTCGCGCGGGCGCAACTCGTACTTCTCCGAGTGCAGGTACTCCTCCGAGCCGGGCGCCGCCGCCTCGTTCTCGAACAGCTCGAAGCCCGCGTACACCCCGTAGGTCGGCGAGAGCGTCGCCGCCAGCACGGCGCGCAGCGCGAACGCGGCCGGGCCGCCGTGCTGCAGGTGCTCGGGCAGGATGTCCGGCGTGTTGGCGAAGAAGTTGGGCCGCATGTAGGCGGCCGCCTCGCCGGTCAGCTCGGTCAGGTACTCGGTCAGCCCGGCCTTGGTGTCGCGCCAGGTGAAGTACGTGTAGGACTGGTGGAAGCCGATCTTGCCCAGGGTGTGCATCATCGCCGGGCGGGTGAACGCCTCCGCCAGGAACAGCACGTCCGGGTCGGTGCGGGCGATGTCCGCGAGCACCTTCTCCCAGAAGTTCACCGGCTTGGTGTGCGGGTTGTCGACCCGGAAGATCCGCACCCCGCGGGCCATCCAGAACCGCAGGATGCGCACCGTCTCGCGGACGATCCCGTCGAAGTCCTGGTCGAAGTTGACCGGGTAGATGTCCTGGTACTTCTTCGGCGGGTTCTCGGCGTACGCGATGGTGCCGTCCGCGCGGTGGCTGAACCACTCCGGGTGCTTGTGCACCCACGGGTGGTCCGGCGAGCACTGCAGCGCGAAGTCGAGGGCGATCTCCAGGCCCAGCGCCGACGCCTCGGCGACGAAGTGGTCGAAGTCCTCCAGGGTGCCCAGGTCCGGGTGGACGGCGTCGTGGCCGCCCTCCGGGGAGCCGATCGCCCAGGGCGAGCCGACGTCGCGCGGACCGGCGGTCAGCGCGTTGTCCGGACCCTTGCGGTGGGCCCGGCCGATCGGGTGGATCGGCGGCAGGTACACCACGTCGAAGCCCATCGCGGCCACCGCGGGCAGTCGCTCGGCGGCCGTCCGGAAGGTGCCCGACATCGGCGGCTCGACGCCCGTCGGGTCGACCACCGCGCCCTCCGAGCGCGGGAAGAACTCGTACCAGGAGCCGAACAGCGCCCGCTTGCGGTCCACCTGCAGCGGCTGCGGGCGGGTCGCCGAGACCAGCTCGCGCAGCGGGTGGCGGGCCAGCAGCGCCGTCACCTCCGGGTCCAGCGCCGCCGCGTAGCGGCTCAGCGGCGGCAGGCCGGTGTCGCGCAGCGCGTCCACCGCCGCCAGCACCTGGGCCCGGCCGTCCTTCTTCGGCACCCCGGCGGCGGCGCGCTCCAGCAGCTGCGCGCCCTCCTCCAGCACCAGCGCGGTGTCGATCCCGGCCGGGAGCTTCACCGCCGCGTGCTTCTTCCAGGTCGCCACCGGGTCGGACCACGCCTCCACCAGGTACGACCAGCGGCCCGGCGCGGTCGGCGTGACGTACGCGCCCCAGCGGTCGCTGCCCTCGGACAGCTCGCGCATCGGCGTCCACGGGCCGGACCGGCCGCGCGGGTCGCGCAGCACCACGTTGGCGCCGACCGCGTCGTGGCCCTCGCGGAACACCGTCGCGGAGACCAGGAAGCGCTCCCCCTCCACGGCCTTGGCCGGGCGCCGGCCGGCGTCGACGAGCGGGGTCACGTCAAGCACGGGGATGCGGCCGATCACGGTGTCGCTCTCTGTCGTCTTGCGGGCGGGGCGGGCGGCGGCGCGCTTGGCGGCCGGGCGCGCGGAGGTCGCGGGGGGTTCGGCGGGTGCGGCGGTCTTCCGCGCCGGTCTGCGGGCGGCGGGCCGCGCGGCGGCCTCCCCGGCCGCGGCGTCGGTGGCCGCGGCGGTGGACCTGACGGTGGTGGTGGTCCGCTTCGCGGCGGCCTTGCGGGGGGTGCCCGCGGCGCGTTTCACGGCCGGGTCGGCGGCCTTCCGGCGGGCCGCGCCGGTGCGCGGGGCCGGTACCGGCGGCTCGCCGGCCGACGGGGCCTCCGCCGGGGTGTCTGGTGCGTCGTCCGTCGGCACCGTGGACTGGTCCCGCGTGTCGCCGTGCATGCCAATGCTCCTGCCCGAGATCGGCGGCAGCTCCCGCGGCAGCGGCGCCGAGGGAGTACCGGGAGGACTACTTGGGTGAGGAAGGACGTGCGACCGGAGCCTGCCCGTGCCGACGGCCCCGGCAACCCCGCCCAACCGGTCGCGGCCGCGCGCCGGGTCGGACGCACGTGTCCCGGCGCGCGTCGCTCGGTGCACGCCCCCCACGTGACCCAATCCACCGGAAAACGACCGGGCAGGGAACAAGGACACGCGAAGACGCGGCGACTGGGGCCGAATGGGCTAAGGAAAGTGAGGGTTCGTCGAACAGGGCATGCAGCAGCCGAGGCAGCAGGGGGCGACCACCCGATCGCGCACCAGCGGCACTCACGACCTTGTTGCATCCTCGCACCACCGGCAAGGGCTACGTGCGGGTAGGCGCGCGGTTTCGGCCGGTATGCCACGGCAAATCGGACACTCGAAACGTCCCCGTCCCCAGAAGTTCACACCTGACGGCGCGTCTTTTCCCAGCGTGCGCCCCCTGCGCGCCCTGATTTGCCACCACGCGCCGAGAACGATCTGAACACTGCTCCGAACGGGTGTGCCGCCCGCCAGTTGACGCCCCTTCAGGCGTACGGTCGGGGCTACGCTCCATGGCGTGAAGGCAATCCGCAGGTTCACCGTCCGCACCGTCCTGCCCGAACAGTTGCAGCCGCTGCACGAGCTCGCGCTGAACCTCCGATGGTCCTGGCACGCCGAGACGAGGGAGCTGTTCCGCTCCGTCGACCCGGACGTCTGGGCCGCCGTCGGAGAGGACCCGGTCCGACTGCTCGGCGAAGTCCCCGCGACCAGACTCGCCGCGCTCGCCGCGGACCGGCGCTTCCTGCGCCGCCTCGGCGACCTGTCCGACGAACTGCGCGACTACCTCACCGGCCCGCGCTGGTACCAGGGCGCGACCGACCCCGCCGACCCCGACGGCGCCCTGCCCGCCGCCATCGCCTACTTCTCGCCCGAGTACGGCATCGCCGCCGCCCTCCCGCAGTACTCGGGCGGCCTCGGCATCCTGGCCGGCGACCACCTCAAGGCCGCCTCCGACCTCGGCGTCCCGATCATCGGCGTCGGCCTGTTCTACCGGCACGGCTACTTCCGGCAGTCCCTCGACCGGGACGGCTGGCAGCAGGAGCGCTACCCGCTGCTCGACCCCGACGCGCTCGCCGTCACCCTGCTGCGCGAGGAGGACGGCACCCCCTGCCGGATCGACCTCGCCCTCCCCGGCGGCCGCACCCTCGCCGCCCAGGTCTGGCGCGCCCAGGTCGGCCGCGTCCCGCTGCTGCTGCTCGACTCCGACGTCGAGGCCAACGGCCCGGCCGAGCGCGACGTCACCGACCGGCTCTACGGCGGCGGCAGCGAGCACCGGCTGATGCAGGAGATACTGCTGGGCATCGGCGGCGTCCGCGCCGTCCGCACCTACTGCCGCCTCACCGGCCACCCCGCGCCCGAGGTCTTCCACACCAACGAGGGCCACGCCGGGTTCCTCGGCCTGGAACGGATCGGCGAACTCGTCACCGCCCACCCCGGGCTCGGCTTCGCCGACGCCCTGGAGGCCGTCCGGGCCGGCACCGTGTTCACCACCCACACGCCCGTCCCGGCCGGGATCGACCGCTTCGACCGCGAACTGGTCGCCCGGCACTTCGGCGGCGACGCGGCGCTGCCCGGCGTCCCCGTCGAGCAGGTGCTCGCGCTCGGCGCGGAGAGCTGGAGCGGCGGCGACCCCAAGCTGTTCAACATGGCCGCGATGGGCCTGCGGCTGGCCCAGCGCGCCAACGGCGTCTCCACCCTGCACGGCGCCGTCAGCCGGGAGATGTTCCGCGGCCTGTGGCCCGGCTTCGACGCGCCCGAGGTCCCGATCACCTCGATCACCAACGGCGTGCACGCCCCCACCTGGATCGACCCCGCCGTCGTCCGGCTCGGCGCCACCGAGATCGGCCAGGAGCGCGCCGAGAACGCGATGGCCGTCGGCACCGCGGGCCAGTGGACCGGCCTGGAGCGGATCGGCAACGCCGAGGTCTGGGAGCTGCGCCGCACGCTGCGCAGCCAGCTGGTCGAGGAGGCCCGCGGCCGACTGCGCGCCTCCTGGCGCCAACGCGGCGCCGGTGAGGCCGAGTTGGGCTGGACGGGCGCCGTCCTCGACCCCGACGTGCTGACCATCGGCTTCGCCCGCCGCGTCCCCTCGTACAAGCGGCTGACGCTGATGCTGCGCAACCCGGCCCGGCTGCGTGCGCTGCTGCTGCACCCCGAGCGGCCGGTGCAGATCGTCATCGCGGGCAAGGCCCACCCCGCGGACGACGGCGGGAAGCGGCTGATCCAGAAGCTGGTCGCCTTCGCCGACGACCCCGCGGTGCGGCACCGGATCGTCTTCCTGCCGGACTACGACATGGCGATGGCCAAGACGCTCTACCCCGGCTGCGACGTCTGGCTGAACAACCCGCTGCGCCCGCTGGAGGCCTGCGGCACCTCCGGGATGAAGGCCGCGCTGAACGGCTGCCTCAACCTGTCGATCCTCGACGGGTGGTGGGACGAGTGGTACGACGGCCAGAACGGCTGGGCCATCCCCACCGCCGACGGCAGCACCGGGGAGGGGGTCCTCGACCCGGAGAGCAAGGAGGCCGAGCGGCGCGACGACATCGAGGCCGCCGCGCTCTACGACCTGATCGAGCACCAGGTCGCCGCCCGGTTCTACGACCGCGGCGCGGACGGCCTGCCGCACCGCTGGATCTCCATGGTCCGGCACACCCTGGTCACCCTCGGCCCCAAGGTGCTGGCCGGGCGGATGGTCCGCGAGTACGTCGAGCGGCTGTACGCCCCCGCCGCCGCGGCCGAGCGGCGGCTGGCGGGCCCGGACGGCGACTACGCGGCCGCGGCGGCCCTGGCGGGCTGGAAGGCCGGCGTCCGGGAAGCCTGGTCCGGGGTGCGGGTCGAGCACGTGGAGGCCGACGGGGCGGGCGAGGCCCAGGAGCTCGGCGCGACCCTCGCGCTGCGCGTCCTGGTCAACCTCGGCCGGCTGAGGCCCGAGGACGTCGAGGTGCAGGTCGTCTCCGGCCGGGTCGACGAGAGCGACCGGATCTCCGAGGCCACCACCCTCGCGCTCAAGCCCGCGGGCGGCGGCACCGACCTCGACGGCCGGATCCGCTACGAGGGCCACCTCGAACTCTCCCGCACCGGCCCCTTCGGCTACACCGTCCGCGTCCTGCCCACCCACCCGAGGCTGGCCTCGGTCGCCGAGATGGGCCTGCTGGCCGCCCCGGCGGAGACCGGCGGGATGGACGCGGGCGTGCTCAGGTAGCCGTCCGGCACCGCACGGCGGGGCCCGGGGCGACGCACCGCCCCGGGCCCCGCCGTCACGCCGTGCGCCAGGTGTGCCAGAGGTCGGCGTACGGCCCCTCGGCGGCGAGCAGGTCCTCGTGCGGGCCGAGGGCGGTCAGGCGGCCCCGGTCGAGGACGGCGACGCGGTCGGCGTCGTGCGCGGTGTGCAGGCGGTGGGCGATCGCGATCACGGTGCGGCCGGTGAGGGCCGCGGCGAGGGCGCGCTCGGTGTGCCGGGCGGCGGTCGGGTCGAGCAGGGCGGTGGCCTCGTCCAGGACCAGGGTGTGCGGGTCGGCGAGGATGACCCGGGCCAGGGCGAGCTGCTGGGCCCGGGCGCCGTCCAGGCGGGTCGCGGCCGGGCCCAGGTCGGTGTCCAGACCGTCGGGGAGGTCGTGCTGCCAGCCGACCGCGTCCAGGGCGGCGGTCAGCGCGGCGTCGTCGGCCCCGGGCGCGGCGATCCGCAGGTTGTCGCGCAGGGTGCCGAGGAAGACGTGGTGCTCCTGGGTGACCAGGACGACCTGGCGGCGCAGCCGCTCCGGCGCGAGGTCGGCCAGCGGGACGCCGCCGACCGTGACGCTGCCGGTGCGCGGGCGCTCGACGCCCGCCAGCAGGCGGCCCAGGGTGGTCTTGCCGGAGCCGGAGGGGCCGACCACGGCCAGGCGCTCGCCCGGGGTCAGGTCGAGGTCCAGGCCGTGCAGGACGTCCGGCCCGTCCGGGTAGGCGTAGCGGACGCCGGACACCCGGATCCGGTCGTCGGCGGGCTCGTGCGCGGGGGCGGCGGCCGGGCCGCCGCCCTGCGCGGGGACGGACGCGGGCGCCGGGGCCAGGCCCTCGACCCGGGCGTAGGCGGCGGTGCTGCTCTGCAGGCCCTCCAGCAGGACGACCACGGTGTCCAGCGGGTCGACGATGCGCTGCAGGTACAGCGCGGTGGCGACGGCGGCGCCCGGGGTGACGGCGCCGTGGGCGACCAGGACGGCGCCCAGCGGGAGGACCAGCGCGGCCGGGACGGCGTACGAGAGGTTGATGCCCGCGAAGAACCGCAGCCGCAGGTGCAGGGTGCGCATCCGGGCCCGGTGCGCCTCGGCGACGGCCGCCCGCCCGGCGGCCAGGCGCTGCGGGCCCAGGCCGAGGGCGTCCACCGTGCGGGCGCCGTGCGCGGTCGCGGAGAGGGTCTCGGCCAGGCCCGCGGTCGCGGCCCGGTCGGCGAGGTAGGCCGGGCGGGAGCGGCGCAGGTACCAGCGGGCGGCGAACGCGATGCCCAGCACGCCGAGCAGGCCGCAGGCGCCCAGCAGCGGGCTGACGGTGAGGATCGCGCCGAGGATGAACAGGATCTGCGCGCAGGCGACCAGCAGTTCGGGCGCGGCGTCCCGCAGGGTCTCGCCGACGGCGGTGGAGTCGGCGGTGCCGCGGGAGGTGAGGTCGCCGGTGCCCGCGCGCTCGGCGGTGCCCGCGGGCAGGGCGAGGACCCGGTCGAGCAGCTGCTCGCGGACCTTCGCGGCGGAGCGCTCGCCGAACCGGTGCGCCAGGTAGCGGGCCTGACGGCTCAGCAGGATCTGGGCCAGGGCGCAGCCGAGCAGCAGCAGGCCGACCCGGTCGACGTCGCCGGTGGTGGCCCCGTCGCGGACCCGGTCGATGAGCCGGCCCAGCAGCCAGGGCCCGGCCAGGCCGAGCAGGGCGGCCGCCGCGTTGAGGGCCAGCACGGCGGCGAAGGCCCGGCCGTCGGAGCGGACCAGGGCGACGGCGGCCCGCCGGACCTGGCGGGGGGAGGCGATCGGAAGGGTGCTCAACTGGCGTCCTCGGCGGGAGGTTCGGGGCGGGCGGCGGCCGCGGCGGGGGGCTCGGGGCGGGAGTCGGCGTCGCGGGTGACCAGGGTGCGGTAGCCGGGCTGGGTGCGCAGGAGCTCGCGGTGGGTGCCGGTGGCGGCGACCTTGCCGTCGACCAGGTAGTGGACGGTGTCGGCCCGGTCGAGCAGCAGCGGGGAGGTGGAGGTGAGCAGGGTGGTGCGGCCGGCGCGGGCGGCGCGCAGCCCGGCGGCCATCGCGGCCTCGGTGTGGGCGTCGACCGCGGAGGTCGGTTCGACGGCCAGCAGCACCTCCGGGTCGGCGGTCAACGCGCGGGCCAGGCGCAGGCGTTGGCGCTGGCCGCCGGAGAGGTTGCGGCCGTCGGCGGCGAGCGGGGCGTCCAGGCCGCCGGGCAGGGCGTCGTGGACGTCGCGGGCGGCGGCGGCGTCGATCGCGGCGAGCAGGGCGTCGTCACCGGCGCCGGTGCGGCCGCGGACGGTCTCGCGCAGGGTGCCCGCGAACAGGGCGGCCTCGTTCTCGGCCAGGGTGATCCGGTCGCGGACGGCGGTCAGCGGCAGGTCGGTGAGCGGGGTGCCGTCCCACTCGGGGGCGGGCCCGGCCGGTCCGGCGCCGGGGCGGGCGGCGGCGTCGAGCCGGGCGAGGCGCTCGGCGACGGCGGCGCTCTCGGCCGGGCGGGCGGAGGCGAGCACGGTGAGCGTGCCGGGGGCGAGCCGGACGCCGGACTCGGGGTCGGCCAACCCGGCCGGTCCGGGCGGGGGTCCGGCGGTGCCGGTGTCGGCCGCGGGGGCCAGCGAGAGGAAGGCGACGACCCGGCGGGCGCAGACCAGGGCGCGGCCGATGTCCTGGCTGTTCTCCAGCAGGAAGTAGACCGGGGCGACCAGCACGGCCGTGTACCCGAAGACCGCGGCGAGCTGGCCGGGGGTCAGCTCCCCGGCGACGGCGAGGCGGGCGCCGATCCAGGTCACGGCGGCCAGCAGCAGGACGGGCAGGCCGCCGCCGAGGGCCTGGATCCAGCTGGTGACGGCGCCCACCCGGTAGCCCGCGGCCCGCAGCCGCCGGGAGTCGTCCCGGTAGCGGGCCGCGTACACGTCCTTGCCGCCGAGGCCGTTCAGCACCCGCAGCCCGCCCGCCAGGTCCTCGAAGCGGGCGGTCAGGCGGGCCTGGTGGTCGCGGTAGGCGTCCTCGACGTGCTGCTGGCGGGAGAGCAGCGGGCGCAGGGTCAGGCCGAGCAGCGGCAGGCCGAGCAGGACGACCAGGGCCAGCAGCGGGGAGAGGGTGAGCAGGACGGCGGCGATCGTCAGGTAGCAGACCACCGCGCCGACGCCCGGCCCGATGAAGGTCAGCGCCAGGGACATCCGCACCACGTCGGAGATGCCGATGGTGACCACCTCGCCCGCGGTCACCTGCCGGGGCAGCTCCGCGCCCAGGCGGGTGCTGTGCCGCAGCACCACGGCGACGGTGCGGAAGGTGGCGTCGTTGCGGACCAGCGTCATCACGCGGTGGCGGTGCCAGGCGAGCAGCAGGTTGAGCAGGCCGAAGGCGAGCATCGCGGCGGCCCAGCCGAGGACCGGGCCGGTCCGGCCGGTGCGCAGGCCGTCGTCCACGGCGCGGGAGAGCAGGTAGGGCTGGACGGTCAGCCCGAGCATCCAGGCGGTCCCGAAGAAGGTGCCGGCCAGTGAACGCCGGAGCTGGCTGGTGGCCAGCCAGCCCAGGTAGCGGAGCGGGCTGCGGACGTCGGGTTCGCCGGGGTCGCCGACGGTCGGGTCGTTCACGGAGCGAGCGTAGCGGGGGGCGCCGGGGCGGCTCGAACGAATTCCGGGCCGGGAGGGGCCGGTGGACGGGGGCGGGCCCCGGTGGCCACCGGGGCCCGCGGGGCGGTCAGTTGACGGCGAAGTAGTACTCGCGGTGGCTGAGCTCGATGCCGTCCTTGGTGGTCGCGTAGGACTCCAGCACGTACCAGTCGCCGGCCGGCGGGGTCCAGCTGACGTCCGCCTCGCCGTGCGGGCCGGCCGGGACGGTGGTCCACTCGTCGGACCAGCCGAAGCGGTAGGTGTAGCTCGCGATCTGGGCGTCCTTGATCTTCGGGGCGAAGTGGAACGTGCCGGGGGTGCCGGCCGCGCCGCCGTAGTTCTCCTCCGGGAAGTCCGCGGAGGTGACCGTCGGGGTGGTGTCGATCGCCTCCGACCAGTGGCCCCGGCTGCTCATCCAGCCGTTGGCGCTGGTGGAGGTGGCCTCCAGGCTGTCGCCCCGGGGGCTCTTCAGGACCAGGGTGAGCTCGGCGGTGCCGTCCGGGCCGGCCGGGACGGTGGTCGACTCGTGCGTCGTCGTGTCGGTCACCGTGTAGCTGACCACCGGGGAGAGGGCCTGCACGCCCGCGTCCGGGGTGAGCCGGAAGGTGGCGGGCTTGCCGAACATCGGCGAGTGGGAGGTCTTGGTGACGGTCGGCGAGGTCCGGAGGAACACCAGCACGTAGCTGCTGGGCCGCGAGACGTTGCCGGCCCGGTCCAGGCTCTGGACCTGGAACGGGGTCGGGCCCTCGGTGCCGGCCGGCGGGACCAGGTCCACGGTGGCCGAGCCGCCGGGGGCGTCCGCGTGGACGGTGCCCGACTGACCGGTCGGCCAGCTGTACCGGAAGTCGACCACGTCGGCCGTGCCGTTCGCGGCGAAGGTGAACCGCACCGGGCTGCCGCCGGCGGCCCACTGGCCCTCCGGGTAGTTGGACGAGGTGACGGTGGGCGCGGTGGCCGGGGCGGTGTTGTCGGTCGTCAGGTAGCAGACGGCCGACCAGTCGGAGGCCGCGCCGGTGGCCGGGTCGACGGTGCGGGCCCGCCAGGCGTAGCCCTGGCCGTCGGGGAGGCCCGGCAGGTAGGCGGTGGTGGGCGAGCCCGGCGTGGCGCCGTGCCGGACGAGGGTGCCGCCCTGCGCCGGGTCGGTGGTCCGCCAGTACGCGAACTCCTCGTCCAGCGGCCACGCCGACGGGTCGGTGTGGTTGGCGGTGCCCGAGACCGAGGGGCCGCCGTAGGGGCCGTCGTGCACCACGGCCGGGGCGGCCGGGTCGGTGGCGCAGGGGCGGCCGCCGTTGGTCAGGTCGGTCGGCGTGAGCGGGGTGCCCGTGGTGGCCCCCGCGGTGCCGGGGACGAGCAGGGACAGGGCGACGGCGGAGGCCGCCGCCAGGCCGGCGCGCAGGCGTCGGGCCGGGGTGTGCGTCATGGATTCCCCTCCGGAAGGCCCGGGCTGACGTGCTGTGAGCCCGGGCACCGGGGAGCGTAGCGCACACGATCGATCGGGCGGAGCCAATAATTCCACCCCGCCGGTGGTGGGGACTACGAGGCGTAGACCTGGAGGTCGGCGACCTGGCCGGCCGGCCAGCCGGTGTTGGAGGTGAAGACCAGGCGGACGTGGCGGGTGGTCGGGGCGGCGGGGAGGGTGAGCGTCGTGCGGTTGCCGGTGGCCGGGTCGAAGACGTACCCGGCGGGGGGCAGCAGGCGGGTGAAGGTGGTGCCGTCGGTGCTGCCCTGCACCTCCACGGTCTGGGTGCGGGCGGACCAGGCGGCGGCGGGCGGGACGGACAGGACGATCCGGCGCACCGGGAGGGCGGTGCCGAGGTCGGTCTGCAGCCACTGCGGGAAGGCGTTGTTGGCGCTCTCCCAGTAGCTGTTCGGGTCGCCGTCGACCGCGTTGCCGGAGCCGTAGACCTGGGTGTGGCTGCTCTCCGCGGTGGGCCGGTGCAGCGCCAGGTCGCCGGTGGGGACGGTGGCGGCGGAGGTGGTCGCGGTGACCTGGGCGGAGGCGGGGGAGAGGTTGCCCGCCGCGTCCAGGGCCCGGACGGTGAAGCCGTACGCGGTGGCGGGGGACAGGCCGGTGACGGTGCAGGAGGTGGCGGCGGTGGTGGCCGCGACCGCGTCGCCGCGCAGGACCCGGTAGCCGGTGACGGCCACGTCGTCGGTGGCGGCGTTCCAGGCCAGCGAGACGGTGGTGTCGCTCAGCCCGGTCACCCGCAGGCCGCCCGGCGCACTCGGGGCGGTGGTGTCCGGCGCGGTCGGCAGCGGCCGGGTCGGGCGGGCCGCCGTCACGGGCAGCTGCCCCTTGAGCATCCGGCCGCCGTCGCCGGTCAGCCGCAGGTAGTAGTCCGAGGAGCAGGCGGTGCCGTCCTCGTCCAGCGCCAGGAACCCGGACCCGGCGGGCACCCAGGCCAGGGACTCGGCGGTCTTGGCGATCTGGTTGCCCTCGTTGTACTCGTCGAACATCGAGACGTACGCGGACGCCACCCCCGCCCGGGCCATGTTGTAGAACTGCCGCCACATGAAGTCGCCGTGCGCCCGCTGCCGGTCGCCGACCCCGCCGGGCAGCACGCACGGCTGGTAGTCGATGCCGTGCGCGGCGCACTCCGCCAGGTCCGGGACGGTCGCCACGGTGTAGAAGTTGTCGGCGTCCGCCGCGCTGCCGATCCGGCCGACCAGCCAGGGCGAGAGCATGTCGAAGGAGTGGTAGACGTCCGAGAAGCCGGGCCGGGAGTCCCGGTCGCCGGTGCGCCACCAGGTCGGCACCCCGCCGATGACGTAACAGCCCTGCGCCTTGAACCAGTTGACCACGTCCTGGCACTGCGCGGGGGTGAACGGGCGCTGGGCGTCGTTGAAGCCGAAGCCCCAGATGCACACCACCGGCTTCCCGTTCTGCCGGGCGTACGCGGGCGAGGCGGTGTGCGCGCTCATCTTGTTCGTCCAGTCGGTCTTGATGTCCGACTGCATGGTGGTCCAGTCCGAGACGTCGTACATGAGGTAGAACTTCACGCCCTGGGACTCCGCCGCGCTGCGCACCCTGCCCGCCATGGCGTCCCGGGTCGGGCCCTCGCCGCCGGTCGGGTTGAAGCGCTGCAGGGCGGCGGTGTCGATGCCGTACTGCTTCATCCAGCGGAAGTGCAGGTCGACGGTGGACTGGTCGTAGGAGGAGAACAGGGCGGCCTGCTGACCGTTGCCCAGGTTCGCGAAGGCGGTGGCGTACGTCTTCGGGTACTCGCGGACGTCCGGCCAGGCGACGATGGACTTGTTGGTGTTCGAGGGCGCCTGGCCCCAGTTCTGCGCCCAGTGCCACCAGCCGTTGATCGGGGCGCCGTCGCCCGGGCAGGCGAACCAGCCCTGGTAGCCGACCGTCACCTTGCCGACCACGTCGCCCGGCGCGCTCGCGGCGCCGGCCGGGGCCTCGCCCAGGGCCAGGCCCGTCGCGAGGCCCGCCGCTGCCGCCGCCTGCAGGAACACCCGTCGCGATACCACCATGCCGCTGCCTCCGCCCGGTTGACGACGTCTTGTCAGGTCCGCGACCCGACGCCCCGGGAGCGTAACGGCGCTGACATCGGGCGGCAATATGTTCGACAGATATTGCAAGAATCCGATAGCTAGCTCGAAAGAGTTCGACTGGCGAGGTGGGCGGCCCAACCGCCGGACGCCGTGACGTCCACCGCGCCCGCCAGCGCGGCCGGTTCGCACAGGAAGCCCGGCACGGTCGCGCCGTCCGCCAGCCGGACCGGGCCCAGCGCCATCGGCTGCGGCAGCGCGGCCAGCAGCGCGCCCAGCCCGGCGGCGGGCAGCTCCCAGAGCTCGCCCGCCAGGGCCGCCCCGCCCTCCGCCACCCGGACCAGGCCCGGCTTGGGCGGGACGGTGTCCAGCGCGTACATCCGGTACTCCGGGGCGGTGCGCACCTCGGCGGCGAACCGGCCGCCCAGCGAGGTCAGTTGGCCGTTCAGCGGCTGCCCGGTCAGGTGCGCGCCGAACACCGCCAGCCGCACCGGCGGGGCGGTCAGCAGCCGGGCCAGCGCGGCCAGCCGCTCCTCGGTCCGGGGCGGGCCGACCAGCATCACGCCGAACGGCAGGCCGTCGACCGTGCCCGCCGGGACGGCGAGCGCGCACAGGCCCAGCAGGTTCGCCGAGTTGGTGAACCGGCCCAGCCGGGCGTTGGCGCCCACCGGGTCGGCCGCCACCTCGGCGAAGGTCGGGTGCCAGGTGGTGGTGGGCAGCAACAGGGCGTCCGCGTCGCCGAGTTCGGCCAGCGCCGCGGCCCGCAGCCGCTCCAGCTCGGCCCGGTCGGCGAACAGCCGGTGCGCGGGCACCTCCCGGGCCGCCCGGACGATGCCCGCCACCACCGGGTCCAGCCCCGGATCGCCCCGCTCGGCCGCCGCGTCCAGGAACGCGCCCACCGCGGCGTACCGCTCGGCCACGAAGGCGCCCTCGTAGAGCAGCGCCGCCGCCGCGTCGAACGGTGACAGGTCCAGGTCGCGCAGTTCGGCGCCCGCCGCCGCCAGCCGGTCGGCCGCCGCCGCGTGCGCCGCCGCCCAGCCGTCCGCGAGCACGCCCAGCCGGGCGGCGGCCGGGACGGCGACCCGCCACGGGCCCGGGCGGCGGCCCGGGGCGGCCGGGGCCGGGTCGGCCAGCAGCCGCAGCGCGGCCTGCGCCTCGTCCACCGTGCGGGCGAACACCGAGACGCAGTCCAGGCTCGCGCAGGCCGGGACCACGCCCGCGGTCGGCACCAGGCCCGGGGTCGGCTTCAGGCCCACCACGCCGTTCAGCGCGGCCGGAACCCGGCCCGAGCCCGCCGTGTCGGTGCCCAGCGCCAGGTCGACCAGGCCCAGCGCCACCGCCACCGCCGAACCCGAGCTGGAGCCGCCCGAGATCCGGCCCGGGTCGACCGCGCCGCGCACCGCGCCGTACGGGCTGCGGGTGCCGACCAGGCCGGTGGCGAACTGGTCCAGGTTGGTGGTGCCCAGCACCACCGCGCCCGCCGCCCGCAGCCGGGCCACCGCCGGGGCGTCCCGCTCCGGCAGGTACCCGTACGAGGGGCAGCCCGCCGTGGTCGGCAGGCCCGCCACGTCGATGTTGCCCTTCACCGCGCACACCGTGCCCGCCAGCGGCAGCCGCTCGCCCGCCGCGACCCGGGCGTCCACCCCGGCCGCCTCGGCCTCCGCGGCGGCCTGCGGGCGCAGGTCGATCCACACCTCCGGCCGGTCGACCGCGGCGATCCGCGCGTACGCCCGGCGCACCCGCTCCGCGGCGCTCACGCGGGAGCCCCCAGCACCACCAGCGGGCTGCCCGCCTGCACCTGGTCGCCCGAGCCGACCAGCAGCTCGGCGACCACGCCGTCCCGGTCCGAGAACACCGCGGACTCCATCTTCATCGCCTCCAACGCCATCAACCGCTGCCCCTTGCGCACCCGCTCGCCCGGCGCCACGTCCACCTTCCACACGCAGGCGGTGAACTCGGCCTCCACCACGCCGCCGCCCGGCGGCACCTCCACCGCGCGCGGCGCGGCGGGCGCCGCCCCGGCCGCCCGGTCGGCCCGGTCGAACTCGCCGGACTCCTCCCAGGCCCGCCGCTCCGCCGCGAACGCCGCCGCCTGCACCGCCCGGAACTCCTCGATCGGACCGGCGTTGTCGGCCAGGAAGCGCAGGTGCTCGGCGAGCGCGAACTCGCCCTCCTCGATCCGGAGTTCGAACCGGCCCGCGGCCATGTCGGCGCGCAGCTCCAGCAGCTCCTCCGCCGACACCGGGTACCAGCGGATCCGGTCGAAGAACCGCAGCAGCCACGGCGCACCCGGGGTGAACGGACCGCGCTGCTGCCAGCCCGACCACATCTGCACCGTCCGCCCGACGAACTGGTAGCCGCCCGGGCCCTCCATGCCGTACACGCACAGGTAGGCGCCGCCGATGCCGACCGAGTTCTCCGCCGTCCACGTCCGGGCCGGGTTGTACTTGGTGGTGACCAGCCGGTGCCGCGGGTCCAGCGGGGTGGCCACCGGCGCGCCCAGGTAGACGTCGCCCAGGCCCAGCACCAGGTACTCGGCGTCGAAGACCGTCCGGTACACCTCGTCCACCGAGGCCAAGCCGTTGATCCGGCGGATGAACTCGATGTTCCACGGGCACCACGGCGCGTCGTCGCGCACCCCCGCCACGTACCGCTCGATCGCCTCCCGGGTTGCCGGGTCGTCCCAGGACAGCGGCAGGTGCACCGTCCGGCTGGGCACCACCAGCTGCTCGGCGGGCGGCAGCTGCTGTTCCAACTCGCGCACGAGGGACAGGAGTTCGGCGACCGGGAGGACGTCCGGGTCCACGTGCACCTGGAGCGAGCGGATGCCCGGCGTCAGGTCGACCACCCCCGCCGGGCGCCGCCCGGCGACCAGCTCCGCCAGCGCGTGCACCCGCATCCGCAGCGCCAGGTCCAACTGCATCGGCCCGAACTCGAC
The DNA here is from genome assembly GCF_030268885.1 of Kitasatospora phosalacinea. Classification (GTDB taxonomy): domain Bacteria; phylum Actinomycetota; class Actinomycetes; order Streptomycetales; family Streptomycetaceae; genus Kitasatospora; species Kitasatospora phosalacinea_C. The sequence continues at coordinate 353,921 of NZ_BSSA01000003.1, forward strand.
CAGCAGGTTGTCGTCCCCGCTGCGCCGGTACGTCACCGACGGGCGGTCCGGGCCGGCCGGGCGGCGGGCCAGCACGCCGCCGTCCAGCACCGCCGGGCGCGAGGGGGCGGGCACCGCGGCCGGGGTGCGGCGCAGCGCCGCCGCGTCGTCGGTGGTCACCGGCACGAAGCGGACGGTGTCGCCCGGGCGCAGCTGGCCCAGCTTCCAGCGCTGCCCGGAGACCACCGTCGCCGGGCAGACGAACCCGCCCAGCGAGGGCCCGTCCGGCCCCAGCAGCACCGGCATGTCGCCGGTGTAGTCGACCGCGCCGACCGCGTACGGGGTGTCGTGGATGTTCGACGGGTGCAGGCCCGCCTCGCCGCCGTCCCGGCGCGCCCAGGCGGGCTTCGGGCCGACCAGGCGCACCCCGGTGCGGGCGCTGTTGAAGTGCACCGACCAGTCGGCGGCGTAGAACTCGGTGACGTCCTGCTCGGTGAAGAACTCCGGTGCGGCGTGCGGCCCCTCGACCGCGGGCAGCAGCCAGGACGAGGTGAACTCCGGACGGTCGGCGACCGGGCCCGCGCCCGGGCCGAGCGGGCCGGTACCGCCGTGCAGCACGTCCCCCGTGCGCAGCGCCCGGCCGCCGTGGCCGCCGAAGCCGCCCAGCGTGAACGTCGCCGCGCTGCCCAGGAACGCCGGGGCGTCCAGGCCGCCCGCCACCAGCAGGTAGCAGCGCAGGCCCGGGCCGGGCGGCGCCGGGACGTCCAGCAGCCCGCCCGCCGGGACGAGCACCGGCTCCCACTGCGGCACCGGCGCGCCGTCCACCGTCACCGCCGTCGGCGCGCCGGTCACGCACACCCAGGTCGGGGCGGTGAACCGCAGCGCCGGGCCCAGCAGCGTGCACTCCAGGCCGGGCGCGCCCTCCGGGTTGCCCAGCGCCCGGTTGCCGAGCCGGAACGACAGGTCGTCCATCGGCCCGCACGGCGGCACCCCGACGTGCCAGTAGCCGGTGCGGCCCGGCCAGTCCTGCACGGTGGTCTGGGTGCCCGCCCGGACCACCTCGATCCGCGGCGTCGGGTCCGCCACGTGCGCCAGCGTCCCCGTGTGGTGGGCGGCCGCGGCCACCTCCGCCACCGCCGGGACGGCCCGCAGCAGGCCCAGGTTGGTCTCGATGCCGTGGATCCGGGTGTCCGCCAGGGCCTTCGTGAGCCGCTCCAGCGCGTCGGCGCGGTCCGCGCCGTGCACGACCACCTTCGCCAGCATCGGGTCGTACGCGGTGGTCACCTCGGTGCCGGTCTCCACCCAGGTGTCCACCCGGACGTCGGTCGGGAAGGCCACCTCGGTCAGCAGGCCCGCGCTCGGCCGGTGGTCGCGCGACGGGTCCTCGGCGTACACCCGGGCCTCCACCGCGTGCCCGCGCGGCGGGCCGACCTCGCGCACCACCCCGCGCTCGCCCCGGGCCAGCCGCAGCATCCACTCGACCAGGTCGACCCCGTACACCGCCTCGGTGACCGGGTGCTCCACCTGCAGCCGGGTGTTGACCTCCAGGAAGTACGCCTCCTCGCGCGCCGCGTCGTACACGTACTCCACGGTGCCCGCCGAGCGGTAGCCCACCGAGGCGCACAACTGCCGGGCCGAGTCGGCCAGTTCGCGGCGGACGCGGTCGGGCAGGCCGGGCGCCGGGGCCTCCTCCAGCACCTTCTGGTTGCGGCGCTGCAGCGAGCAGTCCCGGTCGCCGAGGGTCACCACCCGGCCGGTGCCGTCGCCGAACACCTGCACCTCCACGTGCCGGGCCCGCTCCACCAGCCGCTCCAGGAACACCCCCGCGGTGGCGAAGTTCGCGGCCGCCACCCGCTGCACGCCCTCCCAGGCGTCGGCCAGCTGCGCCGCGTCCCGGCAGGCCCGCATGCCGATGCCGCCGCCCCCGCCGGTGGCCTTCAGCATCACCGGGTACCCCACCCGCTCCGCCGCGGCCAGTGCCGCGGGCAGGTCGGCCAGCAGCCCGGTGCCCGGCAGCAGCGGCACCCCCGCCGCCTCGGCCGCCGCGCGGGCGGTGTGCTTGGCGCCGAACACCTCCAGCTGGGCCGGGGTCGGGCCGACGAAGGCCAGGCCCGCCGCCTCCACCCGGCGGGCGAACGCCGCGTCCTCCGAGAGGAACCCGTACCCCGGGTGGACCGCGCCCGCCCCGCCCTCCAGCGCGGCCGCCAGCACCAGGTCCGCCCGCAGGTAGCTGTCCTTCGCCGCGGCCGGGCCCAGCCGCACCGCGCGGTCGGCCATCCGCACGTGCGGGGCCGAGCGGTCCGGGTCGGAGAACACCGCGACGGTGGACAGGCCGATCCGGCGGGCGGTGCGGATGATCCGGGCCGCGATCTCGCCCCGGTTGGCGACCAGCAGGGTGTCGAAGCTCATCGCGGGCCCCCCTCGGTGGTTCCGGGGCGCTCGGTGGCCCCGGTGGGCTCGGTGACCGTCATGCGCACCGGGGTCGGGTCGAAGCCGTTGCACGGGTTGTTGACCTGCGGGCAGTTAGACACCAGCACCAGCACGTCCGCCTCGGCCCGCAGCACCACCCGCAGGCCCGGCGCGGAGAGGCCGTCCACGATGCCCAGCGTGCCGTCCGCCTCCACCGGCACGTTCATGTACCAGTTGAGGTTCGACACCAGGTCGCGCTTGCCCAGCCCGTGCCGGGCCCCCTCGGCCAGGAAGTTCTCCACGCAGGCGTGCTGCGACCAGGTGTGGTGGCCGTAGCGCAGCGTGTTCGACTCCTTCGAGCAGGCGCCCGCGATCGTGTCGTGCCGCCCGCAGTCGTCCGCCACCACCGTCATCAGCGGGGTGTGCTCGTTCGACATCAGGACCGTGCCGGTGGACACGAAGACGTTGCCGGACGCCTGGAGGGTGTCGGCGGCGCTGTAGCGCACCGCGGTGTCGTGCGCGTCGTACAGCAGGCAGTCGACGGCCTGGTTGCCGTGCAGGTCGGTGACGGTCAGGAACTGTCCGCGGCGGACCACGGCGGACCAGGCGGCGCGGGCGGGGACGACCTCGTCCAGGACGACGGTCTCCGGGGTGGTGCTCTCCGGGATGGCGGTGGTGGTCATCGGGCCCCCAGGGCGGCGGTGTTGAGGTGGGCGCGGTGGCGCTCGGGCGTGGCGTCCCAGTGCGGGTCGCCGGGGGCGGTCACGGCGCCCGGGGTGACGGTGACCCGCAGCGGGGTGCAGTGCCAGGCCGGACGCGGGTCCAGCGGGTGGGCGGTGTTGGCCAGCAGCAGAGTGGTGCGCTGCTCCAGCCGCAGCACCACCTCGGCCCCCGGGCCGGCCGAACCGGTGGGGCGCAGCGAACCGTCCGGGTCCACCGTGACGCCGCGGAAGAACGAGACCGGGGCGGGCAGGTCGCGCGGGGCCAGCCCCTGCTTGGCCGCGGCCAGCAGCAGCAGTTCGCGCCCCGCCGGGGACGGGCCGTGCGCCGCGCCGTCCCCGTAGCGGGCCCGGTTGCGGGCCGCGGTCGACGCGCCCGCGAGGGCGTCGTGCCGACCGGAGGTGTCCGCGACCAGGGTGGCCAGCACCCGGCCCTGGTCGGAGAGCAGCTGGCTGCCGAGCCGGAGGTAGGCGTTCCACTGCACCTTCACGGTGTCCGCCGGGTTCAGCCGCTCCCAGGGGCGGTCGGTCACGAACAGCAGCAGGTGCGCGCAGGCGTCGCCGTCCCGATCGGTCAGCGCGACGTGCGCGCCCGCCGGGAGGACCAGGTGGGTGTAGCCGCCGCCCGCGACGGTCTCCGACCACAACGTGCCTGCGGGCGGCGGCAGTTGCGGCATGCAGTCCACGACCGTGCCCGCCTGGGACCTGGCGTGGGCGCGGGCGGCCGTGGTGGTGGCGGTGCCGGCCTCGGCGTGGGGGGTTTCTGTCATGCGACAGAAATTAGGGAGGGGCGGATTCGGCGTCATTGCCCCGGCGTGACGCGGGAGTTACCGTCCCCTCACGGTGGGGGCGGAGGGGGCCGGGCGGCGCGGACGCGCGGAGGCCGCCCGGGGTGCGGGCGGCCGTGGGCGGGGCGGTGGCGGGGCGGGGCGGTCAGGGGCGTCGGCGGCGCAGGCGGTAGGCCGCGCCGGTGGCGAGGGCGGCGGCGAAGGTCAGCAGGGCGAACCAGCGCAGGTACCAGTGGCCGCCCTCCGGGTCGTACACGGCGGCGCGCGGCCACGCCAGGTTCACCGTCATCGCCACCCCGTACAGCAGCGCCGCCGCGTTCACCGGCAGGCCCCAGCGGCCCAGCGAGAACAGCGGGCGGCCCGTCTCGTCCGTCGCGGGCGCGCCCTCGCCCAGCGGCAGGCCGCGCAGGCGGCGGACCAGCACCGCGCCCACCACCAGGGCGTACGCCGCGTACACCAGGGCCACGCAGGTCGAGGAGAGCGCCACGAACGCCGCCGGGGCGGCCAGGTTGAGCAGCAGGAAACCGACCGCCGGGGCGCCCACCGCGAGCGCCGCCCAGCGCGGCATCCCGCTGCGCGGCGCGACCGCGGACAGGCGGCGCCACCCCGGCAGCGCACCGTCGCGGGCCATCGAGAACACCATCCGGGCGCCCGCCGTCTGCATCGCCAGGGTGCCGACGCACACCGCGACCGCGACGTCGGCGAGCAGCACCCGCCCGAGCCCGTCGCCCAGCCGGCTGGTCAGCACGTACGGCAGCCCCTCCGCCGCCAGCCGCCCGTCGGTCAGGCTCGGTGCGGCCAGCACCCCGCCGAGCAGCAGCAGCCCGCCGGCCAGGCCCGCGGCGGCCAGCGCGGTCAGGATCGTCCGGGGCGCCGTCCGGCGCGGGGCCAGGGTCTCCTCGGAGAGCTCGCCCGCGCTGTCGAACCCGATCATCACGTACGCCGCGGTGAACGCCCCCACCAGCAGCGCCCACCCGCCGCCGCTGCCCGGCGCGGTGTGCAGCAGTTCCCGCGGGGGCTGCTCGGCGTGGCCGAACAGCGCCACCACGATCAGCGCGATGCCCAGGATCTCCGCGCCCACCCCGACCCCGTTGACCAGCGTCAGCACCCGGTTGTCGACGGCGTTCACCACGGTGGTCAGCGCGATCAGCGCCGCCCCGAGCAGCACGGCGTTCGCCGCGCCGCTCGCCGTGGTCGGCGACGGGTCGCCGCCCAGCAGCTGGAAGCCGGACCACAGGGCGGGCAGCACCACCTGCAGCGCGAGGGCGGCCGCCGCCACCACGACGACCTGGCCCAGCACCATCAGCCAGCCCGTGAACCACCCGTACACCGGGCCGGCCATCCGGCTCGCCCACTGGTAGATCGCGCCCGAGAAGGGGTGGCGGGCCGCGAGTTCGGCGAAGCACGCGGCCACCAGCAGTTGGCCGAGCAGGACGACGGGCCAGGTCCAGACGAAGGCCGGGCCGGCGGCGCCGTAGCCGAACGCGAACAGCTGGAAGACCGTGGTGAGCACCGAGATGAAGGAGAAGCCGGCTGCGAAGGAGCCGAACCGGCCGATGGTGCGGTGCAGTTGCTGGGGGTAGTCGGCCGCGACGGCGGCGGCCGGGGGCGCGGACGTCGTGCTGGTGGTCATGGGGCACCGGCCTTCCGCAGGCGTTTTCTGTCGGGTGACAGAAATTAGGGGCCTGCGGATTCCCGGATGTTGCCCGGGAGTTGCCCGGGAGTTGCCTTCTCCTCACGGGAAGCCCGATCAGGGGCTCTCCCGAGCCCCCGGCGGTGCTCGTCCCTACACCAGGCTGTCCTTCCAGGTCCGGTGGAGGGTGGCGAAGCGGCCCTCGCCCGCGACGAGGGCGGCGGGGGTGCCGTCCTCGACGATGCGGCCCTGGTCCATGACGAGGACGCGGTCGGCGATCTCGACGGTGGAGAGGCGGTGGGCGATGATCACGGCGGTGCGGCCGGCCAGGACGGTCCGCATGGCGTGCTGGACGGCCTGTTCGCCGGGGACGTCCAGCGAGGAGGTGGCCTCGTCCAGGATCAGGACGGCCGGGTCGGCGAGCAGGGCGCGGGCGAAGGCGACGAGTTGGCGCTGCCCGGCGGAGATGCGGCCGCCGCGCTTGCGGACGTCGGTGTCGTAGCCGTCGGGGAGGGCGGCGATGAACGCGTGGGCGCCGATCGCGCGGGCGGCGGCCTCGACCTCGGCGCGGGTGGCGTCGGGCTTGCCGACGGCGATGTTCTCGGCGACCGTCCCGGAGAAGAGGAAGGACTCCTGGGTGACCATCACGACGTTGGCGCGCAGGTCGGCGGTGGAGAGTTCGCGCAGGTCGACGCCGTCGAGGGCGACGGTGCCGGAGGTGGGGTCGTAGAAGCGGGCGAGCAGCTTGGCGAGGGTGGACTTGCCCGCGCCGGTGGCGCCGACCACGGCGGTGGTCCGACCGGCCGGGAGCCGCAGGTCGAACGCGGGCAGCACCTGCTTGCCGTTGGCGTAGGCGAAGGAGACCGAGCGGAAGGCGACCTCGCGGCCCTTGCCCGCGGCGGCGGGCAGTTCGGCGGGCTCGGCGGGCTCGGGGACGGACGGCTCGTGGGCGAGCAGGCCGGCCATCTTCTCCAGGGCGGCGGCCGCGGACTGGTAGCTGTTGAGGAACATCGCCAGCTGGTCGATCGGGTCGTACAGGCGGCGCAGGTAGAGCACGAAGGCGGTGAGGACGCCGAGTTCGAGGCTGCCGTCGGTGACCAGGAAGGCGCCGAGGACGACCACGCCGGTGATCCAGACGTTGGCGGTGAGCCGGGAGAGGAAGACGTACCGGGCCATCTCCAGCAGGCCGTCCGCGGTGGCGGTGGCGGACTGCCGGTTGACGGTGCCGAACGCCTCCTCGTTGGCGGCCTCGCGGCGGAACGCCTGCACCGGGCGGATGCCGTTCATGGTCTCGGTGAAGCGGACGATGAGCGCGGCGGTGACGGTGCGGGAGCGGCGGTAGACCTGCTGGGAGCGGCGCCGGAAGGAGCGGATGATCAGGTACATCGGCAGGAAGGAGACCAGCGCGGCCAGGCCGAGGCGCCAGTCGACCACGACCAGCACGACCGTGATGTAGCCGACGGACAGGCAGACCATCAGGAGTTCCTGCAGGCCCTCGGCGAGCAGTTCGCGCAGGGTGTCCACGTCGCTGGTGGCGCGGGAGATGATCCGGCCGGAGGTGTAGCGCTCGTGGAAGTCGAGGCTGAGCCGCTGGGCGTGCCGGAAGATCCGGCCGCGCAGGTCCAGCAGGACGTCCTGGTTGATCCGGGCGGCGAACCGGATGAACGCCCGCTGCAGCAGGGTGGCGAGCAGCGCGCAGCCGAGGTACGCGGCGGTGACGGCGACCAGCGGCCCGGAGTCGTGGTCGCGCAGGGCGGGGATGCCGCGGTCGATGGCGACGGCGACCAGCAGCGGACCGGCCTGCAGGGCGGCCTGCTGGAGCAGGACGGCGAGGACGGCGACGGCGATCCGGCGGCGGTGCGGGGCCAGCAGCGAGCCGAGCAGGGCGCGCGGGGCGCCGGGCGGGACGGGGATGTCCTGGTCGTCGGCGGCCGGGGGGAGGAGGTCGTCCTCCGCGACGGCGGGTTCGGCGACGGCGGTGCTCATCGGGCCAGCGCCCCTTCCAGCTCGGGCTCGCCGGACATCAGGGCCCGGTAGGCGGGACAGGAGCGCAGCAGCTCCTGGTGGGTGCCGACGGCGGCGATCCGGCCGTCGGCCAGCAGCGCGACCCGGTCGGCGAGCAGCACGGTGGACGGGCGGTGCGCGACGACCAGGGCGGTGGTGTCGGCCAGGACCTGCCGCAGGGCGCGCTCGACCAGGGCCTCGGTGTGCACGTCGAGCGCGGAGAGCGGGTCGTCCAGGACGAGGAAGCGGGGCCCGCCGACCACGGCGCGGGCCAGTGCGAGGCGCTGGCGCTGGCCGCCGGACAGGCTCAGGCCCTGCTCGCCGACCTCGGTGTCGAGGCCGTCGGGGAGCCGGTCGACGAAACCGGCCTGCGCGGTGGCGAGGGCGGCGGCGACCTGCTCGGGGGCCGCGTCGGGGGCGCCCATCAGGACGTTCTCCCGGACGGTGGCGGAGAACAGGGTGGGCTCCTCGAAGGCGACGGCGACCTCGCGGCGCAGCCGCTCGCGCGGCAGGTCGCGGATGTCGGTGCCGTCCAGGGTGATCGAGCCCGCGGTGGGCTCGTACAGCCGGGGGAGCAGCGCGGTGAGGGTGGTCTTGCCGCTGCCGGTGGCGCCGACCAGGGCGAGCGTCTCGCCGGGGCGGACGTGCAGGTCGACGCCGGCCAGCAGGTCGGGGCTGTCGGCGGGCGCGTCGGGGTAGCGGAAGCGGACGCCGGTGAAGCGGATGCCGCGGTCCCCGGAGGGGGCGAGGCCGGACGGCGGGTCGGCCGGTTCCGGTTCGTCCATCACCTCGAAGTAGCGGTTGGCGGCGCTGGCGGCCTCGGCGGCGAAGCCGAGCAGCCAGCCGATCGACTCGACCGGCCAGCGCAGGGCGAGCGCGGTGGACAGGAAGGCGACCAGGGTGCCGACCGAGAGCTGGTCGTGGGCGACCAGGACGGCGCCGGTGGCCAGGGCGGCGCCGAGGGCGAGCTCGGGCAGACCGACGATGACCGCCCAGAGGTTGCCGAGCAGGCCGGCCTTGCGCAGCTCGGTCCCGCGCAGTTCGGCGCTGCGGCGGCGGAACTCCTCGGCCATGGTGCGGTGCCGGCCGAACGCCTTGAGGATCCGGATGCCGAGCACCGACTCCTCGACCACCGTGGCGAGGTCGCCGTTCTGGTCCTGGGCGAGCCGGGAGGCCGCCGAGTACCCGGCCTCGAAGCGGCGGGTGAAGAACAGCAGCGGGACGGCCGGGACGAGGGTGATCAGGGCCAGCCGCCAGTCCAGCGCGAACATCAGCGCGGTGCCGGTCAGGAAGACCGTGGAGTTGACCACCAGGAAGACCAGTGGGAAGGCCAGGAACAGCCGCAGCACGAACAGGTCCGAGGTGGCCCGGGAGAGCAGCTGGCCGGAGGGCCAGCGGTCATGGAAGGAGATCGGCAGCCGCTGGAGCTTGGCGAACAGGTCTCCGCGGAGCCTGGTCTCGACCCTGGCGAGCGGGCGGGCCACGATCACCCGGCGGACGCCGAACAGCGCCGCCTCGGCGACGCCGAGCAGCAGCAGCGCCCCGGCCAGCGGCCACAGGCCGGACAGGTCGCGCTCGGCGACCGGGCCGTCGACGATCCGGCGCAGCACGACCGGGACGGCCAGCACGCTGAGCGAGGCGAGCCCGGCGGCGGCCATCGAGCCGAAGATCCGCCAGCGGGCCTCGCGCGCGTAGGGCCACAGGCGCAGCAGCGAGCGCACCGCGGACCGGGGTGCCGGTGCGGGTGGGGCCTGGGCGCCGTCGGTGGACGGTTCGTTCGGGTCCGCGGGGGTGGGCGGAGCGGGGGTCTGGTTCTCGGCCATCGCCGAGAGGGTAGGCCGTCCCGCCGACATTTCTCATCCGGTTTTTTGCCCCTGTCGGCGAGATCCGGCCAGGCTGCGGACGGGGGCCGGGCGGGGGCCGGGCGGATCGGCCCCGCCGGGTTCACCCCGCGGTCAGCAGCACCGCCGAGCGGCCGGTCAGCAGCACCTCCGTCACCGGCACCGCGTCCGGCGCCCCGGCCAGCGCGGTGTCCAGCACCGGGACGTGCGGGCCGGGCAGGGTGAAGCGCCGGGGCTCGGCGGCGGCGTTCAGCAGCAGCAGGAAGTCGGCGTCCCGGACCTCGCGGCCCTGCTGGTCGCGCTCGGACATCGCCCGGCCGGACAGCCGCATCGCCAGTGCCTGCCCTGGCGAGAACCAGTCCGCGTCGGTCATCTCCCGGCCCGCCGGGGTCAGCCAGGTCAGGTCCCGCTGCCCGTCCGGCCCGGCCGGGCGGCCGGAGAAGAACGCCCGCTGCCGCAGCACCGGGTGGGCCCGGCGCAGGTGCACCAGCTTGGCGGTCAGTTCGGTCAGCGAGCGCCAGTCCGGGTCGTCCAGCAGCGACCAGTCCAGCCAACTGGTCTCGTTGTCCTGGCAGTACGCGTTGTTGTTGCCGCCCTGGGTGCGCCCCATCTCGTCGCCCGCGGTGATCATCGGCACCCCGCTGGAGAGCAGCAGCGTGGTCAGCAGGTTGCGCAGCTGGCGCACCCGCAGCGAGCGGACCGCCGGGTCGTCGCTGTCGCCCTCCGCGCCGTGGTTCCAGGACCGGTTGTCGTCCGTGCCGTCCCGGTTGTCCTCGCCGTTGGCGCCGTTGTGCTTGCGGTCGTAGCTGACCAGGTCGCGCAGCGTGAAGCCGTCGTGCGCGGTGACGAAGTTGACCGAGGCGTACGGGCGGCGGCCGCCGCGCTGGTACAGGTCGGAGGAGCCGGAGAGCCGGGTCGCCAGCTCCCGCACGTCCGGCCGGGCGCCGCGCCAGAAGTCCCGGACGGTGTCCCGGTAGTGGTCGTTCCACTCGCCCCACAGCGGCGGGAAGCCGCCGACCTGGTAGCCGCCCGGGCCGACGTCCCACGGCTCGGCGATCAGCTTGACCCGGCTGAGCAGCGGGTCCTGCGAGACGGCGGCGAGGAAGGGGTGCTCCATCTCCACGCCGTCCCCGCCGCGGGCCAGCGCGGCGGCCAGGTCGAAGCGGAAGCCGTCCACGCCCATCTCGGCGACCCAGTACCGCAGCGAGTCGGTGATCAGCCGGATCACCTGCGGGCGGCGGGTGTCCAGCGTGTTGCCGCAGCCGGTGTAGTCGGCGTAGCCGCGGCGGGAGCGGTCCGGCCGGTAGTAGCCCGCGTTGTCGATGCCGCGCAGGGAGAGCGTCGGGCCCATCACGCCCTGTTCGGCGGTGTGGTTGTAGACCACGTCGAGGATCACCTCGATGCCCGCGGCGTGCAGCGCCCGCACCATCCGCTTGAACTCGCCGACCTGCTGGCCCCGGCTGCCGCTCGCCGAGTAGCCCGCGTGCGGGGCGAAGTAGCCGAGCGTGTTGTAGCCCCAGTAGTTGACCAGCCCGCGGGCCTGCAGGTGGTCCTCGCTGACGTGGTGGTGCACCGGCAGCAGCTCCACCGCCGTCACCCCCAGCCGGGTCAGGTGCGCGACCGCCGCCGGGTGCGCCAGCCCCGCGTAGGTGCCGCGCAGCTCCGGCGGCACCTCCGGGTGGCGCATGGTGAAGCCGCGCACGTGCAGCTCGTACAGCACCGTCTCGGCCCACGGGGTCTTCGGCCGCTGGTCGTCGTACCAGTCGTCGTCGTCGTGCACCACCACGGCCTTGGGCACGTACGGCGCGGAGTCCCGGTCGTCGCGGACGGTGTCCGCCACGTCCCGCTCGGGCCAGTTGCGGACGGCCGCGCAGGTCGCGTCGTGGGCGGTGTAGGCGCCGTCGACCGCCCGGGCGTACGGGTCGAGCAGCAGCTTGGCGGGATTGTGCCGGGCGCCGGTCCACGGGTCCCACCGGCCGTGCACGCGGAAGCCGTAGCGGGTGCCGGGCAGCACCCCGGGCAGGTAGCCGTGCCAGGTCTGGTACGTCTGCTCGGTCAGCCGGTGCCGGCTCTCCCGGCCGCGCTCGTCGAACAGGCACAGGTCGACGGCCTCGGCGGTCGGTGCCCAGAGCGCGAAGTTGGTGCCCCGGCCGCCCTCCGCGTCGGTGCGGAACCGGGCGCCCAGCGGCTGCCAGCTGCCCGGCCACGGCGGGGCGGCCTCGGGCCGGGGCGCCGAGCCGTTCCACCGGACGGCCGACCGCGCCTCCCGGGCCGTGCCCGCACCCAGCTCCTGCCACGCCGTCATGGCGACCCTCCCAGCCATCCGGGGGCCCGTCCCCGTTCTTCCGGTTGTTCCCTGTCCGACGGCCCTCGTCACCCCGGGTCGGGCAGTGTGACGCACCGTGATCGATCATGTGCCCAGTGGAGCCGGGTGCGGAAACCATTCGGCCGTGTCCGGCGAGCGGAATCGCTCGTTGTGTCCGGTATCGGGTGGTAGCTCACGAATGCGGACACGGAGGACGGCATGCGCGCCGCGGTACGGCTCTGGACACGGCGGGCGGCGGCGCTCGGACTGGTGCTGCTGGCGGGCTGCTCCGGCGGCGACCGGGCCCCGGACGGCGACGCGGCCCCGCCGGTCTCCCGCGCCCAGCTCGCGGTGGAGCCCGGCGACGGCGCGCAGGACGTCCCGGTGGACGGCCGGGTCGCGGTCTCGGTCACCGGCGGACGGCTGCTGACCGTCCGGCTCGCCGACGACCGCGGCGCGGCCGTCCCCGGCACGCTCACCGCCGACCGCACCGGCTGGCGGGCCGACCACCGGCTCGCCACCGCCACCGCGTACACCCTGGACGCGGTCGCCGAGGACGACGCGGGCCTGCGCGCCGTCCAGCACGCGGCCTTCGCCACCGCCGCCCCCGAGCACACCTTCGTCGGCTTCTTCGCCCCCGAGGACGGCTCCACCGTCGGCGTCGGCATGCCCGTCGCGCTGCGCTTCTCGCACCCGATCGCGAACCGGGCCGCGGTCGAGAAGGCGGTCGCCGTCACCGCCGACCCGCCGCTGGAGGTCGCCCCGCACTGGTTCGGCGACCAGCGGCTGGACTTCCGCCCCCGCGCCTACTGGCCGGCCGGCACCCGGGTCACCCTGCTGCTGCGGCTCAAGGACGTCGAGGGCGCGCCCGGCTACCTCGGCACCCAGGACAAGGACGTGCACTTCACCGTCGGCCGCTCGCTGGTCGCCGTCGTCGACCTGGACGCCCACACCATGACCGTCCGCCAGGACGGCCGGGTGCTGCGCACCCTGCCGGTCAGCGGCGGCAGCCCCGAGCACTCCACCTACCTGGGCACCATGGTGGTCTCCGAGCGCTTCGAGGAGACCAGGATGAACTCGCAGACGGTCGGGCTCGGCGACGAGTACGACATCAAGGACGTCCCGCACGCGCTGCGGCTGACCGCCTCCGGCACCTTCGTCCACGGCAACTACTGGAGCGACCCGGCGGTCTTCGGCGCCGCCAACACCAGCCACGGCTGCATCGGCCTGCCCGACGCCAAGGGCGGCTCGGACGACTCCCCGGCCGGCTGGCTGTACCGCCGCACCATCACCGGCGACGTGGTCGAGGTCCGCGGCTCCCGCGGCGAGCGGGTCGCCCCCGACAACGGCCTCTCCGACTGGAACCTGGACTGGGCGCACTGGACCGCGGGCAGCGCCCTGGGGCGCGGCTGAGGGTTCACCGAACCGGCACCGGGCTCCCGCCGAAGATTCACCCGGACGGGCCCGTTATCCTGACCGCGCGCGACCGGAGCAGAGCAGGACGGACCCCGGATCGGCGCCGACCCGGTGCAACCGATCCCGGGCGTCAGCACGTGTATTCGTCGGGAATACCGGGAGGGGAGCAGCGCAGTGGAGACGGTTCGTACGGCCGGGGCGGTGGCGGGACGCGGACGGCGGGCCAGGCGGTCCGCGACGGCGCTGCTGGTGGGCGGCGCGCTGCTGCTCGGCACCGCGGCCTGCAACGACAACGGCGGCGGCGGTTCGACCGACGCCAAGGGCAGCGCGGGCGCGACCGCGGGCGGCGGGGGCGGCGGGTCCACGACCGACACCACCCCGAAGACCTCGGCGGCGCAGCTGACCGTCACGCCCGCCGACGGCGCGACCGACGTGCAGCCCAAGGACGGCCTGCAGGTGGCGGTGGCGAGCGGGAAGCTCACCTCCGTCGCGGTGACCGACAAGAACGGCAAGACGGTCGAGGGCAAGATCGCCGACGACGGCCTGAGCTGGAAGCCCACCGGCCAGCTGGCCGTCGGCACCACCTACACGGTCGCCGCGCAGGCGGTGGACTCCGCGGGCCTGGTGGCCGCCTCGACCACCAGCTTCACCACGCTGACCCCGGCGAAGACCGCCTCGACCAACGACAACATCGCCGACAACGGCACCTACGGCGTCGGCATGATCGTCTCGGTGCGGTTCGGCAAGTCGATCAAGAACAAGCAGGCGGTGGAGGCGGGCGTCACCGTCACCGGCTCCGACGGCACGGTGGCCCGCGGCCACTGGTTCGGCGACCAGCGGCTGGACTTCCGGCCGGAGAACTTCTGGGCGCCCGGCACCAAGGTGACGGTCAAGTACCGCCTGAAGAACGTCGAGGTGGCCCCCGGCGTGTACGGCGACATCGACAAGGACGAGCCGTTCACCATCGGCCGCTACCAGGTCTCCACGGTGGACGCGGCGGCCCACACCATGACGGTGGACCACGGCGGCGGCAAGACCGAGGTCATCCCGATCACCGCGGGCAACGACGACAACCCGTCCTGGAACGGCACCATGGTGATCTCCTCCAAGGAGGTGGTCACCCGGATGAACTCGGCCACCGTCGCCAACGTCAAGGGCGCCGAGTACGACGTCCAGGACGTGCCGCACGCGATGCGCCTGACCACCTCCGGCACCTACGTGCACGGCAACTACTGGAGCAGCGCCTTCGGCAAGTCCAACGCCAGCCACGGCTGCGTCGGCCTGGCCGACGCCAAGGGCGGCAGCGACAGCACCAACGGCGGCAAGTTCTTCAAGTCCTCGATGGTCGGGGACGTGGTGAAGATCAAGAACTCCAAGGGCCAGACCGTCTCCGGCGACAACGGCTGGAGCGGCTGGACCATCCCGTGGAGCAAGTGGTAGGCCCGGCGCCCGTGCGGTGACGGCCCGGTGGTCAGCCGACCGCCGGGCCGTCGGCCGTTCGTGACCGTACCGGGACACTTCACCCGCAACGTTTCCGCCGCCCGACCCGTCATATCAACCGAAAGGCCGGTCACCCGACCGGCCCGGGTGCGCGGTGTGGGGAGAGCGGAAACGTGAAGGCGATGCGCGCGGGACACGCGGTGGGGGCGCTCGCGGGCGCCCTGGTCCTGATGGTCACGACGGCCGGGTGCAGCACCGGTTCGGCGAAGGCCGACAGCCCCACGGGCCCGGCCTCCGCCGGCGCCGCGGCCTCCGGGGGCGCGAGCCCCGCGGCCTCGGCCGCGAGCATCGCGATCGAACCCGCCAACGGCACCACCGGCGTCAAGCCGACCGGCGCGGTCAAGGTCTCGGCCGCCAACGGCAAGCTCACCTCGGTCAAGGTCACCGGCCCGGACGGCACCGAGGTCCCGGGCGAGCTCACCGCCGACGGCACCGGCTGGGCCCCCAAGGCGGGCCTGGCGGTCAGCACCGCCTACACCGTGGACGCGCTCGCCGAGGACGCCAAGGGCGTGGTCGCCAACGCGCGCTCCACCTTCACCACCCTCACCCCCGACAAGGAGGCCGGCACCAGCGACAACATCGCCGACGACGGGACCTACGGCGTCGGCATGATCGTCTCGGTGCGGTTCGACCGGTCGGTGAAGAACAAGGAGGCGGTGGAGGCCGGCATCACCTTCGAGGCCTCCGACGGCACCAAGGTCAAGGGCCACTGGTTCGGCGACAAGCGGGTCGACTTCCGGCCGGAGAACTACTGGAACCCCGGCACCAAGGTCACCATCCACTACAAGCTGAAGAACGTGGAGACCGCGCCCGGCGTCTACGGCGACGTGGACAAGGACGAGCCGTTCACCATCGGCCGCTCGCAGGTCTCCACCGTCGACGTCAGCACCCACAAGATGGCGGTCGTCCGGGACGGCCAGCAGGTCGACACCGTCGCGTTCACCGCGGGCAAGCCCGGCTACGACACCTGGAACGGCGTCATGGTGGTGGAGGCCAAGGAGGGCACCACCCGGATGACCTCGGCCGGCGTCACCAAGGAGGGCTCCGGCGACGAGTACGACCTGGTGGTTCCGCACGCCATGAGGTTGACGGACTCGGGCACCTACGTGCACGGCAACTCGTGGAGCGGCAGCGCGATCGGCAGCTCCAACGCCAGCCACGGCTGCATCGGCGTCACCGACACCAAGTCCGGCAGCCCGAGCACCCCGGCGGGCAAGCTCTACGACTCCAGCCTGGTCGGGGACGTGTTCAAGGTGGTCAACTCCAAGGGGCCGGTGGTCGACGCGTCCAACGGACTGGGCGGCTGGAACATCCCCTGGGGACAGTGGTGACGCTCGGGCGTCCGTTCGGTTGCTGACGGCATATGCCACATGAATAGTGATCGTTTGCTCATTGTCCGTACGCGCCTGCTCGCGTTCCGCAATGATGGGGCGCATGGCGGCATGGGGCGAAGCAGAGCGGTCATCACTTCCACCGGCCCGCACCCCCGGTGACGATCCGTCAGGGATCGGCTCCGGCGTGGTGCTGGCCGACCTGGAGCGGCTGACGCCGGAGGAGATGGAGCACCTCTTCTTCGGCGTCCTCAGCGACCCCGACGCCGCGGAGGAGGTCCGCCTCCCCTCCCGCCCGCAGTCCGCCGGGGTGGCCCGGCGGCTGGTGCTCTCGGTCTTACGGACGTGGAAACTCCACCAGCTCATGGAGGCGGGGGAGTTGCTCACCGGTGAACTCGTCGCCAACGCCGTCCGGCACACCGGGGGCCGGATGATCGGCCTCAAGGTCACCCGCCGCCCCGGCTGGCTCCGGGTCGAGGTCCGCGACTCCTCCCGTGCGCTGCCCTGCCTGATCCAGGCCCCCGAGGTCGGCTACCAGAACGGCCACGGCCTGCGCCTGGTCGAGTCCCTCGCCGACCGCTGGGGCGCCGACCTGCTGCCGCGCGGCAAGGGCGTCTGGTTCGAGATGAAGATCCGCGAACGGGCCACCGCCGCCGCCACCGTCTGATCCCACCCGCTGCCTGGCATCCGAAGGTGAACTCAGCCACACGCCTTGGTTTCGATTTTGTCCGCCCGCCCATAGCGTGCGATAGTCATGCAAGTCGGGCAGCACAACCCGACACACCCCATCCGGTGGCACGCACCCCCTTGGCCCCCGGATGACGCACAGGGGCCCCGGACCGCGAACAACCGCGGACAGGGGCCCCGTACCGTTTCCGGGAGGGGGGCGCCGGGGCTCAGCACTCGATGACGTTCACCGCCAGGCCGCCGCGCGAGGTCTCCTTGTACTTGACCTTCATGTCGGCGCCGGTCTCCTTCATGGTCTTGATCGCCTTGTCGAGCGAGACGTGGTGCCGGCCGTCGCCGCGCAGGGCCATCCGGGCGGCGGTGACGGCCTTCACGGAGGCCATGCCGTTGCGCTCGATGCAGGGGATCTGGACCAGGCCGCCGACCGGGTCGCAGGTGAGGCCGAGGTTGTGCTCGATGCCGATCTCGGCGGCGTTCTCGACCTGCTCGGGGCTGCCGCCGAGGACCTCGGCGAGGCCGCCGGCGGCCATCGAGCAGGCGGAGCCGACCTCGCCCTGGCAGCCGACCTCGGCGCCGGAGATGGAGGCGTTCTCCTTGAAGAGCATGCCGATCGCGCCCGCGGCGAGCAGGAAGCGGACGATGCCGTCCTCGTCCGCGCCGGGGATGAAGTTCAGGTAGTAGTGCAGGACGGCGGGGATGATGCCCGCGGCGCCGTTGGTGGGGGCGGTGACGACGCGGCGGCCGGAGGCGTTCTCCTCGTTGACCGCCATCGCGTAGAGGGTGACCCACTCCATCGCGTTGCCCGGGCCGACGCCCTCGGCGCGCAGGGCGCGGGCGGCGCTGGCGGCGCGGCGGCGGACCTTGAGGCCGCCGGGGAGGATTCCCTCGCGGGCCATGCCCGCGGCGACGCACTCCTTCATGACGGCCCAGATCTCCAGCAGTCCGGCCCGGATCTCGGCCTCGGTGCGCCAGGCCTTCTCGTTCTCCAGCATCAGGCCGGAGATGGACAGGCCGGTCTCCCGGGTGAGGCGCAGCAGTTCCTCGCCGGTGCGGAAGGGGTGGCGCAGGACGGTGTCGTCGGGCTTGACCCGGGCCTCGCCGATGGCGTCCTCGTCGACCACGAAGCCGCCGCCGACCGAGTAGTAGGTCTTCTCCAGCAGCACCTCGCCGGAGGCGTCGTACGCCCACAGGGCCATGCCGTTGGCGTGGTACGGGAGGGCCTTGCGGCGGTGCAGGACGAGGTCGTGGTCGGGGTCGAAGGGGATCTCGTGGCGGCCGAGCAGGCTGAGCCGCTTCTCGGCGCGGATGCGCTCGACGTCGAGGTCGGCGCGGTCGACGTCGACCGTGCGGGGGGAGTGGCCCTCCAGGCCGAGCAGGACGGCCTTGGGGGTGCCGTGGCCGTGGCCGGTGGCGCCGAGCGAGCCGTACAGCTCGGCCCGGACGGTGGCGACCCGTTCCAGCAGGCCCTCGGTGTTGAGGCGGCGGGCGAACATCCGGGCCGCGCGCATCGGGCCGACGGTGTGCGAGGAGGAGGGGCCGATGCCGATGGAGAAGAGGTCGAAGACGCTGATGGCCACGGGGTGACGTCCTTGTCCGGTCTCGTGGTGGGGTGCCGCCCCGCCCGGTCGGGGCGGGGGCGCGCATGGGACGGGGCACCGCGCGCACGTCTTCCAGTGTGCGCGGTGCCCCGGGAAAGCTCGGGTGGGCCACCGGTCGGGCGGCCGGACGAGCGGGGTGCTGCTTACAGCTCGGGGTAGAGCGGGTGCTTGGCCGCGAGGGCGGTGACCCGGGCCTTGAGGGCCTCGGCCTTCGCCCCGTCGAAGCCGGGCTTGAGGGCCTCGGCGATGACGTCGGCGACCTCGCGGAAGTCCTCGGCGCCGAAGCCGCGGGTGGCCAGCGCCGGGGTGCCGATGCGCAGGCCGGAGGTGACCATCGGCGGACGCGGGTCGTTCGGGACGGCGTTGCGGTTGACCGTGATGCCGACCTCGTGCAGGCGGTCCTCGGCGTCCTGGCCGTTGAGCTCGCTGTTGCGCAGGTCGACCAGGACCAGGTGGACGTCGGTGCCGCCGGACAGCACGGAGACGCCGGAGGAGGTCACGTCGTCCTGGAGCAGGCGCTCGGCGAGGATCTTCGCGCCCTCCAGGGTGCGGCGCTGGCGCTCCTTGAACTCCTCGGAGGCCGCGACCTTGAACGCGACGGCCTTGGCGGCGATCACGTGCTCCAGCGGGCCGCCCTGCTGGCCGGGGAAGACCGCGGAGTTGATCTTCTTGGCGTGCTCGGCCTTGGAGAGGATGACGCCGCCGCGCGGGCCGCCCAGGGTCTTGTGGGTGGTGGTGGTGACCACGTCCGCGTACGGCACCGGGGAGGGGTGCAGACCGGCGGCGACCAGGCCGGCGAAGTGCGCCATGTCGACCATCAGCAGGGCGCCGACCTCGTCCGCGACCCGGCGGAACTCGGCGAAGTCCAGCTGGCGGGGGTAGGCGGACCAACCGGCGATGATCAGCTTGGGCTGGTGCTCCTTGGCGAGGCGCTCGACCTCGGCCATGTCGACCTGGCCGGACTTCTCGTCCACGTGGTAGGCGACCACGTTGTAGAGCTTGCCGGAGAAGTTGATCTTCATGCCGTGGGTCAGGTGACCGCCGTGGGCCAGGTTCAGGCCCAGGATGGTGTCGCCCGGCTGGATCAGCGCGAACATCGCCGCGGCGTTCGCCTGCGCGCCGGAGTGCGGCTGCACGTTGGCGTGCTCGGCGCCGAACAGCTCCTTGATCCGGTCGATGGCGATCTGCTCGACCACGTCGACGTGCTCGCAGCCGCCGTAGTAGCGGCGGCCGGGGTAGCCCTCGGCGTACTTGTTGGTGAGCACCGAGCCCTGGGCCTCCATGACCGCCACCGGGGCGAAGTTCTCGGAGGCGATCATTTCCAGGGTGGTCTGCTGGCGGTGCAGCTCGGCGTCGACCGCGGCGGCGATCTCCGGGTCGAGCGCGTGGAGGGACTGGTTGAGGACCGTCATGAGGGGATCTCCCGGTCAGGCGCCGGTGAAGGCGGTGTAGCCGTCGGCGTCGAGCAGCTCGTCGGTCGCCTCGACCCGGACCTTGAACAGCCAACCGCCCTCGAAGGGCTCCGAGTTGACCAGGGCCGGCTCGTCGATGACGGCCTGGTTGACCTCGGTGACCTCGCCGGTGGCGGGGGAGTAGAGGTCGCTGACCGACTTGGTGGACTCAAGCTCGCCACAGGTCTCACCCGCGGTGACGGTGTCACCCACCGCCGGGAGCTGGACGTAGACGATGTCGCCGAGGGCGTCGGCCGCGTGCGCGGTGATGCCGACCGTCGACACCCCGTCCACGGCGGCGGCCAGCCACTCGTGCTCCTTGGTGTACTGCAGGTGCGTGGGGTTGCTCATGGCGTCATTCTCCAGGATCGCGGGAGGGGAGGGCGCGGCCGTCCGCTGGGCGGACGAACCGGAAAAGGACTGCTCGGGGGTGCGGCGGGGGTCAGCGGGCGCGCTTGTAGAACGGCAGCGCGACGACCTCGACCGGCTCGGCCCTGCCGCGGACGTCCACCGCGACGGCGGTGCCGGGCTCGGCGTGGGCGGCGTCCACGTAGGCGATGGCGATCGGCTTGCCCAGGGTCGGGGACGGCGCGCCGGAGGTGATCCGGCCGATCACGGTGCCCTCGGCGTCCACCACCGCGTACTCGGCGCGCGGGACGCGCTTGCCCTCGGAGACCAGGCCGACCAGCTTGCGCGGCGGGTTGGATTCGGCCTGCGCCGCGGCCTCCTCCAGCGCCTTGCGGCCGACGAACTCGCCGCCGTTGGTGGTCTTGTCGAAGCGCACCACCCGGCCCAGGCCCGCGTCGAACGGGGTCAGCTCGGTCGACAACTCGTGCCCGTACAGCGGCATGCCCGCCTCCAGGCGCAGCGTGTCGCGGCAGGACAGGCCGCACGGGACGAGGCCCTCGGCGGTGCCCGCCTCGGTCAGCGCCGTCCACAGGTGCTCGGCGTCGGCGGGGGCGCAGAACACCTCGAAGCCGTCCTCGCCGGTGTAGCCGGTGCGGGCCAGCCAGACCTCGCGGCCGGCCACCGTGGCGGGCAGCAGGGCGTAGTACTTGAGGCCGGGCAGGTCGGCGTCGGTCAGCTTGGCCAGGATGCCGTTCGCCTCCGGGCCCTGGACGGCGAGCAGCGCGTAGGCGTCGCGGTCGTCGCGGACGGTGGCGTCGAAGCCGGCCGCGCGCTCGGTCAGCGCGTCCAGCACGACCTGGGCGTTGGAGGCGTTGGCGACCACCAGGTACTCGTCCTCGGCGGTGCGGTAGACGATCAGGTCGTCCAGGATGCCGCCGTCCTCGCGGCAGATCATGGTGTAGCGGGCGCGCAGCACGCCGAGCGCGGAGATGAAGCCGACCAGGGCGTGGTCGAGCAGCTCGCCCGCCTGCGGGCCGGAGACGGTGATCTCGCCCATGTGCGAGAGGTCGAACAGGCCGGCCCGGGTGCGGACGGCGAGGTGCTCCTCGCGCTCGCTGCCGTAGCGCAGCGGCATGTCCCAGCCCGCGAAGTCGGTCATGGTGGCGCCGAGCGAGCGGTGCAGCGCGTCGAGCGCGGTCAGGCGGAGGGACACGACGGGACTCCCGGGATCTGGAAACGGGCAGGCTGGGGCGAATCTCCCCCATCTGTCGTCGAACCTGAGAGCTTCGCCGCCTCCTGAACAGGATGGCGGCTTGCACCGTGGGTGGGCGCACGGCGCGGCCGTGTCCACTTTCCAGATCTGCCTAGCCCGGGCGGTAGGGGTGCCTGAGAGATTCCGGGGAGGACTTGCTCCTTCGGCGCCGGTTGCGGCCTGAGCAGGCCGTTCCGGCTCTCCCGCGCGGGTTCGAGCGGCCGGTATGAAGTTTGGGCGGGCCCATCATGGCATGCCGGGGCCCGCTCGTGGGAGAGGGGGCCGACGGCCGGCGCACCGGGGTGCCCCCGCGCGCCGCTAACCTGATCGCAACTGCGGACGTGGAGGGGCGACATGGGGTTCCCGCTGGGTGGGGTTCCGGAGGGCGGGGCCTGGCCGGTCAACGAGCTGGAGCGGGTGCTGACCGCCGCGCTCGGCGACCCGGGCGCGACGCCCCGGGTGATCGAGGTGCTGGCCCGCAGCCAGGTGTGGATCCCGCTGCCCTCCGGCACCACCCCGGACGCCGAGGCGCTCGACCTGCCGACGCTGGAGCTGGCCGGGGCGCCGTACGTGCCGGTGTACTCCTCGCAGGAGCAGTACCTGCAGCACTGCCCGGGCATCCCGTTCGCGATCGCCCCGATGTGGGAGTTCGCCCGCGGGCTGCCGCTGGGCATCGGCATCGCGGTCAACCCGGAGGCGCCGGTGGGCATCCCGGTGCCGCCGGAGGGCGTCGGCGAGCTGCGGCGCGGGCCGCGCGGCGAGGAGTGGGAGGCGCAGGGCGTCACCGAGGGCGCCCGGGTCGCGCTCAAGGAGCCCGAGCCGCACCAGGAGCCGTTCGCCTTCCTGGCCGCCGCGACCACCGAACTCGTCGCACTGCCGGGGGTGTTGACGGCCCGCCGGGCACTGGCCCGGGTGGAGGGCGAGCCGACCCTGCTGTACGTCGGCGTCCAGCTCGACCCGGTGGCCCCCGCCGACCCGGTCGAGGTGAACACCGCGCTGGGCCGGGCGCTGGGAACCGCGCCGCCCGCCTGGGGCGTCCACCTGGTGCTGCTCGACCTGGTGGCCGATCCGGTGGTGGACTGGCTGCTGGGGCGGGTGCAGCCCTTCTACGTGCGCCCGTGACGGCCGCTCGCGCCCGCTCCTCGGCCGCACGCGGTACGGCGGCATGACGGCCGTCGGGTGCGCCCCATAGGGTTGCCCCGGCACACCGGAGCGCGGTGGCGAGCGGACGAGAGAGTAGGGCGGCGACGTGACGGGAGCAGCCGGCGACCCGGGGGCGGTCGAGCACGCCCTCGCAGCAGTCGCACCGGAGCGCTGGGAGGCGTACGAGGGCCTGCTGCGCGCACTGGCCGGCGGGCAGGTCTGGATGCTGCTGTGGCACGGCAGCCCCGGCAGCCCGGACGCCCAGTACGGGAACATGGACGTCGGCGGGCACGGTTACGCGCCCTGCGCCACCTCCCCGGCCCAGCTGGCGGCCAGCGGTTGGACGCGGGCCCACGAGGTGGTCTCCGGCCCGGAGATCGCCGCCGCGCTGTACCGGACGCGCTGGGGCCTGTGGCTCGACCCGCACCGCCCCGGCGGCGGCGTAGGCGTGCCCTGGGCCGACCTGCGGCGGATCGCGCTCGGCCTGGACCGGCTGCCGGCCGGCCCGCTGCGGATCTCCGAACCCGCCGTGCAGGCCTCCCCGTTCTTCGCCGTGCTGGAGCAGCAGGCGGGCGAGGTGCGCCCGCTGCGCTCGCTGCGGCGGGCCTGGGTGCAGCCGGTGCTGGGCGAGGCGTACCTGGCGATCGGGCTCGACCTGTACGACGCCTCCCCGCCGTCGGTGGAGGCGGCCCGGGCGCTGGTGCAGCGGGCCGCCGCGCAGGCGCCCGAGGGGCCCGGGGTGTCCACCGTGATGATGGCGGACGAGTACGACCCGGTGGCGATGTGGATGTGGGCCAACGCCCGCCCGTTCTTCGACCGGCAGGGCGCCCCGCAGGCCCACCCGACCGGCTTCGGTTACGGAGCGCAACCACCCGCCGGGCCCGCCCAGGGCTGGCCGCAGGCCCCCTGGCCGGGCTACCCGAGCCGTTGAACCTACCCTGACGCACTCCCGAGAAACCCCCGTTCCGATCCTTCCCAGGGTCGGCGGGGGTTTTTTGCCTCCCCTTGCCCACTCGTGATCTACGCGCGCAACCCCCGGCGCCAACTGGCGTTTTCCCGCCAGTGGCGGGGTGTCGTCAGTGTGCCCCTTGACGGACGCGTAACAGCTGTGTGAAGAGCGATATGCGTGCGCAACGGAAGTGCATGCGGACAGATCACAGTTGGGCATCCTTCGGCATGGAGGTCTTCCGTCGGGCACTTCCCATGACAGAGAGTGCTGCGCAATGCGGGGTGCGAGCAGAGCCTCACGAAGGTGAACGCGACCCCGCCAGAGCATGAACCGCACGATGCGCATCTCGTGCGGCCGCACGTGCACGTCGGAGGCGTCCCGCCCGGGACCGCCACCGTGCCGGGCGCCCCCCGACCGGAGGGTTGCCCGGAGGAACCCGGCACCACCAGCAACGCCCTGCTTGCTCAACGCACTTCTGCACCGCCGCATCGGCACCCGGCACCACCGAACCGCTCTGCACCTCCGCACCGCACGCGACTCCGTGGGCCGGCCACCGTCGGCGAGGGGAACGAACTGACTCATGACCACACCCATCGAGACCTCGGGTCCGGCGTCCGGGGCGCAGCCTGATGGCGCGTCAACTCCCGAGCCGCCCAAGAAGATCGAGGGCCGCTCGCCGGGCCGCATCGCCTGGAGCCGGCTCAAGCGCGACAAGGTCGCGCTGGCCGGCGGCGCCGTCGTGGTGCTGCTGATCCTGGCGGCGGTCTTCGCCCCGGTGCTGACCGCGCTGTTCGGACACCCGGTCGACGAGCCGCACCCGGACCAGATCAACCCCGACCTGGGCCTGCCCAAGGGCGCGTTCGGCGGCATCAGCGGCGACTTCCTGCTCGGCGTCGACCCGACCTTCGGCCGCGACGTGTTCTCCCGGATCGTCTACGGCGCGCAGATCTCGCTGCTGGTGGCCTTCCTCGCCGCCGCGCTGTCGGTCTGCATCGGCGTCGTGATGGGCATCATGGCCGGGTACTTCGGCGGCTGGGTGGACTCGGCCATCAGCCGGGTCATGGACGTCCTGCTGGCCTTCCCGCAGCTGCTGTTCAGCATCGCGCTGGTCTCGGTGATGCCCAACAAGCTGCTCGGCCTGGGCGACACCGGCGTGCGGGTGGCGGTCCTGGTGACCGTGATCGGCTTCTTCGGCTGGCCGTACATCGGGCGCATCGTCCGCGGCCAGGCCATGTCGCTGCGCGAACGCGAGTTCGTGGACGCCGCCCGCAGCCTCGGTGCGGGGCGTGCGCACATCCTCTTCCGCGAGCTGCTGCCCAACCTGACGGCGCCGATCCTGGTCTACGCGACCCTGATCATCCCCACCAACATCCTGAACGAGGCGGCGCTCAGCTTCCTCGGGGCCGGCGTCCGGCCGCCCACCCCGTCCTGGGGGCAGATGCTCTCGGACGCGGTCGGGATCTACCAGGCGGACCCCACGTACATGGTGGTCCCCGGTCTCGCCATCTTCATCACCGTGCTCGCCTTCAACCTCTTCGGTGACGGCCTGCGTGACGCTCTCGACCCCAAGGGCAACTGAGCCCGCAACTCTGGAGGTTCCCCAACCCATGAAGCGAAACAGGACGCTCGCGGCCGCCGCGCTGGTGGCCACCCTCGCCCTCACCACGGCCGCCTGCGGCGGCAGCAAGGGCGGCGGCAGCAACGGCGGGAGCGACAACGCCTCCGGCAAGGCCGGTGCGGCGGCGGGCTTCAACGCGGCGGCCGACAAGGTGGTGAACCCGTCCACCAAGAAGGGCGGGACCCTGGAGATGTGGACCACCACCGACGTGGACTCGCTCGACCCCGGTCGCGCGTACTACGCCTCGGTGTGGAACTACGAGCGCTTCTACACCCGCACCCTGCTCGCCTTCGACGCCAAGCCCGGCAAGGACGGCCTGAAGCTCGTCCCCGACCTGGCCTCCGCCCAGCCGGAGATCTCCGCCGACGGCAAGACCTACACCTTCAAGCTCAAGCCCGGCCTGAAGTTCGAGGACGGCTCGGTCATCACCTCGAAGGACATCAAGTACGGCATCGAGCGCATCTTCGCGCAGGACGTCGTCTCCGGCGGCCCGACCTACCTGATCAACGAGCTGGACCAGGGCCAGGACTACAAGGGCCCCTACACCGACTCCGACCCGAACAAGCTCGGCCTCAAGACGGTGGAGACCCCGGACGACACCACGATCGTCTTCCACCTGGCCAAGCCGAACTCGGACTTCCCGTTCCTGCTGGCCATGGGCTCCGCCGCCCCCGTCCCGCAGAAGCTGGACACCGGCTCCAAGTACGGCGACAAGCCGGTCTCCTCCGGCCCGTACAAGTTCAAGTCGGTCGAGCCGGGCAAGGGCTACGAGCTGGTCCGCAACGAGAACTGGGACCCGGCCTCCGACCCGTTCCGCAAGGCGCTGCCGGACGTCGTCAAGCTGACCGTCACCACCAACGCCGACGACATGGACGCCCGCCTGCTGGCGAACACCGCCGACCTCGACTGGGCCCAGACCGGCCTGTCGCAGGCCGCCCAGGTCAAGGTGCTGCAGGACCCGGCGCTCAAGGCCAACACCGACGACCCGTACAACGGCTTCATCCGGTACGTCACGATGGCCCCGTCGGTCGCCCCGTTCGACAACCAGCACTGCCGCAACGCGGTGCTGTACGCGGCCGACACCACCGCCCTGCAGACCGCCCGCGGCGGCTCGGTGGCCGGTTCGCTGTACGGCTCGATGCTGCCCCCGAACATCCTCGGCTCCGACGACTACGACCCGTTCGGCCTGACCAAGGGCAAGCCGAACCTGGACAAGGCCAAGGAGGAGCTGAAGGCCTGCGGCAAGCCGGAGGGCTTCAAGACCACCATCGCGGTGCGCGGCAACAAGCCGAAGGAGGTCAACTCCGCGGTGGCCCTGCAGACCGCGCTCAAGGCGGTCAACATCGACGTCACCGTCGACCAGTACGACGGCAAGCTGATCTCCTCGGTCATCGGCGCGCCCGACGTGGTCAAGTCCAAGGGCTACGGCCTGATCGTGATGGGCTGGGGCGCCGACTACCCGACCGGCTCCGGCTACCTGCAGCCGCTGGTCGACGGCCGCTTCATCACCCAGAACGGCAACAACAACTACGCCGAGATCAACGACCCGGAGATCAACGGCTGGTTCGACGAGGCCGCCCAGTCGACCGACCCGGCCAAGGCCGCCGAGCTCTACAAGAAGATCAACCACAAGGTCGTCGACGGCGCCTACTACCTGCCGATGGTCGCCGACAAGGCCCTCAACTGGCGCAACCCGCGCCTGACCAACGTCTACATCTCCGACGCCTTCGGCGAGGTGGACTTCCAGGCGCTCGGCGTCTCCGACGGCAAGTGACCTGGCCCGCCCCTTAGTTCTCACCGCTAGTCCGAAGGGCAGGTGAAGGCCCTGCCCGGGCCGGCCGGGACGCCCCCCACCGGGGGACCCGGCCGGCCCGCGGCAGGGCCGACCGCAGTGCTCGTGTATCTCTTCAGGCGACTGGTCAACGTCGTCTTCATGCTGTTGGTGGTCGCCGCGGTGACCTTCGGCATCTTCTTCATGGTGCCGAAACTCACCGGGACCGACCCCGCGATGCTCTACGTGGGCAAGATCGCGGACAAGGTGGCCGTCGAGGGCATCCGCCACAAGATGGGCCTCGACAAGTCGATCATCGAACAGTTCTGGCTCTTCCTGAAGGGCGTGTTCGTCGGCCGCGACTACAACGCCGGCACCGACATGACCCACTGCGCGGCCCCCTGCCTGGGCTACTCGTTCAAGACCGAGCGGGAGGTCTGGCCGCTCCTGCTCAACCGGGTCGGCGTGGACTTCTCGCTCGCCGCCGGCGCCTGCGTGCTCTGGCTGGTCTTCGGCACCGCCACCGGCGTCGTCTCCGCGCTGCGCCGCGGCACCGCGCTGGACCGCCTCACCATGACCGTCGCGCTGGCCGGCGTCTCGCTGCCGATGTACTTCACCGGCCTGGTCGCGCTCGCCGTCTTCGGTCACCAACTCGGCTGGTTCCCCATCAACTACACCGACCTCGCCGACGACCCGGTCGCCTGGTTCGAGGGGCTGGTGCTGCCCTGGGTGACCCTGGCGTTCCTGTACGCCGCCACCTACGCCCGGCTCAGCCGGGCCACCCTGCTGGACGTCCTCGGCGAGGACTACATCCGCACCGCGCGGGCCAAGGGCCTCAAGGAGCCGGTGGTCATCGGCAAGCACGCCATGCGCTCCACGCTGACCCCGATCCTGACCATCTTCGGCATGGACCTCGGCGGTCTGCTCGGCGGCGCCGTGCTCACCGAGAAGACCTTCAACCTGCGCGGGCTCGGCTACGAGGCGGTCACCTCGATCCAGTCCAGCGACCTCCCGGTGATCATGGGCGTGACCCTGTTCGCCGCCTTCTTCATCGTCATGGCCAACCTCGTGGTTGACCTGCTGTACGCCGTCGTCGACCCCCGGGTGAGGCTGACATGAGCAACACCGACAAGCCTTTCCTCTCCGTTCGCGACCTGAAGGTGCACTTCCCCACCGACGACGGACTGGTCAAGTCCGTCAACGGACTGAGCTTCGACCTGGAGCGGGGCAGGACGCTCGGCATCGTCGGCGAGTCCGGCTCCGGGAAGTCCGTCACCTCGCTGTCGATCATGGGCCTGCACCGCACCGGCACCAAGCGCGGCGCCCCGCGGATCTCCGGCGAGATCTGGCTGGACGGCGAGGACCTGGTCGCGGCCGGCCCCGACCGGGTGCGCAAGCTCCGCGGCCAGAAGATGGCGATGATCTTCCAGGACCCGCTGACCGCGATGCACCCCTACTACACGGTCGGCGCCCAGATCGTCGAGGGCTACCGGGCCCACCACCCCGGCGCCTCCAAGAAGGAGGCCCGCAAGCGCGCGGTCGAGATGCTCGACCGGGTCGGCATCCCGCAGCCCGACAAGCGGGTCGACAACTACCCGCACGAGTTCTCCGGGGGCATGCGCCAGCGCGCCATGATCGCGATGGCGCTGGTCAACGACCCCTCGCTGCTGATCGCCGACGAGCCGACCACCGCCCTCGACGTCACCGTCCAGGCGCAGATCCTCGACCTGATCCGCGACCTGCAGAAGGAGTTCGGCTCGGCGGTCATCATCATCACCCACGACCTGGGCGTGGTCGCCGAACTCGCCGACGACATCCTGGTCATGTACGGCGGCAAGCCCGTCGAGCGCGGCCCCGCCGCCACCATCTTCGAATCCCCCGAGCACCCCTACACCTGGGGCCTGCTCGGCTCGATGCCCCGCCTCGACCGGGAGCTCCAGGACCGGCTGATCCCGGTCAAGGGCACCCCGCCGAGCCTGATCAACGTGCCGTCCGGCTGCGCGTTCCACCCGCGCTGCCCGTACGCCGAGCTCACCGGCGGCCGCTCCACCAGCGAGGTGCCCGTGCTCGCCGAGGCCGCGCCCCGGCACCACGCCGCCTGCCACCTGCCGATCGCCGAACGCCACCGGATCTTCACCGAAGAGATCGCGCCCCGGCTGTGAGCACGTACCACCCATTTGGAGAGCAGCGATGACGGACAGTCAGGCGGCGGTGCCGCAGCTCGCGAAGGTGCCCGCCCAGGCGCCCGGGCCCGACCGCGGACCCCTGTTGAAGGTCACCGGACTGACCCGGCACTTCCCGGTCACCAAGGGGCTGCTGAAGCGCCAGGTCGGCGCGGTGCGGGCGGTCGACGGCATCGACTTCGAGGTCCGGGCCGGCGAGACCCTCGGCGTGGTCGGCGAGTCCGGCTGCGGCAAGTCCACCATGGGGCGGCTGGTCACCCGGCTCGACGAACCCACCGGCGGGACGATCGAGTTCGAGGGCGCGGACATCACCCACCTGGGCGTCGCGGCGATGCGGCCGTACCGGCGCGACATCCAGATGATCTTCCAGGACCCGTACTCCTCGCTGAACCCCCGGCACACCATCGGCACCATCGTCGGCGCGCCCTTCCGCCTCCAGAAGGTCGCCACCGAACACGGCGTCAAGCGGGCCGTCCAGGACCTGCTGGAGCTCTGCGGCCTCAGCCCCGAGCACTACAACCGCTACCCGCACGAGTTCTCCGGCGGCCAGCGCCAGCGCATCGGCATCGCCCGCGCACTGGCCCTGCGCCCCAAGATGATCGTGGCCGACGAACCGGTCTCCGCGCTGGACGTCTCCATCCAGGCCCAGGTGGTCAACCTGCTGGACGACCTCCAGCAGGAGCTCGGCCTCACCTACCTGATCATCGCGCACGACCTCTCGGTCGTCCGGCACGTCTCCGACCGGGTCGCCGTCATGTACCTCGGCAAGGTGGTCGAGATCGCCGACCGGGACGCGCTCTACTCCCGGCCGATGCACCCCTACACCAACGCGCTGATGTCCGCGGTGCCGGTGCCCGACCCGCGCCGCAAGGAGCGCCGCGAGCGCATCCTGCTCACCGGCGACGTCCCCTCCCCGCTCAACCCGCCGTCCGGCTGCCGCTTCCGCACCCGCTGCTGGAAGGCGCAGGACGTGTGCGCGAGCCAGGAGCCGCCGCTCGCCACCACCGAGGCCGGGCACCAGGTGGCCTGCCACTTCCCGGAGAACGCGGGCGAGTAGTCCTCCGTCCACGAGGTCCGTCCGGCGGGGGTCCCTTTCGCCGGGCGGACCTCGTCGTCCGTGCGGGAGTGACAGGGGCGGATGGCAGGGTGGGGGCATGCTGGAGATCGCGGTGCAGGACAGGTCCGGTCGGGTCGGGGTGCGGGTCTCGGAGGACGAACTCCGTGACCTGGTACGGGACATGGGGCAGTGGCCGGGCGCCTTCCTGGTGCTCCAGCGCGTCCCCGACCTGCCGGACACCTATGCGCAGGCCTGTCCGCAGGACGGCGCCTGGACGGTCGAGTACCGGGACGGCGCGCCGTCGCGGCACTTCGCCGCGCGGGTGACCGAGCTGGAGCGGGTCGCCGAGCTGCTGACCGGGTGGGCCCGGCAGGACGCGGACTGGGCGGCGGGGGAGGAGTGGGAGCGGCTCGACCTCGGGCCGGACCCGGAGCCCGCGCCGCTGGAGCTGTCGGCGCAGGACGAGGAGGTCCTGGTCGCCGAGGTGCGACGGCTGCTGGTGGGCGGGTACGCGACGCTCGCGCAGGCGGCCGAGGTCGCCGAGGAGTGCCTGGTCGACGGGGAGGAGCGACCGGTCAGCAGGGAGCAGGCCAGGCAGCTGGCCGACCGGATGTGGCGGGAGCGCGTCGCCGAGCAGCGCACCTGGAGCGGCGAGACCGACCCGGAGCGGCTCACCCGGGCCTTCCGGGCGCTGGACGCGGCCGGGATCACCGCCCGGGAGGACTACGCCTGCTGCGGGAGCTGCGGCTACGCCGGGATCGGCGACGAGGCGGCGCCGGGCGCCCGCGGGTTCGTCTTCTTCCACGCCCAGTCGACCGCGGCGGTCGCCGAGGGCGGGGACCTGTGGCTGTACTACGGCGGCTTCGACGGTTCCGGGCGGACCACCGCCGCCGTCGGCCGGGAGGTCGTCGCGGCGCTGGCCGGAGCGGGCCTGACGACCGCCTGGAACGGGGAGCCGGACGAGGCGATCCGGGTGACCGGCCTGGACTGGCGGCGCCGACTGGTCGGCTAGCCCCCGCGGGCCGGGCCGTCCTTCGTCCGGCGCAGCCCGCGGTCCGAGCTGTTGCCGGGGGCCGGGGCGGTGCCTTGACTGGAGCGGAATGTCCCAGCTCCCGCGCGAGGGGTAGGTCACCATGCTGTCGGCCCGCAGTCTGTTCCAGGAGATCCACGACGACGACCAGGCGTTCCGGCTGTTCTGCTCGATCGCCGCGAAGGGCGAGGACCAGGGCGGCTGGGAGAACGGCCGGATCGCCCGGCTGGTGCCCGACCCGGTGCTGGCGCCGAAGGTGGCCCGGCACGGCGCCGACGAGGACAAGCACGGCCGGATCTTCAAGGCGCTGATGCACAAGCGCGGCCTGACCGAGCGCGACGTCCCGGACGACACCGACTACACGATGATCCTGGAGCGGCAGGGCATCGGCCTGGCGCACGCCCGGCTGCGCCGCGACGAGCCGCTGACCGAGCAGGACGTGATCACGTACCTGGCGCACAGCCGGGTCACCGAGCAGCGGGCCTCCGAGCAGATGCTGATGCTGAAGCGGATCTTCGGTGACCACCCGGAGCTGGGGCGGGCGGTGCGGATGATCTCCAACGACGAGGACAACCACCTGGCGTTCTGCCACGAGGAGCTGCTGCGGCTCGCGTACCACGGGCACGGTCGGGCGATCCTGGACACCCTGCAGGCCACCGCCCGGGCGGAGATCCGCACCTACCGGGACGTCAGCCTGGCCGTGATGGCGCACCTGGGGGAGCTGCTGCGCTGGCCGAGGGCGAAGTCGGCGGCGCTGGCGGCGGGCATCCACGCGGTGTACGCGTACGAGCGGGCGGGCGGCTGGCGGCGGATGACCACGCTGAAGATGCCGGCCCGGCTGAACGCGCTGGGCGGGCCCGCGCCGCACGAGCAGTTCGCCTGACCGCCCGGCGGCGGACCGCGGGAGGCCGGTGTGCACACTGACCAGGTGACCTCCGAGATCTTCCCGCACACCGTCCAACAGGTCCTCGACCTGGTCGGCATCTTCGTGTTCGCGCTGTCCGGCGGCCTGATGGCCGTCCGCAAGAACATGGACATCTTCGGCATCTGCGTGCTGGCCGAGGCCACCGCGCTGGGCGGCGGCGTGCTGCGGGACCTGGTGATCGGGGCGCTGCCGGTGGCCGCGTTCACCAGCTTCGGGTACTTCCCCACCCCGCTGGTCGCCGGGGTGGTGGTGTTCTTCCTGCACCCCGAGGTGGAGCGGATCACCCGGGCGGTGATGGTGCTGGACGCGGCGGGCCTGGGCCTGTTCTGCGTCACCGGCACCATCAAGGCGCACACCTACGGGCTGGGCGCCGTCCCCTCGGTGGCCTGCGGCATGCTGACCGCGGCGGGCGGCGGCGTGATCCGCGACCTGCTGGCGATGGAGCCGCCCTCGCTGCTGCGCTGGGACCGCGAGATCTACGCCGTCCCGGCGCTGGTCGGCTCGGCCGTGGTGGCGGTGCTGATCGGCACCGGGCAGCTGACCCCGCTGAACGCCTCGCTGGCCGCCGTGGTCGCCTTCACCATGCGGATGCTGGCGCTCAGGTACGGCTGGCGCGCACCTCGTGCTTGGCACCGCAACGGTTCTCGCACCAGCGAGGAGTAGGGGAGCCGCCGTACGCCAGCGAGATCGCCTCGACCGTGCAGAGCAGCTCCGGCAGCAGCTTGCTCAGCTCGGTCACCGAGGCGACCCGGACCGGGGCGGAGATCGAGCAGGCGGCGATGGCGGTGCCCTCGGTGCCCGCGATCGGGGCGGCGATGCAGTTCACCGACTCCTGGTACTCGGCCTGGTCCACCGCCCAGCCGCGGCGGCGCACCTCGGCCAGCTCGGCCCGGAACTCCTCCGGGTCGCGGATCGACTGCGGGGTGCGGGCCGGGAAGTCGGCCTCGGCGAGGAACGCGGCCAGCTTCTCCGCGGGCAGGTCGGCCAGCAGCACCTTGCCCGCCGCGGTGGCCACCGCGGGGGCGCGCTTGCCGATCCGGCTGGCCTCGCCGAGCCAGCTGCGGCCGTGGTCCGGGTACTTGGCCTCGACCTTGTCGAGGTACAGCACCTCGTCCTCCTCCAGCACGGACAGGTGCACGGTGTGCCCGTAGCGCTCGTTCAGCACCGCCAGGTACGGGGCGGCGACCTGCCGGATGTCGATGCCCTCCAGCGCCTGGTGGGCGAGCGCGAACAGCCGGCCGCCGAGCCGGTAGCGCTGGTCGGACTGCCGGTGGACGAAGCCGTGCTCCTGCAGGGTGCGCAGCAGCCGCAGCGCGGTGGACTTGTGCACGCCGATCTTCGCGGCGGCCTGCTCCAGCGACGCCGGGCCCTCGCCGAGCGACGCCAGGATGGTCAGCGCACGGTCGACCGTCTGGGACACGTCCCCTCCCTCTCACATCGGCGTGGCCGGAAGGGTAACGGCGCGTTGCAGAGGGTGCAATGGCCAAATCGTGACTCTTCGGCCGCCTACACTGGGTCCCGCTATGGCATACCTCGACCACGCCGCCACCACCCCGATGCTGCCCGAGTCGATCGCCGCGATGACGGCGCAGTTCGGGGCCGTCGGCAACGCCTCCTCCCTGCACGCCGCCGGTCGGCGGGCCCGCCGGGTGGTCGAGGAGTCCCGGGAGTCGCTCGGCGAGTCGCTGGGCGCCCGGCCCAGCGAGATCGTGTTCACCGGTGGCGGCACCGAGTCCGACAACCTGGCGGTCAAGGGCCTGTACTGGTCCCGGCACGACGCCGACCCGGCCCGCCGCCGGGTGCTGTGCAGCCCGGTCGAGCACCACGCGGTGCTGGACGCGGTGCACTGGCTGGCCGAGCACGAGGGCGCCGAGGTCGAGTACCTGCCGGTGGACGGGCTGGGCCGGGTGCACCCCGAGGCGCTGCGCGCGGCGATCGGGCGCGGCCCGGAGACGGTCGCGCTGGTCACCGTGATGTGGGCCAACAACGAGGTCGGCACCGTCCAGCCGATCCGCGAACTCGCCTCCGTCGCCGCCGAGTTCGACGTGCCGATGCACTCCGACGCGGTGCAGGCGCTGGGGCAGGTGCCGGTCTCCTTCGCCGACTCCGGGCTGACCGCGCTCACCGTCACCGGCCACAAGGTCGGCGGCCCGTACGGGGTCGGCGCGCTGCTGCTGGCCCGCTCCGCCAAGCCCGTCCCGCTGCTGCACGGCGGCGGCCAGGAGCGCGACGTGCGCTCCGGCACGCTGGACGCGCCGGGCGCGGCCGGGTTCGCGGTGGCCGCCGCGCTGGCCGTCGAGCGGCAGCCCGGGTACGCGGGCGCGGTCGGCGCGCTGCGCGACGAGCTGCTGGCCGTGGTCCGCTCGGCCGCGCCGGACGCGGTGCTCAACGGCGACCCGGGCGCGGACGGGCGGCTGCCCGCCAACGCGCACTTCTCCTTCCCCGGCTGCGAGGGCGACGCGCTGCTGATGCTGCTGGACGCGGCGGGCGTCGAGTGCTCCACCGGCTCGGCCTGCTCGGCCGGCGTCCCGCAGCCCAGCCACGTGCTGCTGGCGATGGGCGTCGACCCGGAGCTGGCCCGGGCCTCGCTGCGCTTCTCGCTGGGCCACACCTCCACCGCCGCCGACGTGGCGGCGCTGGCCGCGGCGCTGCCCGGCGCGGTGGAGCGGGCCCGGCGGGCCGGGCTGGTGCGCGCCGCCCGCTGAGGCCCGATTTCCTCCACGGCGGAACCTTCTGCTTCCGGTCGTATTCTGGGGACATGAACGCACCCCTGCCCGAGCGCACCGTCCGTGACCTCACCGGGTTGCTGGCCCAGGCCGCGCACGCCATGAACACCCGGCTGTCGCTGGCGCTGGCCGAGATCGACAGCTCCCCGCGCAAGCACTGCGTGCTGGTGCACGCCATGGAGGCCGAGCGCACCCAGTCGCAGCTGGCCGCGATCGCCGGACTGGACAAGACCACCATGGTGGTCACCGCCGACGAGCTGGAGCGCGATGGCCTGGCCGAGCGCCACCCGTCCGCGACCGACCGGCGGGTGAAGGTGATCCGGGTGACCCCCGCGGGTGCGGAGCTGGTGCGGCGCGGCGAGGTGATCGTCGACCGGGTGCACGGCGAGGCGCTGGGCGAGCTGTCGGCGGGGGAGCGGCAGGTGTTCGTGGACGCGCTGGACCGGCTGCAGCAGGCGACGGAGTTCCCGATGGTCGGCGAGGGCGGCGTGGTGCGCCGACCGCGGCGGTCCCGGTAGGGCTAGCCCCGAAGGCCGTCCCGCTCCAGATCGTCTATTACAAAACTATCTGCTACGGTCTCTCTTATCGGGAGCGCACGCCCGCGCACCCCCGGGGAGGGAGAGAACCGTGTCCGAGAACCCGTCACGCGCCCGCTGGCTGGCCCTCGCGGTGGTGTGCGCCGGAATGCTGATGGTGATCCTCGACGGGTCCATCACCACCGTCGCGCTGCCCGCCATCCAGGCCGACCTGCACACCGGTCCGGCCGGACTGGCCTGGGTGGTGGACGCCTACGTGGTCGCCTTCGGCGGACTGCTGCTGCTCGCCGGACGGCTCGGCGACCTGCTCGGCCGCCGCCGGGTCTACCTCGCCGGGATCGCCGCCTTCACCGCCGCCTCCGTGCTGTGCGGCCTCGCCGTCAACGCCGGGACGCTGATCGCCGCCCGGTTCCTCCAGGGCGCGGGCGGGGCGATGGCCTCCGCCGTCGGCCTCGGCATGGTCGTCGCGCTCTTCCCCGACCCCGCCGACCGGGCCAGGGCCTTCGGCGCCGTCGGCTTCACCGGCGCCGCGGGCGCCTCGCTCGGCCAGGTGCTCGGCGGCGTCCTCACCCAGGGCCTCGGCTGGCACTGGATCTTCTTCATCAACCTGCCGATCGGCGCCGCCGCCCTGCTCGCCGGGCGCCGCCTGCTCGCCGACGACCGCGGCCCCGGCCTGAAGGCGGGCGCCGACGCCCCCGGCGCCGTCCTGGTCACCGCCGGACTGATGCTCGGGGTCTACACCATCGTCGAGGGCGGCCCGGCCGGCTGGACCTCCGCCCGCACCCTGGCCACCGGCGCCGCCGCCCTCGTCCTGCTCGCCGCCTTCCTGCGCCGACAGGCCCGCACCGCCACCCCGCTGCTCCCGCTGCGGATCCTCGCCCGGCGCACCACCGCGCTCGCCAACCTGATCCAACTCCTCATGCTGGCCGCCCTGTTCGGCTTCCAGATCCTGCTCGCCCTGTACCTCCAGCAGGTCCAGCACTACAGCGCCCTGGCCACCGGCCTGGCCATGCTGCCCGCCGCCCTCACCATCGCCGCCGTCTCCCTGCTGCTCGCCGCCCGCACCATCGCCCGGCTCGGCGAACGCCGCACCCTGCTGCTCGGTCTGGCCCTGCTCACCGTCGGCATCGGCCTGCTCACCCGGCTCCCGGCCGGACACCTGGACTACGCCGCCGACGTGCTCCCCACCACGCTCAGCGCCGCCGGGTTCGGCCTCGCCGCCACCGCCCTCACCGCGCTCGGCATGGCCGACGCCCGGCCCGAGGACGCCGGACTGCTCTCCGGCCTGCTCAACACCACCCAGCAGGTCGGCGCCGCGCTCGGCGTCGCCGTCCTCACCGCACTGGCCGCCGGACGCGGCACCGGCGGCTTCCACCTCGCCTTCGGCACCGGAGCCGCCCTGCTGGCCGCCGCCTTCCTGCTGGCCCTCGCCCTGCCCCGGCCCGGCCGCCCGGCCGCGCCCGCCGACGCCGAACCGCCCGTCCTGGTGCACGGCTGACCGTCGGGGCGCCGCCCGCCACCGTTACGCTTGGAGGCACCATGACTGACTTCCCCGGCGCCCCGACCACCCCGTCCACCGGCCGCCTGCGCGTGCTCGCCGCGATGTCCGGCGGCGTCGACTCCGCCGTCGCCGCCGCCCGGGCCGTCGAAGCGGGCCACGAGGTGACCGGCGTCCACCTGGCGCTCGCCAGCAACCCGCAGTCCTTCCGCACCGGCGCCCGCGGCTGCTGCACCCTGGAGGACTCCCGGGACGCCCGCCGCGCCGCCGACGTGATCGGCATCCCGTTCTACGTCTGGGACCTGGCCGAGCGCTTCCGCGAGGACGTGATCGAGGACTTCGTCGCCGAGTACGCCGCCGGGCGCACCCCCAACCCGTGCCTGCGCTGCAACGAGAAGATCAAGTTCGCCGCGCTGCTCGACAAGGCGATCGCCCTCGGCTTCGACGCCGTCTGCACCGGCCACTACGCCCGGATCGTCGACCACCCCGACGGCACCCGCGAACTGCACCGCGCCGTCGACGCCGCCAAGGACCAGTCGTACGTCCTCGGCGTGCTCGACGCCGAACAGCTCGCCCACTCGCTCTTCCCGCTCGGCGACACCACCAAGGACGTCATCCGCGCGGAGGCCGAACGGCGCGGCCTCGCCGTCGCCAAGAAGCCCGACAGCCACGACATCTGCTTCATCACCGACGGCGACACCCAGGGCTTCCTGGCCGAGCGCCTCGGCACCGCCCCCGGCGACATCCTCGACACCGACGGCACCAAGCTCGGCGAGCACGACGGCGCGTACGGCTTCACCATCGGCCAGCGCAAGGGCCTGCGGCTCGGCCGCCCCGCCGCCGACGGCAAGCCCCGCTACGTCCTCGACATCTCCCCGGTGAACAACACCGTCACCGTCGGCCCGGTCGAAGGACTCGACGTGCACGCCCTCACCGCCATCCGCCCCCGCTGGTGCGGCACCCCCGCCACCGGCGAGGGCCGCTACACCGCCCAGCTGCGGGCGCACGGCGAGGAGGTGCCGGTCACCGCCGTGCTGAGCGACGACCAGCTGCACGTCCGGCTCGACGCCCCCGCCCGCGGCATCGCCCCCGGGCAGGCCGTGGTGCTCTACGACGGCACCCGGGTGGTCGGCTCGGCGACCATCGCGAGCACCGAGCGGGCCGTCGGGGTCCAGTAGTTCAGGAGCACGGGGAAGCAGTCGGGGCCGTGCCCTCCCCGCCGGTCGCCCGGCGGGGAGGGCACGGCCCCGTGGCGTGTCCGGGATCAGGCCCGGGCGGAACGCCGCTTGCGACGGGTGAGGGCCACCGTCCCGGCGCCCAGGACGACGAGCGCGGCGCCCGCGCCGGCGTACCAGCCGGTGCCGGAGGAGCCGGTGGTGGCGAGCTCCTGGTCGGTGGAGGTGGAGGTGGTGCCGGTGCCGGTGCCGCCGGAGGTGCCGGAGGTGCCGGAGGTGCCGGAGGTCGGGGTGGCGTCGGCCGTGGGCGAGGCGCTGGCCGTGGGCGAGGCGCTGGCCGTCGGCGAGGGGGCGGTCGACGCGGCCGCGGGGCGCACGGCGAAGGTGGCGCTGCGGGTGAACTCGGGCCAGCCGCCCTTGTCCGCGTAGACCAGGTAGTCGCCGTTCAGCTTGACGGTCTGCTTCAGCGCGGCCGCGACCTTGAAGGTGGCCTTGAGCGTGCTGTCACCCGGATTCAGGCGGCACTGGGCCAGCATCGGGCGCTCGCCGACCGAGTTGTGCTGGTCGGCGACCGGACGCACCTGGCAGCTCCCGCCGTTGTCGGAGGTGAGGCCGACCAGGTCCAGGCCGTCGACCGCGTTGGCGGGCCGGCCCTCGGAGTCCTGCCAGGGCGCCTTCGGATCGCCGCTCTCCGTCCACAGGATGAAGTCGGGGCTGTCCTCGGCGTGCACCTTGACCGTCTGGACGACGGTGCCGCCGCCGGTGAGGTCCTTGGTCTCGAAGGCGACGGTGTCCTTGGCCACCCGCTCCTGGGACTCGACCTCGATGTGCTGGGTCCGCTGGGCGGGGAACCGCTTGCCACCGGCCTGGTCGGCGAGCACCTTGGCATAGGTGGTGTCGGCGCTCGGCACGATCAGGGCGTCGAGGTCGTACCGGGTCCGGTCGGGGGTGTTCGCACCGATGTGCACGTTCACCGAAGCCTGGCCGTACAGCCCGGGGCCGCCCGAACGGCTCGGCTTCGAGTTGTCGCACAGGAACACCCCGGGCTCGCCGGTGCCGGCGCAGTTGCCGTACGGGAAGTCCACGGTGACGCCGGTGGGCAGCCCGGGCTGGGCGGCGCCGGTGGGGCGGACCACCAGGAGCACGTTGCCGTCGGTGGCGGGCGCCATCGGGATCGACCCGCCCTTGACGATCGTCAGGCCGTAGCCGACGTCGCTGCCGGGGGCGAACACGGAGACCGGGTGGGTGTCGGTGCCGCCCCACTCGATGGAGAACGCGTAGTCGGACGGGTCGGCGGCGTGGGCGTAGCCCGCCGCGCCCAGTTGGAACACGGCCAGCGTGGCGACGGCCGCACCCAAGGGAAGTGTGCGAAGGGATCTCATCGCGCAGACCGTAGCCAGCGGCCCGACCCCGGTCGAACCGATGGAAACGGCCATCCGCCACGAAGCGCCGCAGAACGGTCAGGCGTTGTGACGCACCTCACTCGGACCGTTCCCGCCCGGCCGGGCGGAGCGGCGCGGGCGGCAGCGGAGCGGTCGGGGGCGCGGCGGTCCGGCGAAACCGGTTTGACCCGGGCGCGCGGGGCGGTGGTAGGACTGGAGGCACTATGAACATCACGGTCTTCTGCTCCGCCAACCCCCTCGACGCCAAGTACACCGCCCCGGCGGCCGAGTTCGCCCGGCTGCTCGGCGAGGCCGGGCACACGCTGGTGTGGGGCGGGTCGCACGCCGGGCTGATGGGCGAGCTCGCGGACGGGGTCAAGGCCGCCGGGGGGCGGCTGGTCGGGATCTCGGTGGAGTTCCTGCGGCACAAGGCGTACGAGGGCGCGGACGAGTTGGTGACCATGCCGGACCTGCCGACCCGGAAGGCCGAACTGCTGGCGCACGGGGACGCGCTGGTGGTGCTGGTCGGCGGGGTGGGGACGCTGGACGAGATCACCGAGGTGCTGGAGCTGAAGAAGCACGGCCTGCACGACAAGCCGGTGGTGGTCCTGGACAGCGAGGGCTTCTACACCGGCCTGCGCCTCCAGCTGGAGCGGATGGACGCCGAGGGCTTCCTGCCCCGTCCGCTCGCCGAGCTGGTCACCTTCGTGCGGACCCCCGCCGAGGCGCTCGCCCACCTGTCCGCCCACCAGCCCCAGTAAGGAAGATCGAATTGGGTGTTCACCTGATCACCGGCGCCGGCTCCGGCATCGGCGCCGTCGTCGCCGACAGGCTCGCCGCCCGCGGCGAGGAGCTCTGGCTGCTCGCCCGGGACGCCCGCCGCGCGGCCCAGCTGCGCGAGCGCCACCCCGACGCGAGGACCCTGGTCGGCGACCTGGACGACCCGGCCAAGCTGTCCTGGGCCTTCGGGCACCAGACGCTCCCGGTCGAGCTCGACTCGCTGCTGCACGTCGCCGGGGTGGTCGAGCTCGGCACGGTGGCCGAGACCCCAGTCAAGGCGTGGCAGCACCAGCTCAACGTCAACGCGGTCGCGCCCGCCGAGCTCACCCGGCTGCTGCTGCCCTCGCTGCGGCTGGCCCGCGGCCACGTGGTGTTCGTCAACTCCGGTGCCGGGCTGCGCGCCGACCCGACCTGGGGCTCGTACGCGGCCAGCAAGTTCGCGGTGCGTGCGCTGGCCGACGCGCTGCGCCAGGAGGAGCACGCCAACGGCGTCCGGGTGACCAGCGTCTACCCGGGACGGACGGCCACCCCGATGCAGCAGAAGGTGCACCAGCAGGAGGGCGCGGAGTACGACCCGGAGCGCTGGATCGCGCCGGAGTCGGTGGCCACCGCCGTCCTCACCGCGCTCGACCTGCCGCGGGACGCCGAGATCACCGAGATCACCGTCCGGCCTGGCAGGTAGCACGACCGCAAGGGGGCGCGGGTCGTTTCCCGCGCCCCCGGCGCGCCTCGTAGGCTCTCCCCGTGACTGACGTGGACGTTTTCGCGGAACTGTCCGGCGCGGCGACCGGGGTCGGCTCGATGCCCGGCGGGGACGTGCGGGAGATGGCCCGGGGCGTGGTGGCCGAGCTGGAGCAGCTGCCGCACCTGCCCGAACTGCCCGCGCGCGGGCCGGGCGCCGACATGATCGGGCGCGGCGCCGGGCTGCTGACCGAGCTGTTCGTGCAGACCGAGCCCAGCGGCTGGCGCTTCACCGACCGCCCCGGGCGCGACACCAGGCGGGCGGTGTCCCGGCTCGGCGAGGACCTGGACGCGCTGGAGGAGTACACCCAGGGCTACACCGGCCTGCTCAAGGTGCAGGCCGCCGGGCCGTGGACGCTGGCCGGGTCGATCGAGCTCAGGCACGGCGAGAAGGCGCTCAGCGACCCCGGTGCGTGCCGCGACATCGCGGG
The DNA here is from genome assembly GCF_030268885.1 of Kitasatospora phosalacinea. Lineage (GTDB taxonomy): Bacteria > Actinomycetota > Actinomycetes > Streptomycetales > Streptomycetaceae > Kitasatospora > Kitasatospora phosalacinea_C. The sequence goes on from NZ_BSSA01000003.1 coordinate 395,127, forward strand.
CTCGCTCACCGAGGGCCTGCGCCGCCACCTCGCCGACGTCCGCCGCCGCGTGCCCGGCGCCACCGTCGTCCTGCAGCTCGACGAGCCGCTGCTGCCCGCCGTCCTCGCCGGGTCGGTGAAGACCGCCAGCGGCTTCCAGCGGCTGCGCGCGGTCGACCGCCAACTCGCCGAGCAGTCCCTGCGCGAGCTGGTCGGCGGCCTCGACGCGCCCGTCCTGGTGCACAGTTGCGCGCCCGGGGTGCCGATCCCGCTGCTGCGCCGGGCCGGGGTGGCCGGGATCAGCCTGGACTTCGGCCTGCTGACCGAACGCGACGACGACGACCTGGGCGAGGCCGTCGAGGGCGGCACGCTGATCCTCGCCGGTGTGGTGCCCGCCACCGACGTCGAAAGGTCGGACCCGGCCGGTAGTGTCCAGGGTGTCAGGACGCTGTGGCGCAGGCTCGGTCTGGCCCCCGAACTGCTGGGCCGACGAGTGGTGGTGACGCCCACGTGCGGGCTGGCGGGGGCCTCCCCGGCGTACGCGCGCCGGGCGCTGGCCACCGCGGTCCGCGCCGCCCGGAGCCTGGTGGACAACCCGGAGTAGCGAGACGAGGAGGACGGCGCGGTGGCGGCTGTGGAGGGCTGGGAGGAGATCCCGGCGGAGGTGCGGACGCGGCACGCCGAGCTGGCGACCGAGATCGAGGAGCACCGGGCCCGGTACTACGAGCAGGACGCGCCGGTCGTCACCGACGCCGAGTTCGACGCCCTGATGCGCGAGTTGGAGGCGCTGGAGGCCGCCCACCCGGCGCTGGTGACGCCGGACTCGCCCACCCAGAAGGTCGGCGGCGCGCCGACCGTGCTGTTCGCCCCGGTCGAGCACCGGGAGCGGCTGCTCAGCCTGGACAACGCGATGGACGGCGAGGAGCTGGCCGCCTGGGCCGAGCGGGTCGCCACCGAGCTGTCCGGCATCGAGTACCACTACCTGTGCGAGCTGAAGGTGGACGGCCTGGCCGTCAACCTGACGTACGAGAACGGCGTGCTGGTGCAGGCCGCCACCCGCGGCGACGGCCGGGTCGGCGAGGACATCACCCCCAACGTCCGCACCATCGGGGAGGTCCCGCACCGGCTGCACGGCGAGAACCTGCCGGAGCTGGTGGAGATCCGCGGCGAGGTCTACTTCCCCACCGAGGAGTTCGACGCGCTGAACGCCTCCTTCGCGGCGGAGAACGAGCGCCGCCGGCAGGAGAACGAGGAGCGCGCCAGGGAGGGCAAGCGGCCCCGGGCGATGATCCGGCTGTTCATGAACCCGCGCAACGCCGCCGCCGGGTCGCTGCGCCAGAAGGACCCGCTGGTCACCGCCGCCCGCCCGCTGCGGATGGTCGTGCACGGCATCGGCGCCCGGAAGGGCTTCGACATCGACTGCCAGTCGCACGCGTACCAGCTGCTGCACGACTGGGGCCTGCCCACCGCCAAGCACAACAAGGTGGTCGGCAGCCTGGAGGAGGTGCGGGCGTTCATCAAGCACTTCGGCGAGCAGCGGCACTCGGTCGAGCACGAGATCGACGGCGTGGTGGTCAAGGTCGACGAGATCCCGCTGCAGGGCCGGCTCGGCGCCACCTCCAAGTCGCCGCGCTGGGCGATCGCCTGGAAGTACCCGCCGGAGGAGGTCACCGGCAAGCTCGCCGACATCAAGATCGGCATCGGCCGCACCGGCCGGGCCACCCCGTACGCGGTGCTGGCCGAGCCGGTGAAGGTGGCCGGGTCGATGGTGCAGTACGCCACCCTGCACAACCAGCAGGTGGTGAAGGCCAAGGACGTGCTGCTCGGCGACACCGTCGTGCTGCGCAAGGCCGGCGACGTGATCCCGGAGATCCTCGGCCCGGTCTACGACCTGCGGGACGGCAGCGAGCGGGAGTTCGTGATGCCCGCCGAGTGCCCGGAGTGCGGCAGCGGGCTGCGCCCGATGTCCGAGGGCGACATCGACCTGCGCTGCCCCAACGCCCGGTACTGCCCGGCCCAGATCCGCGAGCGGATCGCCTTCCTCGGCGGCCGCAGCAGCCTGGACGTCGAGGGCCTCGGCTACGTCGCCGCCACGGCGCTCACCCAGCCGCTGCCGCCGGTCGAGCCGCCGCTGCGCAACGAGGGCGACCTCTTCGACCTGACCGAGGAGCAGCTGCTGCCGATCAAGGTCCTGGTGCGCGACCCGAAGACCGGCATGCCCAGGCTGGACGACGAGACCGGTGAGGAGAAGGAGGTGTTCTTCTTCGCGAACAACGCGGGCACGGCGAAGAAGAACACCGGCGTCCTGCTGGAGAACCTGGCCAGGGCCAAGGAGCGCCCGCTGTGGCGCTTCCTGAACGGCCTGTCGATCCGGCACGTCGGCCCGGTCGCCGCCCAGGCGCTGGCCCGCGAGTTCCGCGACCTGGACCGGGTCTTCGCCGCCGACGAGAGCGAACTCGCTGCCGTCGAGGGCATCGGCCCGACCATCGCCCGCGCCGTCAAGGAGTGGTACGCCGAGGACTGGCACCGGGAGATCCTGGAGAAGTGGCGCGCCGCGGGCGTGGTCTTCACCGAGGAGGCCGGGGACGAGCCGGCCGAGCGCCCGCTGGAGGGCCTGACCGTGGTGGTCACCGGCACCCTCGCCGGGCACACCCGGGACGGCGCCAAGGAGGCGCTGACCTCGCGCGGCGCCAAGGTGACCGGCTCGGTGTCGAAGAAGACGCACTTCGTGGTGGTCGGCGACAATCCCGGCTCCAAGCACGACAAGGCCCTGCAACTGGGCGTTCCGGTGCTGGACGACGAGGGATTCGCCGTCCTGCTCGACCGGGGGGCGGACGCCGCCCGGGAACACCTCGGCCTGGAGCCGCTCGCCGCCCCGGAACCCGTCGGAACCGGTGCGAACGAGCCGGACGCGGTGGGGGAGAATGTCGCAGAAGGGGCGGAGAAGAAGGTTTCCTGACGGGTCGTTATCGTCCTGATGCCGCGTCAGCCGGGTGTTCGAGAAGGAAATCGGGCATTGTGTCACTGAACAACGCGCGGATATGACGTTGCGCCCGGAGCTGGCCCGAAAGTGCGCCCAGGTGGGGCACCCCGGCTTACCCTGGGCGCTACGAACTGTCAGCAGGAGTGTGTGGAGCCGGCCCTGTGCCGGAGCCCCGGGGACACGCCCTCGTCTGACGTCCACCGGCACCTCCCGGAGAGGGGTGCCTCACCGTGAGGCGGCCCCGCCGGGGGGCGGGCCCGACGGAGGACTGGGCTTATGGATCGTACGACCGGCGGCGCGCCCACACGCCCGCCGCAGGGGGTGGCAGGGGCGGTCCTGCTGCTCGGCGTGCTGCTGGCCGGGGCCGCGCCGCTCATCCCGCTGGCCGTCCTGGTGTACCGCTACGAACCCGAACTGCTCCCGCTGTTCGCGGTTCCCCTCGCCGTGCTGGTCGCCGCCTGGCGGATCGCCCGGGACCGGGCGCGCGACCAGCTCACCGACCCGCTCACCGACCTGCCCAACCGGCAGGCCCTGCTGATCGCCACCCAGGAGGCGCTGGCCAGGCACGAGGCCGAACCCGGCCACGGCGTCGGCCTGATCCTGCTCGACCTGGACCGCTTCCGCTCCCTCAACGACGCCCTCGGCCACACCGCGGGCGACCGGCTGCTGGTGCACATCGCCCGTCGGCTGCACCGCGCCCTGCGCACCGGCGCGGGCGGCCCCCGGGAGGGCGAGGACGGCACCGCGCTGCCCCCGCCGGTCCGCCGCGGGGAGCGCCCGGTGGTGGCCCGGATGGGCGGGGACGAGTTCGCCGTGCTGCTGCCGGGGGTGGGCAGCACCGAGGCGCTGGAGCGGACCGCGAAGGCGCTGATCGCCGAACTCGCCGCGCCGATCCGGCTGGACGGCTTGCTGCTCGTCCTGGAGGCCAGCGCCGGAGTGTGCGCCTACCCCGCCCACGCCCAGGACGCAGAATCGCTTCTGCGCCGGGCCGACGTCGCGATGGGCCACGCCCAGCACGGCCGCAGCGGCGTCGAGTGCTACGACGAGTCCCGCGACCTCGACACCCCGTACCGGATCGGCCTGCTCGGCGACCTGCGGCGGGCCATCGAGATGAACGAGGTCCAGCTGCACTACCAGCCCAAGGTCGCCTTCGACGGCAGCGTCGTCGGCCTGGAGGCGCTGGTCCGCTGGGAGCGCCCCGGGCAGGGGCGGGTCGCGCCCGACGAGTTCATCGCCCTCGCCGAGTCCTCCGGGCTGATGCCCCGGCTCACCGACTACGTGCTGGAGAGCGCGGTCGGACAGATCGCCCGCTGGCGCCACCAGGGCCTGATGGTCCCGGTCGCCGTCAACGTCTCGCCCCGCGACGTCCTCAGCCCCGGCTTCGCCGCCCGGGTCGCCGGACACCTCACCCGGCACCAGGTCCCCGCCGTGGCGCTCCAGCTGGAGATCACCGAGCGGCTGCTGCTCGACGACAGCCGGCGCGCCGCCGACACCCTCGCCGAACTGCGCCGCTACGGCGTCCGGATGTCCCTGGACGACTTCGGCACCGGCCACTCCTCGCTGGTGCGGCTGCGCAGCCTGCCGGTCGGCGAACTCAAGATCGACCGCTCCTTCGTCTCCCGGATGGTCGCCGACGACCACGACGCCGCCGTGGTGCGCTGCTCGGTGGAGCTCGCCCACTCGCTGGGCCTGACCGTGGTCGCCGAGGGCGTCGAGGACGACGAGACCTGGGAGCGGCTGCACGACATGGGCGTCGACGCCGTCCAGGGCTGGCTGGTCTCCGCGGCGCTGCCCGCGGACCAGGCCACCGCCTGGCTGCTGGTGCGGCGCAACGACGCGCCGCCGGTGGAGTCGCTGCCGCGCTGAGCGCCCGCGGGAGGGCCGTCCTCGGAGGCGTTCCGAGGACGGCCCTCCCGCGTCTGCCCATAGGATGGCCCCTTAGGACCGAACGGACCGGCGTGCCCCGCAGGGCGGCCCGGCCCACCAGAACTCACCCTTGAGGATCGCTGCATGCCTGGCATCACGCGCGAGGAGGTCGCCCACCTCGCCCGGCTGTCGCGTCTGGAGTTGCAGGCGGAGGAGTTGGACCACTTCGCCGAGCAGCTCGACGTGATCATCGGCGCGGTCGCCCGCGTTTCCGAGGTCGCGGGGCAGGACGTCCCGCCGACCTCCCACCCGCTCCCGCTCACCAACGTGATGCGCGCGGACGAGGTGCGACAGTCGCTGACCCCGGAGCAGGCGCTGTCCGGCGCCCCGGCGAGTGAGGACCAGCGTTTCCGCGTGCCGCAGATCCTCGGGGAGGACTGACCGAGATGACCGAGCTGATCAAGTACACGGCGGCCGAGACGGCCGCCGCGATCGCCAAGGGCGAGGTCACGGCGGTCGAGGTCGCCCGGGCGCACCTGGACCGGATCGACGCCGTCGACAAGAAGGTCAACGCCTTCCTGCACGTCGACCACGAGGGCGCGCTCGCCGCGGCCCGCGCCGTCGACGCCAAGCGCGCCTCCGGCGCCGAGCTGGGCCCGCTCGCGGGCGTGCCGCTCGCGCTCAAGGACGTCTTCACCACCCGGGGCATGCCGACCACCTGCGGGTCGAAGATCCTGGAGGGCTGGGTCCCGCCGTACGACGCGACCCTGACGAAGCGCCTGAAGGACGCCGACGTCGTCATCCTCGGCAAGACCAACATGGACGAGTTCGCGATGGGCTCCTCCACCGAGAACTCCGCCTACGGCCCGACCGGCAACCCGTGGGACCTCACCCGCATCCCCGGCGGCTCCGGCGGCGGCTCGGCGGCCGCGCTGGCCGCCTTCGAGGCCCCGCTGGCGATCGGCACCGACACCGGCGGCTCGATCCGCCAGCCCGGCGCCGTCACCGGCACCGTCGGCGTCAAGCCCACCTACGGCTCGGTGTCCCGCTACGGCCTGGTCGCCTTCTCCTCCTCGCTCGACCAGGGCGGCCCGTGCGCCCGCACCGTGCTCGACACGGCGCTGCTGCACGAGGCCATCGCCGGGCACGACCCGCTGGACTCCACCTCCATCGACGCCCCCGTCCCCGACGTGGTCGCCGCCGCGCGGACGCGCGACGTGCGCGGCATGCGGATCGGCGTGGTCAAGGAGTTCGCCGGCGAGGGCTACCAGGCGGGCGTCATGCAGCGCTTCGAGGAGTCCGTCGCGCTGCTGCGCGAGCTGGGCGCCGAGGTGGTCGAGGTCTCCTGCCCGTCCTTCACCCTGGCGCTGCCCGCGTACTACCTGATCGCCCCGTCCGAGGCGTCCTCGAACCTCGCCCGGTTCGACGCCATGCGCTACGGCCTGCGGGTCGGCGACGACGGCACCCGCTCCGCCGAGCAGGTCACCGCGCTCACCCGCGAGGCCGGCTTCGGCCCCGAGGTCAAGCGCCGCATCATCCTCGGCACCTACGCGCTGTCCTCCGGCTACTACGACGCCTACTACGGCTCGGCGCAGAAGGTCCGCACCCTGATCTCGCGGGACTTCGACGCCGCCTTCGCGGGCGTGGACGTGCTGGTCTCCCCGACCACCCCGACCACGGCATTCCCGATCGGCGAACGGGCAGACGACCCGATGGCGATGTACCTCGCCGACCTGTGCACCATTCCCTCGAACCTGGCGGGCAACGCGGCCATGTCGCTGCCCTGCGGGCTCGCCCCGGAGGACAATCTCCCGGTCGGCCTGCAGATCATCGCCCCCGCGATGGCGGACGACCGCCTCTACCGCGTGGGCGGCGCCGTCGAGGCCGCGCTCAACGACAAGTGGGGCCACGCCCTGCTGGAGGAGGCACCGGCACTGTGAGCAAGATCGAGAAGGCCAAGGGCTGGAAGCACTCGAAGCCCGGCCTGTGGCTGTCCATCGGCACCAGCGCCTTCGGCGCCGTCTCCATCGCCAAGGACGTCCGCAAGGCCCGCGAGGAGAACGACACCCTCAAGCTGGTCAACGCCCTGGTCGGCGTCGCCGCCCTGATCACCGGCACCGCACTCCTCGTCCGCGAGCTCAAGCGTCTCGGCGACGACGACGTCCTGCTCGGCTGAACACCCATGATGGAAGAAGGGACGCTGTGAGCGTCATGAGCCTGGTCTCCTACGAGGAGGCTCTCGCCTCGTACGACCCGGTGATGGGCCTTGAGGTCCACGTCGAGCTGGGTACCAAGACCAAGATGTTCTGCGGCTGCTCCACCGAGCTGGGCGCGGACCCGAACTCGCAGACCTGCCCGACCTGCCTGGGCCTGCCCGGGTCGCTGCCGGTGGTCAACGCCGTCGGCGTGGAGTCGGCGGTCCGGATCGGTCTCGCGCTGAACTGCGAGATCGCCGAGTGGTGCCGCTTCGCCCGGAAGAACTACTTCTACCCGGACATGCCGAAGAACTTCCAGACCAGCCAGTACGACGAGCCGATCGCCTTCAACGGCTACCTCGACGTGCAGCTGGAGGACGGCGAGGTCTTCCGGGTGGAGATCGAGCGCGCCCACATGGAGGAGGACACCGGCAAGTCCACCCACGTCGGCGGCGCCACCGGCCGCATCCACGGCGCCGAGTACTCGCTGCTGGACTACAACCGGGCCGGCATCCCGCTGATCGAGATCGTCACCAAGCCGATCGAGGGCGCGGGCCACCGGGCGCCGGAGGTCGCGAAGGCGTACGTGGCCGAGCTGCGCGAGCTGATCCGGGCGCTGGGCGTCTCCGAGGCCCGGATGGACAAGGGCCAGATGCGCTGCGACGTCAACCTGTCGCTGCGCCCCAACGGCACCTCGACGTTCGGCACCCGCAGCGAGACCAAGAACGTCAACTCGCTGCGCAGCGTCGAGCGGGCCGCCCGGTTCGAGATCCAGCGGCACGCCACCGTCCTCACCGACGGCGGCACCATCGTCCAGGAGACCCGGCACTTCCACGAGGACGACGGCACCACCACGGCCGGCCGGATCAAGGACAACGCCGAGGACTACCGGTACTTCCCCGAGCCCGACCTGGTGCCGGTCGCCCCGGCCCGGGAGTGGGTCGAGGAGCTGCGGGCCTCGCTGCCCGAGCTGCCGCGGGTCCGCCGGGCCCGGCTGCAGGCCGAGTGGGGCCTGAGCGACAAGGACATGCAGTCGGTGCTCAACGCCGGTGCGGTGGAGCCGATCTCGGAGACCATCGCGGCCGGCGCCCCCGCCGACCAGGCCCGCAAGTGGTGGATGGGCGAGCTGGCGCGGCGCGCCAACGAGACCGGCACCGAGCTGTCCGAGCAGCCGATCACCCCGGCCCAGGTCGCCCGGGTGTGCGCGCTGGTCGCCGAGGGCAAGCTCAACGACAAGCTGGCCCGCCAGGTCATCGAGGGCGTCCTCGCCGGCGAGGGCGAGCCGGACGACGTGGTCGCCGGGCGCGGCCTGGCCGTCGTCTCGGACGACTCGGCGCTCGGCGCGGCCGTCGACCAGGCCATCGCCGACAACCCGGACGTCGCCGCGAAGATCCGCGACGGCAAGGTCCAGGCGGTGGGCGCGCTGGTCGGCGCGGTCATGAAGACCACCCGCGGGCAGGCCGACGCGGCCCGGGTCAAGGACCTCATCCTGGAGCGGCTTGCCGCGTGAGGATCATCAAGCGCAGCCTGGAGAAGCTCGCCTGAGGAGCCTGAGGAGCCTGAGGAAGTCCTAGGACGCCGCGGAGGGCCTAAGGAGGCTCCTTAGGCCCGCCGCGCACGGTGCCCGTCCCCGGGAGGGGGCGGGCACCGGTGTTTTCCCCGCCCGGGGCCCGCGGAGATCGGGCAGGCTCCCGATGTGGCGCACCCCCCTGGGAGCGGAGGCTGGACACCAGCAGACGACGAGGGGAAGACACCGTGTACGAGTACGAGATGTTCAAGGTGCGGGAACGCGAACTGCACGGCCGGGCCGCCGCCGAGCGGCTGGCCCGCGAGGCGGCCGGCGCCCGCACCGGGTTGGTCGAGCGGGTGGTGCGGGCGGTCCGCCGGGAGGGCGCGCCGCGCGTCAAGTCGGTTGCGGAGAAGGGCCGTTCGGCCGCAGCGGCCGGCTGCGCCGGATGACCGGCGGGCCCGGCCCGTCCGCGGACCGGGATAACCGTTCGGCGGGGTCCGAGGGCTGTGGCATGCTCGCGGACATGGAGCAGACAGTCAGCCCGGTCTTCGTCGGACGCGGTCGGGAGACCGGCCTGCTCGGCGCGGCCCTGGGCCGGGCGGGGGCGGGGGAGCCGCAGGCCGTGCTGGTCGGCGGCGAGGCGGGGGTCGGCAAGACCCGGCTGGTCGAGGAGTTCCTGGCGCAGGCCGAGGCGGACGGGGCGGTGACCGCGCTCGGCGCCTGCCTGGAGGTCGGCGCCGAGGGCCTCCCGTACGCCCCGCTCTCGGCCGCGCTGCGCCGCCTGCACCGGCGGCTCGGGCCGGAGCTGGACGCGGCCGCGGCCGGGCTGGAGGGCCACCTCGCCCGGCTGCTGCCGGACTTCGGGGAGGCCGACGGGGAGGGCAACGACGAGTACGGCCGGGCCCGGCTGTTCGAGCACACCGCCCGGATGTTCGAGCGGCTGACCGAGGGCCGGACGCTGGTCCTCGCCGTCGAGGACCTGCACTGGTCCGACCGCTCCACCCGGGAACTGCTCGCCTACCTGGTCCGCACCCTCCACCGCTCCCGGGTGCTGATCGTCGCCACCTACCGCACCGACGACCTGCACCGCCGCCACCCGCTGCGCCCGTTCCTGGCCGAACTGGAGCGGCTGCGCACCGTCCAGCGGCTCGAACTGGAGCGCCTGGACCGGCCCGAGGTGGCCGCCCAACTGGCCGGCATCCTCGGCCCCGACACCCCCGGACGGGACGTGGTGGACCGCATCCACCGCCGCTCCGAGGGCAACCCGTTCTTCGTCGAGGAACTCGCCACCGCCTACCGCAGCGGCTGCCTGGCCTGCGTCACCGAATCGCTGCGCGACATCCTGCTGGTGCGGGTCGAGGCGCTGCCCGAGGAGACCCAGCGGATCGTCCGGATCGCCGCCGAGGGCGGCTCCCGGATCGAGCACGCCCTGCTCGCCGCGGTCGTCGCCGAGAGCGGCGCCGGTGGCGAGGACGCGCTGATATCCGCGCTGCGCACCGCCGTCGGCGCCAACATCCTGCGGCCCGACACCGACGGCGAGGGCTACCGGTTCCGGCACGCGCTGGTCCGCGAGGCGGTCTCCGACGACCTGCTGCCCGGCGAGCGCCAGGGCATCAACCGGCGCTTCGCCACCGTCCTGGAGGCCGACCCGGAACTCGTCCGCGCCGAGCAGCGCACCGCCCGGCTCGCCGACTACTGGTACCACGCCCACCAGCCCGCCCGGGCCCTGCCCGCCGCCCTCGACGCCGCCCGGGACGCCCGCCGCCGCAACGCCTTCGCCGAACAGCTCAAGATGCTCGAACGCGCCCTCGAACTCTGGGACGCCGTCTCCGAGCAGGCCCTCGCCACCACCCTGCGCCCCTACGACTGGGCCGACACCTACCCGCCCTGCGCCTGCGACGACGGCCGGCACGACGGCTGCGACCGCCTCCAACTCGTCGACGTGCTGGCCGAAGCGGTGGTCGCCGCCCGCCGCGCGGGCGACCGCGACCGCGGCCAGAGCCTGGCCCGCCGCGCCCTCTCCCTGGTCGACGAGACCCGCAACCCGCTGCGCGCCGCCTGGTTCCGGCTGCAGCGCGCCAAGATGCTCGACCAGCTCAAGCGCAGCGGCGGCCTGGAGGAGATCCAGTACGCGTACCGGCTGGTGCAGGACCTCGGCCCGTCCGCCGTCCAGGCCGAGGCGCTCGCCCTGGAGGCCGCGCACGGCCTGCTCCGCAACCCCGGCCCCGAAGCCGTCGCCACCGCCGAACGCGCCGTCGCCGTCGCCCGCCAGGCCGGCGCCCCCTCCGTCGAGGTGCACGCCCGGGTCACCCTGGCCGGGCTGCTCGGCGACTTCGACGAGGGCGAACGCGCCGTCGACCTGCTCACCGAGGCCGTCGAACAGGCCCTCCCGCTCGGCAACGACGACGTCCACACCCGCGGCCTCAACAACCTCGCCAGCCTGCTGCTCTCCTACGGCCGCGCCGAGGAGGCCGTCACCGCCGCCCGCACCGGCCTCGACGCCGCCCGCCGCAGCGGACTGCTGCTCAACACCGGCCCCATCCTCACCGGCAACCTCGCCGAGGCCCTGCTCGCCGCGGGCCGCACCGAGGAGGCCGCCGCCGTCCTCGCCGACTGGGACGACAAGCCCGAGGCCGACACCCACGGCGAGTTCATGGACCGCCTGCGCGGCGAACTCGCCCTGCTGCGCGGCGACACCGCCGCGGCCGAGACCCACTGGGCCGCCGCCCACGCCAGCGGCGGCGGCGGCGCCCAACCCCAGCACGTGCTGCCCACCGCCGCCCTCGGCATCCGGCTCGCCGTCCGCCTCGGCCGCCCCGACCAGGCCCGCGCCCGGCTCGCCGAGGCGCTCGACGGCACCGTCCTCGCCGGTCAGGACGGCTACCTGCTCCCGCTGCTCACCCACGCCGCCGAAGCCGAGGCCGACCGGCACCCGCGCACCCCCGAGGGCGAGGCCGCCCTCGCCCGGATCGCCGACCTCGCCGCCCGGCTCAACCCGCGCTGCGCCCTGCACCGCGGCTGGGCCGCCCTGCTCGCCGGAGAACTCGCCCGCGCCGCCGGCCGCCCCACCACCGAGCACCGGCACGCCGCCGTCGCCGAACTGCGCGCCGCCGCCCTGCCCGGCCCGCTCTCGCTCGCCCTGCTGCGCGCCGCCGAGGACACCGCCGCGGCCGGCGACCGCGACCGGGCCGCCGAACTGCTCCGCGAAGCCGCCGAACTCGCCCGCCGCCGCGGCGACCTGACCACCTGCCGGGACGCCGACCTGCTCGCCGACCGGCTCGGCCTCGGCCTCCGCGCCACCCCCGCGCACGGCACCGGCGACGGCCTCGGCCTCGGCCTCACCCCGCGCGAACGGGACGTGCTGCGCCAGCTCACCCTCGGCCGCAGCAACCGGCAGATCGCCGAGCACCTGTTCATCTCGCCGAAGACCGCCAGCGTGCACGTCTCCAACATCCTCGCCAAGCTCGCCGTCGGCGGCCGCGGCGAGGCCGCCGCCCTGGCCCACCGGCTGCGGCTGTTCCCCGAGGAGGAGCCCGCGGCGCACGGCTCCTGACGCCGGGTCGGCCGGTGTCGCTATCGTGGCAGGCTGGTCGGCCGGGTCGGGCCGGACGGGTGAGAGCGGGGGGTCGCGGTGATCCGCATTCTGATGGCCGAGGACGTGCAGGTGCTGCGCAGCGCCCTGGTCGCCCTGCTGAGCCTCGAACCCGACCTGGAGGTGGTGGCCGAGCTCGGCACCGGCGACGAGGTGGTGGCCCGGGCCCGGCAGACCGCGCCCGACGTCGCGGTCCTGGACATCGACCTGCCGGGCACCGACGGCATCACCGCCGCCGGGCAGCTCGCCGAGGCGCTCCCCGGCTGCCGGACGCTGATCCTCACCAGCCTGGGCCGCCCCGGCAACCTGCGCCGGGCGCTGGCCGCCCAGGTCTCCGGGTTCCTGCTGAAGGACATCGAACCGGCCCAACTCGCCGACGCCATCCGGACGGTGGCGGCGGGCGGCCGGGTCGTCGACCCGGTCCTGGCGCTCGCCGCCCTGGACAGCACGCCCTGCCCGCTCACCGAGCGCGAGCGCGAGGTGCTGCGGCAGGCCGCGGAGGGCACCGAGCCCGGGCAGATCGCCGCCGGGCTGCACCTGTCGCCCGGCACCGTCCGCAACTACCTGACCGCGGCGGTCACCAAGCTGAACGCCCGCAACCGGGTGGACGCGATCCGGATCGCCCGGGAGGCGGACTGGCTCTGAGCGCCCCGGGCGGAGGGCGGGTTCAGGCGCCCGCCGCCGCCGGGGCGGGCGTCCGGCGGTCGTCGCCGCCCGCCGCGTCCAGGTCGATCACCGCCTCCAGCACGAACCAGCCGGGCTCCCGCGGGCCCGCCGTCAGCGTGCCGCCCAGCTCGCGCACCCGGGCGGCCAGGTTGCCGATCCCGGAGCCGCCCGCCGCGCCCGCCGCGCTCGCCCCGCCCGCCCCGCCCGCCGTGTCCGGTGCGCCCGCCCCGCCCGGCTCGGCCGGCCGGCCCGGCAGCGGGGCGCCGTCGTTCGCCAGCCGGAACCGGACGGTGCGGCCGTCGCAGACCGCGGAGATCTCGCACCGCTCGACCCCGCTGTGCCGCAGCATGTTGGTCAGCCCCTCCCGCAGCACCGTCGCCAGCACGGTCTCCACCCGCGGCGGCAGCGGCCCGGCCGCCACCCGCACCGAGGCGCGCACCCCCAGCGCGGCCAGCATCGCCCGGGCGCCCTCCGCCTCCGCGCCGAGCGACATCTCGCGGTAGCCGCGGGCCACCGCCCGGACGTCCGCCAGGGCCTGCCGGGAGGTCCGCAGCACGTCCGCCAGCTCCTGCCGGGCCGGGGCGGCCTGCTCGGGCACCAGCCGGTACGCCAGCTCGCACTTCAGGGTGATCGCGGACAGGCTGTAGCCGAGCAGGTCGTGCAGGTCCCGGGCGAAGCGCAGCCGCTCCCGGGCGACCGCCACCGCGGCCAGCTCCGCGCGCGAGCGGTGCACCTCGGCCACCAGGTCGGTCAGCCGGGAGAGGCCGTACACCACCAGGCCGTTGGTGACGGTGGCGACGCTGATGTAGAAGGCGTCGCCGGTGCCGTCGCCGATCCACTGCATCATCAGGTTGCTGGCCACCACCACCGCGGCGAACCCGGCCCACCCGGCGGCCGGGGGCAGCAGCAGGAGCAGCGAGGCCGCCAGGAAGCTCGGCATGCCGATCCACAGCCGCCCGTAGAACTCCACCGGCAGGTAGGTGACCGCGGCCTGCAGCGCCAGGGTGAGCGGCCAGCGGCGCCCCAGCGCGGGCACCTGGCCGGGGAAGGAGTGCGCGAGCTGCAGCACCAGCAGGACGGCCAGCAGGGCCGCCGCCCCGGCCAGCCGCAGCGGGCCCGGGTGCTGCGCCAGCACGTAGGCCAGGGCGACGCCGGTGTAGCCCAGGAACACCAGGACGGTGACCACCACCGCCGTCCGCGGCGCGAGCGTCCGCCCGCCGGGGCCGGACTCCGGCCAGGGCACCTGCTCGTCCACCGTTCCCCCGGGATGGCTCGTACGGGCTCGCTCCGCCCCGGATCGTAACGGGCGCGGGCCGCAGCGGTCCTGCCGGTCCGTCAGCCCGGCGGCCGGTCCGGCGGCCGGTCCGCCCGCGGGGCGTGCAGGGCGAAGCCGCCGAGGCCCGTCTCGGTCGGCCAGTCGAGTCCGAGGGCGCGGGCCGCCGCGTCCGCCCGGTCGGGCGGCAGCGGGCGGGGGGCGAGGCCCGCGGCGGACGCGGCCGGGTGCAGGTGGTGCAGCAGGGCGTCGGCGTCCGTCCGCAGGCGGGCGGGGGCGGGACCGCCGAAGGCGTGGGCGGCGCGGCGGAAGCGGGCGGTGACCAGCAGCAGCGGCGGCGTGCCCGGGGCCGTCCCGAACGGTTCCAGCCGGTGGCGGCGCGGGTCGTAGCGGTGGGCGTCGGGGGCGGCCAGCAGGTAGAGCCCCAGCCGGTACGGGGGCGGGGCGGGCCGTCCGTCCCGTTCGACGGCCAACGGGCGGGCGAGGGAAAGGAGTTCGCCGATCCGGCGGACGGCCGCCGCAGGCAGGCCGGGCCCGGGCGGTCCGGGCGCCGGGGCGGGGGCGGGGGAGAGCACGGCGACCCGGGCGGCCAGCAGGTAGCCGGACGCGGCGCGGAGCAGCTCCGGGGCCGGGGGCGGGGCGTCGGCCGGTGCCGGGCCGCCCAGCGGGCCGAGCAGCCGCACCGCCTCGGCGCGGTGCAGCCGCACCAGGTGGCGGGCGGTCGGCGCCTCCAGCCGCGGCCCGTCGGGGGCCCGGCGCAGCACGGCGGACGGGCACAGTCGGCAGGGCCGTCCGGCGGGGGCCGGGCGCGGGGCGAACGGGACGTCCGGGGCCAGCGGCACCACGCTCAGCAGCGGCGAACCGCCGAGCGCCAGCGAGCGCACCACGCTGCCGCGGATCCGGCGCAGGTCGCGCAGCAGGCGGGCGACGTCCGGGCCGTGCCGCCCCGGCCGGTCGGCCTCCCACAGGCCGGGGAAGCCGGGCAGCACGTTGCCCGGCGCCACCGGCCCGAACGACATCCGCTCCAGCACCCGCCGCAGCACCGGGCCCGGCCGTTCGAACACCACGGCGCCCCAGCGGTCCCGCACGGTCAGCGCGCCGCCGTCCGCCGCCCGCGCGCCCTCCAGCCGGACGTCCTCGTGCAGCGACCAGAGCTCGCCGAGCCGGGGGGCCGCCAGGTCGTCGATGCGCACGGGCCCTCCAGGCGGGACGGGGCGGGGGAGGGGCGCGACCAGTCTGCGGCGGGCCGCGGCCGGACGGCCAGTGCCGGGATCACCTCCCGGGCGTGAGGAATTCACCTCCGGCCCCGGAGGAACGCACGCCCGGTTCGGGAGCCCGGCACTGGTCGCGGGGGCCGCTGCGGCGGGAGTCTGAGGGGGCGGCGGTGCCGGACGGCCCCGCCGCCCCGCGGGCCGGCGCCGGACGGCCCGCGGGCCGCACTCCCCGGGGAGGAACCGCCATGGACATCAGAGCGCTCGGCCCGCTGTTCCCGGGCCGCCCGAGCGTCGGGCCGATCCGCCGGCTGATCGCCCGTCAGCCGCCGCGGGAGGCGGGCTGACGGCCCCGGAGCGACCCCGCGACGGCCGCCCCGGCCACCCCCGCGCCTGCGCCGAACGGGCGATCCCCGGCCCGACCCGCTCCGCGCCACCTGCGGTTCATTACTCTAAGTTGAGAGTGCGTGCCAGTGCGTGACCACAGTGGTGTAGGGTCCGGAGCGGGAACACCGGTACGGCCGCGGGCCGGAGGGGGAGATGTCGATTGAACTCCACCGAGTCGGCGCCGCCTGCCCGAACCCCGTTCCGCCGCTGGATCGCCGGGCTGCTCGTGCTGCTCTGCGCCGGGTACGCCGCGGGCGCCGCGGTCAGCTGGGGTTCCAACGAACTCGCGCTGGTGATGGGGGACTTCGGTCTCGCCGGGGCGGCCCTCGCGGCCGCCCTGTCCTGTCTCGCGCACGGCATCGCGGTGGGGGGCCACACCCGCCCGGCCTGGCTGCTGTTCGGGCTCTCCTCGGCCATGGTCGCGTTCGGCAACGGCGCCTGGGGCTGGTACGAGGTGGTGCTGCAGCGGCCGCTGCCCCAGGACTCCTCCGCCGACTACGCCTTCCTGCTGTTCGCCCCGCTGGCCATCACCGGCCTGCTGGTGCTGGCCCAGCGCCCGCGCACCCCCGCGGGCTGGCTCTGCCTGCTGCTGGACGGCTGGCTGGTGGCCGGTTCGCTGTTCACGCTCAGCTGGAGCCTGGCGCTGGGCCGGGTCGCGGCGGGCGACGGGGACGACCCGCTGAAGCTGGCCCTCGCCCTCGGCTACCCGGTGCTGGACATCCTGCTGGTCAGCCTGGTGGTCGGCCTGCGCTTCCGCGGCCGGGACGGCAACCGGGCCGCCGTGCACACCGCGATGATCGGCCTGGCGCTGACCGTGGTCTGCGACGCGCTGTTCACCACCCCGCAGTTCCACAGCGACTACCACTCCGGCGAACTGCTGGACGCGGGCTGGTTCGCCGGTTCGCTGCTGCTGGCCTGGGCGCCCTGGCAGCACGGCCGCCGCCCGTCCCGCCAGCACCCGTCCACCCAGGGCCTGCCGCGCCGCCGGGTGGCCTCCACGTTCAGCGCGCTCACCCCGTACGCCGCCGCCGCCGTCTGCACCGCCGGGATCCTCTACAACGCGCTCGGCGGCCGCCCGCTGGACCGGGTGATGCTGGCCGCCGCCAGCACGGTCGGCCTGGCGCTGATCGTCCGGCAGGGCGTGATGCTGCTGGACAACCTCTCGCTGGCGCAGGAACTCGCCACCAAGGAGGCGCACTTCCGCTCCCTGGTGCAGGGCTCCAGCGACGTCATCATGATCGCCGGGCCGTCCGGGGCGCTGTCCTACGTCAGCCCCGCCGCGCTGCGGGTCTACAACCGCGATCCGGAGGACCTGGTCGGCGGCAACCTGCTCAACCTGGTCCACCCGGAGGACGTCGACCGGGTGCTGGCCGAGGTCCGCCGGATCCTGGCCCGCACCAGGGGCGCCCGGTTCAGCAACGGCGAGCCCTCCGCCCGGGTCGAGTGCCGGATCCGCTCCGGCGAGGGGGAGTGGCTGCACGTGGAGTCCACCGTCAACCCGTACCGCGACGGCCTGATCCTCAACAGCCGCGACATCACCGAACGCGTCCGCCTGCAGGCCCAGTTGCAGCACAACGCGTTCCACGACCCGCTCACCGACCTGCCCAACCGCGCGCTGTTCGCGAACCGGGTCCGGGCCGCGCTCTGCGCGCAGGGGCCGGTCGGCACCGCCGTCGCCGTGCTCTTCCTCGACCTGGACGGCTTCAAGGCGGTCAACGACACCGCCGGGCACCAGGTCGGCGACGAACTGCTGGTGCAGGCCGCCCGCCGCCTGCAGTCGGCCGTCCGCAGCGAGGACACCGTGGCCCGGTTCGGCGGCGACGAGTTCGCCGTGCTGGTGCGCGGGCGGCTCGGCCACCCGCAGGTCCGCGACCTGGCCGAGCGGATCCGCGGCGCGCTCTCCGAGCCGTACTGGATCGGCGGCGCCGAACTGGGCGTCGCCGCCTCCATCGGCATCGCCTTCGGCCCGGACGCCCCGCTGCCGCTGCCGGTGCCCGAGGGCGCCCCCGCCGCCCCCGAGGGCGCCGGTGAGGCCGGGGATGCCGCCGGGGCCGCCGCCGACGAACTGCTCCGCAACGCCGACCTGGCGATGTACCGGGCCAAGTCCAGCGGCAAGGGCCGGGTGGTGCTCTACACCCCGGCGATGCGGGCCGAGCTCGACCGCCGCAGCGAGCTGGAGGAGCGGCTGCGGGCGGCCGTCCGGGAGGGTTCCTTCGCGCTGCTGCACCAGCCGGTGGTGGAACTCGCCGGGGGCTGCCTCACCGGCGTCGAGGCGCAGGCCCGCTGGCGCTCGGCCGACGGACTGCTGCTCACCCCGGCCGAGTTCCTGCGCACCGCCGACTCCGGCGACGCCGCCACCCGCTTCACCCGCTGGCTGCTCACCGAGGCCGTCGCCGCCGCCGCCCGCCGCCGCGCCGACGGCCCCGCCGCCCCGCCCGTCCCGGTGACCGTCCGGCTCGCCGCCGAACGGATCTGCGCCCCCGGCATGTACGAGACCCTGGCCGGGGCGCTGCGCGACACCGGGCTGCCGCCCGACCTGCTGGTCGTCGAGGTCGCCAGGACCGGGCCGGACGCGCTGGCCGACGAACTCGGCCGCCGCCTCGCCGCGCTGCGCCGCCTCGGGGTCTCCACCGCGCTCGCCGGGTTCGGCGCCGGGGCCGGCTCGCTCGCCGCCCTCGTCCGGCTGCCGTTCGACGCGCTCAAGCTCGACCGCACCCTCGTCCAGGACGTCGCCGACTCCCCCCTCACCCGCGCCCTGGCCGGGCACGCGCTGCGGCTGGCCCGCGACCTCGGCCTGGTCACCGGCGCCGACGGCGTCGACCACCCCCGGCAGGTCGCCGTCCTGCAGGAGCTGGGCTGCCGCCGCGGCCAGGGGCTGGCCTTCGACCGGCCGCTGGACGAACTGCGGCTGCGCCGCGCCCTGCTGCGCCGCGGCTACCCGGTGCCGCGCCAGCCCCAGGGCGGTCCGGGCCGCCGTCCGCTGCGCACCCCCGACCCGCGGACGGGCAGCCTGGCCGAGGCCCGCCCCGGCCCCCCGCACACCGGCCCGGACCTGCCGCAACGGCACGCCGTGGGCGGTCCGAGCGGCGGCCCGCATGGTGAGACGGCGGTCCCACCAGCTTGACACCCGCCACTGCGTGGGAGGAAGGTCGGTGCCATGACCACCCGAATTCTCGTACTTGGCGGGCGCGTCGGCTGAACAGCAGCCCGACGCGCCTCCCCCTCGCATGCCCATGGCACGAGGGGTTTTTTGTTGCACGAATCCTGGTGGGCCACCGCACCACAACTGGCCTCGACCACCTGAAATCCGGACGATTGAGGCAGAGCCGGAGACCGGCCGGGGACCGTCCAGCGGCCCGGACCGGCGCCCCCCGAGCAGAACCCGAGAAGAGACAGGCAGATGACTGAGCACGCCGCAACCCCCCGCCGCGGGGACCACCCGGCCGCGCACGCTCCGGGTCCCCAGACCACCGAGACCATGACCGGCGCGCAGTCGCTCATCCGCTCGCTCGAGGCCGTGGGCGCCGACACGGTGTTCGGCATCCCGGGCGGTGCGATCCTGCCCGCGTACGACCCGCTGATGGACTCCACCAAGGTCCGTCACATCCTGGTCCGGCACGAGCAGGGCGCGGGCCACGCCGCGACCGGCTACGCGCAGGCCACCGGCCGGGTCGGCGTCTGCATGGCGACCTCCGGCCCGGGCGCGACCAACCTGGTCACCCCGATCGCCGACGCGTACATGGACTCGGTGCCGATCGTCGCGATCACCGGCCAGGTCGCCTCCAAGGCGATCGGCACGGACGCCTTCCAGGAGGCGGACATCTGCGGCATCACGATGCCGATCACCAAGCACAACTACCTGGTCACCGACCCGGCCGAGATCCCCCGGGTGATCGCCGAGGCCTTCCACATCGCCGCCACCGGCCGCCCCGGCCCGGTCCTGGTCGACATCGCCAAGGACGCCCTGCAGGCGCAGACCGTCTTCCGCTGGCCGGCCGAGGCCGCGCTGCCCGGCTACCGCCCCGTCACCAAGCCGCACGCCAAGCAGATCCGGGAGGCCGCGAAGCTGCTGGTGAACGCCAGGCGCCCGGTGCTGTACGTCGGCGGCGGCGTGCTGAAGGCCAACGCCGGAGCCGAGCTGCGGATCCTGGCCGAGCTGACCGGCGCCCCCGTCATCACCACCCTGATGGCCATCGGCGTCTTCCCCGACAGCCACCCCCAGCACCTGGGCATGCCCGGCATGCACGGCTCCGTCCCCGCCGTCA
>NZ_BSSA01000004.1 GCF_030268885.1 Kitasatospora phosalacinea
CCAGGATCAAACTCTCCGTGAATGCTTGATTCAACAAAGAGCGGCACAGCAGCCACCGGAATAAGGCGGCCCCGTGCACTGCGTCCTCGCTAGTGTTACTTCAAAAGGAATCTCCAACCCCGACAAGATCGCCGAGGCCGGGGATGTCAACATATCTGGCGTTGACTTTTGGCACGCTGTTGAGTTCTCAAGGAACGGACGCTTCCTTCGACCGGCCTTCCGACCGCATCTCCGGGCGCTTCGTTCTTCCGTGTTCCCAGCTTATCAGATGTTTTCCGCTCCGTTTTCCGGAGTTTCATTCGATCCGATTCGCTTTCGCCTTTCGGCGCTCCCGAACTCTACCAGAGTTATCCGGTCCGCTTTTCCATCCGGAATTCGAATGGACGCGCGACGAGACGCTCATCAGGGTTTGGGGGGGTTCCGCCTCCCGGTCCCAGCCGGTTCAGGCGACTCGACCTACGTTAGGACACCGGGACGGGCGAGTCAAACATGGCGGGGCCGGATCTGGCTGGATCCGGCCCCTGTTCACCAGGTCCGCAGGTCAACTGCGGTCTGTTTCAAGCCGCTCGACGGGCAGCGCGGGACGTCACGCCCCGGTGAGTTCGACCGCGGCGAGGTTGCGCTTGCCGCGGCGCAGGACGAGCCAGCGGCCGTGCAGGAGGTCGTCGGGGGTGGCGACGGCTTCCTCTTCGGTGACCTTGGCGTTGTTGAGGTAGGCGCCGCCCTCCTTGATGGTGCGGCGGGCGGCGGAGCGGCTGGGGGCCAGGCCGGATTCGACCAACAGGTCCACGAGCTGGCCGAGTTCGGTGACCGTGGCCTTCGGGACCTCGGCGAGGGCCGCGGCGAGGGTGGCGGGTTCGAGGTCGGCGAGGTCGCCCTGGCCGAAGAGTGCCTTGGAGGCGGCGACGGCGCGCTCGTACTGCTCGGCGCCGTGGACGAGGGTGGTGAGTTCCTCGGCGAGGGCGCGCTGGGCGAGGCGGGCGGCGGGACGTTCGGCGGTGTCGCGTTCGAGCTGTTCGATCTCCTCGCGGCTGCGGAAGGAGAAGATGCGCAGGAACTTGGCGACGTCGCGGTCGTCGGCGTTCAGCCAGAACTGGTAGAAGGCGTAGGGGGTGGTGAGTTCGGGGTCGAGCCAGACGGTGCCGGACTCGGTCTTGCCGAACTTGGTGCCGTCGGCCTTGGTGATCAGCGGGGTGGCGATGGCGTGCACGGAGCGGCCCTCGGCCTTGCGGATCAGGTCGGTGCCCGCGGTGAGGTTGCCCCACTGGTCGCTGCCGCCGGTCTGCAGGGTGCAGCCGTAGCGGCGGTTCAGCTCCAGGAAGTCCATGCCCTGGAGGATCTGGTAGCTGAACTCGGTGTAGCTGATGCCCGCGTCGGAGTTGAGGCGGCGGGCCACCGCTTCCTTGGCGATCATGTTGTTGACGCGGAAGTACTTGCCGACGTCGCGCAGCAGGGTGATGGCCGACATGCCGGACGTCCAGTCCAGGTTGTTGACCATGCGGGCGGCGTACTCGCCCTCGAAGTCGAGGAAGCGGGCGACCTGGCCGCGCAGGCGCTCGACCCAGCCGGCCACCGTCTCGGGGTCGTTGAGGACGCGCTCGGCGGTGGGCTTGGGGTCGCCGATCAGGCCGGTCGCGCCGCCGACCAGGCCGAGCGGGAGGTTCCCGGCCTGCTGGATGCGGCGCATGGTGAGGATCTGCACCAGGTTGCCGAGGTGCAGGCTGGGTGCGGTCGGGTCGAAGCCGCAATAGAACGTGACCGGGCCGTCCGCGAACGCCTTGCGCAGTGCGTCCTCGTCAGTGGACAGGGCGATCAGCCCGCGCCACTGCAGCTCGTCGACGATGTCGGTCACGGTCCCGCGTCTCCTTCGGTCGGGGGTCCGGCGCGGTGGGCCCGGGGGACGGGCGGTGCGCCTGGACGGTTCCAGCGGGGTAGAGCCTACGCGCTCGGGGTGCGGGGGTTCCGGCGCAGGTCGGTGGGCGGGGGCGGAAATTCCGTTGTTCGGGGGGATGCGGACGTTCACAGTGGGTGCCACCGCCGTGCGGCGGGGGCGTGCACTGGAGGTGGCCCGTTATGCGCAACACCCTTGTCCTGAACGCGAGCTACGAACCGTTGAGCACGGTGCCGCTGCGCCGTGCCGTGGTGCTTGTCCTGCAGGACAAGGCGGTGGTGGAGCAGGCGCACCCGCTGCGGGTGGTGCGCGGGTCGGGGGTGCAGCTCCCGGTGCCGCGGGTGATCAGGCTGACCAGGTACGTGCGGGTGCCGTTCCGACAACGGGCTCCGTGGTCGCGGCGGGGGGTGCTGGCGCGGGACCAGTTCCTGTGCGCGTACTGCGGGCGGCGGGGGACCACGGTGGACCACCTGGCGCCGAAGTCGCGCGGTGGGGCGGACAGTTGGCTGAACACCGTGGCGGCCTGCGCGGAGTGCAACCAGCACAAGGCGGACCGGACGCCGGAGCAGGCCGGGATGCGGCTGCTGCGGCGGCCGTTCGAGCCGACGCCGGAGGCGACGTTGATGCTCGCGCTCGGGCTGCGGGCGGGTGAGCTGGGCGAGCTGGCGGCCTGGCTGCCGGAGTCCCGGAACGCCGCGGCGAGCGCGTGAGAGGCCGACGGGCCCGACCTGATCAGGGGACAGGTCGGGCCCGTCGTCGTGCACACGGGACCCCGGCGGCGGGGCGGCGGGTCAGCCCTTGCTGGTGAAGGCGGTGGCGATGCCGTAGTTGGAGGCGTGCTCGGGGACGGCCAGCAGGTGCCCGGCCGAGGCGTGCACCCGGCCGGCCGAGAGCAGCGAGCCGGTGCCCTGCGGGAAGGCGCCGCCCTGGGTCTCCTGGCCGCCGGAGAGCGCGAAGCGGCTGAGGTGGGCGGGCTGGCCGGCCCGCTCGTCCACGGCGACCACCAGGCCGTCGGCGTCCACCCCGACCGGGCGGGCCTTGCCCTTCTCCGCGATGGGGGTGCGCCACTGCTGCTTGCCGGTGGCGAGGTCGTACGCGGCGATCGAGGTGGGGTTGCCGCCGCTCTCGGGGGCGACGGCGGCGAACATGGTGGTGCCCCGGAAGTACGTGCCGGGGACGGTGGCGAAGCTGCCGCTGTCGACGTCCAGTCGGCCGCCGCCCTCGACCGCGAGCGGGATCTCCGCCGCCGGGTCGCCCTCCGCGCCCCAGGCGAACACCCGGGAGTCGGCGGGGTTCTGGGTGGTGGTGAGGACCACGGCGGGCTCCGCGGAGAGCACGGTGACCATGGTGGGCTGGTTGTTCAGGCCCCGCCAGTACTTGACCTTGCCGTCGGAGGCGTTGAGCGCGACGGCCTGGTCGGCGGGCGTGGAGTCGGCGCAGTGGCTGTGCAGCAGCACCACGGAGGTGCCCGCGTTGCCGGACAGGCGGCAGTACTTGCCCTGCCCGGAGTACTGCCACGCTTCGGCGCCGTCGGCCGCGCCCCAGGCGTACGCCTTGTCCTCGCCGACCGCGAGCACCTTGTCGTCGGTGACGGCGACGTGGGTGGCGTAGCTGTCCTTGGTGTCGGAGAGCGCCTTCGTCCAGACGGCCTGGCCGGACTTGGTGTCCACGGCGGCGACGGTGCTGCACGGGCTCTTCGGGTCGGCGGCGGGGCGGTAGACGACCGCGCCGAGGCCGGCGGCGTTGACGGCCGGGGAGAGGCCGCAGGGGACGGCGCCGTCGGCGGGGGCCTTCAGCGTCCAGGTGGGCTTGCCGTCGGCGAGGGCGTAGGCGTGCACGCCGGTGCCGTCGGCGCGGACCACGGCGTCGGCCAGCAGCCAGCTGCCGACCAGGGTGTCGTCGGCACCCTGGGCCCCCGTGGTGCCCGGGTCCGCGGCGGCGGCCCAGGCCTTGGTGTGGGCGACGGAGATGTTCTGCGAGCCACCGGTGGCGGCCTTCCCGGCGGGGGCGTCCCCGTCCTCGTCGGAGACCGCGAGCACGCCCGCGGTGATCAGCACGGCGAGCGCGGCGGCGCCCGCACCGACCCGGATCGCCAGAGCGCGGCGGGTGGGCGCGCCCTCGCCGGACAGCACCGCGGCGCGGGCCTTGGCGGCGAGCCCGCGCGGCGCGGGCCGCTCCCGGCCGGGGGCGGCGCCACCGGCGGTGGCGGAGGCGGCGGGGACGCCCGGGCCGCCGGGGGCGAACGGGTCCTCGGCGCTGGTCTGCGGGTAGTCGGTGGCGGTGACCGGGCCGGAGCCGGTGCCGGGCGCGGGGGCGTCCTCGGCGGGCGGCTGCCCGTACGGCTGCTGGGGCGGCCGGGGCTGCTGCGGCAGGTCGAACGGGCTCGGGGCGGGCTCGGCGGGCGGGTGGGGCTGCTGCGCGAACTGCTGCGGGTAGCCGGTCTGCTGCGGGTAGCCGTAGGACTGCGCCTGCTGCGGGTCCTGCTGCGGGGCGGCGTACACCGACTGGTCGGCGTACGCCTGCTGGTCGCCGTACGCCTGCTGCTGGGGGAAGGGCTGCTGGCCGTACTGCCCGTACGCCTGCTGCTCCGGGTAGCCGTAGGGCTGGGCCTGCTGCTCGGGGTAGCCGTAGGGCTGCTGCTGGTCCCCGTACGCCTGCTGCTCCGGGTAGCCCTGCGGCTGGGGGTACCAGGGCTGCTGCTGGGGGTACCCGGGGGTCGTGGGAGGTTCCTGAGCCATGCGTTCCGTCCGTCCCGACTGCGGTCTGGCAAGGGGCCAGCATCTCACGGCGCGGAGGGCGCTCCTGCCGGGTGCCCGGGGGGAGTTCGGGGCGGGACGGGGGGCGGGCGGGGGTCGGCCGGGTCAGGCGGCGGCGTCGAGGGCGCGGTCGATCAGGTGGGCCAGCGTGATGTCGAGGCTGGTCAGGCCGTGGGCGCTGTGGGTGGTGAGGAGGAAGGTGAGGGTGCGCCAGCGGATGTCGATGTCGGGGTGGTGGTCGAGCGCCTCGGCCTGTTCGGCGACGGCGTCGACGACCTTGATCGCGGTGGGGAAGCTCGCGGTCTCGGCGGTGCGGGTGATCGCCTCGCCGGTGCGGGTCCACTGCGGGAGGTCGGCGAGGGCGTTGGCGATCTGCTCCTCGTTGAGGCGGGTGCGGCTCATGGTGGCTCCGTCCGGGTTCCGGGTTCGGGTCTCACGGCCGAGCCTACGTCGCCGGGGTGCCCGGGCTCAGAGGAACAGCAGCTTGGTGACGGCGACCAGACCGACCGCGACGATCAGGGCGCGCAGCGCGACCGGCGGGAGGCGGCGGCCGAGCCTGGCGCCGAGCGCGCCGCCGAGGGTGGCGCCGACGGCGACCAGCAGGGCGGCGGTCCAGTCGATGGTGGAGGCGAACAGGAAGAAGACCGCGGCGACCCCGTTGACGATCATGGCCAGGACGTTCTTGATCCCGTTGATCGTCTGCAGGTCGTCGGGGAGCAGCATGCCCATCAGGGCGATCAGCAGGACGCCCTGGGCGGCGCCGAAGTAGCCGCCGTAGACGCCGGTGAGTCCGATGCAGGCGAGCAGCAGCCAGCCGCCGTCGGTGGCGAGGGCGGCGGTTCCGGCGGCGGTGGCGGCGGCGCGGCGGGCGGCCATCGCGCGGGCGACCCGGGGCTGCAGGACGACCAGGACGAGGGCGGTGAGGATCAGGACGGGGACGACGGCCTCGAAGGCGCTGCCGGGGAGGGTGATCAGCAGGGCGGCGCCGGTGAGTCCGCCGAGCAGCGAGGCGGTGCCGTAGCGGACCAGGCGGTGGCGCTGTCCGGCGAGTTCGGCGCGGTAGCCGATGGCTCCGGCCAGCGAGCCGGGGACGAGGCCGAGGGCGTTGGAGACGTTGGCGGTGACGGGCGGCAGGCCGACGGCGAGCAGCACCGGGAAGGTGATCAGGGTGCCGGAGCCGACGATGGTGTTGATGCCCCCGGCCGCGACGCCGGCCAGCAGGACGGCGGTCATCTCCCAGACTGTCATCGGCTTCCCCCTCGTTGGCTGCTGTCATGCGCCGGACGATCATGCCGGAGGGGAGGGCGGCTTGGCGAGGGGCGGTCCGGCATCCGGAACGGGCCGGGACGGGGCGGCGGGGACGCGCGCGGGCCCCGGCCGACGCGGGGTCGGCCGGGGCCCGGACGGGGGCGGGAGCGGCTACTCGTCGATCTTGGGGTACTGACGGGTGGGCTCGACCCGGGGGCGGGCGGTCTTGTTCTCGGTGTCGACCGGGCGCGGGCCGGTGGCCGGGTCGACCGGGACGCGGGCCGCGGGCGGGGTGACGGCGGAGGCCGCGGGGGCCGCGCCGCTGCCGTTGCCGCCGCCGGTGACGCCCTGGAAGGCGCCGCCGAGGCCCTTGAGCGCGTCGCCGACCTCGCTGGGGATGATCCACAGCTTGTTGGCGTCGCCCTTGGCGAGCTCGGGCAGGGTCTGCAGGTACTGGTAGGCAAGCAGCTTCTGGTCGGCGTCGCCCTCGTGGATGGCCTCGAAGACGGTGCGGATCGCGGCGGCCTCGCCGTCGGCCTTGAGGACGGCGGCCTGCGCCTCGCCCTCGGCCTGCAGGACGGCGGCCTGCTTCTCGCCCTCGGCGCGCAGGATCTGGGCCTGCCGGGCGCCCTCGGCGGTGAGGATCGCGGCGCGCTTGTCGCGGTCGGCGCGCATCTGCTTCTCCATCGAGTCCTGGATGGAGGTCGGCGGCTCGATCGCCTTCAGCTCGACCCGGTTGACCCGGATGCCCCAGCGGCCGGTGGCCTCGTCCAGGACGCCGCGCAGGCCCGCGTTGATGACCTCGCGGGAGGTCAGGGTGGACTCGAGGTCCATCGAGCCGATGATGTTGCGCAGGGTGGTGACGGTGAGCTGCTCGATGGCCTGGATGTAGCTGGCCACCTCGTAGGTCGCGGCGCGCGGGTCGGTCACCTGGTAGTAGATGACGGTGTCGATGTTGACGACCAGGTTGTCCGAGGTGATGACGGGCTGCGGCGGGAACGGAACGACCTGCTCGCGCAGGTCGATCCGGTTGCGGATGGTGTCGATGAACGGCACCACGATGTTCAGGCCGGCGCTCAGGGTGCGGGTGTAGCGGCCGAAGCGCTCCACGATCGCCGCGCTGGCCTGCGGGATCACCTGGATCGTCTTGATCAGTGCGATGAAGGCCACCACGACCAGGACGATCAAGACGATGAGGACGGGTTCCAACGCTTCTCCCCTAGACGACCAGGGCGGTCGCGCCCTGGATTTCGACGACGTCGACCTGCTGCCCCGGCTCGAACACCGAGCCCGGGTGGAGCGCGCGGGCCGACCAGATCTCGCCGTTCAGCTTGATCCGTCCGCCCTCTCCCCCGTCGACTGTTTCCTGTACCACTGCGGTGGCGCCGGTCAGCGCCTCCACGCCCGTGCGGTAGCCCGGGCCCTTCCTGAGCTGGCGGTACGCGATCGGGCGGACGAACACCAGCAGCGCGGCCGACACCCCGACGAACACCAGGAACTGCGGGACCACTCCGCCGCCCAGACCGGCCGTCAGCGAGGCCGCCCCGGCGCCGATCGCGAACATGGCGAACTCGGGCATCGCGGTGACCACCAGCGGTATGCCCAGGGCCACGGCGAGCAGCAGCCACCAGATCCAGCTGTCCACGGGCTCCATCCTAGGGAAGTCGGTTCTCTCCCCGCGTAGCTTCCCGCAGGTGGGACGGCGGAAACCGGCCGTGTGTGCGACCGGTTCCCGTCGTTCCCCGCAGCGGTGCGATTCAGCCGAGCGGGAGGCCCTGCGCGGTCCAGCGGTCGCCGCGCTGCTCCAGGGTCAGCGGCAGGCCGAAGCAGTGCGAGAGGTTGCGGGCGGTGAGGGTGGTCCCGATCGGACCGGCCGCCATCACCTTGCCCTGACGGATCATCAGCACGTGGGTCATGCCGGGGACGATCTCCTCCACGTGGTGGGTGACCATCACCATGGACGGCGCGTACTCGTCCCCGGCGAGCGCGGCGAGGCGGCGGATCAGGTCCTCGCGGCCGCCGAGGTCGAGGCCCGCGGCGGGCTCGTCGAGCAGCAGCAGCTCGGGGTCGGTCATCAGGGCGCGGGCGATCAGGGTGCGCTTGCGCTCGCCCTCGGAGAGGGTGCCGAACTTGCGGGTGGTGAAGCCCGCCATGCCGAGGCGGTCGAGCAGGGCGAGGGCGCGGGCCTCGTCCGGCTCCTCGTAGGTCTCCTTGCCGTGCACGGTCTGCCCGTACGCGGCGGTGAGGACGGTCTCCAGCACGGTCTGGCCGGTCGGCAGCTTCTCGTACATGGCGGCGCTGGCCAGGCCGATCCGGGCGCGCTGCTCGAAGACGTCGACCTGGTCGAGCTTCTCGCCGAGCACCACGGCGTCGCCGGAGCTCGGGAACAGGTAGGCGCCGGCGATCTGGAGCAGCGTGGTCTTGCCCGCGCCGTTCGGGCCCAGCACCACCCAGCGCTCGCCCTCCCTGACCGACCAGGACACGTGATCGACGAGTGCGCGCCCCTCCCGGACCACGGAAACGTCCACCAGCTCCAGCACGTCGCTCATGCCTACGCCTTCCCCAAATGCAAGAATCCGGCCGTCCGTGGACCTGGGCGTTCGGTCCTCGGGGTGCGGTCCACCATGTGTCAGGGCAAACCTACGCCACCCGCCCGGCGCGCTTGTCCGTAGGCTGGTCCGATGCTCGTCACTCCCGCCGACAATCCGTACCAAGAGCCCCGTTCGGGGCGGCTCACCGCCTGGGGCAACGCGCTGCTGGGCGGCGCCGCCTCCCCCGACGACGCGGCCGCCGCCGTCCAGGGCGAGGACGACGCCCACCGGGTGACCGGCCTGCCCGGCGAGGCGCCCGACTCGCTGCACGGGCTGACCTGGGCGCTGGGGCGGCTGCGCTCGCTCGGCGCGAAGGGCCTGCGGCTGGCCCTCCCGGTCGCCGGGCACCCGCTCGGGCTGACCGGGCCGCCCGCCTTCAACGCGCTGGCGCTGGGCACGGGCGAGGCCGTCCTGGCGGTCGGCGTCCCGTACGGGCTGGTGCCGGAGGTCGAGGTGTACGGGCCGGCCGGCGACCAGGGCGTGCGGGTGCTGTGGCAGTGCCTGCCGGTCAACGACGCGCCGCCCGCCGACGTGCCCTCGCTGGACGAGGCCGAGCGCGAACTCGCCGACGGGCTGCGGCAGGCCACCGCGGCGCTGGTCCGCCTGGACGTGGCGGGGGCCGGGCCCCGGACGCTGCGCGCCCTGGAGTCCTTCCGCCGGCAGGGCCACCGCGAGCTGCTCGCGCCGGGCTACCCGCCGCGCGCGGTGCGGGTGCTGGAGTCGGCCCGGCAGGTCTCGGCGCTGCTGCACATCGCCGCGGGCGGGCACGGGACGGCGGTCTCCGCCTCCGAGATGGCCGCCCGGCGGGAGACCCTGGCCCCGCTGGACCGCACCGCCCGGCGGGCGCAGGTGGCGGCGTACAACGCGGCGGTGGACGAGCGGCGGCGGGACTGACCGGTCACTGATGCTGGTTGCGGACGGCCCACAGGGCGGCCTGGGTGCGGTCGGCGACGTCGAGCTTCATCAGGATGTTCGAAACGTGAGTTTTGACCGTTTTCTCTGAAAGGTGCAGCGCGCGGGCGATCTCCCGGTTGGAGCGGCCGTCGGCGATGTGCGAGAGCACCTCGCGCTCGCGGTCGGTGAGGGTGCCGCCGCGGCCCTGCGGCGGGGCCGGGACGTCCTCGGCGAGCAGGGCGGCGGCCAGTTCGGGCTGCAGCAGGACGTGCCCGGCGTGCACCGAGCGGATCGCCCCGGCCAGCGCCTCCGGGTCGACGTCCTTGTAGACGTAGCCCGCGGCGCCCGCCCGCAGCGCGGGGACCATGGTGCGGTGCTCGGTGAAGCTGGTGACGATCAGCACCCGGGCCGCGCTGCCGCGTTCGCGCAGCAGGCGCAGCGCCTCGATGCCGTCGACCTTGGGCATCTTGAGGTCCATCAGGACCACGTCGGGGGCGAGCCGTTCGGTCTGCTCGACGGCCTGTTCGCCGTCGGCGGCCTCGCCGACCACCTCGATGTCGTCCTGCACCTCCAGGAAGGTGCGCAGGCCGCGCCGGACCACCTGGTGGTCGTCCACCAGCAGCACGCGGATCGGCGGCGTCGTGTCAGGCACCGGGGACCTCCAGTTCGACCAGGGTGCCCCGGCCCGGGGCGGACTCCAGGGACAGCCGGCCGCCGACCGCGGCGGCCCGGTCGCGCATCGACACCAGGCCGAGGTGCCGACCGGCGCGGCGCACCGACTCCGGGTCGAAGCCGCGGCCGTCGTCGCGGACGGTCAGCCGGACGCCGCGGCCCGCGGTGCCGGTCAGGGTGACCGTGACGGTGTCGGCGCGGGCGTGCCGCAGCGCGTTGTGCAGCGCCTCCTGGGCGACCCGCAGCACGGCCGCCTCCTGGGCGGCGGGCAGGGCGCGGACGCCGGTCGCGCTGAAGGCGACCTTGGCGCTGTGCGCCCGGTCCAGCACCTGGGCCTGCGAGGCCAGGGTGGCCACCAGGCCGTCCTCCTCCAGCGCGGCGGGCCGCAACTCGACGACCACGGCCCGCAGTTCGTCCGCGGCCTCGGCCGCCAGCCGGGCCACCTCGGCCAGGTTCTCGCGGGCCCGGACCGGGTCCCGGTCGACCTGCTTGGCGGCGGCGCGGGCGGTCAGCCGCAGCGAGAACAGCTTCTGCGAGACGGCGTCGTGCAGGTCGTGGGCGATCCGGGCGCGCTCGCCGGACAGGGTCAGTTCGCGGCTGCGCTCGTAGAGCCGGGCGTTGCCGAGGGCGAGCGCGGCGTGCGCGACCAGGATGCGCAGCAGTTCCTCGTCCTGGTCGGTGAAGCCGCCGGGCTTGTTGGCCAGGAACAGGGCTCCGGCGATCTCGTCCTCGTCCATGATCGGCATGCCGAGGAAGTCGGTCATGTCCGGGTGGGCGTCCGGCCAGCCGCCGAACGCGGGAGCGGTGCGGACGTCCTTCAGCCGGGTCGGTTCGCGGTCGTGCAGCATCGAGGCCAGCACCCCGTGCTGGCGCGGCAGCGGGCCGATCGCCCGCCACTGCTCGTCGCTCACCCCGTCCACCACGAACTGGGCGAACCCGCCGTGGTCGTCCGGCAGCCCGAGCGCGGCGTACTCGGCGCCCAGCAGGGTGCGGGCGGAGGCGGTGATCCGCCGCAGCACCTCCCGGACCTCCAGCGGCCGGGACATCGCCAGCACCGCCGCGCTGACCGCCTCGATCGCCTGCAACGACGGGTCGCACCGGGGACTGTCCATGCGCCCACGCTACCGCCGTGATCACGGCCGCCACCTCGGGCGCAGGGCCTAGGTCGGAGGGCCCCGGCCACCCGGGGCCGGAAAGGGCGAAGGGCCCCCGGAGGGGCCCTTCGAGCGGCGGGGTCAGCCGTTCTGCATGACCTCGGGTTCGTGGCGCTTCTGGAAGCGCTGGATCGCGAAGGCCAGGCCGACCGAGATGACGATCATGACGGTCCAGTTGAGGAACATGATGCCCGCGGAGTGGTCCCAGAGGGAGTCGAGCGGGGCGGTCTCCGGGGGCTTGGCCACCACCACCGGGGAGATGTGGGCCAGGTCGAGCGTGTTGCCGCTGGCGGCGACGCCCCAGCGGGCGGGCATCAGCCAGCCGAGCTGCTCCAGGCCGGGCTTGTCGAAGAGCTGGAAGATCGCACCGGTGAAGACCATCTGGACGATGGCGAACATGACCAGCAGCGGCATGGTCTTCTCGGCGGTCTTGACCAGCGAGGAGATCGCCAGGCCGACCATCATGGAGGCGAAGCTGAGCAGGATCACGCCGACGGACATCTCGACCGCGGGCAGGTGCTTGAGGATCAGGCCCTCGGCGGGGAGCTTGCGCACCTTGAACGCGATCGCCGAGATGATGCCGCCCTGCAGGAAGCTGATCGCGCCGAGCACGATGAACTTCGAGGCCAGGTACGCGGAGCGGGACAGGCCGGTGGCGCGTTCCCGTTCGTAGATGGCGCGTTCCTTGATCAGCTCGCGGACCGAGTTCGCCGAGCCGGACAGGCAGGCGGAGAACGCGACGACCATCAGGATCAGCCGGGCGACGTCGTTGCGGCCGTTGGCGCACGCCGCCAGGCCGCACTTGTCGGGGATCACCGCGGAGACCCCGCCGAGGACCAGGGGCAGGATCAGCGACAGCGCGATGAAGCCCTTGTCGGAGGCGATCACCGCCAGGTAGCGGCGGATCAGCGTCCACAGCTGGGAGCCCCAGCTCTGCGGCTTGGGCGGGCGCAGCTGGTTGAGCGCGTTGGGCTGCTGCACCTGGGAGACCGCGGCGTCCACGTTGGCCGAGTACTGCTGGTGGTGGACGGAGTTGCGGTAGCGGCCGGCCCAGTCGTGGTCCGGGTAGTTCTCGAACGCCTGGAAGACGTCCGCCCAGGTCTCGTAGCCGAAGAAGTGCAGGGCCTCGGCGGGCGGGCCGAAGTAGGCCACCGAGCCGCCGGGCGCCATCACCAGGAGCCGGTCGCAGAGCGCGAGTTCGGCCACCGAGTGGGTGACGACCAGGACGGTGCGGCCGTCGTCGGCCAGGCCGCGCAGGGTCTGCATGACCTCGCGGTCCATGCCCGGGTCGAGGCCGGAGGTGGGCTCGTCCAGGAAGATCAGCGAGGGCTTGGTGAGCAGCTCCAGGGCGACCGAGACGCGCTTCTGCTGGCCGCCGGAGAGCGCGGTGATCCGGTTGTCGGCGCGCTTGTCCAGGCGCAGCTCGTACAGCACCTCGTCGATCCGGCGCTCGCGCTCGGCGGCCTCGGTGTCGCCGGGGAAGCGCAGCCGCGCCGCGTACTTGAGGGCGGTGCGGACGGTGAGTTCCTTGTGCAGGATCTCGGACTGCGGGACGAGGCCGATCCGGGAGCGCAGCTCGGCGAACTGGCGGTACAGGTTGCGGCCGTCGTACAGCACGTCGCCGCGGTCGGCGGGGCGGTAGCCGGTGAGGGCGCGCAGCAGGGTGGACTTGCCGGAGCCGGACGGGCCGATCACCGCGACCAGGGACTTCTCCGGGACGGAGAAGCTGACGTCGTTGAGCAGGACCTTCTTGCCGCCCTTGAAGTCGACCTCGACGCTCAGGTGGTGGGCGGAGAAGGAGACCGCGCCGTTGTCGACGAACTCCTGGAGCTGGTCGCCGACCAGCACGAAGGAGGAGTGGCCGACGGTGAGCCGGTCCTGCGGGCCCATCAGCTGGCGGCGGGTGGGCTGGCCGTTGAGGAAGATCCCGTTGTGGCTGCCGAGGTCGACGATCTCCCAGCGGCCGTCCGGGAGCTGGCGCAGCTCGGCGTGGTGGCGGGAGACCTGCAGGTCGGAGACGACGATGTCGTTGTCGAGCGCGCGGCCGATCCGGATGGTGCGGCCGCCGGCCAGGCTGCGGATCATCGTCGGGTTGCCGAGCCCGCCGACCGGGGCGGCCTGCTGCTGCGGGTGCGGCGCGGGCGGCTGGGCCGGCGGGAACTGCTGCTGCGGCACCGGCGGCTGGAACTGCTGCTGCACCGGGGGCTGCGGGAACTGCGGCTGCGGCGCGGGCGGCTGGGCCGGCGGGAACTGCTGCTGCTGCGGGAAGCCGGGGCGCGGGGTGGGTGCGTCCCAGCCCTGCGGGATCGGCTGCTCGACCGGCGGCGGGCGGTGCCCCTGCGGCGCGGCGGCCGGGCCGGGGCCGAAGGGCTGCTGCTGGAACGGGGCCTGGCCCTGCTGCGGGCCGGGGGCCCGGCTGGTGGCGGCCTCGTGGATGCCGCCGCCCTGCGGGGCGGGGGCCGCGGCGGGCGCGGTGAAGGCGAGCCGGGGCCCGTTCTGGCCGTTGCCGAGGTGCACCACGGTGCCGGGGTGGACGGCGCTCTGGGCGACCCGGGCCCCGGCGACGAAGGTGCCGTTGGTGGAGCCGTGGTCGGCGAGCTGCCAGGTGGCGCCGTCGAAGCTCAGGCTGGCGTGCCGCCAGGAGACCCGGGCGTCGTCGAACGGGAAGTCCGAGGCCGGGTCGCGGCCGATGGTGTAGGCGCGGCCGGGTTCGAGTACCCGCTGCCGGCCGTCGATTTCAAGTACGAGTTGCGGCAACTCTCCGCCCGCCCCGCTCTCCGGTCCCCCAGGATGTTGCATCTGACAGGGGGGATCATTCCAGCCCGGCCGGTGTACTCGGAAGTCGGGCCGCCGTTCTGTGACCGCCCGGCAACCGGCCCGGGGCCGGGCCGGGGCCTTCGGCGGGGTGCCGGGCGGGGTGTCCGACCGGTGTCCCGCCGGCGTCCCACCTCGCGGACGCCTGCGTGGGGAGCGGGGGCGGGCCCGGTAGCGTGGGGGGCACCATGAACGCAACTGATCCGGCCGCTCAGGCCCTTTCCGCCGCGCCGCCCGTGAGCACCGACGCCGAGCGCACGCTGCTGGTCAAGGTGTTCGGCAAGGACCGTCCCGGGATCACCGCGGGCCTGTTCGACCGGCTCGCCGGTTTCGGCGTCGAGGTGATCGACATCGAACAGGTGGTCACCCGTGGCCGGATAACGCTGTGCGCGCTGGTCACTCCCCCGGCGGCGCCGGACGCGGAGGGCGGGCTGCGGGTGACGGTGCACCGCTGGGCCGAGGAGCACAAGCTCCAGGCCGAGATCATCTCCGGCACCGGCGACAACCGGGCCCGCGGCGAGGGCCGTTCGCACGTGACGGTGCTCGGCCACCCGCTGACGGCGGCCGCGGTGGCGGCGCTGTCGACCCGGGTGTCGGAGGCCGGGGGCAACATCGACCGGGTGTTCCGCCTCGCCAAGTACCCGGTGACGGCGGTGGAGTTGACCATCTCGGGCGTGCCCACCGAGGAGCTGCGCGCGGTGCTGGCGGCGGAGGCCGCGGCCCAGCGGGTGGACATCGCGGTGGTCCGGGCCGGCCTGCACCGCCGGGCCAAGCGCCTGATCGTGATGGACGTGGACTCCACCCTGATCCAGGACGAGGTGATCGAGCTGTTCGCGGCCCACGCGGGCTGCGAGGAGCAGGTCGCCGCGGTGACCGAGCAGGCGATGCGCGGCGAGCTGGACTTCGCCGAGTCGCTGCGCGCCCGGGTCGCGCTGCTGGCCGGGCTGGACGCCGCGGTGACCGAGAAGGTCCGCGCGGAGGTCCGGCTGACCCCGGGCGCCCGGACGCTGATCCGCACCCTGAAGCGGCTCGGCTACCAGGTGGCGATCGTCTCCGGCGGGTTCACCCAGGTCACCGACCACCTGGTGGAGCGCCTGGGCCTGGACTTCGCGGCCGCCAACACCCTGGAGGTCGCGGACGGGAAGTTCACCGGCCGGGTCACCGGCGAGATCGTCGACCGGGCGGGCAAGGCCCGCTGGCTGGCCCGCTTCGCCGAGCGCGCCGGGGTGCCGCTGGAGCAGACGGTGGCGATCGGCGACGGTGCCAACGACCTGGACATGTTGAACGCGGCCGGTCTGGGCGTCGCGTTCAACGCCAAGCCGGTGGTCCGCGAGCAGGCCGACACCGCCGTGAACGTGCCGTTCCTGGACACCGTGCTGTACCTGCTCGGGGTGACCCGCGAGGAGGTCGAGGCCGCCGACGAGCTGGACGGCGCGCCCACCGGCGACTGACCCGCGGGGACCGACGGGAGGGGCGGGGCCCGCGGGGCCCGCCCCTCCGGCGTTCAGTCCTGCGGCATGAAGTACGAGTCGAGCCGGGCCACGCCGGGCTCGACCAGCTTCCACGGGCCCGCGAGGCTGAGCACGGCCACCGCGGCGGGCGGGAAGCCGTTCAGGCGCAGTCGGTTGAGCGCCTCGGCGTCGCCCTCGTCCCCGGCCAGCACCTGGGTGAGGCCGAGCACGCCCGGGTTGTGGCCGACCAGCAGCAGGTCGGCGTGGTCCTCGGGGGTCTCCTGGATGACCTCGATCAGCCGGCCCGGCTGGGCCTCGTACACCCGGTCCTCGTAGACGGTCTTCCGGGCCCGCTTGGGCAGCTCGTGGGCGACCAGCTTCCAGGTCTCCCTGGTCCGCAGCGCGGTGGAGCACAGCACGTGGTCGGGGTTGATCCCGGAGTCCGCCAGCCAGCGGCCCGCGTCGGTGGCCTGGCCGCGGCCGCGGTCGGCGAGCGGGCGGTCGTGGTCGCTGACCTGGTTGGGCCAGTCGGCCCGGGCGTGGCGGAGGACGATGATCCTACGAGGGGTGTCGGCGCTCATACCCCTAGAGCTTCGCAGAAAACCGCCGCCCGGTCGCGTGGTCCGGGAAGCTGCCACCCCTGCGGGTGGCACCTTCCGGGAAGCGGCCCGGCGGGCGGTTCAGCCCATCGCGTTGGCGAAGCTGGCGACGATCGCGATGACCACCACGATGGCGGCGATCAGGCCGAGCATCTGCAGCAGCTTCTTCTGCCCGCCCTGCGGGTTCGGGTCGAGTACCGGCATGCCGTCGAGCCTAACCGACGGCCTCGTCCTCGATGTGCCGGGCCCTGGCGGCGCGCAGGCCGACCAGCATCTGCGGCACCAGCAGCAGCGCCAGCAGGCCCAGCGGCAGGTACCACTGGCCGGTGCGCTGGTAGAGCGCGCCCATCAGGATCGGGCCCGGGATGGAGATCAGGTAGCCCAGGCTCTGGGCGAACGCGGACAGCTGGGCCACCCCGCCGGGGGTGCGGGCGCGCAGGCCGAGCATGGTCAGCGCCAGCGGGAACGCGCACATCGACAGGCCGACCAGGACCGCCCACAGCCAGGAGACCGTCCCGGCCGCGAACATCAGCCCGAGGAAGCCCGCGATCCCGCACAGGCCGAGCACCACCACGTACAGCCGCTGGTCGCCGCGGCGGGCCGCCAGGTTCGGCAGCAGGAAGGAGACCGGCACGCTGACCGCCATCACCACGGCCAGCAGCACGCCGGACGCGGACTCCGACACCCCGGCGTCGTGGTAGATCTTCGGCAGCCAGCCCATCGCGCCGTACGCGCTGGTCGACTGCAGGCCGAAGAACGCGGCCAGCGCCCACGCGGTGCGGCTGCGCAGGATCGGCAGCTTCGCCTGGACGGGCGCCGGGGCCGCCGCGGCCGTGCCGGGCCTCTCCCGGCGCAGGAACAGCACCACCAGCCAGAGCACCAGCGCGGCCACCGCGAGCAGGCCCCAGACGCCCAGGCCGAGCCGCCAGCTGCCGCCCATCGCGTCGGTCAGCGGGACGGTGGTGGCGGCGGCCAGCGAGGTGCCCACCGACAGCGCCATCGAGTACAGGCCGATCATCGGCGCGACCCGGTCCGGGAAGTACCGCTTGATCACCACCGGCAGCAGCACGTTCGCCAGCGCCACCCCGGCCAGCGCCACCGCGGTGAGCAGCAGGAACACCGCGGCGGAGCCGGTGAAGGAGCGGGCCAGCACGCCCGCCGCGATCGCGGCCATGGCGGCCGTCACCACGGCGACCGGGCCCAGCCGCCGGGCCAGGCCCGGCGCGCAGACGCCCAGCACCGCGAAGCACAGCGGCGGCACCGCGGCCAGCAGCCCGGCCGTGGTGGCGCTCATCCCCAGGCCCTCGCGGACCGGGTCGAGCAGCGCGCCGAGGCTGGTCACCACGGGGCGCAGGTTGACCGCGGCGGCGGCCACCGCGACGGCCAGCAGGACGGCGGCGGCGTTGCGGGCGGGGGCGGTGGTCGGGGCGGACGGAGTGGCTGGCGGGCGGCTCTCGGTCTCGGTGGTGGAGGGGTCTGCTGCGGTAGACATGGCGCAATCATAGAATCATGGGATGACTTACCGCACGCCGGTATCCTGATGAGGTAGACCACAGAAGGAGCACACCCGCCTTGGCGCTGTCGACCACTCGCCGCACCCCGCTCTCCGACCAGGTGATCGCCCAGCTGCGGGCCCAGATCACCTCCGGCGAGTGGCCGGTGGGATCGCGCATCCCCACCGAAGCGGAGCTCGTCGACCAGCTCGGCGTCGCCCGCAACACCGTCCGCGAGGCGGTCCGCGCCCTCGCCCACAACGGGCTGCTCGACATCCGCCAGGGCTCCGGCACCTACGTGCTGGCCACCAGCGAGCTCGCGGGCGTCATGCACCGCCGCTTCGCGGACGCCGACCAGGACCAGGTCGCCGAACTGCGCTCCGCCCTGGAGACCTCCGCCGCGGGCTTCGCGGCCCTCCGGCGCACCCCGCGCGACCTCGAACTGCTCGACGCGGCGCTCGCCCGCCGGGACGCCGCCTGGCGCTCCGGCGTCCCCGAGGACTTCATCCAGGCCGACGCCGCGTTCCACCAGGCGGTGGTCGCCGCCGCCCACAACGACGTCCTCGCCGCCGTCTACGCCGACCTCGGCGAGGTCCTGCGCGCCCACCTGCGCCACGACGTCGGCCCCGACCTGCTGCCCCACCGCTGGGTCCCGCACGCCGCGATCCTCGACGCGATCCGGGCCGGCGACCCGGAGGGGGCCGCCGAGGAGGCGGGCCGCGCCATCGGCTTCTGCAAGACGGAGACCCGCTGAGCCCGCGGGATGCGAAACCAGGGGCCCGGGGAACGGCGGGTCCGTGCTGCTGACGGCCGGAGCCCGTCGAAGGTCCGTGCTGCTGCGTGCCGCAACAGAACCGGAAGCCGATGCGCGCTCCGGCAGTGAACCGTCAGCAGACCCGGGCTCGCCGTTCCCCGAGCCCCTGGCGGGGCTCTTCGGCGTTCTGCCCCGAATGCGAAAGGCGCGGCCGTCCCCCGGAGGGGACGGCCGCGCCCGGAGCGGGGCGCTTACGCGCCGATCGCGTGCAGGCCGCCGTCGACGTGGACGATCTCGCCGGTGGTCTTCGGGAACCAGTCGCTCAGCAGCGCGACGACGCCGCGGCCGGCCGGCTCCGGGTCGGAGAGGTCCCACTTGAGCGGGGAGCGGGAGTCCCAGGTCGCGGCGAGGTCCGGGAAGCCGGGGATGGACTTCGCGGCCATCGACCCGATCGGGCCGGCCGAGACCAGGTTGCAGCGGATGTCGCGCGAGCCGAGGTAGCGGGCGAGGTACCGGTTGGTGGACTCCAGGGCGGCCTTCGCCGGGCCCATCCAGTCGTACTGCGGCCAGGCGAACTGCGCGTCGAAGGTCAGGCCGACCACCGAGCCGCCGTCCTGCATGAGCGGGAGCAGCGCCGTGGTGAGCGACTTGAAGGAGTACGCGGAGACGTGCACCGCGGTGGCGACGGACTCCCACGGGGTGTCGAGGAAGTTGCCGCCGAGGGCGTCCTGCGGCGCGAAGCCGATGGAGTGGACGATGCCGTCGAGGGTCGGCAGGTGCTCGCGGACCTGGTCGGCGATGCCGGCCAGCTGCTCCGCGTTGGAGACGTCGAGCTCCAGAACCTTGACGGGCTTCGGGAGCTTCTTGGCGATGCGCTCGGTGAGGCTGGGCCGGGGGAAGGCGGTGAGGATGATCTCGGCGCCCTGCTCCTGCGCGAGCTTCGCGGTGTGGAAGGCGATGGAGGACTCCATCAGCACGCCGGTGATCAGGATGCGCTTGCCTTCGAGAATTCCAGTCATGGTCAGTGACCCATGCCCAATCCGCCGTCGACGGGAATGACGGCTCCGGTGATGTACGCGGCCTCGTCGGAGGCCAGGAACCGCACGGCCGAGGCGATCTCGGCGGGGGCGGCGTAGCGGCCCAGCGGGACGCCGGAGACGATCTCCTTGCGGCGCTCCTCGCTGAGCACGGCGGTCATGTCGGTGTCGACGAAGCCCGGCGCGACCACGTTGACGGTGATGCTGCGCGAGCCGAGCTCGCGGGCGAGGGAGCGGGCGAAGCCGACCAGGCCGGCCTTGGAGGCGGCGTAGTTGACCTGCCCGGCGGAGCCGCTGAGGCCGACGACGGAGGAGATCAGCACGACGCGGCCCTTGCGGGCGCGCAGCATCTTCGCGGCGGCGCGCTTGACGACCCGGAAGGTGCCGGTGAGGTTGGTGTCGAGGACGGAGGTGAACTCCTCCTCGGACATGCGCAGCAGCAGGGTGTCCTTGGTGATGCCCGCGTTGGCGACCAGGACCTCGACCGGGCCGTGGGCGGCCTCGATCTCGGTGAAGGCGGCGTCGACCTGCGCGGCGTCGGTGATGTCCGCCCGGACGGCGAGGACGTCGTACTTGGCGAGCTCCGCCGGGACCTCGCCGTTGCGGCTGGTGATGGCGACCTTGTCGCCCGCCTCGGCGAAGCTCCGGGCGATCGCCAGGCCGATGCCCCGGTTGCCTCCGGTGACCAGTACCGAGCGGCTCAAAGGTCCACCTCATTCTCTCGACGTGCGTCCGATGTGCGTGCGCGGCTGCACGGGCAGCCACCAGCGACGCTATCGGTAGGGTGCGAGCTCGGGCGAAGCGGCCTCCCACAGGGGCGTCCGGCGAGAACTGTCGTATCCCCACAACGGGGGGTGCGCGGGGGTGGGGAACGCCGGGCCGGTGGCGGGCGTTGCCCCGAGGGCGTTCCGGAGAGGCCGGGGCGCCGAGGCGATGCGAGCCGATCGGAGCGGACGCGATGAGTGGTGCACACCCTGGCCGGACGGGCCGCCGCAGGCTGGCGGCACTGGCGGCGCTGGCGCTGGCGGGTGCGGCGGCCTGGGCGCTGCGCGAGGTGCCGGCCCAGTTCGGGCGGCGGCCGGACGGATCGGACCCGCGGTTGCGGTCGTCCCCGCAGTACCGCGACGGGGTGTTCCACAACGCGCCGTCCGAGGTCGCGCACGACGCCCCGGGGCGGCCGGACGCGGGGACGCTGCGCCGGATGCTGTTCGAGAAGGAGAGCCGGGTGCCGACCGCGCCGGTGCCGCTGGCGGTGCCGGAGGTGTCGGGCGGGGCGTCCCGGGGCGTCGCGGTGACGTGGTTCGGGCACGCCTCGGCGCTGCTGGAGCTGGACGGCTGCCGGGTGCTGGTGGACCCGATCTGGTCGGAGCGCTGCTCGCCCTCGCAACTGACCGGCCCCAAGCGGCTGCACCCGGTGCCGGTGGAGCTGGCCGAGCTGCCGCAGGTGGACGCGGTGCTGATCTCGCACGACCACTACGACCACCTGGACATGGCGACGGTGCGCCGCCTGGTGGAGCTGCAGTCGGCGCCGTTCGCGGTGCCGCTGGGCATCGGCGGCCACCTGCGCCGCTGGGGCGTGCCGGAGCACCGGATCATCGAGCTGGACTGGGACGAGACCTGCACGCTCGGCGAGTTGACGCTGACGCTGACCGCCGCGCACCACTTCTCCGGCCGCAGCCTGGCCCGCAACACCACGCTGTGGGGCTCCTGGGTGGTGGCGGGCCCGGAGCGGAAGGTGTTCTTCACCGGCGACTCCGGCTACTTCGAGGGCTTCGCCCGGATCGGCGAGCAGCACGGCCCGTTCGACGCGGCGCTGATGGCGATCGGCGCGTACGACGCGGCCTGGGCGGACATCCACCTGAACCCGGAGGAGGCGGTGCGGGCGCACCTGGAGCTGCGCGGCGGCCTGCTGCTGCCGATCCACTGGTGCACCTTCAACCTGGCGCCGCACCCGTGGGCGGAGCCGGTGGAGCGGCTCCTCGCGGAGGCGAAGGCGCAGGGCGTGCCGCTGGCGGTGCCGCGCCCGGGGCAGCGGGTGGAGGTCGCCAACCCGCCGGAGCTGGACGGCTGGTGGGAGGCGCTGACGTGACCCGCCCCTGACGGGCCGTCAGCGCGGCGCGGTGGATATTGGCTGGCCGTACGCCCTGCGGACGGGGATGATGCGATCGGGTGCGCCCTCGGCCGGGGGCGGCCCGTCGCGTCCGACCCTCGACCCAGGGAGCCCGATGCCCCCCTCCGCGCTGGATCCTCAGTTCCTCTCCTACCCGTTGCGCCCGCTGGCGGACGCGGCCCTGTCCCGGGCCCGGCAGCTGGGGGTGTCGCACGCCGACTTCCGCCTGGAGCGGGTCCGTTCGGCGTCCTGGCGGCTGCGGGACGCCCGGCCGGCCGGCTCCTCGGACACGGTGCAGCTGGGCTTCGCCGTCCGCGTCCTGCTGGACGGGGCGTGGGGCTTCGCGGCGGGGGTCGACCTGACGCCGGAGGCGGCCGCGGCGGTGGCCGAGCAGGCGGTGGCGGTGGCCCGGCTGTCGGGCGGGATCAGCCGGGCGGCGGGCTCGGGCGAGCGGGTGGAGCTGGCCCCGGAGCCGGTGTACCCGGACGCCGAGTGGGTCTCCGCGTACGAGGTGAACCCGTTCGACGTGCCGGACGCGGAGAAGACCGGCCTGCTGGCCGAGTGGTCCGCCCGGCTGCTGGCCGCCGACGGGGTGTCGCACGTGTCGGCCGCGGTGCTGACGGTGCAGGAGAACAAGTTCTACGCGGACACCGCGGGCACGGTGACGACCCAGCAGCGGGTGCGCCTGCACCCCTGGCTGGAGGCCACCAGCGTGGACGAGCGCACCGGCGCGTTCGACTCGATGCGCACCGTCGCGCCGCCCGCGGGCCGCGGCTGGGAGTACCTGCGCGGGGTCGGCTGGGACTGGGACGCCGAACTGGCCGAGCTGCCCGAGCTGCTGGCGCAGAAGATGCGGGCGCCGAGCGTCGCCGCGGGCCGCTACGACCTGGTGATCGACCCGTCCAACCTGTGGCTGACCATCCACGAGTCGATCGGCCACGCCACCGAGCTGGACCGCGCGCTGGGCTACGAGGCCGCCTACGCGGGTACCTCCTTCGCCACCTTCGACCGGCTGGGCAGCCTGGAGTACGGCTCCGAGCTGATGCACGTCACCGGCGACCGGACGGCCGAGCACGGCCTGGCCACCATCGGCTACGACGACGAGGGCGTCGCCACCCAGTCCTGGGACCTGATCCGCGACGGCGTCCTGGTCGGGTACCAACTCGACCGGCCGATGGCCCGGTTGAAGGGCTTCGGCCGCTCCAACGGCTGCGCCTACGCCGACTCCCCGGCGCACGTGCCGGTGCAGCGGATGGCCAACGTCTCGCTGCAGCCGGCCGCCGACGGGCCGGACACCTCCGGGCTGGTCTCCCAGGTGGAGAACGGCCTGTACATCGTCGGCGACCGCTCCTGGTCGATCGACATGCAGCGGTACAACTTCCAGTTCACCGGCCAGCGCGCCTACGCCATCC
The DNA here is from genome assembly GCF_030268885.1 of Kitasatospora phosalacinea. GTDB lineage: Bacteria > Actinomycetota > Actinomycetes > Streptomycetales > Streptomycetaceae > Kitasatospora > Kitasatospora phosalacinea_C. The sequence goes on from NZ_BSSA01000004.1 coordinate 22,877, forward strand.
GCAACGGCGAACTCGCGGGCCAGGTCAAGGACTTCGCCTACCAGGCCACCACCACCGACTTCTGGGGCTCGATGAGCGCCGTCGGCGGCCCGCAGACGTACGTGCTCGGCGGGGCCTTCAACTGCGGCAAGGCCCAGCCGGGCCAGGTCGCCGCGGTCAGCCACGGCTGCCCGTCCGCGCTGTTCCGCCAGGTCAACGTGCTCAACACCCAGCAGGAGGCGGGTCACTGATGTCCCTCACGCACCCCCACGAGCTGGTGGAACGCGCCCTCGAACTCTCCCGCGCCGACGGCTGCGTGGTGATCGCCGACGAGGAGTCCACCGCCAACCTGCGCTGGGCCGGCAACGGCCTCACCACCAACGGCGTCACCCGCGGCCGCCGCCTCACCGTGGTCGCCACCGTGGGCGGCGCCACCGGCACCGCCTCCGGCGTGGTCGCCCAGGAGGCCGTCACGCTGGACGGGGTCGAGCAGCTGGTGCGCGCCGCCGAGGCCGCAGCCCGGGCCGCCGAGCCCGCCGAGGACGCCCAGCCGCTGATCGCGGGCCGGGCGGCCGACCCGCGCTTCACCGAGGCCCCCGAGACCACCGACATCGGCGTCTTCGCCTCCTTCGCCCCCGCCCTCGGCGAAGCCTTCGCCCGGGCCCGGGCGAACGGCGAACTGCTGTACGGCTTCGCCCGGCACGAGCGCACCACCTCCTACCTGGGCAGTTCCACCGGCCTGCGGCTGCGCCACGACCAGCCCACCGGCACCGTCGAGCTGAACGCCAAGACCGCCGACCTGTCCGGCTCCGCCTGGGCCGGCGCCGCCACCCGGGACTTCGCCGACGTCGACGTCACCGCCCTGCACACCGACCTGACCCGCCGCCTCGGCTGGGGCCGCAAGAAGGTCGACCTGCCCGCCGGGCGCTACGAGACGCTGCTGCCGCCCTCGGCCGTCGCCGACCTGATGGTCTACCTGTCCTGGTCGGCCGGCGCGCGGGACGCGGTGGAGGGGCGTTCGGTGTTCTCCAGGCCGGGCGGGGGCAGCCGGGTCGGGGAGCGGCTCAGCCCGCTGCCGCTGACCCTGCGCTCCGACCCGGCCGAACCCGGCCTGCAGGCCGCCCCGTTCGTGCTCGCGCACTCCTCCGGCGAGAACGACTCGGTGTTCGACAACGGCTCCCCGCTGACCGCCACCGACTGGCTGCGCGAGGGCCGCCTGGCCAACCTGCTCACCACCCGGCACTCCGCGGGCCTGGCCGGCCTCCCGCACACCCCGCCGATCGACAACCTGGTGCTGGAGACCTCCGCCCCCGGCGCGCCCACGCTGGAGGAGATGGTCGCCCGCACCGAGCGCGGCCTGCTGCTGACCTGCCTGTGGTACATCCGCGAGGTCGACCCGGCCAGCCTGCTGCTCACCGGCCTCACCCGGGACGGCGTCTACCTGGTCGAGGACGGCGAGGTGGTCGGCGCCGTCAACAACTTCCGCTTCAACGAGTCCCCGGTCGACCTGCTCGGCCGGATCACCGAAGTGGGCCGCACCGAACGCTGCCTGCCCCGCGAGTGGGGCGACTGGTTCACCCGGGCCGCGATGCCGCCGGTCCGGGTGCCCGACTTCAACATGAGCTCGGTCAGCCAGGCCTCCTGAGCCGACCCGGACCCGAGGGGGACCCCGATGGACGAGAAACGCACCGTGAAGACGTCGAAGATGCTCTCCCGCATCCTGCGGCACGACCCGGGCGCCGTCGGGGTCACCCTGGACCCGGCGGGCTGGGTCGGCGTCGACGCCCTGCTCGCCGCCCTGGCCCGGCACGGCCGCCCGCTGAGCCGCGCCGAGCTGGACCACGTCGTCGCCACCAACAACAAGCGCCGCTTCGCCTACTCCGAGGACGGCCGCTCGATCCGCGCCAGCCAGGGCCACACGGTCGAGGTCGACCTCGGCCTGCCCGCCACCACCCCGCCCGACGTGCTCTTCCACGGCACCGCCGAGCGGACGCTCCCGTTCATCCTGGCCGAGGGCCTGCGCCCGATGAACCGGCGGGACGTCCACCTCTCCGCCGACACCGAGACGGCCGTCAGGGTCGGCTCCCGGCACGGCCGACCCGTCGTCCTGGAGGTCGACGCGGCGGCGATGGCCCTGGCCGGGCACGAGTTCCGGGTGTCCGCGAACGGTGTCTGGCTCACCGACGCCGTCCCAGTCCGGTACCTGCGCCGCACCCCCTGAACGCCCACCGCGCGTCGAGCGGACCCGGGTGGGTCCGATCGGCGTCAGCGGGGTTACCGTGGTCGACCGTAGGGGCCGCACCGACCCGAGGATTGGATGGGGACGACATGCCCAAGAACACGGACGACGGCCAGGTCTTCCGGATCACCGGGGCCCGCAGCAGCCTGACCGAGGACGTCCGGGGACGGCAGCGCCGCTACGTCGTCTCCATGCTGATCCGCACCGCCTGCGTGCTGCTCGCCGTGATCCTCTGGGACGTCCAGCGCTGGCTCGCCTTCGTCGCGCTGGCCGGCGGCATCCTGCTGCCCTACTTCGCCGTCCTGATCGCCAACGCGGGCCGCGAGCGCGCACCCGGCCTGCCCTCGACCTTCGCCTTCCCCCCCGACACCCCGCTGATGCTCGGCCCCGGCGGCACGGGCGGCGGCGGGGCGGCCACCGGCGAGAACCGGCCACAGAGCTGAGAATCCCTCAACCCGCTCGTCCGGTATGTCCGTTCATGTGGTGGTATGACCGTCCGAAAGCTCAGACGATCCTCAAATTAATCACCCGACAGGCCCACCCACGGCCCCCCGGCCGTGCCATACTTCCATAGCGCTCCGCATCCCCCGTCGGAGCGACAGACCGACGCCGGGCAGCTCCCCCCGTGGCTGCCCGGCGTCGTCATGCCCGGACGTAGGATCGACCCCATGGACACCGCGCACCCCCTCTTCGGCACCCCCACCGGCCCCGACGGCCCCGACGGCCCCCCGAAGTGCTCCACCAAGGGCTGCCGCGACCTCGCCACCTGGTCCCTGCTGTGGAACAACCCCAAGCTCCACACCCCCGACCGCCGCAAGACCTGGCTCGCCTGCGACACCCACCGCGACTCGCTCAGCCAGTTCCTCGCCGTCCGCGGCTTCCTCAAGGAGACCGAACCCTTCTCGGGCTGACGCCGGACACCGCCCCGGGCGCGTTCGGGTCGTTGCGGCACTCGGCCCTGCCCGCGTGCGGCGATCCCCTCCCGGCCGGGCGCCCAGGGCCGCGCTCGCACTGCCCGGTCGAGCGGACGGGCCGGGCCGAACGTCGTGGCATTTGCGACATGGGCATGGCGAACACCCCAGGTCACGGGGTGGTTTCTCGCGGCGCGATCCATTGACAGGGGCTCAAAGCCGCTGCTGGAATGGCGGCGCCCAATGTGGGAGCGCTCCCACCTTGCTGGCTCCCCACCCCTTTCCGGCCCGGCCCCACCCCGCCGGCTGCCCTCGTTCGGGAGATCCGCCATGCACGTCTTGCCTGCCCGCAGTGCCGTCGACGAGCCCGTGCGGGCGGGGGTGGCCCGGTGAGTGGGATCGGCGAGGTCGTGGCGCGGCTGTGGACGGAGACCGTGGGCGTGGCGCCCGCCGGACCGGAGGCGGAGTTCTTCGCATCGGGCGGGACGTCGCTCGCGCTGGTGCAGTTCCTGGCCGGGGTGCAGGACGCCTACGGGGTGGAACTGCCGCTGGACCGCCTGTTCACCGAGGGGTTCACCCTCGCCGGCGCCGTCTCCGCCGTCGAACAGACCCTGCTCGAATCCGCCGATCTCGCCGAACTCACGTCGCTGGAAGCCGAGTTGGACGGTCTGAGCGACGAGGAGATCCGCGCGCTGCTGGCCGAGGGGTCGTAGCGCTCCGATGGCCCTGTTCCTGGTGGTGACTCATGGCAGCGACGGCGACGTGCTGCCGTTCGTCGGTCTCGGTGCGGCGCTGGTCCGGGCCGGTCACCGGGCGGTGCTGCTGACCCACGCGCCGTACCGCTCGGCGGCGGAGGGCGCCGGTCTGGACTTCGCTGCGATCGACGGCGAGACCGAGTTCGAGAGCGTGCTCGCGGACACGCCGGGCCTGCTGGGGAGCGCCCCGCACCAGGCGGGCTGGGCCGGGTTCTACCGCCGCAACGCCCTGTTCGAGCAGATCGCGGCCGAGTGCCGCACCCTCGCCGACCTGCACGTCCCGGGCGGGACGGTGCTGGTCGGACGGCACACCTCGGCCGTCTCGGTGCGGTTCGCCGCCGAGCTGCTGGACGCGCCCGTCGCCTGGGTGGCCCTCGCACCGACGCAACTGCTCGCGGTGCCGGTCGCCGCGTACCTGTACGGCGCCGAGCTGGCCGCCGGGCTGCAGGAGGTCCGCGACGGCCTCGGCCTGCCCGAAGTGCCCGACTGGCGGGCCTGGTTCACCGGTGCGGACGCCGAACTCGGCCTGTGGCCCGGCTGGTTCGACGCCGCGGGCCCGCGCGCCCCGGCCCGGGTCTCGCTGACCGGCTTCCCGCTCGCCGACACCTCCGCCCGCGCGCTGGGGGCCCGACCCCCCTCCTCCGACGACCCGTTCGACGGTCTCCTCCCGATCGGGACGCGTCCCGTGCTGGCCACCGGCGGGACGGGGCGGATGCTGGCCGCCGACTACTACCCGGCGCTGCTGGCGGCCGCCGGGCGGACGGGCCTGCCGACCCTGGTGGTGGTCCGGCACCGCGACCTGCTGCCGGACGCGCTGCCGGAGAACGTCCGCTGGTCGCCGGGGCTGGACTTCGCCCGGGCGGTGCCGCACGCGGCGGCGCTGGTGCACCACGGGGGCATCGGCACGCTGGCCCGGGCGCTCGCGGCCGGCACCCCGCAGGTGCTGATGGCGGACGGGGTGGACCGCCCGGACAACGCGGCCCGGCTGTCCCGCCTCGGCCTGGCCCGCACCGTACCGGCCGACCGCTGGCGCACGCCGGAGCTCGCCGCGGCGATCGGTGCGGCGGCGGCCGACCACGACCTGCCGCTGCGCGCGGCCGCCGTCACCGGCCCGCAGCGTCCGACGGAGGCCCTGGACGCGGCGGCGGCCCGGCTGGCGGGGCTGCTCACCGACCCGCCGCGTCCCCGGGCGCTGCGCGGTTCCTCCGCCGCCGACCGGGCGCTGCACGGCCTCTCGCCCGCCGACCGGGCCCGGCTGCGCGAACGGCTGCGCGAACGCCTGCACGAGCGGCGCGCCGCCGCGGCGCCCGCCACCGCGCCACCCACTGCCGCGACACCCACCGCCGCGACACCCACCGCCGCGGCGCCCGCCACCGTGACACCCACCGCCGTGACACCCACCTCCGTGACACCCACCGCCGCGCCCGCACCGGAGGAGGCGCGATGAGGATCCTGCTCGCCCAGAACCTGATCCACCTGCCGTCGCACGGCGGCGCGAACCGTTCCAACCGGCTGCTGCTGGAGCGGCTGGCCGCGCGCGGACACACCTGCGAGGTGGTCGGCCCGCTGACCGGCGCGCTGGCCACCGTCGAGCCCGGGCGGGCCGTCCGGGCGCTGGTCGAGCGCGGTGCGGCGGTCCGCTCCGACGACGGGGGCACCGTCGTTTACACCCACCACGGCGTCACGGTGCACGCGGTGCGCTCGCCGTCCCTGCTGCCGCGCACCGTCCGCGCGGTGGCCGAGCGGCTGCGTCCGGACCGGACCCTCGTCCCGGGCGACGACCCGGGTCACCTGATGCTCGGAGCGGCGCTCGGCGCGACGCCGGACCGGGTGGTGTACCTGGTCCACACGATCCAGCAACTCCCTTTCGGACCGGGGGCGTTCCACCCGAGCGAGGCCGGGACGCGGTTGGTGCGGCGGGCGGCCCGGCTGGTCGCGGTCAGCGACGCGGCCGCCGCGTACCTGCACGAGCACGCGGGACTGACGGCGGAGGTGGTGCGTCCGCAGGTGTACGGGACGGGCCCGTTCCCGCTCCACGGGCGGCCCGGGCAGGGAGCGGTGACGATGGTCAACCCCTGTGGGTACAAAGGCATTTCGGTGCTGCTCGGGCTGGCCGACGCCCGGCCCGAGGTGCCGTTCCTGGCCGTCCCCACCTGGGGCGCGGACGCCGCCGACCGGGCCGAGCTGGCGCGGCGGCCGAACGTCACGGTGATCCCTCCGGTGGACGACATCGACGAAGTCCTGTCCCGGACAAGGGTGTTGCTGATGCCCTCGCTGTGGGACGAGACCTTCGGCTACACCTGCGTGGAGGCGATGCTGCGGGGCGTGCCGGTGCTGGCTTCGGCGGTCGGGGGGCTGCTGGAGGCCAAGTTGGGCGTGCCGGGCTCGCTGCCCGTCCGGCCGGTCACCGCGTACCGCCGCGAGCCGGGCGCGGCCCGTCCCGAACCGGTCGTTCCCGCACAGGAGTTGGGGCCCTGGCTGGCGGCGCTCGACGCGCTGCTGGACGACCCGGCGCACTACGCGCGGCAGTCCGCCGCGTCGCGCTCGGCCGCGCTGGCGTTCGTCGACGGCCTCGACCCGGACGCCTTCGAACGCTGCCTGGCCGAGCCGCTGCCGCCCGGAGCACCGCTCGGAGCACCGTCCGGAGCACCGCTCGGAGCGCAGCCCACCGGAACCGCGGCCCCGCTCGACCGCGCCGCCGCGCTGCGCCTGCTGGCCGCCCGCCGCCGGAGCGCCGCCCCGAACGCCCCCACGAACACCGCCACCACGACCGCCGCCACCACGACCGAGGAGTGACCGCCGTGCTGAACCCCCCGCCCGGCCCGGAGCCGGACGACGCGGACCTGGCCGCGCTGCTGCTGATCCGGCACGTCGAGCTGGCGCTGCTGCGGCTGTTCGGCGAGGGCCTGGTAAGCGGCACCACGCACACCTGCCTGGGCCAGGAGTACGTGCCGGTGGCGCTGGCGCCGCTGCTGGGCGCGGCGGACATGGTGTTCAGCAACCACCGCGGCCACGGCCACTACCTGGCGCTGACCGGCGACGCGGAGGGCCTGCTCGCCGAGGTGCTGGGGCGGCAGGGCGCGGTGTGCGGCGGCGCGGGCGGCAGCCAGCACCTGTACACCGACGGGTTCCTCTCCACCGGCGTGCAGGGCGAGAGCCTGCCGGTCGCGGTCGGCGCGGCGCTGCGCCGGGCCCGGGACGGGGCGGGGGCGCTGGCGCTGGCGTTCGTCGGGGACGGCACCTGGGGTGAGGGCGCGGTATACGAGGCGCTGAACCTGGCGGCGCTGTGGCGGGCCCCGCTGGTCGTGGTGGTGGAGCACAACGGCATCGCCCAGTCCACGCCGACCGAGCGGCAGTTGGCGGGCAGCATCGGGGCCCGGGCGGCGGCGTTCGGCATCGCCCACCACCGTTCGTCGACGAGCGAAGTGTCGTCGCTGCGCGCCGAGCTGGCGCCGCTGCTGGAGCAGGTGCGGTCCGGCGCGGGCCCGTTGGTGGTGGAGCTGGACGTCCCGCGGCTGGGCCCGCACAGCAAGGGCGACGACACCCGGGGGGCGGAGGAGCTGGCCGTCCTCGGTGCGCGCGACTGGTACCGGGTCCGGGCGGGCGCGTCCGAGGAGCGGTTCGCGGCCTGGGACGCCAAGCAGTCGGCGCTGGTGGAGGCCCTGGTGGCGGAGGTGGTGTCCCGCCCGCCGTCGGACGGCCGGGCCCGCACCGCGTCCACGCCCCCCGCCGTACCGGAGAACGCCGTACCGGAGAAGCCGGTGCCGCAGAACGCCGTACCTGCGAACCCCGTGCCGCAGGACGCCGTACCGGAGCGGGTCGCCGAGAACCTGAACCGGGCGCTGCACGAGCTGATGGCCGCCGACCCGTCCGTGCACCTGCTCGGCGAGGACGTCTCGGACCCGTACGGCGGGGCGTTCAAGGTGACCCGGGGCCTGTCCACCCGGTTCGGCGAGCGGGTGCGGTCGACGCCGCTGAGCGAGGGCGCGATCACCGGGGTGGGCGCGGGCCTGGCGCTGGCCGGGGAGCGTGCGGTGGTCGAGATGATGTTCGGCGACTTCGTCACGCTGGCCTTCGACCAGTTGGTGAACTTCGCCGCCAAGTCGGTCTCCATGTACGGCCGCCGGGTGCCGGTGCCGCTGCTGGTGCGCTGCCCGGTCGGCGGGCGGCGCGGGTACGGGGCGACGCACAGCCAGAGCCCGCAGAAGCACCTGACGGGCGTCCCCGACCTGGACCTGTACGAGCTGAGCCCGTTCCACGACGCGGTGCCGCTGGTGCGGCACGCGCTGTCCACCGGCAACCCGTCGGTGCTGTTCGAGGACAAGGTGCTGTACACCGAGCGGCGGTTCACCGGCGACACGGTCGACGAGGTGCTGCACTGGCGGCTGGACGGCGGCTCGGCACTGGGATCGGCCCTGGGCACCGCCGTGGTCGGCCCGGCGGGCGTGGAGCGGCCGGACGCGGTGGTGATCGCCCCGGGCGGCCTGGCCCGGCGGGCGGTGGGCGCGCTGCGCACGCTGCTGCTGGAGGACGAGCTGTGCGTGCGCCTGCTGGTCCCGGCCCGGCTGTACCCGCTGGACGCCGACCGGTTGGCCGAGCTGTGCGGGCGGGCCCCGGCGGTGGTCGTGGTGGAGGACGGCACCCCCGGCGCGGGCTGGGGGACCGAGGTGGCGCAGGCGCTGCACACCCGGCTCTGGTCGGTGCTGCGGGCGCCGGTGCGGGTGCTGACGGCGGCGGACCGGCCGGTGCCCGCGGCGCCGCACCTGGAGGACGAGGTGTTCGTCCGGGACGAGGACATCCGGCGGGCGGTCCGCGCGCTGGCGGAGCAGGTGGCGACGGAACGCGGGTCGACGGAGTGCGGAGAGGAGCGGTGGCGGTGACGGTGACCGAGTACCGGATGCCGAAGGTCAACACCAACGACGCGGCGTACACCCTGCTGGGGTGGCTGGTCGAGGACGGCGGGAAGGTCGCCGAGGGCGAACCGCTGCTGGAGGTGGAGACCTCGAAGGCGGTCGAGGAACTGGCCGCACCGGCCGACGGGCTGCTGGAGCTGCTCGTCCCGGCGGGTCGCGAGTGCGCACCGGGCGAGCTGCTGGCCCGGCTGCACCCCGACGCGTCCTCCCTGGAGGAGGCCCGGCGGCCTCCGGCGGCGTCCGCCGACTCCCCGGCGCCGAGGGCCGGGGGACCGGTCCTGACCGCCCCGGCCAGGGCCCGGCTGGCCGAGCTCGGCATCCCCGAGGCGGCGGCGCTCGCGCTGGACGTACCGGTGGTGCGCCGCGCGGAGGTCGACCGACTGGCGGCGCGACTCGCGGCGACGGAGCAGGCGACGACCCCGGCCGCGGCCGCGGAGCCGCTGGCGGAACGGTCCGCCCCCACCCCGCGGAACCCGGGAGCACCGCAGGCTCCCGAAGTACCGCAGACCCCGCAGTCGCTGCAGGCCCCGGCGGACCCGCCGGGGACGGTGCTCGCCCCGCTGTCCCGCAACCAGCGCGCCGTCGCGGCAACCGTCACCGCCTCGCACCGCGAGGTGCCGACGGCGTTCACCGCCGTGGACGTGGACGTGACCGACGCGCTCGCCGCCGGACGCCAACTCGCGGCGTCGGTCGGCAGTTTGGTGGGCCTGGCCGAGCTGACGGCGGCCGCGCTGGCCACCCGGCGGGCCACCGATCCGGCCTGCTTCGCGGCGCTGACGGCCGACGGGACGGGCACCCGGCTGGTGCCCGGGGCGCACATCGGGGTGACCTTCGAACTGGGCGCGGGCCTGTTCGTCCCGGTGCTGCACGACGCCGACCGTTCGTCGCTGGGCGAACTGTCCCGGGCCATGATGGGCCACCGGATGGCCGCACTGCGCGGCGCCTTCCGCGACCGCGACCTGCAGGGCGCGAACATCACGCTGACCCTGCACACCGATCCGGGCGTCGCCCTGGCCCTGCCGGTGGTCTTCCCCGGCCAGGCCTGCGCGCTGTCCCTGGCGGCCCCGCGCACCGCCGTCCTGCCCGACCCGGACGGCACCGGCTTCCGGACCCGCAGCCTGGTGCACCTGGGCGCGGCGTTCGACCACCGGCTGCTGAACGGCCGCCAGGTGGTCTCCCTGCTGACGGGCATGAAGGCCCTGCTGGAGGCCCCGCACCAACTCGCCGGGGACGCCCGGTGAACCCGCCCGACCGCATCCTCGCGGCACCCCCGACGCCCGCCCCCGCCACGGCCCCGCCGGAAACCCCCGCCCCGACCCTCGCCAGCGCCACCACCCCACCGGAATCCCCCGCCACCGCCGCCACCCCGCCGGGGCCCGCCACCGCCGACCGGCGCGCCCTCGCCGCGCGCCTGCTCGCGGCCCGTCGGCAGGCCACGGCCGTCCGTGGCGTGCCCCGGCTGCCGCGGGACGGCCGTCCGGTGGTGTGCTCGGCGGAGCAGCGTCGGCTGTGGCTGGCGGAGCGGATCGGCGGCCCGGTCGCGTCGCCGCCGGTGACGGCGGGCCTGGCGCTGGAGGGCCCGCTGGACCTGGACCGGCTGACGGCCGCGCTCGCCGCGGTGGTCGACCGGCACCCGGTCCTGCGGACGCGCTACGCGGAGGTCGACGGCGAGCCCGTCCAGTTCCGCCCCGAGGAGCCCCTGACCGCCGCCCGGGCCTCCTCGCTGATCGACTTCCTGGACCTCTCCTTCGCCCCGGAACCGGAACGCGAGGCGCTGGCCGCCGCCCTGGCCGTGGAGGCGGGCGGGTACCGCTTCGACCTGGCGACGGGGCCGATGCTGCGGTTGACGGTGCTGCGGCTGGCCGCCGACCGGCACCGGCTGCTGCTGGTGTGCCACCACATCGCGGCGGACGCCCGCTCCGCGGACCTGCTGACCGCCGAGCTGGCCACGGCGTACCGCACCGACGACACCCCGCCCGCGGACGGCACTCCGTCCCCCACCGGCACCGCCCCGCCGCGCGCCGGCACCACCCCGCCGCCCGCCGACGACCGCCCGCAGTACGCGGACTACGCGGCCTGGTCCCGGTCCCGCCTGGACCGCGTCCTGCCGGAGCGCCTGGCCTACTGGCGGCACCTGCTGGACGGCGCTCCCCCGGTGCTGGAGCTCGGCCTGGAGACGCCGGAGTCCCCCGGCGGCAGTGACCGCCGTACCGCGACGGTCTCCGCCCGGGTGCCCGGTGCGGTGGTGGAGCGGCTGCGGGCGGTCGGTGACGGGGCGCGGCTGACGGGGCACACGGTGCTGCTGGCCGGGTTCCTGGTGCTGCTGGCGCGGTGTGCGGGGCGCCGGGAGGTGACGGTAGGCGTGGTGTCGGGCGGCCGCCCGCACCCCGAACTGGACGCCGTGGTGGGCTGTTTCACGGATCTGCTGCCGCTGCGGGTGTCGCTGGCGGACGATCCGGCGTTCCGCGCGTTCGCGCCGCGGGTCCGGGAGGCGCTGGCGGCGGGGTTGGCGCAGGCGGCCCCGTTCGACCGGATCGTGTCGGCGGTGGCCCCGCGCCGCGCGCCGGGGGTGCACCCGCTGTTCCAGGTGCTGTTCGTGGAGCGCACGGAGGTCGCGGCGGACGGTCCGGGTGCGGGCTGGGGTCCGGAGCTGGACGCGGCACCGTGGGGGCAGGAGGTCGACGGCAGTGCGTACGACCTGGTGCTGGCGGCGGGGGTCGGGCCGGAGGGCGCGGAGCTGGTGCTGACGTACCCGTGCGAGCGGTTCGCGCGTACGGCGGTGGCGGGGTTCGCGGACGCGCTGGTCGAGTTGCTGGCGCTGCTGGCCGAGCGTCCGGAGGCCGCGCTGAGCGGTGTCCGGACGGCCGGGCCGTGGCGTCCGCCCGTCCCGCCGCCGACCCGTCCGGCCCGTCCGGCCCGCCCGACCGCTCCGACCGCTCCGACCGCCCCGACCGCTCCGGGCGCTCCGACCGCGGCGGAGCGTCCGGGAGCGGAGTGTCCGGAAGCGGAGCGCGAACCCGCCGGCCCGGTCGCGGAGTTGCGTGCGCTGTGGGGGGAGGTCCTGGGCCGGGAGGGGGTCGGCGACCACGACGACCTGTTCGCGCACGGCGGGGACTCGCTCGCCGTGGTGCGGATCGCCGCCCGGATCGTCGAGCGGTTCGGCGTGGACGTCCCGGCCTCGGCGTTCTTCGAGTCCCCCACCCCGGCCGGCTTCGGCGCCGTGCTGGCCCGTCTCACCGAGGAGCAGCAGCATGCCTGACCGCGAGTACCCGCTGACGCCGGGGCAGCAACGGATGTGGTTCCTGCAGCAGGTGGACCCGTCGGACGTCTCGGAGAACCTGGTCACCCTGCGCCGCCTGACCGGCCCGCTCGACCCGGACGCGTTCCGCCGGGCGGTGGCCGCCGTGGTGGCCCGGCACGAGCCGCTGCGGACGTCGTTCGCGGAGGTCGACGGCGTGCCGGTGCAGCGGGTCGCCGACCGGGTCGAGGTGCCCGTCGCGCTGCACGACCTGCGGGACGAGCCCGATCCGGAGGCCGCCGCGCTGCGCCTGGCCGAGGCGTGCGGCGGGCGGCCGTACCCGACGGCGGCGGGACCGCTGCTGCGGGTCGAGCTGTACCGGACGGGCGAGCGGACGCACGTGCTGCTGCTGGCGGCGCACCACCTGGTGTCGGACGGCTGGTCGATCCGGCTGCTGCTGGACGAGCTGCTGGCCGCGCACCGGGCGGTGGCGGACGGGCGGGAGCCGCAACTGCCGCCGCTGTCGGGCGGGTTCGGCGACCACGTGATGTGGCAGCGGGCCCGCGCGGAGGGTCCGGCGGCGGACCGGGCGATCGCGTACTGGGCGGCCGAGCTCGCCGCCCCGCCCGGCCGGGGCCTGCCGCCGGGCACCCCGCCGCCGCACCCCGCTGGCCCCGCCGACCCCGCGGACGGGCGGGCGCACTGGGTGCGGGCCGAGGTCGACGCCGCTTCGGCGGCCGCGGTCGAGGGCTTCGCCCGGGAGCACGGCTGCACCCCGTTCATGGCCTGGCTGGCGCTCTACCAGCTGCTGGTGGGCCGGCACACCGGGCAGGACGACCTGGTGGTGGGCGCGCCGACGGCCGGGCGCGAGCGCAGCGCGGACGAGCACCTGGTGGGCTGCTTCACGACCGTCCTCCCGCTGCGCGCCGACCTCGGCGGCGGGGCCGGGTTCGCGGCCCTGCTGGCGCGCACCCGCTCCACCGTCACGGGGGCGCTCTCGCACCCGCAGGTGCCGTACGAGCGGCTGCTGGGCGAGCTGGGCACGGCGCGCGGGGAGGGCCAGCGGCAGCTGTTCCGGCACTGGTTCAACCTGCACACCGAGTCCGCCGCCGCGCCGGCCGCCGACGCGGGCCCGCTCGTGGTGGAGTCGCTGCCCGGCCTGCCCGCGCCGACGCCCTTCGACACCTCGCTGGACGCCTGGCCGGCCGCCGACGGCGGTCTGCACCTGCTGCTGGCGTACGACCCGGCGGTGCTGGACGCCGCCGCGGCCCAGGCCCTGCTGGACCGCCTGCCGATCCTGGCCGGTCACGCCCTCGCCGAGCCCGAGCGGCCGCTCACCACCCTCTCCCTGCTCTCCCCGGACGAGGACGGCGCGCTGCTGCGCGGCCCGGACGGCGTGCCGGACGACCCGGAGACGGTGCTGGACCTGCTGCTGCGGCAGGCCGCCGCGACCCCGGACGCGGTCGCCCTCCGGGACGGCGAACGGTCCTTCACCTACCGGGAGTTGATCGCCGCAGCCCGGCGGGCGGAGGCCGCCGTCCGCGCAGTGGGAGCGCTCCCGCGCACGCCGGTCGGGCTGTACGGCGCCCGCTCCGCCGAACTGCTGGCGGGCATGCTGGGCATCCTGCTGGCCGGCTGCGCCTACCTCCCGCTCGACCCGGCCCTGCCCGCGCCGCGCCTGCACGCCGTGCTGCACGGGGCGGGCGCCACCGCCGTCCTGGCCACCCCGGACGCCCCCGCCGTCGACTCCGACCTGCCCACCGCCCGCCCCGCCCCGCTCGACGCTCCCCAACCGCCTTCCGCACCAGGAGAGTTCGCACCCCGCACGCCGAACACCCCTGCCACCCACCCCGCCTCGCTCGACGTCCCCCGACCCGCCGCCCCGCACGGCGGGTTCGCGCCTCCGCACCTCCCCTCCCCCGCCGACCCCGCCTACGTGCTCCACACCTCCGGCTCGACCGGCGAGCCGAAGGCGGTCTCCGTCCCGCACCGGGCGCTGCTCGCCCGGGTGCGCTGGATGGGCGCGGCGTACGGGCTGGGCCCGGGCGAGCGGGTGCTGCAGTTCGCGTCGCCGGGGTTCGACACGCACGTGGAGGAGGTCTTCCCCGCGCTGGCGCACGGCGCGGAGGTGGTCCTGCTGCCGGTGCCGTCCGCCGAGCTCCCGGACTGGCTGGGCGGCGCGCAGGGCCGCACCCTGACGGTGCTCGACCTGCCGACGGCGTACTGGCAGGAGCTGGTCGCGGCCGGTCCGGCCGTCCCGTGGCCCCCGGCGCTGCGCACGGTGGTGCTGGGCGGCGACCAGGTGTCCTCGGCCGCGGTCGCCGCCTGGCGCGAGCGCTTCGGCGACCGCGTCGAGCTGTGGAACACCTACGGTCCGACCGAGGCCGCGGTGATCGCCACCGCCTGCCGGCTGGGCCCGGCCGACGCGACCGCCCGCCCGGGCATCGGCCGCCCGATCGCCGCGACCGTCGCCCACCTGCTGGACGACGGCGGCCGGCCGGTGCCGCCGGGGGTGCCCGGCGAACTGTGGCTGGGCGGGGACGGCCTGGCCGACGGCTACCTGGGGCGGCCCGACCTGACGGCGGAGCGGTTCGCCGCGGACCCGTTCACCGGCGGCCGGATGTACCGGACCGGCGACCTGGCCCGGCTGCGGCCGGACGGTTCGCTGGAGTTCCTGGGCCGCCGGGACCGCCAGCTCAAGGTGCGCGGCCACCGGGTCGAGCCCGCCGAGGTGGAGGCCGCGCTGCTGGGGCAGCCGGGCGTCGCCCAGGCCGTGGTGGACCTGCACGACGAGGCCGGACGACAGCTGCTGGCCGCCTGGCTGGTTCCCGCCGATCCCGAACGCCCGCCGCACGGCGAGGAGGTGCGCCGACGTCTACGCGCCGTGCTGCCCGCCCACCTCGTCCCGGACGTCTGCCTGCCGCTGGAGCGCCTGCCGCTGACCGTCCGCGGCAAGCTCGACCGGGCCGCCCTGCCCTCCCCCGCCACCGCACCGGCCGCCACCGGCGGCGCCGTCGCCGAACGCGTCCCGCCCCGCACGGACGCCGAGCACCTGGTCGCCGAGACCTGGTCCGAGGTGCTGGGCCTGGAGGCGGACCGGATCGGCGCGCACGACGACTTCTTCGCGCTCGGCGGCCATTCGCTGCTCGCCGTCCGGGTGCTGGCCCGGCTCCGCGCCGCGCTCGAACTCGACCTTCCGGTGCGGGTGCTGTTCGAGGCGCCGACGGTCGCGGGCACGGCCGCCGCCGTCGAGGAGCTGCTGCTCGCGGAGATCGACGCGCTCAGCGCGGACGAGGTCCGGGCCCTGATCGACGAGGACGCCCCGACCGCATGACCCACGCCACCGCCCCCACCGGCATCCCCACCCCCGCCGTCCGCGAAGTACGCGCACCGCTCCAGGAAGGCGCCCCGGCCGCATGACCACCTCCCCCACCACCACTCCCGCCACCCCCGACACCCCCGCGCCCGCCACCACTCCCGCCGCCGCGACCGCCCCCGCCGCCGCCCGCGCCGAACTGCTGGCCCGCCGCCTGCGCCGCGCCCGCGCCGCCGCCCCGGCGGCGACCGTGCCGCGCCGCCCGGAGGGCACCGCGCCGCCGCTGTCCTTCGCCCAGGAACGCCTGTGGTTCATGGACCAGTTCGTCCCGGACAGCACCGCCTACACCGTGCCGCTGGTGGTCCGGCTGCGCGGCCCGCTCGACCCGGAGCGCCTGTCGGTGTCGCTGGAGCGGCTGGTGGCCCGGCACGAGAGCCTGCGGATGCGCTTCCCGGCGGCGGCCGACGGCACGCCGACCGTGGTGGTCGACCCGCCCGGCGGCGTCCGGCTGGAGGTCCGCACCGTCGACCCGGCGGCGGCCCCGGCCGACCGGGAGGCGCAGCTCGACGCCTGGGTGCGGGAGGAGACCGGCCGCCCGTTCGACCTGGCGGCGGGCCCGGTGGTGCGGGCGGCCCTGCTGCGGGCCGCGGAGCAGGACCACGTGCTGGTGGTGGTGCAGCACCACATCGTCTCGGACGGCTGGTCCAGCGAGCTGTTCCTGCGCGAGCTGCTGTCCGGCTGCCGGCCGGACGGCGACCGGCCGCTGCCCGAACTGCCGGTGCAGTACGGGGACTTCGCGGCCTGGCAGCGCGAGCGCTACCGGGGCGAGGTGCGCCGGGCCGACCTGGAGCACTGGCGCGGGCGGCTGTCCGGCGTCCCGCCGCTGGACCTGCCCGCCGACCGGCCGCGCCCGGCGGTGCCAACGCTGCGCGGCGCGGGCCACGGCATCGCGCTGGACGCGGAGACCAGCCGGGCGGTGCTGGCGCTGGGCGCGGCGCACGGCGCGACGCCGTACATGACGCTGCTGGCCGCCTACCAGGCGTTGCTGGGCCGCTGGTGCGGGCAGGACGACTTCGCGGTCGGCTCCACCGTCGCGGGCCGGACGCTGCCCGAACTGGAGCCGCTGGTGGGCCTGTTCGCGAACGTTCTGGCGCTGCGCGCGGACCTGTCGGGCGACCCGGGGTTCACCACCCTGCTGGCGGACGTTCGGGAGCGGTTCGTCGCCGACCTGGCCCACCAGGAGATGCCGTTCGAGCAGCTGGTGGAGGAGCTGGCGCTGCCGCGCGACCCGAGCCGGACGCCGGTGTTCCAGACCTCGTTCACGCTGCTCAACTACGAGCGCGCCGAGGCGGGTTCGGCGGGCAGCGGCCCGGAGGTGGGCCACCACCCGTTCACCACCGGCTCGACCCGCTTCGACCTGGAGCTGTACCTGCGGCACACCGACGAGGGCCTGCACGGCTACTTCACCTACAGCTCCGACCTGTTCGAGCCCGGCACGATCGCCCGGCTGGCCGAGCTGTTCGGGCGCCTGCTGCGCCAGGTCGTCCGTCATCCCGAACTCCCGCTCTCCCAGATCGACCTGACCGACCCGGCGGAGCTGCGCACCACCCTGGAGGAGTGGAACGACACCGCCGTCCCGCTCGAACCCGGCACCCTGCACGGCCGGTTCGAGGCCCGGGCCGCCGCCACCCCGGACGCCGTCTGCCTGGTCGTCGACGCCACCGGCGAGCGGCTCAGCTACCGCCAACTGGACGAGCGGGCTTCGGCGTTGGCCGCGCACCTGGCCGCCGCCGGGGTGGGTCCGGGCAGCGTGGTCGCGGTCTGCGCCGAACGGTCGGCCGAGCTGGTGGCGGCCCTGCTGGGCGTGCTGAAGGCGGGCGGCGCGTACCTGCCGCTCGACCCGGACTCCCCGGCCGAGCGGCTGTCCGGCATGCTCGCCGACGCCGCACCCCGGGCGCTGCTGGCCCAGGACGCCCTGCGCGACCGACTGCCGTCCGAACTCCCGCGCGTCACAAGGCTGTTCTCCCTGGACGACGCCGCGCTGCGACGCCCTCCCGCCGAGCGCCGCCCGCTGTGCCCGGCCGGTCCGGACGACCCGGCGTACGTGATCTTCACCTCGGGTTCGACCGGCCGCCCCAAGGGCGTGCTCTGCTCGCACCGGGGCATCGACAACCGGCTGGACTGGATGCAGCGCGCCTACCCGCTCGGCCCGGCCGACGCGGTGCTGCAGAAGACCCCGGCGGCGTTCGACGTCTCGGTGTGGGAGCTGTTCTGGCCGCTGCGCGAGGGCGCCCGCCTGGTGACGACCCGCCCGGGCGGCCACCGCGACGGCGCCTACCTGCGCGACGCGATCCGCGAACACGCCGTCACCACCGCGCACTTCGTGCCGTCGATGCTCGCCGTCCTCCTCGCCGAGGAGGGCGTGGAGCACTGCACGAGCCTGCGCACCCTGGTCTGCAGCGGCGAGGAGCTGCCCGCCGACCTGGCCCGGCAGACCCTGGAGCGGCTGCCCGCCGTCGGCCTGCACAACCTGTACGGCCCGACCGAGGCGTCCGTCGACTGCACCGCCTGGACGTGCACCCGCGAGAACCTGGCGGGAGTCCGCCGCACCCCGATCGGTCGGCCGATCCAGAACATGCGGGTGTACGTGCTGGACCGGCACGGCCGCCCGGTGCCCGCCGGGCTGCCCGGCGAGCTGCACATCGCCGGGCCCGGCGTCGCCCTCGGCTACCTGAACCGGCCCGAGCTGACCGCCGAGCGCTTCCGCGACGACCCGTGGGGCCCGCCCGGCTCCCGGATGTACGCCAGCGGCGACCTGGCCCGGCACCGGCCCGACGGCACCGTCGAGTACCTGGGCCGCACCGACCAGCAGGTCAAGCTGCACGGCCTGCGGATCGAGCCCGGCGAGGTCGAGGCCGCGCTGCGCGCCCTGCCGGGCGTGCGGGAGGCGGCCGTCGCGGTCCGCGAGGACCGGCCGGGGGTGCGCCGCCTGGTCGCCTGGACCGTCCCGGACGGCAGCGGCGCCGACACCGCGCCCGCCGTCCTGCGGGCGGGCCTGCGCCGCACCCTGCCGGACTCGATGCTGCCCTCCGCGTACGTCGTCCTGGACGCCCTCCCGGTCGGCCCCACCGGCAAGCTCGACCGCCGGGCGCTGCCCTCCCCCGCCCCGGCCGCCCCGGGCGCCGACCGGGCCGAACCGGCCACCGACGCCGAGCGGGTGGTCGCCGGGGTCTGGTCCGAGGTGCTGGGCGTCCCGCTGCCCGGCCGGGACGACGACTTCTTCGACCTGGGCGGCCACTCGCTGCTCGGCATCAAGGTGGTCGCCAAGCTGCGCACCGCGCTCCCGGACGCCGCCGGGCTGTCGCTGATGGACCTGTTCAAGCACCCCACCGTCCGGGCGCTGGCCGCGCTGGCCGCCACCCCCGCGGCCGACCGCGGCCCGGCCCGCGTCCTGCACGAGCTGACGCCCCGCCAGGCGGCCGAGCCGGTGCTGACCCTGCTGTGCGTCCCGTACGGCGGCGGCAGCGCGGCCGTCTACCAGCCGCTCGCCGACGCCCTGCCGCCCGGCCACGCCCTGTTCGCGCTGGCGGGCACCGGCGAGGAGATGGGCCGGGCCGAGGGCCGGGCGGCCTTCCCCGAGCTGGTCGCCGCGGCCGTCGCCGAGGTCCGCGAGCACGTCCGCGGCCCGGTCGCGGTGTACGGGCACTGCGGGGTCGGCGGGGCGCTGGCCGTCGCCCTGGCGCTGGCCCTGGAGGCCGACGGCCGGGCCGTCGAGGCGGTGTACACCGGCGCGATCTTCCCGTTCGCCCGCCCGCGCGGCCCCGTGGTGCGGCTGCTGACCCGGATGGAGCGCCTGGCCAGCGACCGCCGCTACCGCGACTGGCTGACCTCGCTGGGCCTGAGCCTGGACGACGTCGACCCGGCCACCGCCCGCCGCCTGGTGCGGGACATGCGCGCCGACGGCGAGCAGGCCGAGGAGTACTTCACCGGCCTGCTGGAGCGCGGCGTGACCCCGCTGTCGGCGCCGGTGGTCTCGGTGGTCGGCGAGCGCGACGACATCACCGACTACCACGGGGAGCGCTTCCGCGAGTGGCACTTCCTCTCCGGCACCACCGCCCTGGTGGTGCTCGCCGAGGCCGGCCACTACTTCCTGAAGTACCGGGCCGCGGAGGTCGCCGCGATCCTCACCACCGTCCACCGCGACCTCCCGCCCGCGACCCCGCCCGCCCCCGACCGCGACGACGCCACCTGGCACCTGGCCGACGTCTCCCGCGCCGCCGCCGCACCGCCCGCCGCCACCACCGCCGCGAGGGCGAGGGCGAAGGCGCCCGCGCCGGGCATGCCGCGCTTCCTGGCGGTCGCCGCGGGCCAGCTGGTGTCGATGGCGGGCACCGCGACCACCGAGTTCGCGCTGCCGCTGTGGCTCTACCTGAGCAGCGACTCGCTGCTCCAGCTCGCCCTGCTCTCCTCGCTCGCCCTCGTCCCCGGCCTGCTGGCCGCCCCGCTCGCGGGCACCGTCGCCGACCGCTACAGCCGCCGGGCCGTGATGCTGGCCGCCGACACGGCCGCGGGCGCCACCCAGGCCGCGATGCTGACCCTGCTGCTCGCCGGGGCGCTGCACCGCCCGGCGGTGTACGCCCTGATGACGGTGCTGTCCGTCGCCCTGACCTTCCAGCGGATCGCCTACGCCTCGGCCGTCCCGCAGCTCGTCCCCAAGCGCTTCCTCGGCCACGCCAACGGCCTGGTGCAGGCGGGCACCGGCGTGGTGCAGTTCGCGGTCCCGCTGCTGGCGACGACGGCGCTGGCCACGGTCGGTCTGCGCGGCATCCTGATCGCCGACGTGGGCAGCTACGCGGTGGCGATCGCCGTCACCGCCGCGCTGCGCTTCCCCCGCACGCTGGGCTGGCGGCGCCGGGAGAGCGTCGGCGCGGAACTGCGGGCCGGGTTCCGCCTCGCCCTCGGGACGCCGGGGCTGCGCGCGATGCTGTTCTTCTTCGCGGGGACGAACCTGCTGGTCGGCCCGCTGTTCATCTTCTTCCAGCCGCTGGTGCTGGGCTTCGGCTCGCTCTCCGACGTCGCCCGGGTCTCGCTGGCGGGCGGCCTCGGCATCGTCCTGGGCGGCACCCTGATGGCGGTGTGGGGCGGTCCGTCCCGGCACCGGATGCGCGGCGTCCTGGGCGCGTTCCTGCTGATGGCCGCGGGCTGCCTGGTCACCGGCCTGCGCCCGTCGACGGCCCTGGTCGGCGCGGGCGTGTTCGGCATGTTCCTCGGCCTGACGGTGATGAACACCGTGTACGCGACGATCGTCCAGGTGAAGGTCCCGGCCCGCTTCCACGGGCGGGCCTTCGCCGTGAACGCGCTGTTCGCCTGGTGCACGATGCCGATCGGCTTCGTCCTGCTCGGCCCCGGCACGGCGGCCCTGCTGCAACCCGCCCTGGAGCCCGGCGGCGCGCTCGCCCCGACCGTCGGCCGGCTGATCGGCACCGGTCCCGGCCGCGGCCTCGGCCTGACCTACGTCCTGTTCGCCCTCGTCCTGCTCGCCACCGGCCTGCTGCTGCGCCGCCTGCCGGTCTTCGCCCGCTTCGACGAGCGGGTCCCCGACGCCCGCCCGGACGACCTGGTCGGCCTGGAGGCGCTCCACAACCGCGCCTAGCGGTCCCGCCCGGTCGACGGCCGCGCGGGCCGTCGACCGGTGCGCGCGGGCCGTCGACCGGCGCTCGCCGTGCCGACCGGGCGGGAAGGCCGGAGGATGGCAGGGTCCGGTGTCCCGACGGGCCAGGAGGGTTCCCGTGAAAGAACTCGAGTTCACGCAGAAGCGGACGCTGTCGCGGACCGAGGCCGCCGACCAGCTGGAGGCGCTGGCGGCCGCGCTCAGGCGCGGCGGTCAGGCCGAGCTGGAGCTCGGCCCCGGTCGGCTGACCGTGCGCATCCCCGACGAGCTGCGCACCGAGATCGAGGTCGAGCTGGACGGCGACGAGATCGAGCTGGAGATCGAGATGTCCTGGCGCACCGGGCAGCCGGAGGACTGAGCTCGGGCGGGAGCGGCCCCGCTCAGCCGCCGATCGCCGACATCGGCCGCTCCGGCTGGTGGAACTCCGGCTGGTCGATGCCCGCGCCCGCCTTCTTGCCCCACATCGCGGCCCGCCACAGCTCGGCCAGTTCGGCGTCGCTCGCGCCGCTGCGCAGCGCGCCCCGCAGGTCGGTCTCGCCGGTCGCGAACAGGCAGTTGCGGACCTGCCCGTCGGCGGTGAGCCGGGTGCGGTCGCAGGCGCGGCAGAACGGCCGGGTCACGGAGGCGATGACGCCGACCGTCGCGGGGCCGCCGTCGACGAGCCAGCGCTCGGCGGGGGCGGCGCCGCGGACGGAGGACGGCTCGGGGGTCAACTCGTAGCGGGTGCTGAGGAGTTCGAGGATCTCCTCGGCGGTGACCATCTGCGTCCGGTCCCAGCCGTGCTGGGCGTCCAGCGGCATCTGCTCGATGAAGCGCAGCTGGTAGCGGTGCTCGATCGCCCAGGCCAGCAGGTCGGCGGCCTCGTGGTCGTTGACGCCGCGCATCAGGACGGCGTTGAGCTTGACCGGCCGCAGCCCGGCGGCCTCGGCGGCGGCGAGGCCGTCCAGCACGTCCTGGTGGCGGCGGCGCCGGGTGAGCCGGGCGAAGGTGTCGGGGTCGAGGGTGTCGAGCGAGACGTTGACCCGGTCGACCCCGGCGTCGCGCAGCGCGGGGGCGATCCGGGCCAGTCCGATGCCGTTGGTGGTGAGCGAGATCTCCGGCCGGGGGGCGAGCGCGGCGCAGGCCGCGACGATCGCCACCAGCCCGGGCCGCAGCAGCGGTTCGCCGCCGGTGAAGCGGACCTCGCGCACGCCCAGCGTGCCGACGGCGAGGCCGACCAGGCGGACGACCTCCTCGTCGGTCAGCAGCTCCGGCTTGCCGAGCCAGCTCAGGCCCTCTTCGGGCATGCAGTAGGTGCAGCGCAGGTTGCACCGGTCGGTGAGCGAGACCCGCAGGTCGACCGCCTGCCGGCCGTAGGTGTCGAGGAGCATCCCGGCGCCCGCCTTCCTGGAAAAAGCCCGCTGGCCCGGCCACCGTGCGGCGGCCGGGCCAGCTTAACGCCGCGCCCGGACACCTCCCGGGAGCGGACCGTTCCGCGGGCGCCCGCGCGGGCGCCGCGCGGCCGCCTCAGTGGGCGCCGAGGCCGGTGAGCGAACGGACCTCCAGTTCGGCGTACTTCGCCGGGTCGGCCTTCTCCTTGGAGAGGTAGGTGCCGATCACGCCGGCCAGGAAGCCGACCGGGATGGAGATCAGCCCGGGGTTCTCCAGCGGGAACCAGTCGAAGGAGCCGCTGGGGATCAGCGCCTTGGCGTTGCCGGAGACCACCGGGGAGATGACCACCAGGCCGACGGAGGTGATCAGGCCCGCGTAGGTGGAGGCGACCGCGCCGGTGGTGTTGAACCGCTTCCAGAACAGCGAGTAGAGCAGGGTGGGCAGGTTGGCGGAGGCGGCGACCGCGAAGGCCAGGGCGACCAGGGCGGCGGCGTTCAGCTTGTCGGCGAAGATCGACAGCAGGATGGCGATCGCGCCGATCGCGACGGCGGCGAACTTGGCGCTGGCGACCTCCTCCTTCTCGGTGGCCCTGCCGCGCCGGATGACGTTGGCGTAGAGGTCGTGGGCGAAGGAGGACGAGGAGGCCAGGGTGAGTCCGGCGACCACGGCCAGGATGGTGGCGAAGGCGACCGCGGAGATCACCGCGAGCAGCACCGCGCCGCCGGTGGTCCCGGCGCCGCCGCCGAGGTGCTCGGCGAGCAGCGGGGCGGCGGTGTTGCCGGACTTGTCGGCGGCGAGCGTCTTGCGGCCGACCAGGGCGGCGGCGCCGAAGCCGAGGGCGAGGGTCATCAGGTAGAAGACGCCGATGATGCCGATCGACCAGAGCACCGACTTCCGGGCGGTGCGCGCGGTGGGGACGGTGTAGAAGCGCACCAGGATGTGCGGCAGGGCGGCGGTGCCGAGGACCAGCGCGATGCCGAGGCTGAGGAAGTTGAGCTTGGTGGTGCCGTTGGTGCCGTACTTGAGGCCGGGCTGCAGGAACTTGTCGCCGCTGCCGCTGGCCTTGGCGGCGGAGCCGAGCAGTTCGGACAGGTTGAAGTGGAACTTGGCGAGCACCAGGACGGTCATCAGCCCGGCGCCGAGGATCAGCAGCACGGCCTTGATGATCTGCACCCAGGTGGTGCCCTTCATGCCGCCGATGACGACGTACAGCACCATCAGCGCGCCGACCGCGACGATCACCCAGCGCTTGGCGGCGTCGCCCTGGGCGCCGAGCAGCAGGGCGACCAGGGAGCCCGCGCCGACCATCTGGGCCAGCAGGTAGAAGATCGACACCACGATGGTGGAGATGCCCGCGGCGGTGCGGACGGGGCGCTGGCGCATCCGGAAGGCCAGCACGTCGGCCATGGTGTAGCGGCCGGAGTTGCGCAGCGGTTCGGCGACCAGCAGCAGGGCGACCAGCCAGGCGACCAGGAAGCCGATGGAGTAGAGGAAGCCGTCGTAGCCGGAGAGCGCGATGGCGCCGGTGATGCCGAGGAAGGACGCGGCGGACATGTAGTCGCCGGAGATCGCCAGGCCGTTCTGGAAGCCGGTGAAGCCGCGGCCGCCCGCGTAGAAGTCGGAGGCGTCCCGGGTGCTGCGGCCGGCCCAGAGGGTGATGCCGAGGGTGGCGAGGACGAACACCCCGAACAGCGACATGATCAGGGTGCGGTGGTCGCCCGCGGAGGTGGCCAGCTGGATCATTCGGCGGCCTCCTCGGCCACGGCGGTGTGGTCGACGGGCTGGGCGGGCAGCGTGGCGTCGGCGCGGCCGCGGATGACGGCGGCGCGCGGGTCCAGTTGCCGGTCGGCGAACCTGGCGTACCAGGCGGCGATGGCGAAGGTGCTGACGAACTGCAGGATGCCGAGCACCAGCGCGAGGTTGATGTTGCCGACGACCTTGGTGCTCATGAAGCCGGGCGCGTAGCAGCTGAGCAGGACGTACAGCAGGTACCAGAGGACGAATCCGGCCGTGACCGGGAATGCGAAGTTCCGGAAGGAGCTCCTGAGTTGCCGGAACTCCGGTGACTCCTCGATACGTTGGAACGATTCGGGGGCTGTCTCGGGCGGGGGTGCCACGCGGGGACTCCTGACGTCTTCGGTGCGACGGACGATCAGATGGACGTGAGTGACGTCACATTGAGTGCGCTGCATGCTAGATCCAGGAACGGACCCCGAGAAGCTTCCCCACGCGATGTGGCCGAAAACTGACCGGAACACGCCACCGGGGCGGCCGCTTCGCGGCCACCCCGGTGTGATTTTCATTCAATTACCGCTGTCCGGTGGGCGGTTCAGAACGCGATCCGCACCTTCAGCGCCGTGCGCTCGTCCATCGCCCGGTAGCCCTCGGGCACCCCGTCCAGGCCCACCGTGCGGTCGAACACCGCGCCCGGGTCGATCGCGCCGGAGAGCACGTCCGGCAGCAGCTCGGGGATGTACGCCCGGGCCGGGGCGACGCCGCCGCGCAGCTGCACGTTCCGGTTGAACATCTGGCCGATGTCCACGCCCGCGCTGCCGCCGTGCGGCACGCCGACGTAGCCGACCGCGCCGCCGTCCCGGGCGATCGAGATCGCGGTGCGCATCGACTCCTCGGTGCCGACCGCCTCCAGCACGGCGTGCGCGCCCTGCCCGCCGGTCAGCTCGCGCACCGCCTCGACCGCCGCCTCGCCGCGCTCGGCCACCACGTCGGTGGCGCCGAAGGAGCGGGCGATCGCGGTGCGGCCCTCGTGGCGGCCCAGCGCGATGATCCGGCCCGCGCCGAGCCGGTGCGCGGCCAGCACGCCGCACAGCCCGACCGCGCCGTCGCCGACCACCGCGACCGTCGCGCCGGGCCGCACGCCCGCCGAGACCGCCGCGTGGTGCCCGGTGGCCATCACGTCGGACAGCGCCAGCAGCCCGGGCAGCAGCTTCTCGTCCCCGGCCGCCTCCTTGGGCAGCTGCACCAGCGTCCCGTCCGCGAACGGCACCCGGACGGCCTCGCCCTGGCCGCCGTCCGAGCCCGGGGTGCCCCAGAACCCGCCGTGCGGGCAGGAGGTCTGCAGGCCCTCGCGGCAGTACTCGCACACGCCGTCCGACCAGACGAACGGGGCCACCACCAGGTCGCCGACCGCGAAGCCGCGCACCTCGGCGCCGACCTCCTCGACGAAGCCCAGGAACTCGTGCCCGATCCGCTGCCCGGCCTGGCGCTTGGCCACGCCCCGGTACGCCCACAGGTCGCTGCCGCAGATGCAGGCGTTCAGCACCCGCACGACCGCGTCGGTGGGCCGCTCGATCCGCGGGTCCGGCACCTCCTCGATCCGGATGTCCTGGGGGCCGTGGATCACGGTGGCGCGCATGAGGGAAGTCCTTCGGTGTACGGGTCCCGCGGGTGTCTGCACCCGGGCTTCCCACTGTAAGCCGCCGTTCACGCCCGCTATTCCTGGCGGAGCGGGGCGGGGCGGGGCGGAGCAGTCCGGGGCCGCCCGCCGTTCCCCGTACAGTGGTGCGTTATGTACGCGCCATTCCCGAACCCGCCGTTCCCGGCACCGCGCACCGGCCCCGGCGGGGGCGACGGGCGCGGCTTCGCGGTGGTCGACGTGGAGACCACCGGTCTCGGCCGCTCCGACCGGGTGATCTCGGCGGGCGTCTACCAGCTCGACCCCGACGGCGAGATCACCGACCACTGGTACACCCTGGTCAACCCCGAACGGGACCCGGGACCGGTCTGGATCCACGGCCTGACCAGCGAGACCCTGGCGGGCGCGCCGACCTTCCCGGAGATCGCCGCCGAGTTCGCCGAGCGGCTGCGCGACCGGGTGCTGGTCGCCCACAACGCGCTGTTCGACTGGAACATGATCTCCCGCGAGTTCTCCCGGGCGGGCCTGCGCGCCCCGGTCGAGCAGCGGCTGTGCACCATGGTGCTGGCCCGCGACCTGCGGCTGCCGCTGCCCAACGGCAAGCTCTCCTCGCTGGCCGCGCACTTCGGCGTCCACCAGCGGCAGGCCCACCACGCGCTGGACGACGCCCGGGTGCTGGCCGAGGTGTTCCGCCCCTCGCTGGAGCTGGCCCGCAGCGGCGGCGTCCCGCTGCCGCTGACCGCCTGCGTGGCCGTCACCGACCTCGGCGAGGAGGCCGCCGCGCCCGCGGGCCCGGCCCGCGGCTCCTGGAGCTCCTCCTACCGCCCCAGCCGCAAGCGCCCGGCCTGCCCGTACCCGAACCCGGGCCGCTGGACGGACGGCTCGCCGCTGGTGCAGGGCATGCGGGTGGCGATCACCGGCGACACCGCCACCGACCGCGAGCTGCTGGAGGACCGGGCCACCGAGGCCGGGCTGCACATCGCCTCCTCGGTGAGCCGGCTCACCAGCCTGCTGGTCACCAACGAGCCGGGCTCCTGGAGCGGCAAGGCCCGCAAGGCCCGCGAGTACGGCACCCCGGTGGTCGGCGAGGACGCGTTCCTGCAGCTGCTGCGCGAGGTCGCGCCGCACCCCGGTGCCTGACGCGGCGGTAAGGAGGGTTAGCGTGCCGGGTGTGTACCGATTCCTGCTGTCCGTGCGCTGGGCGGTCATCGTCCTGGTGGCCGCGGTGCTGGTCCCCACCATGATCAAGCTGGGCTTCTGGCAGTACCACCGGCACGAGGCCCGGGTCGCCCGCAACGACCTGGTGGCGCGGAACCTGGGCAGCACCCCGGTCGCCTTCGACTCGCTCTCCTCCCCCGGCTGGTCCGTCCCGACCGGCGAGGTGTGGCGCACCGTGACCGCCACCGGACGCTACGACACCGCGCACGAGGTGGTGATCCGCGGCCGCACCGAGCCCGGCGGCTCCACCATCGGCTACTTCGTGGTCACCCCGCTGGTGCTCGCCGACGGCCGGGGCTCGGTGCTGGTCAACCGCGGTTGGGTGGAGTCCGCCGCGGACGCCGCCAGCATCCCGGACGTCCCCGCCCCGCCGTCCGGCGAGGTCACCGTGACCGGGCGGCTGCGCGCCGACGAGACGTACGCCTCGCTGGGCGTGAAGAACCGCGGCGGGCTGCCGGAGCGGATGTTCAAGGTGATCAACACCTCCGAGCAGGCCGCGTACGCGGGCACCACCGTGCTCGGCGGCTACCTGGAGCTGGCCTCCTCGCAGCCCGCCGCGGGCCCCTCCCCCGAGCTGCTCGCCGAGCCCGGACACTCCGACATCGGCCCGCACATGGCGTACGCCGTCCAGTGGTGGCTGTTCACCGGGCTGATCCCGGTCGGCCTGGTGGTGCTGGCCCGCCGCGAGGCCAGGCAGAACGCGGCGGCCCCGGCGGGGTCCGCTCAGCTGGTGGGCGCTACCAGCTGAGCGGCGGGGGTTCGAGCGGCTGCTCGGCCCAGATGGTCTTGCCGCCCCGGGTGTAGCGGCTGCCCCACCGCTCGGTCAGCTGGGCGACCAGGTACAGGCCGCGGCCGCCCTCGTCGGTGAGCCGGGCCCGGCGCATCCGCGGCTGGGTGGCGCTCGGGTCGGAGACCTCGCAGGTCAGCACCGAGGAGCGGATCAGCCGCACCACCACCGGTCCGCCCGCGTACCGGATCGCGTTGGTGACCAGCTCGCTGAGCACCAGCTCGGTGGTGAACACCAGCGCCTCCAGCCCCCACTCCTCGAGCGTCCGGGTGGCGGCCTCGCGGACCCCGGCGACGGCGGACGGGTCGGCGTCGATGGTCCACACCGCGGTGTCGGCGGCCGGGACGGGGGACAGCCGGGCCAGCAGCAGCGTGACGTCGTCGCTGAGCCCGGCGGTGGACATCTCCGCGACGATCGCCCGCCCGGCCGCGGCCAGGTCGCCGCCGAGGTCGGCCTCGCCGAGCCGGGCGGCCAGCTGGGCCATGCCCTCGTCCAGGTCGCCGCCGCTGCCGCCGCCCTCGATCAGCCCGTCGGTGTACAGCGCCAGCACGCTGCCCGCGCGCAGCACGCACTCGGCCGCCTCGAACGGCAGGCCGCCGACGCCGAGCGGCGGGCCCGGGTTGACCGCCAGGTACTCGACCCGGCCGTCGGGGTGGACCAGGGCGGGCGGCGGGTGCCCGGCGCTGGCGGCCTGGCAGATCCCGGAGACCGGGTCGTAGACGGCGTACACGCAGGTCGCCCCGGAGGGGTCGGCGACGCCGCGTTCGCGCTCCTCCTCGCTGCCCTCGACGACCAGCTGGGAGACCAGGTCGTCCAGGTGCACCAGCAGTTCGTCGGGCTCCAGGTCGAGGTCGGCCAGGGTCCGCACGGCGGTGCGCAGCCGGCCCATGGTGGCGCTGGCCTGCAGTCCGTGCCCGACCACGTCCCCGGCGACCAGGGCGACCCGGGCGCCGGAGAGCGGGATGACGTCGAACCAGTCGCCGCCGACCCCGGTCGCGGTGTCGGTGGGCCGGTAGACGCTGGCGGTGGTGGCGGCGGGCACCACGGTCTCGGCGGGCGGCAGCAGCGAGCGCTGCAGGCCGACGGCGGCCCGGTGCTCGCGGGTGTAGCGCCGGGCGTTGTCCAGGGCGAGCGCGGCCCGGGCGGCGATCTCCCGCAGCAGTTCGAGGTCCTCGGCCTCGTACGGGCCCTCCTGGGCGCGGCGGCGCACGGTGACCCGGCCGAGCGGGCCGCCGCGGGCGTGCAGCGGGGCGCTCATCGACAGCGGCCCGGCGACGGCGGGGCCGTCGAGGCGTTCGTCGCCGAGCGGGCCGAGCGGGCGGGCGTCGGGGCCGGGCGGGCCCGCGGTGGCGGTGCGGCGGACGGCCAGTCGCCCGTCGGCGCCGGGCACCGGGTCGTCGCCGGTGAAGACCGCCTCGGCGATGTCCACCTCGGCGCGGCCGCCGAGGCCGGGCACCAGGACCCCGGCCAGGTCCTCGGCGGTGCCGACCACCGAGAGCGAGCCGCCGACGGCGGCGGTGGCCCGGTGCAGCACGTCGGCGCGCCGCCGGTAGCGGTGCAGCTCGGTGACGTCGCCGAACAGCGCGGTCACCCCGATCAGCGTCCCGTCGGGGGCCTGCAGCCGGAACGCCTGCACCTCCATGACCACGGCCGGGCCGGGGTCGTCCAGGGTGCGGATCGGCAGTTCGGCCCGCACCACCGGCTCCCCGCTGGCCAGCACGCCGCGCAGCACCGCCTCGGCGGCCGCGGCGTCCTCCGGCTGCAGGAAGTCGCCGAGCCGGTGCCCGGCCAGGTGCGCGGGCAGGCCGGTGTACGGGAGCAGGTGGGT
This sequence comes from Kitasatospora phosalacinea, assembly GCF_030268885.1. Lineage (GTDB taxonomy): Bacteria > Actinomycetota > Actinomycetes > Streptomycetales > Streptomycetaceae > Kitasatospora > Kitasatospora phosalacinea_C. The sequence goes on from NZ_BSSA01000004.1 coordinate 52,476, forward strand.
GTTGGTGCGCAGCAGCCGCAGGTCGGTGTCGAAGAAGGCCAGGCCGAGCCGGTCCTGCAGGAACAGCTCCCGGGTGAACGCCTCGTCCTGGCGCCGCCGGGCGACGGTGTCGGCGGGGGTGGCCAGCACCAGGGCGCGGACCTCGCCGTGCTCGCCGGCCAGCGGCAGCACCTGGTAGGCGACCTCCAGCGCGGTGCCGTCGCCGGTGCGCAGCCGGACCTCGCCGGTCCGCCTGCCGAGGGCCCGGGCGTCGCCCGTGCCGTCGGCCAGCAGGTCGGCGGCGGGACGGCCGGTGACCTGGGCGGCGGACAGGCCGAGCAACTGCTCGGCGGCGGAGGTCCAGCCCACGACGCGTCCGTCGCCGTCGACCAGGGCCGCCGCGACGCCGTCGATGTTCGGCAACCGCCGACTGTCCATGCGCTGCACCTCGGGTGGGTGGTCCGGTTCCCCCATCTTCGGACGGTTCCCGGCGTCGCGCCATTGACACCCGGTCGGAAGTCCTGCCCGCGCACACCCATTGACTCCCCCCATTGGTCTAGTCCACATTGGCCGTGCACCCGCCCCGAACCGCTCTTCCCCCCACACCGGAGCGACCGTCATGACACACCGCCCCCACCGCGGCGCCGCCGCGGCCGGCGCCCTCGCCCTGGGCTCGGCCGTCCTCGCGCTGCTGCCCGCCCAGGCCGGCGCGGCCACCGAACTCCTCGTCAACGGCGGCTTCGAGTCCGCCTCGCTCTCCCCCTGGACGTGCACCGGCACCGCCGCCACCACCACCTCCGCCCCGCACTCCGGCACCGCCGCGCTGACCGCCTCCCCCGGCTCCGCGGACCTCGCCCCGTGCACCCAGGGCGTCACCGTCCAGCCGAACACCGGCTACACCCTGACCGCCTGGGTGAAGGGCCCGTACGTCACCCTCGCGGCCTCCGGCACCGGCGTGTCCACCTCCACCTGGGCGAACGCCCCCGGCTGGACGCAGCTCACCCGCACCTTCACCACCGGCCCGAACACCACCCGGGTCACCGTCGCGCTGAGCGGCTGGTACGGCAGCCCCTACCAGGCCGACGACGTCTCGCTGACCGCCACCGGCGCCGCCCCGACCTCGCCCCCGCCCGCCTCGGCCTCCCCCACGCCCTCCGCGCCGGTCAGCACCCCCGGCCAGAACGACGCCACCCTCTCCCCGCCCCCGGCGGACACCGTCCGGGTCTCCACCGCCAAGGAGCTCCAGGCCGCCCTGAGCGCCGCCGTCCCCGGCCGCACCATCCAGCTCGCCGACGGCACCTACACCGGCAACTTCAAGATCACCACGGCGGGCACCGCCGCCGCCCGGATCACCCTGACCGGCTCCCCGAACGCCGTCCTCACCACCTCCACCGGCGGCGGCTACGGCCTCTCGCTGGCCGGCGCCCCGTACTGGACCGTCCGGGGCGTCACCGTCACCAACGCCCAGAAGGGCATCGTGGTCGACGCCTCGGACCACGTGGTGCTCGACGGGGTGACGGTCCACCACACCACCATGGAGGGCGTGCACTTCCGCAACTCCTCCAGCTACGGCGTGCTGCGCAACTCCACGGTGCACGACACCGGCACCGCCCACGACGGCAAGGGCGAGGGCGTGTACGTCGGCACCGCCAACACGCTCACCGACCACAGCGACCACGTGCAGATCCTGAACAACACCATCGGCCCGAACATCGGCGGCGAGAACGTCGACCTCAAGGAGGGCACCACGGGCGGCCTGGTCTCCGGCAACCGCTTCGACGGCAACGGCCTGACGAACGTCAACTACGACGACTCCTGGGTCGACGTGAAGGGCAACGGCTACGTCATCGAGAACAACACCGGCGTGCACACCCTGAACGACGGCTACCAGACCCACACCCAGCAGCCCGGCTGGGGCTGCGGCACCGTCTTCCGCGGCAACACCTCCGACCTGACCGGCGCCACCGGCACCGCCCCCGCCAAGTACGCGATCGACGTCACCAACTACGACGCCACCGCCTGCCCCGTCACCGTCACCGCCGACAACACCGCCACCGGCCCCGCCGCCCTCACCAACCCCGGCGTCCCGGTGGGCTGACCCTCCGTCCGGGATCCGCGCCGACCGGCGAGAATGGTCGGCATGGATCTCGGACTCAAGGACAAGGTGTACGTGGTCACCGGCGCGACCCGGGGACTCGGCCACGCCACCGCGCAGCAACTGGTCGCCGAAGGCGCCAAGGTGGTCGTCACCGGCCGCACCGAGGCAGCGGCCACCGCCGCCGCGGACGCCCTGGGCGGGGACGCCCACGGCGTCGGCGCGGACAACGCCGACCCGGCCACCCCGCAGCGCCTGGTCGACGCCGCCCGCAGCCGCTTCGGCGGCTTCGACGGCATCCTGATCAGCGTCGGCGGGCCCAGCGCGGGCCCGGTCGCCACCGCCACCGACGAGGCCTGGCGCACCGCGTTCGACTCCGTCTTCCTCGGCGCCCTCCGCCTGGCCCGCACCGCCGCCGAGCACCTCCCCGCCGGGGGCGTCATCGCCTTCGTGCTCTCCACCTCGGTCCGCCAGCCCATCCCCGGCCTCGGCATCTCCAACGGCCTGCGCCCGGGCCTCGCCATGGCCGCCAAGACCCTCGCCGACGAACTCGGCCCCCGCGGCATCCGCGTCCTCGGCCTGCTCCCCGGCCGCATCGACACCGACCGCGTCCGCGAACTCGACGCCCTCGCCCCCGACCCGGCCACCGCCCGCGAGACGGCGGCCGCCGCCATCCCGCTGCGCCGCTACGGCACCCCCGAGGAGTTCGGCCGCACCGCCGCCTTCCTGCTCTCCCCCGCCGCCTCCTACCTCACCGGCCTGATGCTCCCCGTCGACGGCGGCGCCACCCGCGGCCTGTAGGCCCTGCGGGCGCAGCCGGGGGCGCGGGGAACTGCACGGCCGGTCGCGCCGTTCCCCGCGCTACCGGACCCGCGGGGCCTTCTTGCGGGACCGCTCCTTGCGGACCTTCGCACCGCGCAGGCGCAGCTGGGCGGGCAGCACGGCCAGGCCCAGGGAGCGGCGGGCGTGCTCGACCGGGCCGGCGCGGTAGGCGGTGACCAGGGCACCGGTGTCGGCGCCGGGGGCGAGCCGCACGGCGGTGCGCACCTCGGGGCGGCGGGCCGCGCCGGTGACCTTGACGGTGACCCGCTCGACGTCCGGGAGGGCGACCGTCTCGGCCTCGATCGCCTCCTCGACGGCCCGGCTGCGCACGTGCAGGGCGAAGTGCGGTTGGCCGGGCGCCGCGGGCGAGGGCAGGTCGACCCCGGCGGGGCCGCCGCGGCGCAGTTGGGAGAACAGCCACCACAGGCAGCCGACGACCACCAGCGCGGGGACGGCGATCGCCACCGGCCACCACCAGTCGCGGTCGCTCCAGCGGGTGCGGCTGGCCGCGCTGAGCACGGGCTGGTCGGGCGAGGTGAGCGGCCACCAGTCGGGCGGGGTGACGCCGAGGTGCCGGTAGGCGTCGAGCCCGCCGAGCAGCACCAGCGCCCCGCCGGCCAGCAGACCGAGTCCGACCAGGCCCAGGACGGTGCGGTTGACGGCGCGTCGACTCATCGGGGCGGCTCCAGCTCGGCGAGTTCCCGGCGGTGGTGGCGTTCGTGCACCGCCCTGGTGCGGACGTCCAGGCGGTGCGGGGCGGCCAGCGGGACGCGGGCCAGCTCGGCCCGCAGCTCGCGCTCCGCGCCGGCCGGGTCGGTGGTGCCGGTCAGGGTGACCCGGGTGCGCCGACGGCCGACCTTCACCTGCCAGGAGTGCACGTCGGGGCGCTGCTGGGCGCGCCGGGCGATCAGCGCGGCGACGGCCCTGCGGTGGATCGCCGCCCCGCGCGGCTCCAGCGCGAGCCAGCCGCGCAGGCCGCGGGCGAACGCCAGCCACAGCAGGAGCAGGCCGAGCACGACCGCGCCGCCCGCGATGCCGAGCACCCACGGGTCGTCCAGGTGCCGGGTGGCGAGCTGCTGCGACAGCTCCCGCCGCCACGGCCTGGCCTGCCCGCCCGCCCGCACCGCCACCACGTCGTACAGCAGCGTTCCGGCCGCCACCAGCAGCACCGCCACCACCAGCGCGGTCGGCACCGCCCGCTCGGAGCGCAGCCACCGCCCGGCCCGTCGCCGCCTGCCGTCCACCTCGCTCGGCCCGCTCCCGTGCGCCGGCCCCGGTACGGGCTCCGCCGCGGGCCCGGGCTGCGACCCGGTCATCCGGCGGCCGCCGGGTGCAGGCGGTCCACGACCACGTCCGCCCCGGTCACCGGCGTGCCGGTGAGTTCGGTGACGGTGCGGCAGGCCGCGTCGCGCGCCGTGCGGGCGAGGGTGCCGACGTCGGACGGGAACGGCAGTTCCAGGTGCAGCGTCAGCCGGACCCGGCCGTGCGAGAGCAGCGCCGAGACCTTCGGGTACGGGCCCGACCCCGGCCGGCCCTGCCAGGCCGGGGCGAGCGCGTCGGCGGCGGCGCGTGCCGCGATCCGCCGGTACACCCGGTCCGCGACCCGCTCGCCGCCGCGCTGCGCGACCACCCCCGGCCCGGCCATCAGCGCCGCCGGTCCCGGCCGCGCAGCAGGTCGCCGAGGTCACCGAGTTCGATGTCCCCCTCGATCAGCCGCCCGACCACGAAGCCGACCGCCCCGAGCGCCGCCACCAGCAGGAACGCACCGAACCCGCCGAAGTAGCCGGCGAAGCCCAGGGCCATGCCCGTGAGCAAGCCCATCAACGCCAGGTTCATCCACTGCTCCTTCGCGATCCTGCTGCTCGGCACTCCGGACGGTCACGACTCACTGCACGCGGGGGCGCTTGCCGGAGGACTGGGAGTCCTCCTCCTCGTCCTCGTCGGGGTCGTCGGGCAGGTGGACGTCGTTCACGGAGATGTTCACCTCGACCACCTCCAGGCCGGTCATCCGCTCGACCGCCTCGATGATGTTCGCCCGCACCTCGGAGGCCAGCCGGGGGATCACCACCCCGTACTCGACCACCAGCGCGATGTCGATGGCGGCCTGCTTCTCGCCGACCTCCGCCTTGATCCCGCGTCCGACACCGGACTTCGAACTCGAACCCGGCACCCGGTCCCGCATCGCCCCGAAGGTCCGGGAGAAGCCCGAACCCAGGGCGTGGATGCCCGAGACCTCCCGGGCGGCCATGCCGGCGATCTTCTCCACCACGCCGACGGCGAGGGAGGTGCTGCCGCGCTCACCGGGCGGCCGCTTCTCCGGCGCGTCCTTCTGCAGGTCGGCGGGGGTGGGGGTGTGGGGCTGCGTCATCTCGGGTCTCCTGACGTTCGACACCAGCTATATCGCAAATCACCCCAACCCTGACATTGCGCCACGCGAGCCGCACCACAAGTGCGTACAGACAGGTGGGGGCGCACCCCGATCGGGTGCGCCCCCTGGCCCGGCTCCCGCCGTCAGCGGCCCGCGAGGTCGCGGAGGCGGCGCGCCTGCGCCTCGCGCTCCGCGGCGCGCTGCTGGTCGTAGGTGCGGTCGATGGCGCCGCGGAGCAGGGCCTTGGTCTCGATGACGGCGCCGCGGGGGGCGGCGAGGAGGGCGGCGGCCAGGTCGGCGGCGGCGGCGGGCAGGTCGGTCGCGGGGACGGCGAGGTTGGCCAGGCCGGTGGCGACGGCCTCCTCGGCGCCGACCCGGCGGCCGGTGGCGCAGATCTCCAGGGCGCGGGCGTAGCCGACGAGTTCGGTGAGGGGCTTGGTGCCGGCGAGGTCGGGGACCAGGCCGAGGGAGGTCTCCTTCATGGCGAACTGGACGTCCTCGGCGACGATCCGCAGGTCGCAGGCGAGGGCGAGCTGGAAGCCCGCGCCGACCGCGTGGCCCTGGACGGCGGCGATGCTGACCAGGTCGTTGCGGCGCCACCAGGTGAAGGCCTCCTGGTAGAAGGCGATGGTGGCGTCGAGCTCGGCGTCGGCGGAGGCGGCGAGCTGCAGGAAGCCGGTCTCGCCGGGGATGCCCTCGGGGGTGAACATGGCGCGGTCGAGGCCGGCCGAGAAGGAGCTGCCCTCGCCGCGGAGCAGGACGACCCGGACGCTGCCGGGCAGGGCGCGGCCGACCGCGGCGAGGGCGCGCCACATCGCGGGGGTCTGGGCGTTGCGGCGGGCCGGGTCACAGAGGGTGACGGTGGCGAGTTCGCCGTCGAGGTCGAGGCGGACGCCCGCCTTCTCCCACTCGGTGCGGTCGGCGTCGGGGATCTCGGTGGTCATGGCGGGCTACCTTCCAGCGGCGGGGCGGGGCGCCCGCCGACCCCGACGGGCTACTGGAGGGTAACAAAGGCTCCGGCGCGCGTACAGGCACCTTCGCCGACCGTCGCGGAGGCGCCCGGAAACGACGGTCGGCGGCTCGGGAGTGACCCGGCCGCCGATCCGTTGCGGAGCGTCGTGCATGGCGAGCAGCGTGCTGGTGGGCGTGGGCGGCCGGGGCTGCTCGGGTGCCGCCCGCCCGGAGTGACGGACCGTCAGGAACCGGCAGCGGCAGCGGTCTTGCCCTTGCCGCGGGTGGCGCCGCCACGGCCCCGGAGGTTGACCCCGGACTCGCTGAGCATCCGGTGGACGAAGCCGTAGGACCGGCCCGTCTCCTCCGCGAGGGCCCGAATGCTCGCCCCGGAGTCGTACTTCTTCTTGAGATCGGCCGCGAGCTTCTCACGCGCGGCACCTGTCACCCGGCTGCCCTTTTTCAGAGTCTCGGCCACCCGTGCCTCCTCGTAGAGGTGATCGGTCAGATTCCCATGATCACCCATTGCCCCGTTCCTGGCCACCCATTCGACAAGGTCCGTCGCGGGAAAGCGGACACGAGTGGTGGTGCGCGCTCCGCACCAGGGCGCTCACGGAGGGTGTGCACGCCCCTTCCGGAATCGCTCCGGTGAGCGAATCCGCTGATCAGCCCGGACCGTCAGCGGGCAAACCGCGCACCCCGGTGCGGGCCGCCGGAGCCCCGCCCCCGGGGAGGCCGGGGTCGACGGGGGACGAGTCCCCCTCGTACCGACGACGGACCCCGCGTCTACGCGCGAGGTCCGTACGGTGGCCCCGAGCGGGCCGCGGGGTGGCCGGGCGGGGTCAGGCCAGCGACACCAGGTCGTGGTAGGCGGGGCTCCACAGGTCCTCGACGCCGTCGGGCAGCAGGATGATCCGCTCCGGCTGGAGCGCCTCGACCGCGCCCTCGTCGTGGGTGACCAGGACGACCGCGCCGCTGAACGAGTGCAGCGCGCCGAGGATCTCCTCGCGGCTGGCCGGGTCCAGGTTGTTGGTCGGCTCGTCGAGCAGCAGCACGTTGGCGCTGGAGACCACCAGGGTGGCCAGCGCGAGCCGGGTCTTCTCGCCGCCGGAGAGCACCCCGGCCGGCTTGTCCACGTCGTCGCCGGAGAACAGGAAGGAGCCGAGGATCTTGCGGATCTGCACCAGGTCGGTGTCCGGCGCGGCGGAGCGCATGTTCTCCAGCACGCTGCGCTCGGGGTCGAGCGTCTCGTGCTCCTGCGCGTAGTAGCCGATCTTCAGGCCGTGGCCCGGGATCACCTCGCCGGTGTCCGGCTTCTCCACGCCCGCCAGCATCCGCAGCAGGGTGGTCTTGCCCGCACCGTTCAGGCCCAGCACCACGACCCGGGAGCCGCGGTCGATCGCCAGGTCGACGTCGGTGAAGATCTCCAGCGAGCCGTACGACTTGGACAGGCCGGACGCCGTCAGCGGGGTCTTGCCGCACGGGGCCGGGTCCGGGAAGCGCAGCTTGGCGACCCGGTCGGACTGGCGGACCTGCTCCAGGCCGGAGAGCAGCTTCTCGGCGCGACGGGCCATGTTCTGCGCGGCGACCGTCTTGGTGGCCTTGGCCCGCATCTTGTCGGCCTGCGCGTTGAGCGTGGCGGCCTTCTTCTCGGCGTTGGCGCGCTCGCGCTTGCGGCGCTTCTCGTCGTCCTCGCGCTGCTGCTGGTACTGCTTCCAGCCCATGTTGTAGATGTCGATGGCGGAGCGGTTGGCGTCCAGGTAGAAGACCTTGTTGACGACCGTCTCGACCAGGTCGACGTCGTGCGAGATGACGATGAAGCCGCCCTTGTAGGTCTTCAGGAAGTCCCGCAGCCAGGCGATGGAGTCCGCGTCGAGGTGGTTGGTGGGCTCGTCGAGCAGCAGGATGTCGGCGTCCGAGAACAGGATCCGGGCCAGCTCGACGCGGCGGCGCTGACCGCCGGAGAGGGTGTGCAGCGGCTGGCCGAGGATGCGGTCGGGCAGACCCAGCGCGGCGGCGATGGTGGCGGCCTCGGCCTCGGCGGCGTACCCGCCCTTGGTGAGGAACTCGGTCTCCAGCCGGGCGTACTTCTTCATCGCGTTGTCGCGGGTGGCGCCCTTGCCGTTGGCCATCCGCTCCTCGTTCTCGCGCATCTTCCTCAGCACGGTGTCGAGGCCGCGGGCGGAGAGGATGCGGTCCCGGGCCAGGACGTCGAGGTCGCCGGTGCGCGGGTCCTGCGGGAGGTAGCCGACCTCGCCGGAGGAGGTGACCGTGCCGCCCGCCGGGAGGCCCTCGCCGGCCAGCACCTTCGTCAGCGTGGTCTTGCCCGCGCCGTTGCGGCCGACCAGGCCGATCCGGTCGCCCGGGGCGATCCGGAAGCTGGCGGACTCGATCAGGATGCGGGCACCGGCACGAAGCTCCAGGGCGTTCGCGGAAATCATGGCTGGGGTCTCTCCTCGACGTGGGTATGGCACTCAGCCATTGGGACCAAGTCTACGGGAGGGCGGGAAAGCCTTTTTTCGGCACCGGCCGCGACGGCGGGCACCACCGGGCCCGGGCCCGGGCGGCAGCGGGTGCCGACCGGGCCGGGGCGGTCACTTCGCGCAGCCCGTCCGGGCCGCCGCGAACGGGGCGCCGTCGGTGCCGCAGGCGGCCTCGCGACCGCCCAGCGTGGTGTCGTACACCCACGTGCCGATCACCGGGCCGTCCTCGACCGAGACGCGGTGGCCGTCCAGCGGGCGCATCACCACGTCGGGGCCGGTGTTGAGGAAGTTGCCGTGGTCGGTGAGCGAGAACACCATCACGCCACCCGGCAGTTGACGGGCCCCCGCGCCGGTGGTGGGCGGGCACAGCCGCGGGACGAGCACCGCGTCGTCGGTCTCCGCCGTGCGCACCGGGGAGAAGGTGCAGCCCGCCGGGGGGCGGGAGTTGAAGCGCAGGTCGCCGTCGCGCTCGCGGAAGCCCATCAGCAGGCTCGGGGTGACCACCGTCACGAAGGCGTCGTTGACCTTGTCCGCGGACGGGTGCAGGGCCTCGGCGGCGCGCTGGGCCATCAGCTGCTTGCGCTGCTCCTCGGTGCGGCCCTCCGCGCCCGGCTCGCCCTCGGCGCGCAGCCAGTCGGCCAGGCCGGGGACGCTGCGGTGCCAGCGCACCGAGTGGTCGCCGGTGTCCACCGCGGTGACCATGCCGTCGTCCCAGACCACCGCCGCGTCCTCGCCGACCAGGGTGAGGTGCAGCGCGGTCGCGCCCTCGCGCCGGTAGGACCACAGCCGCTCGCCGGTGGACCTGGAGAAGGCCTCCACGCCGGGGCCCACCTTGAAGTCGGTCTGCTCCGCGGGGGTCGACTGCGCGCTGACCGGGCTGGCGTCCGACGCACCGGCGACCACCCGGTCGCCGAACGGCTCGGGACGGTTGGCGTGGGCCGCGGCACCGGCCGCGAGCACCAGCAGGACGGCGGCGGCGGGCAGGACCGAACGGGGCGACAGGCTTCTCAGCGGGTTGAAGGACACGGCCGGAGTTTATCCGGCGGGCACTGACGGGACCGCCGGGTTTACCGCCCGCCCGACCCCGGCGTGTCCCGGCTCCCGGCCCCGGTCCACCGCCGACGCGACCCGGCGCGACCTGCGCCGTCACGCGGCCCGCACATGCTCCGGGCCGGTTAGGGTACGCGTTCGGTGGCCCACGGACTGTTACAGAGGTGAGACGGAATGCAGTTCGACGACGACGCGGAACTCGATGCCTCGCAGGTCCAGGACCGGCGCGGCATCCCCGGCGGCGGCCTGACCGTCGGCGGTGGCGTGATCGGCCTGCTCGGCCTGCTGGCGGCCCTGCTGTTCGGGGTGGACCCGGGGCTGTTCGGCGCCGCCGACCAACCCGCCGCACCCCCGGTGGGGCAGGCCACCAGTTCCGCCCAGCTGAACGCCGCCTGCCGGACCGGCGCGGACGCCAACCGGCGGCAGGACTGCCGGGTGCTGGCCGTGGTCAACAGCGTCCAGGCGTACTGGCAGGGCGAGTTCACCGCCCGCGGCCGCAGCTACGCCCCGGCGGCCGGCGTGCTGTTCACCGACCGGGTCGCCACCGCCTGCGGCACCGCGACCTCGGCGGTCGGCCCCTTCTACTGCCCCGGCGACCGCAAGGCCTACTTCGATCTCGGCTTCTTCGACGACATGGGCCGCCAACTGGGCGCCCAGGGAGGCCCGTTCGCCGAGGCGTACGTGGTCGCGCACGAGTACGGGCACCACGTGCAGAACCTGCTGGGCACCACCGCCAGGGTCGGCGGCGACCGGCAGGGCGCGGACAGCGCCTCGGTGAAGCTGGAGCTGCAGGCCGACTGCTACGCGGGGGTGTGGGCGCACCACGCCACCACCACCCCGCAGCCGTCCACCGGGCGGCCGCTGATCACCCGGCTGACCGACCAGGACATCGCGCTGGCCCTGGACGCCGCCGGATCGGTGGGCGACGACCGGATCCAGCAGCGGGCCACCGGGCGCACCAACCCGGAGAGCTGGACCCACGGCTCCTCGGCGCAGCGGCAGCAGTGGTTCACCACCGGCTACCGCACCGGCGACATGACGAAGTGCGACACCTTCGGCTGACCGGCCCCCGGAGTGACCCGTTGGGGTGACACGGGGCATTTATGACGGTCTGTCAGGCTAGGCTCCTGGGGCCGGAAACCGTCCCTGGACCCGTACGGAGATCCCATGCGTCTCGGCCGCCTGACCCTGGCCGCCGCCGCGCTGCTGCTGGTGACCACCGCCAGCGTGCCGTCCGGCACCCCGCTCAGCCAGACCGAGCGGCACGCCGCGCTCTCCTCGGACGCGGTCCAGCCGCGCGGGGCCGCGCCCCGGCCGGTGGTGCAGCGGGCGGTGCACGAAGTGCCGTTCGGGGCGTTCGTCGGCTCCTGGGACACGTACATCCCGAACATCGCCCGGATGGCGTCCTGGCTGAACAACGCCAACATGCAGGTCGGCCACACCTACCTGGCGGGCAACGGCTGGCAGGACATCGAGGGCGAGCCGATGGTGCTGGGCCTGTGGTCGCAGTGGCGGCAGTCCGACCCGGGGCGGCGGCTGGTGCTGGGCGTGCCGATGCTCGTGCCCAACGAGGGCAACGTGCCGGACGCCGAGGTGGCCCGGCTGCTGGCCCGCGGCAACCAGGGCGAGTTCGACCAGCACTTCCTGCGCCTGGCCCGGAAGCTGGTCGCCTTCGGCGGCGGCGACACCGTCATCACCCTCGGCTGGGAGATGAACGGCGTCACCTACACCTCGCGCTGCAAGCCCGACCCGACGGCCTGGAAGGCGTACTGGCGGCGGATCGTCGGCGTGATGCGCTCGGTGCCGGGCCAGCACTTCTCCTTCGACTTCGCCCCCACCCGCGGGCTGGACGCCGTCCCCTGGACGCGCTGCTACCCCGGCGACGACGTGGTCGACATCATCGGCATGGACAGCTACGACCAGCCCGCGGGCGGCACCTTCGACGAGTACGTCTCCGAGCCGTACGGGCTGCAGGACCAGGTCGAGTTCGCCGCCAAGCGCGGCAAGCCGGTGTCCTACCCGGAGTGGGGGCTGTTCCGCAACGGCGACAACCCGGAGTTCGTGCGGCGGATGGTGGAGTGGATGCGCACCCACGACACCGCCTACCAGACCGTCACCGACTACTGCCCGCACGGCTTCTGGCAGTGCAAGGAGAACCCGAGGTCGGCCGCGGTGTACAAGCAGCTGATGTCGGGCTCCTCCGGGGCCGTCGGGCCGGTGAGGACCTCACCGCAGTCGCCGCTGCGCTAGCGCCTCCTTCAGCTTCGGCGCCCGGGTGCGCAGCACGTGCACCGCGGCGGTCCGGGCCCCGATCCGCAGCGCGCGGGCCGCGGCCCACGGGGCGAGGCGGCCGGGGCCCAGCACCAGGCGCTGGTTGGACAGCTGGTCCGGCCGCCAGCGCTGCTTGTACGGCTCCTGGCCGCGCAGCAGGCTGAGCAGCGGGATGCCCGCGGCGCGGACCTCGTCCAGGGCGGCGCCGAACAGCAGGCCCGCGATGTCCAGCTGCTCGCGCAGCTTCGGGTGCGCCCCGTACATGTACAGGCCGCCGAACGGGGCGCAGAGGATCACCAGGTTCACCGCCACCACCTCGCCGTCCAGCTCGAACCGGTGTATCGCCGCCCGGCCGGACGCCACCAGGCCGGTGGTCGACTCGGTCAGGTGCTCGGCGAAGCGCGCGGTGCGGTGCTCCGGGGTGACCCCGCGGTCCTGCCACTGCAGCATGTGCAGCCGCAGCAACTCGCCGACCGTGTACGGGACCTCCTCGGCGGTCGCGGAGTGCACCACCACCCCTGACCGGGCGATCTTGCGGAGCTTGACCCGGCTGCGCTGGGCGGTCTTGCCGGGCAGCCGCTTGAGCAGCTCGTCCATCGGGACGGCGGGCAGGTACTGGCACAGCGAGTCGGCGAACCGGTGCCGACGGCCCCGCCAGTGCGCGTACACCCGCTGCACGGCCGCGGACGGGTGCACCTCGCGCAGTTCCAGGCTGTGCCAGGGGCGGCGCAGCGGGAGGGCGGCGGCCAGTTCGGCGGCGGCCCGGTCCGCGCAGTCGTCGTCGAGCAGCACGTCGGTGAAGTCGACCAGGCCCGCGCCCAGGTTGGTCAGCCCGCCGAACGGGCCGCGGCGGCGCAGCGCGGCCGCCCCGACCAGCCGCCCGTCCCGGCGGACCAGCACCAGCACCAGCGCGCCCGGGCGGCCGTACCGGCGCCACCAGGAGCGCAGCCAGGGCGCGGCCTGGAAGGAGGTCGCGGTCGAGCAGCGGCGGTGCAGGTCGTCCCAGTCGTCGGCGAGCCGGTCCAGGGCGTCGTCGGTGCGCAGCACCTCGGCGCTCCACCGCTCGCTGTCGGCGACGGACCGGGCCGGCTGGGCGGGCACCCGGGGGCCGGGGCCGAGCCGCTGACGGAGCTTCACCGGGCGGCCGCCGGCTCGGGAGCGGCCTTCGCGGCGGCCTTCGCGGGTTCGGCCTGCGCGGGTTCGGCCGCGGTGGGTTCCGGCTGGGCGGGCAGGGCCGGTCCGGCGGCGGGCGCGGGCCTGCGGCGGGTGAGCATCACCAGCGCGCCGAGCAGCACGCCCGCGGCCGTGCCCACCGCGGTGTCCAGGGCGGCGGACGGGGAGGCCGGGGCGTCGGGCTCGGCGGCGGGGGCCAGCGGCACCAGCCGGACGCCGGTCTCCTTGCTGCTGGTGTTGCCGAACGCGATCAGCGACCTGGCGACCGCGTCGGCGTTCTTCACGGCCTCCTCGCCGCGGCGGCCGGTGCCGGTGATCTCGATCACCGGGGCGTCCGGGGAGGTGGTGCCGCGCACCATGCCCGCCAGCGTGGCCACCGAGTGGCCGCTCTCGGCCGCCGCCCCGAGCAGCACCTGCGGCTGACCGGTCAACCGGCCGTACGCCTGGGCGAAGTTGACCGCGGTCGAGCTCTCGCCGGGGTTGTTGGGGACGACCACCACGTAGGAACTGGCGGCGTAGCTGGGCGGCGAGACGACGGCGTAGCCGGCCCCGGCCAGCGCCCCCAGCGGGACGGCGACGGCCAGCGGCCACCAGCGGCGGGCCAGCGCGCGGGCGCTGCGGCGTGGTTCGGGCATCGGTGACTCCAGGAGGGTCGAAGGGGTGAACTGAGCGGTGCGCGGCCGCGCGGGACGCCGGGCCGCCGGGGGCGGCTAGGGCCGCCCGTCCCGCCCCTGCGGCGGGGCCGGAACGGGCGGGCCGGGGTCCGCGGCGGCGGCCGGGCCGCGTCCCGGGCGGAGGAAGCCGCGGGCGAACGGCGCGGAGCGGTCCGGGCCCCCGGCCGGGGCGGCCGTCGGCGCGGCCCCGGACCGGTCGGGGTCCTGGGCGGGCAGCACCCGGCCGCCGGGGGCGGGCGCCCGACGGGAGTCCCCGTCCGGAGCGGCCGCGGGCCCGCCCCCCGGGCGGCGGAGGGCGCGGGTGAACGGCGCGGAGCGGTCCGGGCCCCGGCCCGGCCCCCCGTCCGGGGCGGTCAGGTGGCGGTAGAGGGCGGCCAGGTCGGTGGCGATCCGGGCGATGTCGTAGTGGGCGACGGCGGGGGGAACGGGGTGGGGGCCGGGGCGGGTGGTGGCGAGGAGGGCGAGTTCGCGGGCGTAGGACTCGGGGTCGGAGGGGAGCAGCCGGGCGTGCGGGGCGGCGTCGGCGGGGAGTTCGGCCAGGGCCGGGCAGGCGGAGTGCAGGAGGGGGAGCCCGGCGGCGAGGCCCTCCAGGGCGGCCAGGCCGAAGGTCTCCTCGCGGGAGGGGGAGACCAGCACGTCGACGGCGGTGAGCAGTTCGGGGACGTCGTCGCGTTCGCCGGTGAGCACCAGGCGGTCGCGGACGCCGAGCCGGGCGGCCAGGTCGAGCAGGGCGTCCCGTTCGGGGCCCTCACCGATCAGCAGCAGGCGGGCGTCGGTGAGCCGGGCGAGCGCCTCCAGCGGGACGTGGAAGCGCTTGCCGGGCACCAGCCGGCCGACCGCGCCGACCACGAACACACCGATGGGCAGGCCGAGTTGGGCGCGCAGGCGGCCGCGGTGGGCGGCCCGGGCGGCGGGGGTGAAGCGGTAGCGGGCGGCGTCCACGCCGTTGGGCAGCAGGCGGATGCGCTCGGCGGGCACGCCCCACTCGTCCAGGACCGCGGCGACCTGGCCGGAGACGGCGAGGGTGGTGGTGCCGAGCCGCTCGGCGCCCAGGTAGAGGGCGCGGACGCCGCGCGAGGTGGGGCGGCCCTCGATGACGCCGGACTGCAGCGAGTGCTCGGTGGCGACCACCGTGCGCACGCCCGCCAGCCGGGCGGCGAGGCGCCCGTACAGCATGGCCCGGTAGAGGTGGGTGTGCACCAGGTCGTAGCGGCCGGAGCGGATCAGCCTGGTCAGCCGGGGCAGCACGGCGAGGTCGCGATTGCCGCGCATGTCGAGGTGGTGGACGGTGAAGCCGTCGGCGCGCAGTTCGCGGGCGACCGTGCCGGGGTTGGTCAGGGCGGCCACCTCGTGCTGCTGGTCCTTGGGCAGGTGCCGCAGCAGCAGGGCGAGTTGGCGTTCGGCGCCGCCCGCGTGCAGGCCGGTGACCACGTGCAGGACTCTCATCGGGGCTCCCCCGCGGCCGCCGCCGGACGGGACTTCGGCGGGGCCCAGCGCAGCCCGGTCACCGCGTCCCGCCAGCGGTGCCGACCGTGCTTGGCGCGCAGCCGCCAGGCGCCGTCGCGGTCGCCGACGTAGCAGCGGGGCAGCGCGTGGCGGCCGGTCAGCCAGGAGTGGTCGATGGCGCAGGCGTAGTCGTACCCGGCGTCCCGGACGGCCCGGGTGGCGGGCAGGTCGACCGCGCCGTACGGGTAGCAGAAGCCGGTGACGGGGCGGCCGAGCAGGTCCTCCAGGGCGCGGCGGCTGTCGGCGGTCTGGCGCTCCAGGGCGGCCGGGGAGAGGCCGGGCAGCGCCTGGTGGCCGAGGCCGTGCGAGCCGATCTCCCAGCCCGCGCCCGCGAGTTCGACGACCTGCTCGACGGTGAGCAGCTTCTTGCGCGGACCCTCGGCGTCCCAGCCGTTCTCGGTGCCGAGCAGGTCGGGGACGACGTACGCGGTGGCGGTGAAGCCGTACTCGCGCAGCACCGGGACGGCGTGCCGGGCGAAGTCGGCGTATCCGTCGTCGAAGGTCAGGCCGACCAGCCGGGCCTCCCGGCCGCGGGCCTGCGCGGCCAGCAGTTCGCGGACGCTGACGCCGCGGCGGCCGGTGCGGTGCAGCCAGTCCATCTGCTCGGCGAAGCGTTCGGGGGTGACGGTGAGCAGGTAGGGGTCCTCCTCCTCCTCGGCCACCGAGTGGTACATCAGGATCCAGGGCGCGAGCCGGGGGGCGAGGGCCTGGGCCGGTAGGCGGGGGTCAGCGGCCATGGGGCCTCCCTTCGGCGGCGGGGGACAGGGCGGGCTGCGGCCGACGGGCCCGGGCCAGCAGGCCGAGCACCGGGCCGCGCACCTCGGCGGCGCCGAACAGCGCGCCGAGGGCGGCGAAGACCAGCAGGACGGTGGTGCCGCCGAGCAGCGCGGCGGGCAGCGGGCCGGTGACCGCCCGGGTGGCCAGCCAGCCGAGCGCGGCGGCGGCCAGGGCGGCGGCCAGCAGCCGGGCCTGGCCGCCGAGCACCCGGGGCAGCCGCAGGGCGACGCCGCGCAGCATCAGGCCGCGCATCAGCAGGGCGGCGGTGGCGGTGATGCCCGCGGCGTTGCCCGCGGCCAGGCCGAGCGCCCCGAAGCGCGGGGTGGCGGCGACGCCGACGCCGACGGTGACGGTCAGGCCGAGCAGCATCGCGCCGACCGGGTACCAGTCCGGCCAGGTGGTCCGGTCGCCCTCGGCGCGCGGGGTGTCGGCGCGGCGCACCACCGGGCGGACGCAGAAGTACGGCCGGACCATCACGCCGATCATCGCCTGGGCGGGCAGCCCGAAGGAGTAGACCCGGATCACGGCGGCGGTCGCGGAGGTGTCGGCCGGGCCGAACGCGCCGCGCTGGAACAGCAGGGCGACCAGCGCGGGGGCGCAGGCCATCAGGAAGGCGGTGCCGAGCAGGACGAGGGCCGCGGCCTGGCCGAGGTCCTTCTCGACCCGGTCGCGGGCCGCCGTGAAGTCCCCGGCGGCCATCGCCCGGGCCACCACCGGGAAGGTGACGGTGACGATCAGGATCGCCGAGGTCATCGCCAACTGGCTGACCTTGGCGGCGTAGTTGAGGTGCGAGATGGTGCCGGGCGGCAGGCCGGAGCCGAGGTAGCGCTCGATGAACACCTGGGCCTGCCGGGTCAGCGTGAACGCGGCGACCGGCAGCAGCGCCAGCGGGATCAGCACCAGCCGGCGGGCCGCGCCCCGGCGCAGCCCGCGCCGCCGCCCGCCCGCGCGCAGCCGCCGGGCGAACGGCAGCAGCAGCACGCCCGCCATCAGCGCGCTGCCGACCGCGACGCCGATCGCCGCGGAGCGGACCCCGAGCAGCCGGTGGCCGCTGAGCAGCAGGGCCAGGATGCCCAGGTTGTACATCACGTAGATGACGGCGGGTGCGGTGAAGGAGTGCAGGGCGCGCAGCGCGGAGGCCAGGTACCCGGCGACGCCGAACGGCAGGATGGTGAGCGCGGTGATCCGGGTGCAGGTGACGGCGAGCTGCGGGTCGGCCAGGCCGGGGGCGAGCAGCTCGACCAGCCGGGGGGCGCCGAGCGCGACGGCGCCGGAGAGGGTGCACAGCGCGAGCAGCAGCCAGGGCAGCGTGGAGCGGGTCAACTGCCGCACCGGGTCCGGCCCTTGGGGGCGCTCCTCGCGCAGCACCAGGGCCAGGCTGAAGGCCGGGACCATCAGGAAGGCCATCGCGTCCTCGATCAGCAGCGGCGCGGCGGTCTCCGGTACCGTCCAGGCGACCAGGAAGGCGTCGGTGCCCTGGTTGGCGCCGAAGTACCGGGCCAGCAGCAGGTCGCGGAGCAGGCCGAGGCCGGAGCCGGCCGCGCTGAGCAGTGCGGTGACGCCGAGGGCCTTGGCCAGGAAGCCGCGCCTGGCCGGTTCGGCGGCGGCGCGCGGGGCGGGGACGGCGCCGGGGGCGGCCGCGGCCGGGGCGGTGGCCGGGGCGGGTCGGGCCACCGGCTGGTCTGTCGTCATGCACCGTCTGCTTCGCGGGAGTCGGGGCCGGGGAAGGCGGTGCGGGCGGCCAGGCCCAGCACCACCGAGGTCAGTACGGTGGTGGTGCCGCCGATGTCGGCGTAGAGGAAGTCCCAGAGCACCCAGCAGAGCAGGGCGAGCGCGGCCAGGCCGGGGCCGGTGGCGCGGCGCAGGCAGCCGGTCAGCAGGGCGAGGAACAGCGCCAGGTAGGCGATGACGCCGAGCAGGCCCTGCTCGCTGAGCACCAGGAAGTACATGTTGTGCGGGGAGAGCAGCGGTTCGCGCTGGAAGCCGATGGTGGCGTCGGCGGCGTCGCTGCCGGAGGAGAGCCGCAGCGGGGCGTGGCTGTCGCGCAGCTGCTGGAAGGCCTTGGGGCCGGCGCCGGTCATCGGGTGGTCCTGCCAGATCCGGCCCGCGGTGGCCCACAGGTCGTAGCGGTCGGAGACCGACTGGTCGGGGGCGGCGGAGACCGAGCCGATCGAGCCGAGCCGCTCGGTGACGCCGGACGCGCCGAGGCCGAACCCGCCGACCAGCACCACCGCGGCGGCGGCGCCGACCAGCACGCCCCTGACCGCGAGCCGGGCGTCGGCGCGCAGCAGCAGCACGCTCGCGGCGACGGCGGTGGCGATCCAGCTGCCCCGGCTGAACGACACGGCCAGCGGGAAGGCCAGGAACGCGGCGGCGGCCCACATCGTGCGGCGCAGCCAGCGGCTGCCGCCGGGGCCGCGCTCGGCGAGGGCCAGCCCGAGGGCGGCCAGCAGCCCGTACGAGACGACGGTGGACATCGCCATGATGTCGAGCGCGCCGAAGGTGCCGACGGCCCGGATCGGCTGGCCGGTGTAGGAGGCGCCGGTGCGGGTGAGGTACTGGTTCGCGCCGACGGCGCCCTCGATCAGGGCGGCCAGCACGAAGGAGCCGAGGACCAGGCGGCGGTCGCGGGTGTCGCGGACGGCGAGCAGCACCGCGGCGGGCACGAGCACGAAGATCTGCACCAGCCGGACGAAGCCGGTGACGCTGCTCGCCGGGTCGATGGAGTGCACGGTGGCGAGGGCGGCGGCCAGCACCACGCCGCCCAGCAGCGCGCAGGCGGCCGGGTCGAGCCGGGGCAGGCGGCCGCGCAGCAGGTCGAGGGCGACCAGCCCGACCAGGGCCAGCGAGGCGAGGTCGGCCGGGGTGACGTGCACGGACGCGGCGACGTCCTTCTCCCCCGTCGGCACGCACACCAGCAGCACCGTGGCCGCCGCGAGCCAGCTCGGCCGGGCGGGCACTATCCTGGTCAACCGCCTTGCTGGGTAGGGAAGTTGGATGGCGACGGCCATGGGTTCAGCTCCCGTCCGGGCGGACCACCAGGGCAGCGGTGCGGAGCAGGATCTTGGCGTCCTCCCACAGGCTCCAGCCCTCGATGTAGCGGTTGTCGAAGCGCGCCCGGTCCTCGATCGAGGTGTCCCCGCGCAGGCCGTTGACCTGGGCCAGCCCGGTCAGGCCGACCGGGACGCGGTGCCGGTCGGCGTACTCGGGGTACGCCTGCCCGAACCGCATGACGAAGTACGGGCGTTCGGGGCGCGGGCCGACCAGGCTCATGTCGCCGCGCAGCACGTTCCACAGCTGCGGCAGCTCGTCCAGCGAGGTCCTGCGCAGGAACCTGCCGACGGCGCCCATCCGGTGGTCCTGGGCGATGTTCCAGCGGGTGGCCGACTCGTGCTCGTCGGAGGGGCGCAGGGTGCGGAACTTGAGGACGGTGAAGACCCGGCCGTCCAGGCCGGTGCGCTGCTGGCGGAAGAGCACGCCGGGGCCGGTCTCCCAGCGCACCGCGAGGGCGCAGGCGGCCAGCAGCGGGGAGACCAGCAGCAGGCCGAGGGCGGCCGAGAGGACGTCGAAGCCGCGCTTGACGACCCAGCCGCCGCGCCGCATCGCGGGGGCGCCCAGGCGCAGGCAGGGGAAGCCCCACAGGTGGTCGCCCGCGCCCTGGACGGAGTCGAACTCGCGCAGGCCGGGCACCAGCCAGACCTGGCAGCCGAGCCGGGCGGCGTGCCGCAGCGCGGACAGCGTCTCGGCCTCGTCGGCGGCGCCCGCGGTGGCCAGCACGTGGTGGATCCGGTAGCGGCGCAGCACCCGGCCGAGCACCTCGCGGCCGCCGAGCACCGGCAGCGGGGAGCCGGGCGGGAGCAGCACCGGGTCCGGGTCGAGGTAGCCGACCGGGCGCAGGCCGTACTCGGGGCGGGCGGTGAGCACCGCGGCGATCTGCTGGCCGAGTTCGCCCGCGCCGAGGATCAGCACCGGGCTGGGGCGGCGGCGGCGGGAGCGGCGGGTGAGGTGGTGGACGAAGGCCCGGCCGAGGGCGGCCAGCGGGAGCACCAGCAGCAGCAGGGCGAGCAGCCGCAGCGGGCTGACCGGGCCGAGGTCGGCCCAGCGCCCGGCCAGGCAGGCGTCGGCGGTGATCGCGAAGGCGGTGGCGACGGCGGCGCGGGCGGCCAGGGCGGGCAGTTCGTCGAGCGCGGACAGGCTGAGCCGGGTGCGGTAGAGGCCGCCGGCCAGGTTGAGCGGGAGCAGCGCGGGCAGCAGCAGGACGGCGGTGGCGATCGGGCGGGCGCCGGCGGGGGTGGTGGCGGCCGCGGCGAGACCGACCGCCAGGCTGTCGGCGGCGGCCAGGGACAGCGGGAGGGCGACCCGGGAGTGCAGGCGACCGCGGTGCCGTCCGACGCCCGCCGAGGCCCGGGGGGCGGCGGGCCGGGACTTCGGGCGGCCCTTCGAGCGCGCCCCCGGCCGGTCGAGCACGCCGGTGCCGGGGCGGCCGTCCGGGCGGGTGCCGGGGTGGCCGTCCGGGCGGGCGCCGCGCCGGCCGGGGCCGGTCAGCGTCCTGCCCGGTCGCGGCACGCTCTCGTGGTCAATGGTCATCAGCGCACGAACTCCCCTGCTGTGTACCCGCCGCGGCCGGCCGCCGGACCGGACGCGCACCGGCTCGGCGCCCCGGCCCGGTGGACGCGGTCCAGGTAAGCACCTGCTGCCGTGAAAGGCCGTCGACCATTTCGCTGCCGAAAATGGAGACGAAGCAGGCAAAATCAGACATTAGCGAACGCCGTCCGGCGCGCAGGAGGCTGACATGCCATTTCATTCCACCCGCCCAATAATCAGACATTCAGGAAAGAAGGCCGCACCTGCACGGGCGGGCGTTCACAGTCTGACAAACGATCAGAACCGCTGCGGGACACGGCCCGTACGGCCCACCGGCACCGTGCCGCTCCGAACAATCGTCCGGTAGACCGCCGCCACCTGCTGAATCACTCCGCGGATATCGTGATGATCTGCCATGTGTGACCGGGCCAGAACACCGCGCCGTTCGCATTCGATCCGGTCCCCCAGGAATTCGACCAGCCGTTCGGCCATCGCGCCGGGATTCTCCGGCGGCACCACCGAACGCCCCCGCTCCCCCGGCGGCAGGCACTCCCGGGCGCCCGGGACGTCGGTCAGCAGCACCGGCCGCCCGCAGGCCATCGCCTCCAGCGGCGCCAGCGCCATCCCCTCCCAGCGCGAGGGCAGCACCGCCAGGTCCGCCGCCGCCAGCCACAGCCGCGGGTCCGCCACGTCGCCCACCATCCGCACCCGGGACGGGTCCGGCAGCGAGCGGACCCGCTCGGCCAGCACCTCCGCGTCCGGACCGCCGCCGACCAGCACCAGCCGGGCCGCCGGACGGGCCAGCTGCACCCGCGTCCAGGCGTCCAGCAGCACGTCCTGGCCCTTCTGGCGGCACAGCCGCCCCACGCACACCGCCAGCGGATCGGACTGGTCCAGGCCCAGCGCCATCCGAGCCGCCCGCCGGGAGGCCGGGTCGGCGGGCGCGAAGTGCTCCAGGTCGACGCCGTTGGGCACCACCCGCCAGTCCGCGACCAGCCCCGCCGCCTCGCCGTCCGCCCGCTCCCGCTCGCTGACGCACAGCACGGTGCGGGCCCAGCGGGTGGCGTGCCGCTCCCAGCGCAGGCTGGCCTCGGCCAGCGCGCCGTCCACCGCCGCGAACGACCAGGCGTGCGGCTGGAACACGGTGGGCGGGGTGCCGCGGGCCGCCAGCCGGCCCGCCAGCCCGGCCTTCGCGCTGTGCAGGTGCAGCACGTCCGGCTCGGTGCGGCGGATGATCCGGCGCAACCGCCAGGCCTCCCGGGCGACGCCCGCGCCGGGCGAGCGTTCGGCGGGCCAGTCCAGCACCCGGGCACCGGCCGCGGCGGCCTCGCGGGCCAGCCGCCCGCCGGAGGGACACGCCACCAGGACCCGGCACCCCGCCGCGCGCTGCCCGCGCACCAGGTCCACCACCACCCGGGCCACCCCGCCGTCGACCGGCTGGGACACATGAAGGATCGTCATCTGCACGGCCCGGAGCCTAGGTTGACGGTACCGCCCGCCCGGACCCGCTTCACCCGTCCGGGGAAACCAGACACCCGTACGGCTGACGCGCCGTACGGGTGTCCTAGTGCCGCGAGGGCTCGGCCGGGCTCAGCCCAGTTCGGCCGCCAGGTTGGCGAGCACCTGGTCGTGGATCCGGTTCAGGCCCTTCGGCGCGAAGGTCCGCTCGAAGAAGCCTCCGATGCCGCTCGCGCCCGTCCAGCTCGCCTCCACGGTGACCCTGCTGCCGCTCTCGCCGACCGCCGAGACCGTCCAGGTGATCACCATCGAGGAGTTGGCGTCGGTCTCCACCAGCTTCTCCGGGCTGGGCGCCGAGACCGTGAACAGGCAGTCCCGCACCCGCTTCTCGGTCGCCTGCAGCTTCCAGTGCACCTGCGTCCCGGCGCCCCGGCCGCCCGCCCGCACCTCGTACTCGCTGTACTGCGCGGGCAGCAGCTTCGGGCGGGTCACCGCGTAGTCGGCCAGCACCTCGTACACCCGGGCCGGGTCGGCCCCGTACGTCCGCTCGGTGGTGGCGTGCACCTTGCCCATCGCTTCACATCTCCTCGGTCGGCTGCTCGACGGTCGGCCCCACCCAATCATCGCCCCGAGCGCCCGCCAAACCCGGGGCGGCGGGTCGCGTTAGGGTGGGCGGATGCTCGATGAGGTGAAGGCGCTGCGCTATGTCGATCCGCTGCGGGCGGGCGGGTCGGTGCCCGGGGTGGTCGAGGCGGACGACCTGGGGACGTACGTGGTGAAGTTCACCGGGGCGGCGCAGGGGGTGAAGGCGCTGGTGGCCGAGGTGATCGTCGGGGAGCTGGCGCGGCGCCTGGGGTTGCGGGTGCCGCCGCTGGTCCTGGTGGACTTCGACCCCGCGGTGGCCGCGGACGAGCCGGACCAGGAGATCCAGGACCTGCTGCGGGCCAGTGCGGGGCGCAACCTCGGGATGGACCTGCTGCCGGGGGCGCGGGACTTCCGGCCGGGGATGGTCGAGGTCTCGCCGCGGGAGGCGGGCCGGGTGGTGTGGCTGGACGCGCTGACCGGGAACGTCGACCGCAGCGTGCACAACCCGAACCTGATGGTGTGGCACGGGCGGCTGTGGCTGATCGACAACGGTGCGGGCCTGGTGTTCCACCACCGCTGGGCGTCGGCGGCGGCCTCGGTGCACAAGCGCTACGACCTGAGCGGCCACGCGCTGGGCGGCTACGGGCCCGACCTGGCGGCCGCCGACGCGGACCTCGCCCCGCTGGTGACGCCGGAACTGCTGGGCGAGGTGGCCGCGCTGGTCCCGGACGCCTGGCTGGCCGACGAGCCGGGCTTCGACTCGCCGGCCGCGGTGCGGGAGGCGTACGTGCAGCACCTGGCCGCCCGGGTGGCGCACTCGGCGGCCTGGCTGCCGGAGGGCTTCGCGACGCCCGAGCAGATCCGGGCCGCCGAGGAGCGGGCCGCCGCGGCGCGGTTGGCGGCCCGTCCGGCCTGGTTGAAGCAGGTGCCGAACCGGGCCGGTCTGGCTCCGGTGGAGTCGGACTGGTCCCGGCACGTCGGCGGGGAGTGACGTGGCGGCGCCGCGTCAGCCGCGGGAGGGGTCGACCGCCTTGGCGGCGGAGACCACGCCCGCGCCGTAGAAGCCGTTGTTGCCCTCGGTGCCCTCGCAGGTGGCCTTGTAGAGGCCGGTGCCGCCCGGGTTGTAGTCCCCGGCCGGGCAGGCGTGCGGGTCGGCCTGCCCGATCAGCAGGGCGCGCAGCTGGTCGGGGCCGGCCCACGGGTGGGTGGAGGCGAGCAGCGCGGCGACGCCGGCCGCGTGCGGGGAGGCCATCGAAGTGCCCTGCATGTAGGCGTACTTGCCGCCGGGCACGGTCGACAGGACGCGCCCGTTGTGGTCGGGGGTGTCGGGGAGCTGGTAGCGGGCGTCGCCGCCGGGCGCGGCCACCGCGACCTTGTTCAGCCCGTAGCTGGAGTAGTACGACTTGTCGCCCTTGACGCCGACGGCGGAGACCGCGACCACGCCGGGCAGTTCGGCGGGCAGGTCGAGGCAGCTGTCGTCGATCGGCCGGGTGACCGGGTCGGTGTCGTCGGGGCTGGAGACGTCGACGGTCTTGTGCGCCAGGTCGATGTTCTCGTTGCCCGCGGCGGCGACGTTCAGCACCCCGTTGCGGCGGGAGTAGTCGACGGCCCGGCGGACGGCCTCGCTGACGGCGGCCTGGTCCGGGTCGCCCGCGCAGTTGAACATCCACGGGTCGACGTAGTAGCTGTTGTTGGTGACCTGGAAGTGGTGCTCGGCGGCCCAGACGAAGCCGCAGATCGCGTACTCGGGGTAGATGAACCCGCCGTCGTCGACCACCTTGACGGCGGCCAGCCGGACGCCGGGGGCGATGCCCTCGATGCCCTTGCCGTTCTTGGCGGCGGCGATGGTGCCCGCCACGTGGGTGCCGTGGCTGCTGGTGGTGGGCTGCCAGGACTGCCGGCTCTGGTCGGGGCGGCCGCTGAGGCAGGACGCGGAGAGCGCGGGGTCGACGTTGGCGGCGAGGTCCTCGTGGGTGGCGTCGATGCCGGAGTCGAGCACGCCGACCACCACCGCGCGGCTGCCGAGCTCCCTCTGGTGCGCCCGGTCGACGCCGATCTGCCGCATGTCCCACTGGTTGGCCCAGAGCGGTTCGCTGCCGTCGGCGGGCGCGGCGGCGGGCAGCTCGGCCTCCTCGACGACGTCCTCCGCTCCCCCGGCCTGGATGCCCGCGGTGCGGCTGGCGCCGACCGAGTCGATCGTCCTCGAGGCGCGCAGCCTGGCGGCGAAGCCGGGGTCGGCGGAGCGGGCGATCACCACGCCTATCTGCTCGTACGAGGCGACCACGGTGCCGCCGGCCGCCCGGACCTCGCGTTCGGCCTTCTGGGTCTGGCCGTGGTTGGCCCTGGTGTTGACCACGTAGCTGAGCAGGGGTCCGTCGGCGGTCGCGGCGGTCGCCGCGGCGGCGGGCAGGGCCAGTGTCCCGGCGGTGGCGAGCACCAGACAGGCCGCGGTGGCGGTGAGTGCGGAGCGGCGGATCCGGGGAACTCTCATAGGGGTTGACCCTCCCGAGTGGCGGCGGCGCGATCGTGGGTGATCGATGGCGTCCGAATGGCCGGGAGACTATTCACCCCATATGACAAAAATCAAGAGGTAGTAAAGGAATCTCCGCATAACGGGCGAGTGCCCGGTCCGCTGTCGGTCGGACCGGGCACTCGCGTTCGGGTGACGGCGGGTCAGCCGCCGAACAGGTCGCCGTAGGTCGCCATCGCCGTGGCGATGTCGGCCTGCGCCCAGAACCGGTGGTACGTGAAGACCGGCGCGGGGCCGCCGTTCAGGTACGACTGGACCTTGGCGAACGACGGGTCGTTCTTGTACCAGGACCGGATCGACAGGAAGGTCGAGGTGCTGTTGATCGGGTCGCCGTTGGGCATGGTGCCGGTCCAGCCGCTCGGCACCGAGACCGAGTCGTTGAAGCGGCTGTAGTCGGCACGGGTCTCCGGCACCGAGATGCCCAGCGCGTCCTGGTTGTTGGCCCACATGCCGTCGAGCAGCTTCTGCGCCGCGGTCTTGGCCGCCGCGTTGCCGGACTTGGCCGCGTAGTACGACAGCAGCTTGGCGTAGGAGCCGGCCACGCCGACGTCGTTGGTGTAGTCGACGACGCTCACGTGCAGGCCGGTGTTGGCGCCCGGGGAGGCCGCGTTCCAGGTGTCCGGCTTGCCGCTCCAGGCCAGCGTGGACGGGATCTTGTAGGTGCCGTCCGCGTTGAAGGTGGTCTTGGACAGCGCCCAGGTCACCCACTTGTCCAGGATGGCCTTGGCCTTCGGGTCGTTGCTGGAGTAGTAGTACTCCGCCATCCGCTCCAGGCCCCAGGCCTGGAAGCCGAACCACTGGTTGGAGGCCGGGTCGTGGTAGACCGGCGCCTCGTCGTAGAACATCCCGTAGAAGGTCGGGGTGCCGGCCGGCGGTGTGCCGTAGTTGCCCTCCCAGCTGTTGGTCGCACCGCCCGCGATCGCGCCCTCGTTGGACTGCAGCCACTGGGTGAACTCGACCTGGCGGGCCATCGAGGTGGTCCAGTCCGCCTTGCCGGTGGCCGACTTGGGCGCCATCGCCGGGTTGTTGACCAGCGCGTACGCGGCCATCGGGTTCTGGTAGCCGCCGTGCGCCGCGCTGTCGCCGATCCGCCAGGACCAGCCGGCCGAGGTGTCGGTGGCGCCGCCCCAGGCGTAGTACCAGGACAGCAGGTAGTGCTCGGAGGTCTTGCCGCTGCCGGGCGCGCAGGTGCTGGCGCCGACGCAGTTGCCGATCTGCTTGAAGTACTTGTCGAAGAACGAGTACCGCAGGTAGTCGCCCATCTTGCCGGCCTTGGCCACCGTGGTGGCGACCTGCGCGCCGTTGCCCTGCGCCTTGGCCCAGGTGTCGGCCCAGTAGGCGGCCTGGATGGCCCGCGCGTCGGCGTCCGGCGCGTCGGTGTACTTCCACTGCTTGGCGTAGGAGTTGTCCTTGACGAACAGGTCCAGGTACCCGTTCTTGCCGCCGTACGTGAACTTGTCGCAGGTGGGCTGCGGGATGGTCTCGAACACCGACTCCTGCGCGCCGCGCTGGTAGGTGTTGATGAACGACGGGCCGGTGTCGGACGGGCCCGCCTCGCACTTGCCGGGCGCGTTGCCGTAGCCGTAGACGTTGTCGACGTCCTGCAGCCAGTGCATGCCGTAGATGTCGTCGGTGCCGTACGCGCTCTTCAGCTCACCGGCGATCGGGTCGTTGCCCGCGGTGACCGAGGTGTCCAGCGCCGCCGGGTAGTCGCTCGGCAGCGGGCGCTCGGGCGCGTAGGTGGCCGGCTTGGAGGCGTTGTAGAACGAGTTGGTCGGCTGGTCGACGTGCCCCGGGATCATGTACGTCTCCATGAGCGTCCATGCCGCGTTGAACTTCGACCAGTCCTGGGTGACCCGCCCGTACTGGGCCTCCAGCCAGAGCAGGTACGAGTACGCCTCCGAGGTGGTCTCGTGCCCCTGGTCGGGGGCCTCGACCAGCAGGGTCTCCACCGAGTGGTAGGGGATGCCCTCCGGCGAGAAGTAGCCGTTCGCCGGGTCCTTGATCTTGTTGTACAGCTGCAGGAACCGGTCGTTGTACACGCCCGAGGCGGCGGCCAGTTCGGTCACCGTGACCGCCGAGGAGGTGTACCCGGTGGCGGAGGAGGTGAAGGTGGCCGAGCCGGTGGAGGAGGCGTCGGCGGTGAGCGTGACGTTCTGGGCCGTCGACCAGTTGCTCGGGGTGAAGGTCAGCGTCGCGCCGGAGCTGATCGACAGCCCGGTGTTGCCCGAGGTCCGGGTGGTGGTGACGGTGACGTTCGCGCTCGGCTGGCTGGTCAGCTTCACGGCGAAGCTGCCGGTCTTGCCCTGGTTCACCGACAGGGTCAGCGGGGTCGCGCTGATCGCCGGACCGGCCGCGACCGTGATGCCCGCCGGGGTCGACTCGCTGCTGGCACCCAGGCTGTCGTACGCCTTGGCGTAGATCGAGTGGTTGCCGCTCGCCGCGCCCGTCCAGTTGAAGGTGTACGGGGCGGTGGTGGCGGTGCCGATCAGCGTGGTGTTGTCGTAGAACTCGACCTTGCTGATGCTCGCGCCGTCCGCCGCCGTGGCCGTGGCCGAGAGCGGGATGGCCGCCCCCGCCTGGTAGTTGGCGCCCGGGGCGGGGCTGGTCAGCGCGGTGGTCGGGGCGGCGTGCGCGCCGGTGCAGCTGGTGCCGTTGACCGCGAAGGAGGTCGGCGCGGTGTTGGTGCCGCTGTACGAGAAGTTGGCGCCCGCGGTGGCGGAGCCGCCCGCCGCGATGGTGGCGGCCCAGGCCGGGGCGGTGACGGTGACGTTCTTGCCGGACTGGCTCCAGGTGCCGTTCCAGCCGCTGCCCGAGAGCGTCTGGTTGCCGGTGTAGGAGTAGGTGAGCGTCCAGCCGTTGAGCGCGGCGGTGCCCTTGTTGTTGATCGCCACGTTGGCGGTGAAACCGCTGCCCCAGTCGTTCGTCGTGTAGTCGACGGAGCACTGGACCACGGCGGCGGAGGCCGGGACGGCGACCGCGGTCGACAGACCGGCGGCGAGCAGCGTGAGGGCGGCGGTGAGCGCCGAGACCCGGGGACGGGTCGCCCGGTTGCGGGGCGGGGAGGACATGACGGCTCCTCGGATGGGGTGGGTGGGGGAGTCCGGGGACGGTGGTGCGTCGGGCGGATCCGGCAGGGCGTCCGGCGAGGTCGTCCGGTCCGGCGCGGCAGGTCGGAGCCTGCCGCGGGGCCGTCCCGGTGGGGTCTGCTGGGTCCTGCTGGGGTCCTGTCGGCGTGGATCCGCCGGGGGTCGTTCTGTGGGAGCGCTCCCAAATATCGGGAGGGTCGTGCGCACTGTCAAGGGAGTGCGCAGCAGGAGTGTGCAGCCGGAGCCTGTTGGCAACTGCCTTGCCCCTGGCTAGGGTTCGGGGCGGGCCTGTGGGAGCGCGCCCACTTCCCCCCACTCCGAGGAGTCGAACATGACCCTCCGCACCACCGCCCTGGTGCTGGCCTCCGCGCTGGCCGCGACCGCTGCGACCACCCTCGCCCTCACCGGCGCCGGCCCCGCGGCCGCCGCCGGCCTCCGCTGCTCCGTCGACTACACGACGAACGACTGGGGCAGCGGCTTCACCGCGAACGTGAAACTTACCAACCCCGGCAGCACCCCGATCGACAACTGGAGCCTCGGCTACTCCTACACCGGCAACCAGACGCTCTCGGGCAGCGGCTGGAACGGCACCTGGAGCCAGTCCGGCAGGAACGTCACCGTCACCGCCCCGGCCTGGGCGGGCAGCCTCGCGGCGGGCGGCTCGGTCAGCGCGGGCGCCAACTTCTCGTACAGCGGCACCAACGCGGCCCCCGTCTCGTTCACCGTCAACGGCGTGGCCTGCAACGGCGCGGCGGGCCCGTCGCCGTCGGCGTCCGCATCCGCGTCGGCCTCGGCTTCGCCGTCCGCTTCGGCCTCTGCCTCCGCGTCCGCGTCGCCGTCGCCCTCGGCCTCCTCCTCCGGGAGCACCGGCAGCGGCAAGGCCCCGGCGCTGCACGTCTCCGGCAACAAGCTGGTGGACGCGGGTGGTTCGCAGGTGGTCCTGCGCGGGGTGAACCGCTCCGGCATGGAGTTCATGTGCGTCCAGGGCTACGGGTTCTCGGACGGGCCGGTGGACGCCGCCTCGATCGCCGCGATCAAGAGCTGGAAGGCGAACGCCGTCCGCGTCCCGGTCAACGAGGACTGCTGGAACGGCTACGCGAACGTCAAGCCGGAGTACGCGGGCGAGAACTACCGCACCGCGGTGAAGAACTTCGTCCTCGCGCTGCGGGACGCCGGGCTCACCCCGATCATCGACCTGCACTGGACCCAGGGCCTCTACACCGGCAACTCCTCGGGCTGCTCCGACACCAACTCGACCTGCCAGAAGCCGATGCCGGGCGCCGGTGCGGCCACCTTCTGGTCCTCCGTCGCCGACACCTTCAAGAACGAGCCGTCGGTGGTCTTCGACCTGCTCAACGAGCCCTACGCGGACCGCGCCGTCCCCGGCATCGACCAGGCGTGGAACTGCTGGCGGGACGGCGGCAGCGCCTGCCCCGGCATCAACTACCCCGTCAGCGGCATGCAGACGCTGGTCAACGCGGTCCGCACCGCCGGTGCGAACAACGTCATCCTGCTCGGTGGCCTGGCCTACTCCAACGACCTCGGCCAGTGGCTGGCCCACAAGCCCACCGACCCGGCGGGCAACCTGGCCGCGTCCTGGCACGTGTACAACTTCAACACCTGTGCCAGCCAGTCCTGTTGGAACTCGACCGTGGCGCCGCTGGCCGCCCAGGTCCCGGTGGTGGTCGGCGAGATCGGCGAGAACGACTGCGCCCACTCCTTCATCGACCAGGTGATGTCCTGGGCCGACGCCGCCAAGGTCTCCTATCTCGGCTGGACGTGGAACACCTGGGACTGCGGCCAGGGTCCGTCGCTGATCTCCGACTTCAACGGCACCCCGACCGCGTTCGGCCTCGGCCTCAAGAACCACCTGGCCGCGGTGAACTGACACTCCGTCAGGTACCGCGCGGCCGCGCCGCTCACACCGACCGCCACCGGCGGGCGGATGCGTGCAGCGCGGCCGCCGCGCCCGCGCCGAACCAGCAGACCTCGAACGCCACCCGGGCCGCGCCGTGCAGCGGCAGGTCGGCCGTCGGGGCCGCGAACCAACCCCACAGCAGGGCGAAACCGGCCACCGCGGCACACGCGAACAGCAGCCGGACCGGCTTCCGCGGCGGGCGGACCGGCCCCTGCGGCGGACGGACCGCCTCCTGCGGCGGGTGGGCGCGGAGCCTGCGCAGCGGCAGGCTCCAGGCCCACCAGCCGACCGCCACGTACACCGCCAGCTCCGCCGCGAACGCCGCCACGTCGAGCGGCGTCAGACCGCCCGTGCCGCCACCGCTGCCGTTCGCCATTTCCAACCCCCCGTGAATCATTCTAGATGTGAACGATAGTGGGAAGGTAGCACTACCGGGAGGAGCGGCGTCAAGGGGGCGGCCGGACCAGCTCGGTGCGGGTCGGCGACGGACGGGACGGCGACGGACGGGTCGGCGACGGGCGGGTGGGCGGCCTCGCGGCCGTGGGGCGCGGGTTCCGGCCCGAGTGCCGGGAGCCGTTCCGCGGAAGGGTGTTGGCGATCCGTCGACCGGCTCCGCGGGACAGCGGGCCGTCCGTCCGCCGGACCGGCTCCGGGGCCGCCGCCGCCGTGATCGAACCCGCGATCGGGGCACCGGCGGCCGCGGCTAGTCTTCCGATCATGGCTATGACACCTGACGAGTTCTACGACCACGCACGCGCGGCCGCCGACGGCGAACTCCGGCTCCCGCTGGCCCGGATGACGGGCTGGGAGATCAGCCCGTTCGAGCCGGAGGGGCTGCGCGTCTCGCCGCTGCGCCCGCCGGTGCTGCCCGAGCCGCCGCGGCACGGCGAGGACCCGGCGGACTGCGGGATGTGCCGGGACCGCGACGAGGGGCTGTGGTTCACCGACCACTGGCGGTTGGGTCAGGTCACGGGCGTCGGCGTGCCGCTGGCGCTGATGCTGTACCCGCGCGACCACTACGACCTGGCGGAACTTCCCGACGAGCTGGCCGCCGAGATGGGCGTGCTCACCACCCACGTAGTCCGCCAGGTGCAGGCGCTGCCGCACGTCTCCCGGGCCCACGTCTACCGCCTGGGCGACGGCGCCGCGCACCTGCATCTCTGGTTCTACGCCCGCCCGGCGGGCCAGGGCCAACTGCTCGGCTCCTGGCTGCCGGTCTGGGACGACCTGCTGCCGGAGTACCCGGCCGAGGTGGCCCGGGCGGACGCGGAGGCCGTCGCCGACGCCCTGGTCGCCTCGTACGGCGGCCGTCGCACGGCGGCCGCCTGAACTGCCGCCCGGTGGGCGGGGGTCGGTGCGTCGCCCGCCGCTCACCGGGCGTGGGCCCCGCCGGGGCTCACCAGGCGTACGCCTCGGGGGCGGGCTTGGCGCCGTTGGGACCGGGCGCGGGGAAGATCGCGTCCAGCTCGGCGAGGGTGTCGGGGTCGAGCGTGATCCGCAGGGCGTGCACGGCGCCGTCGAGCTGCTCGACCGTCCGCGGCCCGACGATCGGGCCGGTCACCCCGTCCTGGGCGAGCAGCCAGGCCAGCCCGACGTGGGCCGGGTCCTCGCCGAGCCCGGCGCACAGCCCCTCGTACGCCTCGACGGCCTCCCGCCGGTCCGCGAGGGCGGCGGCCCAGACGCCCGAGCCGCTGCGGACCGCGAGCCCCTCGCGCTGCTTGCGCAGCACGCCGCTGAGCACGCCGCCGTGCAGCGGCGAGTACGGGATCACGCCCAGCCCGTAGTGCCGGGCGGCGGGCAGCACCTCCAGTTCGGCCCAGCGGGACATCAGGTTGTAGATCGACTGCTCGGCGACCAGGCCGAGGAAGTGCCGCGACCGGGCCGCCTCCTGGGCCTGGGCGAGGTGCCAGCCCGCGAAGTTGGAGGAGCCGAAGTAGAGCACCTTGCCCTGCTGGCGCAGGACGCCGAACGCCTCCCAGATCTCCTCCCACGGGGTGTGCCGGTCGATGTGGTGCATCTGGAACAGGTCGATCCGGTCGGTCCGCAACCGCTTCAGCGAGGCGTCGACCGCGCGCCGGATGTGCAGCGCGGAGAGCCCGCCCTCGTTGGGCCGCTCCCCCGTCGGAAGGTACGCCTTGGTGGCGAGGACCGTCCGGTCGCGGCGGTCGCCGCCCTGGGCGAACCAGCGGCCGATGATCTGCTCGGTGAGGCCCTCGCCCTGCTGCGGGCCGTACGCGTCGGCCGTGTCGAAGAAGTTGACGCCGTGCTCGTGCGCCCGGTCCATGATCGCGCGGCTGTCCTCCTCGGAGGTCCGCGTGCCGAAGTTCATGGTGCCGAGGACGAGCCGGGACACCGAGAGGCCGCTGCGGCCGAGACGGGTGTACTCCATGTGCTTCCACCTTCCTGGGCGGCGAAAGTTGCGTCGAGCGGGATGCGAGGAAGCTACAACTTGCTACATGCGTGATGCAAGTAGATGCCGAAGGATGACAGCTGCGTATGCTTTTCCCATGGAGGCACAGACAGAAGGGCAGGGGCGGACGCCGGACGGGCCGCGGGGGAGGTCGGCGCCCACCGGCGGTCGGCCGCTGCGCGCGGACGCCGAGCGGACGGTGGCGGCGATCCTGGAGGCGGCCGAACGCACGCTCGGCCAGGACCCGGCGGCCACCATGGAGCAGATCGCCGAGGCCGCGGGCGTGGCCCGCACCACCGTGCACCGGCGCTTCGCCACCCGCGAGGCGCTCGTCGACGCGCTCGCCCTGTGGGCCGCCCGCCGGTTCGCCACGGCGGTGGAGGCCGCCCACCCCGACACCGCCCCGCCACTGGTCGCGCTCTACCAGACCACCGCCAACGTGCTGGCCATCAAGGCCAGTTGGGGGTTCGCGATGAGCCAGGGCAGCTCGGCCAACCTCGAGGTCGCCCACATCCACGCCGAGGTGCGGGACACCTGCGAGCGACTGTTCCGCCGCGCCCGGGAGGCGGGCGTCCTGCGCCCGGACGTCGACATCGCCTGGACGCGCCGCGTCTACTACGCCCTGATCCACGAGGCCGCGCAGCAGCAGGACGCGAAGGGCCCCGACGCCCTCGCCACCCTCGTGGTGGACACCCTGCTGCGGGGGGCCGGGAGCCCGCACCCCGACCGCCTGTGATCCGACCGCCCGCGGTCCGGCCGCCGTCGGCGTGACTCCGGCCGCCCCGGCGGGAGTTGCGCCAGAGGCGGGGCAGCCGGGGCAGCCGGGGCAGCCGGGGCCAGTCTGCGATCAGGCCCGGTCTGCGGTCAGGTCGGGCCCGGTCTGCGGTCAGGTCGGGCCCGGTCTGCGGTCAGTGGGCCGGGCGGATCTCCACGCCGGAGGCGGCGAGGCGGTCGAGGGTGGGGTGGTCGGGGGCCGCGTCGGTGATCAGGCCCGCGATGCGGTCCCAGGGCAGGACCCGGAACGGGGAGGCGGCGCCGATCTTCTCGGCCGAGGCGAGGATCCAGGTCTCGGCGGCGCGGGCGGCCAGGGCGCGCTTCATCGCGGCCTCGTCGGCGTCGCCGGTGGTGAGCCCCGCATCGGGGTGGACCCCGGTGACGCCGAGCAGGCAGAGGTCGGCGGAGACGTTCTGGGCGGCCTCGACGGCGGCGGCGCCGCAGGCGACCGCGGAGTGCTTGAACACCCGGCCGCCGAGCAGGAACAGTTCGGCCCGGGGGTGTTCGAGCAGGGCGGCGACGACCGTCGGGCTGTGCGTGATCACGGTGCAGTCGAGGTCAGGCGGGAGCAGCCCGGCGACGGCGAGCGCGGTGGTGCCGCCGTCCAGGATCAGCGTACTGCCGGGGCGGACCAGGTCGACGGCCGCGGCGGCGACCCTGCGTTTGCCGTCGGGCTTCACCGACTGCCGTTCGGCGTAGCCCGCCATCGCGGGGGAGGCGGGCAGCGCCCCGCCGTAGACCCGCTGGCAGAGTCCTTCGGCGGCGAGGTCGCGCAGGTCGCGGCGGACGCTGTCCTCGGAGATGCCGAGTTCGGCGGCGACGTCCTTGGCCACCACCTTGCCCTCCCGGGCGAG
Organism: Kitasatospora phosalacinea; assembly: GCF_030268885.1. Lineage (GTDB taxonomy): Bacteria > Actinomycetota > Actinomycetes > Streptomycetales > Streptomycetaceae > Kitasatospora > Kitasatospora phosalacinea_C. Next base: position 86,827 of record NZ_BSSA01000004.1, read on the forward strand.
CAGTCCGAGCAGGTGGTCGCGCCGTTCGGCAGCCAGCATCCTCGTTCTCTCCTGTTCTTTCACGTTTCTGCATGTATGGTAGCGCCCCATGACCGCAACCGCAGCAGCCCACCCCGTCCCCGACTCCCCCCTGCTCGTCCTGATCGCCGGGCCGTACCGCTCCGGCACCGGCGGCGACCCGGCGGCGATGGCCGCCAACCTGGCCCGGCTGGAGGCCGCCGCCTGGCCGGTCTTCGCCGCCGGGCACCTGCCCGTGATCGGCGAGTGGATCGCCCTGCCGGTGCTCCGCTCGGCCGGGGCGGGCCCGACCGACCCGCTGGCCGAGCAGGTGCTGTACCCGACCGCGGCCCGGCTGCTGGCCCGCTGCGACGCGGTGCTGCGCCTGCCCGGCGAGTCCACCGGCGCGGACCTGGACGTCGCCACCGCCCGCCGCCGCGGCCTGCCGGTCTACCACGACGTCTCCGAACTCCCGCGCCGCGCCCGCCGGGAGGACGCGTGAACGCCCGCCCGGAGACCGGTCCCCGCCCGGGGGTCGACCTCCCCGACCACCGCGGCCGCACCGGCCTGGACCGCGCCGGACGCGACCTGCACCGCAACCCCGACGTGCGGGTGCGCGAGGTCGAACTCACCTCGCAGGGCTGGCACGTGCTGCGCCGCACCACCTTCGACTACCGCCGCCGCGACGGCCGGTGGACCACCCAGCAGCGCGAGACCTACGACCGGGGCAACGGCGCGGCGGTCCTGCCGTACGACACCGCGCGCGGCACCGTCCTGCTGACCCGCCAGTTCCGGTACCCCGCCTACGTCAACGGGCACCCCGACGGGATGCTGATCGAGGCGGCGGCCGGGCTGCTGGACGCCGACGACCCGGTCTCCGCGGTGCGCCGCGAGAGCCTGGAGGAACTGGGCGTGGAGCTCGGCCCGTTGACGCACGTGCTGGACGCGTACATGAGCCCGGGCTCGGTCACCGAACGGCTGCACTGCTACGCCGCGCCCTACCGCCCCGCCGACCGGACCGGACGCGGCGGCGGTCTGGAGGAGGACGGCGAGGACATCGAGGTGCTCGAACTGCCCTTCGCCCGGGCGCTGGCGATGACCCGGGACGGCCGGATCACCGACGGCAAGACCGTGCTGCTGCTGCAGTGGGCCGCGCTGGACGGGCCGTTCGCCGCCCGGGCCGCGCGAACCGCCTAGACGGCACGGTCTGCTCGGTCTGCACGATCTGCCCGGTCCGCCCGGTCCGCACGGTCCACTCAGGAACGTGCAAGAACGTGCAACCGGGCGGGGCGGGTCGGCTCAGAGCTGGGTGGGGCCGCCGTGCCGGGCGAAGAACTCCTCGGCGAACAGCGCGAACAGCACCACGTCGCGGTGGCGGCCCGCGACGAAGAAGTGCCGCCGCAGGCGGCCCTCCTCGGTGAAGCCGAGCTGTCGCTGCAGGGCCAGCGAGGGCTCGTTGTGGGCGAACACCCGGGCGGTGGCCTTGTGGTAGCGGCGCTCCTCGAACTGGTGCCGCAGCAGCAGCGACACCGCCTCGGCCGCGTAGCCGCGGCGGCGGTGCTCGGCGCCGACGGTGATGCCGTACTCGAACAGGCCGCTACGGCCGTCCGCCCGGTGCACGCCGGTCGCGCCGACGGCGGCGCCGTCGGCCAGCGCCTCGATGACCAACTGGTAGGTGTCGGCCGTCGGGTCCGCGGCGGCCTTCTCCCGGGCGAGGGCCGCCCACCCCTCGGCGGAGCGCGGCGGGTCGAGCGCGTCACCGAGCCGTTCCTCCTGCACGGAGAGCCGGGCGAGCAGCGGCCCGTCCTCCGGCTCGACCGCGCGCAGGCGCACCCGTTCACCCGTCCAGTAGCTCGTCATGCGATCTTCGTACCACAACCACCCCGGTCGCGAAGGGGATTGCGCGCCCCCGCACCGAATCACCGAACCACCGGACCGCCAGTCCGCCGGGCCCGGCGGACTCCCGCTTCAGGAGCCCTTGACGAGGAGGAACAGCGCCGCGCCGAGCAGGACCGCGCCCAGGACGGCGGACAGCGCCCCGCGCCACGGGACCTTCGGCTCGTGCACCCGGGTGTTCTCCGGCGCGGTGTCCAGCGGCGCCCCGGCCCCGTCCGGGCAGCGTCCCGGCACCTCGACCCGCCAGGGGCGTTCCGGGTCGTAGGAGACGTCCAGCGTCCGTCCGGCGGCGAACTCCTGCAGGTGCATCACGTTGACCCGGGCCCGGCCGTCCACCCGGTACGCGGGGCGCCCCTCGGGCGCGACCGTCAGGTCGAGTTGGACGGTGTGGTCGGGCCCCTCCCCCGTCGCCCGGGACTTCTCGATCCGGGCGAACGCCGGTGCGAGCGGGCCCTTCAGGTGCATCCCGGCGAGGCGGCGGCGGCCGGCGTACGTCAGGGCGACGGCGAGCAGGGCGGTCCAGGGGGTGAGGTTCACCGCGACCACGAACTGCGCGATCGCCCCGGGATCGTCCTCCCCCAACCGGGCCGCCCCCTGCACCACCGCCCCCAACTCGCCGCCCACGACGGCGAACAGCAGCAATCCGACCCAGAACATCCCCCGCTCCTTCTCCTCGGCGCCCACACTCTAGGGAACCGGGGCGACCCGCCCCCGACGGCCCTGTGACATCCCGGGCGCCGAACCGCGTCTGAAGGGTGACAGGGTACGCATCCTCGGGGGAACGGTGATCGTGGCATCAGCAGCAGCGCGCGGAGCGGACGCGGAGTACGCGGAGTTCGCCGCCAACCGGTCCGGCCATCTCTACCGCTCCGCCTGCCTGTTGACCGGCGGGGACACCCACCTCGCGGAGGACCTGGTCCAGGAGACGCTGAGCCGGATGTACGCGGTGTGGCGGCGGCCCGGCCGGTTCTTCTCCGGGCGGGCGATCGAGAACCCGGCCGGGTACGCGCAGGGGGTGCTGTACCGGCAGTTCATCAGCCACCACCGGCGGCGCAGCGCGGGCGAGCGGCCGATCGCGGAGGTCCCGGACCGGCCGGGGCCGGAGGAGGACGGCACGCTGCGGGTGACCCTGCTGGAGGCGCTGGCCGCGCTCCCGCCGCGGGACCGGGCGGTGCTGGTGCTGCGCTACTGGGAGGACGTCAGCGTCGAGGAGACCGCGACGATCCTGCGCTGCGGTTCGGGCGCGGTGCGCACCCGGACCTCGCGGGCGCTGGTCCGGCTCCGGGCGCTGCTCGGCGACGGCCTCACCGACCTCGCCCGGCCCTGACCCGACGGACCCGCACGCTCCTCCTCCCCCACTCCACCCAGCAGAGACGGTGATGACGCATGTCCGCACGGTTCGACCACGACGACGCGCACGGCCGCGCACCCGGCGACGCCCGGGGCCGCGGCCCCGGACAGGACGCCGAACGGGAAACCGGACAGGACGCCGGACGGGACGCCGGACGGGACGCCGGGCGCGGAAGCGAGGAGGGCCTGGTGCGGGCCTTCCGCGCGACCGGCGAGCAGTTCCTCGCCGACACCCCCCGGCTGGTCGAGGCCGGGGCCGCCCGGGGTCGTCGGCGTCGGCGCGGGCAGCTCTCCCTGGTGTCGGGGGCGGCCGCGCTGGTGCTGGCGGTGGGCGCGCTCACCGCGGTCGCGCAGTCGGACGGGCGCCCCGCGCCGGCCGTCGGCCCGGCCGCGTCCGGTACCGCCCCGGTGCCGCCCTCGGCCGGGGCGTCCGGGGCGTCCGGGGGGTCGGCGGCGGACGCGGCGCTGCCGGAGGAGCTGCACACGGTGTCGGTGGTGGGCCGGCTGCTGCCGCCGGGGGTGCGGATCCTCTCCTCGTCCGGTTCGACGCACGGGCCGGGCACCGTCCCGGCCGGCGAGGCCACGGCGTACCTGCTGGTGGACAACGGGCACGGCCGGAGCGGGCTGACGGTGTCGGTCACCGACACCAGGTGGGCGGAGCGCGCGGGCGGTTGCCCCACCGGGCAGGTCGCGGGCCGGGAGTGCCACCAGGTGCCCGACGCCGACGGCGGCACGATGTTCGTCAACACCTGGCTCCCGCCCTCGTCCGGCGCCTCGGGCGGGCCGGCCTTCCGCGACGTGCGGCGGGAGGACCCGGGCGGGCTCCGGGTCGTCGTCCACTCCTCCGTCGAGGCCGCGCCCGACGGCGGTCCGGCGCCCGGTCCGGAGTCGCTGCTGACCCCGGAGCAGCTGACCGCCGTCGCCGCGTCCCCGGCCTGGCGCTCCGTGCGGGAGGCGCTGGTCCAGGTGCCGGCGGACACCCGCGCGCCGGACGTCAGGCTGACCGACCTGGTGCCGGCCGGCCTGAAGGTCGGGAGCTACTCGGGCACCTGGTCCGAGCAGCTGGTGGTGCTCGTCGACGGCACCCGGGAGGTGAACCTGGTGGTGCAGGTCGCGAAGGCCGACCAGGTGACGCGCAGCTGGTTCGCGCAGGCGCCGGTGCGCCCCGACGGCAGCCGGGTCCGCGCGGCGGCCGACCGTCCCGTCCCGGACGCGCAGGGTGCGACCGAGACGGTGGTGGCGGTGCTGCGGCCGGACGGCCTGCTGCTGCGCGCCACCGCGTTCTGCCCGGCGGGCCACGACGTCCTGCTGACCCGGGAGCAGGTGGAGGCGGTGGCGCTGTCGCCGACCTGGTCGGCGCTGGACGCGCGCTGACGGCCCGGGGTCAGTAGCGGTAGCGGACGGCCTCGACGAGTTGCTCGTCGCTCAGCCCGGCGAAGCGGGCGATCTCGGCCTCCCGGACGTCGATGACGGCCCGCCAGAGCGGTTCGCCCAGGGCGGCGCGCAGCACCTCGGACTTGCGCAGGGCGTCGACGGCCTGGTCGAGGGTGGCGGGGAGGCGTTCGGCGGCGCCGCCGGGGACGTCGGGGTCGCCGGGGTCGCCGGTGGTCTCGGGGGGCAGGTGGAGGGCGTGGCCGAGGCCGGCCAGGCCGGCGGCGAGGACGCCGCCGACGGCGAGGTAGGGGTTGGCGGCGGCGTCGAAGCACTTGACCTCGGCGTTGGCCTGCTCGGGCGCGGAGCCGGTGATCAGGCGGAGCGCGGCCTCCCGGTTCTCCAGGCCCCAGCAGCGGTACGGCCCGGACCAGCGGCCGGGGGCCAGCCGCAGGTAGCTGGCGACGGACGGGGCGCCGAGGGCGAGCAGGGCGGGCAGTTCGGCGAGCACCCCGGCCAGGAAGGCCTCGGCCTCCCGGGTGAGGCCGTGCGGTCCGGTGCCGCCGTGGCCGAGGTTGCGGCCGTCGCGCCAGAGGCTGAGGTGCAGGTGGCCGCCGTTGCCGACGCCGCCGGGGGCGGTGACGGGGGCGAAGCTGGCGCGCAGTCCGTGGCGCAGCGAGACGGCCTGGACGGTGTGCCGCACCAGCAGGGCGGTGTCGGCGGCCTCGACCGGGCCGGTGGGGGCGAGGGAGAGTTCGTACTGGCCCTCGGTGTACTCGGGGTGGAGCTGGAGGACGGTGAGTTCCTGTTCGCGCAGGGCGCGCAGCAGGTCGCGCAGGTAGTCGCTGTTGCCGATCAGGCGGCGCATGCCGTAGGCGGGGCCCCCTTCGCCGCCGTCGACGATCCACTCCACCTCGATGCCGGCCCGGACGGTCAGGCCGCGGTCGGCGAGCGCGTCGGCGGTGCGGCGGGCGAAGCCGCGCTGGCAGCCGGGGTGGGGGTCGCCGTGCTGGGTCCAGCGGTCGCCGGGGGCCCAGGCCCAGCCGGGTTGGGCGGCGAGGCGGTGCAGGCCGGTGAGGTCGGGGACGAGACGCAGGTCGCCGGTGGGGCCGCCGGAGGGGGCGAGCGAGTCGTCGACCAGGAAGGCGTCGAAGCAGGGGGCGGCGCCGACGCCCCAGCGGGCGGCGGGTTCGAGGGCGCGGACGGGGACGGTCTTGACCCGGGTGACGCCGGCGTTGTCGACCCAGCTGACGATCACTCCGTCGACGCCCTCGGCCTCGATCCGGGTGGCGGCCACCCGGGCCTCGGCGGCGCGGTCGGCGCGTGGCTTGGCGGTGCTCATGGGCCCATCCTGACCAGGGGTTCCGGGGCGTCCGGGGGAACGCGCCGGGAGGTCACCCGCCGGTGGCGGCGCGGATGTGACGCAGGTCACATGGAATGACGAAATTTCCGGGGAGCAGTTCCCCGTTTAGACATCTGTCCGCAACAAAACGGGGAGACGATCCCCGGTAGGACGCGGTAGAAACGACCGAGACCCCCCGCTGCTCGAAGGGAGCGCACCATGACCGTCACCACCGCCGCTCCCGTCCGGCGCGCGGACGCGGCCCGCAACCGGGCCCGGATCGTCGCCGCGGCCCGGGAGGCCTTCGTCGAGCACGGGGCGATGGCCTCGCTGGACGAGATCGCCCGCCGGGCCGGGGTCGGCAACGCCACGCTGTACCGGAACTTCGCCGACCGCCGGACCCTGATCCAGCAGGTCTCCATCGCCGTGATGGAGCGGATCGTGGCGCACGCGCACGCGGCCGCCGCGGAGGAGCCCGACTCCTTCGCCGCGTTCAGCCGCTTCGTGCACGCCTCGGCCGAGGAGCGGATCGGCGCGCTCTGCCCGCTGCTCTCCGACACGATCGACCACGAGGACCCCGAACTCGCCGAGGCCCGCGCCGAGATGAAGCAGGTCACCGAAAGCCTGATCGCCCGCGCCCAGGCCGACGGCCTGCTCCGCACCGACGTCGGAGCCGGCGACATCGTGGTCGCCATGGCCCAACTCACCCGACCGCTCCCCGGCTTCGGCTGCCTCGACCTGGACCCGCACGTCCGGCGTCACCTGCAGTTGCTGCTGGACGGCCTGCGGGCTCCCGCGCCGTCCACGCTGCCCGGCCGTGCCGCGACCCTGGAGGACCTCACGCCCCGCTCCGCCTGACACCGCAAGGCACCCGGGGCGGCACGCGCCCCCACCAGACCTCACCGCGGGACGCCCCGCCACGGGCCGCGGTCCCGCACGCATTCCGTACGCTCTCGCACACACAAGTGGGTACCTCCATGTCTGACACCCTCCAGCCGGACCCGCGCCGGTGGAAGGCACTCGTCTTCATCGCCCTCGCCCAACTCATGGTCGTCCTCGACGCGACCGTGGTGAACATCGCGCTCCCCGACGCCAAGAAGAGCCTCGGCTTCGCCGACAGCACCACCCAGTGGGTGATCACCGCCTACGCCCTGGCCTTCGGCGGCCTGCTGCTGTTCGGCGGCCGCGTCGCGGACCTGTGGGGGCGCCGCCGGACCTTCATGGTCGGCCTGGTCGGCTTCGCCGCGGCCTCCGCGCTGGGCGGCGCCGCCGCCAACACCGCGATGCTGCTCGGCGCCCGCGCCCTGCAGGGCGTCTTCGGCGCACTGCTGGCGCCCGCCGCGCTGTCGCTGCTCGCCGTGATGTTCACCGACGGCAAGGAGCGCGCCAAGGCGTTCGGCATCTACGGCGCCGTGGCCGGCGGTGGCGGTGCGATCGGTCTGATCCTGGGCGGCGCCCTCACCGAGTACCTGAACTGGCGCTGGACCTTCTACGTCAACATCCCGTTCGCCGCGGTCGCCATCGCCGGTGCGGTCCTGGTCATCCGCGAGCCCGCGGTCGGCCTCAACCGCAACCGCCTGGACATCCCGGGCGTGCTGCTGGTCACCCTCGGCCTGGTCTCCCTGGTGTACGGCTTCACCCGGGCCGAGCAGAAGGGCTGGGGCGACACCAGCACCATCGGCCTGTTCGTCGCCGCCGCCGTGCTGCTGGTCGCGTTCGTGGTCGTCGAGAGCCGGGTCAAGGCCCCGCTGCTGCCGCTGCGCGTGGTCGCCGACCGCAACCGCGGCGGTGTCTACCTCTCGCTCGGCATGGCCGTGATCGGCATGTTCGGCCTGTTCCTGTTCCTCACCCTCTACATGCAGGACGTGCTGGGCTACAAGCCGCTGGTCAACGGCTTCGCCTTCCTCCCGATGGTGGCCGGCATGGTCACCGGCTCGACCCAGATCGGCGCCCGCCTGATGACCCGGGTCCCGGCCCGGTTCCTGATGGCGCCCGGCTTCGTGGTCGCCTCGCTCGGCCTGCTGATCCTGACCCAGATCGAGGTCAACACCTCGTACTGGCAGATCCTGCCGGGCCTGGTCCTGATGGGTCTCGGCATGGGCACCGCGTTCATGCCCGCGATGAGCCTGGCCACCTACGGCGTCCAGCCGCGGGACGCCGGCGTCGCCTCGGCGATGGTCAACACCTCGCAGCAGGTCGGCGGCGCGATCGGCACCGCGCTGCTGAGCACCGTCGCGCACAGCGCGGGCACCTCGTGGGCCAAGGCTCACGCGGCCACCGCCACCGACCCGGCGCTGTTCGGCCTCCAGGCCCAGGTGCACTCCTACTCCGTCGCGATCTGGGCGGCCTTCGGCATCCTGCTGCTGGCGGGCGTCACCGCGGGCGTCCTGGTCAACGCCGGCAAGCCGGAGCACCACGCGGAGGGCGTCGAGGCCGAGGACGCCGTCCCGGTCATGGCGCACTGACGCCCCACCGGCGCACCGCGCGCGAACGGCCCGCCCGGAACGCTCCGGGCGGGCCGTTCGGCGTTTCAGCGGCTGAACTCCTTGAGCTCCTCGGTGTCGAGGATGACGTTCACCGGCTCCGGTAGTTCCACGACGTGCCCGTAGGCCAGGGTCACGACGCTCCGGTACCGCCCGTCCTCGGGCTCGCTGTGCACCGAGAGCGCACCCGCGTCCCGGTCCACCAGCAGGAACACCGGGATGCCGGTCTCCGCGTACGCCTTCGGCTTCTCGACCCGGTCACGCCGGTTGGCGTCGGCGTCGTACGAGGTCACCTCGACCACCATCAGCACTCCGGCCGGGTCGGCCCACTCGCCTTGGCCCGCGAAGTTCCGGCGCGGTGCGAGCGAGCCGTCGGGCTTGGCCAGCCCGTTGCGGTAGTTCGCCACCTGCAGGCCCTGCTCCGGGTAGAGCCGCAGGTCCGGGCGCTGTGCCATGCAGCGTTCCAGCAGCCACATGATGATTTCGCCGTGGTCGCCGTCGGGCACCGGCTTGACTCCGACCCTGCCGTTGATGAACTCGAGCACCACGTCCTCCCGTTCGGCCGCCATGGCGATCTCCCTGAACTGCTCGAGTTCCATCTGCGGGCGCTCAGTCGTCATGACAGCCATGGTGTCCTCCTTCGGCAGTTGCGGCGACAGTACGGGTCCGTCGACGGCCCGGCGTGCCGCGTTCCCCCTTCCTACCCGTCGGTAGCTGGGCTACAGTGTCGGCACGCGCCAGCGCCGGGCCTCGGGAGCCGCACCGGCAGGCTGCGTTCTCTTCTCCTGTGTGCGCGTCGGCGTCGCTTCATGATCTGGTCGGAGCGCCTGAGCACCACGGCAGTGCCCCCTGGACGGAACCGGAGCGGACCGGTCCGTACCGCGGGGCGCCGCTGTCCTTCCTTCGGTTCTTCCGTTCCCGTTTCTCCCGTGCCGTCGGCACACCCTCCCCCGTCACACCCTCCGTCCGGGTTCGCGCTGTCGCGGCCGGGCGCCGACGGGGGCCGCGGCACGGGCCCATGACAAGGAGTCTGGACTATGGAGCGTCCCTTCCCCACTGTTGCCGTGGTCGGCCTGGGCACCATGGGTGCCGGGGTGGCCGTGGCCCTCGCGCGCAGCGGGCGTCGGGTGATCGGCGTGGAGGCCGGTCCGACGCAGGCGCTGCGGGCGCTGGACCGGATCGAGGCGTCGACCGCGCGGGCGGTGGAGCGCGGGCGGCTGGAGGCCGACGAGCGGGCGGCGCTGCTGGCGCTGATCGAGGTCGGCGACGACCTGTCCGCGGCCGCGGCGGCCGACCTGGTGGTCGAGGAGGTCCCGGAGGACCTGGAGCTGAAGCGCTCGCTCTTCGCCGAGCTGGACCGGATCTGCCCGCCGGGGACGGTGCTGGCGACCGGGACGACGGCCCTGAGCGTGACCCGGATCGCGGCGGCCACCTCCCGTCCCGAGCGGGTGCTGGGCGTGCACTTCTTCAACCCGGTGCACACGATGCGCCTGGTGGAGGTGGTCCGCACGGTGCTGACGGACCCGCAGGCGGCCGAGCAGGTCGCCGAGTTGGCGCGCGACCTGGGCAAGGAGCCGGTGGCGGCGGGCGACCGGGCGGGGTTCATCGCCAACGGCCTGCTGTTCGCGTACCTCAACCAGGCGGCGGCGATGTTCGAGTCCCGGTACGCGACCCGGGAGGACATCGACGCGGCGATGCGGCTGGGCTGCGGCCTGCCGATGGGCCCGCTGGCGCTGCTGGACCTGATCGGGATCGACACCGCCCGCACGGTGCTGGAGGCGATGTACGCGCAGTCCAAGGACCGGCTGCACGCCCCGGCGCCGATCCTGGGGCAGCTGGTCGCGGCGGGCCTGCTGGGCCGCAAGTCGGGCCGCGGCTTCTACACGTACGAGGCGCCGGGCTCCTCGAGGGCGGTGCCGGAGGCGCAGGCGGACGCGCGGCCGCGGGCGGCCGGGCGCGAGGTGCGCAGCATCGGCGTGTGCGGCAGCGGGACGATGGCGACCGGCATCGTGGAGGTGTTCGCGAAGGCGGGCTTCCCGGTGCTGCTGGCGGCCCGCAGCCAGGAGAAGGCGGAGCGGGCGAAGGCGCAGCTGGCCCGGTCGCTGGAGCGCTCGGTGGCCAGGGGCCGCCTGTCGGAGCAGGACCGGGACGCGGCGCTGGCCCTGGTGACGCCGACCGGCTCGTACCGGGACCTGGCGGAGGTCGACCTGGTGGTGGAGGCGGTGGCGGAGGACCTGGCGGTCAAGCGCGAGCTGTTCGCCGCCCTGGACGAGCTGGTCAAGCCGGGTGCGGTGCTGGCCACCACCACCTCCTCGCTGCCGGTGATCTCCTGCGCGACGGCGACCTCCCGGCCGCGGGACGTGGTGGGGATGCACTTCTTCAACCCGGCGCCCGCGATGAAGCTGGTGGAGGTGGTCTCCACGGTGCTGACCGCCGAGGACGTCACGGCCACCGTGCTGGAGCTGTGCGCGAAGGTGCGCAAGCACCCGGTGGAGTGCGGCGACCGGGCCGGTTTCATCGTGAACGCGCTGCTGTTCCCGTACCTGAACGACGCGGTGCGGATGCTGCAGGAGCACTACGCGACGGTGGACGACATCGACACCGCGATGAAGCTGGGCTGCGGCTACCCGATGGGGCCGTTCGAGCTGCTGGACGTGGTGGGGCTGGACGTGTCGCTGACCATCGAGCAGGTGCTGCACCAGGAGTTCCGGGAGCCGGGGCTGGCGGCGGCGCCGCTGCTGGAGCACCTGGTCGCGGCGGGGTGCCTGGGGCGCAAGACGGGGCGTGGTTTCCGCGACCACGCACGGCGATGACCGGCCGTCCGGCGCCCGTTCCGGGGGCCCGCCCGTCGTCCGCGGGCGGGGTCAACCCGCTTGTGGCACAGCCCCCTTGGGGCGTGGGCGCGGTCTCCTCGCGGTGGCCGCGGCCCGCCGTGGCGCCGCCGGTGGCGCCGGTGCGGCGGGGCAGGCCGGTCGGTGGCGCACCGGGGGCGTGTAGCGTTCCGGGCATGGATCGCCAGACCTCGCCTCCCCCGCAGCAGCCGCCGGCCGCCGGGCCCGACCAGTCGCGTGCGGGTACGGAGTCCGGGCCGGGCAGTCGCCGGGCCGCCGCCCAGCGCCTGCAGATGCGCCAGGACCTGACCGCCGCGGCGATGGAGCTGTTCGCCACCCAGGGGTACGAGGAGACGACGGTCGATCAGATCGCGGCCGCGGCCGGGGTGGCTCGGCGGACCTTCTTCCGGTACTTCCGGTCGAAGGAGGAGGCGATCTTCCCGGACCACGACGACACCCTGGTGCGGGTGGCGGACCTGCTGGCCAGCGCCGACGCCGAGGAGCACCCGCTGGACGTGGTGTGCCGCGGCATCAAGGAGGTGCTGCGGATGTACGCCTCCACGCCGGAGATGTCGGTGGCCCGCTACCAGCTGATCCGGCAGGTCCCGGCGCTGCGCGAGCGGGAGATCGCGGTGGTCTCCCGCTACGAGCGGCTGTTCACCCGCTACCTGCTGGGCCGGTTCGACGCGGCCGAGCAGACGCCGCCGGGCTGGCAGCGCGGCGGGGACGACGACTCGATGCTGGCGGAGGTGTCGGCGGCGGCGGTGGTCGCGGCGCACAACCACGTGCTGCGGCGCTGGCTGCGGGCGGGCGGGCACGGCGACGTGGAGGCGCAGCTCGACCACTCCTTCGGGGTGATCCGGGGGACGTTCTGGCCGACCCCGCCGAGCGGGGCGCGCCGCCGCGGCGCCAGCCTGGCACCCGGTGCCAGTGGGGAGGGTGGGGAGGCCGAGGCGGTGAGCGCACTGAGTGCCAGTCCGGGCGGTGAGGTCCTGATCACAGTCGCTCGGACGGACGCACCGCTGGAGACGGTGGTGGATTCCATCCGAGCCGCCCTGGCCGGGAGAACTCCCGCGTAACACAGGCGGTTTCCGCAGATCACCGGCGATTTCGAAGGCCCGTTCCCGCTGTCGGGAACGGGCCTTCGGCCTGCCCGGGGCCGGTCGGCACGGCGTGTCCTTGCTCACGCCAGAACTTGGCACCGCGTGTCTTTACGAGTGGCACAGGGTGCCACTACCTTGTTCCCACCGGCTGCGGCGCCGCGGCTCCCCACCTCGGCGCGCCGTCTTCCGGCGTCCCCTACCCGGGGGGCGAGAACCAGCAGCACCCACGCGACACCCACCCACCGTCGCACCAGCCACGCACCACCCTCAGACCCTCAACGCGAAGCCGGTGTCCGCTCCCGGCTCCCCCAGACGCCCTGTGTCCCTCGCACAGGTACGCCTTCGGAGGCAGCCATGCAGGAAATTCTCGACGCGATCCTCAGCGGCGACGCCACGTCCGCCGACTACGCCGCCCTGGCGCTGCCCGAGTCCTACCGGGCCGTGACGCTCCACAAGGACGAGGAGCAGATGTTCGCCGGCCTGGCCAGCCGGGACAAGGACCCGCGCAAGTCGCTCCACCTGGACGACGTGCCGCTGCCCGAACTCGGCCCGGGCGAGGCCCTGGTGGCCGTGATGGCCAGCTCGGTCAACTACAACACCGTGTGGAGCTCGATCTTCGAGCCGGTCTCCACCTTCGGCTTCCTGGAGCGCTACGGCCGCCTCTCGCCGCTGACCGCGCGCCACGACCTGCCGTACCACGTGCTCGGCTCCGACCTGGCGGGCGTGGTGCTGCGCACCGGCGCCGGGGTCAACGCCTGGAAGCCCGGCGACGAGGTCGTCGCGCACTGCCTGTCGGTCGAACTGGAGTCCCCGGACGGCCACAACGACACGATGATGGACCCGGAGCAGCGGATCTGGGGCTTCGAGACCAACTTCGGCGGCCTGGCCCAGATCGCCCTGGTGAAGACCAACCAGCTGCTGCCCAAGCCCAAGCACCTGACCTGGGAGGAGGCCGCCTCCCCGGGCCTGGTCAACTCCACCGCCTACCGGCAGCTGGTCTCGCGCAACGGCGCGGGCATGAAGCAGGGCGACAACGTGCTGATCTGGGGCGCCAGCGGCGGCCTCGGCTCGTACGCCACCCAGTACGCGCTGGCCGGCGGCGCCACCCCGATCTGCGTGGTCTCCAGCCCGCAGAAGGCGGAGATCTGCCGGGCGATGGGCGCCGAGGCGATCATCGACCGCTCCGCCGAGGGCTACCGGTTCTGGAAGGACGAGCAGAACCAGGACCCGCGCGAGTGGAAGCGCCTGGGCTCGAAGATCCGCGAGTTCACCGGCGGCGAGGACGTGGACATCGTCTTCGAGCACCCGGGCCGGGAGACCTTCGGCGCCTCGGTGTACGTCACCCGCAAGGGCGGCACCATCGTGACCTGCGCCTCCACCTCCGGCTACATGCACCAGTACGACAACCGCTACCTGTGGATGTCGCTCAAGCGGATCGTCGGCTCGCACTTCGCCAACTACCGCGAGGCCTTCGAGGCCAACCGCCTGGTCGCCAAGGGCAGGATCCACCCGACCCTGTCCAAGGTCTACTCCCTGGAGGAGACCGGCCAGGCCGCCCTGGACGTGCACCACAACAAGCACCAGGGCAAGGTCGGCGTCCTGTGCCTGGCCCCGCAGGAGGGCCTGGGCGTGCGCGACCACGAGCTGCGGGCGCAGCACCTCACCAAGATCAACGCCTTCCGGGACGTCTGATGGCCGCTCAGGAACGTGACCGGCCCTGGCTGATGCGCACCTACGCCGGGCACTCCACCGCGAGCGACTCCAACGCGCTGTACCGGCGCAACCTCGCCAAGGGGCAGACCGGCCTGTCGGTGGCCTTCGACCTGCCGACCCAGACCGGCTACGACTCCGACCACGCCCTCGCCCGCGGCGAGGTCGGCCGGGTCGGCGTGCCGGTCGGGCACCTGGGCGACATGCGGACCCTGTTCGACGGGATCCCGCTGGAGCGCACCAACACCTCGATGACCATCAACGCCACCGCCATGTGGCTGCTGGCGCTGTACCAGGTGGTCGCCGAGGAGCAGGGCGCGGACGTCGCCGAGCTGACCGGCACCACCCAGAACGACATCGTCAAGGAGTACCTGTCGCGCGGGACGCACGTCTTCCCGCCCGGTCCGTCGGTGCGGCTGATCACCGACATGATCGCCTACACGGTGGCGCACCTGCCGAAGTGGAACCCGATCAACATCTGCAGCTACCACCTGCAGGAGGCCGGGGCGACGCCCGTCCAGGAGATCGCCTACGCGATGTGCACCGCGATCGCCGTGCTGGACGCCGTCCGCGACTCCGGGCAGGTCCCGGCCGAGCGGATGGGCGAGGTGGTCGGCCGGATCTCCTTCTTCGTGAACGCGGGCGTCCGCTTCGTCGAGGAGATGTGCAAGATGCGGGCCTTCAACCAGCTGTGGGAGAAGGTCACCCGGGAGCGCTACGGCGTCCGGGACGCCAAGCAGCGCCGCTTCCGCTACGGCGTGCAGGTCAACTCGCTGGGCCTGACCGAGGCGCAGCCGGAGAACAACGTCCAGCGGATCGTGCTGGAGATGCTGGCCGTCACGCTCTCCAAGGACGCCCGCGCCCGCGCCGTCCAACTCCCGGCCTGGAACGAGGCGTTGGGCCTGCCGCGGCCGTGGGACCAGCAGTGGTCGCTGCGCATCCAGCAGGTGCTGGCGTACGAGTCGGACCTGCTGGAGTACGGCGACCTGTTCAACGGCTCGCACGTGGTCGAGGCGAAGACCGCCGAGCTGCTGGCGGGCGCCGAGGCGGAGATCGCCAAGGTGCTGGGGATGGGCGGGGTGATCCCGGCCGTCGAGTCCGGCTACCTGAAGTCCAACCTGGTGGCCTCGCACGCCGAGCGGCGGGCGCGGATCGAGGCGGGCGAGGACAAGGTCGTCGGGGTCAACTGCTTCGACAGCACCGAGGAGAGCCCGCTCACCGCGGACCTGGACACCGCCATCATGGTGGTGGACCCGGCGTCCGAGCGCTCCGTGCTGGCCAACCTGGCGGCCTGGCGGGCCGGGCGCGACGAGGCCGCCGTCCAGCGGGCGCTGGCCCGGCTGAAGGAGGTGGCGGCCACCGAGGAGAACCTGATGGAGGCCACCCTGGCCTGCGCCCGGGCCGGTGCCACCACCGGCGAGTGGTCGTTCGCGCTGCGCGAGGTGTTCGGCGAGTACCGGGCGCCCACCGGCGTCGGCGGCGCCCCGGTCGCGGTCGCGGCCGAGCCGGGCGGCGAACTCGCCGCGGTGCGGGAGGCGGTGGCCGCCACCGCCGCCGAGCTCGGCACCGGCAAGCTGCGCCTGCTGGTCGGCAAGCCCGGCCTGGACGGGCACTCCAACGGCGCCGAGCAGATCGCCGTCCGGGCCCGCGACGCCGGGTTCGAGGTGGTCTACCAGGGCATCCGCCTGACGCCCGAGCAGATCGTCTCGGCGGCCGTCGCCGAGGACGTGCACTGCGTGGGCCTGTCCATCCTCTCCGGGGCGCACCCGGAGCTTGTGCCCGACGTCATACAGCGGTTGGGCCGGGCCGGGGTGGAGGATGTGCCGGTGATCGTGGGCGGAATCATCCCGGCAGCCGACGCGGAGGCCCTGCGGGCCGCCGGCGTGGCCGCCGTGTTCACGCCCAAGGACTTCGGCATCACCACCATCATCGGCCGGATCGTCGACGAGATCCGGCTGGCCAACAGGCTCCAGCCGTGGGCCGCGACCACCGCCGCGACCGGCTGAACCCGGAAGGAACACCCTCAATGACGACCGTGAACCGCCTCCGTCCGCGCCGTTCCTGCCTGGCCGTGCCCGGCAGCAACCCGCGCTTCCTGGAGAAGGCCCAGGGCCTGCCCGCCGACCAGGTCTTCCTCGACCTGGAGGACGCCTGCGCCCCGCTGGTCAAGGAGAGCGCCCGGCACCACATCGTGGACGCCCTCAACAACGGCGACTGGGGCGGCAAGACCCGGGTCGTCCGGGTCAACGACTGGACCACGCACTGGACCTACCGCGACGTGATCACCGTGGTCGAGGGCGCCGGGCAGAACCTGGACTGCATCATGCTGCCCAAGGTCCAGGACGCCGAGCAGGTGGTCGCGCTCGACCTGCTGCTCACCCAGATCGAGAAGACCGTCGGCCTGGAGGTCGGCAAGATCGGCATCGAGGCGCAGATCGAGAACGCCAAGGGCCTGGTCAACGTCGACGCGATCGCCGCCGCCTCGCCCCGGCTGGAGACGATCATCTTCGGCCCGGCCGACTTCATGGCCTCCATCAACATGAAGTCCCTGGTGGTCGGCGAGCAGCCGCCCGGCTACGGCGCCGACGCCTACCACTACATCCTGATGCGCATCCTGATGGCCGCCCGCGCCAACGACCTGCAGGCCATCGACGGCCCCTACCTGCAGATCCGCAACCAGGAGGGCTACCGCGAGGTGGCCCGCCGCTCGGCCGCGCTCGGCTTCGACGGCAAGTGGGTGCTGCACCCGGACCAGGTCGCCGCCGCGAACGAGATCTACTCGCCCTCGCAGGAGGACTACGACCACGCCGAGCTGATCCTCGACGCGTACGACTGGTGCACCTCGGAGGCGGGCGGCGCCAAGGGCTCGGCGATGCTCGGCGACGAGATGATCGACGAGGCCAGCCGCAAGATGGCCCTGGTCATCGCGGGCAAGGGCCGGGCCGCCGGCCTGGAGCGCACCACCAAGTTCGAGATCCCGGAGGCGTGACGCGATGCAGTTCGGACGCACCTACGAGGAGTTCGAGGTCGGCGCGGTCTACAAGCACTGGCCCGGCAAGACCGTCACCGAGTACGACGACCACCTGTTCTGCCTGCTCACCATGAACCACCACCCGCTGCACATGGACGCCAACTACGCGACCACCACCGTGCAGGGGAAGAACGTCGTGGTCGGCAACTACGTCTACTCGCTGCTGCTGGGCATGTCCGTCCCGGACGTGTCCGGCAAGGCGATCGCCAACCTGGAGATCGAGTCGCTGCGGCACGTCGCACCGACCTTCCACGGCGACACGCTGTACGGCGAGACCACGGTTCTCGACAAGCGCATGACATCGAAGCCGGATCGCGGCATCGTGTACGTCGAGACCAAGGGCTACAAGCAGGACGGCACCGTCGTCTGCACCTTCCGCCGCAAGGTGATGGTGCCGACCGAGACGTACGTGAAGGAGCGCGGCGGCGAGCAGCCCGGCCGCCCCGAGCCGCTCGCCTGACCGCCCCTCAGAGCCCCGGACGGGCCGGGCGGCCGTCATCCGCCCCGGCTCCTACCCGGTTCCCGGGGGCTCCGCGGCAGCCACGCGCCGCGGAGCCCCCCAACCCCCACCCTCACCTTCACGAGCATTCACGGAGCCGCACGATGGGACGCCTCGCACAGACCGACGGCCTCACCGAGATCCAGCGGGACATCCTCGCCACCGTGCGGGAGTTCGTCGACAAGGAGATCATCCCGGTCGCCACCGAACTGGAGCACCGGGACGAGTACCCGACCGCCATCGTCGAGGGCATGAAGCAGCTCGGCCTGTTCGGGCTGACCATCCCCGAGGAGTACGGCGGCCTCGGCGAGTCGCTGCTCACCTACGCCCTGGTGGTGGAGGAGATCGCCCGCGGCTGGATGTCGGTCTCCGGCATCGTCAACACCCACTTCATCGTGGCGCACATGATCACCGCGCACGGCACCCAGGAGCAGAAGGACCACTTCCTGCCGAAGATGGCGGCCGGCGAGCTGCGCGGCGCCTTCTCGATGTCCGAGCCCGGCCTGGGCTCCGACGTCTCGGCGATCTCCACCAAGGGCGTCAGGGACGGCGAGTTCTACGTCCTGAACGGCCAGAAGATGTGGCTGACCAACGGCGGCACCTCCAGCGTCGTCGCGGTGCTGTGCCGGACCGACGAGGGCGGCAGCACCCCGTACAAGAACATGACCACCTTCCTGATCGAGAAGACCCCGGGCTTCGGGCCGAACGAGACGGTGCCCGGCCTGACCGTCCCCGGCAAGATCGAGAAGATGGGGTACAAGGGCGTCGACACCACCGAGCTGGTGCTGCAGGACGTCCGGATCCCGGCCGACCGGATCCTCGGCGGCGTCCCGGGCCGGGGCTTCTACCAGATGATGGACGGCGTCGAGGTCGGCCGGGTCAACGTGGCCGCGCGCGGCTGCGGGGTGGCCCGGCGGGCGTTCGAGCTGGGCATCGCGTACGCCCAGCAGCGGGTCACCTTCGGGAAGAAGATCTCCGAGCACCAGGCGATCCAGTTCAAGCTGGCCGAGATGGCCACCAAGGTCGAGGCCGCGCACCAGATGATGGTGATGGCCGCCCGCAAGAAGGACAGCGGGCAGCGCAACGACCTGGAGGCCGGGATGGCCAAGTACCTGGCCTCCGAGTACTGCAAGGAGGTCGTCGAGGACTCCTTCCGGATCCACGGCGGCTACGGCTTCTCCAAGGAGTACGAGATCGAGCGGCTGTACCGGGAGGCCCCGATGCTGCTGATCGGTGAAGGTACCGCGGAGATCCAGAAGATGATCGTGGGACGCCGGCTCCTGGAGGAGTACCGGCTCGCCGACTGAACTGCCCGTCCCGGCGCGGACGGTGGGCGTGCGGCCCGCCGTCCGCGCCGCGCCGCACCCGCCCCGGCCCGGTCAGCCGATCCACGGCGGGAACGGCGCCCGAGGCGGTCGACCGGCGCGTTCGTGCAGGTACGCGCCGGTCGACCGCCCCCGCGCACCGCGTGTCACTCCGCCGTCACTGAGACGTGAATCACCCGTGACCCGGCACCTCTTGGGGAACCGCGCCCTCTCCGGTTACGGTCGTATGCATAGCAGGTGCTCGACTCCGCAGGCAGGCGTAGTCCGGCTAGCAGGCGGCTTGCCCAGATACGGGCAGGTCCCGATAGCATCCACCCGGACAGCAGCCGTCCACACAACTCGATCCCCGCGGTGGCCCCCGTCCAGGGGCCATTCAGTGTCCCCGCGCGGGGCCGCGACTAAAGGTCCTCGATGCCCATCAGCCCGTCCCCTCACACCTCCGCCCAGGGTCCCGGACCCGAGGGTCGCCGTCCCCGCGTGACCATCGCGCGCGGTGCCACCCCCTGGTTCGTCCCCACGCTGGCCACCGCCGCCGTGACGACCGCCCTCACCCGGCGTTCCGGCAAGTGGGCCCTGGCGGCCGTGCCCGCCTGCGCCCTGAGCGCTGGCATGCTGTGGTTCTTCCGCGACCCCGAGCGCGAGATCGGCGCCGGCCGTGTCATCTCCCCGGCGGACGGCGTGGTCCAGTCCATCGACGAGTGGCCGGACGGCCGCACCCGGGTCGCGATCTTCATGAGCCCGCTCAACGTCCACGTCAACCGCGCGCCGCTGCCCGGCACCGTGACGTCCGTCGAGCACGTCGCCGGTGGGTTCGTCCCGGCGTTCAACAAGGACAGCGACCGCAACGAGCGCGTCGTGTGGCACTTCGACACCGAGCTCGGCGACATCGAGATGGTGCAGATCGCGGGCGCCGTGGCCCGCCGCATCGTCCCCTACGTGGACGCCGGCACCAAGGTCGAGCAGGGCGAGCGGGTCGGCCTGATCCGCTTCGGCTCCCGCGTCGACACCTACCTGCCGGCGGGCGTCGAGGTCGGCGTCACGGTCGGCCAGAAGACCACCGCCGGGGTGACTCGCCTTGACCGTGACTGATCCGGAAACCCTCATGGACCTCGACGACGGCGAGGAGTCGACCGACTTCCGCCGCCGCCGCTGGGCCCGGGACCGCGAACTGCGGGCCCCCCGCTCCCCCCAGCACCTGTCCACCGCCGACTTCCTGACCCTCGGCAACGCCGTCTGCGGCTTCCTGGCGATCTACTCGATCACCACCGGGATCCTCATCCCGCACCTCAGCGACGAGTCCGGCGCGCCGGTCAAGCACAGCGCCGCCACCGCGGTGACGCTGCTGCTGATCGGCTCCATGTGCGACCTCTTCGACGGCCTGGTGGCGCGCAAGCTGCGCTCCTCCGCGCTCGGCGCCGAGCTCGACAACCTGGCCGACCTGATCAGCTTCGGCATCGCGCCGGCCTACTTCGTCGCCGTGTGGGGCCTGGTCTCCCCCGGCACCAACCAGCAGCTCTCGGCGTTCATCGCGCTGACCGTGCTGCTCGCCGTGGTGCTGCGCCTCGCCCGCTTCTCGGCGGTCAAGATGCGGCCCGGGATCTTCCAGGGCATGCCCTGCCCGATGGGCGCGATGACCGTGCTGGCCATCGTGCTGCTCGACCCGCCGTTCGTCCCCGGCCTGCTGATGATCTTCGGCGTGGCCTACCTGATGGTCAGCCGGATCGAGTACCCGAAGCCGCAGGGCCTGCTCGCCACCGCGACGCTCGCCTGGATCGTGGTCTCCATCGGCTGCCTCGCCTCCTGGGCGGCGGGCCTGCCCGGCGGCGACACCCTGATGCACATCGGTGCGGTCGCCCAGATCGCGCTGGCCGCGATGGCGCCGCTGCTGGTCATCCGCCGCAAGGTCGGCGAGAAGGTCGGCGTGGTGCGGGCCCGTCGGGCCGAGAACCGGGGCTGAGACCCCGCGGTACGCGAAGAAGCCGCCCTCCCGGAGATCGCTCCGGGAGGGCGGCTTCTTCGTGCGCCGGTGCGGCTCAGGCGCCGCCGGTGTGGACGGAGAAGGCGCTGCGGCGGGCGGCGCGGGCGACGGCCGGGTCGGGGTGGACGGAGGCGACGGCGGTCAGGACGCTCGCGGCGCGCGGGTGGCCGGACTGGCGGGCGCGGTGGAACAGGCGGACCGGTTCGCCCGCGGAGGCGCCCTCGACGTGGCCGACCAGCAGGGCCGTCTCGCCGTGGTCGAGGACCGCGGCGGCGGTGTCGACCCACAGCCAGGCGGCGTCCTCCGCGCCGAGCACGTCGGCCGGGGAGACCCCCTCCTCGTCCAGCTGTTCGGCCAGCCAGAGCAGCGCGTAGGGGCGCAGGACGGGCTCGTCGACGGCGGCGCGCACGCCCTGTTCGGCGGTGGAGCCGGCCACCACGCGCAGCGCCTCGAAGGCGAGGCCGCGGACGAGGGCGTCCTCGCCGCGGGCGGCTTCGAGGAGCTCGACGACGGCGCGGTCGGCGGGGCGGGCGGCGACCCAGGCGCGGTACTCGGCGCGGGCCGGGCCGGGGCTGTAGTCGGCGCAGGCGCTGAGCAGCTCGACGGCGCTCTGCTCGATGTGGCCGGCGGCGGTCTGCGCGACGGTGCAGATCTCCTCCAGCTTGGCCCGGACGGCCCAGTGGCCGAGCGGGGAGAGCTCGGCGGCCTCGTCGCGGCGGGAGAGCGCGCCGACGGCGGCCAGGCCGTCGAGCATCCAGTCCAGGACGGCGGCGACGTCGGCGGGCGCGTGCGGGGTGTCGATCTGCGGTTCGCGGCAGGTGCCGCGGACGGCGGAGACGGCGAACGCGGCGTGCGGGACGGGCGACAGCGGGAAGGTGCCGGAGCCGGGGCCGAGGCGGCGCTCGTCGAGGCCGCGGCGGAGCAGTTCGAGCAGCTCGCTGTCGGCGACCGGGCCGTCCACCAGGTGCAGGAAGGACAGCAGCTGGGGGGCCTGGTCGACGGCCTGGCCGGCCAGCTGGGCGAAGACGCCGCGCAGGGCGGCGGGCGGGACGGGGGCCAGCAGCGTCCAGGCGTCGAACAGCGCGGACCAGCCGCGGATCACCGCCTCGTCGTCGTGCTCCCAGGCGTGCAGCCGCCAGCCGGGGCCCGCACCGCCGTCGCGGAGCTCGACCAGGCCGACCAGCAGGGCCTGGCCCCAGGCGTTGGCGGCGGCGCCGACGGTCATCGCGAGGGCGCGCCCGGCGGCGCGGGCGTCCTCGGGGAGGAGTTCGCCGCGCTTGTCGACCTCGGGGAGCTCACCGGCCCAGCGGGCCACCCGGACGGCGTCGGCGAGCATCCGGCGGGCCAGCGGGGCGAGCTCGGAGGGTGCCGGGAAGCCCTCCGGGACGGGCACCCGGCCGCGCCCCGGCTTCGCGGGGACCCGGCGGCGGGTGGCGGCAGGGGGGGTGCCCTCCGCACGACCGACGGCCGCCGTTCCGGGCAGACGGGTCACCGTCGCACCGGTGCGGTGGGGCGGGTGCGGGGCATCACGGTCGCGCGGGTTCCGAGACGTCACGCCGTGCAGTCTTCCCCTTGTACGGGCCTTCTGTCACATCGGCTGGCGGGCTGTCTCGGCCCGTCGTGCGAACGCCTCGAACGACGGGGGGACGAGTCACCGCGAAACGGGACGAAGCACTCCGCTTTTCGACGTGGACATGGCGGGCTCGGTGACCGTTCCGAGACGGAGACGCGGCACGCGGCGCCCCGGTTCCCGTCCCGCCCGTCCGGGGGTCAGAGCAGCGGGGTCAGGAAGCGGCGCAGCGCCTCGGTGTAGCCCTGCGGATCGGCGTTCCACAGCGCGGCGTGCTCGGCGTGCGGCACCGGGTGCAGGCTGACCAGGTCGTCGCGGCCGTCGGCGAGGCGCTGCGCGGCGCTCCACGGGGCGACCCGGTCGTCCGGGCTCTGCAGCAGCAGCGCGGGCGCGGGCAGGTCGGCGCCGGAGGCGATCCGGGCGAAGTCGGCCAGGTCGACGCCGGTGCGGCCCTGCGCGGAGAGCGCCCCCAGCTCGCCCAGGGCCGGGGACGACCAGGCCCGGGCGGTCTCCCGGCGGACGGTCTCGGACCAGTCCAGCACCGGGGAGTCCAGCACCACCCCGGCGATCCGGTCGCGCCAGGTGGAGCGGGCCGCGGTGTGCAGCACGATCGTCGCACCGACCGACCAGCCGTACAGCACGACCTGCCCGGCGCCCTGGGACAGCGCGTACCGCACCGCCACCTCGACGTCCTGCCACTCGGTCTCGCCGAAGTGGCCCAGGCCGTCGGGCGGGGCGGGCGCGTCCCGGTCGCCGCGGTAGCTGAGGGTCAGGGTGGGCAGCCGCAGCGCGTGCAGCAGCGGCAGCACCGCCAGGGCCTGCTCGCGGCCGGTGCCGGGGCCGTGCACCAGCAGCACCCAGGTGCCGCGGATGCCGGCGGTGCGCCAGGCCGGGAGGCTGCCGAGCTCGCCGGCCACGGCGACCTCCGCGTAGTCCAGGCCGAGGGCGGTGCGCGGGTCGCCGAGCAGCACCCGCGGGGTGACCCTGACCTCGGTGCCGACCGCGAGCGTCCCGCCGTCGGCCCGCTCCAGCCGCCGGGTGACCCGGTCCGCGCCCTGCTCCAGCACCTCGCCGACCACCGCGTGGCCGTCCTCGCCCCACTCCAGCGCGTACGTCCCGCGGCGGCGGGTGTCGGGCGTCGAGGTCAGCACCACCCGGCCCGGCCCGAGGGCGTGCACCTTCACCGGGGCCGGCGCGGAGCGCACCTGCACGGTGCCGGGTCGCACCACCCGGTCGGACACCTTCCGGCCCAGCAGCAGGAAGGCCGCCGTTCCGGTTCCTGCTGCGGCGGCCGCGACGGCGGCTGCGGTTCCCCAACGCATGGCGCTCTCCCGGGTGCTGGCGGTCCTGTGCTCCCAGTGCACCTGCCCGCGCGGCGGACGGCCATTCGGGGCGCCACCCCGGGTGACGGCCGACGGCGCCCGACCGGTGGCACGACCGGCCCCTCCGGGCCCGGGCCCGGGCCGGTCAGCCCTCCCGGCAGGCCGTGGCCTCGAACTCCTCGATCGGGACGGTGCGCGGGGAGGAGTCGCCCCCGGGGCCGATGCGGTCGTAGCGGACGTTCCCGGGGGTGAGCCCGTCCCGGTCCGCCGTGGTGAAGGAGACGGCGGTCGACGCCCAGGAGTTGTCCGTGGTCGCGCCGTAGAACGTGTAGGTGGTCCCGGCCACCAGCGGGGCGACGGGCCCGTCGGCGTCCCAGCCCTCGGCGGGCGCGTCCAGCGTCCAGGTGGTCAGCCCGGGGCCGTGGGCCGAGCGGGCGGTCCACCTGCCGGCCCTGCCTTCGTGATCGGAGCCGTCCCCGGCGTGGAGGACCGCCGCGTCGATCCGGTGGCCGCAGACCAGGACGACGCCCAGCAGGTGGCCGTCCTCGGTCACGGCGATCCCGGCGACGGCGTCGACCGGGACGGTGCACCCCGAGGTCGCGGCCAGGACGGCCAGAGCCGCAGCGGCGAGCGCGGTGCGCCGGAGTGTCCTGCCCGCTCCCATGCCGTTCCCCCTCGCTCCCCGCGGGGCCGGACCGTCCGGAGGGCGGGGCGCGGTCACAGCCTAGGAGGCGTGGGTGACGGGCCGGGGGTGCGGACGGTACCGGTGCGGTCTCGGAGCGTCGGCGCTCCACGGTCAGTGGGGCGGGACGTTCCCGGTGGGGCCGGGTTCGGCCTCGGCGAGCAACTGCCAGAAGCGGGGGGTGGGTTCGGGGCGGGGCGGGGGCGGGGTGGTGCCCCAGGAGGTGGGGGTGTGGTGCTCGGACTGGAGGGTGGCCAGGACGTGCTCGAGGAGGGCCGGGTCGGCGGGGACGAGGCGGGCGACGGGGGCGAGCTGGGCCTGCCAGCGGCCCTGGACGACCTGGCGGAGGCGGGCGTCGAGGTCGGCGGTGCGGCCGGTGAGGCGGAGCAGGGTGGGCAGGTCGAGGGCGAGGACGCGGGCGAGCAGGCGGGTCTGTTCCTCGCTGCCGGTCCAGCGGCCGGTGGCCTCGGCCCGCCGGTAGGTGTCGGGGGCCAGGCCGAGCAGGCGGGCGGCCTGGTCGGGGGTGAGTTCGCGGGCGATCCGGTGGTCGCGGAGGGTGGCGGGGGCGGTGCCCATCAGCCGGGCGGGCGGGCACCAGAGGGTGCGGGCGAGGGCGATCAGCTGCTCCTCGGTGGGCGTGACCTGCCCCTGTTCCCAGCCGAGGACGTGCCCGGGCAGCAGCCGTACGCCGTGCGCGGCGAGGCCGTCCGCGACCTGGTCGACCGTCAGGCCGAGGGCGGTGCGGTGGGCGCGGGCCGCGGCCGGGGAGAACGGCACCGGTGCGGGGGCCGGTGGCTGTCTGCGTCGCATGCCCCCCGACGGTAGGGGCGGGGGCGGGGCGGGCCACAGCCGCGGATGGCACGAAGCGGGGCCGGGCGCGGGGCGGTGCGGCTGGGCGATGCGACGAACCGGGGCGGGGCGGTTGCGGGGCGGGGCGGTTGCGGGGCGGGGGCTGCTCGGCGGGTGCGGGTACGGCCGCGGAGAAGTCCGGGGGGAACGCGCTGGCCGGCAGTCCGGCGGTCACCGTCGAGGAGACGGAGGCCGGGAGGACCAGCGGGTTGATCGCGGCGATGACCCGGCCGAGCATCCCGGCGGGCGTCTCCGCGAGGACGGGCGCGGACCGTGGAACACCGGGCAGGGGCACGGCGATGCGGTGCACGTCGGCGACCCGGGCCGTCCGGGCCTGGAGGAGTTGGAGGTCGACGAGACCACCACCAGGTACTCCGCCTGGTTCGCGGACGCGAGAACCGGCCAGATCCTGTGGCACCGGCCCGACTGCGGCTGCGACGACGGGCGCGGCGTCCTCGACGACGTGTACGCGGGCAGTCCGGGCGCCGGGTCCTGGTCGTCCGGGGTCAGCGGCCTCCACGGCGCCGAGGGGCAGAGCCCCGGCCGCAAGCCGGGTTCGGCCGACTTCACGCTCCGGTGGGACGGCGACCCGGTGCGCGAACTGCTCGACGGCGCCCACGTCGACGAGTACGGCACCGGCGCCGACAACCGGGCGCTGCGGATCTGCTCCACGCCGGTGCCGACCGCGCCGCGGCCCGTCGTGCCCGCCCCCCGAGTGCCGTGCACCTGCCCTGAGCTGCGTCCTTGGCCCCGCCGGACGGTCCGGCGGGGCCGTGGCCGGGTGTGACCAAACCCTCCACCGCCTCGGTTGACCGCACCGAAGCGGGCGTGGTGGGATCTTCGGGCCAAACGGAGGCAAGCAGAGGAAGCCGGTGCGAGTCCGGCGCGGTCCCGCCACTGTGACCGGACACCCCGCGCGGGGGTGACCGGGAGTCAGGAGACTCTGGCCCCCGTTCCGTCGATCCAGGGCGCGGACCCTGAGTGAGGACACGACGCCATGCGGGCTGCCCCGTACCTGGTGGGCGCGGCCGCGGGGTACCTCGCGGACGCCCGGTTCGGAGACCCCCGGCGCGGACACCCCGTCGCCCTGTTCGGCACCGCCGCGGCCCGCCTGGAGCGCCGCCTGTGGCGCGACCACCGCGGCGCCGGGGCGCTGCACACCGCGCTCGCGGTCGGCGCGGTCGCGGGTGCGGCCCAGGTGGCCGCCCGGACGGTGCGACGCTCGCCGCTCGCCGCCGGGGCGCTCGCCGCGGCGGCCACCTTCACCGTGCTGGGCGGGACGTCGCTGACCCGGGAGGCCCGGACGATCGGGCGCTCGCTGGCGGACGGCGACCTGACGGCCGCCCGGGAGCGGCTGCCGCACCTGTGCGGGCGCGACCCCTCCGGCCTGGACGAGCAGCAGGTGGCGCGGGCGGTGGTCGAGTCCGTCGCCGAGAACACCGCCGACGCGGTGGTCAACGCCCTGGTGTGGGGCGGCCTCGCGGGCGTCCCCGGGCTGCTGGCGTTCCGGGCCGTCAACACGCTGGACGCGATGGTCGGGCACCGGTCGGCCCGCTACCGCCGCTTCGGCTGGGCCGCGGCCCGCCTGGACGACCTCGCGGGCTGGCCGGGCGCCCGGCTGACCGCGCTGCTGACCGTCGCCGCGTCCGGCGCCCCGGCCCGGACGTGGCGCACCTGGCGGCGGGACGGCTCCGCGCACCCGAGCCCCAACGCGGGCCAGGCCGAGGCCGCGTTCGCGGGCGCGCTGGGCGTGCAGCTGGGCGGGACGCTGCGCTACGGCGAGCGGGTCGAGCACCGGCCCGTGCTGGGCGCGGGCCTGCCGCCGGTCGGCGCCGCCGACATCGAGCGCGCCTGCCGCCTCTCCCGCCGGGTCGGCGTGCTCGCCCTGGCGGCCACGCTGGGCGTGCGGGCGGTGCTGGGCGTGCGGCGGCGCGGGTGACCCCGCCGCGGAGCGGGATCACGGTTCGACTGACTTCCACCGCACGGGACTTCGGCAGGTCGCCGTCCCCCGCGCACGGTTCCGCGCGCCCCTGGCGGGGCGCTTCGAAAGGAGTTCGCCGGTGAACGGCGCGCTGTTGGTGGCCGGGACGACCTCGGACGCCGGGAAGAGCGTGGTGACGGCGGGGATCTGCCGCTGGCTGGCCCGGCAGGGGGTGCGGGTGGCGCCGTTCAAGGCGCAGAACATGTCGCTGAACTCCTTCGTGACGGCCGACGGCGCGGAGATCGGCCGGGCGCAGGCGATGCAGGCGCAGGCGGCGGGGGTGGCGCCGGAGGCGGCGATGAACCCGGTGCTGCTGAAGCCGGGCGCGGACGGGCGCAGCCAGGTGGTGCTGCTGGGTCGGCCGGTCGCCGAGGTCGGTGCGCTGGACTACCGGGAGCGCAAACCGGTGCTGCTGGAGCGGGCGTTGGAGTGCCTGGCGGACCTGCGGGCGCGCTTCGACGTGGTGGTGTGCGAGGGCGCGGGCTCCCCGGCGGAGATCAACCTGCGGGACGGGGACATCGCCAACATGGGCCTGGCGACGGCGGCCCGGCTGCCGGTCGTGGTGGTCGGGGACATCGACCGGGGCGGGGTGTTCGCCTCGATGTTCGGGACGCTGGCGCTGCTGTCGCCGCAGGACCAGTCGCTGGTCGCGGGCTGGGTCGTCAACAAGTTCCGCGGGGACGCCCGACTGCTGGAGCCGGGGCTGGAGATGCTGCGGCGGCTGACCGGCCGTCCGGTGCTGGGCACGCTGCCGATGCTGCCGGGCCTGTGGCTGGACGCCGAGGACTCGCTGGGCCTGGCCGCGGTGGCCACCCGTCCGGCGGCGGGCGGGCCGGTGGGGACGGAGGTGCTGCGGGTCGCGGTGGTGCGGCTGCCGCGGCTGTCGAACTTCACGGACGTGGACGCGCTGGCGCAGGAGCCGGGCGTGCTGGTGCGCTGGGTGACCCGGCCGGAGGAGCTCGCGGACGCCGACCTGGTGGTGCTGCCCGGCACCCGGGCGACCGTCGCGGACCTGACCTGGCTGCGGGCGCAGGGCCTGGCCGGGCCGCTGGCGGCGCGGGCCGCGGCGGGGCTGCCGGTGCTGGGGGT
The DNA here is from genome assembly GCF_030268885.1 of Kitasatospora phosalacinea. GTDB lineage: Bacteria > Actinomycetota > Actinomycetes > Streptomycetales > Streptomycetaceae > Kitasatospora > Kitasatospora phosalacinea_C. Next base: position 115,236 of record NZ_BSSA01000004.1, read on the forward strand.
GTGCGGCGGCTACCAGATGCTGGGGCGGGAGATCGTCGACGGCGTGGAGTCGAAGTCGTCCGGCGCGGTGGACGGCCTGGGGCTGCTGCCGACCCGGGTGGTGTTCGGGGCGGAGAAGGTGCTGGCCCGGCCGTCGGGGGCGGCGCTGGGCGAGCCGGTGGAGGGCTACGAGATCCACCACGGCGTGGTGGCGGTGGAGGGCGGCGAGCCGTTCGTCACCGACGCCGCCGGGCGGCCGCTGGACGGCTGCCGGGCGGGCGCGGTGTGGGGCACCACCTGGCACGGGCTGCTGGAGAACGACGCCTTCCGCCGGGCCTTCCTGGCCGAGGTGGCCCGCGCCGCCGGGCGCGCGTTCGTCCCGGCGCCGGACACCTCCTTCGCCGCCGCCCGCGAGCAGCAGCTCGACGCGCTGGGCGACCTGGTCGCCGAGCACGCCGACACGGACGCGCTGTGGAAGCTGATCGAGAACGGGGCACCGGCGGGCCTGCCGTTCGTGCCGCCCGGGGCCCCGGCCCCGCTGGAGATGGGGAGTGCGAAGTGACCGAGGCCCGTTATCCGTTCACGGCGATCGTGGGCATGGACGACCTGCGGCTGGGGCTGCTGCTGAACGCGGTCTCGCCCGCCGTGGGCGGGGTGCTGGTGCGGGGCGAGAAGGGCACCGCGAAGTCGACGATGGTGCGGGCGCTGGCCGGGCTGCTGCCGTCGATCGCCACGGTCGCGGGCTGCCGGTTCGCCTGCGACCCGGCCGCGCCGGACCCGCAGTGCCCGGACGGGCCGCACGCGGGGGCGGTGACGGCCGAACGGCCCGCGCACCTGGTCGAGTTGCCGGTGGGCGTGGCCGAGGACCGGGTGGTCGGCTCGCTGGACCTGGAGCGGGCGCTCGCCGAGGGCGTGCAGGCGTACGAGCCGGGCCTGCTGGCGAAGGCGCACCGCGGCGTGCTGTACATCGACGAGGTGAACCTGCTCCAGGACCACCTGGTGGACCTGCTGCTGGACGCGGCGGCGATGGGCCGCTCGTACGTGGAGCGCGAGGGCGTGTCGGTGCGGCACGCGGCCCGGTTCCTGCTGGTCGGGACGATGAACCCGGAGGAGGGCGAGCTGCGGCCGCAGCTGCTGGACCGCTTCGGCCTGACCGTGGAGATCGCGGCGACCCGGGACGCGGACGAGCGCGCCGAGGTGGTGCGGCGGCGGCTCGCGTACGACGCCGACCCGGCCGGCTTCGCGGCCCGCTGGGCGGAGCGGGAGCGGGAGCTCGCCGAACGGATCACCGCCGCACGGGAGTTGCTGCCCGACGTGGAGCTCTCCGACCCGGCGCTGCGTCAGATCACCGCGGTGTGCGCCGCGTTCGAGGTGGACGGCCTGCGGGCGGACATCGTGATGGCCCGCACCGCGGTGGCGCTGGCCGCCTGGGCGGGGCGCACGACGGTGCTGGAGGAGGACGTCCGCAAGGCCGCGCAGCTGGCGCTGCCGCACCGGCGGCGGCGCAACCCGTTCGACGCGCCGGGGCTGGACGAGGAGCAGTTGGAGGAGACGCTGGCCGAGCACCGGGCGCCGGAAGGGCCGGAAGGCCCGGAGGACGACGGCCCCGGCGGTGGTGGCGACGGCGGCGGTGGCGGTGCGCCCGACCCCGGCGACCCCGGCGACCTGGGTGACCTGGGTGACGCCGACCCGCCTGCCGGCGAGGCGGGTTCGGACGGACCGCCCGCCCCGCCGCAGCAACGCCCGGGCGGCTCGCGGGAGTCGGCGCCGGTCGCGGCCGACCAGCCGTACCGCACCCGGCTGTTCAAGGTGGACGGCACCGGCCGCGGCGCCCAGGGCCGCCGCTCCCCCGCCGAGACGGAGGCCGGGCACACGGTCCGGGCCCGCCGCCCGCGGGGCAGGCTGGCGCGGCTGCACCTGAGCGCGACGCTGCGCGCGGCGGCCCCGCACCAGCTCGCGCGCGGGCGCAGCGGGCGGGCGCTGGTGCTGCGCCGGGACGACCTGCGCGAGCAGGTGCGTCGGGGCCGGGAGTCGAACCTGGTGCTGTTCGTGGTGGACGCCTCCGGGTCGATGGCGGCCCGGCAGCGGATGACGGCGGTCAAGGGCGCGGTGCTGTCCCTGCTGATGGACGCCTACCAGCGGCGCGACAAGATCGGCCTGGTGACCTTCCGGGGCGCGGGCGCGGAGCTGGCGCTGCCGCCGACCTCCTCGGTGGAGGTCGGCGCGGCCCGGCTGGAGCAGCTGCCGACCGGCGGCCGGACGCCGCTGGAGGCGGGCCTGCTGCGGGCGCACGAGGTGCTGCGGGTGGAGCGGCTGCGCGACCCGGACCGGCGCCCGCTGCTGGTGGTGGTGACCGACGGCCGGGCCACCGGCGGCAGGGACGCGCTGCCGCGGGCCCGTCGGGCGGCCGGTCTGCTGGCGGCGCAGGGCGTGGCCGCGGTGGTGCTGGACTGCGAGTCGGGCCCCGTCCGGCTGGGCCTGGCACGGGAGTTGGCGGCGCACCTGAACGGTGAGGCGGTCAGCCTGGACGAGCTGCGGGCCGAAGGGGTGGCCTCGCTGGTGCGGGAAGCACGGACGACGACGACGACGCGAAAGGCGGCGTGAGCAGCATGCCCAAGGGAGTGGCGGAGAACGTCCCGGACGACGGCCTGACGACCCGGCAGCGCCGGACGCTGCCGATCACGGCGGTGCACACCGGGCCGGGCAAGGGGAAGTCCACGGCGGCGTTCGGGATGGCGCTGCGGGCCTGGAACCAGGGCTGGCCGGTCGGGGTGTTCCAGTTCGTCAAGTCGGCGAAGTGGAAGGTCGGCGAGGAGAACGCGCTGCGGGTGCTCGGCGAGTCCGGGCAGGGCGGCACGGTGGCCTGGCACAAGATGGGCTCGGGCTGGTCGTGGGTGCAGCGCGACATCGAGTCCTCGGAGGAGGCGGCCCGGGAGGGCTGGGAGCAGGTCAAGCGGGACCTGGCGGCCGAGACGTACCGGTTCTACGTGCTGGACGAGTTCACCTACCCGCTGCACTGGGGCTGGATCGACGTGGCGGAGGTGGTCGAGGTGCTGCGCGGCCGCCCGGGCAGCCAGCACGTGGTGGTGACGGGCCGGTACGCGCCCGAGCCGCTGCTCGAACTCGCCGACCTGGTCACCGAGATGACGAAGGTGAAGCATCCGATGGACGCGGGCCGCAAGGGCCAGCGCGGTATCGAGTGGTAGCGAGTTGAGCGACGTGATTCCCCGCCTGGTGGTGGCCGCGCCGTCCTCGGGGGCGGGCAAGACCACGGTGGCCACCGGCCTGATCGCGGCGCTGGCCGCGCGCGGGCTGAAGGTCTCCCCGCACAAGGTCGGCCCCGACTACATCGACCCCGGCTACCACGCGCTGGCCGCCGGGCGCCCGGGCCGCAACCTGGACGCCTGGATGAGCGGCCCCGAGCGGATCGCCCCGCTGTTCGCGCACGGCGCGGCCGGGGCGGACGTCGCGGTGGTCGAGGGGGTGATGGGCCTGTACGACGGGGCCGCCGGGCGGGGCGAGCTGGCGTCCACGGCGCAGGTCGCGAAGCTGCTGCGGGCGCCGGTGGTGCTGGTGGTGGACGCCTCCTCGCAGTCCCGGTCGGTGGCGGCGCTGGTGCACGGCTTCGCCTCCTGGGACCCGCAGGTGCGGCTGGCCGGGGTGGTCCTGAACAAGGTCGCCTCGGACCGGCACGAGACGCTGCTGCGGGAGGCCCTGGAGGAGGGCGCGGGCGTGCCGGTGCTGGGCGCGGTGCGCCGGGCCGGGGCGGTCGACACGCCCTCCCGGCACCTGGGCCTCGTCCCGGCCGTGGAGCGCTCCGCGGAGGCGCTGCGGGCGGTGCGCGAGATGGGCGAACTGGTGGGCCGGTCGGTCGACCTGGACGCGGTGCTGGCCCTGGCCCGGACCGCCCCGCCGCTGACCGACGCCCCCTGGAGCGCGGCGGCGGAGGTCGGGGCGCTCGACGGCCCGCGGCCGCGGATCGCCCTGGCGGGCGGCGCGGCGTTCTCCTTCTCGTACGCGGAGAACGCCGAACTGCTGGCCGCCGCCGGGGCCGAGGTGGTGCCCTTCGACCCGCTGCACGACGAGCGGCTGCCGGAGCGGACGGCCGCGCTGGTGATCGGCGGCGGCTTCCCCGAGGTGTACGTCTCCGAGCTGAGCGCCAACGCGGCGCTGCGCGCGGCGGTCGCCGACCTGGCCGCGGCCGGGGCTCCGGTGGTCGGCGAGTGCGCCGGACTGCTGTACCTGGGGCGGGAGTTGGACGGCCTGCCGATGTGCGGGGTGCTGGACACCGCGGCCCGGATGACGCCCCGGCTGACCCTCGGCTACCGGGAGGCGGTGGCGCTGGCCGACTCCCCGCTCGCCGCGGCGGGCTCCCGGGTCCGCGGGCACGAGTTCCACCGCACCGCCACCGACCCGGCGGCCGGACCGTCCCCCGCCTGGGGCTGGCGCACCCCCGCCGGTCCGCACACCGAGGGCCACCTGCACGGCTCGGTGCACGCCTCGTACCTGCACCTGCACTGGAGCGGCGCGCCCGCCCTGCCGTCCCGCCTGGTGCGGCACGCCGCCGCCTGGAGCCGGGAGCGGGAGCGCGAGCAGGGCCGGTAGCCGGTGGACGCCGACGGGGCCGGTGACGGTGGGTCACCCGGCCCCGTCCGGGCGATGCGGGGGGCGGACGCGGGTCAGACCAGCTGGTCCGAGGGGTGCTTGACCGGCTCCTCGTCCTGGGTGGCCAGCTTCAGGGCACGGCGCAGGTCGAGGACGTAGGCGTCGCCGAGGTGCTCGTGGGCGGCGCTGATCTCGTCCTCGACGGTGCCGCTGTCCGCGGCGGCCGCGGCGGCCCGGAAGTGCCGGGCGGCGACCCGGGTCTCCTGCACCAGCCGGGTGACGGTCGACTTGTCGACGCCGGTCCAGTGCGCGGCCTCCAGCATCGCGGCCTGCCGGTCGGCCCCGGCGGCCAGCTTCCCGGCCCAGGTGCGGAAGGCCTCCGGGTCGTCCGCGACGTCGAGGTCCTCGTCCGGCTCGTCGATCCAGAGCCGGTCGAACTGGTCGGTGGCCTCCAGGAACTGCACCTGGTCGGAGGTCAGGTTGCTGCGGTCCTTGCGCAGCGAGCCGGTGCTCGGCTTGTCCGACTTCAGGAAGCAGACGATCCGGCGGCCGCCGACCGCGTTCCAGGAGTCCGCGTCCGGGAAGGCGAACGGGTACTCCGTCGCCTCCGGGATCGACCAGGTGTCCATCACGTACTCGTCCAGGTGGTGCGAGCAGAGGTCGTCGGCCTCGTCCTTCAGCGCCCTCTCGCCCGGGTAGCCGCCCTTGGCGGTGGACACGCCCGCCCAGAACACCTCGGCGTTGTGCGGCGCCGAGCAGTCCGGCTTCTTGGTCGCGGTCCTGACCGCCAGGTTGGCGCAGTCGCCGATGTTCAGGTTCAGCGGCGAGAGCGGCGACAGCCCGGTGCCGCCGGTGTCGTGCGTGGCGCGGCCGCGCGGGCGGGCGTCGTCCTCGTACCCGGCGCTGAAGGCGCCGGTCGTGACGGCCAGGACCAGCAGCACCAGCCAGACCGTGCCGATCACGACGGCCGAGACCGCCATGCCCCTGCCGCGCTCACCGGTCCGCTTGATCTGGACCAGCGCGGCGATGCCCAGGCCGATCCCGAGGATGCCCAGGTAGCACAGGAAGCTCACCACCAGCGCGGCGATCGCCAGCCCGTTGGTGGCCGGCGACCGGGGCGGCTGCGGGTAGCCCGGGTACACCGGGTAGCCGGGCATCCCGACCTGGACCGGGAACTGTCCGGACACCTGGCCCGGGACCTGACCGGGCGGGAGGGCACCGCTGCCCCACGGCTGCCGGACGCCGGTGGGGGCCCACGGGTTCGCGGGCGCGGCCGGGGCGCCCGGAGCGGCGGGGGCCGCACCGGGGGCGGGCGCGGCCCAGGGGTTCACCGGGGCGGCCGGGGCGCTCGCCGCGGGGACGGCGGCGGGGGCGGGAGCGGCCGGGGGCGCCTCGGACGGTGCCGAACCGGCGGGCGCCGCCCACGGGTTGGCGGGCGCGGGGGCGGCGACGGCGGGCTCGACCGTCGTCGGGGCCGGGGCGGTGGGCGGCGGCACCGCTGCGGCAGCGCCCTCGGCCGCGTCCTCGCCGCCGGGTATGTCGCGCTTGGCGAACGAGACCGCGGGGGCCGGCGCCGCGTCCGCCACCGGCTCCGGCTCGACGTCCGCCACCGGCTCCGTCGCCGCCCCCGACTCCGGCTCCGGCTCCGCGGGCGGGGCGGTCTTCTCCAGGGAGAGGACGGGCGGGGCGGTCGGGGTGTCGTCCCGAGCGGCGTCCGGTTCGTCCTTCCCGGTGCGCTCCTGGTCGAACGACATTGGGCGTTCCCCCCTGCGATGGGTACGGGTCGAGGCTGCGCGAATATAGCGGACCGCACCGTCCGGGTCCCAACGAGTTCCCGCCCCGCACATGTGCATCATGCACATGCTCATTGCATGCAATGCATGCAGAGTTGTAGCCTGGCGCCGTGCAGACCGAGACCACCCGCCGCCGCCTGCGGGAACTGATCCTGGACGGCCACTACCCGCCGGGTTCCCGGCTGGGCGAGGTGGAGGTCGCCGGGACGCTGGGGGTGAGCCGCACGCCGGTGCGGGAGGCGTTCCGGGCCCTGACCGCGGACGGGCTGCTGGCGGGCTCCGGGCGGGGCCTGCGGGTGGTCCGGCTGGACGCGGAGGAGCTGGCGCAGGTCTACCGGGTGCGGGCCGCGCTGGAGGCGCTGACCGCCGAACTGGCGGCGGAGCGACAGCGGGCCGGGCGGCTCGCCCCGGCCGAGCTGGCGGACCTGACGGAACTCGCCGACCGCACCCACCGGGCCACCGCGGACGGGGAGTTGGCCGCGGGCGTCCGGCTGAACCGGGCGTTCCACCGGCGGATCGCCGAGCTGGCCGCCAACCCGGTCGCGCTGCACGCCCTGGACCGGCTGTGGGACCAGATCCAGGTCTCCACCCTGCGCTCCCTGCGCGCCCCCGCCCGCACCGGCCTGGTGGACGCCCAGCACCGCGCCCTGCTCGACGCGATCACCGCCGGGGACCCGGAGGCCGCCGCGGCAGCCGCCCGCCGGCACGTCCTGGACACCTGCGCGGCCGACCGACCGGCCGCGGACGACAAGGAGTGACCCGCATGGCCTTCTCCCGCTCCCACCACTACGCGGTCCGGATCGAGTGGACCGGCAACCTCGGCACCGGCACCGACCACTACCGCTCCTACACCCGCGACCACACGGTCTCGGCGGAGGGCGTGCCGAGCATCCTGGGCAGCTCCGACCCGACCTTCCGCGGCGACCGCTCCCGGTGGAACCCGGAGCAGCTGCTGCTGGCCGCGCTCACCCAGTGCCACATGCTCTCCTACCTGCACCACTGCGCGGTGAACGGCGTGGTCGTGCTGTCCTACGCGGACGAGGCCGAGGGCACCATGGAGACCGAGGGCAACGGCGGCCGGTTCACCTCGGCGGTGCTGCGCCCGCGGGTGGAGATCGCCGAGGAGTCGATGCGGGAGCGGGCCGCGGCCCTGCACGGCCCGGCGTCCCGGGACTGCTTCATCGCCTCCTCGGTGAACTTCCCGGTGCACCACGAGCCGGTGGTGACGGTCCGCACCGCGGACTGACGCACCGCCCCCGGCCCGTCCGCACCGCGGCCCGGGCCGCGGCTCAGCCCAGGTCGCGGCGGCGCAGCGCGGTCAGGGCGGCGGCCGTGGTGAGGGCGGTCAGGGCGGTGATCCACAGCAGCGGGGCGGCGTCGAGGTGGCCTCCGGGCAGGTGCGGGAGGTGGCTGAACGGGGAGAGGTCGAGGACGCCCTGCGGGAGTTGCAGGATCGGACCGAGCCAGGCGACCAGCACGAACACGCCGAACCCGGTCCAGCCCGCGGCCGCCCAGTGCGGCAGCAGGGCGTACCCGGCGAGGGCGGCGGCCGCGGTGAGCCAGACCGCGGGCAGTTGGACGAGGGCGGCGCCGAGCATCCGGCCGACCGCGCCGCCGGTGCCGTGGCCCAGGGCCAGTCCCTCGGCCAGGCCCGCGGTGAGACCTGCGGCGGCCAGCAGCAGGGCGGTGCCCAGCAGCGGGAAGAGCAGGTGCCCGGCGGCCCAGCGCAGCCGGGAGACGGCGCCCGCGAGGACCGGTTCGGCCCGGCCGGAGACCTCCTCGGCGCGCATCCGCAGCACCGCCTGGACGGCGTACACGGCACTGACCATGCCGAACACGGTGGCGATGCTGGACAGGTAGGCGTTCAGCACGCCCTGCTGGCCGCCCATCCGGGCCAGCACCTCGGCCATCTGCTGGTTGTCGCCGATCAGGTCGACCACGCCCTTGGCGACGCCGCCGAAGACCGCACCGGCGGCCGCGAGGGCCAGCGTCCAGCCGAGCAGCGGGCCGCGCTGCAGGCGGCGGGCCAGGGCGGCGGCGCTCGCCAGGGCGGGCGCCGCCGCGGCCGGGCCGGGGCGCTGCGGGAGCAGTCCGGCACCGAGGTCGCGGCGGGCGACCAGGGTGCGGGCCAGGGCGGTGAGCAGGGCGGCTCCGGCCAGCGGCAGCAGCAGGACCCACCAGCGGTTCCCGGCGAACGCGCGGACCTGCTCGGCCCAGCCGATCGGGGAGAGCCAGCTGATCCAGGAGGTGCCGCTGCCCGCGTCGCCGATCGCCCGCACCACGAAGGCGGCGCCGATGGCCGCCCCGGCCAGGCCGTTGGCGGCCCGAGCGGTCTCGGCGAGCTGGGCGGTGACGGCGGCGAGCGCGGCGAAGAACAGGCCCGTGGTGCCGAGCGCGAGCCCGAACGCGAGCGCTCCGGCGGCGCTCTGACCGGCCGCCAGCAGGGCGGCGGCGACCAGGGCGGCCAGCGCGGCGTTCGCGGTGAGCGCGGCGCAGAGGGCGGCGGCGAGCGGGGCCCGGCGGCCGACGGCGCCCGCGCCGACCAGCTCCAGGCGGCCGTCCTCCTCCTCGGCGCGGGTGTGCCGGACGACCAGCAGGGTCGACATCAGGGCGGCCAGCACCGCCCCGAAGACGCCCATCCGCCAGGCGGTCAGCCCGCCGGTGGTGGAGCCGTCGAAGACCGGGCCGTACAGGGCGCGCAGCGAGCCGTTGCCGTCGATCCCGGCCGCGAAGGTCCGCCGGGAGTCCTCGTCGGCGTACAGCTTGCGGAAGGAGAAGACGGTGGAGGCGACCATGGCGGTGCCGAGGTACACCCACACCGGCAGGGCGATCCGGTCGCGGCGCAGGGCGAGGCGGTAGAGGACGCCGGTGCCGGTGAGGCCGTGGCCGCCGGGGGCGTCCAGGGCGTGGCCGCTCATCGGACGACCGCCGCGGCGGGCTCGCCCGGTCCGCCGGGTCCGCCGGGGTCGCCCTCGTAGTGGCGGAGGAAGAGCTCCTCCAGGGTGGGCGGGCGGCTGGTGAGGGTGCGCAGGCCGACGGCGTTGAGCGCGGTGAGCAGGTCGCCGAGCCGGTCGGTGTCGACCTGGCAGCGCAGCCGGTGGCCGTCGACGGCCAGGTCGTGGACGTAGTCGGGGCGGGGCGGGGGCCCGGCGAGTTCGGCGTCGATCGAGGTGCGGGTGAGGTGCCGCAGGTCGGCGAGGGTGCCGGTCTCCACGGTGCGCCCGGCCCGGATGATCGAGACCCGGTCGCAGAGGGCCTCCACCTCGGACAGGATGTGGCTGGAGAGCAGCACGGTGGCGCCGCGGTCGCGGGCCTCGGCGACGCAGTCGCGGAAGACCTCCTCCATCAGCGGGTCCAGTCCGGAGGTCGGCTCGTCCAGGATCAGCAGGTCGACGTCGGAGGCGAACGCGGCGACCAGGGCGACCTTCTGCCGGTTGCCCTTGGAGTAGGCGCGGCCCTTCTTGGTCGGGTCGAGCTCGAAGCGTTCCAGCAGCGCCGCCCGGCGGGCCGGGTCCAGCCCGCCGCGCAGCCGCCCGAGCAGGTCGATCGCCTCCCCGCCGGAGAGGTTGCGCCACAGCGTCACGTCGCCGGGGACGTAGGCGAGTCGGCGGTGCAGCGGCACCGCGTCCCGCCAGGGGTCGCCGCCGAGCAGGACGGCGGTGCCGGAGTCGGCGCGCAGCAGGCCGAGCAGGACGCGGATGGTGGTGGACTTGCCGGAGCCGTTGGGCCCCAGGAACCCGTGGACCTCGCCCTGCTCGACCGTGAGGTCCAAGCCGTCCAGGGCGCGGGTGCGGCCGAAGGTCTTGACCAGGCCGGACACCGAGATGGCGGTTGTCATGCCGTCGAAGCTACTCTTGTTTCACAGATTCGTGAAGTTACCGAAAGTCCCGGATCTCCACGGGTGTCGGGGGCACCGGGACGGCGGCGGAAGGCGGACGGCGTGGGCGAGGCGCACGGGGTGGACGGGGCGGGTGGGGTGGACGGGGCGGGCGGGGACGGGCGGCGGGATCCGGCGGTGGTGGCCGAGTTCGTGGAGCGGTTCGCCGCCGTGCTGGTGGACTCCGGGTTCCCGCGGATGCCCGCCCGGGTGTTCACCGCCCTGCTGACCTCCGACTCCGGCCGGCTGACCTCCGCCGAACTGGGCGAACTGCTGCAGGTCTCCCCCGCCGCGGTCTCCGGCGCGGTCCGCTACCTGGTGCCCGTCGGCCTGGTCGGCCGGGAGCGCGAACCCGGCTCGCGCCGCGACCGCTACCGCGTCCACGACCACGTCTGGTACGAGCTCACCGCCAGTCGCGACCGCACCCTGGCCCGCTGGGAGTCCGGCCTGACCGAGGGCATCGAGGCGCTCGGTCCGGACACCCCGGCCGGGCGGCGGCTCACCGAGTCGCTGGAGTTCTTCGCCTTCCTGCGGGCGGAACTGCCCCTGCTGATGGAACGCTGGCGCGCCGGCCGCAGCTGACGTACCGTCAACTGCCTTCTCGTGCGGGCGTGTAGCGGTAGACGGCCGACTCCCGGCGGACGAACCCGGCCCGCTCGTAGAGCCGGTTCGCGGCCTCCCGGGACGGGCGCGAGGTGAGGTCGACGGTGCGCGCACCCGCCTCGGTGGCCAACTCCAGCGCCCGGTCGATCAGTTGCGCGCCGACGCCGTGGCCCCGGGCCGCCGCGTCCACCACCACGTCCTCGATGTGCGCGCGGCTGCCGGTCGGCAGCGGGACCACCACCAGGGCAAGGGCGCCGACGATCGCGCCGTCCAGCCGGGCCACGAGCAGCGTCGTCGCGTCGGACGCCAGCACCCGGGCCAGCCCTGCCCCGTCCAACGGCTGTGCGGAGGAGGAGAGTTGGGGCAGCAGTCGGGCGAAAGCGGCCACCAGTCCGGGGGTCGGTTCGGACACGGTCTCGATCAGTACGGTCATGCCCGGGGAATCTACCCTCCCCCGTGACCCGCGACCGGGACGTCAGCCCAGGTAGGCGGGGGCGACCGCGGAGCGGAGCAGGACGGCGGGGGTGCCGGTGCCGTCGGCGGGGACGGTCCACAGGTCGGAGCCGTAGTCGCCGGGCATCGAGTAGAGCAGGGTGCGGTCGTCGGCCCACAGCGCCTGGTCGTCGATGTTGCGCTGCTCGGCGGTCGCGGTCTCGGTCATGGTGGCGAGGTCGAGCACGTACAGCCGCCAGGGCGCGGCCGGGTCGGCGCCGTCCACCCGCTTCTTGTAGGCGATGCGGGTGCCGTCCGGGGAGAGCGAGGGGCACTCGACGTTCTGGTGCAGGGTGGTGAGGGTGCGGGCGGCGAGGTCGCCCCTGACCAGGTGGGTCCGGCCGCCGGTGGCGACCGTCGCGTAGAAGGCGTTGTCGTCGGCGAAGGTGACGCCCCAGACGTTGACGTCGGCGGCCTGCACCGGGTGCCCGTCCTCGACCAGTCGGAAGTTCTCCAGGTTGTCGTAGAACTGCCAGCTGCGGGTGTCGACGATCGCGGTGCGGGTGGAGAAGTCGGTGCCCGCGTACGAGTCGCCGCTGACGAACACCGTCCAGCCGACCAGGTGTCCGGACGGTGAGACCCGGGCCCGGGTCGGGATGCCGGGGGCGGGGAAGCGCCTGACCTCGTGCAGCGAGGCGTCCAGCACCGAGGCGTGGTACGTGTCGTCCAGGGCGCCGTGCTCGGCCTGCAGGCAGATGCCGGTGCCCGCGGCGGCGTGGAAGCGCAGGCACGTGACGCCGGACGCGGTGCGCGGGCCGTCCGGGGCGTCGGCGGGCACCGCGGCGATCTCGTCGCGGTGCGGGCCCCAGGCCAGGTTGCGCACCAGCAGGCGGCGGCCGCCCGCCGCGTCCAGCGAGAGCGTGCCCTCGTGCACCGGCGGCCCGCCCGCCTGCTCCTGGTCGCGCCGGTCGGCGCGGTCCGCGGCGTACCGGACGGCGCCGATGCCGACCCCGGCCAGCAGCAGCACCGCGACCAGCAGCACGAGGAGTTTGCGGCGCAGCGGGGAGGAGCCGTCCGGCCCGGGCCCGGGCGTCTGGGCGGGGACGGGGTCGGCGGTGGCGGGAGCGGTCATCGGGGGCCCTCCGGGCGGGTGTTCAGCGGGTGGCGGCGGGGGTCGCGGGGCGCAGCAGGAGGGTCGCGGCGAGGGCGGCCGCGGCGAGGGCCGCCGCGGTGACGGCGAGCGCGGGGCGGGGGCCCCAGAGCGACCAGGCGGCGCCGAAGGCCAGCGAGCAGGCGAAGCGGGCCAGCGCCTGGCCGGTGCCGACCAGGGCCTGCCCGGCGCCCTGCTGCCCGTCGGGGACGGTCGCGGCGGTGGCGGCGGCCAGCACGCCGTCGGTGGCGGCGTAGAAGGTGCCGTGCAGCAGCAGGACGGTCGCCGCGGCGGGCACCCCGTGCAGCGGGGACAGCACGACCGCGTAGCCGCCGAGCAGGACGGCGTGACCGAGTAGGAACAGGGTGCGGCGGCCGATCCGGTCGGCGACCAGGCCGAGCGGGACGGCCAGCAGCAGGAAGACCGCGGCGGTGCCCAGCGGCAGCAGCGGGAACAGGTGCGCGGGCAGGTCGAGTTCGCGCTGCAGCAGCAGGTACAGGAAGGAGTCGCTGACGGTGGTCAGGCCGAGCAGCACGGCCGCCAGGGTGAGCCGGCGCAGCGCGGGGCGGCGCAGCAGCGCCAGCGCGTCGCGCAGCGTGGGCCCGGGCGCGGCCGGGTCGGCGGCCGGGAGGCCGGCCCGGGTGATCCGGCCGGGGACGAACAGCACCAGCAGCAGCACGCCGAGCACCGCGACGCAGCCGGAGACCGTGAACACCGCGCCGTAGCCGGAGCGTTCGGCCCGGTCGTCGGCGACCCGCAGCACCGCGAAGGCCAGCAGCGGGCCGATCAGCGCGCCGGTGGTGTCCATCGCGCGGTGCACGCCGAACGCCCGGCCGCGGTGCTCGGGCGCGGTGGCCAGCGAGATCATCGCGTCCCGCGGGGCGGTGCGCAGGCCCTTGCCGGTGCGGTCGACCGCCAGGACGCCGCTGATCAGCGGCAGGGTGTGGACCAGCAGCAGCAGCGGCTTGCACAGCGCCGACAGGCCGTAGCCGAGCCCGGCGACCAGCTTGTGGCCGCGGCCGCCGCGGTCGGCGAGGTGGCCGCCGAGCAGCCGCACCAGCGCGCCGACGCCGTTGTTGATGCCGTCGAGCAGGCCGAAGCCGAGCGGGGACAGGCCCAGCGCGCTGACCACGTACAGCGGCAGCACCGCGCTGACCATCTCGGAGGAGACGTCGGTGACCAGGCTGACCGCACCGAGCGCGAGCACGGTGCCGGGGACGGCGGCGGCCCGCCGCCCCGGACGGGGGTCCGGGGCGGCGTCCGCGGCGCGGTCACTCTTCGTGGAGCGGGCGTCCGCGAGGTACATCGGCTGTCAGTTCCAGATGCCGGTGATGTCGGTGGCCGAGGCGGCGTTGCCCGCGTGGGTGGTCAGGCCCGCCAGGTCCTCCAGGGTGCGCAGCACGTTGTAGTGGTTGTAGGTGGTGGCGGTGCTGGAGCCCGGGGTGACGTGCTGCCCGTAGATCACGGTCGGGATCCGGTTGCCGGAGAGGCTGTTGTCCTCGTCGAAGGTGACGATCAGGATGCTGTTGTGGGTCTGCGCCCAGGTCGCGTAGGCGCTCAGGTTGTTCTTGATCCAGGTGTCGCCGGTGGTCACCGAGCAGTCGTGCATGTCGTTGCACAGGTTCGGCACCACGAAGGAGACCTTCGGCAGCTGGGTGTAGTCGGTCGGGAACTGCGCCATGGTGTACGCGGTGTTGGTCGGCACGTTGGAGAAGCCGAACCAGGGGTTGTGCTTCTGCGCGTACTTGCCGCTGGAGTTGGAGCAGACCGTGGAGCCCTGGCTGGGCAGGCCCTCGTTGTACGAGCCCCAGGTCTTGCCCGCGGCGATCAGCTCGGAGCCCAGGTTCGGGGCCGTCATCGAGCCGACGCTCACGCAACTGTCGTCCGTGCGGCCCTGGTTGGAGCCGGAGAACAGCATGTAGTAGTTCGGCTCCGACGGGTGGGTCAGGCCGTACGACTGGGTCAGGTTGGCGCCGCCCGCCTTGAGCGTGTTGTTCAGGTACGGGGCGCTGGAGCTGCCGATGACCTGGCTGTACGCGTGGTTCTCCATCACCACGACGACCACGTGGTCGGGGGTCGGCAGACCGGCGGCCTGCGCGGTCGAACCGGTGGCGGCCCACAGGCCGAGGGAGGCGGCGGTGAGGGCGACGGTGCTGCCGATCGCGGTCAGCCGGCGCTTGGCGCGGCTGCTGAGCTGAACGGACATGACGGAAGGTCCTCCGGAGCGGGGGAAGTACCGGACAGGGGTGGAGCGCCGGAAACGCTAGGGCGGGGTCCGTGGCCGCCGAATGCCGCCGGACATGAAGAAAAGGCGAACGGTTGGCTGTGCAACTTCGGCCCGTCGGCGCTTTTCGGCCAGCCGGGCGACGCTTCTCACACCTGTCCCGATTGACCCTGCTCGGACCGACATGGTGGGATTCTCGCGGCCCGGCGGCACGGGCCCGCACGGGCACAGCGGACAGGGAGGGCCGGGCGTGGCGGACGGCGCACCCCGCACCCCGGCATGCGCCCCCCGCCTGGTGCTCGGCCTCGGACTGCGCCGCGGCACCCCCGCCGCCGAGCTGCTCCGCGCCGCCGACGCGGCCCTCGCCGCCCACGGCCTCGACCGCACCGCCGTCGCCCTGGTCGCCACCCTCGACGGCAAGCTGTTCGAACCCGGACTGCAGGCCGCCGCACGGGAGTTGGGCGTCCCGCTGACCGGTCACCCGGCCGCCGTGCTGGCCGCCGCGCAGGTGCCCGGCGGCTCCGCCCGGGTCGCCGCCGCCGTCGGCACCCCCAGCGTCGCCGAGGCCGCCGCCCTCGTCTCGGCCGGACCCGGCGCACGCCTGCTCGCGCCGCGCACCGCCACCGCCGCGGCCACCGCGGCGCTCGCCGCCCCGCCCGCGGCGCCCACCGCACCGCCCCCAGGAGGACAACAGGTGAACCGGCAGCCCGATCTGCGCCATCACGGCGACGCCGAAGTGCGCTCCGCCGGGCTGGTCGACCTCGCCGTCAACGTCCGCACCGGCACTCCGCCGCCCTGGCTGCACGCCCACCTCGCCGCCACCCTCGCCGACCTCGCCGCCTACCCCGACGGCACCGCCGCCCGCGCCGCCGTCGCCGCCCGGCACGGCCGCCCCGTCGAGGAGGTCCTGCTCACCGCGGGCGCCGCCGAGGCGTTCGTCCTGCTCGCCCGCGTCCTGCGGCCGCGCCGCGCGACCGTCGTCCACCCGCAGTTCACCGAGCCCGAAGCGGCCCTGCGCGACGCCGGACACCCCGTCCACCGCGTCCTCCTCACGCCGGAGCACGGCTTCCGCCTGCGGCCCGGGGCCGTGCCCGAGGACGCCGACCTGGTGGTGGTCGGCAACCCCACCAACCCCACCTCCATCCTCCACCCCGCCGCCGCCCTCGCCGAGCTGGCCCGACCCGGGCGCACCCTGGTCGTCGACGAGGCCTTCATCGACACCGACCCCGGCGAGCGCCAGAGCCTGGCGGCCGTCCGCGACCTGCCCGGCGAGGTCGTCGTCCTGCGCAGCCTCACCAAGACCTGGGGCCTGGCCGGGCTGCGGATCGGCTACCTGCTGGCCCCCGCCCCGCTCGTCGCCGCCCTCGCCGCCGCCCAGCCGCTGTGGCCCGTCTCCACCCCCGCCCTCGCCGCCGCCGAGATCTGCTCCGCCCCCGCCGCCCTCGCCGAGGCCGACCGCGCCGCCCGCACCACCGCCGCCCACCGCGACCACCTGCTGGCCGGCCTCGCCACCGTCCCCGGCCTGCGCGTCCACGGCGCCCCGGCGTCCTCCTTCGTCCTCGTCCACCTCCCCGGCGCCACCGCCGTCCGCACCCGCCTCCGCGAAGTCGGCTACGCCGTCCGCCGCGGCGACACCTTCCCCGGCCTCGGCCCCGACTGGCTCCGCATCGCCGTCCGCGACCCGGCCACCACCGACGCCTTCCTCGCCGCGCTGCACCAGGCCCTCTGAACCAGGGCGCGCATTCAAGGGCCCGGGAAGGACGACGGGATGCACCATCAGGGGCTCGGGGAACGGCGAGTCCGAGCTGCTGGCGGCCGGAGCCCACCGGAGTGTCCGTGCTGCTTCGGGCCGCGGTAACAGAACCCGAAGCCCATGGCACGCACCGGCAATGAACCCGCAGCAGCCCCGAGCCCGCCGTTCCCCGGGCCCCCTGATGGTGTTCCGTCTCAGCGGAGCGTGACCGCGTCCCCGACCCCCACCACCCCCGGGGCGAGGACCTGCGCGTAGACGCCCAGGCACGGGAGCGGCTGCATCGCGGGGAGCGGGCGGACCCGGTTCTCCCGGGCCGGGCGGCGCAGGGCCTCCGGGTCGGCGGGCAGGGTGCCGTGCGGGAGGGTGGGGACCGCGCAGCGGGGGGTGGCGGCGATGACGCGCAGGCGCAGGTCGGGCCCGACGGCGAGTTCGCGGCCGATCCAGGCGTTCTCCGCGTACGGCTCGCCGTCGTGGTCGATCACCAGGTTGGGCCGGTAGCGGGCGGCGGGTGCACCGGCCAGGCTCGCGGTGGTGACCAGGTGCAGCGGGGCGAAGTCGAAGAAGCTGCCGGGCTCCGCCGCCGAGCCGAACTCCTGCTCCGGGGAGTCGACTTCGGCCTCGACCCCGGCCGCCAGCACCTGCTCCGGCACGGACCGCCGCAGTTTCGCCCCCGCCGGCCGCTCCCCGATCAGCCGCACCGGCCGCCCGAGCAGCGCGGAGACCCCGCCGTCGTCGAGCACGCCCCCGTCCGGGCCGGTGATCCGGGCCCCGCCGTCCTCCAGGCCCTCCGCCCGCAGCGTGAGCAGGCGGCGCCAGGTGCGGGGCTCCTTGGCGCTGGCGATCCGGCCGTCGGTGAGGTCGAGCAGGGCGTGCCGGCGGTCGCCGGCGAGGCCGTGCGCGTCGATCCGGGCCCGGTCGACCTGCTCGCCGAGCAGCGACTTGACGGGGTGGCGGTGCAGTGCGGCGACGATCAACTCGCGTTCTCCTCGGCCCAGTCGGTGAGCACGGTGAAATCGGCGGCCCGCAGCCCGTACCGGTGGTCGACCGGCAGGGTGAGGGCGGGGGCGGGGTGGTGGGCGGCGATCCAGGCGGTGTCCCGGGGGGACATCTCGTCGTCGACCCAGGCGAAGGGGCGTCCGGCGGCCCAGGCGACCAGGTGGCGGGTCTTCCAGTGCAGGCCGTCGGGGTCGCCGTGGTGCATGGACGGCCAGTCCACGTACGGGAGTTCGGGCAGGCCGAGGAGCGGGGCGAGGTGCTGGTTGGCCTCGTCCTTCCAGGTGGTGGCCCAGACGAGCGCGTAGGGCAGGGCGCGCAGGGCGGGGCCGTGGTCGGGGTGGAGCCAGACCCGGAGCGGCTTGGGGGTGCGGATGCCCGCCGCGCGCTGGCGTTCCTGCCAACTCCGCACCGGGAGGCGGTGGGTGAGGTAGCCCTCGGGGCGGCGGTAGGGGGAGCCGACGTACGGGGCGAGCGGGCCGTCGACGTCGAGCATCAGCAGCGGGAGGGGCATCAGGCGGCGTCCTTCCGGGCGAGCCAGGTGCGGGCGGCGGCGATCCGGCGGCCGGTGCTGGGGTGGGTGGCGAGGAGCAGTTCGACGGCGCGCGGCGGGTAGGGGTCGGCGACGTTGGTGACCGCGAGGCGGCGCTGCATGGCGATGAACTGCTGCGCGTCGCCGGTGAGTTCGAGGGCGTGCCGGTCGGCGCGGGCTTCGATGCGGCGGCTGGCGGCGCACTGCACGGGGGTGCTGAGCGCCCCGAGCAGGGCGGCGAGGGCGGCCAGCAGCGGCAGGGAGCGCGGGTCCTGGACGTCGGCGGCCCCGGCCGCGTCGAGCAGCGGCCGCCAGGCGAGGAGGGCGGCCAGGACGGGGACCACGAGGGCCGCGCCGAGGGCGCCGAGGGCGGTGCCGGTGGCGACGTCCCGGTGCTTGACGTGGCCGAGTTCGTGGGCGGCGACGAGTTCGATCTCGCGCGACTCGGCGGAGGAGAGCAGGGTGTCGTGGACGACGATCCGCCGGGTCGGGCCGAACCCGGAGACGTAGGCGTTCAGCGCGGTGGTGCGGCGGGAGGCGTCGGCGACCAGCACGTCGCGCACCGCGATGCCGTCGCGGCGGGCCAACTCCAGTAGTGCGGTGCGCAGTTCGCCCTCGGGCAGCGGGGTGAAACGGTTGAACAGCGGTTCGACGACCAGCGGGTGCAGGAAGGACAGCGCGACGGTCAGCAGGGCGGCGGCGGCCGCGGCGGGCAGCCACCAGTGCTCGGGCGAGCGGCCGATCAGCGCGTACAGGCCGAGGGCGAGCGGCAGGAACAGGACGAGCGCGACGGCGGTGCCGCGCAGCACGTCCACCGCCCAACCGGCCCAGCCCTGGGTGACCAGGCCGTACCGGGCGGAGACGGCCCGCACCCGGGCCGAGAACGGCAGCGTCACGGCCCGGCCGAGCAGCACCAGCGCCGCGCTGCCCGCCAGCACCTCGGCCGCCCAGCTGCCGCCGAACCAGCCGCCGACGGCGCCGACCAGGCCCGCCCCGGCCGCGGTGAGACCGAGGGCGGCGCTCAGCGCGAGCGAGGCCAGCCGCCCGCCCAGCGCCCACGGCAGCCGGGCCCGACGCAGCGCGCGGCCGCGGGCCAGCTCCTGCGGGGTGAAGTCGGCGTCGGTGGACGCGGTGTCAGCCATGGGCCCAGCGTAGAGCGCCCCGCGCCCGGTCATCCGCGTCCCGCCCCGCACCCGGCCGCTCGACCGCCCGCCCGCACCCGCTTACCCCGCCGCCCGCCCCGCGCCCGGCGATTCGGCCGCCCGCAGCGCGGCGGTGAGCCAGCCGAACACGGGCGCCAGTTCGGGCGGTTCGGGCCAGCCGTTGATCCGGGCGAGCAGCTGCCAGTAGCGCTCGACCCGGGGGTCGGCGGCCACCTCCAGGCGGTGCAGCAGCCAGCCGCGCAGGGCGTCGTCGTCCGGGCGGTCGAACACCTCGGCGTAGCGGGCGGTGAGGGCGGCCACCGCGGTGGCGGCGGCGGGACTGTCGGGAGCGGTGCCCGCGGCGAGCGCTCCGGTGACCACCGCCCGTACCTGCTCGGTGAGTTCGTGGTGCAGGCCGGTGGTGTCGCCCTCGGCGCGCTGCTCGGCCTGGTAGGCGGCCATCCGGCGGACGGCGGCCCGGAAGTCCTGGTCGCGGGTGAGTTCGGCGAGTTCGACCCAGGCGGTGACCTGTTCGGTGCTCGGGTCCTCGGGCAGGTCGGGCGCGGCCGTGCGCAGCAGGGCGACGAGTTCGGGGTCGGCGTCGGCGGTGCCGAAGGTGTCGTCGAGGAACTCCTCGATCAGGCGCCGCCGTTCCTCGGCGGACAGTCGGAGCAGTCGGTGCATCAGTGCGGTCTCCTCGGGGTCGGTGCCGCGGGCGGCCACGGTGCGCAGCACGGCGCGCCGGCGGCGCAGCGTGCGGATCTGCAGGTCCAGCGCGTCGGCGTGCGCCCGGGCCACCTCGGCGAGGCTCTCCTCGCGCTCCAGGACCCGCCGCACCGCGTCCAGCCCCAGGCCCAGCTCGCGTAGCGTGCGCACGAGTTCGAGCCTGGCCAGGGCCTCGGCGCCGTAGCGCCGGTAGCCCGCCGCGGTGCGGTCGGTGGACGGCACCAGGCCGGTGTCCGAGTAGTACCTGATGGTCTTCACCGTCAGCCCGGTGCGCCGCGCCAGCGCGCCGATCGTCAGCAGCCCGTCGTCGTCCATGCCCACCACCCTGCCGTCTCCCCCGGCGAGAGACTCAAGCGGCGGCGGGGTCGCCCTTTGCCGGACGGGCGGGCCCGGGTCCGTATACGGTGTGTCCGCACGCCGGAGATCCACTCCGGCGCCGACGGGAGGGGGTCGAACTGATGGGCCAGGAAAAGCAGTTCGCCGGTTTCGTGCTGGACGGGGCCACGGTCGAGCGGTTCTCCGCGCTGGTCGACGAGGAGGCCGCGCACGGCGCGTACCACGCCGGTCTGGCCAGTGCGGGCGCTTCGGACGACGCGGTGGTTCCGGCCGCCGCGCACTGACCGACCGCACGGTTCCACCGGGGTGGGCCGGTCCCGCGGGGCGCGGGACCGGCCCGTCCGTCACACCGATCGGGGGGGTAGGACCGGGTGCACCGGATGACGTCCAGCCTGCGCACGGTGCCCGCGGCGCGGACGCTGGAGCGGGCCAGGGCCGCGGCGCGGGAGCTGGGGATCGTCCGGGTCACGGACACCACCTGGCTGGACCGGATCGGCGTGCCGGTGTTCGCCGCCGTCCGCCCGGAGTCGCAGTCGCTGTGCGTGAACGCGGGCAAGGGGACGCACCCGGACGAGGCCCGGGTCGGGGCGTACATGGAGGCGATCGAGTTCGCGCTCGCCGAGTACCGCCACCGCGAGGTCGAGGTGGTGGTGTCGACGCCGCGCGCGGTGGCCGCCCAGCCCGGCGCGGAGTTCGGCTTCCTCGACCTGTGCCCGCTGCTCGGCGCCCCGGTCGACCCGGACGGCCCGCTGGCCTGTGTCCCCGCCGAGGACGTCACCACCGGCCGGAGCGTGCTCGTCCCGGCCGAGCTGGTGTTCCACCCGTTCGCGGAGAACCCCGGGCAGCGGCTGTTCGGGACGGGCACCAACGGCCTGTGCTCCGGCAACTCGGTGGACGAGGCGACCGTGCACGGCCTGTGCGAGGTGATCGAGCGCGACGTCCGCTCCTTCGACCTGCTGCGCGACCGCTCGCGCCCCGTCCCGCCGGACGGCCTCGGCGGCGACCCGCGGGCGCTGTGGGAGAAGGTCGAGGCGGCCGGGCTGACGGCCGTGCTGCGCTGCACCCCCAACGAGTTCGGGCTGCCGTACTTCGACGGGTACGTGCTGGAGCCCGACGCGGACGCCCCGGTGGCACTGGCGCACGGCTCCGGCCTGCACCTGCTGCGCGACATCGCGGCGGTGCGCGCCCTCGCCGAGGCCGCCCAGTCCCGGCTGACGTACATCCACGGCGGCCGGGACGACCTGGCCGACCGCTCGGCCCGCTTCGCCGCGCGGGGCGACGGCGACGCCGGGGGCGCCGAGCGGCGCGCCGTCCGGGCCGCCCGCACCCGGGTGCTGGACCCGGCCGACCCCGTCCCGTACGGGCGGGTGCCCGACCTCGCCGCGGCCGCCACCGGCCTGGACGCGGCGCTGGCGGCGCTCACCGGGGCGCTGGCCCGGCGCGGGCTGCGGCAGGTGCTGCGGGTGGTGCTGTCGCGGCGCTTCGCCCCGCTCGCGGTGGTCCGGGTGATCGTCCCCGGGCTGGAGCACTTCCAGCCCGACCTGCGCCGGGTCGGCCCCCGGCTGGCCGCGCTGACCGGCACCGGACGGGGGGCGCGGTGACCCCCGAACTCGTCCTGCACGTCGGCCCGACCGGCCACGGACTCGACCTGCCCGCCCTGTTCGGCCCCCGGGTCGAGCTGCGCCCGCCCGCCCGGCGCGGCGACGTCGCGGAACTGGTGCGCACCGCGCCGCCGGGCCGGCTCGCGATCGTCGACGGCACCTTCCACGGCCACCCCGCGGTCGGCCACGCCGAACTGCGCACCGCCCTGGCCGCGGGCTGGCGGGTGTGGGGCCTGGCCTCGATGGGGGCGATCCGGGCCGCCGAGCTGCGCCACCTCGGCATGCGCGGCCACGGCGAGGTGTACGAACGCTACGCCGGGCCCGGGGAGTTCGACGACGACGAGGTGACGCTGCTGCACGGCGCCGACGCCCCGTACCCGCCGCTGTCCGAGCCGATGGTCCACCTGCGCGGCTTCCTCGCCGACCTGTCGGCCCGCGGCCTGCTCGGCCCGGCCGCCGCCGACCGGGTCACCGCCGCGCTGAAGCGGCGGTGGTACGCGGAGCGGACGCTGCCCGAGCTGGCCCGGGCCCTGGTCGGCACCGGCGAGCTGTCCGCGGCCCGGGTGGAGCGGGAGCTCGCCGGTTTCGACCGCTTCCGCTGCAAGACCCGCGACCTGCTCGACTTCGCCGCCGCCCGCCCCTGGACGGACCGCGACTGACCGGCCCCACCGCCCCTGGACGGACCGCGGCTGACCCGCCCCCGTTCCTCCCGCCCGGTCCGGCAAACCGCTCGAAGCGGACGGCGGGGGCGGCCTACGATGGCCCGATGGTCGAGGAGAGCCTGCGGGTCGCCCTGGAGTTCCGTCGCGCCTTCGCCCGCCGACAGGCCGCCGAGGTGGTGGAACTGCCGGGCGGCTTCGGCGTGTTGAGCGAGGAGTACGCGTACTCGCACGAGCACAACCAGCTGGTCCTGGACGCCCCGCCGAGCGGGGTCGACGTCGCCGGGCTGGCCGAGGAGGTGCTCGGGCACCTGGGGCACCGGCGGATCTCGGTGTTCGACGACGCCTCCGCGCTGGCCCTCGCGCCGGGGCTGGTGGCCGCCGGGTACCGGCACGAGACCGAGGTGGTGATGGTCCACCGCGGCCCGGTCCCGCCCGGCGGCGGCGCCGGGCCGGTCACGCTGGCCGAGCTGGCCCCCGCCCTGGAGCGGCAGTGGCGCTGCTGGCTGCCGTGGGCCGCGGACGAGTCGATCGCCCAGCTGGTGGACCGCCGCACCGCCCGCGCCGCGGGCGCCGAGCGGGTGCTGACGCTGGCCGCCCGGGACGTCGACGGCGAGTTCGGCTCCTGGGCCGACCTGTACCAGGACGCCGCGGGCACCGCCCAGGTCGAGGACCTGGCCACCGCCGAGGACCGCCAGCGCCGCGGCCTGGCCGACGCCGTCCTCGCCACCGCCCTGCGGCTGGCCGCCGACCGCTCCCCCGACGGCCTGCGCTTCCTGGTCGCCGACGCCGAGGACTGGCCCCAGCAGTGGTACGCCCGGCGCGGCTTCACCGCCGTCGGACGCACGCACGGCTTCGTCCGGATGTGAGGCCCGCGTGCGCACCGCCGCACACCCGGCCCCGCCCGGCGGTGAGGCGCACGACACACCGCCGTCGCACACCGGCCCGCTGTGAGGCGTACGACACACGGCCGTCAAACGCCGGAAACCCCGTCCGGGAACGGCGACGCCCGCCGTCCCCCTCGCGGGGACCGGCGGGCGCTGCCGTGCCGTGCCTACGGGCGGATCAGACCTGGCCGGCCTTCTCCAGGGCCTCGCAGCAGGTGTTGATCAGGAGGCGGGTGACCACGTACGGGTCGACGTTCGCGTTCGGGCGGCGGTCCTCGATGTAGCCCTTCTGCTCCACCTCGACCTGCCACGGGATGCGGACCGAGGCGCCGCGGTTGGACACGCCGTAGGAGTAGACGTTCCACGGGGCGGTCTCGTGCTTGCCGGTCAGGCGGGACTGGATGTCGTCACCGTACTGGTTGACGTGCTCCAGGACCTTCTCCTGGGAGGCGCCGAGCGACTCGCAGGCGGTGATGATGGCGTCGTAGCCCTCGCGCATCGCCTTGGTGGAGAAGTTGGTGTGCGCGCCCGCGCCGTTCCAGTCGCCCCGGGCCGGCTTGGCGTCCAGGGTGGCGTCGATGCCGAACTCCTCGGCGGTGCGGTAGAGCAGGTAGCGGGCGATCCACAGGTCGTCCGAGACGGTCAGCGCGTCGACGGGGCCGATCTGGAACTCCCACTGGCCGGGCATGACCTCGGCGTTGATGCCGCAGATCGCCAGGCCGGCGTCGATGCAGCGGTCGAGGTGCAGCTCGACGATCTCGCGGCCGAAGACCTCCTCGGCGCCGACGCCGCAGTAGTAGCCGCCCTGCGGGGCCGGGTAGCCGCCCTCCGGGAAGCCGAGCGGGCGGGAGCCCTTGAAGAAGGTGTACTCCTGCTCGATGCCGAAGATCGACTCCTGCGCGGCGTAGCGCTCGGCGACCTCGCGCAGCGCGGCGCGGGTGTTGGTCTCGTGCGGGGTGCCGTCGATCTCCAGCACCTCGCACAGCACGAGGATGTTGTCACCGCCGCGGATCGGGTCCTTGACGACCTTCACCGGCTCCAGCACGCGGTCGGAGGCGTGGCCCTCGGCCTGGTTGGTCGACGAGCCGTCGAAGCCCCAGGTGGGGATCTTGTCCGCGTTCGGCAGCACCCGGGTCTTGGAACGGAGCTTCGCGGTCGGCTTGGTGCCGTCGATCCAGATGTACTCGGCCTTGATCGCCACTGCGGTGATCCTCACTGCTTGGGTGGTGGGTGCCCGCGTAGCGTTGCAAGCCGCCGTTTCCCGGTTGTTCCTCCTATGTAACGCCCATGTGAACCAACGGTCCGCAGCGGCCGGTTCACCCTCGGAGAAGGAACGTCTCGCGATGCGAACGCAGTTCCGGGACGGAAGGGGCGGAACGGACGCCGGGCCGGGCGCCCCGAGGCGCCCGGCCCGGCCGGTCGGCGCAGCCCTCAGCGGTGCCGGGCGTGCGCCGCCCGCCGCCGCCGCGTCATCCACACCGCCGCGCCACCGGCCACCAGCAGCGTCCCGCCGCCCGCCGCCAGCGCCGTCGTCCCGGACGAGCCGGTGTACGCCAGCTCCTCGCCGTCCGCCTTCGGCACCGCCCGGTTCTGCGCGGTCGCGGGGGCCGGGGACGCCGGGGAGGAGGCCGGGGGCGAGGAGACCGCGGCGGCCGGGACGACTGCGGCGACCGGCTTCTCGCAGGACACCGAGGCGACCCGCACCGTGCCGTCCACCTTCGCCACGTTCAGGTTCAGCGGGTTCAGCGTGATCCTGACCTCCAGCGCGGAGGCCGCCGCCGTGCTGCTGGTGACGGTCTTCTTCGCGAACTCGACGTCCACCGAGCCGATCGCCGGAACGTCCACGTGGGTCGGCGAGTTGAGGCCCACCGTGACCGACCTGCCCAGCACCGTCAGCTTCGCCGGGGCGGTGACGTCGGCCGTCGGCTGCCCGTCCACCGGGCAACTGGCCTGGGCGCTCATCGCCTCCAGCCCGAGCAGCGTGGTCAGCGGCAGGCCCGGCACGTGCACGTCGGCGTCCACCAGCTTCACGGACGCCGAGGCCAGCCGGTCGTCCACCTTGGTGACCGACCGGCCCACCTCCGCCTTGACCAGCGTCACCGGCCGCCCGCCGTCCACCCCGTCCACCTTGGCGGTCAGCACCGCCCCGTCCCGCTGCGCGGGCGACTCGACCCGGTTCAGCGACACGTCGACCGGCACGTTCACCGCGTTCAGCAGCGTCACGTCCAGGCTCAGCTCGGCCGTCACCGCGCTCGCCCTCCCCGGCTTCGCGGGCGTACCGGCGGCGGCATCGGCGGCCGAGGCCGAGGAGACCGGCAGCCCCACCGTGAGGGCGGACACCGCCAGGGCCGACGCGGCGACCGAACGCAGAACAGACATGACAGGAAACCCCCACACGTGGTGAAACGGCAGAGCGCACCCACGACCTCACCCGGCGCACCGCACGGGGAGGGGACTCGCGCTCTCGACTTCCGCCAGTCTCTTCGAACAGTGCGTCACTCCAGCAACACGGAGCGTCATTTCACTCCTTCGGGTGAGGTTGACGTTCTGGAGTGACCATTTCCGGAAGCAATCCGGCACCGGGGAAACCTTTCAGCAGGCCCCCCACGGACCCGACCCCCGGTTCCTAGTCGGAGTTCTCCTGGACGAGGACCCCGAGGCCGTCGGGCGTCAGCACCGGAACCCACGCCTCGTCGACCTCCGGCAGCCGGGACTCGTCAAGCACCAGCGGCGCGGGGAAGAGGTCGTCGCGGTTCGCGGAACCGTAGACGTGGAAGCCGACCGCGGCCCTCAGCCGGTCGAGCAGAACGGGCGGCCGGTCGAGGTGCGTGCTTCCCCAGCCCTTCGGCTCCTTGACGAAGACCTCCTTCAACTCGTGGCCCGGCCACGATGACGAACATCCAGCCCCGGTCGGACCCGGTGCCGTCAGGGTCCAGGAAGACGCACCTCCTGTCGCCGTTCTTGTCGCCGCCTGCGTCAGCCGTGCCCGGGAGCACCGCACGGACCGGCCGACCACCACACCACGGTCCGCAGGAGGGGGCCTAGGGCAGGCGCCAGTCGACGGGCTGGCCGCCCTGGCGCACCAGCAGGTCGTTGGCCCGGCTGAACGGGCGGGAGCCGAAGAAGCCGCTGCTCGCCGAGTAGGGGCTGGGGTGCGGGGACTCGATGCAGGGGACCTCGCCCAGCCACGGCTTGAGTTCGCGGGCGTCGCGGCCCCACAGGATCGCGACGAGCGGGCCGCCGCGGGCCGCGAGCGCCTTGATGGCCTGCTCGGTGACGGCCTCCCAGCCCTTGCCGCGGTGCCCGTTGGTCTTGCGGGCCTGGGTGGTGAGGGCCCGGTTGAGCAGCAGCACGCCCTGGTCCGCCCACGGGGTGAGGTCGCCGTTGGAGGGGGCCGGGAGGCCGAGGTCCTGGCAGTACTCCTGGTAGATGTTGACCAGGCTGGGCGGCACCGGTCGGACGTCGGGCGCGACGGAGAAGCTGAGGCCGACGGCGTGCCCGGGCGTGGGGTACGGGTCCTGGCCGACGATCAGCACCCGGACGTCGGCGAACGGCTGCTGGAACGCCCGCAGCACCTGCGGGCCGGGCGGCAGGTAGGACCGGCCGGCCGCGATCTCGGCGCGCAGGAAGTCGCCCATCGCGGCGACCTGTCCGGCGACCGGCGCGAGGGCCTGGGCCCAGCCGGGTTCAACAACTTCGTGCAAGGGTCGAGCAGCCATGACGGAAGCCTATCGGCCGCACTGACAACCGGAGTTCACGAGGGTCTCAGGGCCGCTCGGCACGGGGCCGCCCGGCACCGGACTGCTCGGCACGGGACCGGAAGGGCACCCCGAGCGCGGCGGCGACCCGGCCGGTGAGCGCCTCGGCGTCCGCGAGGGGGTCGGGCGGGGCGGGCCGCAACTGCCGGTGGCGCGCCTCCAGGAGCTGCCGCCCCTCCCCGACGCCGCTGCCCTCCGCCTCCCGCAGCAGCCCGACCGCGTGGACGTACCGCCCCCGGAGCAGTTCCCCGTCGACCCGCTCGCGCACCCCGACGGGCAGCGCCTCCCAGCGGGCGAGCGCCCGCGCGTCCGTCGGCCCCGCGGACGGCCCGCCGTCCACCGTCCTCACACCACCCGCCCGTTGAGCACCACGTGCGCCGGTGCGGCGAGCACCCGCAGGTCGGTGCGCGGGTCGGCCTCGTAGAGGACGAGGTCGGCGGGGGCGCCCTCGGTGAGGCCGGGGCGGCCGAGCCACTCGCGGGCGGACCAGGTCGTGGCGGCGAGGGCTTCGAGGGGGGTGAGTCCGGCCTTGGTGAGCTCCGCCGCCTCCTCGGCGACCAGGCCGTGGGCGAGCGAGCCGCCCGCGTCGGTGCCGACGTAGATGGGGATGCCCGCGTCGTGCGCGGCGCCGACGGTGTCGTAGCGGCGGGCGTGCAGCCGGCGCATGTGGGCGGACCAGGCGGGGAACTTGGCCTCGCCGCCGAGGGCGAGCCGGGGGAAGGTGGCGATGTTGACGAGGGTGGGGACGATCGCGACGCCGCGTTCGACGAAGGCGGGGATGAGGTCCTCGGTGAGGCCGGTGGCGTGCTCGACGCAGTCGATCCCGGCGGCGAGCAGGTCGGGCAGCGAGGCGGTGGCGAAGCAGTGCGCGGTGACCCGGGCGCCTTCGGCGTGGGCGGCGGCGACGGCTTCGGCGAGGGCGTCGCCGGGCCAGCAGGCGGTGAGGTCGCCCGCCTCGCGGTCGATCCAGTCGCCGACGAGCTTGACCCAGCCGTCGCCGCGCCGGGCCTCGGCGGCGACGTACGCGGCGAGGTCGCCGGGTTCGATCTCGTGGGCGTAGTTGCGGATGTAGCGGCGGGTGCGGGCGATGTGCCGACCGGCCCGGATGATCTTCGGGAGGTCGTCGCGCCCGTCGATCCAGCGGGTGTCGGCGGCGGACCCGGCGTCGCGGATCAGCAGGGTTCCGGCGTCCCGGTCGGTGCGCGCCTGCTTCTCGCTGGTGTCGCGGTCGACGGCGCCGTGCGCGTCCAGGCCGACGTGGCAGTGGGCGTCGACCAGGCCGGGCAGGGCCCAGCCGGTGAGGGTGGCGGACGGTTCGGCGGCGGGGCGCTCGAAGGTCACCCGCCCGTCCACGGCCCAGAGTTCGTCCCGGACGTCCTCGGGCCCGACCAGCACCCGGCCCTTGATGTGCAGCACCGCACGCTCTGTCATGCCTGGCACTGTACTCGGCGCCGTCCACGGGCCCGCGGGCTTCGTGCGGCAGACTGTTCGACGGCGACCCTCCGCCCGCCGGTCCGTCCCGGCGCCCGCCGTACCGAAAGGCTTCCCGGATGCTGCTCGACCTCCCCCCGATGACCGCCGACCGGTTCGCCGCGATCGAGGACGCGGTGGCGGCGCTGCTGCGCACCCGCAACGACGTGATCGTCACCCAGGGCGAGGCGCTGCTGCCGCTGGAGGCGGCGATCAAGGGCGCGGCGCACCCGGGTTCGACCGCGCTGAACGTGGTCACCGGCCCGTACGGGCAGACCTTCGGCGGCTGGCTGCGCGCCGCCGGGGCGAAGGTGGTCGACCTGACGGTGCCGTACGACACGGCGGTGGGCGCCGAGCAGGTCGCGGCGGCGCTGGACGAGCACCCGGAGATCGACTTCGTGTCGCTGGTGCACGCCGAGGCGGCCACCGGCAACACCAACCCGGTCGCGGCGATCGCCGAGGTGGTGCGGCGGCACGGGGCGCTGCTGATGCTGGACGCGGTGGCCTCGGTGGCCGCCGAGCCGCTGCTGACCGACGAGTGGGGCGTCGACCTGTGCGTGATCGGCGGGCAGAAGGCGATGGGCGGCCCGGCGGGCGTCTCGGCGGTGTCGGTGAGCGAGCGGGCCTGGCAGCGGATCGCCGCCAACCCGGCCGCGCCGCGCCGCTCCTACCTCTCGCTGCTGGACTGGAAGGAGCGCTGGACGGACGCCGGCCGCACCCAACTTCCGCACGCTCCGGCCCAGTTGGAGATGCTGGCGCTGGAGGAGTGCCTGGCCGCGATCGAGGCCGAGACCCTGGACGCGGTCATCGCCCGCCACCGCGCCGCGGCCGCCGCCACCCGTGCGGGCGCCCTCGCCCTGGGCACCGTCGCCCCGTACGTGCGGCGCGCCGAGCACGCCGCCCCGGTCGCCACCACGCTGCGCACCCCGCTGGGCACCAACGCGGCCGACCTGGCCGCCGAAGTGCACCGCCGCGCCCCGCAGTTGCCCGTCCAGGCGGGCGGCGCGCTGGCCGCCACCATGCTCCGGCTCAACCACTACGGCCCGGCCGCCAACCCGGAGACCGTCATCGCCACCCTGGAACTCCTCGCCCAGGCCACCGGCGCCCCGGCCGCGGCCGCGGTCGCCGCGGCCACCGAGGCGTGGGAGCAGGCGATCTGACGGTCCGTCAGTGGTTCAGCCAGGACACCGGCAGCCCCTCGCACAGTTCGTCGAGCGCTTCTTCACCGACCGCCCGCACCGCCGCCCAGGAGCCGTCCTGGACGAGCATCAGGGCGTCCGGCCGGGCGAAGAAGCGGCTGTCGACGCCGGGTTCGTGGAGGCGGGGCAGTTCGGTCCAGTCGGTGAGGTCGGCGGGGTCGACGTCTCCGGCGTCGGTGTACGCGTCCTGGTCGAGCAGCGGTTCGGTGAGGACGACGGCCAGGAGTTCGGTGGAGAGGCGGGCCGTCCACGGGGTGGTCTCCGGGTCCGCGGCGTCCGGCCGGACGACGGTCGGCGGGTCGTCCTGGCCGAGGGCGGCGAGCGGGACGCCCCAGTAGGCGCAGCCCTGGTTCTCGACCCGGTGGACCAGGCATCCCTGGTCGACGTAGAGCTCGGCGGGCGGCAGCAGGGTGTCGTGGTTGCCGGTGAGGTCGGGGCGGTTGCCGAGCAGCCGGTGGGCCTCGCGCAGGGCGGCGGGCAGGCGCAGGCCGAGGCGGGCCTCGGCGGCGTCGAGTTCGGCGTCGGTGCAGCCGTCGCCGGGGCGCAGCGGGGCGTTCCAGAAGGCGGCGAGGTCGGTGATCAACTGCCAGGCGGCGGCGCGGTCGGTGAGTGCGGCGGGCAGGTCGCGGGCGAGGTCGAGCGTCATGCGGGCAGGGTAGTTCCGGCCGCGGACAGGGTTCGGCCGCCGGTGGTCCGGCGTTCACCGGGCGGGCGGGTGGTGGACGTTCGGGGGGTCTTGGCTGGGCAGCCCCGAAAAGTTGGCTGTACAACTGGAGGCTGCCCCCGATGTCCGTGCCCCACCCGTACTGGCTGCGCGACAACTGCCCGTGCTCCGAGTGCCGCGACCCGCGCGGCGGGCAGAAGCTGTTCCAGATCGGCGACCTGCCGGAGGGCCTGTCCGCCGTCGAGGCGACCCGGGACGCCACCGGGCTGGCGGTGCGCTGGTCCGACGGCCACCGCTCGCACTACCCGACCGGGTGGGACGCCCCCGCCGGGCCGGACGAGCGCACCGAGCACGCCAAACGGCTGTGGGAGGCCGCCGACTTCGCCCGCGGCCTGCCCGAGGCCGACTGGTCGGCGTACCTGGCCGACCCGGAGGAGCGGATCGCGGTGCTGGCCGCCGTCCGCCGCTCGGGGTTCGCGCTGCTGCGCGGCGTCCCGGCCGAGGAGGGCCAGGTGCTGCGGGTGGCACGGAGCTTCGGATTCGTCCGGGAGACCAACTACGGCGAGCTGTTCGACGTCCGGGTGGAGCCCGACCCGGCGAACCTGGCGTTCACCGGCCGCGCCATCGCCCCGCACACCGACAACCCGTACCGCGACCCGGTGCCCACCCTGCAACTGCTGCACTGCCTGCGCAACGACGGCGCGGGCGGCGACTCCGGGCTGGTCGACGGGTTCCGGGCGGCCGCGCTGCTGCGCGAGCAGGACCCGGCCGCGTTCGACCTGCTGGCCCGCACGCCGGTGCCGTTCCGCTACCGCGACCGGGGCACCGAACTCTCCGCCGAGCGACCGCTGATCGGCCTCGACCCGCGCGGCGCGATCCGCGAGGTCCGCTTCAACAACCGCTCCGCCGGGTCGCCGCACGGCCTGGCCCCCGCCGAGCTGGACGCCTTCTACGCCGCCTACCGCCGCTTCGCCGCGATCACCCTGCGCCCGGAGCTGCGGCTGGACTTCCGGCTCGGCCCCGGCGACTGCCTGCTCCTCGACAACACCCGCCTGCTGCACGCCCGCACCGCCTTCGAACCCGGCGGCGCCACCCGGGAGGGCACCGGCCACCGCCACCTGCAGGGCTGCTACGCCGACCTGGACGCGCTCTCCTCCACCCTGGCGGTGCTGCGCCGCACCACCGCCGTGCTGGACGAGCTGGAGGCGCTGTTCGCGGGCGAGGGCTCCGCCGAGTACCTGGGCGAGGCCGTCACCCTGGCCGCGCACATGCTGCAGGCCGCCACCCTGGCCCGCGCGGCGGGCGCCCCGCCCGCCCTGGTGGCCGCCGCGCTGCTGCACGACGTCGGCCACTTCCGGGGCAGCGGAAGGGAGTTGATGGCCGGCACCGACAACCGCCACGGTGCCACCGCCGCCGCCCGGCTGGCCCCGCACTTCCCGCCCGCCGTCACCGAGCCGGTCCGCCTGCACGTCGACGCCAAGCGCTACCTGTGCACCGCCGAACCCGGCTACGCCGACCTGCTCTCCCCCGCCTCCGTCCACACCCTGGCCCTGCAGGGCGGCCCGATGTCCCCGGACGAGGCGGCCGCCTTCGCCGCCCACCCGTTCAGCGCCGACGCGGTGGCCGTCCGCCGCTGGGACGAGGCCGCCAAGGACCCGTCCGCCGCCACCCCCACCTTCGCCGAGTTCCGGCCGATGCTCCGGGAGTTGATGCGCTGAGCGGCGGCCGCCCGCCAGGGTTTGCCGGGGTTCACCACTCCTCGGCCGTGGGCCGGACCCGGGGCAGGGCCCACGGTTCCACCGCACCGCCGACCAGGTCGGCCAGGAACTGGACGGCCCCGCCGGTGCAGTGCCACCACGCGGAGCTCCGGGAGGCGACGGTGACCGTCCACTCCCGGGGCCCCGCCGGATCGGTGGTCCACAGCAGGAGGTCGCCCCGGTTCGACACGGCCCAGGGCAGCAGGCCGGGGTGGCCCCGGCGGAAGCCCGGCGGGGCGGGGCCTCAGGGCAGCGCCGCCGTCAGGTCGACCTCGACCAGCTGCCCGGAGTAGCCGAGCGCCGCGACCCCGAGCAGGGTGGAGGCGGTGCCGAAGGCGGGCCCGAGCGGGGAGGCGGTCAGGCGCCGCCAGGCTCCGCCGAGCACCTCGCTGCGGTCGCTGACCACGTAGACCACCGACCGCACCACCCGCTCCGGCCCGACGCCGATCGCGGCCAGCGCCGTCATCGCGTTGGCCACCACCTGGTCGATCTGGGCGTCCAGGTCTCCCGCGCCGACCAGCTTCTCGTCCGCGTCCAGCGGGCACTGCCCGGCCAGGTGGGCGGTGCGCCCGGCCTCCACCACCGTGATGTGCGCGTACCCGGCGGTGGGGTGGAGTTCCGGCTGGTCGATGCGCGTGATGTCGCTCATCCGGCGATTCTCGCCACCGGCGGGCGCCGGGTCATCCGGTTTTCAGTCCTCGTCCCTGGCGTGCCGCGAAAGGGCCGACGAGGCCAGCGAGTTGTGGATGGAGAAGGCGACGGTGCCGGGCAGGTAGCGGTCCTGGGACCACTCGACGGGGGTGCCGGTGGGGTCGGTGGTGCGGCGCTTCTCGCGCAGCAGGGGGCTGCCGCGGCGGCAGGAGAGCAGGCGGGCGTCGTCGGCGCTGGCGGTGACCACGTCGATGGTGTGGTCGGCGTCGGTGAACAGGATGCCGTGCTCGCGCAGGGGTTCGGTGTGCGAGACCACGTCGGGCGGCAGCTGGGCGACCAACTCGCCGACCCGGGGCGGGTAGACGGTGCGCTCGACCATCACGGGGGTGCCGGAGAGGGTGCGCAGCCGCAGCGTGACGTAGACCTCGGTGCCGGGTTCGAGGCGCAGCTGTTCGCGTTCGGCGGCGTCGGCGGGGCGGCGGACCAGCGATTCGAGCCGGCCGCCGGGCTCCTCGCCCATCGAGCGGGCCCAGTGGGTGAAGGAGAGCAGTTCGGAGAAGGACTGGACGCGGGCGCTGCCGAGCACGACCCGGCGGGTGCCGCGGCGGGAGGTGACCAGCCCGTCGGCGCGCAGCAGGGCGAGCGCCTGCCGGACGGTGCCGCGGGAGACGCCGTACTGCTCGGCGAGGGCGCCCTCCGCGGGCAGGCGTCCGGCCTCGCCGAACGAGCCGGAGGTGATCGCCTCGCGCAGGTCGGCGGCCACCTTGCGGTAGAGCGAGCCGGCGGCGCGGTCCTGGTCGAGTGCCACGTGCGTCGAGTTCCCTTGCCTGGTAAGGAGATTGGGCCGTGTCCTGCGCGTGACCGCGCGTACACCACTGACTGTAGCCGCTGCCCGGAGGGGGCCCGGTCCCGGGCGCGACCGTTCCCGCAGCCGACCCCCGTCCTGGGCCGTCCGTTCACCTTCCCGTCACCGGCCTCGGGCGTACTTGCTTCCGGCGACGGAAGTTGGCTGGCCAACTTGGCCGGACAACCGGCCTCGCCGCGGACCGAACACCCTCGCACGACCTTCCTCGTGACCTCTGCAGCTCCCCTTCCTCCAGGAGACCCTCCCGTGACCGTGCACCGCCACCGCGCCGCCGCCCTCGCGGCCGTGCTGACCGCTGCCGCGCTCTCCCTCTCCGCCTGCGGTTCCGCCGGCTCGACCGCCAAGTCCGGTGAGGCCGCCAAGGCCGGGGGCGGCACGGTGGACGCGCGGACCGCCACCTCGCTGGCCGACTTCGGCGGCCTGGACGGCCTGGTGGCCGCCGCGAAGAAGGAGGGCAAGCTGCACGTCATCACCCTCCCGCGCGACTGGGCCAACTACGGCAAGCTGATGGACGACTTCAAGGCGAAGTACGGCATCGAGATCGAGGACGAGAACCCGGACGGCTCCAGCCAGGACGAGATCAACGCGATCAAGTCCCGCAAGGGCCAGGACCGCGCCCCCGACACCGTCGACCTGGGCTCGGCGTTCGCGCTGTCCGCCGCCAAGGAGGGCCTGCTCGCCCCGTACAAGGTGGCCTCCTTCGACAAGGTCCCGGCCACCATGAAGGACCCGGCCGGCCTGCGGGTCAACGACTACGGCGGCTACGTGTCGATCGGCTGCGACGCCAAGAAGGTCGCGGTCTGCCCGAAGACCTTCGCCGACCTGCTCAAGCCCGAGTACAAGGGCCAGGTCGCGCTGAACGGCAACCCGACCAAGTCCGGTTCGGCGTTCGGCGGCGTGTACGCGGCCGCGCTGGCCAACGGCGGCTCGCTGGACAACATCCAGCCCGGCATCGACTTCTTCGCCAAGCTGAAGCAGTCCGGCAACTTCAACCCGGTCGAGTCGACCCCGGCCACCATCGAGAAGGGCGAGACCCCGATCTCGATCGACTGGTCGTACCTGAACGCGGGCTACACCGACGAGTTCAAGGGCAAGGGCATCGACTGGCAGGTGTCCGTCCCCTCCGACGGCTCCTACGCCCAGTACTACAACCAGGCGATCAACAAGGACGCCCCGCACCCGGCGGCCGCCCGCCTGTGGATGGAGTACCTGTACTCGGCCGAGGGCCAGAACGGCTTCCTGGGCGGCTACGCCACCCCGGCGCTGTTCGACGCGATGAAGGCGGACGGCACCCTGGACGCCACCGCCGCGGCCAAGCTGCCGACCGTCGAGAAGCCGTTCACCACCTTCCCGAGCTCGGAGCAGGTCGACGCGGCCAAGAAGGTGCTGACCGACAA
This sequence comes from Kitasatospora phosalacinea, assembly GCF_030268885.1. Classification (GTDB taxonomy): domain Bacteria; phylum Actinomycetota; class Actinomycetes; order Streptomycetales; family Streptomycetaceae; genus Kitasatospora; species Kitasatospora phosalacinea_C. The sequence goes on from NZ_BSSA01000004.1 coordinate 150,289, forward strand.
CTGGGCCAAGGCCATCGCGGGCTGATCACCGACATGACCACGGCCCCCACCCCGGTGCCGGCCCCGGCCGCCGCTGACCCCAGCGGCGGCCCGGGCGCCCCCGGCACCGCCACCGCACCCCCCACCGCCCGGCCCCGGGCGGGGCGCCGCCCGCGCGGCGGCGCCTGGCTGGCCACCGTGCCGCTGCTGGCCTTCTTCCTGGTCGGCTTCGGCCTGCCCGCCGTCGCCATCCTCACCGGCGCGTTCACCGTCTCCAGCGACGCGGAGACCGGCGCCGGCTCGTTCACCACCGCCAACCTCACCGACTCGGTGCAGGGCGCGTACTGGACGGCGCTGCTCTCCAGCCTGAAGCTGTCCGCGCTGACCGCGCTGATCGGCACCGTGCTCGGCGTCCCGGTAGCCCAGGCGGTGCTGACCTCCCGGTTCCGGCTGCTGCGCGAGGCGGTGCTGACCGCCTCCGGCGTGCTCGCCAACTTCGGCGGCCTGCCGCTGGCGTTCGCCTTCGTCGCGACCCTCGGCAACGCGGGCGAGCTGACCAAGCTCTTCCACCTGACCGACCACGGCTGGTCGCTGTACAGCTTCACCGGCCTGACCGTCACCTACCTGTACTTCCTGGTGCCGCTGATGGTGCTCACCATCACCCCCGCCCTGGAGGGCCTGCGCCTGCAGTGGCGCGAGGCCGCCCGCAACAACCGGGCCACCACCCTGCAGTACTGGCGGTACGTCGCGCTGCCGGTCCTGTTCCCCTCGCTGCTCGGCGGCTTCGTGCTGCTGTTCGGCTCGGCGTTCGCCGCGTACGCCACCGCCGCCGCGATGGTCGGCGCGACCGTGCCGCTGATCAGCCGCCAGATCGCCGACGCGCTGTCCGGCAACGTGCTGGTCGGCCAGGGCAACCTGGCGCTGGCGCTCAGCCTCGACATGATCGTCGTCGCCGCCCTGGTGATGGCCGTCTACCTGCCCCTCCAGCGCCGGAGTGCCCGATGGCTCAGCTGATCTCCCGCCTGCGGCTCTGGCGCGGCGCCGTCCTGCTGCTGGCCGGCCTGTACTTCCTGGTCCCGATGGCCGCCTCGGTCTGGTTCTCGGTCGACGACGTCGACGGCATCTCCTTCGACGCCTACACCGGGCTGCTCTCCGCCCCCGGCTTCACCGACAGCCTGGTGCTGACCCTGGAGCTGGCCGCCGTCACCGTCGTGGTGCTGCTGCTCCTGCTGGTGCCCGCGATGATCGCGGTCCGGCTCGGCGCGCCGAGGCTCCGCCCGGTGCTCGAAGTGGTCTGCACCCTGCCGCTGGTGGTGCCGCCGGTCGCGCTGACCGCCGGCCTGATCGGCGTGCTGCGCTGGGGCCCCGACCACCTGATGGACACGCCGTTCTTCCAGACCTTCGTGTTCGTCCAGCAGCCGGAGTTCCCGCTGGTCCTGGTCGTCGCGTACGTCCTGATGGCCCTGCCGCTGGCCCACCGCGCCCTGGACTCGGGGCTGCGCGCCGTGGACGTGCGCACCCTGGTCGAGGCCGCCCGCAACTGCGGCGCGAGCTGGCCGCGGGCCGTGCTCTCGGTGGTCGTGCCGAACCTGCGCGGCGCGCTGCTGAACGCCGCCTTCCTGACCCTGGCCCTGGTGCTGGGCGAGTTCACCACCGCCTCGATCCTCGGCTACCAGCCCTTCGCGGTCTGGATCTACTCGGTCGGCAACAGCCGGGGCCAGATGTCCGTCGCGGTGTCCGTGCTCAGCCTGCTGATCACCTGGGTGCTGCTGCTCCTGCTGGCCGCCGCCGGCCGCGAGCGCCGCCACAAGACCGCCACTGCCTGAACCGCCCACGGAGACCGCCACCCATGAGCACCGCCACCACCCCCCTCGCCACGGACGCCGCCCTGGGCGGCGCCACCGTCGAATTCCGTTCGCTGCGGCGGAAGTTCGGCGCCACCACCGCCCTGGACGGCCTCGACCTGACCGTCCGGCCCGGCGAACTGCTCGCCCTGCTCGGCCCGTCCGGCTGCGGCAAGACCACCGCGCTGCGGATCCTCGCCGGGTTCGAGACCCACGACTCCGGCGAGGTCCTGGTCGACGGCGAGGACATCACCCGTGTCCCCGCGCACCGCCGCGACGCCGGCATGGTCTTCCAGTCCTACAGCCTCTTCCCGCACCTGACCGCCGCCGACAACGTCGCCTTCGGCCTGCGGATGCGCGGGGTCGGCAAGGCCGAACGACTGCGCCGCGCGCAGGAGTTGCTGGAACTCGTCGGCCTGCCGCAGCGCGCCGCGCACTATCCGCACCAGATGTCCGGCGGCCAGCAGCAGCGCATCGCGCTGGCCCGCGCGCTCGCCCTGCAGCCGCGCGTCCTGCTCCTCGACGAGCCGCTCTCCGCCCTCGACGCGAAGGTCCGGCTCGTGCTGCGCGAGGAGATCCGCCGCCTGCAGCAGGAGCTCGGCATCACCACCCTGTTCGTCACCCACGACCAGGAGGAGGCCCTCTCGATGGCCGACCGGGTCGCCGTCCTGCGCGCCGGGCGCCTCGAACAGTGCGCCGCCCCTTCGGAGTTGTACTCCCGCCCGGCCACCGCGTTCGTCGCCGAGTTCGTCGGCACCATGAGCCGCCTGCCGTGCACCCGCACCGCCGACGGCCACGTCGAGGTCCTCGGCCGCCGCCACCCCGTGGACGGCACCCTCCCCGCCGACGGCCCGCTGCACGTCCTGGTCCGCCCCGAGCACGTCCGGCTCGCCCCCGCCGCGGAGGGCCCCGCCCTGGTCGTCGCCGCCGCCTTCCTCGGCGCCGTCACCCGCCTCACCGTCCGCCTCCCCGACGGCACCGAGGTCAAGTCCGACCTCCCCACCGAAGCCGCCACCACCCTCCCCCTCGGCTCCCCCGCCACCCTCACCCTCCCCGACCGCCCCGTCCTCGTCGACCGGGCCCCCACCCCCCACCCCTGACCCCGCCCAGCCCTCCTCCTCCCACCCCACCGGGGATTCCCTCACCCGCCCCGCCAGGGGCGCGGGGAACTGCGCGCAGCGGAAGGAGCCGACCCGGAACCCGCCCACCACCGACCAGTCGCACCCGCCGTCCACCCGCCCGGAACGCCCGAAGAACCCCGTAAGGTACCGCCATGCCTGCACCCCGCCCCGCCGCCGTCCTCTTCGACATGGACGGCACCCTGGTCGACACCGAGCACCTGTGGTGGCAGGCCGCGGCCGAACTCGCCGCCGAACTCGACCTGACCCTCACCGACGAGGACCTCCCGGACGTCCTGGGCCGGGCCGTCGAGCACACCGCCGCCCACCTGCACCGCAGCAGTCGCACCGCCCGCCCCGAGGCCGACCTGGTGGAGCGCCTGAACGAGTCCTTCGCCGCCAAGGTCGAGGCCCGGACCGTCCCGCGCCCCGGCGCCCTCGCCCTGCTCGCCGCGCTGCGCGCCGCGGACGTCCCGACCGCCCTGGTCTCGGCCTCCCCGCGCCGCGTGGTGGACCTCGTCCTGGACGCCCTGGCCCCGCACCGGTTCACCACCACCCTCGCCGCCGAGGACACCTCCCGCACCAAGCCCGCCCCGGACCCGTACCTGGCCGCCGCCGCCCGCCTGGGCCTGGCCCCGGCGGTGTGCGTGGCCGTCGAGGACACCCCGACCGGCGTGGCCTCGGCCCGGGCCGCGGGCTGCCCGGTGCTGGCGGTGCCCTCCGCCGTCCCGATCCCGGCCGCCGCGGGCACCACCGTGCTGGACAGCCTGGAGCGGGCGGACCTCCCCCTCCTCGCCGCCCTCAGCGTCCCCGCCGCGCCCTGATGCCGTACGTCCTGCTGGCCCTGGCGATCGCCAGCGAGGTCTGCGCGACCAGCCTGCTCAAGCTCACCGACGGCTTCTCCCGGCTGTGGCCGAGCCTGGCGGTCGCGGTCGGCTACGTGCTGTCCTTCGCCCTGCTGGGCCGGGCGCTGAAGCACATCCCGGTCTCGGTCGCATACGCGGTCTGGTCGGGCGCGGGGACGGCGGCCGTCGCGGCGATCGGCGCCTGCTTCTTCGGCGAGTCGCTGGGCCGCCCGCAGTGGTGCGGGATCGCGCTGGTGATCGTCGGCGTGGTGCTGCTCAACCTCCGCCCCGCGCCCTGACGCCGACCGCGCGCCCCGCCCCACCCGGCGCTCACGCTCAGCCCACCTGGTGCGCCTCCAGCTCGGCCCGGAGGGCGGCCAGGGTCGTCGCGAGGCGGGCCAGCTCCTCGGGGGGCACCGAGGCGGTCAGCGCGGCGGTCTCGGCCTCCACCACGGGGCGGGCCGCGGCCAGTTGGGCCTCGCCCTCGGGGGTGAGGCGGAGGACGGAGGAGCGGCGGTCCTCGGGGTTCGCCACCCGCTGGCACCAGCCCGCCTCCACCAGCCGGTCGACCGCCTTGCTGACGGCGCCCACGGTGATCGCGACTTCGGCGACGAGGTCGAGGACGCGGCACCCGGGCACCCGGTCGATGATCTCCAGGAACTCGAACTGCCCCAGTCCCAGGCCCTGTTGGGCGCGCAGCCGGGCGTTCACCGCGTTGTAGAGCCGGGTCTCGACGCGGATCAGGTCGACGAGGACCGGAGTGACGTGGCTCACATTTCCTCCAATGGATTCCCAGGAATCTTCTTCCCTGGAATATGGTTCAGGTCAGCAGATGGATTCCTAGGAATCAATCCTCGCACACCGAACCCCTTGGGAGGCCCCCGTGTCCCGTCAGCAGCGCGAAGCCCTGGACGCCCTGCTCCGCTCCGTCCCCCGCCCCGAGACCCCGCCCACCCCCGAGGAGCAGCGCACCGGCTTCGCCCTCGGCGTCGGCCGCCCCGCGGCGGAGGACGTGACCGTCCGCCGGACCGTCCTGGGCGGCCGTCCGGCCCTGGAGCTGGAGCCGGCCGACGCCGCCGACCACGGCCGACTGCTCTTCCTGCACGGCGGCGGCTACGTGGTCGGATCGCCGGACACCCACGCGGGACTGATCGGCGAACTGGTCCGCCGCACCGGGCTGCGCGCGGTCTCGCCGGACTACCGGCTGGCCCCCGAGCACCCCTTCCCCGCCGCCGTCGACGACGGGTTCGCGGCCTACCGCGAACTGCTGGAGTCGGGCACCGACCCGCGGAGCCTCGTGCTGGCCGGTGACTCCGCCGGTGGCGGGCTGGTCCTCGCCACCCTGCTCTCCGCCCGCAGCGCCGGACTGCCGCTGCCCGCCGCCGCGGTCCTCTTCTCCCCCTGGACCGACCTCACCCTCGGCGGGGCCAGCTACCGCTCCCGGAAGGAGGCCGACCCGATCTTCACCGAGGACGACATCCGCGCCTACGCCGACCACTACCTCGGTGCGGGCGACCGGACGAACCCGCTGGCCAGCCCGCTGTTCGCCGACCTCACCGGGCTGCCCCCGCTGCTCGTCCAGGTCGGGTCGAACGAACTGCTGCTCGACGACGCGGTCCGGCTGGCCGCCCGCGCGGCCGAGCAGGACGTCACGGTCACCCTCGAAGTGGAGTCCGGCCTCCCGCACGTCTTCCAGCAGCAGTTCGGCCGCCTCGACGAGGCCGACGCCGCCCTGGACCGCGCCGCCCGCTTCCTCACCGCCCGGCTGGACGCCGCCCGCCCGGACGCCGCCGACCTCGCCCCGGCCCACTGAACCGGCGCACCGCCCCACCCACCGCCCCACCGCCCACCGCTCCGCCCGGACCGGTCGCAGGCCCGCCGGAACCGGCTTGACCCGGTCCCCGGCGGGCGGCGACGATCCCTGGCCATGAGCGTCGAATCCACCCTGGCCAGGGCCGCGGCCGAGCTGCGGGCGGGCCGCCACCCGCAGGCCCGGCGGCGGCTGCACGGCCTGCTCTCCGGCCGCCCGACCGACCTGACGGTCCGCCGCCATCTCGCCGACGCGTACCGCCCGACCGGGCAGTGGGACGAGTCCGGCCGCTGGAACTACCTGGACGAGGCGCTGAGCCCCGACGAACTCGCCGCCTTCGAACGCCGCTTCCCCGACTCGGCCCGCCGCCTGCGCGTGCTGCGCTGGCCCGACCCGGCGCACCACCCGCCGTCCACCCCGCTCGCCCGCCGACGCCTGGCCGCCCTGTACCGGGAGGCCACCGGCACCGCCCCCGACTGGCCCGAGCACCCCGAGGACGCCGCGACCCCGGCCGCCACCCGCCCACGCGGCCCCCGGCCCGTCCGACCGGCCTGCGCCCCGGCCGTCCGCGCTCCCGAACTTCCGCCCCACCGGGCCGCGTTGCGGCTCACCCTGGCCCTCTTCGGGGCGCTGCTCCTGCTCACGGCGGCGCTGCGCGTCCTGGTGTGACACCGGGCCCGACCCGCCCGGAGCGACCGGCCGCCCCGAACCGCCCGGGGCAACCTGCCGTCCCCACCGGCTACTTGAGCGAGGCCCGCAGCGCGTCGACCCGGTTCGCGGAGGCGGTGAAGTCCGCCCGGTCGAGTGCGCCGGAGGCCAGCGCCGCGCCGAGCGCCGCCGCGGCGCTGTCGCCCTGGGCGACGTCGCGGCCGGAGCAGAGCAGCAGGTCGACGCCCGCGTGGGCGACGGCGAGGGCGCGCTGCGCGGTGCCGCCGACCGGGTCGAGCGCCTTGGCCTCCAGCGCGTCGGTGATGGTGACGCCCCGGTAGCCGAGGCGGGAGCGGAGTTCGTTGCGGACGATCGTGCCGGACATCCCGGCGGGGGTGCCGGGGTCGAGCGCGGGGTAGATCGCCCAGGAGAGCATCACCAGCTTGCTGCCCGCGGCGATCGCGCTCCGGTAGGGCAGTTCGTCGACGTTGCGCAGCTGGTCCAGGGAGGTGTTCAGGGTGACGGGCTGCTCGTCGGTGTTGGCGCCCGCGGGGGCGCTGCCGAGGCCGGGGAAGTGCTTGGCGGTGGCGGCGACCCCGGCGCCCTGCTGGGCCTTGAGGAACGCGGAGCCGAGCCTGCCGACGACGGCGGGGTCGGTGCTGTAGGAGCGCTGCGCGGAGTCGGCGAAGTCGCCGGGGGTGCGGTAGACGTCCAGCACGGGCGCGAGGTTGAGGTTCAGGCCGTACTGCCGGAGCGCGGCGGCGGCCTCGCCGCCGGTGCGGGTGGCGGCGGCCAGCGGGTCGGCGGAGCGGCCGACGTTCTTGGCGGACTGCTCCGGCCCGCCGGGCACCCGCCGGACGAGTCCGCCCTCCTGGTCGGTCATCAGCAGCAGCGGGCGCGGGCTGGGGCTCTGCTGCTCGGCCTCGCGCAGCCGGGTGACGGCGGTGCGCAGGGCGCTCGCGTCGGCGCCGACGTTCTCGGCGAAGAAGATCACCCCGGCGACCCGCCCCTGGCGCACCCGCTGGAGCAGCGCGTCGGGGACGGTGGTGCCGGGGTAGGAGTAGACGATCCGCTGCCCGACGAGCTGGGCGTCGCTCGGGGCGGGGCCGGTCGGCGCCGGCGTCGGGCTGGGGCTCGGGGTCGGCGTGGGGCTGGGGGTCGGCGACGGGGACGGGGACGGGGACGGGGAGGGCGAGGGGGACGGGCTGCCGGACCCGGCGCTGCCGCTGGTCGTCCCGGCGGTGCCGGAGGGGGCGCTGCCGCCGTTGCCGGAGGAACCGCAGCCGGTGAGCAGCGTCAGGCCGAGGGTGAGCACTCCGAGCGAACGCAGTGACCGCAACATGCCATCAGATAAGCACGCAGGAACGGCACGGACCAGCACCGAGCGGCCCCGGGGCGTCGCCGGGGCCGCCGGACGGCCTCCGTCAGCGGGCGGCCAGCAGGCCGGGCAGTTCGGCGACCGAGGCCAGCACGTGGGTGGCGCCGTCCGCCCGCAGCCGGGCCTCGTCGTGCGCACCGGTCAGCACCCCGGCCACCACCGAGGCCCCGGCCCGGACGCCGGTGAGCATGTCGTAGCCGGTGTCCCCGGCCACCGCGACCTGCCGCACCGAGTCGGTGCCGGTGCGCAGCAGCGCGGTGAGCGCCAGGTCGGGGTAGGGGCGGCCGCGGCCCGCGTCGGCGGGGCACAGCGTCAGGTCGGCGACCTCCCGCCAGCCGAGCGCGTCCAGGATCCGGTCCTGGGTGCTGCGCGCGAACCCGGTGGTCAGCACCACCTTCCGTCCCTGCCCGCGCAGTTCGGCGATCGCCTCGGCCGCCCCGGGCAGCGCCGCGCAGCGCCCCTGGTCGACCTGCTCCTCGTACGCCGCCTCGAAGGCCGCGTTGGCCCGCTGCGCACGCTCCTCGTCCCCGAACAGGTGCCGGAAGACCGAGATCTTCGACTCCCCCATGGTGGCCCGGACGTGCGCCAGCATCCCGGCGTGCTCGGGGCTCCCGGTCTCCACCCCCTGCGAACGGGCGGCCGCGGCGAAGGCCAGTTCCACCAGCCCGTCGTCGACGACGGTGGTGCCCGCCATGTCGAGCACCACCAGGGTCACGTCCGGGGTCACGTCGTGCGTGGTCATGTCCATCCTCATCGTTGTGGCGGGTTTCGTCGCGGGCCCGTCCGGGCCCGGTTCACAGCCCCGCGGCGTCCGCCGTGTCGGCGGCGATCGCGGGCGAGCAGGTCATCCCGCGCCCGCCCGGTCCGGTCACCAGCCAGGCGCCGTCGGCGAGTTGCTGCCGGTGCACGACCAGCGCCGGGTCGGTGCACTGGGCGTAGACGCCGGCCCAGCGGCGGCGGACCCGGGGCAGCGGGCGGCCGAGCAGGCCCGCGGCGACGTCGGCGAGGTGGTCGTACGGGTCCTCGACCACGTCGAAGCCGAAGGGCTGGTCGTACTCGTGGGTGTCGCCGACGGTGAGCGAGCCGTCCTGCCGCTGCACCAGGAGCAGTTGCATCCTGTGCTGCTCGGCGACCGGCGGCTGCGGCTGTCCGGCCCGCAGGGCGTCCAGCTCGGGGCCGGCGAAGGCGGGGTAGTAGCGGAAGGAGTCGCCGTCGGCGACGGAGGTGGTGAGCGGCTCGCCGAGCGGGTCGGTCTGCATCATCTGGAGGCGGACGCGCCGCACCGGCAGGTCGGGGGCGAGTTCGCGGACGAGTCCGCCGAGCCAGGCGCCGGTGCACAGCAGGACGAGGTCGCCCTCGTGCAGCTGGCCGTGGTCGTCGCGGACGGCCCGTCCGCCGACCAGGTCGCGGACCTCCCGCCCGGGCAGGAAGGCGTACCGGCCGGTGGCCTCCAGCGCGGCGCGCAGGGCGGGTTGGGCGGTGCGGGGTTCGACGGCGGCGTCCCGGGCGCAGTGCAGTCCGGCCAGGTAGGTGCCGCGCAGGGCGGGGTTGAGGGCGCGGACCTCGTCGGCGTCGAGCAGCCGGTAGCCGCGGGCGGCGGCGTCGGGGAGCTTCGACGCGGCTTCGGCGACGGCGAGTTCGGCGGCGGTGCGGGCCAGGGTGAGGGAGCCGTTGGGCCGGAACCCCAGGCCGGGGACGCGGGCGCCGATGCCCTCCCACAGCTCGCGGGCGCGCAGGGCGACGTCCAGCTCCGCCCCGGCGGCCCGTCCGCTGACCCAAACCAGGCCGAAGTTGCGGACGGAGGCGCCGCGGGCCTCGCTCTCGCGCTCCAGGTGGACGACCTCGTGGCCGCGTTCGACGGCCTGCCAGGCGTGCATGGTGCCCAGCACGCCCGCTCCTACGACGATGACTCTCATGCGGACAGGCTCGGGCGCCGAGGTGGCCGCCGGTCGTCGGGATCCCGTCGCGGAGGTGAACCGCCCGCGAGAGTTGTCCATACAACCTGGCCGCCCCGGCGCCGCCGGGCGGCCTCAGCGCAGGACGCGCGCGTGCAGGTACTCGCGCCGCCCGAACCGCGGCTCGTCCACCGCGGTCAGCTCCTCCACCTGGAAGCGGTACAGCGCGGCCGCGCCCCGCCCCGCCAGGAACCGGGCGGCCGCCTCGGGGTCGGCGGCGAACGCCGGGTAGCGGCCGCGGTAGGCCGCCAGCGCCGCCTCGGCCTGCCGCCCCCAGGCCTCGCCCGCGCTGCCGGTGAGCTGGATGCCGCGCAGCTGCTCGCCGTACGCGGGCGGCGGCAGGTGGACGGTGGCGGCGGCCCTGGCCTCCTCGGCCAGGTGCAGGCTGTGCCGGGCGGAGCGCTCGCTGACGAAGTACAGCACCAGGTCGCCGTCGAACGCGTAGAAGGCCAGGTTGGCGTGCGGCCCGCGCTCGGGCCCGGCGGTGGCCAGGCTGAGCACCGTGCTGTCCGCGAGCAGGCCCTCCACCCCCTTCCCGAGCTCGTCCGCGGGCCAGTTCCCCTGGATGACGTCGAGTCGGTACGGCATGGCGCGTCCCTCCGCGGAGCTGCAGGAAAAAGCGAGCCGGGCGGGGGAGTCCTCCCCCGCCCGGCTCACATGCTCCCGCTGCGCGGCGCGGCGGCACAAGAGGCCGGTGCGCCCCGCCCGGTCAGGCCGTTCCGGCCCCCAGGACGGGGCCGAGCGGCCCGCCGCGCAGCCGGTCGACCAGCGGGGCGGCCCGTCCGGCCAGCAGCGCGAGCGGGGCCGCGACCAGGACGCCGACCAGCGCGGCGACCAGCACGTCGTGCGGGTAGTGCGCGCCGACCCAGACCCGGGAGGCGCCCATCAGCACGGCGGCGAGCAGGCCGATCCAGCCGAGCCGGCGGTCGGCGTACCAGAGCGCGGTGGCGGCGGCGAAGGCGGCCACCGTGTGGTTGCTCGGGAACGACCAGTCGCCCGGCGGCGGGCAGGCCTCCAGCGGCACCGTGGCGGGGATCTGCTGGCACGGCCGGACTTCCTCGACCAGCGACTTCAGCACCGAGTTCACCAGGTAGGCGGCCACCACGACCAGCGGTGCGGCCAGCACCCGGGCCATCACCACCGGGTCGGCGGCCCGGGCCCGCCACCAGGCCCACACCATCAGCAGCGCGAACACCGCGAGGCCGAACGCGGACCACTCCTTGACGAGCTGGTCGAACCAGTGCGGAGCCGAGGCGGCCCACCCGGTGACCCGGGTGTAGAGGCCGCCGTCGATGCCGCTGCCGTCGTAGGCGAGCAGGCGGGCGGGGGGATGAACATTCGGGATCACAGGGACAACATGTACCAGAACGGACGAGCTGAACGGTTCGCTCGCGGCTCCGGGGAGCGGGGTCAGGGGCAAGGCTGGCGGACCTCCCGTTACGTTGGGGGGCGTCCGCACGGGGGGCGCACCCCAGCGTCTACAGTGCTGTAGACGTCGACAGGACTGTAGACGAATCCCGGAGGTCCGCGCGACATGACGGACGACACGACGGGCGGCGCGACGGACGCCGCGGCGGGCCCGCCCGCCCGCCGGCCCGCGGGCGAGCTGGAGGCCCAGGTCCTGGCCGTCCTCTGGGCCGCCGACCGCCCGCTCACCCCGCAGCAGGTGCAGCAGGCCCTCGCCGCCGACCTCGCCCGCACCACGGTCGCCACCATCCTCGCCAGGCTGCACGAGAAGGGCACCCTCGCCCGCACCAGGGCGGGCCGCGGCTTCGCCTACACCCCCACCGTCCAGGACGCCGACGGCCTCGCCGCCCGCCGGATGCGCACCGAGCTCGACCGCGGCCGCGACCGCTCCACCGTCCTGGCCCGCTTCGTCTCCGACCTCTCCGACGAGGACGAGCGCCTGCTGCGCGACCTGCTCGGGGAACAGCCGTGACGATCGCCGTCTGGGCCCCGCTGCTGCTGCCGCTGCTGGCCGCCCCGCTCGCCCGCCGGGTCGCCGAGCAGCTCGCCCCGCGCACCGCCGCCCTCACCCTGGCCGCCACCGCCGTCGCCCTCGGCACCGCCACCCTGGCCTCGCTCGCCCTGCTCGCCGTCACCGGCCTGCTGCACCTGCCCTACGGCGCCGCGCTGGCCCACCTCTCCCCCGCGCACTGGCACCCCGGCGAGCTCTCCGGCCTGGAGTGGGGGCCCACCGCCGCCCTCGCCGCGACCGCCCTGCTGGGCGTCGCCGCGCTGGCCGCCCGCACCGCCCGCCACCAGTACGCCGACCTGCGCCGCGCCCGGGCCGCCACCGGCGACGGCCCGGCCGGGCTGCGCGCCCTGGTCCGCCGCCCCGGCCCGGCCGTCCCCGCACTGACCGTCCTCACCGACGAGCGGGCCGACGCGTACGCCCTGCCCGGCCGCCCGCCCCGGATCGTCGCCACCACCGGCATGCTCGCCGCCCTCACCGGGCCCGAACGCGCCGCCCTGCTCGCCCACGAGCGCGCCCACCTGGCCGGACGCCACCACCTGCTGCTGGCCGCCGCCGAGTACGCCGCCGCCTGCCACCCCGCGCTGCGGCCGCTGCGCACCGCCCTCGGCTACCACCTGGAGCGCTGGGCCGACGAGTGCGCCGCCGCCGAGGTCGGCGACCGCGCCCTGACCGCCCGCGCGATCGGCCGCGCCGCGCTGGCCGCCGCCCGCACCCCGGCCGCCGCCCGCCCCCGCCTGGCCCCCGCCGCCACCACCGGTCCCGTGCCGCGCCGCGTCCGCGCCCTGCTCGCCGCCCCCGCCCCGCGCCGCCCGCGCCGCGCCCTGCGCGCCCTCGCCGCCCTCGCCCTGGCCGGCTGCCTCACCGCCACCACCTGCGCCGCCGCCGAAGCGGGCCACGACTTCCACCGCGCCGTCGAAACCGCCCAGGGCGACCGCTGAGACCGTCGAGGCGTCCAGGGGTCGGCCGCCCCGCGTCCCGTCCGCGCTCCCGGCGCGCACTCCGGCGCGGGGCGGGCGCGGCAACGGGAAACCGACCAGTCTGCATCATCTCCGGGGGCCCGGACGACTCTTTTCCCCACCCCGGCGTGTCCTCCCGGCGCCCCCGTAGGCTGGCAGCCGGATCGGGAGACGGGGGATGCGATGCGGCAGGTCGGAGGCGGTGGCACGCCGCCCGCCCGGGCCGGGGGCCGGGGGCCGGAGCGCGGCGTCCGCCCGGAGATCGGGGACTCCTGGGCCCGGCTGCGCCGCCTCGGGCTGGACCCGGAACGCGGCCAGGAGCCGCCGCGGCTGGGGCTCGGGGAGCTGGAGGAGGCCCGCCGGGCCACCGGCCTGGAGCAGGTGCTGCCGGTGCTGCGCTCCACCCTGTTCCCGCCGGGCGACGCCTCGCCGGTGGTGCTGACGGTCTCCGACCCGAAGGCCCGGGTGCTGTGGTGGGACGGCGAGCGGAAGCTGAAACGGGACGCCGACTCGATCGGCTTCGGGACGGGCGCGCTCTGGTCCGAGGACGAGGTCGGCACCAACGGCATCGGCCTGGCCACCCGCACCGCCCGCGCCAGCACGGTGCACTCCGTCGAGCACTACCTGCGCAGCCACCGCAACTGGAGCTGCGTGGCCGCCCCGGTCCGGGACCCGCGCACCGGACGGCTGGCCGGGGTGGTCAACCTGAGCAGCCCGGCCGCCGAGAGCCACCCGCTGCTGCGGCAGTTGACGCTGTCCGCCGCCCGGCTCGCCGAGACCGAACTGCGGGCCGGGCACCTGGAGGCGCTGCACCGGCTGCGGACGGTCGCGGTGCCGCTGCTGGCCCGCTTCGGCGGCCCGGCGCTGGTGGTGGACGGCGCGGGCTGGACGGCCGCCGCGACCGGCCTGCCGGGCCCGCCCCGGCTGGCGCCGCCGCCGGACAGTTGGGGCGCGGGCGGGGTGCACTGGGTGCCGACGCTCGGCGAGTGCGCGGTGGAGCCGCTGGCCGACGGCTGGCTGGTGCGCCCTGCCGCGCTGCGCCCGGCCGAGATCGCCGAGCGGGCCGAGTCCGCGGTGCTGGAACTGGACCTGCGCCGCCCGAACGGCCCCGAACTGCGGGTGCGCGGCAGCGCGGGCGCCTGGTCGCACTCACCGACCCCGCGGCACGCCGAACTGCTCCTGCTGCTGGCCCTGCACCGGGACGGCCTGAGCGCCGCGCAGCTCGCCGGGGCGCTGTTCGCCGACCCGGCCCGCACCGTCACCGTCCGCGCCGAACTCTCCCGGCTGCGCCGGTACCTGGGCGCCCTGCTGGAGGCCAGGCCGTACCGGCTGGCGGCTTGCGCGGAGGTCACGGTGCTCGGCCCGGACGACCCGTACGACCTGCTGCCCGGATCGGACGCGCCGACCGTGCGGCTGCTGCGGGCCGACCTGGTGCACGGCGTGCGGCGGCTGCCGGGCCCGGGCGGCGGCAGTCAGCCCTCGGCCAGCAGTTCGGCCAACTCCTCGTCGCTGGGCAGCAGTTCGGCGGCCGTGCCGTCCGGCACCAGGGCGTAGGTGCGTTCCAGCCAGGCTCGCACCTGCGGCCGGGACGCCTCCAGCAGGGCACTGCCGTGCGGGGACTCCAGCGCCAGGTGCAGGGTCGCGCCGTGGCAGGGGCAGTACGCGGGCCACAGCTTGATGTCGCCCTGGCCGCTGAGCGACTCCAGCCCGTCCCGCAGCAGGTCGCGGGAGAAAACCCAGTCCGCTTCGTCGAGGCGCCCCAGGTGGAAGGTCAGGCGCACCTCGTGCGGCGCGGTGGCCGCGTACCGGAACCGGGTGCGCACCTCACCGACCAGGTCCTGGTCCAGCGCGATCCGCAGCACCAGCACCTCCTCCACCACCGAGGGGGGCACGGTGGCGCCGCTCCGGCCGCCGCCCGTGGGGGTGGCGGCGATCGGCTGGTCGGAAGGGGCGGACAGCGGGTCGCACGGCATGACGATCTCTCCGGAGCGGCTGGGTACGGCACCAGCGTGCTCCGGCGCGCGGCCGCCCGCAACGGTTGCAGGGGGTTGCACGAGGGCCCGCGGACGGCCCCGCCGGGCCACCAGCGGCACCACCGGCGTGCCCCAACTCACCCTTCCGGCAAGGGACTCGATTTGACCGTCAGGTTTCGCCCGGGATCTGGCGGTCCGTCAGACCGCTGGTAGTCTCGTCCCTCCCGCCCCGTTCGTCCGGGCCCTTCCGGGCCGCGCACGGGGTGCGGCTACGCGTGCGGACCTGTACCAGGAAGGGGAGCCCGGTGGCGCTCCGCGAGCACTCCAGGCCCGTCACCGCGGGCCGGTCGGGACGGCACGGCCGCCCCAGGCCCTTCGTCGGGTGGCTGCGGCTGCCCACCGTCCGGTTCTCCGGCGCGGCGATGGCGATGTCCACGGTGGTCGGGATCAGCCTGGCCACCACCTGGCTGCTGAACGAGCAGCAGCAGGTCGGCCGGCGCGCCGACGTCACCGTCGGCGGACCGCCCGCGCCCAGCCCGGACGCCACCCCCGGCGAGACCCCCGCACCCGCGCCGGGCACCACCGTGCAGGCCGCCCCCGCGACGGCGGGCGGCACCGCGAGCAGCAGCGCCGCGACCGGCAGCGCCGCGACCGGGGGCACCACGACCGGGGGGAGCGGCGCCCCGTCCGAGCGCCCCGGCGGCGTCCACCCCGCCGAGGCCACCACGCCCGTCCCGCCGGTCCGCCCCGCCGCGGCCACCACCAGCAGCGCCCCGGCGGCCGCCGCGAGCCCGTCCCCGGCGCCCGCGGACACCCCGGCGGCCGCGCGCCCGTCGGCCCCCGCCCCGTCCGCGCCGTCGACCCCGTCCCCCAGCACCTCCGCGCCCCTGCCGCGCACCCTGCTCGGCACCGCCCGGACGGACCTGATCGGCCCCACCGGCACCCGGCACACCCTGCGGCTCGACCTCTCCGAGGCGATGACGGCCCTGCAGGTCGAACTCCGGCTGAACCGCCCCACCACCCTCCCCGGCACCGCCCCCGCCACCGACCTCCCGGACGCGGTCGTCACCATCGCCGCGGAACGCGACACCCTGGTCTACCGCTTCACCGCCGCCGCCGACCTGCCCCCCGGCCGCTACACCTTCACCGTCACCGGCGCCCTCCCCACCCCCACCGCGACCCCCACCGCCCCCGAAACCTGGACCGCCTCCGCCTTCGCCCTCCCCACCACCCGCGCCCTCGCCACCCGCGGCACCTTCTGACCCCCACCCCGACGGGCCCCTCCACGGCCCCAACAGGGGCCCGGGGAACGGCGGCTCCGAGCTGCTACCGGCCGGAGCCCACCGAAGGCCCGGGCTGCTTCCGGCCGACACGGCAACCCGAAACCACCCGCACCCGCCCCCCTGAAATCAGCCCCGCCGGGGCCCCCATCAGGGGCCCGGGGAACGGCGGCTCCGAGCTGCTACCGGCCGGAGCCCACCGAAGGTCCGAGCTGCTTCCGGCCGACACGGCAACCCGAAGCAACCCGAAGCAACCCGGAACCCCGTCCCCTCCCCGCCCCTAGAAAGCCCCTCGCACCGCCCGCGCCCGCCGCAGGTCGTCCGTCGAGTCCGCCAGGTTCCGCCGCAGCGAGGGCGTCAGCCCCGGATCGGCGAGCACCGCCTCCGCCGCCGCCACCACCTCGGGCGTGGCCTGCGCGTCGGGGAAGAGGGTCTGGCCGAGCAGCCGGGCGACGATGTCGCCGCGGTCCGCGACCCCGGCGATCCGCTCGAAGAAGCGCAGCGCGTACGCGTGCTGCAGGTCGGGGTCGCCGGAGGCCCAGAAGCCGCGGGCGGTGGCCTCCAGGACCCGGTTGGAGGTGGTGCCCGAGGAGTCGAACAGCAGCTCCCAGGCGCGGGCCTTGGCCGTCTCCCCGGGCCGGGCCGCCAGGGCCCTGGCGGCGCCGAACTCGGCTTCGCTGCCCGGTTCGCGCGCCACCTCGGCGGCGATCGCGTCCTCGTCGAGCTCGCCGAGCGCGGCCAGCCGGGCCAGCGCGGTCCAGCGCAGTTCCGGTCCGACGGTCAGCCCGTCCGGCAGTTCCTTCCCGGCCAACCAGCAGCGCAGCTCGGCGAGTTGCTCCTCGCCGCCACTGCTCTCGACCGCGGCGCGCAGTGCGGTGAGCCGCAGCCCGTGGCCGCCGTCCCCGGCGAGCAGGGCGCGGGCGGTGCGGCTGACGGCGGCCAGCGCCTCGGGGCGGCGCTCCGGGGGCAGGTAGTGGCCGACGACGTGGGTGCGGGCGAAGGCGAGGACGCGTTCGACGATGGCGTCGGAGGTCTCGGCGGGCAGGTGCCGCTCCACCAGGCCGAGGTAGGCGGCGGGGGAGAGTTCGGCGTCCCGGACGAGGTCGCGGGCGTGCTCCCACAGGACGGCGCGGGTGATCTCGTCCGCGACGGTGGAGAGCGACTCCTCGACGGCCCGCCAGGAGTCCGGGTCGAGCCGGATCTTGGCCCAGGTGAGGTCGCCGTCGTTGGGGACGACCAGGGTCGCACCGGCCTCGACCAGCGCGGGCACGGCGACCCGGCGGCCGGGTCCGATCTCGACCGGGACGCGGCCGACGGGGACGAGGCGGCCGTGCTCGCTGCGGTAGCCGCCGATCTCGACCAGGTGCGGCCGGCTGCCCTCGTTGACGACGGTGAGCGCGGTGAGGGTGCCGTCGGCGGCCCGCTCGGTCTCGGCGCGCAGCGTGTCGACGCCGCTGGTGCGCAGCCAGGCGTCCGCCCAGGCGGGCACGTCGCGGCCGCTGCTGGCGCTCAACGCGGCCAGGAAGTCCGGGAGTTCGGCGTTGCCGTAGAGGTGGTCGGCGAAGTACGCGTTGAGTCCGGTGAAGAAGGCCTCGTCGCCGAGCCAGGCGACGAGCTGGCGCAGCGCGCTGGCGCCCTTGGCGTACGAGATGCCGTCGAAGTTGACCATGGCCTCGGCGACCGAGCGGGTGCCGTTCCCGGCGACGGGGTGGGTGGAGGCGCGCTGGTCGGCGTCGTAGCCCCAGCCCTTGCGCTGGGCGGAGAAGCCGGTCCAGGCGCCGGTGAAGCGGGTGGCCTCGGCGGCGACCCGGTAGCCGAGCATCTCGGCGAAGGACTCGTTCAGCCACAGGTCGTCCCACCAGCGCATGGTGACCAGGTCGCCGAACCACATGTGGGCCATCTCGTGGCAGACCACCATGGCGCGGCGTTCGTGCTCGGACTCGGTGGCCGGGGAGCGGAACAGCATCTCGTCGCGGAAGACCACGCAGCCGGGGTTCTCCATCGCGCCCCAGTTGAACTCGGGGACGAACGCCTGGTGGTACTCGCCGAACGGGTAGCGCTCGTCGAAGAGTTGGTGCAGCCGGTCCAGCGAGGCGGCCGTCACCTCGAACAACTCCGGCGCCTCGCGGTCGAGTTCGGCGGCCAGCGAGCGGCGGGCGTGCAGGCCGAGCGGGATGCCGTCGTGCTCGCCGTGCACCGAGTGCAGCGGTCCGCCGACCACGGTGAACAGGTAGGTGGAGATCGGCTTGGTCGGCGCGAACTCCCAACTCCCGTTCTCCCCGCGGACCTTGGCGCCGTTGCCGACCAGCGTCCAGTCCGCCGGGGCGGTGGCGGTCAGCGTGAACGGGGCCTTCAGGTCGGGCTGGTCGAAGCAGGCGAACACCTTGGCCGCCAGGTCGGGCCCGCAGGTGGCGTACACGTACACCGCGCCGTCGGCCGGGTCGGTGTAGCGGTGCAGGCCCTCGCCGGTGCGCGAGTAGTGCATCTCGGCCTCGACCAGCAGCTCGTTCTCCGCGCGCAGGCCGGGCAGGGCGAGCCGGTTGCCGTCCAGGGCGGCGGGGTCCAGCGGCTGCCCGTTCAGGACGGCGCGCCGCAGCAGCGCCGGGTCGACGTCGACGAAGCTGTCGGCGCCGGGTTCGCCGCACCGGAACCGGATCGCGGTGGTGCTGACGAACCGGTCCGGGCCGTGGGTGAGGTCGAGGTCGACGGTGTAGCCGTCGACCTCCAGCAGTCGGGCACGGACAGTTGCTTCGGATCGTTGCAGTGCTGGCATGTCCGCATGCTCGCCGAGGCCCCCCGGGGCGGGCAAGCGCGCCCGGGCCGGATTCGCTCGCGGCGTACCCCGGCGGGCACAGCGCTCCGGCTAGGCTGGGAGCGGCGAAGCGAGGAGGAGCACGTGACGACTGTTCTGGTCCAGGGCGGGAACGCCCCCCTGGGGTCGACCCGGGTCGTGGTCGAGGTCACCGCGCCCAGGCAACTGGACGTGTCCGGGCTGCTGTTGACCGCAGCGGGCAAGGTCCGTTCGGACGCCGACTTCGTCTTCTTCAACGCCCCGCACGGCCCCGGCGTGACGCACCGCCCGGCCACCGGCGGCGGGCCCGACGCGATCGCCGTGGACACCGCGGCGGTGCCCGGCGACATCACCCGGATCGTGGTGACCGCCTCGCTCGACGACCGGCAGGCCACCTTCGCCGGGACGGAGCCCACCGCGACGATCCGGGACGCCGGCACCGGCCGCGAACTGTTCACCTTCACCCCGCCGCGGCTCTCCCGGGAGACCGCCCTGGTGGTCGTCGAGGTCTACCGGCGCGGCGCCGAGTGGAAGGTCCGCGCGGTCGGCCAGGGGTACGCCAACGGGCTGGCGGGCATCGCCACCGACTTCGGCGTCTCGGTCGAGGACGCACCCCCGGCCGCCGCCACCGCCGCCGCCGCTCCGCCCGTCCCGCCCGCGGCGCCGCCCACCGCCCCGCCGATGCCCGGCAGCGCGCCCCGCGGCGCCGCGCCCCAGGCTCCCGCCTCCCCGCCCCCGATGCCCTCCGGTTCGCCCGCCGTCGGCAAGATCACCCTGGACAAGGGCCGGGTCAACCTGGTCAAGGGCGGTTCGGTCTCGCTGGAAAAGGGCGGCAAGCCGCTGCTCTCCTCGGTCCGGATGGGCCTGGGCTGGGAGCCCGCCGGGCACGGCCGCAGCATCGACCTGGACGCCTCGGTGATCGCCTTCGACGCCCAGCGCAACAAGATCGACACCGCCTGGTTCATGAAGCTCGCCATCTTCAACGGCGCCATCGCGCACTCCGGCGACAACCTGACCGGCCGGGGCGGCGGCGACGACGAGGCCATCACCGTCCACCTCGGCGGGCTGCCCGCCGAGGTCTGCGGCCTGGTCTTCGTGGTCAACTCCTTCTCCGGGCAGAAGTTCACCGACATCAAGAACGCCTACTGCCGCCTGGTCGACACCGGCACCGAGCAGGAGCTGGTCCGCTTCGACCTGGCCCAGTCCGAGCCGCACACCGGCGTCGCCATGTGCAAGCTGGTGCGCCAGTTCTCCGGCGAGTGGGTGATGACCGCCCTCGGCGAGTACGTCGACGCCAAGACCGCCCGCAGCATGGTCAAGCCCGCCGCGGCGATGCTCTGACGTGCCGTCCGGCGACCGCACCCGCTTCCACGTCCGCCTCCGGCCGCCGACCGTCCCGGCCCCGCCGGAGGGGCTCGACCCGTGCGACGAGGGGCCGTACGACCACGCCGTCCTCACGATGATCGGCTGCTCCGACCTCGCCGCCACCGACGCGGCCGCCGAGGCGGGCGGCTTCGGCGCGGCCTGGCCCTTCGACGTCCCCTACGACCTCTCCGCGTTCCTGGAGGACCTCGACCGGCTGCTCACCGCCTTCCACGACCGCACCCCGTACGCCCTGGACCTCTACCCGCAGGGCGTGGAACGCACCCTGACCTTCACCTTCCCCGACCGCGACCTGGTCGCCGTCCACTGCGCCTCGCGCACCGACTGGGTGCCCTCCCCCGCCACCGAGCACCACCCGTACGGCCGGCTGCACTCCCAGCTGACCACCCTGGCCCGCACCTTCGCCACCGCCCTGGAGACCGCCGGCTCCCGCACCGCCGCCCACCCGCCCTTCCCCGCCTGGCGCGCCGGACGCTTCGCCCCCACCCCCGTCACCCTCGTCCACCCGGACCACCTCCCCCGCGTCCTCGCCGCCCGCGCCCCCTCCCGCCACCACCGCGTCGACACCGCCGGCGCGGCCTCCCTGGACGACCTCTACGACGCCGTCCGCCGCACCCTCCCCCTCGATCCGCCGCTGCACGGCCGCACCAGGAGCTGGGACGCCCTGGACGACTCCCTCTTCGGCGGCCTGCACGCGGACGACGACCGCACCCCCCTGATCACCTTCACCGACCTCTCCGCCCTTCCTCCCCTCGAACTCCGCTTCGTCCAGCACGAGTTCACCTCGCTGGCCACCACCCTCGCCACCCCCGCCCACACCCGCGACCGCCCCACCCACGTCCAGTTCCTGATCGGCCGCACCGACACCTGACCGCAACGCCCGAAAGGGCCCGCGGCACGAAGCCGCGGGCCCTTTCGGTGACGCCTGACGGCGACTCAGCCGCGGGTGGCCATCGCGCGCAGGAAGAAGGTCAGGTTCGCGGGGCGCTCCGCGAGGCGGCGCATGAAGTAGCCGTACCAC
This sequence comes from Kitasatospora phosalacinea, assembly GCF_030268885.1. GTDB lineage: Bacteria > Actinomycetota > Actinomycetes > Streptomycetales > Streptomycetaceae > Kitasatospora > Kitasatospora phosalacinea_C. Next base: position 171,248 of record NZ_BSSA01000004.1, read on the forward strand.
TCCTGGCCGTAGGGGAGGTAGACGCGCATGGTGTTGCCGGCCTCGGCGAGGCGCAGCTGCTCCTCGGGGCGGATGCCGTAGAGCATCTGGTACTCGAACGAGGTGGTGTCGCGCTTGTTCCACTCGGCGAGCTGACCGGCGATCTTGATCATGTTGGGGTCGTGCGAGGCGACCATCGGGTAGCCCTCGCCCGCCATCAGGACCTTGAGCGCGCGGACGTACGCGAGGTCGACGTCGCGCTTGCCCTGGAAGGCGACCGACTCGGGCTCCTTGTAGGCGCCCTTGCAGATGCGCACCCGGGAGCCCGCGTGGGCGAGGTCGCGGCAGTCGGCCTCGGTGCGGCGCAGGTACGCCTGCAGGACGACGCCCAGCCAGGGGAAGTCGGCGCGCAGCTCGCGGGCGATGGCGAGGGTGGAGTCGGTGGTGGTGTGGTCCTCCATGTCGAGGGTCACGGTGGTGCCCGCGGCGGCGGCGGCCTCGCAGATGCGGCGGGCGTTCTCCAGCGCGATCTTCTCGCCGTCCACCGGGAGGAACTGGCCGACGGCGGAGAGCTTGACGGAGACCTCGGCGTTCGCGGCGAGGCCGGTCTCCTCGAGGGCGGTCAGCAGGTGCTCGTAGGCGAGGGCGGTGCCCGCGGCCTGGTCGGCGTCCTTGGTGTCCTCGCCGAGGTGGTCGAGGGTGACCTTGCGGCCGCTGGCCACCAGCTTCTCGGTGGCGGCCACGCCCTGGTCGAGCCGGTCGCCGGCGACGAAGCGCTCGACGATCGCGTGGGTGGGCGGGAACTTCTCGACCATGGTGCGCACCTGCGGGGAGCGCGAGGCGGCGAGGAGGGCGGAACGGAGCATCGTGGACTCCCGGCGAAGCGGATCAGCTGAAGGAGAAGGGGGGACGGCCGGCCGGGGGTGGCGGCCGGCCGTCGGGGAGCGGGCTCGGTCAGCCCATGTGCGGGTAGCGGTAGTCCGTCGGCGGGACGAACGTCTCCTTGATGGAGCGGGTGGACGTCCAGCGCATCAGGTTCTGCTTGGCCCCGGCCTTGTCGTTGGTGCCGGAGGCCCGGCCGCCACCGAAGGGCTGCTGGCCGACGACGGCGCCGGTCGGCTTGTCGTTGATGTAGAAGTTGCCCGCGGCGTTGCGCAGGACGTGCATGGCGTGCTGCACGGCCTCGCGGTCCTGGGCGATGATCGAGCCGGTCAGGCCGTACGCGGACACCGACTCCATCTGCGCGAGCATCTCGTCGTACTTCTCGTCCTCGTAGACGTGCACGGCGAGGATCGGGCCGAAGTACTCGTCCTTGAAGTACTCGGCGGCCGGGTCCTGGCAGACCAGCACGGTCGGGCGGACGAACCAGCCCACCGAGTCGTCGTACGTGCCGCCGGCCAGCACCTCGACCTGCGGGTCGGCCTTGGCGCGGTCGATCGCGGCCTTGTTCTTGGCGAAGGAGCGCTCGTCGATGACGGCGCCCATGAAGTTGGCCAGGTCGGTGACGTCGCCCATGGTGAGCCACTCGACCTCGTCGCGGAAGTCGTCCTTGATCTCGGCCCAGATCGAGGCCGGGACGTAGGCGCGGGACAGCGCCGAGCACTTCTGGCCCTGGAACTCGAAGGCGCCGCGGGTCATCGCGGTCTTCAGCACGGCCTTGTCGGCGGACGGGTGGGCGACCAGGAAGTCCTTGCCGCCGGTCTCGCCGACGATCCGCGGGTAGGTGCGGTACCCGGCGATGTTCTCGCCGACGGTGCGCCACAGGTGCTGGAAGGTCGCGGTGGAGCCGGTGAAGTGGATGCCGGCCAGCGCGGGGTGCTTCAGCGCGACCTCGGAGACGGCCAGGCCGTCGCCGGTGACCATGTTGATGACGCCCTTGGGCAGGCCCGCGGCCTCCAGCAGCTGCATCAGGTAGTGCGCGGCGAACTGCTGGGTGGGGGACGGCTTCCAGATCACCACGTTGCCCATCAGCGCGGGCGCGGTCGGCAGGTTGCCCGCGATCGCGGTGAAGTTGAACGGGGTGATCGCGTAGACGAAGCCCTCCAGCGGGCGGTGGTCGGTGCGGTTCCACACGCCGTCCGAGGAGATCGGCTGCTCGGCCAGGATCTGCCGGGCGAAGTGCACGTTGAAGCGCAGGAAGTCGACCAGCTCGCAGGGGGTGTCGATCTCCGCCTGCTGGGCGGTCTTCGACTGGCCCAGCATGGTGGCCGCGGCGAGGGTCTCCCGCCACGGCCCGGCCAGCAGGTCCGCGGCGCGCAGGAAGATCGCGGCGCGGGAGTCGAAGGAGAGCGCCTGCCAGGCCGGTGCGGCGGCCAGTGCGGTGTCGATGGCCTCGCGCGCGTCGTCCTGGGTGGCGTTGCGCAGCGTGCCGAGTCGGGCAGCGTGGTTGTGCGGCTGCACGACGTGGATCTCGGAGCCGCCGCCGAGGCGGCGCTCACCGTTGATCGTCATGGTGAGCGGGATCGGCCCCTGGCCGCCCAGCTCCTTCAGCTTGGCCTCCAGCCGGGCCCGTTCGGGGCTGCCGGGGGCGTAGCTGTGGACCGGCTCGTTCACCGGCGCGGGGACCTGGGTCACAGCATCCATGGCGCGCACGCTCTCCTTCTCGTCATGGGGAGCCGGTGGGGGTCGCACACCGGCCGTGAAGAAACGCTATTCCCCGCTCCTACCCGCTTCTGTTGGCCGGACCGCCAAATTCCCCCGCTCGCCGTTGTCCGCCCGGACGAACAGCGTCACGCCCCGGTCACGGCCGCCGCTTCCTGTCCGTCTCGCTAAACTCGGCCCCGGATCTTGTCCGCCCCGACGAACCCGCCCCGACGAACCGCCCGTCCCGCCCCCTCCCCCGCCGAAGGACCCGCCGATGACCGGCCTCCCGCTCCGCCAGCTGCTGATGTCGCTCGGCGAGCCCCTGGTGGAGCTGCAGGCCGCGCCCGCCGGGCTGGACGTCCCGGTGCGGCACGTGTCGATCCTCGACCCGGAGGACCCGCCCACCGCCGCCCCGGGCGAGCTGGTCCTCGCCATCGGCGCCCGCGGCCGGGCCGCGCTCCCCGCGCTGCGCGCCGCCGGACGGGCCCGGGCCGCCGCCGTCGCGGTCAAGCTGGACGGGCCCGGACAGGCCGACGCGCTGCGCGAGGCCGCCACCGAGGCCGGGGTGGCGCTGCTGTCGGTGCGCCGGGAGACCCGCTGGGAGCACCTCGACTCGCTCACCCGCACCCTGCTCTCCGGCGCGGACGACCCGGACGGCACCGGCGGCGCCGGGCCCGGGGGGCCCGCCACCGGCGACCTGTTCTCGCTCGCCCAGACGGTGGCGGTGCTGACCGGCGGCATCGTCTCGATCGAGGACACCTCCAGCCGGGTGCTGGCCTACTCCCGCACCTCGGAGACCGACGAGGTGGACGACCTGCGCCGGCTGTCCATCCTCGGCCGCCAGGGCCCGGAGCCGTACCTGGCCAAGCTCCGCGAGTGGGGCGTCTTCTCGCACCTGCGCGGCTCCGAGGGCGCGATCGAGATCGCCGCCCACCCGGAGCTGGGCATCCGCCGCCGCCTGGCCATCGCGATCCGCTCCGGCGCGCAGCCGCTGGGCACCATCTGGGTGCAGGAGGGTTCCCGTCCGCTGACCGACACCGCCGAGCAGGCCCTGGTCGGCGCGGCCCGGGTCGCGGCCGGTCAACTGGTGCGCCGCCGCCGCGAGTTGTCGGCCGACACCCGGCTCACCCAGACCCTGCTGACCGGCCTGCTGGAGGGCTCCACCGGCCCGCAGTCACTGGCCACCCACCTCGGCCTGGACCTGCGCCGCCCGGTCACCGTCCTCGCCTACGCCCCCGCCGCCACCGACGGCCGGGACGCCGAACTCTCCCGGGACGAGGTCACCGGCCTGATCTCGGTGCACACCGCCGCCCGGCACCGCGGCGCCCTGCTCGCCCCGGTCGACTCCCGGGTCTACGTCCTGCTGCCCGAACTCCCGCCCAACCTGCCGCCCGCCACCCTGCGCGACTGGACCCGGGAGACCGTCGACGCCGCCCGCGACCACCTCGCCATCCCGCTGCGGGCCGCGATCGGCCCCACCGTCCCCGGCCTCGCGCACGTCCCCGCCTCCCGCGCCCAGGCCGACCGGATCCTCGACGCGATGGGCCGCGGCGGCGTCGTCCCGGACGTGGCCGCCCTCCAGGACGTCCAGGCCGAGGTGCTGGTCTCCGAGGTCCTCGCCCTGCTCCAGGACCGCCCCGAGCTCCGCGACCCCCGGCTGACCGCCCTCACCGCCTACGACGCCCGCCACCACACCCGCCTCGCCGAGTCCGTCCTCGCCTACCTCGACGCCCTCGGCGAGGTCCGCGCCGCCGCCGACGCCCTGCACATCCACCCCAACACCCTCCGCTACCGCGTCCGGAGGGCGGAGCAGCTCACCGGCCTCGACCTCGCCCAACCCCAGCAGCGCCTCCTCGCCATGCTCCAACTCAGGCTCCCGGACTGATGCTCGGGAACTCCGGCGGGGGCGACCACCCACCGACGGCGAGGTCCGCCCGGGGAGAGCAGGACCCTCCCCGGACGGACCCCCGCCGCTCGACCGTGCGTCACATCCGGTGCCAGGGCCCCGTGATCGCCAGCATGATCCCCGGCTCCTGGATGTTCGCGAACAGCGTCCGCCCGTCGTGCGAGAAGGTCACGCCGGTGAACTCGCTGTACTCCGGCGCCTCCGCCGTCCCGAGGTTGAGCTCGTTGCGCGCCAGCGCGTACGTCCGCCCGTCCGTGGTGGTGCCGAACAGGTGCTGCAGGCCGTTGCCGTCCTCGGCGATGATCAGGCCGCCGTGGGGCGAGACGGTGATGTTGTCGGGGCCGTCGAAGTTGCCCTGGTCGGTCCAGACGTCGTTGTTGACGCCGAGGATGACCTTCAGCGTCAGGGTGCGCCGGGTCGGGTTGTAGAACCAGACCTGCCCGTCGTGCTGCAGCGGCGACTCCTCGCGGGCGAAGGAGGAGACGAAGTAGATGCCGTTGTCACCCCACCACATGCCCTCCAGCTTGCGGGCCCGGGTGATCTCGCCGTCCTTGAACTGCTTGCGGATCGAGGTGGTGCGGGCGTCGCGGTCCTGCACCTTGACCCAGTCGGCGCCGTACGTGGTGCCGGGCTTGGTGGCCCGGGACAGGTCGTCGACCAGCTTGCCCTGGGAGTCGAACGCCTTGAGCGCCTCCAGCACGCCCGCGTCGGCGGCCAGGGTGCGCAGCCGGCCCTTGCCGTGCCGGAAGCCGGCCGGCGGGGTCCAGCGGTAGAACAGGCCGTTGGGCTTGGACGCGTCCTCGGTCAGGTAGGCGTGGCCGCGCTTCTCGTCGATGACGACGGCCTCGTGGGCGAACCGGCCGAGGGCCTTGATCGGCTGCGGGTCCCGGTTGGCGTCCTGGTCGTGCGGGTCCACCTCGAAGACGTAGCCGTGGTCCTTGGTGAAGCCGTTGGTGCCCGCCTTGTCCTCGGTCTCCTCGCAGGTCAGCCAGGTGCCCCACGGGGTGGCGCCACCCGCGCAGTTGGTGGCGGTGCCGGCGATGCCGACCCACTCGCGGACCTGGCGCCCGCCGTGCCCGTGCCCGTGCCCCTTGCCGTGGCCGGAGACCTCGACGACGGTGCAGCCACCGGCCGCGGCCGGGTCGTAGACGTGGCCCTCCAGCAGCGGCACGGGGTGCGGCCACTTGGAGCGCGGCCCGGCCAGCTCGTGGTTGTTGACCAGCAGGGTCGCCCCGTGGCGGCCCTCGAACGCGGCGGTGCCGTCGTGGTTGCTGGGGGTGGACTCGCCGGTGACCAGGGTGGTCTGGCCGGTGCGGGTGATGACCTCGTACGAGAAGCCCTTCGGCAGCGCCAGGATGCCCTCGGGGTCGGACACCAGCTCGCCGTAGCCGACCGCGGCGTGCCCGCCCTTGGCGAGCGCGGCGTCACCGCCCGCGGGGGCGGCGATCGCGCCGGGGGCGGTGGCCAGCACCTCGGCGCTGCCGGCGATCAGGACGCCTGCCCCGAGGATGGTCGAACGGTTCACGAAGTCCCGGCGGGACAGCGACATGACGGTCACTCCTGGAGGAAGGGGTGTGCTTCGGTGACCGTCAGGTTCCGGGCCGCGCGTGAACCGCGCGTGAATCGGACGCGGCGTCAGCGTGCCGATTTACCGACCATAGGACAATCGATGACCCGCCCTTTACCGCCCGGCCCTCACTGCCCGTCCGGCCACCACCGCCCTCCGCTACCGCCTGGTCCGGTGCTGGGTGCGCTCGACCCGCCACTGCTCCCAGGCGGTCAGCCAGGCCTCCTCGGTGCCGGAGGGCAGGTCGGGCGTGCCGCCCGCCCACAGCCGCTCCCAGGCCCGCTGCGCGGGCAGGCTCGGCACCTCGCTGGCGAAGGCCGTGTACCGGACGACCTCCTCCACGGCGGCCGCGCCCTCGATCGTGCCGCTCACCCAGTCCGCGTGGTGGGCCAGCCGGCTCAGGTGGTTGACCATCGAGGTGACGGCCTCGTCGGCCTCCTCCCGGGTCTCCGAGGCCAGCCGCATCTGCTGCCGCACCGCGCTCTCCCAGCGGGCCTGCCGGTCCTCCCCGCGCAGGCGCCGGGGCAGCCGGGCCGAACGCCCGGCCCGCAGCTGGGCGAGCACCGCGGTGGAGCGCTCGACGGCCTGCAGGACGAGTTCGCGGTGCGCCTGCAGGCCCAGCTCGGCCGGTTCCGGCCCGGGCTCGGCGGGGCGGCGGTCGGCCCGCAGCGCGGCGACCTGCCGCAGCATCACCGTCCGGCCGACGATGTACCGCTCGAAGTCGGTGATCCGGCGCAGCTCCACCGAGCCGGGCGCCAGGCCGCGCCCGGTCACCGTCACCGTGGTGGCGCCGACCCGCAGCCGGCCCGCCCAGACGGTGCCGTGCCCGGCCGCGGCCCGCGAGTCCTCGTGGACCTGCACCGGGTGCGGCTCGCCGTCCACCGTGATCCACTCGCGCAGCGCCCGCACGCCCCCGGCGGTATCGCCCTCGTCCACGCCCAGGTGCTCGTAGACCCGGTCGCGCTCGTCCTCGACCACGTCCTCCAGGTCGGGCAGCAGGGTGGTCAGCTCGGCCCCGGCCCGGTGGGTGCACACCGTCACGTACGGGCCGTGCACGGAGCTCCAGTCGCCCGAGCGGACCTCCACCGACTCCAGTTCGCCGTTGGCGACCCCGTACTCGGCCAGCACGTCCCAGCCCGGCACCCCGCCGGCCCCGTGCACCCAGCCGAACACCGGGAACCCCGCGCCCGCCAGCACCCGGCGGCCGTACGCCTCCTGGTCCGCATACACCGCTTCGAGGTCCCAGTCCCCGCCCGTGCCCTGCCGCTTCATCCCTCGCCGCACCCCCGGCCGCTCGCCACTCCAACGCCGCCTTACCTTACGTCCCAACGGAGCTGTCGAGCCATCAGGTGGACGGGGAGGGCTTGCGAAGACCCTGCGGCAGGGCCCGCACGCCCCCGCTACGCGCCCTGGGCGCGCAGCGAGCGCGCCTTGACCGCCGCGCGCCGGGCCTCCTTGGCGACCCTGCGGTCCAGGTGCAGTTCGCCGACGGCCTCCAGCACCTCGACCGTCATCGGGTGCGGCACCCGCCAGACCTCGCCGAAGTAGCTGGCCGGGTTGTCGGTCACCGGCAGGTCCGCGACCAGGGCCTGCAGGCGGCCGCCCTCGCCCGCGCTGAGCAGCATGACCGCGGCCATCGAGTCGACGACCCGCCAGAGCGCGACGTCGCGCTCCGCCGCGGCCACGTCCGCCCCGCGGGCGCGCAGCCACTCGCGGGCCAGCCCGCCCAGCTCGGGGTCGTCCACCACCTCCAGCACCGCGGCGGCGGCCTCCTCGCCGATCTCGCCGAGGCCCAGCACGCAGTAGTAGCGGCGCACCGGCGACTGCGGGTCGCGGCCGCGGGCCCCGGCGAGCAGGTCGCGGGCGGCGTCCAGCGGGGCCCGGGCGGCGAGCCAGGCCTTCAGCTCGGCCTCGGCGAACAGCGGCCCGTCCTCGGCGAGGGCCCGCAGCAGCGCGGGGCCGTCCCGGTCGGCGAGGTCGCCGACCAGCGGGGCGTCGTAGCCCTCGGCGAGCAGCCACTCGCGGACGGCGTACTGGCCGAGCGGGGTGAGCCTGACGGTGCCGAAGCGGGCGGCGTCCTCCTCGGTGAGCGGCCGGTCGGTGTCCACCACCTCGGCGGCCTCGCCGTCCCCGCCCTCCTCGAACAGGTCGGGGTCGATCGGCCGGTGCTCGACCAGGCCGAGCTCGGCGAGGTCGCCGAGCATCGGGTCGAGGACGACCATCAGGTCGGTGATCTCGCCGAGCATCTCCTCGTCCGGCTCCTGCCCGTCCGGGACGACCAGCAGCGCGGCCAGCACGCCCAGCGGGACGGTCTCGGCGCCGGGCTCGGCGAACGCGGTGGTCTCGTACAGGGTGTGCAGCGCCTCGTCGAGGATCTCGGCGGCCTGGTCGCGGGCGTCCTCGACCTCGGCCAGGCCGTCGGTGTCGTCGAGCCCGCCGCCCTCGACCACCTCGGGGTCGACCGACTCGGCCTCGGCGGCCAGCTCGCGCACCAGCTCCGCGGCCTCGAACCACAGGCCCAGGACGGCGGCGGGCTCGCCCGCCTCGATCGCGTCCAGGTCGGGGCCGGGGATGGCGACGTGCGTGCCCTCCTCGGTGGTGCCGGTCTCCACCAGGTCCAGGTCGCAGGCCAGCGCCCAGGCCCGCATCGCCTCGACCACGTCCTCCTCGTCCGGGTCCTCGGCGCCGAGCATCCGGGCGGCCTGCACCCGGTCGGCCTCGCCGAGGTCGCCGTGCTCGTCGACCTCGCGGTGCGGGGCGATCCAGCGGGCCAGCGCGACGACCCGGGAGATCAGCGGGACGGCGAGGGCGGCGGCGGCCAGCTCGGCGTCCGGGGGCAGGACGACCGGCGGGACGAGGACGGCCGTGTCGTCCGGGTCCTCGTCGGCGCTCTGCGCGCCGTACAGGTCGGCGAGGTCGTAGTCGGCGGGCAGCAGACCCTCGGCCTCGGACGGCTGCTGGTCAGGGGTGTTTCGGCTACGTCCGGCCATCGCGCGCGTTCTCCCGGGTGCGTCGCAGGGCACCGCCGTCCGGTGGCGCGGCCCGCCCGGGGGCGGCGGACGCGGGGAACGGCGGAGCGGGCCGGTGCGTGTCGGCCCGTCAACCCAGCGTATCGGCCGCCACGGACGCCCGCCTGACCTGCGGGGGCGTCCGCCCGAACGAGTGGGGAGGTGCGTCCGAACGAGTGCCCGGGGCACGTATCCTTCGGTGGGCGACGCGCACCACCCCCGCGCACGCCCCCCGGAACCCGGAGCGACGGCGCTCCGCGCTCCGCGTACCACGTGCACACCCGCACCGTCCGGGCCGCGCCGCCACACCCTGGTCCGGCGACGCCCTGCGGCGCCTTGCCACAGGAGACCCCTGCCATGGCGGACCTCTCCCCCGCCGGCCCCGGCCTGAGCACCGCTCAGTACGCCGGACGCCGACTGTCGGAGGCCCTGCTCCCGCTGGAGCTCGCGCCCCGCAAGCAGCTCCAGCTCGCCGCGATCAGCCGCTGGAACGCGCTGCGCGGCATCCGCGTCGGCCTGGTCGCCGCCGCCCTGCTGCTGATGCTGATCGGCGCGAACCTCGCCACCCCGCTCTACCCGGTGCTCCAGCAGCGCCTGGGTCTGAACCCGCTCGACACCACCGTCCTGTTCACGGTCTACGTGTTCGCGCTCGTGCCGGTGCTCGCCGCGGTCGGCCACTGGTCCGACCACCTGGGGCGGCGCGCCCTGATCCTGCCCGCGGTCGCCCTGGCCGCCGCCGGGGACGCCGTCTTCGCCACCGCCGGGTCCTTCTGGCAGCTGGCCGCCGGACGGGCGGTCCAGGGCGTCGCGGTCGGCCTGTCCACCGGCGCGGCCGGCGCCGCCCTCGGCGACCTGCTGCCCGACCGGCCCGGCCTGGCCGCCAAGCTCACCCTGGCCTGCTCGGCGGGCGGCGTCGCCCTCGGCCCGCTGGTCGGCGCGGCGCTCACCGACGACGCGCACCCGCTGCTGGGCCCCTTCCTGCCGCACGCCGTCGCGCTGCTCGCGCTGTGCGTCCCGCTGGCCCTGGTGCACCCGCGGATGCCCGGCCCGCACCGGCCCCCGGCCTCCCCGCCGCGCATCACCACCCCCGCCCACCTGCGGCCCCGCCGCCTGCGGCTGCCCCGCACCGGACGCCGCGAGTTCCTGCTCGCGGCCACCGCGGGCTTCCTCTCCTACGCGGTCTTCGGCGTCTACCTGTCGCTGGCCCCCGCCTTCTCCGCCACCCTGCTGCACACCCGCTCCCCGCTCGCGGGCGCGGCCGTCGCGGCCCTGCTGCTCGGCTCCTCCGCCGCCGCCCAGCTGCTCGTCCCGCCCACCTCCGACCGGATCGTGGTCGCCGGCGGCCTCACCGGCCTCGCCGCGGGCCTGGCCCTGCTCACCGCGGCCGCGGCCACCGGCACCCCCGCCCTGCTCTTCGTCGGCAGCGTGCTGGCTGGCGCCTGCCAGGGCATCGCCTTCCGCTCCCTGTTCACCACCGCCGTCGCCGCCCTCGACCCCGCCCGCCGCGGCAGCGAGCTCTCCGCCCTCTGGGTGGTCGTCTACCTCGGCTCCTCGGCCCCGATCATCGCCGTCGGCGCCCTCGTCCGCAGCTACGGCCTGCTCCCCGCCGTCACCGCCTTCGCCCTCACCGCCGCCACCGCCACCCTCGCCCTGGCCGCCGCGGTCCTCCGCAGGAGCTGACGGCCCCGGCACCCGGGGGGCGCGCCCCGGTCCGGGCCGGGAACGCCGGAACGGCCAGGGGCGGGAACCCGGAGGTTCCCGCCCCTGGCCGTTCGCACCGACGGCTCAGACGTTGAAGCCGAGCGCACGCAGCTGGTCGCGGCCCTCGTCGGTGATCTTGTCGGGGCCCCACGGCGGCATCCAGACCCAGTTGATCCGCAGGTCCTTGACCAGGCCGTCGGTGGCGGTGCGGGCCTGGTCCTCGATGACGTCGGTGAGGGGGCAGGCCGCGGAGGTCAGCGTCATGTCGACGGTGGCGGTGTCGTCCGCGTCGATGTGCAGGCCGTAGATCAGGCCGAGGTTGACGACGTCGATGCCCAGCTCGGGGTCGACGACGTCCATCAGGGCCTCCATGAGGTCCTCGGTGGAGACCGTCCCGGCGCTGGTGAACGCGCCGGGGCTGTCGGGGGCCTCCGCGGCGGGAGCCCCGGCGGCGGGGGCCTCGGCGGCCTCGGCCGCCACGGCCGTCTCGTTCTCGCTCATGTGTACCAGTGTCCTAACGGGCGTCAGTCGGTGAGGGGGGGCTGGCCGCCGAGCGCCTTGGCGGTGGCGTCCTTCCAGGCCATCCAGCTGAGCAGGGCGCACTTGACCCGGGCCGGGTACTTGGAGACCCCGGCGAAGGCGACGGCGTCCTCCAGCAGGTCCTCGTCGCCCTCGGACTGGCCCTTGCTCTGCATCAGTTCGAGGAAGGCCTCCTGGATCTGCTGGGCCTCGCCGACCGGCTTCCCGACCACCAGGTCGTTGAGCACGGAGGCGGAGGCCTGGCTGATCGAGCAGCCCTGCGACTCGTAGGAGACGTCCGCGACGACGGCGCCGTCGAGCCGCACCCGCAGGGTGATCTCGTCCCCGCAGGTGGGGTTGACGTGGTGGACCTCGGCGTCCCCGTCCCGCAGCCCCTTGCCGTGGGGGTTGCGGTAGTGGTCCAGGATGATCTCCTGGTACATCGAGTCGAGCTTCATGGCAGCCACCTCAGCCGAAGAAGTTGCGGACGTGGTGGAGGCCGTCGATCAGCGCGTCCACCTCGCCGGGCGTGGAGTACAGGTAGAACGACGCCCTGGTGGTCGCCGGAATTCCGTACCGCAGGCAGACCGGCCGCGCGCAGTGGTGGCCGACCCGGACCGCGATGCCCTGCTCGTCGAGGACCTGGCCGACGTCGTGCGGGTGGATGTCGCCGAGCGTGAAGGAGATCGCCGCGCCGCGGTCGACGGCCGTGCGCGGGCCGATGATCCGCAGGTCGGGCACCTCGGCGAGGCGCTCGATGGCGTACGCGGTGATCGCGTGCTCGTGCGCGGCGACCTTGTCCATGCCGATCGCCGACAGGTAGTCGATGGCGGCGCCGAGGCCGACGGCCTGGGCGATCGGCGGGGTGCCGGCCTCGAACTTGTGCGGCGCGGGGGCGTAGGTGGACGAGCCCATCGTGACGGTCTCGATCATCTCGCCGCCGCCGAGGAACGGCGGAAGGTCCTCCAGCAGTTCCTGGCGGCCCCACAGCACGCCGATGCCGGTCGGGGCGAGCATCTTGTGGCCGGTGAAGGCGACGAAGTCGACCTCCAGCGCCTGCACGTCGAGCACGGCGTGCGGGGCGGCCTGCGAGGCGTCGACGGCGACCAGCGCGCCGACCGACTGGGCCTTGCGGACGATCGCCTCGATCGGGTTGACGGTGCCCAGCAGGTTCGACACCAGGGTCACCGAGACGATCTTCGTCTTCTCGGTGATCAGCTCGTCGATGTTCGACAGGTCGAGCCGGCCCTCGTCGGTGAGCGAGAACCACTTCAGCTTCGCGCCGGTGCGCTGCGCGAGCAGCTGCCACGGCACGATGTTGGAGTGGTGCTCCATCTCGGTGATGACGATCTCCGAGTCGGCGTCGACCCGGTACGGCTCGTCGGCCCAGCCCAGCATGTTGGCGACGAGGTTGAGCGACTCGGAGGCGTTCTTGGTGAAGATCACCTCGTTGCGGCTGGGCGCGTTGACGAAGGCCGCGACCTTGTCCCGGGCGCCCTCGTACAGCGCGGTGGCCTCCTCGGCGAGCACGTGCACGCCGCGGTGGACGTTGGCGTTGTGCTGCTCGTAGTAGGCGTTGAGCGCGTCCAGCACCTGGCGCGGCTTCTGCGAGGTCGCCGCGTTGTCCAGGTACACCAGGGGCTTGCCGTCGTGCAGCTGCCGCGACAGGACGGGGAAGTCCTTGCGGATGGCGTCGGTGTCCAGCAGTCCGGTCAGATGGGAATGGGTCACTCGGAAGCGCCGCCCTTCACGTAGCTCTCGTAGCCCTCTTCCTCCAGCTTGTCGGCGAGCTCGGCGCCGCCGGACTCGACGATCTTGCCGCCCGCGAAGACGTGCACGTGGTCGGGCTTGATGTAGCGCAGGATGCGGGTGTAGTGGGTGACCAGCAGGGTGCCGACCTCACCGGTGGAGCGGACCCGGTTGATGCCCTCGGAGACGATCCGCAGCGCGTCGACGTCCAGGCCGGAGTCGGTCTCGTCGAGGATCGCGACCTTCGGCTTGAGCAGCTCCAGCTGGAGGATCTCGTGGCGCTTCTTCTCGCCGCCGGAGAAGCCCTCGTTGACGTTGCGCTCGGCGAACGCCGGGTCCATCTGCAGGGCGGCCATCGCCTCCTTGACCTCCTTGACCCACAGCCGCAGCTTGGGGGCCTCGCCGCGGACGGCGGTGGCGGCGGTGCGCAGGAAGTTGGAGACCGAGACGCCGGGCACCTCGACCGGGTACTGCATGGCCAGGAACAGGCCGGCCCGGGCGCGCTCGTCGACGGACATCTCCAGCACGTCCTCGCCGTCCAGCAGCACCTGGCCGCCGGTGACGGTGTACTTGGGGTGACCGGCCAGCGAGTAGGCCAGGGTCGACTTGCCGGAGCCGTTCGGACCCATGATCGCGTGGGTCTCGCCCTGCTTGACCGTCAGGTCGACGCCGCGCAGGATCTCCCGCGGGCCGCCCTCAGCGTTGACGGAGACGTGCAGGTCGCGGATTTCAAGCGTTGCCATGGGGTACTCAGTTCTCCTGGTTGACGGAGACGAGCACATCGTCCCCTTCGATCTTTACGGGGTAGACGGCGACCGGCCGGGTCGCGGGCAGCCCGGACGGCTTGCCGGTGCGCAGGTCGAAGCTGGAGCCGTGCAGCCAACACTCGATCATGCAGTCCTCGACCTCGCCCTCGGACAGCGAGACGTTGGCGTGCGAGCAGGTGTCGTTGATCGCGAACACGCCCTCCTCGGTGCGGACGATCGCCACCGGGACGCCGTTCAGCTCCACCTTCTTGGGCACGTCCTCCTGCAGGACGCTCAGCGCGCAGGCGCGGACGTAGCTCATGCCACGGTCTCTTCCAGCTCGGCCTCGATCTTCTCCAGCAGCCGGTCCTGGATCTCGGCGACGCCGATCTGCTGGACCAGCTCGGCGAAGAAGCCGCGCACCACCAGGCGGCGGGCCTCGTCGGCCGGGATGCCGCGGGACTGCAGGTAGAACAGCTGCTCGTCGTCGAAGCGGCCGGTCGCCGAGGCGTGGCCGGCGCCGACGATCTCGCCGGTCTCGATCTCCAGGTTGGGGACGGAGTCGACCCGGGCGCCGTCGGTGAGCACCAGGTTGCGGTTGAGCTCGTAGGTGTCGGTGCCGAGCGCGGCCGCCCGGATCAGCACGTCGCCGATCCACACCGCGTGCGCGTCCTGGCCCTGCAGCGCGCCCTTGTAGGCGACGTTGGAGCGGCAGTGCGGGGTGTCGTGGTCGATCACCAGGCGGTGCTCCAGGTGCTGCCCGGCGTCCGCGAAGTACAGGCCGAACAGCTCGGCCTCGCCGCCGGGGGCGGCGTAGTTGACGCGCGGGTGCAGGCGCACCACGTCGCCGCCGAAGGTGACGACCACCGACTTGAACGAGGCGTCCCGGCCGACCAGCGCGTTCTGCTGGGCGACGTGCACGGCGTCCCGCTCCCAGTCCTGCACGGAGACGAAGGTCAGCTTGGCGCCGTCGCCGACCAGCAGGTCGACGTTGGCGGCCCGGGTGCCGGTGCCGGTGTGGCCCAGCACCACGACGGCCTCGGCGAACGGCTTGACCTCGACCACCAGGTGGGCGAAGGCGGTGCCGCCCTCGCCGTGGACGTCGATCCGGACCGGCTCGGTGAGCACCGTCTCCTCGGGGACGGTCACCACCAGGGCCTGCTCGAAGGCGCTGAACGCCTGCGCGGCGACCCGGTCCACCGGGGTGCCGGCCCTGCCGACCCGGGCGTCGTCCCGGCCGACCAGCTCGGAGGTGACGCCCTCCGGCAGGCCCAGCTCGATCTTGTCCTCGCCCTTGGCGGCGTCGGCCGCCGTGCCGTCGTGCAGCCCGCCGAGGCGGTGCAGGGGGGTGAACCGCCAGTCCTCCTCGCGGCCGGTGGGCACCGGGAAGTCGTTGACGTCGAAGGACGGCTTGACGGCGACCCGGGCGTCGATCGGCTGCCGGACGGTGTCGCGCCCGGTGCCGGGGCCGGCGAGCTGCTCTCCGGCGCCGGCGGTGCCGACCTCGATCGAACCGGCGGTGGTGGAGCCGGGGGTGTTCTGCTCAGCCATGGCTGTTCGTGTTGCTCTCTTTCGGGAATGGTCGACGGGTGGCGGGGCTGACGGCGCGTCAGCCGACCGCGCCCTCCATCTGCAGCTCGATCAGCCGGTTCAGCTCCAGCGCGTACTCCATCGGCAGCTCGCGGGCGATCGGCTCGACGAAGCCGCGCACGATCATCGCCATCGCCTCGGTCTCGCTCAGGCCGCGGCTCATCAGGTAGAACAGCTGGTCCTCGGAGACCTTGGAGACGGTCGCCTCGTGGCCCATCGACACGTCGTCCTCGCGGACGTCCACGTACGGGTAGGTGTCCGAGCGGGAGACGGTGTCCACCAGCAGCGCGTCGCACAGCACGTTCGACTTGGCGCCGTGCGAGCCCTCGCCGATCTCGATCAGGCCGCGGTAGGAGGTGCGGCCGCCGCCGCGCGCCACCGACTTGGAGACGATGTGCGAGGAGGTGTTCGGCGCCATGTGGACCATCTTCGCGCCGGCGTCCTGGTGCTGGCCCTCGCCCGCGAAGGCGATCGAGAGGGTCTCGCCCTTGGCGTGCTCGCCCATCAGGTAGACGGCCGGGTACTTCATGGTGACCTTGGAGCCGATGTTGCCGTCGATCCACTCCATGGTCGCGCCCTCGTACGCCACGGCGCGCTTGGTGACCAGGTTGTAGACGTTGTTCGACCAGTTCTGGATGGTCGTGTAGCGGCAGCGGCCGCCCTTCTTGACGATGATCTCGACCACCGCGGAGTGCAGCGAGTCCGAGGAGTAGATCGGCGCGGTGCAGCCCTCGACGTAGTGGACGTAGGCGTCCTCGTCGACGATGATCAGCGTCCGCTCGAACTGGCCCATGTTCTCGGTGTTGATCCGGAAGTAGGCCTGCAGCGGGATGTCCACGTGCACGCCCTTCGGCACGTAGATGAACGAGCCGCCGGACCACACCGCGGTGTTCAGCGCGGCGAACTTGTTGTCGCCGGCCGGGATGACGGTGCCGAAGTACTCCTTGAAGAGCTCCGGGTGCTCCTTGAGCGCGGTGTCGGTGTCCAGGAAGATGACGCCCTGCTCCTCCAGGTCCTCGCGGATCTGGTGGTAGACGACCTCGGACTCGTACTGGGCGGCGACGCCGGCCACCAGGCGCTGCTTCTCCGCCTCCGGGATGCCGAGCTTGTCGTAGGTGGCCTTGATGTCGGCGGGCAGGTCCTCCCAGGACTCGGCCTGCTTCTCGGTCGAGCGCACGAAGTACTTGATGTTGTCGAAGTCGATGCCCGACAGGTCGGAGCCCCAGGTCGGCATCGGCTTCTTGCCGAACAGCTTGAGGCCCTTGAGGCGGAGGTCGAGCATCCACTCGGACTCGTTCTTCTTCGCCGAGATGTCGCGGACGACCGCCTCGCTCAGACCGCGCTTGGCGGCGGCTCCGGCGGTGTCCGAGTCGGCCCAGCCGTACTCGTACTTGCCGAGGCCTTCGAGCTCGGGGTGTGCGATGTCAGTCATGCGAGGTTCCTCCGCGCGGACGAGCCGTTTTCGATGGGGGACGTACCGGCAGTCGGCGCGGCACCGGGCGTCCGGGCGGACGACGGTGCGGCACCGGGTGCCGGCACATACGTGGTGCAGACCCCGTCGCCGTGGGCGATGGTGGCCAGCCGTTGCACATGGGTGCCCAGGAGCTGGGAGAAGACCTCGGTCTCCGCCTCGCAGAGCTGCGGGAACTGCTCGGCGATGTGCGCGACCGGGCAGTGGTGCTGGCAGAGCTGGGCGCCGGCCGGTGCGGCGGGCGCAGCGGCGGCGGACGGGACGCGCCGCACCGTGGCAGCGTACCCGTCGGCACTGAGCGCCTCGGCCAGTGCCTCGGCGCGCCGCTCGGCGGCGGCCGCGGCCAGCGCGTCCTGGTAGCGCTCGCCCTGCTTGGCGAGCCGGGCCCGGGCGAAGGCGGCGACCGCCTCCTCGCCCGCGCTGCCGCCGCCGGCCGTCTCGGAGATCCAGCGCAGCGCGTCGGCGGCGAGCTGGTCGTAGGCCTGGTAGAAGGCGTCGCGCCCGCCGTCGGTGAGCGCGAACACCTTGGCCGGGCGGCCCCGGCCGCGGCTGCCGTGGACCCGCTGCTCGCGGGCGTGCACCAGCCCGGCGGCGGCCAGGCCGTCGAGGTGGCGGCGGACGGCCGCCGGGGTCAGGCCGAGGCGGCTGGCCAGGTCGGCGGCCGAGGAGGGGCCGTGGTCGAGGATCGAGCGGGCGACCCGGTCCCGGGTCGCCAGGTGGGCCTCGGCCAGGGCCTCCGGGGCCGCCGCGGGCACGGCGCAGCCGGGAGCGTCGGGCTCCCCGGACTGGGTCTCGTGCTCGCGGATGTTTTTCACAACACGATTGTTGCGTAATTCGTCGGCCGGAAACAAGCCGTGACCCACGCCTCACCGGTGTCGTCCGTCACGAAAGGCAAGCCTTACCCGGGGAGCGGTGTGAGCTGCTCCTAGACTCGCCGGTATGCATGCAGACCCCGCCGTCGAGGTGACCGCACTGGTCAAGCGGTACGGCGACAAGACCGCCGTGGACGGGCTGAGCCTGACCATCGCCCGGGGCACCGTGACCGCGGTGCTGGGCCCCAACGGCGCGGGCAAGACCACCACGATCGAGACCTGCGAGGGCTACCGCCGCCCCGACGCGGGCACCGTCCGGGTGCTCGGCCTGGACCCGGTCGCCCGAGCCGCGCAGCTGCGGCCGCGGATCGGCGTGATGCTCCAGTCCGGGGGCGTGTACGCCGGTGCGCACGCCCTCGAAATGCTCCGGCACACCGCCAGGCTGTACGCCCACCCGCTGCCGGTCGGCCCGCTCGCCGAGCGCCTCGGCCTGGACTCCTGCGGCCGCACCCCGTACCGCCGGCTCTCCGGCGGCCAGCAGCAGCGCCTCGCCCTGGCGATGGCCGTGGTCGGCCGCCCCGAGCTGGTCTTCCTGGACGAGCCCACCGCCGGCCTCGACCCGCAGGCCCGCCGCGCCACCTGGGAGCTGGTCACCGAGCTGCGCGCCGCGGGCGTCACCGTCGTCCTCACCACCCACCAGATGGACGAGGCCGAGCAGCTCGCCGACGAGGTCGCCGTCGTCGACCGCGGCCGGGTCATCGCCCAGGGCTCCCCCGACGCGCTGCGCGGCACCGAGGCCCGGCTGCGCTTCGACGGCCCGCCCGCCCTCGACCTGGCCCCGCTGCGCAAGGTCCTCCCCGACCGGGCCGTGGTCACCGAGACCGCCCCCGGCTCCTACCGCGTCGAGGCCGAACTCGACGCCGCCCTGCTGGCCGCCGTCACCGGCTGGTGCGCCGAGGCCGGGGTGATGCCCGACAGGCTCGCGGTGCAGCGCCGCAGCCTCGAAGACGTCTTCCTCGACCTGACCGGACGGGACCTGCGATGACCGCCACCGACCTCACCCCCCGCCCGGGCGCCGCCCCGGTCGGCCGGATGCTGCTCGCGCAGACCGCCCTGGAGACCAGGATGCTGCTGCGCAACGGCGAGCAGCTGCTGCTCACCGTGGTCATCCCGACCCTGCTGCTGGTGCTGTTCTCCGCGGTCGACGTGGTCGACGTGGAGGGCCCGGGCGAGCGGGTCGACTTCCTGGCGCCCGGCCTGCTGGCGCTGGCGGTGATGTCCACCGCGTTCACCGGGCAGGCCATCGCCACCGGCTTCGAGCGCCGCTACGGCGTGCTCAAGCGGCTGGGCGCGACGCCGCTGCCGCGCTGGGCGCTGCTGTCCGCGAAGACCGGCTGCGTGCTGGTCACCGAGCTGCTGCAGGTGCTGCTGCTGTCCGGCATCGCCCTGGCGCTGGGCTGGTCCCCGCACGGCAACCCGCTGGCGGTGCTGCTCCTGCTGGTGCTGGGCACCGCCGCGTTCTCCGGCCTGGGCCTGCTGATGGCGGGCACCCTGCGGGCCGAGGCCACGCTGGCCGGGGCCAACCTGGTGTTCGTCCTGCTGCTGCTGGCGGGCGGCGTGGTCGTCCCGCTGTCGAAGTTCCCCGGCGCGGTGCGCCCGGTGCTGGAGCTGCTGCCGATCTCGGCGCTCTCCGACGGCCTGCGCTCGGTCCTGCAGCTCGGCGGCGGCGTCCCCTGGGCCGACCTCGGCCTCCTGGCCGGCTGGTCGGTGCTGGGCCTGGCCGCCGCGTCCCGCCTCTTCCGCTGGGAGTAGCCCGGCACGGAGGACGGCCCCGGGAGCGGTGCTCCCGGGGCCGTCGCCGTTCCACCCGCCGGTCAGGAGGCGCCGTTGGCCTTCTTGCGGCGCGCCGCGTAGACGATGCCGCCGCCCGCGGCGAGCACCACGATGCCGCCGACGGTCAGCGTGGTGATGCCCTCGGCGCCGGTGAAGGCCAGGCCGCCACCGCCACCGCCACCGCCGCCGTTCGAGCCGCCGCCGGTGGAGCCGCTGCGGCTCGCCGACGGGGACGGGGCCGCGCTGCCCGGGCCGCTCGCGCTCGGCGACGGGCTCGCGGAGCCGCCGGGCGTCGCCGGGGCGCTGCCGGACGGGGCCGGGCTCCCGGGGGTGCCGGTGCCGGTGCTCGCCGACGGCGAGGGGCTGCTGGACGGCACGGTGGTGGTGCCGCCGGGCAGGCAGCCGGCGAACGGGTAGTGGTGGGTCTCCGCGCCGCCGCTGCCGGTCAGCGACTTGGCCCACACCGACCCGTTGACCGGGCCGCCGGTGCCGAGCTCGAACGCCGCGTTCGGGGCGAGGATGCTGCCCGGCCAGGCGTTGCCGCTGCGCTTGGTGACCGAGGTCGCGGTCGGGAAGTTCCACAGCAGCTTGGCGCGCTCGGCGCCGCCGTCCGCGGACTGCGACTTGTCGTCCTGGACGTAGGCCGACCTGGCGTGGTCCCAGATCCAGAACCCGGTGGTCGGGCCCTTGTTCTGGTCGTACGCGCCGCCCGTGACGTTGACGATCGTGGTGGAGCCCGCCGGGACCTTGAGGTAGACGTCCCCGGCCTTCTGCAGCACCTCGGCGGTGACGGTGAACACGTTGGTGGTCGCGTCGGTGCCGGTGAAGGTGATCGTCCGGTCCTGGGAGACCGGGGCGCCACCCGTGGTCTTCGCCAGTTCGGTGGAGACGTGCCGCAGGTTGGCGAACTCCTTGCCGAAGTCGATCGGCGAGGTGCCCTTGGAGACGCCCTCCAGCTGGCCGCCGCCGACGACCTTGCCGGCGTAGACGCCCTTGCCCTTCATGACCTGGACGTGGGCGCCGTTCTGGATCAGGTCGCCGCCCACCACCAGCGCGTAGCCGCCGGGCAGGGCGTCGACCTCGGCCTTGGTGAGCTCGTTGCCCACGGTGAAGCCGGACTTGCTGAAGTCGGCGTTGCCGCCGACCGCGACCGCCCCCTCGGCGTCCGGGCTGTGGGTGTCGTTGCCCTCGATGAACTCGCCGTACTTCCCGGCGACCCCGAGGTCGAAGCAGGTGCCGCCCGTCGCGGGGGCGGCGGTCGCGGCGGTCGGGACGACCAGGGCCGCGAGGGCGAGCGAGCCACCGAGCGCCACGGCGGCAGCGGATATGGACTTGCGCATGTGCAGGAGACTCCGCGTGTGGGTGCGGGCAGGAGTGTGAGATGAGCCCAATCCGGAAAAAGGTATGGACCAAGCCGCACTCTCGCGGCCGACGACTCGGCAGGTCAAGGCCGTTGACCGACACGCTCGAAATGATCCTTTTTGTCTCCCGCCCGTACCGGAACGTTTCAGCTCCGACCGCCCCCCGCCCGCACCGCCGCGCCCGGGGCCGGAGCACCGCGTAAGCCCGCCTACGATGGTCCGGTGACCAACCCGCTCTCCCTCCTCGCCGAACGCTGGCACCCGACCCCGCAGCACGTCCGCCGGGCGGCGCTGGCCGCACTGGTGATGAGCGTGGTGATCGTGGTGACCGGCGGCGCCGTCCGGCTGACCGACTCCGGCCTGGGCTGCACCACCTGGCCCGCCTGCACCGACGGCAGCGTGACGCCGACGCCGGAGATGGGCGTGCACGGCGTCATCGAGTTCACCAACCGGATGCTCACCTACGTGCTGTCCGCCGCGATCGGCTGGTTCATCCTGGCCGCCCGCTGCGCGAAGCCGTGGCGCCGCTCGCTGACCCGGCTCGGCTGGGCCCAGTTCTGGATGGTGGTCGCCAACGCGGCGCTCGGCGGCGTCACCGTGCTGACCCACCTCAACCCGTACGTGGTGGCGCTGCACATGGTCGCCGCCCTGGGCCTGGTCTGGGCGGCCGTGCTCGGCTGGGAGCGCGGCAAGGAGGGCGACGGCGCGCCGCACCTGCTGGTGGCGCCCGGGATCCAGCGCTTCGCGCAGGTGCTGGTGGCCTCGATCGGCGCGCTGGTGCTGGCCGGCACGCTGGTCACCGGCGCGGGCCACCACCCGGGTTCGGCCGGCACCTGGCGCATCCCGGTCGACTACGACCGCCTCGCCCAGGCCCACGCCGACCTGGTGTTCCTCTCGGTGGGCCTGACGCTGGCCGCGCTGCTGGTGTTCGCCGCGGTCAAGGCCCCGCCCGCCGCCCGGGCCCGGGTGCGGGAGCTGTTCGTCCTGCTGCTGCTGCAAGGGCTGCTCGGCTTCGTCCAGTACTTCACGGACGCCCCGGAGGCCATGGTCGGCCTGCACATGCTGGGCGCCGCGGTGATCTGGGGCGCCGCCCTGCGCGTCCCGCTGGCGCTGCGCACCCGGGCGGGCATCCCGGCCCAGTCCGCGGCCCCGTCCGCCGAACTGGTCGCCTGAGCCCCCGCACCGCCCCGCACCGGAGCAGCGCGAGGCCCCGGAACGCACGACGGCCCGCCGGTCACCCGGCGGGCCGTTCCCGTGCGCGGCGGGTCAGATCTGGATGCCCGCCATCCGCTTCCACTCGTACGGGCCGGTCCTCACCTTCAGGCCCAGCTCGCCCTCGAAGCTGTCGTGCAGGGTGATCCCGGCCAGCTCGGCGGCCCGGCGGCCGACCGGGTAGCTGGGCGCGACCTGGTCGCCCCAGGCGCCGTCCGCGCCGACCAGGACGATCCGGGTGGCGACGGCGCCGACGTACTCCACGACGCCGTCGGCGCTGCCGCCGTGCTGCGCGGCGAAGCTGCTCAGGTGCTTGGCAATGCGCTTGGCGCGGCGCTCGGCGCGGGCGTCCGGCGCGGTGGTGGTGGCGGTGTCCGCGTTGGTCATGTCCGCATGCTACCGAGGGGTAGCGCCGCTGGCGACGGTGGTGAGCTGTGCCGGAGCCCACACCTCCGCGGCCCGCAGCTCGCCCGCCCCGGCGTAGGCGCGGGCGAAGGCGGTGGCCTCCGGACCGGGGCGGGCGATCCGGTGGATCCGCTCCAGCCGCAGCCGCAGCGCGAACTCGCGCTGCTCGGGCGGCAGCCCGGCGGGCAGGTGGAGCAGGTCGAGCAGCCCGTCGGAGAACTCCTGGGTGCGCCAGGCGGCCGCCAGCCGGCGCTGCTGGTAGCCGTCCAGCGCGCTGCCGTCGCCGTCGCCGTCGAGGTCCTGCAGCAGCGCTCCGGCCAGGTCGACGACGTCGGCGACGGCCGAGTTGAGGCCCTTGGCGCCGGAGGGGGTGACGGTGTGCGCGGCGTCCCCGGCCAGCAGCAGCCGTCCGTGCCGCATCCGGCGGGCGACCCGGCCGCGCATCCGCAGCACCCCGGTCTCCAGCAGCTCGCCGGGCCGCGGGTCGGTGCCCGCCAGGTCGAGCCGCCGCCCCAGCTCGCCGCGGATCCGGGCCGCGTCCCAGTCCTCCAGCCGCTCCCCGGCGGGCACCTCCAGGTAGAACCGGCCGACCTCGGCGGTGCGCGGCATCATCCCGGCGAACCCGTCCGCGTGCACCGCGTACCGCACGGCCGCCACCGGCCGGTCGATCCGGGCCAGCACGGTCAGCCAGTCGTACGGGTAGCGGCGGGCCACCCCCTCGGCCCGGTCGGGGAAGGCGGCGGCGACCGGGCCGTGCGCACCCTCGCAGCCGACCGCCCACGCGGCGCGCAGCTCCCCGTCCGCGGTGCGCAGCACGGGCCGCCCCGCGCCGTCCGGCGCCACCGCCGCGACGGGCGAGGAGAAGGCGATCGTGCCGCCGTCCGCCTCGTAGGCGGCGACCAGGTCGCGGACCAGCAGCTGCTGCGGGTACACCCAGTGCTGCGCCCCGCCGGACAGCGCGCCGTAGTCGACGGTGACCCGCTCGCCGAGGCAGCTGATCTCGCACCGCCCGTGCCGCTGCCCCTCCGCGACCAGCCGGTCCGCCAGGCCCAGCCCGCGCAGGTGCTCCACCACCCGGTGCTCCAGCACCCCGGCCCGGGCGGTGCCCTCCAGCTCGGCCCGGGAGAGCCGCTCGTGGACGGCCGCGTCGACGCCCGCCCGGCGCAGCAGGTGCGCCAGCACCAGCCCGGCGGGCCCGGCGCCGACGATCGCGACGGTGGTGCTGCGGGCGGTCATCGGCGCTCTCCCGGTGCTCTCGGCGGACGTCCGCAACCTAGCACCTGACGCGGCGTCAGCCCGGTGGCGTGAATACTGTCCGGGTGAACGATTTCCGTGGCTGGCCGGCCGAGGCGCTGGAGTTCTACGAGCACCTGGAGGCCGACAACTCGAGGACCTTCTGGGCCGCGCACCGCGCGGTGTACGACGAGGTGGTGCGGGCGCCGATGGAGGCGCTGCTGGCGCGGCTGGAGCCGGAGTTCGGGCCGGGGAAGATCTTCCGCCCGAACCGGGACGTCCGCTTCTCCGCCGACAAGTCGCCGTACAAGACGCACATCGGCGGGTACCTGGAGTCCGGCGGCTACGTGCAACTGTCGGCGGACGGGCTGGCCTGCGGGCTGGGCTACTACCACCTGGCGAGCGACCAACTGGCGCGCTACCGCGCGGCGGTGGCCGAGGACGTGCCGGGCGCCGAGCTGGAGCGGGTGGTGGCGGCCGTCCGCGCGGCCGGTCCGCAGGTGGTGGGGCGGGACAGCCTGAAGACGGCGCCGCGCGGCGTCCCCAAGGACCACCCGCGGATCGAACTGCTGCGCCACAAGGGCCTGATCGCCTGGCAGGAGTGGGAGCCCGCGGCCTGGCTGGGCACCGCGAGGGCGTACGGCCGGATCACCGGCTTCCTGCACGCGGCGGCGCCGCTGCACGCGTGGCTGGAGAACCACGTCGGCCCCAGCGAGCTTCCGCCGCGCTGAGGCCGAGGGGTCGAGCAGGAGGAGGGGGTCAGCCCACGAAGGGGTCGATCGCGACGACCAGGAACAGCAGGGTCAGGTAGGTGATCGACCAGTGGAACAGTCGCATCTCCTTGAGCTTGGGGCCCACGATGCCGGCCCTGGCGCGCGACTGGAGGGCGTACGCCTCCTTCATCCACAGCGCGCCGAGGACCGCGGCGACGGACGGGTACAGCCAGCTGGTGTGCGCGGCGGGCCACAGCAGCAGCGAGGTCGCGACCATCACCCAGGAGTAGGCGACGACCTGCTTGGCGACGCCGATGTTGCCGCGGATCACCGGCAGCATCGGCACCCCGGCCTTGGCGTAGTCGTCGCGGACCTTCATCATCAGCACCCAGGTGTGCGGCGGCGTCCAGAAGAACACCACCAGGAACAGCACCAGGGCCGCCCAGGACAGCGAGTCGGTGACCGAGGACCAGCCGACCAGCACCGGCATGCACCCGGCGATGCCGCCCCACACCACGTTCTGCGAGGTGCGGCGCTTGAGGCCGAGGGTGTAGACGAAGACGTAGAACAGCAGGGCGCCCAGCGCGAGCGCCGAGGACAGCCAGTTGACCAGGACGCCGAGCCACAGGGTGGAGACCACGGCCAGCGTGACGCCGAAGACCAGCGCCTCGCGCGGGGAGACCATGCCGGTGACGATCGGACGCCGTTCGGTGCGGGACATCACCGCGTCGATGTCCCGGTCGATGTACATGTTCAGCGCGTTGGCGCCGCCCGCCGAGAGGTAGCCGCCGACCACGACCGCGAGCACCCGCCACAGGTTGGGGACGCCGCCCTGGGCCAGGAACATCACCGGCACCGTGGAGATCAGCAGGAGTTCGATGATCCGGGGCTTGGTGAGGGCCACGAAGGCCCCGACGCGGGCCCCGAACGGCCGGGGCGCGGTCCTCGTCCCTACCACCACCCCTGCGGGGCGGGATTCGACGGCGGTCACGGACACCTCAACAGTCGATGAACTTCCACAGGCGACCCGGAGAACCCGCAGGGTGCCCGCCGTCCGCTCTGCGCGTACCACGCAACCATAGACGTTCCATATCTCCCGATCCGCCCCGGGGTCCCCGGCGAGCCGCGCCCGCTCCCGTCCTGCCCATCGGAACGGGCAAACCCTCCCCGTACGGGTGAAGGTGGGACAGAGCGATTGACGCCGAGCCGGTGGAATGCGACGCCGCCGTCTCACGTTGCCCCGGCACAGAGGGTGAGGTGCGCCGCAAACGGTAGGCTCGCACGGAGAAGCGGGATCAACCCTCCGTGATCTGCACCAGCCACAGCGGCGTGGCCGACCGGTCCTCTTCACGGGGTCACACTTCACAGAATCCGGAAGGAGCCCTGAGTCAGGGTGAGCACCACGCCGAACGTCTTTGAGTGGAGCGAGTCGGACCAGCGGGCCGTCGACACGGCCCGGGTCCTGGCGATGGACGCCGTGCAGAAGGTGGGGAACGGGCACCCCGGCACGGCCATGTCGCTGGCTCCCGCCGCGTACCTCATCTTCCAGCGCTTCCTGCGCCACGACCCGACCGACCCGTCCTGGGTGGGCCGGGACCGCTTCGTGCTCTCCCCCGGGCACACCTCCCTCACGCTGTACACCCAGCTGTTCCTGTCCGGCTACGGGCTGTCGCTGGACGACCTGAAGGCCTTCCGGGTCGCGGGCAGCCGCACCCCCGGCCACCCCGAGCACGGCCACACCGCGGGCGTCGAGACCACCACCGGCCCGCTCGGCCAGGGCATCGGCAACGCGGTCGGCATGGCGATGGCCGCCCGCTACGAGCGCGGCCTGTTCGACCCGGACGCGGCGCCCGGCACCTCGCCGTTCGACCACACCATCTGGGCGATCGTCTCCGACGGCGACCTGGAGGAGGGCATCTCCGCGGAGGCGTCCTCGCTGGCCGGCCACCAGAAGCTGGGCAACCTGGTTGCGGTGTACGACGACAACCACATCTCGATCGAGGGCGACACCGCCACCGCGTTCTCCGAGGACGTGCTGGCCCGCTACGAGGCGTACGGCTGGCACGTCCAGCGGGTCGCCCCGAAGGCCGACGGCGACATCGACGTGGCCGCGCTGGCCGCCGCGCTGGAGGCCGCCCGGGCCGAGACCGGCAAGCCGTCGATCATCGCGATGCGCACCATCATCGCCTGGCCCGCGCCGAACGCCCAGGACACCGCCAAGGCGCACGGCTCGGCCCTCGGCGACGCCGAGATCGCCGCCACCAAGAAGGTGCTCGGCTTCGACCCGGCCAAGACCTTCGAGGTCTCCGACGAGGTCGTCGCGCACACCCGCAAGGTCGTCCAGCGCGGCCAGGCCGCCCGCGCCGCCTGGGACGCCGAGCTCGCCGAATGGCGCGCCGCCAACCCGCAGCGCGCCGCCGAGTTCGACCGGATCCAGATCGGCGAGCTGCCCGACGGCTGGGAGAAGGCCGTCCCGGTCTTCCCGGCCGGCAAGGACGTCGCCACCCGCAAGGCCTCCGGCGACACCCTCAAGGCGGTCGGCAAGCTGGTCCCCGAGCTCTGGGGCGGCTCCGCGGACCTCGCCGAGTCCAACCTGACCACCATCGACGAGGAGTCCTCCTTCCTCCCGGAGGGCAACCCGCTCAAGAGCGCCTCGCCGTACGGCCGCACCATCCACTACGGCATCCGCGAGCACGCCATGGGCTCGGTGATGAACGGCATCGCGCTGCACGGCCGCACCCGCGTCTACGGCGGCACCTTCCTGGTGTTCTCCGACTACATGCGCCCCGCGGTCCGGCTCGCCGCGCTGATGAAGCTGCCGGTGGTCTACGTCTGGACGCACGACTCGATCGGCCTCGGCGAGGACGGCCCGACCCACCAGCCGGTCGAGCACCTGGCCGCGCTGCGCGCGATCCCCGGCCTGGCCGTGGTCCGCCCGGCGGACGCCAACGAGACCGCCGTGGTGTGGCGCACCGTGCTGGAGCGGCAGACCAGCCACCCCGGCCCGGTCGGCCTGGCGCTGACCCGCCAGGGCGTGCCGACCTTCGACCGCGAGGTGTTCGGCTCCGCCGAGGGCGCGGCCAAGGGCGGCTACGTGCTGGCCGAGGCCGAGGGCGGCGAGCCCAAGGTCATCCTGATCGGCACCGGCTCCGAGGTGCAGCTGGCCGTGCAGGCCCGCGAGGTGCTGCAGTCCGAGGGCGTCCCGACCCGGGTGGTCTCGCTGCCGTCGGTGGAGTGGTTCAACGAGCAGGACCAGGCGTACCGCGACAGCGTGCTGCCGCCGAACGTCCGGGCCCGGGTCTCGGTCGAGGCGGGCATCGCCCAGGGCTGGCGCGAGCTGGTCGGCGACGCCGGTCGGATCATCAGCCTGGACCACTTCGGCGCCTCCGCCGACTACCAGGTGCTGTACCAGGAGTTCGGCATCACCGCCGACGCGGTCGCCAACGCCGCCCGCGCCTCGCTGCGCACGGTCGAGGCCGTCTCCCGCTGACGCGGTGACCCGCCCGGTCCGGGGTATCCGCACAGCCCCGGACCGGCTCCCCGAACTCCACCAGACGTACGAAAAGAAGAAGAGGGACTGAGCACCATGACCGACGCTTTGAACCGCCTCAGCGAAGAAGGCGTGGCGATCTGGCTCGACGACCTGAGCCGCGAGCGCCTGAACTCCGGCAACCTGGCCGAGCTGGTGCAGGAGAAGCACGTCGTCGGCGTCACCACCAACCCGACCATCTTCCAGAAGGCCATCGGCAGCGGCAGCACCGCCTACGACGGCCAGCTGACCGACCTCGCGGTCCGCAAGGTCACCACCGAGGAGGCGATCCGCATGATCACCACCTCGGACGTGCGCGACGCCGCCGACGTGCTGCGCCCCGTGTACGACGCCTCCAACGGCCGCGACGGCCGGGTCTCCATCGAGGTCGACCCGCGCCTGGCCCACCGCACCGACGCCACCGTGGCCGAGGCCAAGCAGCTGTGGTGGCTGGTCGACCGCCCCAACGTGCTGATCAAGATCCCCGCCACCATGGGCGGCCTGCCCGCGATCAGCCAGGTGCTGGCCAAGGGCATCAGCGTCAACGTCACGCTGATCTTCTCGCTGGAGCGCTACAAGGCCGTCATCGACGCCCACCTGACCGGCCTGGAGCAGGCCAAGGCCGCCGGCCTCGACCTCTCGCAGATCGAGTCGGTCGCCTCGTTCTTCGTCTCCCGCGTGGACACCGAGATCGACAAGCGCCTGGACGCGGTCGGCACCCCCGAGGCCAAGGAGCTGCGCTCCAAGGCCGCCGTCGCCAACGCCCGCCTCGCCTACCAGGCGTACGAGGAGGTCTACGGCTCGGTGGACGGCTCCAAGCCCGCCTCCGCGCGCTGGGCGGCCCTGGAGGCGGCCGGCGCCAAGCCGCAGCGCCCGCTGTGGGCGTCCACCGGCGTCAAGGACCCGAACCTGCCGGACACCCTCTACGTGACCGAGCTGGTCGCTCCGGGCACCGTCAACACCATGCCCGAGGCCACCCTGGACGCCACCGACGACCACGGCGAGGTCACCGGCGACACCATCACCCCGAACTACGCCGACGCCAAGGCCGTGCTCGACGCGGTCGCCGCCGCGGGCGTGGACTACGACGACGTGGTCCAGGTCCTGGAGGACGAGGGCGTGCAGAAGTTCGAGGCGTCCTGGACCGAGCTGCTCGACACCGTCACCGCGGCGCTCGACGCGCACGGCAAGAACTGACTCCTGCTCACGAACTGACGTCACGGAAGCGGAGCACACCACAGTGAGCAACACCCAGCCGTACCCGGATGTGGAGGGCACGGAACCGGCCGCGGGCGACACCCCGGACCGGCCCGTCAACCCGCTGCGCGACCCCGCCGACCGGCGGCTCCCGAGGATCGCCGGCCCGTCCGGACTGGTGATCTTCGGCGTCACCGGCGACCTGTCGCGCAAGAAGCTGATGCCGGCGGTCTACGACCTCGCCAACCGCGGCCTGCTGCCGCCGGGCTTCTCGCTCGTCGGGTTCGCCCGCCGCGAGTGGGAGGACGAGGACTTCGCCAACGAGGTGCACGACGCCGTCAAGGAGCACGCCCGCACGCCCTTCCGCGAGGAGGTCTGGCAGCAGCTGGCGAAGGGCATGCGCTTCGTCCAGGGCGACTTCGGCGACGACGAGGCCTTCGACACCCTGCGCCGCACCATCGAGGACCTCGACCGGGCGCAGGGCACCGGCGGCAACTTCGCGTTCTACCTGTCGGTGCCGCCGAAGTTCTTCCCGACCGTGGTCCAGCAGCTCAAGAAGCACGGTCTGACCGACCCGGCCCCGGGCTCCTGGCGCCGGGCCGTGATCGAGAAGCCGTTCGGCCACGACCTGGCCAGCGCCCAGGAGTTGAACCGGATCGTCCACGAGGTCTTCCCCCGGGACGAGGTCTTCCGGATCGACCACTACCTGGGCAAGGAGACCGTCCAGAACATCCTGGCGCTCCGCTTCGCCAACCAGATGTTCGAGCCGATCTGGAACCGGTCGTACGTCGACCACGTGCAGATCACCATGGCCGAGGACATCGGGATCGGCGGCCGGGCCGGCTACTACGACGGGATCGGCTCCGCCCGTGACGTCATCCAGAACCACCTGCTGCAGCTGATGGCGCTGACCGCCATCGAGGAGCCGGCGTCCTTCCACCCGAAGGCGCTGGTCGCCGAGAAGCTGAAGGTGCTCAGCGCCGTCAAGCTGCCCGCCGACCTGGGCGCGCACACCGTGCGCGGCCAGTACGCGGCGGGCTGGCAGGGCGGCGAGGAGGTCGTCGGGTACCTGGACGAGGACGGCATCAACCCCGAGTCCCGGACCGACACCTACGCCGCCATCAAGCTGGAGATCAACAACCGGCGCTGGGCGGGCGTCCCGTTCTACCTGCGCACCGGCAAGCGGCTGGGCCGCCGGGTCACCGAGATCGCGGTGGTCTTCCAGCGCGCCCCGTACCTGCCGTTCGACTCCTACGCCACCGAGGAGCTCGGCCAGAACGCCCTGGTGATCCGCGTCCAGCCGGACGAGGGCGTGACCGTGCGCTTCGGCTCGAAGGTCCCCGGCACCGCGCTGGAGGTCCGCGACGTCACGATGGACTTCGCCTACGGCGAGTCCTTCACCGAGTCCAGCCCCGAGGCGTACGAGCGCCTCATCCTGGACGTCCTGCTGGGCGACGCGAACCTCTTCCCGCGGCACCAGGAGGTCGAGCTGTCCTGGCAGATCCTCGACCCGATCGAGCAGTACTGGGACGCCAACGGCAAGCCCGCGCAGTACCCGGCCGGCACCTGGGGGCCGGTCGAGGCGGACGAGATGCTCGCACGAGACGGCAGGAGCTGGCGCCGGCCATGAAGATCGACCTGACGGACACCACGTCCAGCAAGATCAACGCTGCCCTGATGGACGCCCGCCGGTCCAGCGGCTCGACCGCCGCCGGCATGGTGCTGACCCTGGTCATCGTGACCGACGAGGGCAGCGCCTACGACGCCCTCAAGGCCGCCAACGACGCCTCCCGCGAACACCCCTCGCGGACGCTCGCCGTCATCAAGCGGGCCGGCCGCTCCCCCCGCGCCCGGGCCGAGACCCGGCTCGACGCGGAGATCCTGGTCGGCACCGACGCGGGCAGCGGTGAAACGGTCATCCTGCGCATGCACGGCGAACTCGCCGCGCACGCCCAGTCGGTGGTCCTGCCGCTGCTGCTGCCCGACGCCCCCGTGGTGGTCTGGTGGCCGGACAACGCCCCGCTCAACCCCGCGCAGGACCCCTTGGGCGCGCTCGCCCAGCGCCGCATCACCGACGCGGTGACCGCGGAGTCCCCGGTCGGCCAGCTCGCCCAGCGGGCGGCCGGCTACACCCCCGGCGACACCGACCTCGCCTGGACCAGGATCACCGGCTGGCGCTCCATGCTGGCCGCCGCCCTGGACCAGCGCGACGTCACCATCACCGGCGCCGTGGTCGAGGGCGAGTCGTACAACCCCAGCGTCGAACTGCTCGGCCTGTGGCTGCACAACCGCCTGCGCGTCCCGGTCGAGCGGGTCGTCACCGGCGGCCCGGGCATCACCGCCGTCCGGCTGCGCACCGCGGACGGCGACATCACCCTCGACCGTCCCGACGGCCTGCTCGGCACGCTCTGCATGCCGGGCGCGCCCGACCGGATGGTCGCGCTCAAGCGCCGCGACACCGCCGAACTGATCGCCGAGGAACTGCGCCGCCTGGACCCCGACGACATCTACGCCACCGCCGTCCGCACCCCGGTCGAGCGGCTGCGCGAGCGGATCGCCGGGGTCGAGCACGCGGGCCCCGGCGGCACCGTGGAGGCCGAGGCCCCCGCGGCGGAGGAGCCCAAGGTGGTGGAGGCCGCGGTCGCCAACCCGGCCCGGGTCACCGCCAAGCTGCCGGCCGAGGCCCCGACGGCCAAGCGGACCACGGCCAAGAAGGCCGCCAAGGCCGCCCCGCGCAAGCGGAGCGGCCAGTGAGCGGCGACCGGGTCCTGGTCCACCGGGACGCCGCGCTGCTGGCCCAGGCGGCCGCCGCCCGGCTGCTCACCGCCCTGGTCGACGCCCAGTCCGCCCGCGGCACCGCACACCTGGTGCTCACCGGCGGCCGCAACGGCAACGCCCTGCTGGCCGCGCTCGCCACCCACCCGGCGCGCGACGCGGTCGACTGGGCGCACGTCGACCTGTGGTGGGGCGACGAGCGCTACCTCCCGGCCGGCGACCCGGACCGCAACGCCGTCCAGGCCGCCGCGTTCCTGGACGCCGTCCGGCCGCTCGGCGCCCGGGTGCACGAGATGCCCGCGGACGACGGCGGGTCGGCCGAGGACGCCGCGGCCCGCTACGCCGCCGAGCTGGCGGCCGCGGCCGACGGCGGCGCGCAGCTGCCCGTCTTCGACGTCCTGCTGCTGGGCGTCGGCCCCGACGCGCACGTCGCCTCGCTCTTCCCCGGCCACCCCGGCACCGAGCGCACCGACGGCACCGTCATCGCCGTGCACGACTCGCCCAAGCCCCCGCCCACCCGCCTCTCGCTGACCCTCCCCGCCCTGCAACGGGCCCGCCAGGTCTGGCTGCTGGCCGCGGGCGAGGACAAGGCCGGGGCGGTGGCCCTGGCCCGCACCGCCCCCGGGGCCGCCGCGGCCCCGGCCGGCGCGGTGCACGGCACCGAGCAGACCCTGTGGTTCCTCGACGGGGCCGCCGCGGGCGAGCTCGCCTAGGGCCCGCACCCGTACGCGCGAAGGGCGCCACCGGTTGACCGGTGGCGCCCTTCGCGTCGTGCTCCGCTCTGCTCAGATCTCGCCGCGGAGCTTGGCCAGCGCCTCGGCGAGGATCGCCTCGCCGTCCGCGTCGGTGCGACGCTCGCGGACGTAGGCGAGGTGGGTCTTGTAGGGCTCGTTGCGGGCCGGGGCGGGCGGGTTGTGCTCGTCCTGGCCGGCCGGGAACCCGCAGCGCGGGCAGTCCCAGGTGTCGGGGATGGCCGCCTCGGCGGCGAAGCTGGGGCGCGTTTCGTGCTTGTTCGCGCACCAGAAGGAGATGCGGTTGCGCGGGGCGGACTCGCCGCGCTCCGCCTCGCCCATCGGGCCGGCGCCGACTCTGCTGCCCCGGATCGCGTTGCCACTTGCCACGGTCTGACTCCCTGCGTGCTGGTGCCGTCCGGCCGCGGCTGGGCGGACGGTGGCGAAGTCGTCCTAGTGTAAGCGGGAGTTAAGCCTTCGCCACCATCGCCCGCCGACTTCGTCTCAGTTGGTCTTGAGCAGCAGCCCGAGGACCACGATGCAGGCGAACCAGGCGATGCCGATGATCACGGTGATGCGGTCGAGGTTGCGCTCGGCCACCGCGGAACCGCCACCGGTCGAGGCCGCGCCGCCGCCGAACATGTCGGACAGGCCGCCGCCCTTGCCCTTGTGGAGGAGCACCAGCAGGATCATCAGCAAGCTCAGGATGATCAGAGCAATCTCGAACCCGAGAACCACGACGGGACCAACTCTCTCGAATCTTCGGCGAAGGGGCCGGGCCCGCTCCACGCGGTCCGGCCCCAAAGCCTACGTTGCTGCAGGGGCGTTAGCCTACTGCCTGCTCACGGTAGCGCACGATCTTGACGAACTCGTCGGCGTCCAGCGAGGCACCGCCGATCAGGCCGCCGTCGATGTCGGGCTTGGCCATCAGGCCGGCCGCGGACGAGGACTTCACCGAACCGCCGTACAGCACGCGGACCTTGTCGGCCAGCTCGGCCCCGTACAGCTCGGCCAGCCGGGCCCGGATCGCGCCGCAGACCTCCTGCGCGTCCTCGGGGGTGGCGACCTCGCCGGTGCCGATCGCCCAGACCGGCTCGTACGCGACGACGATGCTCTCGGCGTCGCTCGCCGGGACGCCGTCCAGGGCGCCGTCGAGCTGGGCGAGGGTGTACACGACGTGGGTGCCGGCCTTGCGGATCTCCAGCGGCTCGCCGATGCACAGGATCGGGGTGATCCCGTTGCGGTAGGCGGCCTTGACCTTGGCGTTGACGATCTCCTCGTTCTCGCCGTGGTACTGGCGGCGCTCGGAGTGGCCGATGACCGCGTAGGCGACCTTCAGCTTCGCCAGCATCGGGCCGGACACCTCGCCGGTGTAGGCCCCGCCGTCGTGCTGGGAGATGTCCTGCGAGCCGTACTTGAGCTTCAGCTTGTCGCCGTCGACCAGGGTCTGCACGGAGCGCAGGTCGGTGAACGGGACCAGGACGGCGACCTCGACGGCCTCGTAGTCCTTGTCGGCCAGCGAGAACGCCAGCTTCTGGGTGTGCTGGATGGCCTCGAGGTGGTCGAGGTTCATCTTCCAGTTGCCCGCCATCAGCGGGAGACGCTCAGTCATGTCCTTCTCAGTCCTCCAGGGCGGCGAGACCGGGGAGGGTCTTGCCCTCCAGGTACTCGAGGCTGGCGCCACCGCCGGTCGAGATGTGTCCGAACTTCGTCTCGTCGAAGCCCAGGGTGCGGACCGCCGCCGCCGAGTCGCCGCCGCCGACCACGGTGAACGCGTCGGAGTCGAGCAGCGCCTGGGCGACCGCCCGGGTGCCGTCGGCGAACGCCGGGTGCTCGAAGACGCCCATCGGGCCGTTCCAGAACACGGTCCGCGCGTCGGCGATCTTCTCCGCGAACAGCTGCGCGGTCCGCGGGCCGATGTCCAGGCCGATCGCGCCGTCCGGGATGGCCTCCACGTCGACGACCGCGAAGTCCTCGACCGGGGCGCCGGTCTTGACGTCCGGGAAGCTGCCGGAGACCGCGGTGTCGACCGGGACCACGAACTCGACGCCCTGCTCGGCGCCGCGCTTCAGGTAGTCCTGGACGACCGGGATCTGGTCCTCCTGGAGCAGCGAGGCGCCCACGCCGTGGCCCTGGGCCGCGATGAAGGTGTACATCATGCCGCCGCCGATCAGGATCCGGTCGGCCTTGCCGAGCAGGTTCTCGATCACGCCGACCTTGTCGGAGACCTTCGAGCCGCCGAGCACCACCACGTACGGGCGGGCCACGTCCTCGGTGAGGCGCTTGAGGACGCCCACCTCGGTGGCGATCAGGTCGCCGACCGCGTGCGGCAGCCGGGCCGGGAGGTCGTAGACGGAGGCGTGCTTGCGGTGCACCGCGCCGAAGCCGTCGCCCACGTAGAGGTCCGCGAGGGCGGCCAGCTGGTCGGCGAACGCGCCGCGCTCGGCGTCGTCCTTGGAGGTCTCGCCGGCGTTGAAGCGCAGGTTCTCCAGCAGCGTGACCTCGCCGTCGCCGAGGGCGGCGACGGTGGCCTTCGCGCTGTCCCCGACGGTGTCGGTGGCGAAGGCCACCGGGCGGCCGAGGATCTCGCCGAGGCGGACGGCCACCGGCGCGAGGGAGAACTTCGGGTCCGGCTCGCCCTTGGGACGGCCCAGGTGGGAGGCGACGACCACGCGGGCGCCGCGCTCGACGAGCTTGGCGATGGTCGGCGCGACGGCGCGGATCCGGCCGTCGTCGGTGATGGTGTCACCGGACAGCGGCACGTTGAGGTCGGCGCGGACGAACACCCGCTTGCCGGAGACCTCCAGGTCTTCGATCGTCTTCACGGTCATGCTCCTCAGGGGTGGAACGGTGCGCAGACGGCGACACGACGGCGGGCCACCGGTAAGGGGGTAGGACGGACGAGGGGGCGCAGCGGCAGGGCCCGGTCGGCGTAAGACAGCCGTCCGGGCCCTGCCCCTTACGTCACGTCAGCTACCGCTGGGGTCAGAGCTGGTCGCCGACGAGGGAGACCAGGTTGACGAGGCGGTTGGAGTAGCCGAACTCGTTGTCGTACCAGCCGAGCACCTTGACCTGGTTGCCCTGGACCATCGTCAGCTGCGAGTCGAAGATGCAGGAGTGCGGGTCGTTCACGATGTCCGAGGAGACGATCGGGTCCTCGGTGTACGCCAGGTAACCCTTGAGCGGGCCCTCCTGGGCGGCCTTCTGGAACGCGGCGTTGACCTCGTCCTTGGTGACCTCGCGCTCAAGGGTGACCACCAGGTCGGTGATGGAGCCGGTCGGGACGGGGACGCGCAGCGAGGTGCCGTCCAGCTTGCCCTTCAGCTCCGGCAGGACCAGGGAGGTGGCCTTGGCGGCGCCGGTCGAGGTCGGGATGATGTTCTGCGAGGCGGCGCGGGCGCGACGCAGGTCCTTGTGCGGGAAGTCCAGGGTGACCTGGTCGTTGGTGAAGGCGTGCACGGTGGTCATCAGGCCCTTGACGATGCCGAAGTTCTCGTGCAGGACCTTCGCCATCGGCGCCACGCAGTTGGTGGTGCAGGAGGCGTTCGAGATGATGTCGTGCGCCGCCGCGTCGTACTTGTCCTCGTTGACGCCCAGGACGATGGTGATGTCCTCGTCGGTGGCGGGCGCCGAGATGATGACCTTCTTCGCACCGGCGGTGATGTGCTTCTTCGCAGCATCGGCCTTGGTGAAGATGCCGGTGGACTCGACGACGATGTCGGCGCCCAGGGCGGCCCAGGGAAGGTTGGCGGGGTCGCGCTCGGCGGTGACCTTGAAGGTGTGACCGTCGACGGTGATGCTGTCCTCGGTGTGCGAGACCTCGCCGGGGAAGGTACCGAGAGTGGTGTCGTACTTGAGCAGGTGAGCCAGCGTCTTGGTGTCGGTCAGGTCGTTGACACCGACGATCTCGATGTCAGCGCCCTGGGACTTGACCGCACGGAAGAAGTTGCGGCCGATGCGGCCGAACCCGTTGATGCCTACCCGGATCGTCACGAACCGATCTCCTCTTAGGTACGCCGGGCCGGAGCCCGACGGGGGTGAAATTTGGGTTGTCCCCGACCACTGCTGACCCTACCTCGCCCAAGTGTCGCAAGGCACATCGCCTCACCGGTTGGGACGGGGCGGCCCGGGTGCGCCGGAGGGGCGCACGCAGCAGGTGCGGCAGCTGCCGCGACCTGCTCCGCACGCCCCTCCGGTGCGTCGTCGGCCGGTTGACCGGCCGTCAGTTCAGGGCCATCTCCTCGGTCAGGTTGGCCTCGGTGTTCGGCAGGCCGAGTTCGGCGGCCCGCTTGTCGGCCATCGCCAGCAGGCGGCGGATCCGCCCGGCCACCGCGTCCTTGGTCAGCGGCGGGTCGGCGAGCGCGCCGAGCTCCTCCAGCGAGGCCTGCTTGTGCTGCATGCGCAGCGCGCCGGCCGCGGCCAGGTGCTCGGGCACCTCCTCGCCGAGGATCTCCAGGGCGCGCTGCACCCGGGCGCCCGCGGCGACCGCGGCGCGGGCCGAGCGGCGCAGGTTGGCGTCGTCGAAGTTGGCCAGCCGGTTGGCGGTGGCCCGCACCTCGCGGCGCATCCGGCGCTCCTCCCAGGCCAGCACGGACTCGTGCGCGCCGAGGCGGGTGAGCAGCGCACCGATCGCGTCGCCGTCGCGGATCACCACCCGGTCGACGCCGCGGACCTCGCGGGCCTTGGCCGGGATGCCGAGCCGGCGGGCCGCGCCGACCAGGGCGAGCGCCGCCTCCGAGCCCGGGCAGGTGATCTCCAGGGAGGAGGAGCGCCCGGGTTCGGTCAGCGAGCCGTGCGCGAGGAAGGCGCCGCGCCAGGCCGCCTCCGCGTCGCAGGTCGCGCCGGACACCACCGCCGGGGGCAGGCCCCGGATCGGCCGTCCGCGTCCGTCCACCAGCCCGGTCTGCCGGGCCAGCAGCTCGCCGTCCTTCACCACCCGCACCACGTACCGGCTGCCGCGTCGCAGCCCGCCGGGGGCCATCACCACCAGATCCGAGGAGTGTCCGAAGATCTCCAGGAGGTCCTTGCGCAGCCGCCGTGCCGCAATGCCGGTGTCCAGCTCCGCCTCGATCACGATGCGGCCGCTCACAATGTGCAGTCCGCCCGCAAAACGCAGGATCGCCGAGACCTCCGCCTTGCGGCAGCAGGCACGGGTGACGGGAAGCCGGGAGATCTCGTCTTTCACCGCTGCCGTCATCGCCATGGGCCGATCCTTCCATGAGTCCGGAAAATCCGGTCGTACGCGGCGGCCAAGAGCTCCGCGTCGTGTCGCGGCGTCCCGTCCGCGCGGGCCACCGGGTCGAGCACCAGGGCGGCGCCCATCCGTTCGGCGGCCCGCTCCAGGCCGGCCAGGTCGGCGACCCCGAAGGCGCCGCCGCTGACCGCCCGCTCGTCCACCAGGATCGCATCCACGGCCAGCTCCGGGGCGTGGTCGGCGATCACCTCCAGGTGGCGCTGCGGGGTGAAGCCCTCGGTCTCGCCGGGCTGCGGGGCCAGGTTGAGGGTGAGCAGGCGGCGGGCCCGGGTCTCGGTGAGGGCCTTGGCGAGCTCCGGGACGAGCAGGTGCGGCAGCACGCTGGTGAACCAGGAGCCGGGGCCGAGCACCACCCAGTCCGCCTCCAGGACGGCCTGCACGGCCTCCGGGACGGCCGGGGGGCCGTCCGGCAGCAGCCGGATCGACTGCACGGTGCCGGGGGTGACCGCCACCGCGGCCTGGCCGCGC
Source organism: Kitasatospora phosalacinea (assembly GCF_030268885.1). Classification (GTDB taxonomy): domain Bacteria; phylum Actinomycetota; class Actinomycetes; order Streptomycetales; family Streptomycetaceae; genus Kitasatospora; species Kitasatospora phosalacinea_C. The sequence goes on from NZ_BSSA01000004.1 coordinate 209,590, forward strand.
ACCGCCGTCACCTCGGCGGGGCGCAGCGGGTCGTGGCCGCGCACCCGGGCCTCGATGTCCAGCGGGACGGCGGACATCGGCAGCACCCGGCCCTGCACGTTCAGCAGCCGGCCGACCCAGTCCAGCGCCTCCACCGGGTCGCCGAGCTTCTCCCACAGCGCCACGATCAGCAGGTTGCCGACCGCGTGGCCGCCGAGCTCGCCGGTGCCCGCGAAGCGCTGTTGGATCACCTCGGACCACGTCCGGCCCCACTCGTCGTCGCCGCAGAGCGCGGCCAGCGCCTTGCGCAGGTCGCCGGGCGGCAGCACGCCGAGTTCGGCGCGCAGCCGCCCGCTGGAACCGCCGTCGTCCGCGACGGTGACCACGGCGGTCAGTTCGGTGGTGAGCCGGCGCAGCGCGGACAGCGAGGCGGACAGGCCCTGCCCGCCGCCCAGCGCGGCCACCCTCAGCCGGTTGGGCTTCGGCGCGCCGGGGCGGGGGACCCGCTCGGCGGGTCTGGTCCGGAGTTGCTGCCGCGCTGGCACGTATCCCGTCACGCCGACACCGTGTTCCTGTCTCGTGCTCGACCGGGGCGGCGGCGCGGGGGGTTCCCGGCCGTCTACTCCCGGCCCATGTCCCGGTGGACCAGCACCGTCTCGACCCCGTCCGCGATCAGACGCTTGGTCAGCTGCTCGGACATCGCCACGCTGCGGTGCTTGCCTCCGGTGCAGCCTACGGCAAGCGTCATGTAGCGCTTCCCCTCCCTGCGGTAACCCTCGGTGATGATCCGCAGCAGCTCGGTGTAGCCGTCCACGAACTGCTGCGCCCCGGGCTGCTGGAACACGTACTCCGCCACCTCCGGGTCGGTTCCGGTACGGGCGCGCAGCTCGGGGACCCAGTGCGGGTTGGGCAGGAAGCGGCAGTCCACCACCAGGTCGGCGTCGACCGGCAGGCCGTACTTGAAGCCGAAGGACATCACGGTGGCGCGCAGCTCCGGCTCGTCCTGGCCGGCGAACTGGGCGTCCATCTTGGCGCGCAGCTGGTGCACGTTGAGGTTGGAGGTGTCGAGCACCAGGTCGGCCTCGCCGCGCAGCTCGCGCAGCAGTTCGCGCTCGCGGGCGATGCCGTCGACGATCCGGCCGTCGGCCTGCAGCGGGTGCGGGCGGCGGACCGACTCGAAGCGGCGCACCAGCGCGTCGTCCGAGGAGTCCAGGAAGACCACCCGCAGCCGGACGCCGCGCTTCTCCAGCTCCTCCAGCGAGGTCAGCAGGTCGTCGAAGAAGGTGCGGCCGCGGACGTCGACCACGGCGCCGATCCGCGGCACCGCGCCCTGCGAGCGGGCGCCCAGGTCGACCATGGTGGGGATCAGCGCGGGCGGCAGGTTGTCGACCACGAACCAGCCGAGGTCCTCCAGGCACTTGGCGGCGGTGGAGCGCCCCGCCCCGGACATACCGGAGATGATCACCAGCTCGGGGGTGGTCTCTCCCCCGTTGGACACTGTCACGTCTCTTCCCCGCTTCTCGGTACTGCTGTGGCCGTGCTGTCTTCGATGATCTCGCCCGTCGCGGTGTTGACCGCGAATGCGGCAGGTGTACGGGAGGCCAAGGCTGCCGCAACAGTCTCGGCGGTGCGGCGCCCGATCCCGGGGACCTCGCACAGTTCGTCGACGGTCGCCGCGCGCAGCTTCTTCAGCGAACCGAAGTGCTTGAGCAGGGCCCGGCGGCGAGTCTCGCCCAGCCCGGGGACGGAGTCCAGTTCCCCCGCCGTGAGCCGTTTGGCGCGCTTGGCCCGCTGGTAGGTGATGGCGAAGCGGTGCGCCTCGTCGCGCACCCGCTGCAGCAGGTAGAGGCCCTCGCTGGAGCGCGGCAGCACCACCGGGTCGTCCTGGCCGGGCAGCCACACCTCCTCCAGCCGCTTGGCCAGCCCGCACACCGCGACGTCGTCGATGCCCAGCTCGCCCAGCGCCCGCACGGCGGCGGCGACCTGCGGCTGCCCGCCGTCGACCACCAGCAGCTGCGGCGGGTAGGCGAAGCGCTTGGGGCGGCCGTTCTCGTCGGTCAGCGCCTCGTCCTCCTCCGGCACCGCCCACTCGCCGGTCTGCTCGCGCTCCTGGAGGTAGCGGCGGAAGCGGCGGGTGATCACCTCGTGCATCGAGCGGACGTCGTCCTGGCCCTCGAACGACCTGATCTGGAAGCGGCGGTACTCGCTCTTGCGGGCCAGGCCGTCCTCGAAGACCACCATGGAGGCCACCACGTCCTCGCCCTGGAGGTGCGAGATGTCGAAGCACTCGATGCGCAGCGGGACGGAGTCCAGCTCCAGGGCGTCGGCGATCTCCTGCAGGGCGCGGCTGCGGGTGGTCAGGTCGGAGGCGCGCTTGGTCTTGTGCAGCGCCAGTGCCTGCTGGGCGTTGCGCTGCACCGTCTCCATCAGGTCCTTCTTGTCGCCGCGCTGCGGGACGCGCAGGTCGACCTGGGCGCCGCGCAGGGCGGTCAGCCACTCGTGCACAGCCTCGTCGGGCAGCGCGGGGACGAGCACCTCGCGCGGGACCTGCTCGCTGCCCTCGCCGTACAGCTGCTGCAGGGCGTGCTCGACCAGGCCCGCGGTGTCCACGTCCTCGACCTTGTCGGTGACCCAGCCACGCTGGCCGCGGACCCGGCCGCCGCGGACGTGGAAGATCTGCACGGCGGCCTCGAGCTCGTCCTCGGCCAGGGCCAGCAGGTCGGCGTCGGTGCCGTCGCCGAGGACGACCGCGTTCTTCTCCATCGCGCGCTGCAGGGCGCCGAGGTCGTCGCGCAGCCGGGCGGCCTTCTCGTACTCCATCTCGGCGGCGGCCTGCTGCATCTCCTGCTCGACGCGGCGCAGGTGGCCGCCCGTCCGCCCGGCCATGAAGTCGCAGAACTCCTCGGCGAGTTCGCGGTGCTCGGCGGCCGTCACCCGGCCCACGCAGGGGGCCGCGCACTTGCCGATGTAGCCGAGCAGGCAGGGGCGGCCGACCTGCTGGGCGCGCTTGAACACGCCGTTGGAGCACGTCCGCACCGGGAAGACCCGCAGCAGCAGGTCGACCGTCTCGCGGATCGCCCAGGCGTGCCCGTACGGGCCGAAGTAGCGCACGCCCTTCTTGTGCGCCCCGCGCATCACCTGGACGCGGGGGAACTCCTCGTTGAGGGTGACCGCCAGCTCCGGGTAGCTCTTGTCGTCCCGGTACTTGACGTTGAACCGCGGGTCGAACTCCTTGATCCAGGAGTACTCCAGCTGCAGCGCCTCGACCTCGGTGGAGACCACCGTCCACTCCACCGAGGCCGCGGTGGTCACCATCGTCGCGGTGCGCGGGTGCAGGTTCGCCACGTCCTGGAAGTACGAGGAGAGCCGCTGGCGCAGGCTCTTCGCCTTGCCCACGTAGATGACCCGGCCGTGCGCGTCGCGGAACTTGTACACCCCGGGCGAGGTCGGGATCGCCCCCGGCGCCGGTCGGTAGGTGGACGGGTCTGCCATGCCCCTACCGTACCGACTGCCGGTGACAGCACGGCGCGGCGCCGTCGGCGGCGAACCGGCGGTGCCGTTCCGGGCGGCCGCCGGGGCGTGCGCGCAGCAGCCCTGCGCGCCGGCCCGGCCGCGGGGGACGGTGACGGCTCGCGGCCCGTCAGCCCTTGGTGACCTGCAGGTTCCCGTTCTGCACCGCGACCTGGTAGGCGGGCAGCGGCTTCGGCGCCGGACCGTCCTGGACGGCGCCGTCGGAGATCCCGAACCGGCTGCCGTGGCACAGGCACTGGATCTGCTCCTTGACCACCCCGTTGACCAGGCAGCCGGCGTGCGTGCACTTCGCGCTGAACGCCTTGTACTCCCCGACGGCGGGCTGCGTCACGACGACGGCCTGCTCGCGGTAGACCTTCCCGCCCCCGACCGGCACGTCCGCGGCCGGGCCGAGGTCGACCGGTCCGGAGGACTTCGGCTCCTCCGTGCCGCCGCTCCCGCCGGAGGACGACGACGAGGAGGAGCAACCGGCGACCGTGGCCCCCGCGAACGCGACGGCCGCGCAGCACAGGACGGTACGGCGGGAGGCGGTGGGCTCGGTCATCGGGGCTCCTCGGTGCGGGATTTGGCGCCAGAAACCTAGCACGCGCGGACGGGCCCGCCCGGGGGGCGCGTGCTCCCCGGGCGGACCCGTCCGCGTGCGGCTACTTCTTCCTGCGCTTCGCGGGCGCCGCGTCCGAGACGCCCGGCAGGATGTCGCGCAGGAACTTGCCGGTGTGGCTGGCGGTGCAGGCCGCGACCTCCTCCGGGGTGCCCTCGACGACCACGCTGCCGCCGCCGGAGCCGCCCTCGGGGCCCATGTCGACCAGCCAGTCGGCGGTCTTGATGACGTCCAGGTTGTGCTCGATGACGATGACGGTGTTGCCCTTGTCGACCAGGCCCTCCAGGACCTTGATCAGCTTGCTGATGTCCTCGAAGTGCAGGCCGGTGGTGGGCTCGTCCAGGACGTAGACCGTCCGCCCGGTGGAACGCTTCTGGAGCTCGGCGGAGAGCTTGACGCGCTGGGCCTCGCCGCCGGAGAGGGTGGTGGCGGGCTGGCCGAGCCGGACGTAGCCGAGGCCGACCTCCTTGAGCGTCCTGAGGTGGCGGGCGATCGCGGGGACGGCCTCGAAGAAGTCGAGCGCCTCCTCGATCGGCATGTTCAGCACCTCGGCGATGGACTTGCCCTTGTAGTGGACCTCCAGCGTCTCCCGGTTGTAGCGGTCGCCGTGGCAGACCTCGCAGGGGACGTAGACGTCCGGCAGGAAGTTCATCTCGATCTTGATGGTGCCGTCGCCGGAGCAGTTCTCGCAGCGGCCGCCCTTGACGTTGAACGAGAACCGGCCGGGCAGGTAGCCGCGGACCTTGGCCTCCTGGGTCTCCGCGAACAGCTTGCGCACGTGGTCGAAGACGCCGGTGTAGGTGGCCGGGTTGGAGCGCGGGGTGCGGCCGATCGGCGACTGGTCGACGTGCACCACCTTGTCGACCTGGTCGGTGCCGGTGATCCGGGTGTGCCGCCCGGGGACGCTGCGGGCGCCGTTCAGCTCGCGGGCCAGGTGCGCGTACAGGATGTCGTTGACCAGCGTGGACTTGCCGGAGCCGGAGACGCCCGTGACGGCGGTGAAGGTGCCGAGCGGGAAGGCGACCGTGACGTCCTTGAGGTTGTGCTCGCGGGCGCCGTGCACCACCAGCTGGCGCTTCTTGTCGCGCGGGCGGCGGGCGGCCGGGATCGGGATGGCGCGCCTGCCGGAGAGGTACTGGCCGGTCAGCGACTCCTCGTTGGCCAGCAGCTCGTCCAGCGAGCCGGAGTGCACCACCTTGCCGCCGTGCTCGCCCGCGCCAGGGCCGATGTCGACGATCCAGTCGGCGGTCTTGATGGTGTCCTCGTCGTGCTCGACGACGATCAGGGTGTTGCCGATGTCGCGCAGCCGGACAAGCGTCTCGATCAGGCGGTGGTTGTCGCGCTGGTGCAGGCCGATGGACGGCTCGTCCAGCACGTACAGCACGCCGACCAGGCCGGAGCCGATCTGGGTGGCGAGCCGGATGCGCTGGGCCTCGCCGCCGGAGAGCGTCCCCGCGGCGCGGTTGAGCGAGAGGTAGTCGAGGCCGACGTCGACCAGGAAGCGCAGCCGCTCCAGCACCTCCTTCAGCACCCGCTCGGCGATCTGCTTGTCCCGGCGGTCCAGCCGCAGCGCACCGAGGAAGTCCGCGCAGTCGCTGATCGACATCGCGGAGACCTCGGCGATCGAGCGGTCCATCACCGTCACGGCGAGGACCACCGGCTTGAGCCGGGTGCCCTTGCAGGTCGGGCAGGGCACCTCGCGCATGTAGCCCTCGAAGCGCTCGCGGCCCGCGTCGCTCTCCGACTCGGAGTGCCGGCGCGTCACGAACGGGACGGCGCCCTCGAAGGCCGTGGTGTACGAGCGCTCGCGGCCGTAGCGGTTGCGATAGCGGACCTCGACCTGGGTCTTGTGCCCGTACAGCAGCGCCTTCCTGGCCCGCACCGGCAGCCCGGCCCACGGGATGTCGGTGCGGAAGCCCAGCTCGGCGGCCAGCGCGTTGACCAGCCGCTGGAAGTACTCCTTGGTGGCGCCCTGCGACCAGGGGTGGATGGCGCCCTCGTCGAGCGACTTCTCCTCGTCGGGGACGAGCAGCTCCGGGTCGACCTCCATCCGGTTGCCCAGGCCCGAGCAGTCCGGGCAGGCGCCGAACGGGGAGTTGAAGGAGAAGGAGCGCGGCTCCAGCTCCTCGAAGGAGACGTCGTCGTACGGGCAGTAGAGGTGCTCCGAGAACATCTTCTCGCGCTCGGGGTCGTCCTCCGGCAGGTCGACGAAGTCGAGCACCACCATGCCGCCGGCCAGCTTGAGGGCGGTCTCCACCGAGTCGGTGAGCCGGCGCTTGGCGCTCGACTTCACGGTGAGGCGGTCGACGACCACCTCGATCGTGTGCTTCTCCTGCTTCTTGAGCGTCGGCGGCTCGGTCAGCTGGACGGTCTGCCCGTCCACCCGGGCCCGGGCGTAGCCCTTGGACTGCAGGTCGGCGAAGAGGTCGACGAACTCGCCCTTGCGCTCCCGGACGACCGGGCTGAGCACCTGGAAGCGGGTGCCCTCGGGCAGCTCCAGCACCTTGTCGACGACGGCCTGCGGCGACTGCCGGGCGATCGGACGGCCGCAGTGCGGGCAGTGCGGCTTGCCGATCCGGGCGAACAGCAGGCGCAGGTAGTCGTACACCTCGGTGATGGTGCCGACGGTGGAGCGGGGGTTGCGGCTGGTGGACTTCTGGTCGATCGAGACGGCCGGGGAGAGGCCCTCGATGAAGTCGACGTCCGGCTTGTCCATCTGGCCGAGGAACTGCCGGGCGTACGAGGACAGCGACTCGACGTAGCGCCGCTGGCCCTCGGCGAAGATCGTGTCGAAGGCGAGGGAGGACTTGCCGGACCCGGAGAGGCCCGTGAAGACGATGAGGGAGTCCCGGGGCAGGTCGAGCGAGACGTTCTTGAGGTTGTGCTCGCGTGCACCACGGACGACGAGGCGGTCTGCCACTGCTACTGGCGCCTTTCTCCGGGTCGAAGGGGAGGAGGGGTGTGCTTCTTCGTGCTTCTTCCAGGATGCGCCCGCCAGCGTACTAGCTCATTCGTTCGAATCTGAGCCTGTCCAGCGGGGACCACCCGGACGGGTGAACGGCACCCTCGCTCGACGGTAGCGTCAACGACTGACAACCGGCCCGGGCAACGCCCGGACCGCCCCCGCACCGCCGCGAACCGCACCACGGACCGCACCGCGCACCGCACCACTCGACCGTCGAAAGGCACCGTCCCCGATGAGCGACCCCACCACCGACCCCGCCGCTGCCGCCGCTGCCGCCGCCGCCGAGCAGCTGCGGGCCACCGCGGAGAGCACCGAGCTGCTGCTGCACACCCTCGCCGAGCTGGACCCGGCCGAGCTGTCCGGCCCGTCCGGCCTGCCCGGCTGGAGCCGCGGGCACGTGCTCGCGCACGTCGCCCGCAACGCGGACTCCCTGGTCAACCTGCTGACCGGGGCCCGCACCGGCCGGGCGATCCCGCAGTACCCCACCCCGGAGAGCCGGGAGGCCGGCATCGCGGCCGGGGCCGGGCGCCCGCTGGCCGAGCAGGTCGCCGACGTCCGGGAGAGCCAGCAGCGCTTCCTGGACGCCGCCGCGCTGCTCGCCCCCGAGCACTGGACCGTCGAGATCACCCACCGCACCGGCTACGTCTTCCCCGCCTGGCAGATCCCGGCGAGGCGGCTGGCCGAGCTGGAGTACCACCACGTCGACCTGAACGCCGGGTACACGCCCGCGCACTGGCCGGAGCCGTTCGCGATCGCCGAGTTCCGGCGGCTGGGCGAGCACTTCGGCGGCGCGAAGGGGCTGCCCGGCGTGCTGCTGGTCGCCGAGGACGCCGGGCTGGAGGCCCGGATCGGCGGCGAGGGGGCCGACCTGACCGCGGAGGGCCCGGTGCGGGCGCTCACCGGCTGGCTGTCCGGCCGTTCGAACGGGGACGGCCTGCAGGTCCGCCGCGGCGACGAGGGCCTCGTCGACCCCCGTTCCGCACTGCCCGAGCTCCCCCCGATGGGATGATGGTGGCCGGTTGACGCGAGAGCCCGACAGCGAGCGAGGAGCGGCCTGATGACGTACCACGGAGCGGTGAAGGTCGGCGGGGCCCCGGACGTCCGGGAGCTGGCCCACCTGATCGTCACCAAGGTGGCGGTCGGCCCGCACGACAACAACGCCTACCTGCTGCGCTGCCGGGCCACCGACGAGCAGCTGCTGATCGACGCGGCGGCCGACGCGCCGGTGCTGCTGGAGACCGTCGGCCCCCGGCTGGCCGCGGTGGTCACCACCCACCGGCACCGCGACCACTGGGGCGCGCTGGCCGAGGTGGTGGCCGCCACCGGCGCCCGCACCATGGCCGGGCGGATCGACGCGGAGGGCATCGACGTGCCCACCGACCTGGCCCTGGAGGACGGTTCGGTGCTGCGCTTCGGGCAGGTCGAACTGACGGTGCGCCACCTGGTGGGCCACACCCCCGGCGCGATCGTGCTGCTCTACGACGACCCGCAGGGCCACCCGCACCTGTTCACCGGCGACTGCCTGTTCCCGGGCGGGATCGGCAACACCTGGGGCGACCCGGCCGCGTTCGACTCGCTGTTCCGGGACGTCAACGAGAAGGTCTTCGACGTGCTCCCGGACGAGACCTGGGTCTACCCCGGCCACGGCAACGACACCACCCTGGGCGCCGAGCGCCCGCACCTGGCGGAGTGGCGCGAGCGCGGCTGGTGACGCGCGGGACGGGGGCCCGGCGGGGCCCCCGTCCGCGCCCCGGCTCAGGCGTCGACCTTCTCCGGCTCGGCGGCCGCCGCGGCCTCCTGCTTCTTCGCGGCGACCAGGCTGGTGACCGTGGTGACCGCCAGCACCACCACGATGAAGCCCAGCGAGAGGGGGATGCCGATCTCCGGCACGTGCACGCCGCTCTCGTGCAGCGCGTGCAGGACCAGCTTGACGCCGATGAAGCCGAGGATCACCGACAGCCCGTAGGACAGGTGGACCAGCTTCTTCAGCAGCCCGCCGATCAGGAAGTACAGCTGGCGCAGGCCCATCAGCGCGAAGGCGTTGGCGGTGAAGACGATGTACGGGTCCTGGGTGAGGCCGAAGATGGCCGGGATGGAGTCCAGGGCGAACAGCACGTCGGTGGTGCCGATCGCCAGCATCACGATCAGCATCGGCGTCATCAGCCGACGTCCGCCCTCCCGGACGAACAGCTTGGTGCCGTGGTACCGGTCGGTGGACGGGAAGCGCTTCTCGACCGACTTGAGCAGGCGGTTCTCCTCGAACTCCTCCTCTTCCTCCTCGGCCCCGGCCTCCTTGATCAGCTTCCAGGCCGTCCAGACCAGGAAGGCGCCGAAGCCGTAGAAGACCCAGGAGAACTGGGAGACCAGCGCCGCGCCGCCCGCGATGAAGACCGCCCGCAGCACCAGGGCGATGATCACGCCGAACATCAGCACCCGCTGCTGGTAGATCCGCGGCACCGCGAACTTGCCCATGATCAGGATGAACACGAACAGGTTGTCGACGCTGAGCGACTTCTCGGTGATGTAGCCCGCGAAGAACTCACCGGCGGGCTTCCCGCCGCCGTGCCACCAGAGGAAGCCGCCGAACAGCACGGCCAGGGCCACCCAGACCGCCGTCCAGATGCCGGCCTCCTTGACGGAGACCTCGTGCGGCTTGCGGCCGCCGATGAAGAAGTCGGCCACCACCAGGGCGACCAGCACCGCGATGGTGCCGCCCCACAGGCCTGCGGATACGTCCATGTCTGCTCCTCCGGCAGATAGGCGAACAATCGTCACTGCCGGAGGTCTCTTCCGCCGCGCGGCCCGCCCGCTGCGGGCGCCGCACGGCCAGCGCCCCGGGGCGCCGCGATGGGCGCCCGTGATGACGGGGTCGCTGAACGGGGAATACTCCCCTCCGCTCCCAGAAGGTTAACAGGGAGACCAAGGGAAGGTAAAGAAGGTAAAGAAGTCCCTGGACGGGACGGCCGTCAGAGGAAGGGCTCGATGAAGGGCAGCATGTCCCGGAAGGTGCGGCCGCTGGCGGGGGCGCCGATCGCGGTCATCTTCCAGCCGCCCTCGCCGTCCCGCTCGACCTTGGCCATGATCTGCCCGGTGTGCGGGCCGCCGCCGGTCAGCTCGTAGCGGGCCAGCTCCCGGCCGGTGGTCTCGTCGACCAGCCGGCAGTGCGCGTTCTGCACCTCCAGGAAGTTCTGGCCGGTGTACGAGCTGACGGTGAAGACGATCTGGGTGACCCGGCGCGGCACCTTGGTCAGGTCGACCATGATGCTCTCGTCGTCGGCGCCCGCGCCCGCGCCGCCGACCAGGTTGTCGCCGTTGTGCTGCACCGAGCCGTCGTTGCTGACCAGGTGCGAGAAGAACACCACGTCGCTCATCACCTTGCCGTCGTACAGCAGGGCGGACGCGTCGAGGTCGATCTCCTTGGGGCGGCGACTGAAGAAGCCGCGCTTGCCGGGGGCGGACTTCCAACCGAGGCCCATCCGCACCACGGTCAGCGTCTCGCCGGTGGACTTCAACAGGCTCACGCTCTGGCCCTTGGCCAGGTTCACGGACACGCTGCCGACCTCTGCTTCCTCCGGGCCCCGCCCGGCGTCCTCGTCGCACATCCGACCGTGCCCGGAACGTACGAGCTCCGGGCAGACCGCGCCCCACCCTACGCCGCCGCCCTTCCGCCGCGGCCCGGGAGGAGCGGACTGTGGCCAAACTACGACACAACGACCCCCGCCGGACGGTGAATTACCACCGCCCGGCGGGGGACGAACGCCGGATCAGGCCATTCCCGCCTCCCGCATCTGGCGCAGCTCGCGCTTGAGCTCCTTGACCTCGTCGCGCAGCCGGGCCGCCACCTCGAACTGCAGCTCGGCCGCGGCGGTGTGCATCCGGTCGGTCATCTCCTGGATCAGCTCGGCGAGTTCGGCCGCGGGCAGCCCCTTGGCGGGCTTGCGGTCGATGCCCAGCGCCGGGACGGGCGCCTTCCCCCTGCCCTGCTGCCGGTAGCCGGTGGCGAGCAGTTCCTCGGTGTCGACGTCCTCCCCCGCCATGGTGGAGAGCAGGTCGCCGATCTTCTTCCGCAGCGGCTGCGGGTCGATCCCGTGCTCCTCGTTGTACGCCTGCTGGACGGCGCGGCGGCGGTTGGTCTCGCTGATCGCCAGCTCCATCGCCGGGGTGATCTTGTCGGCGTACATGTGCACCTGGCCGGAGACGTTGCGCGCGGCGCGGCCGATGGTCTGGATCAGTGAGGTGCCGGAGCGCAGGAAGCCCTCCTTGTCCGCGTCCAGGATCGCGACCAGCGAGACCTCGGGCAGGTCGAGGCCCTCGCGCAGCAGGTTGATGCCGACCAGCACGTCGTACTCGCCCGCCCGCAGCTCGCGCAGCAGCTCGATCCGGCGCAGCGTGTCGACGTCGCTGTGCAGGTAGCGGACCCGGATGTCGAGGCCGAGGAAGTAGTCGGTGAGGTCCTCGGCCATCTTCTTGGTCAGCGTGGTGACCAGGACCCGCTCGTCCTTCTCCACCCGCTGCCGGATCTCGTGCACCAGGTCGTCGATCTGGCCCTCGGTCGGCTTGACGATCACCTCGGGGTCGATCAGGCCGGTCGGGCGGATGATCTGCTCGACCTGGCCGTCGCCGCGGGCCAGTTCGTACTTGCCCGGGGTGGCCGACAGGTAGACGGTCTGGCCGATCCGCTCCTGGAACTCCTCCCACTTCAGCGGCCGGTTGTCCATCGCCGAGGGCAGCCGGAAGCCGTGCTCGACCAGCGTGCGCTTGCGCGAGGCGTCGCCCTCGTACATCGCGCCGATCTGCGGGACGGTGACGTGCGACTCGTCGATGACCAGGAGGAAGTCCTCCGGGAAGTAGTCGAGCAGGGTGTTCGGCGGGGAGCCGGGCTCGCGGCCGTCGAAGTGCATCGAGTAGTTCTCCACGCCCGAGCAGGTGCCGATCTGGCGGAGCATCTCGATGTCGTACGTGGTGCGCATCCGCAGCCGCTGGGCCTCCAGCAGCTTGCCCTGCTTCTCCATCCGGGCCAGGCTCTGCTCCAGCTCGGCCTCGATGCCGTTGATCGCCCGCTCCATCCGCTCCGGGCCCGCCACGTAGTGCGAGGCCGGGAAGACGTAGACCGAGTCGTCCTGGCTGATCACCTCGCCGGTCAGCGGGTGCAGCGTGTAGAGCGCCTCGATCTCGTCGCCGAACATCTCGATCCGGACGGCGAGCTCCTCGTACACCGGGAAGATCTCGATCGTGTCGCCCCGGACGCGGAAGGTGCCGCGGGTGAAGGCCAGGTCGTTGCGGGTGTACTGGATGTCGACGAAGCGGCGCAGCAGGGCGTCCCGGTCGACCTCCTCGCCGACCTTCAGGCGGACCATCCGGTCGACGTACTCCTGCGGGGTGCCGAGGCCGTAGATGCAGGAGACCGAGGCGACGACCACGACGTCCCGCCGGGTGAGCAGGCTGTTGGTGGCGGAGTGGCGCAGCCGCTCGACCTCCTCGTTGATCGAGGAGTCCTTCTCGATGTAGGTGTCCGTCTGCGGGACGTAGGCCTCGGGCTGGTAGTAGTCGTAGTACGAGACGAAGTACTCGACCGCGTTGTTCGGCAGCAGCTCGCGGAACTCGTTGGCCAGCTGGGCGGCCAGCGTCTTGTTCGGCGCCATCACCAGGGTGGGGCGCTGCAGCTTCTCGATCATCCAGGCCGTGGTGGCCGACTTGCCGGTGCCGGTCGCGCCGAGCAGGACGACGTCCTTCTCACCTGCGCGGATCCGACGCTCCAGCTCGGCGATGGCCGCCGGCTGGTCGCCGTTGGGCTGGTAGGGGCTGACGACCTCGAAGGGCGCCACGGACCGCTCGATACTCGTGATGGGACGCACGCCCTCCACCGTACGACCGGCCACCGACAGAGCGGGTGCTACTTGGCGGAGTCCCGGGCCAGCGCGACCAGCCGGGAGACCGCCCGCAGGTACTTCTTGCGGTAGCCGCCGCGCAGCATCTCCTCGGTGAACACCTGGTCGAACGGCACGCCGGAGGCGGTGACCGGCAGCTCCCGGTCGTACATCCGGTCGGCCAGCACCACCAGCCGCAGCGCGGTCGCCTGGTCGTCCACCTGCCGCACGCCGCGCAGGAACACCGCGCCGACCTCGTCCAGCAGCGCGCCGTACCGGCTGGGATGCACCTCCTTCAGGTGCTCCAGCAGGGCGTCGAAGTCGTCCAGCGAGGCGCCCGGGGTGCGGGCCGCGCGGGCGGTCACCTCGGCGTCGTCGTACGGCGGCGGGGCGGCGGGCAGGCCGCGGTGGCGGTAGTCCTGGCCGTCGATCCGCACCGGGCGGAAGTGCGCGGACAGGCCCTGGATCTCCCGCATGAAGTCCGCGGCGGCGAACCGGCCCTCCCCCAGCTTCTCCGGCAGCGTGTTCGAGGTCGCGCACAGCTTGACCCCGTTCTCCACCAGCCTGGCCAGCAGGGTCGACACCAGCACGGTGTCGCCCGGGTCGTCCAGCTCGAACTCGTCGATGCACAGCAGCCGGTGCGAGCTGAGCGTCTTCACCGCGCCCTGGAAGGTCAGCGCCCCCACCAGGTTGGTCAGCTCGACGAAGGTCCCGAACGCCTTCGGGCCCGGCACGGCGTGCCAGAGCGAGGCCAGCAGGTGGGTCTTGCCCACGCCGTAGCCGCCGTCCAGGTAGATCCCGGCCGGTCCGGCGGGCGCGGGCGCCGAGCGCCGGAACCAGCCCCGCCTGGGCGGCTCGGCGGCGCCGTTCAGCCCGGCGGCGAAGGACTCCAGGATCTGGACGGCCTCGTACTGGCTCGGCTGGGAGGAGTCCGGCAGGTAGCTGCCGAAGCTCACCCCGGCGAAGCGCGGCGGCGGCACCATCTCCGCCACCAGCCGCTCGGCCGGCACCACCGGACGCCGGTCGGTCAGGGCTATCGCGGTGCGAATATCGGACTCCGAGGCAGCAGACACGAAACAACAGGGTACTCGCGCCGCCGGGACGCGGAACCAGGGGACGCGATGCCGCGGACGCGGAGCCGGGCGTGCGGAGCCAGGCGCGCGGAGCCAGGCGCGCGGAAGCCGCGGACACGGAGCCGCGCCCTCCCGCTCGCACCCTGCGAGACTCGGGGCATGGAGCAACTGATCGGTGACACCCCCGGCACCCCCGGCGGCCTGGAGTGGTTGGCGCGGGCCTACGCGTACCCGGCGGAGGGGGCGTGGCTGCGGGCGAACATGGTGGCCTCGCTGGACGGGGCGGCCCGGCTGGACGGCCTCTCGGAGGGGCTGTCCAGCGAGGCGGACAAGCGGATCTTCGGGGTGCTGCGGGCGCTGTGCGACGTGGTGCTGGTGGGGGCCGAGACGGTGCGGGCCGAGGGGTACCGGCCGGCGCGGGCGCGGGCGGAGTTCGCGGCGGCGCGGGCGGCCGCGGGCCAGTCGCCCGCGCCGGTGATCGCGGTGGTGTCGCGGAGCCTGGAACTGGACCTCTCGGCGCCGCTGTTCACCGAGCCGCTGGTGCCGACCGTGGTCCTGACCACGGTCGACGCGCCGCGCGAGAAGCTCGCCCGGGTCGCCGCCGCAGCCGATGTGATCACCGCAGGAACGGGCTCGGTGGACCTCCCCCTGGCGGTGGCCGCGCTCACGGAGCGTGGTTGGCGCCGCCAGCTCACGGAGGGCGGTCCCCGCCTGCTCGGTCAGCTCGCGGCGGACGGTCTGCTGGACGAGTTGTGCCTGTCGGTGGCGCCCCTGGTGACGGGCGGTGATTCACCGAGGATCGTGAACGCGCCGCGAATCCCGGACGTCCGACCGATGCGGCTGGTGTCATTGATCGAGGAGAAAGGTTTCCTCTTCACCCGCTATCTGCGGCCGACCGATCCGGACCGCTCCCCGAGCGTCCCCGCCCGCACCTGAGCCGCATCCTGACCGATGTGGATCATGTGATCCGTGTGGCGCGTGTGCAGCGTGAGGAATCCTTCCTCCGGGCACTATGAAGGAGGGGAGCAGGGAGCCGGACCCGGGGGCCCGCACCAGCGAAGGGACTCACGTGTTCAAGACCGTACTGATGATCGAGAAGGCACTCTCCGACGCCGACGTGGAGCTGGTCACCACGCTCCACGGCGAGGAGAAGGTCTCCTTCGTCGTCCTGATGCAACCCCGCGGCAAGCAGGACGAGTTGCTGCGCGCCCTGGACGACGTGGCCCTCGGCCATCTGGACCAGGCGGTGCACGAGCACGACGACGGCGCGGAGGCCGCGCCCACCCTCGCGGGCGAATCCCTGGAGCACAGCCTGCGCCACCTGCAGCGGGCCGGGGCCGAGGCGGTCGGCGAGGTGGTCGAGGCGCACCCGCTGGTGCGGCTGCGCGAGGTGGTGGAGGAGAACCGCGCCGACGAGGTGCTGGTGCTGACCTCCCCGCACTTCGTCGAGGAGTTCTTCCACCGGGACTGGGCCTCCCGCGCCCGGCACGAGGTCGGCGTCCCGGTGCTCAAGCTGTTCGCCAGCGAAGCCTGACCGGTCTCCCGGTTAGGGCAGAATCGTCCCGGTGTCCCCGATCGCGCGGGCACCGGGACCCGTCCATCACCCACGCCCGTACGGAGCCAGCCTTGAACGACGCCGCCCACGACCTGCACGCCCCGCACTTCATCGGCATCGGCGGCGCCGGCATGTCCGGTCTGGCGAAGATCCTCGCGGTGCGCGGCGCGACCGTCTCGGGTTCCGACGCGAAGGAGTCGGAGACCGTCCGGGCGCTGCGCGAGCTGGGGGCGACGGTGTTCGTCGGGCACGCCGCGGAGCACCTCCCGGCCGGGACGAGCAGCGTGGTGGTCTCCAGCGCGATCCGGGCCGACAACCCGGAGCTGGTGGCGGCCCGCGAGCGCGGGGTGCCGGTGGTGCACCGGTCGGACGCGCTGGCGGCGCTGATGGGCGGGCGCCGGGCGCTGGCGGTGGCGGGGACGCACGGCAAGACCACGACCACCTCGATGCTCGCGGTCAGCCTGGGCGAGCTGGGCCTGGAGCCCTCGTACGCGATCGGCGGCGACCTGGACGCGCCGGGGTCGAACGCGCACCACGGGGCGGGCGAGATCTTCGTCGCGGAGGCGGACGAGAGCGACCGCAGCTTCCACAAGTACGCGCCCGAGGTGGCCATCGTGCTGAACGTGGAGCTGGACCACCACGCGAACTACGCGTCGATCGAGGAGATCTACGAGTCCTTCGAGACCTTCGTCGGCCGCATCCAGCCCGGCGGCACCCTGGTGGTCTCGGCCGACCACGAGGGCGCCCGCGAGCTGACCCGCCGGGTGGCGGGCCGGGACGGGCTGAACGTGGTGACGGTCGGCGCCGCCGAGGACGCGGACGTGCGGGTGCTGGAGGTGGCGGCGCGCGGCATGACCAGCGAGGTGACGGTCGAGCTGGGCGGCGAGCGGCTGGTGTTCACCGTCTCCGTGCCGGGTCGGCACTACGCGCACAACGCGGTCGCGGCGCTGGCCGCGGGCGTCGCGCTGGGCGTCCCGGCGGAGGGGCTGGCGAAGGCGCTGGGCGCGTACACCGGGGTGCGGCGGCGGCTGCAGCTCAAGGGCGAGGCGCGAGGCGTGCAGGTGATCGACTCGTACGCGCACCACCCGACCGAGATGGCGGCCGACCTGGAGGCGATCCGGGAGGCGGCGGGCGCGGGCCGGGTGCTGGTGGTCTTCCAGCCGCACCTGTTCTCGCGCACCCAGCAGCTGGCCGAGGAGATGGGGCGGGCGCTGGCGCTGGCCGACGCCTCGGTGGTGCTGGACATCTACCCGGCGCGCGAGGACCCGATCCCGGGCGTCACCGCCGAGCTGATCATCGACGCGGCCCGCCGGGCCGGTGCGGACGTCCGGGCCGAGCACGACTTCGCGGCCGCCCCGGCGCTGCTGGCCTCGCTGGCCGCCCCCGGTGACCTGGTGCTGACCATGGGCGCGGGCGACGTGACCAACCTGGGCCCGGAAATTCTGGCCGCCCTGGCGGACGTTGCACCTGCTGTCTGACGTCCCCGTTCCGAGCTGGAGAGCTGGAGAGTCGCCGTGAGCTACGAGGTCCAGAAGTCCGACGCCGAGTGGCGCGCCGAGCTGACCCCGGAGGAGTACCACGTGCTCCGCGAGGCCGGCACCGAGCGCCCGTTCGTCGGCGAGTACACCGACACCAAGACGGTCGGCGTCTACAGCTGCCGGGCGTGCGGTGCCGAGCTGTTCAGCAGCGAGACGAAGTTCGACTCGCACTGCGGCTGGCCGTCCTACTACGCGCCGCTGGCCGGTGACTCGGTGGAGTACCTGGAGGACACCAGCCTCGGCATGCGCCGGGTCGAGGTGCGCTGCAAGAAGTGCGGCAGCCACCTCGGGCACGTCTTCGAGGGCGAGGGGTACGACACCCCGACCGACCAGCGGTACTGCATCAACTCGATCTCGCTGAAGCTGAAGCCCGCCGAGTAGCGGCCGCCTCCCGCCCGCCCGAGGGCCCTCCCCGACTGCCGGGGAGGGCCCTCGGCGGCTTCGGGTGCGCGCTCAGGCCGGGAGCCAGGTGCGGAGGAAGTCCAGCAGCGCGGCGTTGAAGCGCTCGGGCTGTTCGGCGCCCGGGAGGTGCCCGGCGTCGGGGACGACGGTCAGCACGGCGTGCGGGACGAGGGCCCGGATCGCCTCGGCGTCGGTGACGGGGGTGTAGACGTCGTCCACGCCGACCAGGAGCAGGGTCGGGACGGTGACGGTGCGCAGGGTGTCCCGGTAGTCGGGGCGCTCGGCCCGGCCGCGGAGCGCGGCGGCGGCGCCGCGCGGGTCGGTGCCGCGCATCATGCCCAGGACGCGGGCCGCGGTCTCCGGGAGGGCGGTGACGTTGTAGGGGGCGAGCATCTTGTCGATCACCTCGTCCGCGTAGCCGCCCATGCCCTCGGCGAGCAGCCGGTCGGCGAGGCGGTTGCGGAAGGCCCGGCCCTCCTCCGTCTCGGCGGGGGCCGAGGTGTCGGACAGCACGAGCGCCAGCACGCGCTGCGGGTGGCGGAGGTGGAACTCCATGGCGATCTGGCCGCCCATCGAGACGCCGCCGACCACCGCGCGCCCGATGCCCAGGTGGTCGAGCAGGGCGGCGGCGTCGTCGGCGAAGTCGGCCAGCAGCACCTTGCCGGGCGTCACCTCGCTCCCGCCGTAGCCGCGCAGGTCGGGGGTGACCACCCGGTACCCGGCCGCGGCGAGCGCCCGGACCTGCGGGTCCCACAGCGTGCGGTCGAACGGGTGCCCGTGGAGCAGGACCACCGGCGTCCCGTCGGCGGGCCCGGCCTCGTCGTAGTGCAGCGTGGCGCCGTTCACCGTCGTGCGGCTCATCGCGGGCCTCCCCCGTCTCGCTCCCCCGTGCCGCGGTCGGCCGGGGTGTCCGGCCAGGGTACGGCGGCGGGTGCCGCGGGTACCGTCCGCGTGGAAGACTGATCGTCTTCCGAACGGACTTGGACGTGGGTGGGGCGGGCGTGGCGCGGCGGCGGTCTTCCGGGGTGTGGTCGGTACTGGCCGAGGCGCAGCGCGAGCAGCACCGGCGCGCCGAGGCGCAGCGCAGGGCGGCGGCCGCCGCGCAGCGCGAGAACGAGCGGGCGCAGCGGGAGGCGCAGCGGGCCGCGGCCCGGGGCGAGCGGGAGGCGCTGAAGGCGTACCAGCAGGGGCGGGAGTCGGACGCGGCCCGGCGGAGCGCCGAACTGGACGCGCGGGTCGCCGAGTTGCGCGGGGTGCTGGCGACCGGGCTGGCCGGGCCCGGGTTCTCGACGGCCGCGGGGGGCCGTCCGGCGGTGCCGCCGTTCGACCCCGGTCCGCTGGGCGTGCCGGTGCCGATGCCGGACCAGAACTGGTACCTGGTGCCGCCCCCGACGGGCCCGCAGGCGTACCACCCGGGGGCGCGGCGGCAGTGGGAGGAGCAGTCGGCGCAGGCCCGGGCCGCCTTCGAACGGGACTGGCAGGCGGCCTGGGCGGCCGAGCAGCAGCGGCAGTACCGGCTCGCCGAGTACCGCGCCCAGTACGAGGCGTGGGCGGCCGAGCGGCACCGGCTGCTGGCCGGGCAGGCGGCGCAGGCCGGGCGGTTGGCGGCGCGGCTGCGGGCGGGCGAGGCGGCGGCGGTCGCCGAGTACTTCGAGGCGGTCGTCGACTGGCGCGAGGACTGGCCGGACGGCTTCCCCGCCGACGGCGAGACCTCCTGGGACGCGTCGGCCCGGCGGCTGGTGGTGCGCTGGGAGCTGCCGCCGTACGAGGTGGTGCCGCCGGTGGGCCGGTACCGGTACGTCCGCTCCGAGGACCGCGAGGACGAGGTGGCCCGGCCGGTCGGCCAGCGCCGGGAGCTGTACCGCGAGGTGCTGGCGCAGTGCGCCCTGCGGGTGCTGGCGGAGGTGTTCCGGGCCGACGCCGACGGGCTGCTCGCCTCGGTGGGGCTGAACGGGGTGGTGGTCGCCACCGACCCGGCGACCGGACGGGAGGGCGAGCGCTGCCTGCTGGCCGTGGAGGTCGACCGGGAGGTCTTCGCGGGCCTGGCCCTGGACCGGGTCGCCCCGCTGGACTGCCTGGTCGACGCCCTCGGCGGGCGGATCGCGGCCCGGCCGGACAAGGGCGGGACGGTGGCCGAGGTGCCGACCTCCGCGGCCGGGGCCCCCTCCCCCGCTCCCGTCCCCTCCCCGGTGGTGGACGGCGAAGGACCCGACCTGTTCGAGATGGACCCGCTGGAGTTCGAGGAGCTGATCGCCGAACTGTTCCGCCGCCGGGGCCTGCGCACCAGCACCACCGCGCGCAGCGGCGACGAGGGCGTGGACGTGCTGGCCGAGGACCCGGACCCGATCACCGGCGGGAAGATCGTCATCCAGGCCAAGCGCTACCGGAAGACCGTCCCGCCGAGCGCCGTCCGCGACCTGGAGTCCACCATGCGGCGGCAGGGCGCCAACCGGGGCATCCTGGTCACCACGGCGGGCTTCGGACCGGGCTCCCGCAAGCACGCCGAGGGGCAGCCGCTCACCCTGGTCGACGGGCCGATGCTGCTCGCCCTGCTGCACGAACAGGGCCTGCCGGGGCGGCTCGGCCCGGCTCCGGCTCCGGCTCCGGCTATGGCCTCGGCTCCGGCTCCGGTTACGGCTGCGGCTGCGGCGATACCCGTGCAGCGGAGCGCCTCCGCCGTTGCCGTCGAACTGGCTCCGGGGCAGAACCTGGTGCTGCCGGGCGAGGAGGTGCGCGTCCGGTTCCGGTCGGGCGGCGCGGAGGCCGACCTGACGCTGCTGCTGCTCGACGCGGACGGCCGGGTCCGCCGTGACGAGGACTTCGTCTTCTACCACCAGCCGACCGCGGAGGACGGCGCCGTCACCCTGCGCCCGGACGACCGCAGCGCGACCGTGCGCACCGGCCGGCTCCCGGACGCGGTACGGCGGGTGGCGATCTCGGTCAACCTGGACGCGGACGGCGACGGCACCTGCGCGGACCTGGTCGACCCGGCGGTGGAACTGGTCTGCGGCGGCGGCCACTGGGTCTTCCGTCCGCCCGCTGACCCGGCGGTCTCCGCGATGCTGGTCGCCGAGGTCTACCGCCACCCGGCGGACGGCTGGAAACTCCGCGCAGTGGGCCAGGGCTGGTCCGACGGCCTGGCGGGCCTGGCCCGCGACCACGGCGTGGACGTCGCGTAACCGCGGAGAGCGCAGCCCACCCAGTGGCGCGGGGAACTGCTGCGCACACCCGGCAAAGCCAGGAACCCGGGACGACCTGCCGCGCACACCCGGCGAAGCCAGGGGCGCGGGGAGACCTGCCGCGCACACCCGGCGAAGCCAGAGGCGCGGGGAGACCTGCCGCGCACACCCGGCGAAGCCAGGAACCCGGGAAGACCCGCCACGCACACCCGGCGAAGCCAGGAACCCGGGACGACCTGCCGCGCACACCCGGCGAAGCCAGGGGCGCGGGGAACTGCGCGAGCAACCAGGCACCCGCCGCAAGATCGCGAGCGGACATCAACTCACCGCCCTCCCCGCGACCTTGCTGGCGTTCACCTGCCGCTGCGCGCAGTTCCCCGCGCCCCTGGATGCACCATCCCGCCGACGCGGCAGCCCTCCCCGCCCCTGGTTGCACCATCCCGCCGACGCAGCAACCCTCCCCACGCCCCTGGTTGCACCATCCCGCTCGCCAAGTCCCGCGCCCCTGCGCGGTTGCGCGGCTACGCGTCGAGCGCCCGGGTGTGCTTCCACTCCGCCGCGCACTCGCGGTAGCCGAGCCAGGCGTTGATCGCGAGCATCGGGGCGTTGCCCGCGTCGTTCTGGGTGTACGCGGCGGTGAGGCCGCGGGCCTTGGCGCGGTGCAGGGAGTGGGCCTTGGCGAGTTTGGCCAGGCCGCGGCCGCGGTGGGTGGAGCGGGTCGCGGTGAAGGCGGACCAGTAGGTGCGGTGGCCGTCGGTCTGGGCGGCGGAGAAGGCGACGGCCTCGCCGTCCACCAGGACGACCGCGGTGAGGGTGTGGTCCTGGTCGGGGCGCTGCCAGATCTCGGCGAGCCAGCCCTCGTACGGCTGGTCGTCGAGGACGAGGTCGCCCGGCTCGGCGCGGGCGCCGTCGATGTCGACCAGGTAGATCGGGTACGGGTCGTCCAGGAAGTCGGCGGCGGTGCGCAGTTCGACGCCGGGCGGGGTGGGCGGCAGCGGGGGCAGTGGGGCGGTGAGGTCGAGGCCGGAGAAGCGGCCGGCCCGGCCGCTGCGCCGGTAGCCGCGGGCGGCGGCGAAGGCGAGGGCCTCGGGGGTGTCGTCGACCCAGCTGTGCGCGTCCCGGACGCCGAGGGCGGTGAGGTCCCGTTCGGCGGCGGTGAGCAGCGCGGTGCCGATGCCCGCGCCGCGGTGCTCGGGGAGCACGCTGACGTTGAGGAAGCCCTGGTGGGGGGTGGTGCTCTCGGGCACCGGGCCGAACCGGGCGGTGCCGACGACCCGGCCGGCCCGCTCGGCGACCAGCAGGTGGTAGTGCGGCAACTCGGCCTGCCAGGCGACCACTTCGGGGGTGGTGACCAGGTGCGGGCGACCGGCCCGGTAGGCCGCGGCGGCCCCGGTGGCGTCAGCGGGTGCGAACGGGCGGATGCGGTACGGCGTCGAAGTCATAGGCATGTCACGTTAGCCAGTCGTTCGTCCGTGCGCTGCTGAATTTCCCCCCACCCGGGCGGGAGTTCGTTCAGCGAGGGTGAAACCTCAAGTTCAGCTCTGAGTTTCCGGTGTCCCGCTTGGCATCGGCGCGCCGCGGATACACCCTCGGCAACGGGGGATCCGGGTGACCGGAAAACCCCGCGAAAGGGGGTGGAATATGTCTTCGTCCGATATTCCGCGATTGGGCACCGGGCTGGGCTGGCGCCCGGAGATCGACACCGCGGTGGAGCGGATGCCCGGCCTGGACTGGGTGGAGGTGGTCGCCGAGAACGTCTGCGCCGACCATCTGCCGCCCTCGCTGGTCGAGCTGCGCGCCCGCGGCGTCAGGGTCGTCCCGCACGGCGTCTCGCTCGGCCTCGGGGACGCCACCGTCCCCGCCCCGGCCCGGCTGGCCCGGCTGGCCGCCGTCACCGAGGCGCTCGGGGCGCCGCTGGTCAGCGAGCACCTGGCGTTCGTCCGGGCGGGCGGCCTGGAGGCCGGACACCTGCTGCCGGTGCCGCGCACCCGGGAGGCGCTGCGGGTGGTGGTCGCCAACGTCCGGATCGCCCAGCAGGAGCTGCCCGTACCGCTGGCCCTGGAGAACATCGCCGCCCAACTCGCATGGCCTGGTGACGAGTTGACGGAGGCGCAGTTCCTCGCCGAACTGGTCGAACGCACCGGCGTCCGCCTGCTGGTGGACGTCGCCAACCTGCACACCAACCACGTCAACCTGGGCGTCGACCCGGCCGCCGAACTCGACCGGCTGCCGCTGGAGGCCCTCGCCTACGTGCACGTCGCGGGCGGCGTCGAGCGGGACGGCGTCTGGCACGACACCCACACCCACCCCGTCACCGCGCCCGTGCTGGACGTGCTGGCCGCGCTCTGCGCCCGCACCGACCCGCCCGGGGTGCTGCTGGAACGGGACGGCGCGTACCCGCCGCCCGCCGAACTGTCCGCCGAACTCGACGCCATCCGCCGCGTCCAGCACCTCCACCGCAGGGAGACCGCCCGTGTCTGAGCAGCACGAGTACCTGATCCGCGACCGTGCCGACGCCGAACTCGCCCTCGCTCGAGTCCAGTTGGCCCACCGACAGGAGCAACTGCTGGCCGCCCTGGTGGCGGGCGGTCCCGCCCCCGCGGGCTTCGACCCGGAGCAACTGCGCGGCCAGGCCGAGGGCCTGCTGGCCAAGCGCCGGGAGACCGTCGGCCACCTGCTGCCCGAGCTCCCCGACCTGCTCGGTCCCGACTTCGCCCCGCTGTTCGCCCGCTACGCCAGCGGCCGACCGCTCACCGGCGGCCACCGCGCCGACGCCCGGGCCTTCGCCGCATGGGCCCTCGACGCCGCCCCCGACGCCCCCTGGCACCCCGCACTGCGCCGCCTGCTGCACCCCACCGCCTCCCGCTGGAGCCGCCTGCTACCGCGCCGGACGGCGAAGGCGCACCCGTAACCGGCCCACCGCCCGCGGCCACACTTCGCTCAGCGCCGCACCGTCCCGCGCGGCCACACTTCGTCCCACGTCACACTGTGCCGCGCCGCCACACTTCGCTCCGCACCGAACCATCCCGCGCCGCCACACTTCGCTCCGCGCCGCACCGTCCCGCACCACCACACTTCGCGCAGCGCCGCACCGTCCCGCGCCGCGCCGCCCACAGAAGGGATCCACGGGGGATGTGGAACTTCCGGTTCTTCCTGGCCTTCGCGCTCGTCGCGCTCTCACTCGCCGTCGCCGCCGTCTTCAACTGGCGCAGCCGTCGGGTCACCGACCCGAAGGGGCTGCCCGGACGCGGCCAGCCGCTGTTGGACGTCGCCTTCCTGGCCGGCGGCCCGGCCCGGGTCGTCGACACCGTCCTGGTCCGGATGGAGCGCGAGGGACGGGTGGTGATCTCCCGGGCCCGCCGGGTCACCGTCACCTCCGAGGGGACGTCCGACCCGGTCGAGCGCGTCCTGGTCACCGCCGTCGGCGGCCGGGCCGGGCGCGACCTGTCGGTGCTGCGCACCTCCGTGACGGGCAGCCCCGAGGTACAGCGGATCGGCGACGCGCTCGCCGCCCGCGGCCTGATGCGCCACCCCGCCGCGCTGAAGGCCGCCTGGCGGGCCCGCAAGCTGGTGGTGCTGGCGCTGCTCGTGACGGTGGTGCTCGGCGTGGTCTCCACCGTCCAGTGGCTGGACGACCCCAAGTGGGACACCACCGCACCGCCGTTCCCCCCGTACGGCGTGCTGGTGCTGTTCACGGTGATCAGCCTGATCGCCACCCGCCCCGCGAGGAGCCGGATCACCCCGGCCGGGCGGCGCCAGTTGCTGCTCGTCCGCGGCAGCACCCCGTGGCGGCCGTACGAGGTCGCCGCCGAGCACGCCGAGTTGGTCGGCGCGTTCGCCCTGGACGGCACCCTCGCGCTCCGCGCGTCCGAGCACCGGGCGCTGCGCGAGGCGCTGACCGGCCCGTACTCCTCCACCCGCCCGCCCCGCTCCTCCCGGGGCTCCGGTTCCCGGGGGAGCAGCGACCCGGGCCTCGGGGGCAGCGCGGGCACCGGGACAGTGGTCTGGTGCGGGTCGACCACAACCTCCTCCTGCGGTTCCTCGGGCGGCCACGGCTCCTCGCACCACTCCTGCGGCGGGTCCTCGCACTCCTCCTGCGGGTCGTCCTCGCACTCCTGCGGGTCCTCGTCGAGCTCGTGCGGGTCGTCGAGCTCCTGCGGGTCGAGCTGCGGGGGTGGCGGCGGGTGCGGCAGTTCCTGAGCCGCGCCCGAGCCCGCACCGAAGCCCGCACCGGCGCCCGCACGGAAGCCCGCATCGGGGCCGCGCCGAGTCACAGTTCGGTATCGCGGCCCGGGTATGCGTTCCGTTCCCGGCGCGCACAGGACTAGAACAAAAAGCATGTGGGTGCTGCTGCTGATCCCGTCCTGTGCCGCCGCGGTGTACTCCTGCCTCCGCCTGGTACGGGTCGCCGCGATCGCCGACGCCCTCACCGGACGGCCCCCGCACCCCGCCCACCGGCTCTCCGGCGTGGGCCTCTACGAGACCGCGTACCTGGCCGGCGGTCCGGCCCGGGTGGTCGACCTGGCGCTGGTGCGGATGGCCGGGGTGGGGCGTCTGCACCTCGCCCACACCGGCTGGACCACCGTCGTGGACCCGCAGGGCCGCGGCCGCCTCGAACGGGCCCTGATCGGTGCGATCGGCCCCGAGGGCCAGTGCCGCACCGCCCAGCTCAAGGCCGCGCTGGCCGTGCACCCCACCGTCCGCGACATCGGCGACCGGCTCACCACGGCGGGGCTGGCGACCCCGGCCGTCGTCCGCGACCACGCCCTGCGGGCGGTCCGGCAGGTCCGCTACGCGCTGGTCGGTGCGGCCGCGATGCTGCTGCTGACCGTCCTGCTCACCGCCCCGGACGGGGACACCGCCCGCACCGCCGCCGCCTGGTACGCCCTGCCCCTGGTCCTGACCGGCGGCACCCTGCTGATGGCCCGGGTCGACGTCCACGCCTACACCGCGTGGGCCGCCCCCGCCGGCCAGACCCTGCTGCGGGCCCTCCCCTGCCGCCACACCCCCGTCACCGACGACGACCTGCTCACCGCCGTCGCCATCTCCGGCCCGGCCGCCGTCCGGGATCCGCGCCTGCGCGCGGCGCTCGGTTCCTAGACCGGTGGCCCCGGAGCCGGACGGCAGCGCGCGGACGCCCGGACCACCGGCCGCGAGCGACCGCCCGCCCGGCGCTCACCCGGCGGCCGCGGCGGAGGAGGAGTGCGGGGATCCGACGCGGTGCAGGGTGCCGTCCGGGTCGACGTAGCCGAACTCGCGCAGCCCGTACGGGGTGTCGGCCGGTCCGGTCAGCCGCCCGGGCGGGTCCGCCGCCGCCCACTCGGCGTGCACCGCGTCGGCGTCCGACACGTACAGGTAGACCACCGCGCCGGTGCGCAGCGGGTCGTGTTCGGCCCACTCGGTCAGGTGGAGCTCCACCGCGCCGCGCGAGACGAAGCCGTACCGGGAGCCGTCCTCGTACGGTTCGGTCGTGAAGCCGAGGCGGCCGTAGCGGGCCAGGGCGGCGGCCAGGTCACGGACCGGGACGACCGGGGCGACCCGTTCGAACACGACGGGGCCGGGTGCTGCGGACACGCGCTCCTCCGGGGGCGGACGGTGGGTGCGCCCGGACCGGACCGCGTCCCGCGGGGGGAGCGTCCGGTCCGGGCCCTGGTGCCGTTCGGTCTCTCCGGTGCGGGCCCGGCGCAAACCCGGGTGCGGGCCCGGTACCGGCCTAGTACAGGCCGGAGAGCAGCTCCGCGACCGGCTTGCGGCGGCCGGTGAAGAAGGGGACCTCCTCGCGGACGTGCAGCCGGGCGCGGGAGGGGCGCAGGTCGCGCATCAGGTCGACGATGCGGTGGAGTTCGTCGGCCTCGAAGGCCAGCAGCCACTCGTAGTCGCCGAGGGCGAAGGAGGCGACGGTGTTGGCGCGCACGTCCGGGTAGCCGCGGGCCATCATGCCGTGCTCGGCGAGCATCGCCCGGCGCTCCTCGTCGGGGAGCAGGTACCACTCGTAGGAGCGGACGAAGGGGTAGACGCAGACGTACTCGCGGGGCCGCTCGTCGGCGAGGAACGCCGGGATGTGCGACTTGTTGAACTCGGCGGGGCGGTGCAGCGCCATGTTGGACCAGACCGGCTCCAGGTGGCGGCCGAGCGCGGTGCGGCGGAAGCGGTTGTACGCCTCCTGCAGGTCGTCGGAGTCCTCGGCGTGCCACCAGACCAGGATGTCGGCGTCGGCGCGCAGGCCGGAGACGTCGTAGGTGCCGCGGACGACGACGTCCTTGGCGGCGAGCTGCTCGAAGAGGCCGTCGACCTCGGCGGCGAGGGCGGCGCGGTCCTCCGGAAGGGCGTCCTTGAGCTTGAACACCGACCACATGGTGTAGCGGATGACCTGGTTGAGGTCGCGGGCCTTCTTCTTCACGGGCTGCTCAGTGCTTTCGGTCATGAGCCCATTGTCCCTTCTGTGCGGGCGGTGCCGGTGCCGGGGGTGAGGAGCTCCGCGGCCCGCCGGGCCCCGGCGACGACGGCGGGGATGCCGACGCCGTCGTACGCGGCGCCGCAGACCGCGATCGCGCCGAGCGCGTCGAGGTGGGCCCGGATCCGGGCGACCCGGTCGAGGTGGCCGACGGGGTACTGCGGGAGCCCGGCCCGCCAGCGGGTGACGGCGTGGTCGTACGGGGTGGCGCGCAGGCCGACGGCGGCGCGCAGGTCGGCGAGGGAGCGGGCGACGAGTTCGGCGTCGTCCAGGTCGAGGGCGGCGTCCTCGCGGTGGCGGCCGAGCGAGGTGCGCAGCAGGAAGGCGTCGGGGGCGGAGCGTTCCAGCCAGCCCCACTTGTTGCTGGAGAAGGTGGAGGCCTTGATGTTGCGCCGGTCGACCGGGGGGACGAGGAAGCCGCTGCCGGTGAGCGGGCTGTCCGCGAGGTCGGCGCGGCGGAAGGCGAGGGTGACCAGGGCCATGGACGCGTACTCGACGGCGCGCAGTTCGGCGGCGGCGCCGGGGGCGTCGTCGGCGAGCAGCGCGGCGGCCTGCGGGGCCGGGACGGCCAGCACGACGGCGTCGGCGGCGAGTCGGCGTCCGCCGGTGGTGACCAGCCAGCCGTCGGGGGTGCGGCGCAGGGCGTCGACCCGGTGGCCGGTGAGCAGTTCGGCGCCGTGCGTGCGGCCGTGGGCGGCGACGGCCTCGGGGAGGGTGCCGAGCCCGCCGCGCAGGCCCTGGAAGACCGGTCCGGTGGCGGTGGCGCGGCTGGTGAGTTCGCGGATCGCGGTGGTCAACGGGCCGCCCTGCCGGGCGAGTTGGAGCAGCTGCGGGACGGCGGCGCGGATCGAGATCTCGTCGGCGTGCCCGGCGTACACGCCGCCGAGCAGCGGTTCGACGAGCCGGTCGACGACCTCGCGGCCGAGCCGGTCTGCGACGTAGCGGCCGATCGGGGCGTCCTCGCCGAGCTCGGCGTCCTGCTCGTGGAAGGCCCGTTCCAGCCCTTCGGGGGTGAGCACGCCGGAGGCTTTGAGGGCGTCCAAGTCGCCCGGTACGCCCATGAGTTGGCCGCCGGGCAGCGGGCGCAGGCCCTCTCTGGTCCAGATCGCGGCCTTGGCGGTGGTGGGCGGTTCGAGCAGGTCGCCGAGGCCGACCCGGCGGGCCAGGTCGACCGCCTCGGGGCGGCGGGCGAGCATCGACTCGGCGCCGAGGTCGACCCGGACGCCGCCGACCTCACCGCCGTGCAGTTTGCCGCCGAAGCGCGTGGACGCCTCCAGCACGGTCACCCGTACCGCTGCGTCACCGAGGAACGCGGCCGCGGCCAGGCCCGCGATGCCGCCACCGATCACCACGACGTGAGGTTTCGCCATGTCGATCAGTCTCCCAGCCCTTATCCGGATCGCCGGGATCGGGCCCGCGACCCTCCGAGACCGGGACGAGTCCGCGGCGTGATCGATCCGGTACCGCGGGGGCGGGTCCGGTCCGGGGGCCGCCGCGTCACAGCTGCGTGGGGGTGGGCGACCGGCCCGCCCCGGACCACGGGGAGGATGCGACATGGACCTGCGGGTACGCAGAGCGGGCGCGGCGGGGGCGGTGGCCGCGGTCCTGCTGCTGGCCGGGTGCAGCGCGGGCTCCGGCCACTCGGAGTCGGCGGCCCCGGCGGTGGCCCCGGCGGGGGGCGGCGCCCAGGCCCAGGACAAGGCCGCGGCGGCCCCCGGCAGCGGTGACGGCGCCGTCGGCAGCGGGGCCGGGCCCGGCTCCGGGGGCAGCACGTCGAACACCGCGGGCACCGCGGGCGCCGCGGGCACCGCGCAGGTGACGGACCGCCAGATCGCCTACCAGGCCAAGCTGACGCTGCGGGTCGACGCCGTGGACGACGCCCGCACCAAGGCCGTCGACCTGGTCACCCGGGCGGGCGGGTACGTCGCCGGGGAGAACCTGCGCGGCGGGAAGGGCGACAGCACGCTGTCCACGCTGACCCTGAAGGTCCCGTCCGCGTCCTACCAGGCCACCCTGGACGGGCTGGGCGGGCTCGGCACCCGGCTCGCCCTCAGCAGCCAGGCGGACGACCTCACCCAGCAGATCGCCGACGTCGACAGCCGCCTGAAGTCGATGCGGGCCAGCGTGGACCGGGTGCGGGCGCTGATGGCCGACGCGAAGAGCCTGTCCGAGGTGGTGTCGCTGGAGAGCGAGCTGACCCGCCGCGAGTCCGACCTGGAGTCGCTGCAGCGCCAGCAGCAGGAGCTGTCGGCCCGCACCTCGCTGTCCACCGTGACGCTGGAACTGGTGACCGCCTACCAGCCCGTCCACGTCGAGCCGGAGGAGAAGGGGACCGGCTTCTGGGCCTCCGTCGGCCACGGCCTCTCGAACGGCTGGCACGCCCTGGTCGGCCTGGTCCGCGTCCTGCTGGTGGCCCTGGCCGCCGTGGCGCCCTTCCTCGCCGTGCTCGCCCCGCTCGCCTGGCTGCTCCGCCGCCGCCTGCGCTCCCGCCGCGCCGGGGCCCCCGCCGTCCCGCCGCGCCCGACGCACGCGCCGGGTGTCGACGCGGACGCCGACGCGGGCTCGGGCTCGGACTCGGACGGGCGCATCGGCGAGGGCGTCGACGGCAGGACGTGACCCGGGCCCGGGCGGCGGGCCGGGCGGCGGGCCGGTCAGCGGGGGTCGGCGGGGATCGCGTCCGGCCCGTCCCCGTCGGAACCGGCCGGGGGCCCGTCGGAACCGGCCGGGGGCCCGTCGGAACCGGCCGGGGACCCCGCGGGGGCCTCCTGCTCCGCCTCCGCCCGGCGCCGCTCGCGCTCCCGGGCCGCCGCGGCCTCCTGCAGGTGGCGGGCCTCGCTCCGGCCCACCTGGTCCGCGACGAAGAGCACGAAGGTCGACACCGGGATGACCAGCCCGGCGAGCGACCAGTCGTGACCGAAGACCCCCATGCCGAACATCCACAGGATGCCCGCCAGGCCGAGCAACCGCAGCAGACAGCTCATGACCCCTCCCGTGATGCACGGTAGCCAGCCGGAAGCTCCGCGTAAATGGGGCCGACGCCGCCCCTGGTCGCCTAACGCGCCTCCACCGCACGGCCCTTGGTGGCGCGCAGGGCCGCCAGGGCCGCGCAGGGGACGGTGACCAGGGCGCAGAACAGGGCGGTGACGGCGAGGGCCGTCCAGGGGAGGGCGAGGGGGACGGGGGCGCCCGTGCGGTGGAGGGCGGCGCCCATGGTGGCGAGGGTGGTGAGGGTGGCGGCGGTGCCGAGCAGGACGCCGACCGCCGTGACGAGGAGCGTCTCGGCGGCGACCAGCCGCAGGACGCGGGCGCGGGTGGTGCCGACCAGGCGGAGCCGGGCGAGTTCGCGGCGGCGGTCGGTGGTGGTGGTGAGCGCGGTGTGGGCGAGGGTGATCGCGGTGTAGAGCAGGGCGAGGCCGAGGACGGCGGCGATCCGGCGGATCAGCTGCGGGTCGGCGGCGGGGTGGTGGGCGTCCAGCCAGGCCGCGCGGGTCTGCGCGGTGGCCCCGTGCGCCCGGGCGGTGGCCGCCGCGTCCGCGGCGGCGCCGCGGACGTCGATCCGGTCGGTGCGGGCGCCGGGGGCGTTGCGCGGGGTGACGTACACCGGGTTGCTGCCGGTGCCCTCGCGCAGCACGGCGGCGACCCGCAGCTCCCGCCGGGTGCCGTCGGCGAGCACCACCGGGACGCGGTCGCCGACCCGCGGGTGCCCCCACTCTTCGGCGAGCACCGCACTGTCGTCGTCGAGCGCCGCGGGGTCGCCCGCGAGGACGGGCAGCCGGGTGGTGGCGGTCAGCGCGGCCGGGTCGGCGACGGCCCGGCCCTCGGCGCGGACGGCGGTGCCGTCGGCCTCGACGACGGCGAGCGGCGTCGCGGCGCTCGGCGAGACGACGGCCCCGGGCAGCGCCCGCAGTGCGGCCGTCAGCGCGTCGGCCCCCTCGCCGCCGGGGGCGGGGGTGAGGACGAGGTCGGCGGCGACCGTGCTGCGGGCCTCGGCGGCGCGGGCGGCGGCGACGAGGGCGGGGGCGCCGGCCAGGGTGCCCGCGAGGGCGGTGGCGAGCAGGACGGGTGCGGCGGTGGCGCCGGTGCGGCGCAGGCCGCCGAGCGCGGCGGCCCGGACCAGCCGGGGCGGCCGGGTGGCGGGACGGGTGAGCAGGCGCAGCAGCGGGCGGACCAGGACGGGGGCGAGCAGGGCGGTGGCGGCGACCAGCAGCATCGGCTGGAGGGTGTAGGTCTTGCGGTGCAGCAGTTCGGCCGGGTCACCGGCGAGCGCGGCGGCCACCACGGCGGCGTACGTGCCGAGCAGGGCGAGGCCGCCGAGCCAGCGACCCGCGGTCATCACCCCCAGGTCGACGTCGGCCTCGCGGAGCGCTTCGAGCGGGCGCACCCGGCCGGCCCGCCGGGCGGCGACGGCGGTGCCCGCGAGGGCGACCAGCGGGCCGGTGCAGAACGCGGTGACCAGCGGCCAGCCGGGGCTGCCGGTGCGGAAGCCCGCGGGGGCGAGGTCGGCGGCGCTCAGCGCGCGGGCCAGCAGCGGGGCGGCGGCGCGGCCGAGCGCGCTGCCGGTGGCGGCGGCGAGCAGGCCCAGCAGCAGGGCCTCCAGCAGGACGGTGCGGGTGAGTTGGCCGCGGGTGACGCCGGCCAGCCGCAGCAGTCCGAACTCGCGGCGGCGCCGGGCGACCGCGTAGGAGGAGGTGGCGGCGACCACGAACCCGGCGGTGAACAGGCTGACGCCGCAGGTGGTGCCGAGTTGGGCGAGCAGTGCGGTGCGGTCCTCGCCGGGCGGGAGGGCGGTGGCCGCGGCGAGGCCGAGCAGGGTGGCGGCGATCAGCGCGACGCCCAGGGCGAGCGCGGTGAACGCCCCGAGCAGGGCGGTCCGTCCGGCGTTGAGGGAGCGCACGGCGATCCTGGTCAGTGGGGTCGTCATGGGTCCAAGCCAAGCGGCGCCGGGCGGTTCGCACATGGACGCCCGCTCCACCGCGAAGAGTGGAGCCAGCTCTACCGACACCGGCCGGGGCGGCGGCCTAGGGTCGGTCCTGGTGAAAGGAGGTGCCCGGTGTCCGACTGCTGGCAGGCGCTGCGCAGGCCCGGTTTCCTGCGGACGGCCTGGCCGTGGCGCTCGGCGGCGTACCTGCTGGCGTGCGCGCTGGCGGGGGCGGTGCTGTGCGCGGTGCTGCTGCTGTGGGCCGCGGTCGGCGGGGCGCTGTCGGTGCTGCTGGTGGGGGTGCCGCTGCTGGCGGCGCTGCCGCTGGCGGGGCTGGTCTCCGGGGCGGGCGAGCGGCGGTTGCTGCGGCTGATGGGCGGGGCGCCGGTGCCCGATCCGCACCGGGTGCCGGACGGCCCGGGCCCGCGGGCCTGGTTGCGCACCCGGTACGCCGAGGGGGCGACGTGGCGGGAGGCCGGCGGCGCGGTGCTGTCGGCGTTCCTGCTCTGGCCGTTGGAGCTGCTGGTGGTGGCGGGCGCGCTGCTGGTCCCGGCCTGGCTGGTGACGACGCCGCTCCAACTGGCCCTGGACGGCGAGCAGGTGAACGTGCTGAAGGTCTGGCAGCTGCACGCGCCGGGCCAGGCCTGGGCGGTGGCGGCGGGGGGCGCGGTGCTGCTGGCCCTGGCGGGCTACCCGCTGGCGGTCGCGGCGGGCACCCGGGCGGCGCTGGCCCGGGCGCTGGCGGGCGGCCAGGAGCGGGTCGGCGAGCTGGTCCGCTCCCGGGCCCGCCTGGTGGACGCGTTCGAGGCCGAACGCCGCCGCATAGAACGGGACTTGCACGACGGCGCGCAGCAGCGCCTGGTCGCCCTGTCGATGTCGCTGGGCCTGGCCCGGCTGGACGCACCGCCGGGCGGCCCGCTCGCCCGCCGCCTGGCCGCGGCGCACGCCGAGGCCGACGCGGCGCTGGCCGAGCTGCGCGAGCTGGTGCACGGCATCCACCCCCGGGTCCTGGCCGACCGCGGCCTGCCGGACGCCTGCGCGGACTTGGCGGACCGCTCGGTGCTGCCGGTCGCGGTGGACGTCCGCCTGCCGGGCCGGCTGCCCGCGGCCGTCGAGTCCGCGGGCTACTTCGCGGTCGCCGAGGCGCTGGCGAACGCGGCCAGGCACGCCGGGGCGTCCGCGGCCCGGGTGCACGGTCGCTGGTCCGCGGGCCGCCTGCGGCTGGACGTCTCGGACGACGGCACCGGCGGCGCCGACCCCGCCCGCGGCACCGGTCTGACGGGGCTGGCCGACCGGGTGGCGGTGGTCGGCGGCAGACTGTCCGTCAGCAGCCCGCCGGGCGGCCCGACCCTGCTGCGTGTGGAGATCCCGTGCACCCCGACGACCGACCCCCGCTCCGCCTCGTCCTCGCCGAGGACTCCGTCCTCCTCCGCGAGGGCCTGATCGGCCTGCTGGAGCGCTTCGGCCACACGGTGGCGGCCGCCGTCGGCGACGCGGACGCCCTGCTCGCCGCCGTCGCCGAGCACCGCCCCGACCTGGTCCTGACCGACGTCCGGATGCCGCCGGGCCTGGCCGACGAGGGCCTGCGCGCCGCCCTGCACCTGCGCGCCGAGCGGCCGGACCTGCCGGTGCTGGTCCTCAGCCAGTACGTCCAGCGCTCGTACGCCGCCGACCTGCTGGCCGGCGGCGGCGGTGCGGGCGTCGGCTACCTGCTCAAGGACCGGGTCGGCCACGTCGAGGAGTTCCTGGCCGCGGTGGACACCGTCGCCGCGGGCGGCACGGTGGTCGACCCCGAGGTGGTCCGCCGCCTGCTGGCCCGCCGCCGCGACCCGCTGGAGCGCCTCACCCCCCGCGAGCGCGAGGTCCTCGAGCTGATGGCCCGCGGCTGCTCGAACGCGGAGATCTGCCGCCGCCTGACGGTCTCCGAGGCGGCGACCGCCAAGCACATCGGCAACATCCTGCTCAAGCTCGACCTCCCCCCGGCCGAGGACACCCACCGCCGCGTCCTGGCCGTCCTCGCCCACCTCGGCGGCGGGGAGGACTGAACGGGGCGCGGGGCCGGGGCCGCTACCGGGCGCTCGCCTCGTGGACGAAGGCGACGAGGCGGGTGAGCGCGTCCGGGTCCATGGTGGGCATGACGCCGTGGCCGAGGTTGAAGATGTGGTGGCTGCCGCCGAGGGCCCGGGCGGCGTGCAGGACCTCGCGGGCCTTGGCCTCGACGACGTGGGTGGGGGCGTAGAGGACGGCGGGGTCGAGGTTGCCCTGCAGGCCCTTGCCGGGGCCGACCCGCTTCGCGGCCTCGTCGAGCGGGACGCGCCAGTCGACGCCGACGATGTCCGCGCCGGCCTGGCCCATCAGGCCGAGGAGCTCGCCGGTGTTGACGCCGAAGTGGATCCGCGGGACGCCGTAGAGCTCGACCGCGTCGAAGACCTTGGCGCTGGCGGGCATCACGGAGCGGCGGTACTCGTCGGGGGCGAGCGCGCCCGCCCAGGAGTCGAAGAGCTGGACCGCCGAGGCACCGGCCTCGATCTGGATCTTCAGGAAGGCGGCGGTGATCTGCGCGAGCCGGTCGACGAGTTCGGCCCACACCTCGGGGGCGCCGTACATCATCGCCTTGGTGTTCTCGTACGACTTCGAGGGCCCGCCCTCGACCAGGTAGCTGGCCAGGGTGAAGGGGGCCCCGGCGAAGCCGATCAGCGGGGTGGCGCCGAGTTCGGCGACCAGCAGGCCGACCGCCTCGGTGATGTAGGGCATGTCGTCGGGTTCGAGCGGGCGAAGCCGCTGGAGGTCGGCGGCGGTGCGGATCGGGTCGGCGATGACCGGGCCGACGCCGCCCTTGATCTCGACGTCGATGCCGACCGCCTTGAGCGGGACGACGATGTCGGAGAAGAAGATGGCCGCGTCGACCTTGTGGCGGCGCACCGGCTGGAGGGTGATCTCCTTGACCAGCTCGGGCTGCATGCAGGCGTCGAGCATCGGGACGCCCTCGCGCACCTTCAGGTACTCGGGCAGCGAGCGCCCGGCCTGCCGCATGAACCACACGGGGGTGTGCGGCACCGGCTCGTTGCGGGCGGCGCGCAGGAAGACGGAGTCGTACGCGGCGCCGCGGGGCCGCTGACCGGACTGGGCTGCGGGGGTCTCACTCACGGGTCACATCCTCGCACGGGGCCGGTGCGCTCCCGTCCGAGCGCCGGCGCGACCAGGCAAAACGGACACCTCGGGCGGTGGCCGTCGGGGCGGGGCCCGCGGCCCGGTCGTTTTCCGGGTCTTCGGCACGCCGGAGGGACGAAAGTGCTCGGCTTGCGGGTCCGCGCCGCCTAGGCTTCCGGTCATGGCAGCGGTCGGCGGGCAATCCGCACAGGGTGGAGGAACGGGCAGGGAGTCGGCGCCGATCGAGTTCCGCGACGCGGTCGAGGCGCTGACCGGGGCGCGGTTGCGCCCCGAGGTACGGCTGTCCCCGCAGCCCGCCCCCCGCCGGCTGGCCCCGTACACCTTCGCGTTCTCCGCCTCGGTCGAGGTGGACGGCGAGGAGCTGGCGGACGGCACCCTGG
Organism: Kitasatospora phosalacinea; assembly: GCF_030268885.1. GTDB lineage: Bacteria > Actinomycetota > Actinomycetes > Streptomycetales > Streptomycetaceae > Kitasatospora > Kitasatospora phosalacinea_C. Next base: position 245,203 of record NZ_BSSA01000004.1, read on the forward strand.
TGCTGCTGCACGACCCGTCCGCGCCGGAGGCGTGGAACGGGGACTTCCGGGTGGTCACCATGACCCGGGCCGAGCTGGAGCCGGAGATGGCGGGCGACCCGCTGCTGTCCGAGGTCGGCTGGAGCTGGCTGCTGGACGCGCTGCAGGCGCAGGCCGCCGGGTACGCCGAGCCGTCCGGCACGGTGACCCGGTGCCACTCGCAGTACTTCGGCGCGCTGGCCGAGCGCGGTTCGTCCACCGAGATCGAGCTGCGGGCGTCCTGGACGCCGGCCGACCGCCGCTTCGAGCGGCACCTGGCCGCCTGGGCGGACCTGCTGTGCGTGTGCGCGGGTCTGCCGCCGTCCGCCCCGGCGCCGCTGCCCGCGGACGGGCCGGGCGTGCTGGGCGGGGTGGTGCCGATGCCGGCCCGCCGCCGTCCGCGCAACTCGCACTGACGCCGGCGGCACGGCCGCCCGTCACCGGCCGCCGAGCGGCCGTCAGGCGTTCCCGACACCTCAGGGGGACAACCCCGCGCCCCGGGTCCGGCGCCACCCGCAGGGCTGACGGAGTGTGACTTCTCGGGCACTCCAGGTCAATTACCTGCACGTTCGCGATCGACTCGGCGTCGGCAGTGATCGATTCTGTGCGATTTCCAGGCATGTCGTACCGGTCATCTGCACGATTTGTCCGTATTGTTACTCACTAGATCGTGATCACCCGCTAAAGCCGGGCACGGTTGATGCCGAAGGTGTCAGTGACCCTTTCCAGACGCGGAACACTCCGACCGCCCCCTCGGGGTTCGTCCGCCACTCCCCCCGGAGGCCTCAGGTGTCGGTCCTTCTCGAGCACCCCGCAAGCGTGGTCGCCTACCGTCCGACGAAGCCCACCGCCATGGTGGTCATCGCAGATCCCCGGGTCCGGAACACGGTCACCCGGCACCTATGGGCGCTCGGTGTCCGTGACGTCATCGAGGTCTCCTCGATCGCCGAGGCCCGCCCCCGGGTCTCCACCCCGCGCGACATCTGCATCGCCGACGTCCACCTGCCCGACGGCTCCGGCCTGACCGTCCTGGCCGAGACCCGCGCCGCGGGCTGGCCCAACGGCCTGGCGCTGTCCGCCGCCGACGACATCGGTGCGGTCCGCTCGGCGCTGGCCGGCGGCGTCAAGGGATACGTGGTGACCGGCACCCGCACCACCATGCCGATGCCCGGCCGCCCCGGCCTGCCGATCGGCGCGGGCCTGGCCGGGCGGATGCGCCGCCCCGGCCTCCCCGGCCACCACCACCCCGGTGCGCCCGGCCACCACGGCGCCCCCGGCCAGCCCGGTGCCGTCCCCGGCGCGCCGGGTGCGCCCGGCGCGCAGCCCTCGGCGTACCGGGAGCTGTCCGGTCGCGAGGTGGAGGTGCTGCGGCTGGTGGCCGAGGGCCAGTCGAACAAGGCGATCGGCGTGGCGATGGGCCTGTCGGCGCTGACGGTGAAGAGCCACCTGGCGCGGATCGCCCGCAAGCTGGGCACCGGCGACCGGGCGGGCATGGTGGCGGTGGCACTGCGCACCGGCATCATCCACTGATCCGCATCGTCCCTGGTGGCGGCCCGGAGGAACGTTTCCTCCGGGCCGTCGTCGCGCCCGCTCCCGGGCGGTCGGCCCACCGGTCGTGACGTCCCGCCGACCCGCCCGCGCGGTGCGCGGGGGCGGCGGCCGGCGGCCGCGCCGGCCCGGGCTGGCATATGTCCGAACCTGGTCCGACCAGTCAGACAACACTCCCGGCGGCGACGCACGACGTACCCTTGGGGGGTGACCGACGCCGTAGCCTCCATCCCCGAAGAGACCGCCCCGGTTCCGCTCCTCGAACCCCGGGACGGACTCCCACCGGTGGTGGCGGACGACGCGGCCCTCGCCGCCGTCGTCGAGTCCTTCCGCGGCGGCACCGGGCCGGTCGCCGTCGACGCCGAGCGCGCCTCCGGCTACCGCTACGGCCAGCGCGCCTACCTGATCCAGCTGCGCCGCCAGGGCGCGGGGACCGCGCTGATCGACCCGATCGCCTGCCCCGACCTGACCGGCCTGAACGCCGCGCTCGCCGACACCGAGTGGGTCGTGCACGCGGCCACCCAGGACCTGCCCTGCCTGTTCGAGGTCGGCATGCACCCCGGCGTGCTGTTCGACACCGAGCTGGCCGGGCGGCTCGCCGGGTTCGCCCGGGTCGGGCTCGGCCCGATGACCGAGAACGTGCTGGGGCTGTCGCTGGCCAAGGAGCACTCCGCGGTCGACTGGTCCACCCGCCCGCTGCCCGAGCCCTGGCTGCGCTACGCCGCGCTGGACGTCGAGGTGCTGGTCGACCTGCGGGACGCGCTGGAGGCCGAGCTCGACCGGCAGGGCAAACTCGACTGGGCGCACCAGGAGTTCGCCGCACTGGCGGCCGCGCCGCTGCCCGCGCCGCGGGTCGACCCCTGGCGGCGCACCTCCCAGCTGCACAAGGTCCGCCGCCGCCGCCAGCTCGCCGCCGTCCGCGAGATGTGGCTCACCCGGGACCGGATCGCCCGCGAGCGGGACGTCTCCCCCGGCCGGGTGCTGGCCGACGCCGCGATCGTGAACGCCGCGCTCGCCATGCCGGCCAACGCGCCCGCGCTGATCGCCGTCCAGGGCTTCGGGCCGCGGGTGAACCGCCGCCAGCTGGAGCAGTGGCTGGCCGCGATCGAGCGCGCCCGGGAGATCCCGGAGGCCGCGCTGCCGCCCGCGACCGCCCCGCACGACGGCCCGCCGCCGCCGCGCGCCTGGGCCGAGAAGGACCCGGTCGCCGCGGCCCGGCTCAGCGGAGCCCGGGCCGCCGTCACCGCCCTCGCCGAGCGGCACCACCTGCCCGCGGAGAACCTGATCACCCCCGACCTGGTCCGCCGGGTCTCCTGGGAGCCCCCGGCCGACCCGGCCGCCGACGCCATCGCGGAGGCGCTGCGGGCGCTGGGGGCCCGGGCCTGGCAGACCGAGCTGGTCGCCCCGGCGCTGGAGCGGGCGTTCCGGGAGGCGGCGGCCTGAGGGTGGCGCCCGGGCGTCGTCCGGGTCACTTCCGCAGCTCCTTGCCGGGCGTTGTTACTCGCGGGTAGATTGGTGGGCGTAGCGGCGCCGCTCGTGCGTGCGCTCATCGTCATGTCCCCCTGGGAGGAGAGCCCCCGTGCCTCGTACCGCGAGGGACGTCGTCTTCGTCGACGGCGTCCGCACCCCGTTCGGCAAGGCCGGCCCGAAGGGCATCTACCACGAGACGCGCGCCGACGACCTGGTCGTCAAGTGCATCCGTGAGCTCGTGCGCCGCAACCCGAGCCTGCCCGTCGAGCGGATCGACGAGGTCGCCGTCGCCGCGACCACCCAGATCGGCGACCAGGGCCTGACCATCGGCCGCACCGCCGCGCTGCTCTCCGGCCTGCCGAAGTCCGTCCCGGGCTACGCGATCGACCGGATGTGCGCCGGTGCGATGACGGCCGTCACCACCACCGCGGGCGGCATCGCCTTCGGCGCCTACGACGTCGTGGTGGCCGGTGGCGTCGAGCACATGGGACGGCACCCGATGGGCGAGGGCGTGGACCCGAACCCGCGGTTCGTCTCGGAGAAGCTGGTCGACGAGTCCGCCCTGTTCATGGGCATGACCGCGGAGAACCTGCACGACCGCTTCCCGCACATCACCAAGGAGCGCTGCGACGCGTACGCGGTGCGCTCGCAGGAGAAGGCCGCCAAGGCCTACGCCAACGGCGACATCCAGCCCGACCTGGTGCCGATCGCGATCCGCAACACCAACCCCGAGGTCGGCGAGACCGGTTGGGGCCTGGCCACGGTCGACGAGCCGCTGCGCCCGGGCACCACGATGGAGTCGCTGGCGGGCCTGAAGACCCCGTTCCGCCCGCACGGCAACGTCACCGCGGGCAACGCGGCCGGTCTGAACGACGGTGCCACCGCCTCGCTGCTGGCCGCCGAGGACGTGGCCCGCGAGCTGGGCCTGCCGGTCAAGATGCGCCTGGTCAGCTACGCCTTCGCGGGCGTCGAGCCCGAGGTGATGGGCATCGGCCCCGTCCCGGCGACCGAGAAGGCGCTGGCCAAGGCCGGCCTGACCATCGAGGACATCGGCGCGTTCGAGGTCAACGAGGCCTTCGCCGTGCAGGTGCTGGCCTTCCTGGACCACTACGGCATCGCGGACGACGACGAGCGGGTCAACCCGTACGGCGGCGCGATCGCGTTCGGCCACCCGCTGGCCTCCTCGGGCGTGCGCCTGATGACCCAGCTGGCCCGCCGCTTCGAGCAGCGGCCGGACGTCCGCTACGGCATCACCACCATGTGCATCGGCTTCGGCATGGGCGGCACCGTCATCTGGGAGAACCCCCACTTCGAGGGTGGTAAGTGACCATGAGCACCACTGAACTGCTGCAGCGCGCCGCCGAACTGTTCCCCGGCGAGGTCGTCACCACCGCGCACGTGCGCCACCTGGACCTGCCGCTGCAGGCCGGCAAGCTGGCGCTGATCACCCTGGACAACGGCTTCGACCACACCAAGCCGACCACCTTCGGCCCCGGCTCGCTGGCCAAGCTCGCCGAGGCGCTGGACCGGGTCGAGGCCGAGGCCGCCGCGGGCGAGGTGGTCGCGGTCGCGATCACCGGCAAGCCGTTCATCTTCGCGGTCGGCGCCGACCTCAAGGGCGTCGAGCTGCTCACCCAGCACTCCGACGCGCTGGCCATCGGCAAGGGCGGCCACGACGTCTTCAAGCGGATCGCCGCGCTGCCCGTCCCGTCCTTCGCGTTCTACAACGGCGCGGCGATGGGCGGCGGCGTCGAGGTCGGCCTGCACTGCACCTACCGCACCGTCAGCGCGGGCGTCCCGGCGTTCTCGCTGCCCGAGGTCTTCCTCGGCCTGGTGCCCGGCTGGGGCGGCTGCACCCTGCTGCCGAACCTGATCGGCCCCGCCAAGGCGGTCAAGGTCATCATCGAGAACTCGATGGCGCAGAACAAGCAGCTCAAGGGCAAGGACGTCTTCGAGCTCGGCATCGCGGACGCGATCTTCGAGCCGGCCGACTTCCTGGAGCAGTCGCTGCTGTGGGCCGCCAAGGTCCTCACCGGCGAGGTCGCCGTCGAGCGCGAGGAGTTCGACCGCGGCAAGGCCTGGGACGACGCCGTGCTGTGGGGCCGCTGGGTCGCCGACGCCAAGGTGCACGGGGCCGCCCCGGCCGCGTACAAGGCGCTCGACATCATCCAGCAGGTCAAGGACGGCGACCTGCAGGCCGGCTTCGACGCGGAGGACGCCGCGCTCGCCGACCTGATCATGAGCGGCGAGCTGCGCGCCGGGCTGTACGCCTTCAACCTGGTGCAGCGCCGCGCCAAGCGGCCGTTCGGCGCGCCGGACAAGTCGCTGGCCCGCCCGGTGAGCAAGGTCGGCGTGGTCGGCGCCGGCCTGATGGCCTCCCAGCTGGCGCTGCTGTTCGCGCGCCGCCTGGAGGTGCCGGTGGTGCTCACCGACATCGACCAGCCGCGGATCGACAAGGGCGTCGGCTACGTCCACGCCGAGATCGACAAGCTGCTCGACAAGGGCCGGATCGGCAAGGACAAGGCCAACAAGCTCAAGGGCCTGGTCTCCGGCCACCTCGACAAGGCCGTCGCGTTCGGCGACGCCGACTTCGTGATCGAGGCCGTCTTCGAGGAGATGGGCGTCAAGCAGAAGGTGTTCGCGGAGCTGGAGGCGGTGGTCTCGCCGACCGCGATCCTGGCCACCAACACCTCCTCGCTGTCGGTCACCGAGATGGCCTCCAAGCTCCAGCACCCGGAGCGCGTGGTCGGCTTCCACTTCTTCAACCCGGTCGCGATCCTCCCGCTGCTGGAGATCGTCCGGGCCGAGAAGACCGACGACGCCTCGCTGGCCACCGCCTTCGGCGTCGCCAAGAAGCTGAAGAAGACCGCGGTGCTCGCCAAGGACGCCCCCGCGTTCGTGGTCAACCGGATCCTGACCCGCTTCATGGGCGAGATCCAGAGCATCATCGACGAGGGCACCCCGTTCGAGACCGTCGAGGCCGCGGTCAAGCCGCTCGGCCTGCCGATGTCCCCGATCGCCCTGCTGGAACTGGTCGGCCCGGCCATCGCCCTGCACGTCTCCGAGACCCTGCACGGCGCCTTCCCGGAGCGGTTCGCCGTCTCCGCGAACCTCGGCAAGGTCGTCGAGGCCGGCAAGCGCGGCTTCTACGTCTGGCAGGACGGCGCCCAGGTCCTCGACCCCGAGGTGCTGGAGCTGCTCACCTTCGGCGACAGCGTCCTCACCGAGGAGCAGGTGCGCGCCCGCGCCCTGGAGGCCGTCGCCCAGGAGATCGGCCTGATGCTGGAGGAGGGCGTGGTCGGCGAGGCCCAGGACATCGACCTCTGCATGATCACCGGCGCCGGCTGGCCCTTCCACCTCGGCGGCATCACCCCGTACCTCGACCGCGAGGGCGTCTCCGAGCGCGTCAACGGCAAGAAGTTCCTGGCCCCCGGCCTGGCGTCGGTCCCCGCCTGACGCACCGCCTGACGCACCGTCCGCCGCCGGGCGGCACCCCGTTCCTGCCGGGACGGGGTGCCGCCCGGCGGCTCTTCTGTATGCTGCCGGTCTTTCAGGCGTGGAGGGGCGGAGGGGCGCGTGCTGGTGCTGGTGCACGGCGGGCTGTGGGACGAGCCGATGGACGCGGCGGCGTTCTGGGAACGGCCCGGGGTGGTGGACGGCCTGCGGGCGGCCGGGGTCGCGGTGGCCGCGCCCGACCGGGCGATGCGGGCCGGGAGCTGGGCCGCGGAGGCGGCGCACCTGGCCGCGCGGCTGCCGGACGGGCCGCCGGTCGTCCTGGTCGGCGGCTCCAACGGCTGCTCGGCGGCGGTGCGGCTGGCCCTGGCGGTGCCGGACCGCGTCCGGGCCCTGGTGCTGGCCTGGCCCGCCACGGCGGGCGACGAGCGGCTGGACGGGCGGATCCGCGAGGCGCTGCCGGAGGCGGCCGGGCTGCTCGCCGGGGGGACGCTGCGGGGCGTCGCCGACGCGGAGCTCGCCGGGCTGCGGCTGCCGGTGGCGGTCCTGCCCGCGGCCCCGGAGAACCCCGTCCACCAGCGCCGCACGGTCGACGCGCTGCTGGGCCTCGTCCCCGGCGCGGTGGAACTGCCGGGCTGCCCGGAACCGCCGCACCCGGCGTTCCGGCCGGAACCGCTGGTCGCTGCGCTGGCCGGGTGGGCCGCCTGGGCGGACGGGCCGGGCGCGACCAGGGGCCCGGGGAACGGCGGGCCCGGGGCTGCTGCGGGTTCACCGCCGGTGCGTGCCGGTGCTTCGGGTTCTGTTCCCACGGCCCGAAGCGGCGCGGACGCGTCGATGGGCTCCGGCCACCAGCAGCTCGGACTCGCCGTTCCCCGAGCCCCTGACTGCGCATCCCCGGGTGGGGGCCTTACTTCTTCTTGAGACGGTAGATCACGGTGTCCCCGGTGACGCCGACGACCTCGTAGTAGGTGTCGAGGAGGCTGGCGATGCGGGGGACCTTGTCGGGTTGGTAGGGGGCGGTGCCGGAGTCGTCGACGAAGACCTCGGGGAGGCCGTTGGTGGTGATCTCGTTGTCGAAGGTCTGCCAGGCGTCGGAGACGGAGTACTGTTCGCCGACCTTCTCGCCGCCCTTGCCGCCGCTGAAGTTGGTGAGGAAGCCCGCGGTGAGGTAGCGGCTGGCGGGGCGGCGGTCGGCGAGCCAGTAGAGCTCGGGGTGCATGCCCCAGACCAGGACGGTGTCCTTGGGGGAGGTCTGGGCGGCGACGGCGGTGGCGACCTCGGTGGTCTGGGTGAGGCGCTGGCCGGGCCAGAGGACCGCGAGGCCGAGGAAGACGGTGCTGGCGAGGGCGGAGTAGGCGACCACGGGGCGCCAGGGGACGGCGGAGGTGGCGACGGCGCCGATGCCGAGCAGGACCAGCGGGGGCATCAGCTGGAGGTAGTAGTGGCCGAAGAAGTGGAAGCCGACCGAGACCGCGACGACCGAGGAGAGCAGCCACACCCACAGGTCGGCGGTGGAGCCGCGTTCGGGGCCGCGGGCGGGGACGGGGCGGCGGCGGTGGCGCAGCCACAGGCGGTGGGCGTAGGGCAGCAGGAAGGCCAGTCCGGCGCTCATCAGGATGGCCGAGTTGCCGAGGGCGCGGCCGAGCATCTGGGGCCAGTTGGAGCCGAGCCCGGCGTAGTCGCCGGAGCCGGTGACGACCCAGAAGAGGAAGCCCTTGGGCTTGGTGAGGATGGCGGCGACGAGCGCTATCGGGAGGGCGAAGCCGAAGCCGATCTTGGCGAGGGCCGAGGGCCAGCGGACGCCGCGGCGGCGGGTGTCCTGGAGCAGCATCCACAGGACGGGCAGCATGACGGCGCCGCCGGTCTGCTTGGTGAGGGAGCAGAGGGCGACGGCGATGCCGGCGGCCAGCCAGCGGCGGCGTTCCGCGTAGCGGAAGGCGAGCACCATGGCGGGCAGCATGAAGACCTCGAAGGTCGCGGCCTGGGTGTCCTCCGGGGAGAGGCCGATGGAGACCAGGAGGTAGAAGACGCCCGCGTAGCGTCCGGCCCGGTCGCCCCAGCGGCCGCGGGCGATGGAGGCGAGCAGGACGGCGGTGGCGAGGTGGGCGCCGATCGCGAGGGTGCGCAGCGGCCAGAGCGAGACGGAGCCGAAGAGGGCGAAGCAGGCCTCGTACAGCCAGGGCAGCAGCGGGGGCTTGCGGTCGACGACGGTGTCGTAGAGGACGCCGCCGTCGGCGAGCATCCGGGCCTGGGTGGCGAGGTAGCCCTCGTCGGGGCTCCACACGGGGCGCAGGAAGGAGGGGAAGTGGGTGACGGTGGCCAGGACCGCGAGCAGCGGGACCAGTCGGGTCCAGTACCCGGCGCGGACGTGCCCGTGGAGGCGGTCGGCGAGGGCACGTGGGCGGCTCGTGGTGGTGATGGGCACGGGTGACAACCTACCGGGCGCGAACGGGCGGAGGGGTGCCGGTCCGGGAATGAGTGTGACGGTCCGACCATCAGCGCACCGTCCGGGAGCCGTCGTGCGGTTCCCGGACGGTGCGCCCACGGAGGTTCCGGAGGGTCAGCTCCGGGCGAAGGAACGGGCGCTGATCAGCGCTTCGATCTTCTGGGCGATCGCCGGTCCGGTCAACCCGATCTCCGCCATGATCTCGGCACGCGAGGCGTGGTCGAGGAACTCCTGCGGGATGCCGAAGTCGCGCAGCGGGACGTCCACGTCGGCGTCGCGCAGCGCCTGGGCGATCGCGGAGCCGACGCCGCCGGCCCGGCCGTTGTCCTCGACGGTGACCACCAGGCGGTGCTGGGCGGCCAGGCCGGGCAGCGCGGCGTCCACCGGCTTGACCCAGCGCGGGTCGACGACGGTGCTGGTGACGCCCCGTTCGGCGAGCAGGTCGGCGGCCTCCAGGCAGATCGGGGCCATGGCGCCGACCGAGACGATCAGCACGTCGGCGGCCTCGTCCGCGGAGCCGTCCTCGCTGCGGCGGAGCACGTCCATGCCGCCGACCTGGCCGACCGCGGGCACCGACGGGCCGACGTTGCCCTTGGAGTAGCGGACCACGGTGGGGGCGTCGGCCACCTCGACGGCCTCGCGCAGCTGCAGGCGGACCTGCTCGGCGTCGCGCGGGGCGGCCAGCCGCAGGCCGGGGACAACCTGCAGGATCGACATGTCCCACATGCCGTTGTGCGAGGCGCCGTCGGTGCCGGTGACGCCGGCCCGGTCGAGCACGAAGGTGACGCCGAGCCGGTGCAGCGCCACGTCCATCAGGACCTGGTCGAAGGCCCGGTTCAGGAAGGTCGCGTAGACCGCGACGACCGGGTGCAGGCCGTTGGTGGCCAGGCCGGCCGCGCAGACCGCGGCGTGCTGCTCGGCGATGCCGACGTCGAAGGTCCGTTCGGGGTAGGCCTTGGCGAACGGGGCCAGGCCGACGGGGTGCAGCATCGCGGCGGTGATCGCGACCAGGTCGCGGCGCTCGCGGCCGAGCGCGACCATCTCCTCGCCGAACACGGACGTCCAGTCCTTGCCGGCGGTCTTCACCGGCAGGCCGGTGTCGGGGTGGATCACGCCGACCGCGTGGAAGCGGTCCTCGTCGTTGTTCTCGGCGGCGTGGTAGCCGCGGCCCTTCTCGGTGATGCAGTGCACGATGACCGGGCCGCCGAAGCCGCGCGCCTTGGTGAAGGCGGACTCCAGGGCCTGCAGGTCGTGGCCGTCGATGGGGCCGATGTACTTCAGGCCGAGGTCCTCGAACATGCCCTGCGGGGCGATGAAGTCCTTCAGGCCCTTCTTGGCGCCGTGCAGGGTGTCGAACATCGCCTGGCCGACCACCGGGGTGCGCTGCAGCGCGTCCTTGCCCCAGGACAGGAAGCGCTCGTAGCCCTGGGTGGTGCGCAGGGTGGAGAGGTGGTTGGCGAGGCCGCCGATGGTCGGCGAGTAGGAGCGCTCGTTGTCGTTGACGACGATGACGATCGGCAGGTCGCGGCTGTCGGCGATGTTGTTGAGCGCCTCCCAGGCCATGCCGCCGGTGAGCGCGCCGTCACCGATCACGGCGACCACGGGGCGGTCCTTGTGGCCCTGGATCTTGTTGGCCTTGGCCAGGCCGTCCGCGTAGCCGAGGACGGTGGAGGCGTGCGAGTTCTCGATCACGTCGTGCTCGGACTCGGCGCGCGAGGGGTAGCCGGACAGGCCGCCCTTCATCTTGAGCCGGGAGAAGTCCTGGCGGCCGGTCAGCAGCTTGTGGACGTAGCTCTGGTGCCCGGTGTCGAAGAGGATGCGGTCGCGCGGCGAGTCGAAGACCCGGTGCATCGCGAGCGTCAGCTCGACCACGCCGAGGTTGGGGCCGAGGTGGCCGCCGGTCTTCGAGACCTCCTCCACCAGGAAGCCGCGGATCTCCTCGGCGAGCGCCGACAGCTGCGCGGGCGTGAGTCGATCGAGATCGCGCGGTCCCCGAATGCGGGTCAGCAGGGCCACCCGTTCCTCCTCGTCCAAGTTCTCGCGCCCGCATGGGCCCGGAGGGCGTACGCCCCGCTCGAGTCTAATGTCCATTACCGGTCCGTAGTGCGGCGGGCAACCCGTCCAGCTCTTCGGGTGGCCGTGCGCCCAACGCGCCGAACCGCGCGACCGGCCCCTGGTATGGGGCGCGGCTCGCGCGGTTCGGGGTCGGGCCGGGGGTCAGCCGCGGCCGTGGGACTTCTGGGTGCGGCGGGAGACCGAGTCCAGGACCACCGCGGCGAGCAGCACCGCGCCGGTGATCATGTACTGGATGGCCTGCTGCGCGTGGACCATGTCCAGGCCGGTGGTGATGGACTGGATGACCAGCGCGCCGAGCAGCGCCGACCAGGTCTTGCCGCGGCCGCCGAAGAGGCTGGTGCCGCCGATGACGGCGGCGGCGATGGCGCTCATCAGCACGTTGCCGCTGCCCAGCGCCTTGTCCGCGGAGCCCTGCTGGGAGGCGATGAACAGGCCGCCGAAGCCGGCCAGGCCGGCCGAGATCATGTAGACCGAGATCCGGACCCAGGCGACGTTGATGCCCGCGCGGCGGGCCGCCTCGATGCCGCCGCCGACCGCGAAGATCTGCCGGCCGTAGCCGGTGCGGCGCAGCACGAAGTCGCCGAGCGCGACGACGCTGACCAGGATCACCAGCGGCAGCGGCAGGCCGCTGTCCTGGTTGAGCATGTAGGCGGCGACCAGCAGCACGACGCCGATGACGCCGGTGCGCAGCGCGATCTCGCTGATCGGGCGGGAGGGCAGGCCGGCCGCGGAGCGGCGGCGGGAGTCGAGCAGCTGGCCGCCGGCGAACAGCACGATGGCGAGGATCGCGAACAGCCAGGCCCAGACGATGTCGCCGTCGCCCAGGAAGTAGGTGTCCAGGTTGGCGACGACGCCGTCCATCGGGTTGTTGACGGTGCCGAGCTCGCCCAGGACGAGCATCTGCAGGCCGTTCCAGGCCAGCATGCCGGCCAGGGTCACGACGAACGCGGGGACGCCGATCTTGGCGAAGAAGTAGCCGTGCAGGGCGCCGATGGCGATCGCGGAGGCGATGGCCAGCACGATGGCGAGCCACTCGTTCAGGCCCTGGCGCACCGAGAGCACCGAGGTGATGGCGGCGGTGGCACCGGCGACCGAGCCGAGCGAGAGGTCGATCTCGCCGAGCAGCAGCACGAACACCACGCCGACCGCGATCAGGCCGGGGCCCGCGATCCACTTGGTGATGTTGGTGAGGTTGTTGGCGTTGAGGAAGGTGCCGGTCTTGAACTGGAAGATCGCGGCGATGATGACCAGGCCGACGACCACCGGCAGCGAGCCGAGCTCGCCGCTGCGGATCTTGCGGGTGAACTCGTCGAAGTAGCCGGCCAGGCCCTCCTTGCGGACCAGCAGGCGCGGGTCCACCGCGGGGGCGGGGGTGGTGGGGGTCTCGGTGCTCACTTGGCTTCCTCCGCGATTCGGGCCTGACGACGTGTCACCGCGTTGTCGGTGGCGCCGGTGATGGCGGAGATGATCTCCTCGTGCGAGGTGCTGGCCACCTCGAAGCTGCCGTTGTTGCGGCCCAGGCGGAGCACCGCGACGGTGTCCGCGACGGCCTTGACGTCGGCCATGTTGTGGCTGATCAGGATCACGCCGAGGCCGCGCTGGCGGAGCCGCTCGACCAGGTCCAGGACCTGGGCGGTCTGCTCGACGCCGAGGGCCGCGGTGGGCTCGTCCAGGATGACGATCTTGGGGTCGCCGACCAGGGCGCGGGCGATCGCGACCACCTGGCGCTGACCGCCGGAGAGGCCCGCGATCGGGATACGGACGCTGGGGATGCGGATCGACAGGGTGTCGAGGAGTTCGCGGGCGCGCTTCTCCATCGCGACCTCGTCCAGGGTGCCGAAGCGCTTGAGCTCGCGGCCGAGGAAGAGGTTGCCGACCACGTCCAGGTTGTCGCAGAGCGCGAGGTCCTGGTAGACGGTGGCGACGCCGAGCTGCTGGGCGTCCTGCGGGCGGTTGATGTTGACCGCCTTGCCCTCCCACTCGATGACGCCCTCGTCGATCGGGTGGACGCCCGCGATGGTCTTCACCAGGGTGGACTTACCGGCACCGTTGTCGCCGACCAGGGCGACGACCTCGCCCGCGTGGACCTCCAAGTGCACGTCGGTGAGCGCCTGAACGGCACCGAAGCGCTTGGAGACCCCGCGCAACGCCAGTACGGGTGCGCCTGTCACGTGAACCAACTCCTTGAGTCCCGTGCCGGACCTGACGTTTCCGGCACGGCCGTCCCGCGTGCCGGGCCGGGCACGCGGGGTAGTGCGTAGTGCGTGGTGGTGCTGAGGGGTGGAGCGGGCGCGGGCGGGGGCTCCCGGGTGGTCAGGGAGCCCCCGCCCGGCGGGTGTTACTGCAGGCCGGCCGCGGTGCAGGCGGCGGCGTAGTCGGCGGTGCAGATGTCCGCGACCTTGTAGAGGCCGTCGGCGACCACGGTGTCCTTGATGTTCGCCTTGGTGACGACCTTCGGGTCCAGCAGCTTGGCCGGGATGTTCTTGTCGGTGTCGCTGTCGATGGTCGACGAGGCGACGGACTTGATGTCCTTGCCCTGCAGCAGGTCGACGGCGAGCTCGGCGGCCGAGTCGGCCAGCGGCTTGTAGGCCTTGTAGATGGTGTAGGCCTGGTCGCCGGAGACGAGGCGCTGGACGGCGTCGAGGCCCGCGTCCTGGCCGCCGACCGGGACGGAGATGCCCTGGGACTTCAGCTGGGTGATGATCGCGGCGGCCATGCCGTCGTTGGCGGAGTAGACGGCCTGGAAGCCGTCCTTGCCGAGCTGCGAGATCGCGGCGCCGACCTTCTGGCCCGCGACGGTGGGCTTCCACTCGCCGCTCTGCTCGTAGACGATCTTCTTGACCTTGCCGTCCAGGACCTTGTGCGCACCGGCCTTGAACTTGCCGGCGTTCGGGTCCGCGTCGTCACCGTTGATCATCACGACGTTGGCGTCGGCGGCCTTGGCGCCCAGCGCGTCGACCAGGGCCTGGCCCTGCAGCTCGCCGACCTTCTCGTTGTCGAAGGAGACGTAGGAGGAGACCGGGCCGGTGGCGAGCCGGTCGTACGCGACGACCTTGACGCCCTTCTTCGCGGCGTCGGCGACCCAGGCCTGGGTGGACTTGGCGTCGAACGCGTCGAGGATGATCACCTTGACGCCCTGGGCGATCAGGGTGTCGAACTGCTGCTTCTGCTTGGCGGCGGAGCCCTCGGCGTTGTTGTACTCGACCTTGCAGTCGGCGCACAGCTCCTTGACCTTGGCCTCGATGAACGGCTTGTCGAAGGACTCGTAGCGGGTCGAGGACGCGTTCTCCGGCAGGAGCAGGCCGATCGACTTGTTGTTGCTCGAACCTGCGTCGCTGCTCTTCTTGTCGTCGCCGGCCTTGCCGCAGGCGGCCATGGTCAGAGCAATCGAGACAGCGACAGTGCCGACGGCGACGCGACGCATCATTGCGTTCATGGTGGGGGGAGCCTCCCTGACAGAGCCGCGAATGTTGCGGCGAGGTGGGCAGGAGTCAACCCCGTTAACAAGCTTGTCGTCAATAAGTAAAACCGGGAGGCCCGGGATTCAAACCCTTTCGTTATCTTCCTGAAGGCTCACTCGATACCGAGCGAGCCTTCCGGCCGGTCGGCGAGTGACTCAGAGCACTGCCGTCTCGCCCATCTCGCTCATCACCAGGGCCAGCGCGCCGAGCACCTCGGCCCGGCCGCCCAGCGTCCCCGGGACGACCGACAACTGCCGGGCCGCGCTGGGGATCGCGTACCGCGCCACCGAGTCCCGGATCGGGGAAAGCACCAGGTCACCGGCCTCGGCGAGGTCCCCACCGAGGATCACCCGGCGGGGATTGAGCAGGTTGCACAGGGTCGCCACGCCCATGCCGATCTGCCGGCCCGCGTCGGCGATCACCCGGCGGCAGCCCAGGTCGCCCCGCTGGGCCAGCTGCACCACCTTGCTCAGGCTCAGCTCGCCCGGGTGGTTGGCGTTCAAGAGGTTGAGCAGGTAGCGGGAGCCCACGAAGGTCTCCAGGCAGCCGCGGTTGCCGCAGCGGCACACCGGCCCCGCCTCGTCCAGCACGATGTGCCCGATCTCGCCCGCGGTGCCCCCCGGGCCCCGGTAGATCTGGCTGTTGATGACCAGGCCGGCGCCCACGCCGCTGGCCACCTTGATGTACGCCAGGTCGCCCAGGCCCCGCCCGGCGCCCCAGACCAGCTCGCCCAGCGCGCCCAGGTTGGCGTCGTTGTCCACGTGCACCGGCATGCCCAGCCGGACGGACAGCTCCTGGCCCGGCATCACGCCCGTCCAGCCCGGCAGGATCGCGGTCGAGCCGAGCGCCCCGGTCTCCACGTCGATCGGGCCCGGCACGCCCAGGCCCACCCCGATCACCTTGTCCGCCGGGAAGCCGGCCTGGGCCAGCAGCCGCTCCACCATCCGCTCGGCCCGGTCGAAGCCCTGCTGGGCGGAGACGTCCACGTCCAGCGGCTCGCTCTCCTCGGCCAGCACCCGGTGCGCCAGGTTGCCCACGGCCACCCGCAGGTGGGTGTGCCCGAAGTCCACGCCGACCACGATCCCGGCGTCCCCGCTCAGCGACACGCTGCGCGCCCGCCGCCCGCCCGAGGAGGTGTCCGCCACCACCACGGTGCCGGACTCCTTGAGCTCGCGGACGATGTTGGACACCGTCGCGGCCGACAGCCCCGTGCCCCGGGCGATCTCCGCCTGGGTCAGCGAACCGGCCATCCGCACCGCCCGCAGCACCCGTTCGAGATTCGCCCGGTGCAGCGAGGACTGCGATCCCGGTGTGTCCGTCGACATGTTCCACCCTCCAGGGCGCGCTTGCTGTTCGTGAGAAGTTCAGCTTCAACTTCTGAACTCTATGCTCCGGCACTGCTCGGAGGGGGAGTCAAGCCCGAACACGGATCGTTACTCGCATGGGAGGATTCCCGGTAACCCGAGCCCTGACGAAGGAGTCCTGCGAGTGCCTGGCACCAACTTGACCCGTGAGGAGGCCCGCACCCGGGCCGCACTCCTGGCCGTGGACGCGTACGAGATCGAGCTCGACCTGAGCTCCGCGCGCGAGGGCGGCACCTTCCGGTCCACCACCGTGGTCCGGTTCACCGCCGCCGAACCCGGCGCCTCCACCTTCATCGACCTGGTCGCCCCCGCCGTGACCGAGATCGTCCTCAACGGCCGCGCCCTGCCGCTGGAGAACTTCTCCGACAGCCGCATCGCGCTGCCCGACCTGGCCGCCGAGAACGAGCTGCGGGTCGTCGCCGACTGCGCCTACACCAACACCGGTGAGGGGCTGCACCGCTTCGTCGACCCCGCCGACGGCGAGACCTACCTCTACACCCAGTTCGAGGTGCCCGACGCCCGCCGCGTCTTCGCCACCTTCGAGCAGCCCGACCTGAAGGCCACCTTCGCCTTCACCGTCACCGCCCCCGCCGGGTGGGTCGTGGTCTCCAACTCCCCCACCCCCGAGCCCGTCGGCGACGGCGACACCCGGGTGTGGACCTTCGAGCCCACCCCCCGGATGTCCACCTACATCACCGCGCTGGTCGCCGGACCGTACGTCGGCGTCTTCGACAGCTACGACAACGGCTCCCAGCACGTGCCCCTCGGCGTGTACTGCCGCCCCTCGCTGCGCGAGCACCTGGACGCCGACGCGATCTTCGCGGTGACCCGGCAGGGCTTCGACTACTTCCAGGAGAAGTTCGACTTCCCCTACCCGTTCGCCAAGTACGACCAGCTGTTCGTCCCGGAGTTCAACGCGGGCGCGATGGAGAACGCGGGCGCCGTCACCTTCCGCGACCAGTACGTCTTCCGCTCCAAGGTCACCGACGCCTCCTACGAGGCCCGCGCCGCGACCATCCTGCACGAGCTCGCCCACATGTGGTTCGGCGACCTCGTCACCATGGAGTGGTGGAACGACCTGTGGCTGAACGAGTCCTTCGCCACCTTCGCCGAGGTCGTCTGCCAGGCCGAGGCCCCCGGCTCCAGGTGGCCGCACTCCTGGACCACCTTCGCCAACCAGATGAAGACCTGGGCGTACCGGCAGGACCAGCTGCCCTCCACCCACCCGATCATGGCGGAGATCAACGACCTGGAGGACGTCCAGGTCAACTTCGACGGCATCACCTACGCCAAGGGCGCCTCGGTGCTCAAGCAGCTGGTCGCCTACGTCGGCCAGGACGCCTTCTTCCAGGGCGTGCGCGCCTACTTCAAGCGCCACGCCTGGGGCAACACCCGCCTCGCCGACCTGCTCGGCGCCCTGGAGGAGGCCAGCGGCCGCGACCTGCGGACCTGGTCGAAGGCCTGGCTGGAGACCGCGGGCATCAACGTGCTGCGGCCCGAGCTGTCGGTCGCCGCGGACGGCACCATCGAGTCCTTCGCCGTCCGGCAGGAGGCCCCCGCGCTGCCCGCCGGTGCCCGCGGCGAGGCCGTGCTGCGCCCGCACCGGATCGCGGTCGGCCTGTACGAGCTCGTCGACGGCACGCTGGTGCGCACCGACCGGATCGAGCTCGACGTCGACGGCGAGCTCACCGCCGTCCCGCAGCTGACCGGCCGGAAGCGGCCCGCCGTGCTGCTGCTCAACGACGACGACCTCTCCTACGCGAAGGTCCGGCTCGACGCCGACTCGCTCGCCGTCGTCACCGCGCACCTCGGCGACTTCGCCGACTCGCTGCCGCGCGCCCTGTGCTGGGCCTCCGCCTGGGACATGACCCGCGACGGCGAGCTGGCCACCCGCGACTACCTCGCGCTCGCCCTCTCCGGCCTGCAGCGCGAGAGCGACATCGGCGTGGTCCAGTCCGTGCAGCGCCAGGTCAAGCTCGCCCTGGAGCTGTACGCCGACCCCGCCTGGCGCGAGACCGGCCTGCAGCGCTGGGCCGCCGCCGCGGAGAGCGCCCTGCGCGAGGCACCCGCGGGCAGCGACCACCAGCTCGCCTGGGCCCGCACGCTGGCCGGCGCCGCCCGCACCGACGACCAACTCGCCCTGCTGGCCGGGCTGCTGGACGGCAGCGTGGAGATCGACGGCCTGGCCGTCGACACCGAACTGCGCTGGAGCCTGCTCGGCCGCCTGGTCGCCACCGGGCGCGCCGACGAGGCGGCGATCGACGCCGAACTCGCCCGCGACAACACCTCCTCCGGGCAGGAGCACGCCGCGACCTGCCGCGCGGCCCGGCCCACCGCCGAGGCCAAGGCCGAGGCCTGGGCGTCGGTGGTCGACTCCGACACCCTGACCAACTACGTCCAGGAGGCCGTGATCGCGGGCTTCCAGCAGCCCGACCAGCGGGAGCTGCTGGCCGCCTACACCGAGAAGTACTTCGCCTCGGTCAAGCAGGTCTGGGAGACCCGCAGCCACGAGATCTCCCAGCAGATCATCGGCGGGCTCTACCCCTCCTACGCGGTCTCCCAGGCCACCCTGGACGCCACCGACGCGTGGCTCGCCTCCGCGGACCCGGCCCCGGCGCTGCGCCGCCAGGTCATCGAGGCCCGGGCGGGCGTGGAGCGGGCGCTGAAGGCGCAGGCCGCCGACCGCTGAGGAACCGGGGGCCCGGGGAACGGCAGGCTCGGGGCCGCCGTTCCCCGGGCCCCTATTCCGTTGCCAGCGTCACGGTGAAGGTGGTGCGGCCCGGGGTGCTGTCGAGGGTGACGGTGCCGTGGTGGGCGTGGACGACGGCCTGGACGATGGCGAGGCCCAGGCCGGTGGAGCCGGTGCGGCGGGAGCGGGCGCGGTCGCCGCGGGTGAAGCGGTCGAAGACGTGCGGGGCGAGTTCGGGCGGGATGCCGGGGCCGTCGTCGGTGACGGTGAGGCGGCCGCTGGGGTCGAGGTGGAGCGTGACGGTGGTGCCGTCGGGGGTGTGGGTGCGGGCGTTGGCCAGCAGGTTGGTGACGACCTGGGCGAGGCGGTGCGGGTCGCCGGGGACGGTGACGGGCTCGGCGGGCAGTTCGAGCAGCCAGCGGTGGCCGGGGGCGGCGGCCCTCGCGTCGGCGGTGCAGTCGAGGGCGATCCGGGTCAGGTCGGTGTCCTGGACGGCGAGCGGGCGGCCGGCGTCCAGGCGGGCGAGCAGCAGCAGGTCCTCGACGATGGTGCCCATCCGGCGGGACTCGGCGCTGATGCGTTCCAGCGAGTGCCGGACGGGCGCGGGGACGGGGCCGGGGTGCCGGAGGGCGAGTTCGGCGTGGCCGCGAACGGTGGCGACCGGGTTGCGCAGTTCGTGGCTGGCGTCGGCGGCGAACGCGCGCAGCCGCTCCTCGACGTCCTGACGGCGGGTCAGGGCGTCCGCGACGTGGCCGAGCAGGCGGTTGAGGGCGGTGCCGACCCGGCCGACCTCGGTGCGCGGGTCGTCGTCGGGGACGCGTTCGGCCAGGTCGACGGCGCCGCTGGCGAGCGGGCGGGCGGAGACCCGTTCGGCGGTGGCGACGACCCGGTCCAGGGGGCGCAGCGCGATCCGGACGGCGAGGGTTCCCGCGGCCGCGGCGGCGGCGAGGGCGGCGGCGAAGACCACGAGTTCGATCCACAGCAGGTGCCGGACGGTCTCGTCGACGGGGTGCAGCGGCAGGCCGGTGACCAGGGTGTCGTGGTCGTCCCCGGCGACGGCGGCGACCCGGTAGGGGCCGAGGCGGGAGAGCCGGAGGTCGCGGGGGCGGCCGTCGACGGGCAGGGCGCGCAGGGCGCTCAGGTCGGCGGCGGCGAGCGGGACGGCGGCGTCGGCCTCCCCGGTGCTCCCGGTGTCGTCGACGTGGTCGTCCTCGTCCCCGGCCATCGCGCCGCAGACCACCGAGGCGTGGGTGACGCCGCCGCCGACCAGGCGGGCGCCGAAGGTGCCGGGCGCCTGGCCGCGGGTGTCGTGGCCGTCCTGGCCGGGGTGTTCGAGGCTGGCGGCGTAGCGGCCCCCGGCGGCGGAGAGCTGCTGGTCGAGGCGGACGACCAGGAAGTGCCGGAGCGCCTCGCAGGTGGCCACGCCGATGCCCGCGCAGATCAGGGCGAGCAGGACGAGCAGGCCCGCCACCATCCGGGAGCGCAGCGTGCGGGGGCGGAGCCCGCGCCGTCGCCGGACGGGGCGGACGGCGGCGGGGGCGGCGGTGTCCGGGCCGGCGGGAGCGGCGGGAGCGGCGGTGTCGGGGTCGGCGGGGCGGTTCATCCGGCGGCCGCCCGCAGGACGTACCCGGCGCCGCGGACGGTGTGGATCATCGGGGACCGGCCGGCGTCGATCTTGCGGCGCAGGTAGCTGATGTACAGCTCGACCACGTGGGCCTGGCCGCCGAAGTCGTAGGACCAGACGGCGTCCAGGATCTGCGCCTTGCTGAGCACCTGGCGGGGGTGCTCCATCAGGTAGCGCAGCAGGGCGTACTCGGTGGGGCTGAGGTCGACGGGGTCGTCGCCGCGGCTGGCCTCCCGGGTGGCGGGGTCCAGGCGCAGGTCGCCGACGGCGAGGGTGCCGGGGGCGGTGGGGCCGGGGGGCGCGGTGCGGCGGAGCAGGCTGCGCAGGCGGACCACCACCTCCTCCAGGCTGAACGGTTTGGTGACGTAGTCGTCGCCGCCCGCGCTGATCCCGGCGATCCGGTCCTCGACGGCGTCGCGGGCGGTGAGGAACAGGACGCGCACCTCGGGGGCGGTGGTGTGGATGCGGCGCAGCACTTCGAGCCCGTCGAAGTCGGGGAGCATCACGTCCAGCACCACGGCGTGCGGCTGCCAGTCGGCGGCGGCGACGGCGTCCAGGCCGCCGGTGACGCCGCGGGCCTGCCAGCCCTCGTAGCGCAGGGCGCCGCAGAGGACCTCGACCAGGTCGGGTTCGTCGTCGACCACCAGGACCCGCCAGGGGGTGTCCGCGTGCTGCATGGGAGTCATTCTGCCGTTCCGGGATGAGAAAGCGGTGAGATCATCGGACCGCCCCCGGCCCTGGTAGCAGGCGCCCGAGCTGCGCGGACACCCTTCGCGGACCATCGATCGGACGATCCGTTCATAGGGAACTGAGAGCTTCCGGTGCGACCGTGACCGGGTACCACCGAAGGAGGGCCCGTTGACCGCACTTCCCACCCCCGCCCGGGCCGCCCGGCGAGCCGCCCCGCGCCGCACCCTGCACCCGGACGCCGTCCGCCGCGGTGCGCTCGTCCTGGTCGCGCTCGGTGCGCTCGGCGTCCTCGCGCTCTGGTGGGCCGACACCCCGCGGGTGGCGGGCGCCGCCGACTGGCTCACCGGAGCGGGCCGGATCACCGGCCTGCTCGCCGGGTACGCCGCGCCCGTCCTGCTGCTGCTGATGGCCCGGATCCCGCTGCTGGAGCGCGAGGTCGGCGCCGACCGGCTGGCCCGCTGGCACGCGTACGGCGGCCGCTACCTGGTCTCGCTGGTCACCGTGCACGTGCTCACCGTCGTCTGGGGCTACGCGCTGACCGACGGGCGGGGCCCGTGGAGCCAGGCCGTGGAGATCGTGTTCCACTTCCCCGACATGCTGAAGGCCACCGCCGCGACCCTGCTGCTGCTCGGCACCGGCGCGGTCTCCGCCCGGGCCGCCCGCCGCCGGCTCAGCTACGAGACCTGGTACTACCTGCACCTGGCCACCTACCTGGCCGTCGCGCTCGGCTTCGCCCACCAGCTCACCACCGGCGCCGACCTGGTCGACGGCCCCGCGAAGGCCGGCTGGTACCTGCTGTACTTCGGCACCGCCGCCGTCCTGGCCCGGTACCGGCTGATCGGCCCGTACCTGCGCGACCGGCGGCACCGGCTGGAGGTCGCCGAGGTCCGGACCGAGGGCCCCGGGGTGGTCTCGGTCTTCCTGACCGGGCGGCGCCTGGAGGAGCTGCGGGCCGAGCCCGGGCAGTTCTTCCGGCTCCAGTTCCTCACCCCGCAGCTGCGCTGGGCCGCCAACCCGTACTCGCTCTCCGCTCCCCCGCACCCGCGCTTCCTGCGCTTCACCGTCAAGGGCCTGGGCGGCCACAGCGCGGCGCTCGCCGCGCTCGCCCCCGGCACCAGGGTCCGCGCCGAGGGCCCGTACGGGGCGTTCACCGCGCGGCGGCACCGCGGCGGGCCGGTGCTGCTGCTGGGCGCGGGCGTCGGCGTCACGCCGCTGCGGGCGCTGGCCGAGACCCTGCCCGGTCAGCTCACCCTCGTCCAGCGCGCCCGCCGCCCCGAGGACGTGCTGTTCCGCCGCGAGCTCGCCGCCGTCGCCGAGCAGCGCGGCGTCCGCGTGCACGAACTGCTCGGCGGCCGGGCCGAGGTCGGCGACCTCGGAGCGGCCCTGCGCCGACTCGTCCCCGGCCTCGCCCGGCACGAGGTCTACCTGTGCGGCCCCGAGGAGTTCACCGCCGACGCCGTCCGCGCCCTGCGCGCCGCCGGGGTCCGGGCCGACCGCATCCACCACGAGTCCTTCGCCTTCTAGGAGTTCCCCACCATGCGACGCGCCGTCATCACCGCCTCCGCGACCGCCGCCGGGGTCGTCCTGCTGCTCTCCCTCAAGCCCCACGACCCCGCCGCCACCCACGCCATCTCCTCCGCGAACACGAACGCGAACGCGAACTCCGGCACCGGGGGCGGCGGGAGCAGCGGGAGCGGCGCCACGGACGCCGCGCAGGGCGCCGACGCGTCCGCCCGGACCGTCACCGGCAGCGCGGTCAACACCCGGTACGGGCCGGTGCAGGTCAAGGTCACCGTGACCGGCGGGAAGATCAGCAGGATCGACGTGGTCCAGTACCCCACCCGCGACCGCCGCGACCGGGAGATCAACGAGTACGCCGTCCCCGTCCTGAACCAGGAGGCGATCGCCGCGCAGAGCGCGGACATCGACGTCGTCTCCGGGGCGACGTACACCAGCGACGGCTACACCCGTTCGCTGCAGAGCGCCCTCGACCAGCTGGGGAAGTGACCGCCGGATGACCGCGAAGCACGTCGAGCACGTCATGGGGACGGTCTTCTCCTTCACCGTCCGCGACCCCGGGCCGGCGACCGGTGCGGCCCTCCGGCGGGCCGTGCAGCGGCTGCACCGGATCGACGCGCTGTTCTCGACGT
Source organism: Kitasatospora phosalacinea (assembly GCF_030268885.1). Taxonomy (GTDB): domain Bacteria; phylum Actinomycetota; class Actinomycetes; order Streptomycetales; family Streptomycetaceae; genus Kitasatospora; species Kitasatospora phosalacinea_C. The sequence continues at coordinate 268,192 of NZ_BSSA01000004.1, forward strand.
ACCGGCCGGAGAGCGAGATCAGCCGGCTCGACCGCGGGGAACTCGCCCTCGCGGAAGCCGGTCCCGAGGTGCGGTGGGTGCTGGAACGCTGCGCGGAACTCGGCGCGGAGACCGGCGGCTACTTCACCGCCCGGCCCGGCGGACGGCTCGACCCCAGCGGGTACGTCAAGGGCTGGGCCGTCGAGGAGGCCGCCCGGACGCTGCGCGAGTCCGGCTCCGCGCAGCACTGCGTCAGCGGCGGCGGGGACGTCCAGACCGCGGGCGGGCCCTGGCGGATCGGCATCGCCGACCCGCACCGCGCGGGGGCGGTGGCCCGCGTCGTCACCGGCCACGACCTGGCCGTCGCCACCTCCGGCACCGCCGAGCGCGGCCCGCACGTCATCGACCCGCACACCGGGCTGCCCGCCGCCTCCTTCGCCTCCCTCAGCCTGGTCGGCCCGCACCTGGCCCGCCTCGACGCGCTCGCCACCGCCGCGTTCGCGATGGGCGCGCCGCGGGCCCTGCCGTGGCTGGCCGCGAGGGGCGTCCGGGCCCTGGCGATCCACCCGGACGGGCGACAGGAGACGACGGAGGGGTGGCACTGAGACGGGATGCGCGGTCGGGGGCCCGGACACGCGACGGCGACCGCCGGGTCTCCGACGCGTGGGTCGGGGAGCCGGCGGTCGCCGTCGTCGTCCGGGCCGGGGCCCGGGTTACTTCTTCTTGCTGCCGGGGATCATGCAGAGGCCCGCGATCACCGCGAAGGCGACGATCGGGAGGGCGACGAACAGGCCCAGGGTCTGACCGACGCTCAGGCCGGTGCCCGGGTCGTCGCCGTCGTCGCGCACGAGGGCCATGGCGGGCGACGACATCAGCATCATCAGCGTGGCCGCCGCGGTGACCGCACCGGCGCGCATTGCGTTCCTCTTGTCCACGTTTCCCAAGGTACCGGCCCCCTACACGGTCGCGCCCGGCGGGGTGCGCCTGTCGGCGTGTCCCGGCGGCGGCGCGGTGAGCGGGGCGAGGGTGGCGGCGATGCCCGCGGTGCCGGGGGCGGCGGCGAGGGCGTCCAGGGTGACGGGGGTGCCGGTGGCGTCGGCGATCGGCAGGCGCCAGTTGGGGTACTGGTCCCAGGTGCCGGGGAGGTTCTGCGGGCGGGGGTCGCCGACGGTGTCGGGGAGCCAGACGCCGACCAGCTTGGCGGGGGTGGCGAGCAGGTAGGCGTACAGCGCCTCGGGGGTGGTGGGTTCGCCCTCGGCGAGCAGTCCGATCCGGACCAGTTCGCGCTGCCAGTCGGCGAGTTCCTCGGCCGCGGCGTCCTGCTCCTCGCCCAGCGGGCGGGCCAGCAGGCCGAGGCGGTGGCGGAGTTCGACGTGCTCGCCGGTGAGCCGGGCGGCGGTGGAGGGCAGGTCGTGGGTGGTGAGGGTGGCCAGGCAGCCGGGGCGCCAGCGTTCGGGGGGCAGCACGGCGCCGCCCGCGTGCCAGTCGCGTTCGAACCAGAGCACGGAGGTGCCCAGCACGCCGTGGTCGGCGAGGCGTTCGCGCACGCCGGGCTCGACGGTGCCGAGGTCCTCGCCGATCACGGCGGTGCCGGCCCGGTGGGCCTCCAGGGCGAGGACGGCGAGCATCGCCTCCGCGTCGTAGCGGACGTAGGTGCCCTCGGTGGGGCGGGCCCCCTCGGGGACCCACCAGAGCCGGAACAGGCCCATCACGTGGTCGATCCGGATCGCCCCGGCGTGCCGGGCGGAGGCCCGGATCAGTTCGGCGAACGGGGCGTACCCGGCCTCGGCGAGGGCGTCGGGCCGCCAGGGCGGCAGCCCCCAGTCCTGGCCGTGGGCGTTGAAGGCGTCCGGCGGGGCGCCGGTGGAGATGCCGGTGGCCAGCACGTCCTGCAGGGCCCAGGCGTCGGCGCCGTCGGGGTGGACGCCGACCGCGAGGTCGTGGATCAGGCCGAGCGGCATGCCCGCGTCGGTCGCGGCCCGCTGGGCGGCGCCCAGTTGCTCGTCGACCAGCCAGGCGAGCCAGCGGTGGAACTCGATCCGGTCCTTCAACTCGGCCTTGGCCGCGGCCACGTGCGGGTCGGCGGGGTGGCGCAGGCCCTTCGGCCAGGAGCGCCAGCCGCCGCCGTGCACCTCGGCCAGCGCGTTCCACACCGCGTACCGCTCCAGCCACTCGCCCTCGCGCCGGACGAACGCCCGGTACGCGGCCTCCCGGCCGACGCCGCGGGGCACGGTGTGCAGCAGTTCCAGGGCCTGGCGCTTGAGCGACCAGACCGAGTCGCGGTCGATCAGGGCGTCGTGCTCCAGCACCTCCTCGCGCAGCAGCCGGGCCCGGCGGGAGAGGTCGCGGGCCTCCTCGTGCCGGGCGTACTCGGGGACCGCCTCGACCCGCAGGTGCACCGGGTCGGCGAAGCGGCGCGAGGAGGGGCGGTACGGGGACGGGTCGGAGGGGGCGCCGGGCATGCCCGCGTGCAGCGGGTTGATCTGCAGGAAGCCCGCGCCGAGTTCGGCGCCGGCCCACTGGGCGAGCTCCGCGAGGTCGGCCAGGTCGCCCATGCCCCAGGACTGTTCGCTCAGCACCGAGTACAGCTGGGCGAGGAAGCCCCAGCTGCGCTGCTGCGGCTCGGGGATCCGCGGCGGGGCGACGACCAGGGTGGCGCGGCCGGTGCGGCCGTCCGCCCGGACGGTCAGGACGTGCCGTCCGAGCGGCAGGTCGGCGGGCAGCCAGTGTGCGTGCTCGCCGGTCAACTCCCAGTCGTCGCCGCCCTGTTCGAGCTCGACCCGGACCTCCGCCCCGGCGGGCAGGTCGAGTGCGGTGCGCCGCCCCCGCCAGGCCACCACGGTCGGCGGCAGCAGGCGCTGCGCGCTCTGCGCGCGGTGCCGCTCCAGGGCCCGGGCCGCCAGCTCGGGCGTCCCGGCGTCGACGCCGAGCGCGGCCAGCACCGCGGTCAGCGTCCGCGCCCCGACCTGGACCGGGCCGGACCCGGCGTCGTAGCTGCTGTCCACCCCGTGCGCGTGCGCCAGGGCCACCAACTCCGGTGGGGCGGGCGGGTTGTCCTCCGCCGGGACCTGCTCGAAACCCGCCTGCTCGCGGTCAAGGTATGCGGCCACCCAGCGCACTCCGTCCTCGCTGCTCCCGAACGCCAACAGGCACAGTCCTACCCGCGCCGCACTCCCCCGACCCCGACCGACACGGCCCGCGCCCCGCGCCGGTCGGGTGAACGTTCCGCCGCCCGGTTGCCGCCGCGGTCGACCTCCGGCGCTTTCGGGCGATAACGGACATAGCTGCCAGGGGCGTTGACAGGGACGCGGGGAGCTGGTGGGCTGGGCGGGCCGGACGGCCGCGGGGGGGTCGGGGTCGGGCGGCGGGGGGCCGTTGAGCTGGGCGTTTCGAGCAAGGAGGCTCCGGTGCAGGCGCGGGTGTCGGTGGCGGCCGGGCGTCGGCTGCGGCAGGGGTTGGAGCGGAGCGCGGCCCTGCGCGAGGTGCTGCACCACCCGGCGGCGCTGGCGGCCCGCCGGACGGCGGCGCGGACGGCCCGGCAGATAGCGCCGCGGGCCGCGGACCGCTTCATCGCGGACGTCAAGGGCACCGAACCGCTGCTGGCCTCGGTGCGGGCCGAGCGCCGCACCGGTCGGCGGGCCCGGACGCTGCGGGTGGCGGCGACGCTGTCGGCGGCGGCGGTGGTCGGCGGACTGCTGCTCCCGGCGCCGGGTTTCGCCGTGGAGGCCACCATCCGCCACGACCTGGGCGCCTCCGCGCCGGACACCGCGGAGCCCGCGGCCGTCGCCGAGGCGCCGCTGCCGCTGGGTTCGCTGACCGACCCCCAGGTCTTCCCGCGCCCGCAGGAGCTGCGGGCGGGCGGCAAGCCGGTGGCGGTGCCCCGGCAGGTGACGCTGGTGCTGGCGGACTCCGCGGACGGCCCGGCGGTGGACGCGGTGCGCACGCTGCTGGCCAGGGCGGGCGCCACCCAGGTGGTGGCCGCGGCGCAGGCGCCCGAACAGCCCGCGCCCGGTTCGCTGGTGGTGTACGTGGGCGGCCCGTACGAGGGGGCGGGCGGTGCGGTCGACCGGGCGCTGCGGCTGCTCGCGGCGGCGGACGGGCGCAAGGACACCGAGGTGCCGCAGCTGGCGGGCCTGCCCTCGGGCGGCTACCTGCTGGCGTCCGGCCAACTGCCCACCGCGGGCGGCTCGTACGGCGCGGTGGTGCTGGCGGGCGTGGACGGCGCGGGCACCTTCTACGCGGCGCAGAGCCTGGCGCAGCTGCTGTCGCCCGTCGGCCCGGGCCAGGGGCAGGGCGGCGAGGGCGACCGGGGCTTCCCGGGGGTGCTGCTGCGCGACTGGCCCTCGGGCGCGGCGCAGCGCGGCACCGCGGAGTCGTTCTACGGGGCGCCGTGGAGCAGCGCGCAGCGGCTGGCGGTGGTGGACTTCCTGGGCCGCACCAAGCAGGACTACTTCCTGTACGCGCCGGGCGGCGACCCGTACCGCTCGCAGCGCTGGCGGGAGGCGTACCCGGCGCGGCAGGCGGCCGAGCTGGCCGAGCTGACGGCCCGGGCGCGGGCCAACCACGTGACGGTGGGGTACTCGATCGCGCCGGGGCAGTCGTTCTGCTTCTCCTCCGGCAAGGACGTGGACGCGCTGGTCGCCAAGCTCGACGGGCTGCGCCAGCTGGGCGTGCAGGCCTTCCAGTTGGACTTCCTGGACGTGTCGTACGACGAGTGGCACTGCGGGGCGGACCGGCGCAAGTTCGGCACCGGGCCGGTGGCGGCGGCGAAGGCGCAGGCCGCGCTGACCGCGGCGGTGCAGCAGAAGCTGGCGGCGAAGCGTCCCGGGGCGGTGCAGCTGTCGGTGGTGCCCACCGAGTACCTGAAGCAGGGCACCTCCCCGTACCGGGCGGCGCTGGCGGCCGGGCTGCCGGACGGGGTGCGGGTGGTGTGGAGCGGCGGCGCGGCGATCCCGGCGCAGGTGACGGGCGAGCAGATCGGCGCCACCGCGGGCCTGTTCGGGCGTCCGCTGGTCACGATGGACAACTACCCGGTGAACGACTCGGCGCCGGACCGGCTGTTCCTGGGCGGCTACGCCGGGCGGGACGCCGAGGTGGCGCGGCGCTCGGCGGTGCTGCTGACCGCGGCGATGAGCCAGCCGGTGGCGTCCCGGATCCCGCTGGCGACCGCCGCGGACTTCGGCTGGCAGCCGGACGGCTACCGGCCCGAACAGTCGCTGGCCGCGGCGCTGCGGCTGCTGACCGCGGGGCCCGCGCAGCAGGCCGCGGCGGCGGCGCTGGCGGGCAACAGCGCGTCCTCGCCGCTGGGCGGCAAGGAGTCGGCGTACCTGGTGCCGCTGGTGGAGGCGTTCTGGGCGGCGGCCGAGCCGGCCTCCGGCGCGCCGGCCGACGCGGCGCAGCTGCGGGCGGCCGCGCAGCCGCTGCGCGAGGCGTTCACGGTGATGGCGGACGCGCCGCGGACCCTGGCCGGGGACCCGCTGGCGGCGGACGCGGCGCCGTGGCTGGCCCGGCTGTCGGCGTACGGCGCGGCGGGCCGGGCGGCGGTGGACATGCTGCTGGCGCAGCAGGGCGGCGACGGCGCCGCGGCCTGGCAGGCCCGGCTGGAGCTGGGCCGGCAGCGCGGGGTGCTGGAGCAGAACCCGGTGACGGTCGGCAGGGGCGTGCTGGACGCGTTCCTGGACCGGGCGGCGAAGTCCGCGGACACCTGGTCGGGCATCACCGCGGGCGCGACCCCGACGACCACCCTGGGCACCGCGCACGACCACGGCCCGGCGCTGATGGCGGACGGCTCCGCGGAGACCTTCTACTGGTCGTCCGGGCAGCCGCAGGTCGGCGACAGCTTCGGCCTGGACCTGGGCACCCCGAAGCCGCTGGGCTCGGTGACGGTGCTGATGGGCGGCTCGGGCGACGACCCGGACGCCCGCTCGGCGGCCGACGACTACCTGCACGACGGGGTGCTGGAGTACTGGACCGGCTCGGGCGGCTGGCACCGGCTGGCGACGGTGCACGGGCAGCGGACGGTCCGCGCGAGCGCCCCGGCGGGCACGGTCGCCAGGGCGGTGCGGCTGCGCGCCACCGGCGGGCAGCAGACCGCCGTCGCGGTGCGGGAGTTCACCACCGCCGCGCCGGACGCGGTGGACGCCGCGGTCTCCGGCCCCCCGGCCGCGCCGGGCTCCTCGCCGGAGGCGGTGCTCTCCGGCGACCCGGACTCCGCCTTCCGGGCGGCCGCGCCGCCCGCCGCGGGCGACCGGCCGCTGACGGTGGAGCTGGGCGCGGCCCGGCCGCTGGACCGGCTGACCGTGCTGACCGACCCGACGGTGCGGGCCGAGGCGACCGCGCAGGTGCGCCGCCCGGACGGCAGCTGGGCGGACCTGGGCCCGGTGCGGCCCGGCTACAACGAGCTGCGGGCCGACGGCGGGCCGGTGGAGGCGCTGCGGCTGGTGTGGCAGCCGGGCGGCGAGGCCCCGGTGGTCAACCAGGTGATCCCGTGGTGGGCGGACGTCCCGGCGGCCCGGCTGACGCTGGCCGAGCCGACCCTGGACGTGGTGGCGGGCGCGAGCGCCCCGGCCACCGCCCGGGTCACCGTGGAGTCGGGGCGGCCGGACGCGCTGACCGGCGCGCTGCGGGCCGAGGTCCCGGCCGTGGCGAGGGGCCTGGTGGTGGCACCGGCCCCGGCGGTGACGGTGCCGCGCGGCGGCCGGGCGGACGCGCCGCTGCTGGTCACGGCGGCCGCGGACACCCCGTCGGGCACCTACCGGGTGCCGGTGGTGTTCACCGCGGGCGCGCTGAGCGTGCGCCAGGAGCTGCTGGTGCACGTCGTGCCGCCGGTCGGCGGGCCGGACCTGGCGCCGTCCGCGACCGCGACCGCCTCGGGCCAGGACAGTGCGAGGACCCCGGCGGCGGCGGTGGCCGACGGCGACCCGAAGACCTCCTGGAGCGCCCCGGCCGAGGACGACGCCTGGGTGCAGCTGCAGCTGCCGCAGCCCGTCCGGCTGGGTTCGGCGGTGCTGCACTGGGGCGGCGCGTACGCCTCCGCGTACCGGCTGGAGGTCTCGTCCGACGGCGTGGCGTGGACCACGGCGGCGGAGGTGGACAACGGGCAGGGCGGCACCGAGACGGTCCGCTTCGACGCGCCGGGCGCGCGGTACCTGCGGGTGCAGGGCGTGGCCCGGGCCACCCGCTACGGGTACGCGCTGTCCGGGATCGAGCTGTACGGCGTGCCGCAGGGCTGAGGCGCGGCGGGCCGCCGACGCTCCCGCTGCGGGGTGCGCCGGCGGCCCATGAGGCGTACCGGTTTCGTGTCGGGCAGGCCCTTGTCTGTTCAGGCGGAGAGCGGGGCGTGCTGCTCGCCGCGGCGGATCGGACGGGTGCGGACCGGGGCGGGCAGGACCGCCTCCGGATGGTCGTGGTGCTCGAAGTCCCGGAACTGGTCGAGGCCGCCGTACGGCTCCAGGTAGGGCCGCCAGCGCGGGTCCTTGATCCCGGTGCCGATGACCCGCCAGGCCAGGCCGCTGGGCGCGGCCGGGGGGCGCTTCATCCGCCAGCCGAGGTCGGCGAGGTGCCGGTCGGCCTTGGTGTGGTTGCAGCGGCGGCAGGCCGCCACCACGTTGTCCCACCGGTGCTGGCCGCCCCGGCTGCGCGGGATGACGTGGTCGACACTGGTGGCGGCGGCCCCGCAGTACACGCACCGGCCGTGGTCGCGGGCGAACAGCGCCCGCCTGGTCAGCGGCACGGGGCCTCGGTAGGGGACCCGCACGAAACGGGTCAGTTTGACGACGGACGGTGCCTGGACGGCACCGGTGGCGCTGTGCAGTGTGGTGCCCGCATCCTCCAGGGCGATCGCCTTGTGGTTGAGGACGAGGATGAGGGCGCGTCGCATCGAGACGACACCGAGCGGCTCGTACGACGCGTTGAGGACAAGGACATGCGGCACGGGGCCTCCTTGGACGCCTGCGGCGCGTGGCTCGCGCCGAGTCGAGCGGGTGACCGCGCCCCGCGCGGGGGCGTGATCTCCCTCAGTGTCGCCTTACGCCGTCGTACGACGCCACCATTTCTCCGTGAACGGGCCGCGCGCGTGCGGTGAGCCCCCGCACGACCCGCCATGGTCGGTATGCCCAGCTCGGGCCCCTCCTGCACGTACCGTGCGGGGGGCGGTGCGGTGCGTGTCCGGAACCGGACGGGTGCCCTGACGGGCCGTCCGAGCGGGTGAACGGGCCGGTGGGAGGGCTCGCTACAGTGGGGCGATGCTCGCCGATTCCGCCGCCGACGGCACCACGCCGACGTTCTCCATCCCCACCAGCGCCGCCGATGTGACGGACACCACCCGGCAGGCGGCCGGGTGGCTGGACGAGAACTGGCAGGGCTGGGTGATCAGCGGACTGCGGATCGTGCTCGTCCTGGCGCTGGCGCTGGTGCTGCGGGCCGTGGTGCGCAAGGTGATCGACAAGCTGGTGGCTCGGATGGGGCGGCCCGCGGAGTCCGACAACGACCACGGGGTGCTCGGCGGCCTGCTCGCCAACAGCGGCGTGGTCAACACCGAGCGCCGCCAGCAGCGGTCCGAGGCGATCGGTTCGGTGCTGCGCTCGGTGGCCTCCTTCACCATCCTCGGCACCGCCTCGCTGATGGCCCTGTCGGTGCTCGGCGTCGACCTGGCGCCGCTGCTGGCCTCCGCCGGTGTGGCCGGTGTCGCGATCGGCTTCGGCGCCCGCAACCTGGTCACCGACTTCCTCTCCGGCGTCTTCATGATCATGGAGGACCAGTACGGCGTCGGCGACGAGATCGACACCGGCGTGGCCAGCGGCACCGTGCTGGAGGTCGGCCTGCGGGTCACCAAGCTGCGCGGCTCCTCCGGCGAGATCTGGTACATCCGCAACGGCGAGGTCAAGCGGATCGCCAACATGAGCCAGGGCTGGGGCACCGCCACCGTCGACGTCCAGGTCGGCTACAAGGAGGACCTGGAGCGGATCGAGCTGCTGGTCACCGAGACCGCCGAGCAGCTCGCCAAGGAGAGCCCGTACGACGAGCTGATCTGGGGCCGGGTCAAGGTGCTGGGCGTCGAGTCGGTGTCCGTCGACTCCGTCCAGCTGCGGATCGAGGCCCGCTGCACGCCCGGGAAGTCCGCGCAGGTGGCCCGCGCCCTGCGGGTGCGGCTGAAGGCCGCCTTCGACCTGGCCGGCGTCAAGCTCAAGGAGGAGCCCGCCGCCGCCGTCCCGGCCCAGCCCGCCGCCCCGGAGATCCTCCCGCCCTCCGCCCTGGCCGACCCCAACTCGGCCCGCTCGCTGGCCGCCAAGCCGATACCGACCCAGAACTGAGCCGGGGCCCGGGACCGGCCGGCCCGGTCAGCCGCCCGTCGCCGCCCGCAGCAGGGCGGCCAGCGGGCGGGAGCGGCTGTCGGGGGGCCAGGCGAGCACGGTGGTGACCTGCGGGGCGTCGGGGACGGGGACGGGTGTGACCCCCGGGCCCAGCTGGGCGCGGCAGGACTCCGGGAGGACGGCGCACGTCCGGCCCAGGGCGATCAGCTGGTGGAGCTGGGTGTGGTCGCGGATCGCCGGCCCCGGCCCGTCCGGGTGGCTGCCGTCCGGGCGCGGGTAGCGGGGGGCGGGCAGGTCCGGCAGGTCGGCCAGCTCGGCGAGGCGCAGCTCCCGGCGGGCGGCCAGCGGGTGGGCCGCGGGCAGCAGGGCGACCTGGCCCTCGGTGTGCAGCTCCTCGGTGTCCAGGCCGGCCGTGGAGTCGAACGGCAGGTGCAGCAGCGCGACGTCCGCCTCGCCCCGGCGCAGCAGCTGCCCCTGCTCGCCGTACTGGCACAGCTGCACCTCCACCGGGACCGCGCCGGGCTCGGCCCCGTAGGCGGCCAGCAGCCCGGCCAGCAGGTCGGCGGAGGCGCCCGCCTTCGCCGCCAGCACCAGCCCCGGCTGCCCGGCCCGGCGGGTGCGGGCCTCCGCGGCGGCCACCGCCTCCAGCGCGGCGCGGCCCTCGCGCAGCAGCACCCGGCCCGGGCCGGTCAGCGCCACGCCGTGGCTGTCGCGCTCCAGCAGCGCGGTACCCAGCCGCCGCTCCAACCGGGCGATCGCCCGCGACAGCGGCGGCTGCGCCATGCCGAGCCGCTGCGCCGCCCGGCCGAAGTGCAACTCCTCGGCGACGGCGACGAAGTACCGCAGTTCCCTGGTCTCCACCGGCCCAGCGTACGGCGATACCCGGCGGGTATCGCCGGGTGCCCGGATCGGTCCTGGCCGCGGCCCGGGCGGCGGCCCAAGGATGGGGGCATGGACGAGAAGACGGTTGCGCTGGTCACCGGCGCGAACAAGGGCATCGGGTACGAGATCGCGGCGGGCCTCGGCGCGCTGGGCTGGCGGGTCGGGGTCGGGGCCCGCGACGAGGGGCGGCGCACGGCCGCCGTGGCGGCGCTGCGGGAGGGCGGCGCGGACGCCTTCCCGGTGCCGCTGGACGTCACCGACGACGCCTCGGCGGCCGCGGCGGCCGACCTGTTCGCGGAGCGCTTCGGCCGGCTCGACGTGCTGGTCAACAACGCGGCGGTGACCGGCGGCCCGGGGCAGGAGCCGACCGCGGTGGGCCTGGAGCAGGTCCGGCTGGCGGTGGAGACCAACGTGCTGGGGGTGATCCGGGTGACCAACGCGCTGCTGCCGCTGCTGCGCCGCTCGGCCTCCCCGCGGATCGTCAACCTGTCCAGCCGCGTGGGCTCGTTGACCCTGCAGTCCGACCCGGACGCCTCCACCGGGCCGATCTCGGCCGCGTACGCGCCGTCGAAGTCCTTCCTGAACGCGGTCACCCTGCAGTACGCCAAGGAGCTGCGCGGCACCGGCGTGCTGGTCAACCTGGCCTGCCCGGGCTACTGCGACACCGACCTGAACGGGCACCAGGGCACCCGCACCCCCGCCCAGGGCGCGGCGGTCGCCGTCCGGCTGGCCGCGCTGCCCGACGGCGGCCCCAGCGGCGGGTTCTTCGACGAGGACGGCCCGCTGCCCTGGTGACGGCCCGCCGGTGCGGGCGCCGGGGCCCGCCGGGCGGAGCGGCACCGAGCAGGGGCGCGGGGAACTTCCCCGCGCCCCTGCTGCCGTTCGCCGCACACCCAGTGGTCTCTACCAATGAAGTGCTCCCGTACCGTTGACAACCACGGCTCGCGATTGGAAACTTTCCTAACAGTTGGCCGCAGCGGCGCACGCAGAGGAGGATCGGGCCGTGACCACCACCCGAAAGACGCCCCGCTCCCCGCTGGCCGGTACGCCGAGCCTGCTGCGGGCCATCAACGACCGCGCCGCGCTGGAGCTGCTGCTCGCGAACGGCCCGCTCTCCCGCACCCAGATCGGGAGCCTGACCGGGCTCTCGAAGCCGACCGCCTCGCAGCTGCTGGCCCGGCTGGAGGCGGTCGGGCTGGTGGTGCCGGTCGGGACGACGGCCGGGGGGCCGGGGCCCAACGCCCAGCTGTACCAGGTGAACCCGGCGGCGGGCCACGTCGCGGGCGTGGACGTGACGAGCACCGCGGTGCGGGTCGCGGTCGCGGACATCACCGGGACGACGCTGGCGGAGCACCGGGTGTCGACCAAGGGGTGGCCGGCCGCGGAAACGGTGGCGCGGGTCGCGGAGACGGTCGCGGAGACGGTGCGGCGGGCGGAGCTCGCGCCGGGGTGCCTGCGCGAGGTCGTGATCGGGATCGGCGGTGCACCCGATCCGGTGACCGGCAAGCTGCGGTACGCCTCGCACCTGCCGGGCTGGCACTCGCCGCGGCTGGTGGAGGAGCTGGAGGCGGCACTGGGCGCGCCGGTGTCGATCGAGAACGACGTGAACCTGGCCGCGGTGGCGGAGCAGGCCGGCGGGGCGGCGGCGGGGTGCGAGGACTTCGTCCTGCTGTGGGCCGAGGAGGGCATCGGCGCGGCGATCGTGATCGCGGGCCGGTTGCACCGGGGTTTCACCGGGGGTGCGGGCGAGGTCGGCTACATGCCGGTGCCCGACGCCCCGGTGTCGTTGGGCTCCCGACGGAAGGTGTCCGGCGGGTTCCAGGACCTGGCCGGTGAGCCCGCGGTGCTGGCGCTGGCCCGTCGGCACGGGCTGCGCGGCACCGACGCGGCGCAGGTGGTGGCCGGGGCCCTGGGCACGGCCGGGGGCGAGGCCTTCCTGACCGAGCTGGCCGAGCGGCTGGCGGTCGGGCTGGCGGTGATCGCCTCGGTGGTGGACCCGGAGCTGGTGGTGCTCTCCGGGGGGACGCCGACCGCGGGCGGGGAACGCCTGCGGGAGCTGGTCCAGGAGGCCCTGGGCCGGATGTCCATCCCGCGGCCGGAGGTGCGGCTGTCGGCCGTGCCCGGGTCGCCCGTCCTGACCGGCGCGCTGCAGCGCGCGCTGGCGAGCACCCGGGACGTCCTGTTCAGCACGCACTGATGCAACCGATGCACGTTCGCACGCACGCCCAGGCCCCCACGGGCCGCCGGGCCGTGCCGCCCTGCCCCCGTCCCTCCAGAGGAGTGCCCTTCCGTGGACAAGACCCGTAGATCCCCGCTCGCCCGCCGCCCGCTGGCCGCACTCACCGCGGCCGCCTGCACGGCGCTGCTGGCCACCGCCTGCACCGGCACCAACTCCGGTGGAGGTCAGGACGGTTCGGCCTCCGGCCAGGACGTGACGATCACCTTCTGGCACGGCTGGAGCCAGGACAACGAGGTGAAGGCGATCAACGACAACGTCGCCGCCTTCGAGAAGCTGCACCCCAACATCCACGTCAAGGTGGTCGGCAACATCGCCGACGACAAGGCCGAACAGGCGCTGCGCGCGGGCGGCCCGGACGCGCCGGACGTGGTGTCCTCGTTCTCCACCGACAACGTGGGCAAGTTCTGCGCCTCGCACGTGTGGGCGGACCTCGGGCCGATGCTGCGCAAGGACGGCATCGACCCGGCGAAGACCTTCCCGAGCGCGATGCTCAAGTACAGCCAGTACCAGGGCAACCAGTGCGCGCTGCCGCTGCTCGGCGACGCGTACGGCCTGTACTACAACAAGACCGCGTTCGCGGCGGCCGGGATCACCGCCCCGCCGAAGACCTTCAGCGAGTTCGCCGAGGACGCCGCCAAGCTGACCGTCCCCGACGGCGACTCGTACAAGCAGCTGGGCTTCATGCCGAACTACCACGGCTACGAGACGGCGATCGCGCACTACCTCGGCCAGTACGGCAGCAGTTACTTCGGCCCGGACGGCAAGTCGAACGTGGCCACCGACCCGACCGTGGCGGCGGCGCTGACCTGGCAGAAGCAACTGGTCGACCGGCTCGGCGGGTTCGAGAAGCTGGAGAAGTACCGGACGACGTTCGGCGACGAGTTCAGCAGCAAGAACCCGTTCACCACCGGGCAGGTGGCGATGAGCCTGGACGGCGAGTGGCGGACCGCCTCGCTGGCCGAGGACAAGCCGGACTTCGAGTGGGCGACCGCGCCGTTCCCGGTGCCGGACGACCAGGCGGCCGCCTACGGGCGCGGCTACCAGACCGGCACCATCGTCGGCGTCGCGAACGGCTCGAAGAAGCAGACCGCGGCCTGGACCTTCGTCAAGTACCTGACCACCGACACCGACGCGGTGGTCTCCTTCGCCAACGCGATCCACAACGTGCCGAGCACCCTGGCCGCGCTGGAGTCGCCGAAGCTGGACGCGGACGCGAACTTCCGCACCTTCGTCGACATCGCGAAGAACCCGAACTCCTCGACCACCCCGGCCAGCATCAACGGCGGCGCCTACCAGGTGTCGCTGCAGAACCTCAGCTACGAGGTGGAGTCCGGCCGGCAGACCGACCTCGGGGCGGGCCTGAAGGCCACCGCCGAGGAGATCGACGCCGCCGTCAACCAGGCGAAGTGACATGGCGCTCGTGAACTCCACCGTCCCGCAGGCGCTGCGCCGCAAGCGCCTGCGGGAGCGGGCCAGGACCCTGGCCTTCCTCTCCCCGTGGCTGGTCGGCTTCGGGTTCTTCTTCCTGTACCCGCTGATCTCGACGGTCTACTTCTCGTTCATGCACTACGACGGGTTCACCGCGCCGACCTTCGCCGGTCTGCAGAACTGGACCTACGTCTTCACCGACTACCCCTCCTTCTGGACCGGCATGGGCAACACGCTCTGGCTGGTCGTGGTGATGGTCAGCCTCCGGGTGGTGTTCGGCCTCGGCATCGGCATGCTGATCACCAAGGTGAAGTCCGGCGCCGGGTTCTTCCGCACCGCCTTCTACCTGCCGTACCTGGCGCCGCCGGTGGCCGCGACGATGGCGTTCGCGTTCCTGCTGAACCCGGGCACCGGGCCGGTCAACCACCTGCTGGGGGAGCTGGGCCTGCCGCAGCCGGGCTGGTTCACCGACCCGTCCTGGTCGAAGCCCGCCCTGACCATGCTGGCGGTCTGGGGCATCGGCGACCTGATGGTGATCTTCATGGCCGCGCTGCTCGACGTGCCGACCGAGCAGTACGAGGCGGCCGAGCTCGACGGCGCCGGGAGCTTCCAGCGCTTCCGGTACGTCACCCTGCCGAACATCTCGCCGATCGTGATGTTCGCCGTGGTCACCGGCGTGATCCAGACCATGCAGTACTACACCCAGGCGATCGTCGCCGGGAAGGTCGCCTCCGGCGTGATCGGCGGCTCCGGGCAGCAGTTCGAACCCGGTTACCCGCACGGCTCCACCTGGACGCTGCCGCAGATGGTCTACAACCTCGGTTTCCAGCGCTTCGACACCGGCTCGGCCTGCGTCGTCGCCGTCGTCCTGTTCGCCCTCTCGATGGCGTTCACCTCGATCCTGCTGCGGCGCAAGTCCGGCTTCATGAATGAGGACTGAGGCCCCGTGACCCTCGTCTCCGCTCTCCCCCGCAAGCGCACCGCCCCCGCCTCGGCGGCCGCCCGCGCCGCCCGCCGCCGCGCCGCCCTGCAGTGGGTCGCGGTGCACTCCACCGCGATCGCCGCCGCGCTGTTCTTCCTGCTGCCGTTCGCGTTCGTCTTCCTGACCTCGGTGATGACCGACCGCCAGGCGCTCACCTCCGACCTGTGGCCGCACCAGTGGCAGTGGTCGAACTTCGCCACGGTGTGGAACACCCCCGGCTTCCTCACCTGGTGGCGCAACACCCTGCTCTACGCGGGACTCGGCACCCTGCTGACGGTGGTCTCCAGCCTCCCGGTGGCGTACGCGCTCGCCAAGTTCCGCTTCCGCGGCCGCAACCTCGCCCTGATGGCGGTGGTGGCGATGATGATGCTGCCGCCGCAGGTCACCGTCATCCCGATGTACCTGTTCTGGGCCAAGCAACTGCACCTGACCGGCTCGCTGTGGCCGCTGATCATCCCGATGGCCTTCGGCGACGCCTTCACCATCTTCCTGCTGCGCCAGTTCCTGCTGACCATCCCCAAGGAGTACATGGAGGCCGCCCGGCTCGACGGCTGCGGTGAACTGCGCACCCTGCTGCGGGTGGTCCTGCCGATGACCCGGCCCGCGATCGCCGCCGTGGCGCTCTTCCAGTTCTTCTACTGCTGGAACGACTACTTCGGCCCGCAGATCTACTCCTCGGAGAATCCCGGCGCCTGGACCCTCAGCTACGGGCTGGAGTCCTTCAAGGGCGCCCACCACACCGACTGGAACCTCACCATGGCGGCGACGCTGCTGGTGATGGCGCCGGTGATCGTTCTGTTCTTCTTCGCACAACGCGCCTTCATCGAGGGCGTCACACTGACAGGGGTCAAGGGCTGATGTCCGCACTCAAGTTGGCAATCGTCGGCGGTGGTTCCACCTACACGCCGGAGCTGATCGACGGGTTCGCGCGGCTGCGCGACACCCTGCCGATCGGCGAGCTGGTGCTGATCGACCCGGCGGCCGACCGCCTGGAGCTGATCGCCGCGCTGGCCCGCCGGATCTTCGCCAAGCAGGGCCACGGCGCCACCGTCACCACCGCCACCGACGTCACCGCGGGCGTGCAGGGCGCCGACGCGGTGCTGCTGCAGCTGCGGGTCGGCGGCCAGGCCGCCCGCGACAAGGACGAGACCTGGCCGCTGGAGTGCGGCTGCGTCGGCCAGGAGACCACCGGCGCGGGCGGCCTCGCCAAGGCGCTGCGCACCGTCCCGGTGGTGCTGGACATCGCCGAGCAGGTGCGCCGCACCAACCCGGACGCCTGGATCGTCGACTTCACCAACCCGGTCGGCATCGTCACCCGCGCCCTGCAGACCGCCGGGCACAAGGCCGTCGGCCTGTGCAACGTCGCCATCGGCTTCCAGCGCAAGTTCGCCGCCCACCTGGGCGTCGACCCGGAGCTGGTGCGCCTGGACCACGTCGGCCTGAACCACCTGACCTGGGAGCGCGGCGTCACCCTGCTCGACTCCCCCGGCGCCGCCACCGGCCGCGAGGTGCTGCCGCAGCTGCTCGCCGAGCACGGCGAGGCCATCGCCGCCGACCTGCACCTGCCGCTGCCGGTGTTCCGTCGGCTCGGCGTCGTCCCCTCGTACTACCTGCGGTACTTCTACCAGCACGACCTGGTCGTCGAGGAGCTGAAGGTCAAGGGCTCCCGGGCCGCCGAGGTCGCCGCGATCGAGAGGCAGCTGCTGGAGATGTACGCCGACCCGGCCCTGGACACCAAGCCCGAACTGCTCGGCAAGCGCGGCGGCGCCTTCTACTCCGAGGCCGCGGTGCAGCTGATCGCCTCGCTGCTGGGCACCGACGGCCGCACCACCGTCCAGGTGGTCAACACCCGCAACGACGGCGTGCTGCCGTTCCTGCCCGACGACGCGGTGGTCGAGGTCCCGGCCGAGGTCGACGCCGCCGGCGTCCGCCCGCTGCCGCAGCGCCCGGTCGAGCCGCTGTACGCGGGCCTGATCGCCAACGTCACCGCGTACGAGCACCTGGCGCTGGACGCCGCGCTGCACGGCGGCCGGGACCGGGTCTTCGACGCGCTGCTCGCCCACCCGCTGGTCGGGCAGATCGAGCTCGCCGACCAGCTCACCGACCGGCTGCTGGCCCACAACCGCGCCCACCTGAGCTGGGCGTGACCGGCGCCATGACCGTGCACCGCCCCACCAGCACCCGGCACCACCACGGGGGGACCGGCCGATGAGCCACTCCGCACTCCTGCCCGGCGTCCTCGCCGTCGACGCCGGGAACAGCAAGACCGACCTGGCCCTGGTCGGCGCCGACGGCACCGTCCTGGCCACCGCCCGCGGCGGCGGCTTCCAGCCGCAGCACACCGGCCCGGCCGCGGCCGTCGCCGCGCTCGCCCCGCTGGTCGACGACCTGGCCCGGCAGGCCGGGACCACCTGGCGGCCCGGCGGGCGGCCGCTGACCGACCACGTCAGCGCCTGCCTGGCCAACGCCGACCTGCCGGTCGAGGAGCAGCAGCTGCACGAGGCGATCGCCGGGTACGGCTGGGCGCCGTCCGTGCACGTCGCCAACGACACCTTCGGTCTGCTGCGGGCCGGGACGGACGGGCCGCTGGGCGTCGCGGTGGTCTGCGGCGCGGGCATCAACTGCGTCGGCCTGCGGCCCGACGGGCGCACCGCCCGCTGGCCCGCGCTCGGCCGCCTCACCGGCGACTGGGGCGGTGGCGGCGGACTCGCCGAGGAGGCGATGTGGCACGCGGCCCGCGCCGAGGACGGCCGCGGCCCGGCGACCCTGCTCTCCCCGATGATCGGCGCCCACTTCGGCCTGGCGGGCGCCAACGCGGTCGCCGAGGCGATGCACCTGGGGCGGCTCGACCCGGCCCGGCTGCACGAGGTCTCCCGGGTGCTGTTCGCGGCGGGCGGGGCGGGCGACCCGACCGCGCTCGACCTGATCGACCGGCAGGCCGACGAGGTGGCCCGGCTCGCGGTGGTCGCGCTCACCCGGCTCGACCTGCTGGAGCAGCCGGTGCCGGTGGTGCTCGGCGGCGGGGTGCTGGCCTCCCGGCAGCCGCTGCTGCTGGACAACCTGACCGCCCGGCTGGCCGCCGACGCGCCGCTCGCCGAACCGCGGGTGGTCGTCGCCCCGCCCGTGCTGGGCGCCGCCCTGCTCGGCCTGGACCACCTGGGCGCCGCCCCCGCGGCACACCGCCGCCTGCGCGAGGCGTACCCGACGGCCCGTCCGATCGCGGCCTGACGACCCGGCCCGCAGACCCTCCGGAACGCCGCCGGCGGGGGCGGCCGAGGCACCGCACGTGCCCCGGCCGCCCCCGCCGGCGGCTGCGCGTCCCCCGTGCGTCAGCTCCGTCGGCCGCGGGAGCGCCGGGCCGCCAGCAGCACTCCGCCGCCGACCAGCAGCAGCACCGCGACCGCACCCGCGGCGGCGGCCGACGCACCGGTGCCGGGCAGCTCGGGGCCGTGGTGCGGGTGCGGGGACCGGGTGGGCTCGGGCGCCGGGGTCGGGGTCGGGGTCGGTTCCGGCGACGGGGTCGGGCTCGGGCTCGGGCTCGGGCTCGGGGTCGGGGTCGGGCTCGGTGACGGGCCGTCGACGGTGACGGTGGCGCTCGCGCTGTTGTCGGACGGGTCGGTGTCCCGCTGGTCGAGGGCGCTCAGCCCGGCGGTGTTCACCCGGACGCCGGGCTCGACGGCGCGGGCGGTCAGCAGCAGGCGGGCCCGGTCGCCGACGGCGAGGTTCCCGATCGTCCACACCCCGGTGGCGGCCGCGTAGCTGCCGGTGTCCGGCTCGGCCGCGACCAGTTCCAGCCCGGCCGGGAGCAGGTCGGTGACGGCCAGACCGGTGGCGGGCGCCGGGCCGCCGTTGGTGGCGGTGACGGTGAACACCGCCTGCCCGCCGACCTGTTGGCGCGCCGGGTCGACGCTCTTGCCGATCGCGATGTCGGTCTCGTCCAGCGGCCGGACGGTGGCGCGGGCGGTGTCGTTCTCCCGCACCGGGTCGTACTGGTCGACCGCGGTGACGGTGGCGGTGTCGGTGGCGGGCGCGGCGGCGTCCAGCCGGACCTGCAGGGTGAGCTGCACGGACCCGCCGGAGGGCAGCGCGGGCACGCTCCAGGCGCCGGTGGCCGGGTCGTACGAGGTGCCGGGGGCGGGCGTCGCGGTGAGCAGGGTCGTCCCGGCGGGCACCGGGTTGTCGACGACGGCGCCGGTCGCGTCGGCCGGGCCGTTGTTGTGCAGGGTGACGGTGAAGGTGGTGGTGGAGCCGACCGGCAGCACCTTCGGATCGGCGTCGACCGCGACGGCGAGGTCCGCGACGGCGACCACCGGGACGGTCGCGGTCGACGGCTCGGCCGTGACGGTCTGCCCGATCGGGGAGCGGGCGGCGGCGGTGGCGGTGTTGCGGAACGAACCGGCCGCCAGGTCCGCCTCGGTGACGGTGTGGCTGCCGGTGCAGACCAGCGAGCCGCCGGGCTCCAGCACCGCGGTGGGGCAGGACAGGTCGGTGATCCCCGGGTCCTGGACGACGACGGTGGAGAGCGCGGAACCGCCGGTGTCGGTGACGGTGAAGGTGTAGTCGACCACCTGCCCGACGGTGTGCGGGGCGGGCGTGACGGCCTGCTTGTCGAGCGTCATCGCGGAGACCAGCGGCACCGTGACGGTGGACGGTTCGGCGCGCACCCGGTCGCCGATCGCCGGGACCGCGGTGGCGGTGGCGGTGTTGACCACCCGTCCGGCGGCGACGTCCGCGGCGGTGACGGTGTAGCTGCCGGTGCACACCACGGTCGAGCCGGGCTCGGGGGCGGGCGGCAGGGTGGTGGCCGGGCAGTCCACCGGCGCCAGCCGGTCGTCGACAACGCTCAGCGAACCGACCTCCACCGCACCGGCGTTGGTCACCACGTACTGGTACGGGACGACCGTTCCCGCGGTGATCACCGCGGGCAGCGGGGGGCCGCTCCGGTCGACCTGCTTGACCAGGTCGAGGTCGCCCAGCGGCAGGATCGAGGCGGCGTTGACGTTCCGGATCAGGTGGACGTCGGTGGAGCCGCCGGTGGAGGCGCTGAACCCGAACTTGTACGTGGACGGCAGCCCGGCCGGGGCCGGCTCGTCCAGCACCCGGTGCCAGCCGGTGCCGTCCTCGAAGTCCACCTCGACGATCACCCGGGGCGCGGGCGCCGGGGTGATCTGCACGTTGACGGTGCGCTTGGCGGCCGCCGGGTCGGTGGTGCCGTACGGGGTGCCCAGGCTGCCCGGCAGCGTGGACGCGGCCCGCGGCGGGTCGCCGACCGGCGGCTCGGTGGTGGACGCCAGGTAGCAGTAGCCGGAGATGCCCGCGCCCGGGCCGCGCAGGGTGATCGCGTTGGGCGCGACCGGGCCGTCCACCCTGACCGGCGACTGCTGGCCCGCGGGGCAGTCCGCGCCCCGCATCTCGCCGTCGTTGTAGAAGTTGCCGTACATGTCGAGGCCGATGCCGAGGTAGCCGCCGACCACGCCGGGGCTGAGGTTGCGCTGCGCGTAGCCGAGGCTGCCGCCGTCCGCGCCCTTCGAGTCCAGCGGGGTCGAGCCGTCCACCAGGTAGAACCCGATGCCGTCGCCGGGCTGCTGGTTGCCGCCGTACTGGTACTGCTCGAAGGTCACCGACAGGCCCGCCGAGGCGGGCACCGGGCGGCGGTACAGCAGCGAGCCGCCGACGAACCCGGCCGAGTCGTTCAACTGCAGGTAGCCGGGCGTCGCTCCGGGCACCGGCGCGGCCGGGGTGCCGCCCGCCGGGCAGGACGGGATCGGCGCGTCGGCGGGCGCGGGCGTGCTGCCGGGCGGCGCGCCGGTCAGGCAGGTGTCGCCCAGCGGCTCCCAGGACGGGTCCGGCACCGAGGAGCCGGTGAAGGTCTCGTCGACGATCACCGTCCCGCCGGTCGGCGGGTCCGCCGCCGCGTGCGGCGCGACCACCACCGGCCCCGCCGCCAGCAGCAGCGCCGCCGCCGCCCGCACCGCCCTGCGCGTCCGTCCTGCCATCCGCTCTCCCGCTGCACCCGCCGCCGCCCCGGTCCGGTCCCGGGCCGCCCGAGCGTACGCAGCGCCGACGCGCCCGGCCGGGCAGTGCGCCATCGGTGGGCGCGGCGGGCCCGGGCGGCCGGCCCGCCGAGGGGGTTGACCTTCACCTTCGGGGAAGGACCAGCATCGGTGGGGCCGGTCCGGAGCGGGCCGGTGCGAGGAGGGGCGGGATGGGACTGCTGAGCATCGGGGCGTTCGCCCGGGCCGTCCGGCTGTCGCCGAAGGCGCTGCGGCTCTACGACGAACTGGGGCTGCTGCGGCCGGCCGAGGTGGACCCGGTGACGGGATACCGGTGGTACGCGCCGGGGCAGTCGGAGCGGGCCCGGCTGGTGCTGTGGCTGCGCCGGCTGGGGATGCCGCTGGCCCGGATCCGGCTGGTGCTGGAGCTGGAGCCCGCCCGGGCGGCCGAGGAGGTCGCCCGGTACTGGGAGCGGGTGCGGGCCGAGACCGAGGCCCGCCGGGAGCTGGCCGCCCTCCTCGTCGACCACCTGTCGGGGCGTCCGGGCGATCCGGGCGGCCCCGGGAAGAAGGAGGACACCATGGGACGGACGGGTGCACTGCAGGTCCGCTGCGCGGCCCGGTCGGACGCGGGGCTGGTCCGGGAGCGCAACGAGGACGCCGCGTACGCCGGGCCGGGCCTGGTCGCGGTCGCGGACGGAACGGGCCCGACCGGCGGCGGCGGGGCGGCCAGCGCGGCGGCGATCGCGGCGCTGCGCGAACTGCGGCTCCCGCTCGACGAGTTGCCCGCCGGTGAGCTGCTGAACGCGCTGGAGGACGCGCTGGCGGGGGTGGACGGGCAGGTCGGCGCGGCCGCCGACGAACCCGGCGCGGGGACGACCCTGACCGCGGTGCTGTGGTCGGGCTCCCGGCTGGCACTGGTGCACATCGGCGACACCCGGGCGTACCTGCTGCGCGACGGCGGGCTGTACCAGGTCACCCACGACCACACGCTGGT
Source organism: Kitasatospora phosalacinea (assembly GCF_030268885.1). Classification (GTDB taxonomy): domain Bacteria; phylum Actinomycetota; class Actinomycetes; order Streptomycetales; family Streptomycetaceae; genus Kitasatospora; species Kitasatospora phosalacinea_C. The sequence goes on from NZ_BSSA01000004.1 coordinate 290,003, forward strand.
CCAGTCGCTGGTCGACGACGGCCGGCTGACCCTGGCCGAGGCCGCCTCGCATCCCCAACGCACCCTGCTGGTGCGGGCGCTGACCGGCTCCGGCGACAACCGGCCGGACGTGTCGCTGCACGCCGCCCGGCCCGGCGACCACTACCTGCTCTGCTCGGACGGCCTGTCCCGGACCGTCCCCGAACCGGCCCTGCACACCGTCCTGGCGCAGACCGCCGCGCCCGAGCAGGCCGTGCAGCAGCTGATCGCGCTGGCGAACCGGGCGGGCGGGCCGGACAACATCGCCTGCGCGGTCGCCGACGTGCTGGCGGCGGACGGCTGACCTCCGGGACGGCTGACCTCCGGGGCGTCAGGGTGCGGCCGGGGCGGGCTCCGGACGGAGGCACTCGATCAGGTGGTCGCCGGTGTCGGGGTCGGTGACCACGCCGTGGGCCTCGCTGCCGAAGCCGGGGAAGGCCCGGTCGAAGGACTCCAGGGCGGTCAGGTAGCGCAGCAGCGGGCCGTCCGGCTCGCCGAGGGACTCGCCGGACATCAGCACCGGGATGCCCGGCGGGGTGACGGTGACCATGGCGGCGGCCGTCCGGTGCGCGGCGTCGGCGAGGCGGACGCGTTCGGTGCCGCCGCGCACCAGCCGCTGGTAGCAGTACCGGGGCGGGTGGACGGGCCGCGGCGGGTGCCGGAACGCCTCGTCGAGGGCCTCGACGAACGCGCCGTCGGTCAGGTGCCGGTGCATCCGGGCGCACAGCTCGCGCAGGCCGGTGCCCCGGTAGCGGCGCGGGTGCCCCTCGACCAGGGCGGGCAGCACCCGGGCGAGCGGCGCGTCCTCGTCGTACAGGGCCTTGAAGTCCATCAGGGCGTCCATCAGGGTGCCCCACTTGCCCTTGGTGATGCCCATCGAGAACAGCACCAGGGTGCTGTAGCTGTCGGTCTTCTCCACCACGATGCCGCGGGTGGCGAGGTAGGCCGTCAGCACCCGGGCCGGGATGCCCCACGACCCGGTGCGGCCCTCGGCGGTGACGCCGGGGCAGGTGAGGGTGACCTTGACCGGGTCGAGCAGGCAGTGGCCCTCGCCCAGGCCGTCGAAGCCGTGCCAGGCGGCGCCGGGTTCGAGCCGCCAGCAGGACGCCTCGCCCGCGAGCAGGGCGACCGGGGCGTCCGCGAAGGCCGTCCGGGCACCGGTGGCGGGGTCGGTGACCGTCTCGGGCTGCCAGACGCCGAAGAACCAGTCCGGGCGGTCCCCGGCGGCGGTGATCCGGCGGGCGGTGCGCACCACGGCCTGCCGGAAGCGGACGGCCTCGGTGACGGCCTCGTCGATCAGCCAGCGGCCCTGCGGCCCGTCCATCATGGCGGCCGCCACGTCGAGGGAGGCGATCGCCGGGTAGAACGCCGAGGTGGTGCCGTGCATCATGAACGTCTCGTTGAAGCGGTCGTGCTCCACCGGCGCCCGGGGCGCCGGGCGCACGTGCACCATGGCGCTCTGCGAGAGCGCGGCCAGCAGCTTGTGGGTGGAGTGGGTGGCGAACACGGTGGGCCGCTCGGCGTCCGGCAGGGTGTCCGGGCCGACCGCCATGCCGTAGCGGCCCTCGTACAGCGGGTGGAAGCGGGCGTAGGCGAACCAGGCCTCGTCGAAGTGCAGGCGCGGGGTGCTGGGCGCGAGCGTCCGGGCCACCGCGACCGTGTCGTAGCACAGGCCGTCGTAGGTGGAGTTGGTGACGACGGCGTACTGCGCCGCCGGGGAGACGGCGTCGGCGGCGAGCGGGTTGGCGGCGATCCGGGCCGCGACGGCCGCCGGGTCGAGGACGGCGGGCGGCAGCGGTCCGGCCAGCCCGTAGCCGTTGCGGGTCGGCACCAGGTAGACCGGGCGGGCCCCGGAGACCACCAGGCCGTGCAGGACGGACTTGTGGCAGTTGCGGTCGACCAGGGCGATCTCGTCGGCGGTGACGCTGTAGTGGCCGACCATCCGGTTGCAGGTGGAGTCGCCGTGCAGGACGAAGTAGGTGCGCTCGGCGCCGAACACCCGGGCCGCGTTGCGCTCGGCCGCGCCGATCGGGCCGCTGTGCTCGTACAGCGAGCCGAGTTCGCCGACCGAGATCGACAGGTCGGTGCGGAACAGCCGCTCGCCGTAGTAGTCGAAGAAGGCGCGCCCGGCCGCGGACTTCAGGAAGGCCACGCCGCCGGAGTGGGCGGGGGTGTGCCAGGAGTACTCGTGGGCGTCGTCGAAGCGGCGCAGGGCGCGGAAGAACGGCGGCAGTACCTCGCTGCGGTAGGTGGCGGCGGCGGCCGCGACCCGGCCCGCGATGAACGCGGGGGTGTCCTCCAGCGGCCAGACGTAGCCGACGACGGCCTCGGAGACCCACAGCGGCAGGTGCTCCAGGTCGTGGTCCGAGCCGTCCGCCATCAGCAGGAAGACCGGCAGGTCCTTGAAGCGGCGCCGGATCCGGTCCAGCACCGCGGCGCCGCCGGGGCCGGTGCCGTCGCCGCCGTCGCCGCCGTCGCCGTCCGTGGGGCCCGGCAGGTCCCAGGCGACCACCGCGGCCGCCAGGCCCGCCTCGACCTGGAGCGTCGCCACCGCGTCCCGGGCGTCGCGGGCCCAGCGCAGCTCCAGGCCGCGGCCCTGCAACTCCTTGCCGATCCGGCGCAGTTGCTCGGCGCTCACGCCGCCGCCCAGCGGGTCGTTGCGCACTGCCAGCAGTACCGTGCCGTTCGTCATGGGGCCGCCTGCCCTCGGTCGCGGCCGGTGCCGCGGGGCACCGGGACGTGGGTGGGTGCGCGCCGCGGGCGTTCGGGCCGGGACGCAGCGCCATTGTGGCCTTCGTGCACGACCGACCGGGAGGGTCGAGGACCGGTTTCCGCCCGGACGGGTGGTGCGCCGCCGCGCGGTTGACGAGCCGCCACGGGGACGGCCGGTCCGGCGGCAGGACGCCCGGGGGGAGCGGCGCCGCGAGGTGACGGTACGTCACCTTGCGGACAAGTTCCCCGGTCGGGTATCAGTTCAGTGAAAATCTGGCAAGGTTGCCCGGGATGCCCGCTCTGTCCGTTGAACGCGCCGGGCCCGGTTGTTAGTGTCGCGCGCTCACAGCGCGTCCGACGGGGGCGTGCGGCCGCAACCGCCGGGAGCAGCGCCAGATGGCGATCGTCAAGTCCACGATTCAGCAACAGGTCACCGACGCGATCGCCGCGATCGAGCCCAACGACCGTCCGGTCGCCATCATCCAGACCATCACGGGCCCGAGCCCCTGGCTGACCAACGGCGTGCTCGGCCTCATCGGCCAGCTGATGGTCAAGTACTACTTCGTCACGCTGACCCACCGGGTGGTCGTCATCCACCGCACCTCCCGGATCAGCAACCGCCCGCAGGAAGTCCTGTACGTGATCCCGCTGGAGCAGGCCCGCGCCTCGATCAGCGACGTGCGGCGCAACACCCTGTGGAGCTCGCTGCGCTTCCAGCTCCCGAACGAGCCGAAGCCGACCCGGATGAACATCCACCGCATCTGGCGCGCCGAGATGGACGCCTTCGTCGGCGGCCTGCTCGGCGGCGCCCCGGGCGTCCCCGGCCAGTACCCGCAGGTCCAGGCCCCCGTTCCCGGCCAGTACCCGGCCGCCCCGCCCGCGGCCCCGTACCCGCCGCAGCAGCCCGCCGGCCAGTACCCGCCGGCCCCGGGCCAGTACCCGCAGGCCCCGCCGGCCCCGGGCCAGTACCCGGCGCCGGGGGCCAACCCGTACCAGGGCTGAGCGTTCCGCCGGAGCGCCCGTCCGGCCGCCGAGCAGTGGCGGTCGGACGGGCGCTCCGGCGTTCCCGGGGCCCGCGGGGGCCGGGCGGTTCAGCCGAGGTGGGTGCGGGCCCAGTCAGCGAGCAGCCGGGCGCAGTCGTCGACGGACTCCTGCCAACTGCGCAGCGCGCCCTCGCCGGCCTCGTCGCTGACGTGCTTGACCAGCCGGACGGGGAGCTGGGCGCGGCGGGCGACGGTGGCGATCGCGTAGCCCTCCATGTCGACCAGGTCGGCGGTGCGGGCCAGCAGTTCGCGATCGGCGTCGGCGGAGACGAAGCGGTCGCCGGTGGCGAGCACCGGACCGGTCGGGCCGAGGTCGATCGGGCCGTCCATCGGGCGGCCGGTGAGCCGTTCGAGCAGCGCGACGTCGAGGTCGTGCTGGAGCACCCGGCCGATCTCGTGGGTGCCGCCGAGACCGGGCCGCAGCGCACCCGCGGTCCCCAGGTTGACGATCCCGGCGGGCCGTACGCCCCCCGCCAGCACGGCGGCCAGCGCGGCCGCCGCGTTCAGCTTGCCCATGCCGGTGAGCAGCACCGGCAGGCCGCCGTCGAAGTGCGCGGCCTCCTCGGGCAGGGCGACGACGAGCAGCGGGCGGTCGGGGGCGACGGTTCCGGTCAGACGCATGCCGCCCAGCTTACGAGGCCACCGGAGGCCGCCCGGCGGACGGGGCGCAGCCCGGTGGGGCAGCCGGCGGACGGGGCGCAGCCCGGTGGGCCCTCGGGGCCCGGCCCGGAGGGCGGTCAGTGGACGGGGCGCAGCCCGGTGGGGCGACCGGCGGACGGAGGCACTACCTGCGGGCGGTCCGGCCCCGCCCGGGTGGCCCTCGAAGCCCGGGGCCCGGCCCGGAGGGCGGTCGGTGGACGGGGCGCGGCCGGTCGGGGGCGGGTCGGTGACCGTTGGGCGAACACCCGGCCAACTCCGGCCGTTCGGCCGCCGCGGGTGGCGATACTGCCCGGAGACGTGGCCGGTGGAGCCGAGGGGGAACGGTGGCCGCACAGACCCAGGGGGGCGTCCGCGCGCCGTCCCCCACCCGCGCGCCGGAGCCGGTGCCGGACCCCGGCGCCGACGGGCGGCTGCCCGTCGGGCGGCCGTCCGGCCCGCTGGCGCGCCTGCGGTCGGCCTCCCGGACCCCGCCGGGGCGGCTGCGCACGGCGCTCGCGGGGCTGGTGGCACTGGCGCTGCTGTTCGGCGTCACGGCGGCCTGGCAGTCCGCGCAACGGTCCGCGGCGGCGCGGCAGTTGGCGTCCCGCAGCGAACCGCTCAGCCAGGACGCGGCCGAGATCTACCGCTCGCTGGCGGACGCCGACGCCACCGCCGCCGCGGGCTTCCTGATGGCCTCCGCCGAGCCGCCCGAGGTCCGCAAGCGCTACCAGGACGACCTGGCGACCGCGGCCCGGCTGATCCCGCAGGCCGCCGCGCGCAGCGGTGCGTCCGCCGACGCGCAGCGGCAGTTGGCCGTACTGGGCGAGCAACTGCCGCGCTACGCGGGCCTGGTGGAGACCGCCCGGGCGATCAACCGGGAGGGCCTGCCGCTCGGCGGGGCGTACCTGCGGTACGCCTCGAACTACCTGCAGACCAGCGTGCTGCCGAACGCCCAGCGGATCGCCGACGGCGAGGCCGCCGCCCTGGACGGGGACTACGACGCGGCGGCCGCGGTGCCGTGGGCGGCGCTGGTGCTGGGCGTGCTGCTGCTGGGGGCGCTGGGCCGCCAGCAGGTGCTGCTGTTCCGGCGCACCAACCGGGTGTTCAACCCGGGCCTGCTGACCGCCACGGCCGCGGTGCTGGCCGCGCTGGCCTGGACGGCGGTCGGCACCGTCTCGGCCGGCACCGACCTGCACCGGGCCCGCACCCAGGGCATCGACCCGCTGCGCGACCTGAACCGGGTCCGGGTGGAGGCGCTGCAGGCGCACACCGCGGAGAACCTCGACCTGGTCTCGCGCGGCGCCACCGAGGCGTTCAAGGAGCGCTGGGACGCGCTGGCGAGGACCCTGACCGCCTCCGCCCGCGACACCGGTTCGGTGGCGGGTCTGCTGGCCGCCCCGCCGGAGCGGGCCCGGCAGCAACTGGCCGACGCCCGGCGGTGGTTCGACGAGTGGCAGCAGCGGCACGCGGAGGCCGCCCGGCTGGACGCCGAGGGCAGGTACGAGGAGACGCTGAGCAAGACCCTGGCCCCGGGCCGGGACGACACCGCCGAGGCCGCGTTCAACGCCGCCGGGCAGCAGTGGGCGCAGGCCGGGCGGGCCGAGCAGGCCGCGTTCGACGCGGCCGCGGGCGGCGTCGACGGGACGCTGGCCGTCCAGGCCGCGGCGACGGCGCTGCTGGCCGCGCTGGCGGTCGGCGGGACGGTGCGCGGCCTCGGCCGCCGACTGGCCGAGTACCGGTGACGGGGGGACGAGGGATGCGCAGGCGCAGGGCGAGGACCGGGACGCTGCTCGCGGCGGCGGCACTGCTGGCGGGCCTGCTCGGCACCGGCGGCTCGGCCGCCGGGGCGGGCGGCCCCCGCGGGGAGGCGCTCGTGCACGCCGCGGCCGCCGCACCGCGGAACGCGGTGCAGGGGGAGAACTGCGACACCGGCACGTCGCTGCCGCCCAGGCAGCAGGTCGGGGCCCGGATCCAGGAGATCCGCAAGCGCGGCTACCTGATCGTCGGCGTCGACCAGAGCGCCTACAACTGGGGCTACCGGGACTCCCAGACCGGCCGGATCGAGGGCTTCGACATCGACCTGGCGCGTGCCGTCGCCCGGTCGATCCTCGGCGACCCGGACAAGGTGCGGCTCAAGACCGTCGCCACCGCCGACCGGGTCAAGCTGCTCCAGGCGCAGCCCCAGACGGTCGACCTGATCGCCCGGGCGATGACCATCACCTGCGACCGGCTGGCGCAGATCTCCTTCTCCGCGCCGTACTTCAGGGTCTCCCAGCGGGTGGTGGCGCCGAAGGCCGCGCACGCCCGCAGCGTGGCCGAGGCGCTCGGCGGCAAGCGGGTCTGCGCGGCGCTGAACTCCTCCTCGCACAACGAGCTGAAGGCGGACCCGCACGGCGCGGCCTCGGTCGTCACGCCCGACAACCAGCTGGACTGCCTGGTGCTGATGGAGCTCGGCGAGGCGGACGCCACCCTGTCGGACAGTTCGCTGGCCGCCGCGATGGTGGCCCAGGACCAGACCATGGAGCTGGCCGGGGAGTCCTTCCTGCCCACGTACATGGGCGTGGGGATGAACAAGAACGACACCGACCTGGTCGGCTGGGTCAACCAGGTGCTGGTCGACTGGCGCAACAGCGGTGCCTGGCAGGCCAGTTACGACAGGTGGCTGCGCCCCGGCATGGGGGATCCGGGCCCGTACCGGCCGTGGTGAGCGCGGGGGTGCGGGGCGCGGCGGCGGCTGCGGCAGCGGTGGCGGTGGTGGCGGGCGCGGGGGTCGGCGCGCGGTTCGGGGCGGGGAATCCGGGGGACCGCCGTCCGCGCGGTGCCGGGCGTCGGGGAGACTGGCGGCCCACGGGCCGTCGCTCCGACCGCCCCAGGACCGACGCCCCGTCACCACGACCGTGGCCGAGAGGAGGAACCGCGTTGGCCGGAACGACCCGCCCGGTGATGAACCGTGAGGAGGTCGACCGCGCGCTGACCCGGCTGGGAGCCGAGCGCGACGCGGTCGAGGCGGCACTGCTGGCGCTCCAGGACCACCCGGGACTGCGGCTGCTGACCGGCGCCGAACTGTCCGGACGCACCCGGGAGCGCTGGGCCGTCGCCGAGGGCGGAGTCGCCCTGCTGTGGGCGCTGTTCGACCGGTACGCGGAGGCGCTGGCCTCCGCCCGCGCGGTCCGCTCCCGGCGCGCCCGGCCCACCAACGCCGAACTCACCGAGCTCGGCGAACTGCTGACCGGCCGCTCGGTCACCGTCTCCGGCGGACGGCTCCCACACCCGTCGGGTCAGCTCCCGGCCCCGGCACGGCTGGTCGAGCAGGTCACGCTCGGCGAACTGCTGGAGCGGATGAACGGCTGGTACGCGGTGGTGGTCGAGGTGGTGAGCGCGGTCGACGCGGTCTGGTCGGCACTGCCCGCCCGGATCGACCTGCTGCTCGCCGAACTCGGCCGGGTCCGGATGCTCGCCGGGTCGGTCGGCGTCCGCCCCGGCGGGCACCCGCTGGCCGACGACCTCGACGAACTGGGCCGTCAGTTGACCGCGCTGCGGGCCCTGGTGGTGTCCGACCCGCTCGCGCTGTGGCGGCCCAGCCGGGTGCCCGCGCAGCGCGGCCGGGCCGCCGAGGGCACCGCCTGGGCCGCGCCCACCGGCGCCGTGGACACCGCCGGGTTCGACCGGATGGGACGCCGGCTCGACGACGTGCGCGTCGAGCTGGAGGGCCTGCTGCGACTGCGCGACGAGTCCCACGAGCGCCTCCAGCAGGTCGCCGACCTGCTCCAGCGCGCCGACCTGACCCTCGCCGAGGCCCGCCGGGCCCGCGGCGAGGTGCTGGCCAAGATCGCCGCCACCGAGGTGCCCGCCGTGCCCGGCCCGCCCTCCGCGCTGCGCGAGGCGATCGGCCAGGCCGTCGACTACCAGCAGACCGGCCAGTGGCACCGGCTCGGCCCGCTGCTGGACGCGCTGGAGGACGCCGCCGCCAAGGAGCTCGGCCGGGCCCGGCAGGCGCTCACCGAGGTCGCCCAGCCGCTCGCCGTCCGGGCCGAACTGCGCGGCCGGCTGGAGGCGTACAAGGCGATGGCCGCCCGGCTCGGCCTGGCCGAGGACCCCGAGGTGGTCGAGCGCTTCGAGAAGGCCCGCTGGCTGCTCTGGAGCGCCCCGTGCGACCTGCGGGCCGCCGCCGAGGCCGTCGGCCGCTTCCAGCAGGCCCTGCGCGCGCCCGAACGGCAGCCGCCGCAGCAGCAACCGGAGGTCCGGGACGGCCGACCGCCGGAACAGAGCGACCAGGGGGAGGACAGCGATGGCTGAGGCATGCGCCCGCACGGGCTGCACCGGGGAGATCGACGCCGACGGCTACTGCGACGCGTGCGGCCTCGCCCCGGAACGCACCCCGGCGGCCGCGACCGCCGCCCCGGCCGCACCGGCGGTCGGCGGCCCCTGCGGGCGCGGCGACTGCGACGGCACCATCGACCCGGACGGCTACTGCGACGCCTGCGGCCTCGCCGCCGCCCCCTCCGCCTCCCCCTCCGTCCCGCTGCCCGCCCCGCGGGCCTCCTCGGTCGGCTCCCGGTCGAGCCGTTCCCGTTCCGGCGGCTCGGTGTCGGTGCGCAGTTCGCGCGGCAGCACGGGCAGCGCGAGGCGCGGCAACCTGGGCGCGGGCCTGGTGGCGATCGCCCCGGTGCCGACCGCGGACCCGGCGGGGGCGGTGCTGGCGAACCCGGAGGTGCCGGAGCGCAAGCGGTTCTGCTCGCGCTGCGACCAGCCGGTGGGCCGGGAGAAGGACGGCCGTCCGGGCCGCCCGGAGGGGTTCTGCACCAAGTGCGGCGCCGCGTACTCGTTCAGCCCGAAGCTGGCGCGCGGCGACCTGGTCGGCGGCCAGTACGAGGTGATGGGCTGCCTGGCGCACGGCGGCCTGGGCTGGATCTACCTGGCGGTGGACCGCCGGGTGAACGACCGCTGGGTGGTGCTCAAGGGCCTGCTCGACACCGGGGACGAGGACGCGCTGGCGGTGGCGATCGCCGAACGGCGGTTCCTGGCCGAGGTCGACCACCCGAACATCGTCCGGATCATCAACTTCGTCGAGCACCCGGACGCCCGGACCGGCGTCGCCGACGGCTACATCGTGATGGAGTACGTCGGCGGCAAGTCGCTGAAGGACATCGCCAACGAGCGCCGCACCCCGGACGGGCGGCGCGAGCCGCTGCCGGTCGAGCAGGCGCTGGCGTACGCGCTGGCGGCGCTGCCCGCGCTGGGCTACCTGCACGCCCGCGGGCTGGTGTACTGCGACTTCAAGCTGGACAACGTGATCCAGTCGGACGACATGCTCAAGATCATCGACATGGGCGCGGTCCGGCGGCACGACGACGACGGCCCGGTCTACGGCACCGTCGGCTACCAGGCCCCGGAGATCGCCACCCTCGGCCCCTCCCCCGCCTCCGACCTGTACACGGTGGCCCGCACGCTGGCCGTGCTGACCTTCGACTTCCAGGGCTACACCGACCGCTGGCGGTACGAGCTCCCGGGCCCGGACGAGGTCGAGGTGTTCGCCCGGTACGAGTCCTTCCACCGGCTGCTGGTGCGCGCCACCGACCCGGACCCGGCCCGCCGCTTCGCCTCCGCCGAGGAGATGGCCGCGCAGCTGACCGGCGTGCTGCGCGAGGTGCTGAGCCTGCAGGACGGGCAGCCCAGGCCCGCGTCCTCCGCCCTGTTCGGACCGGAACTGCGGGTCGTCGACACCGAGTTGGCCGAACGGGCGCCGGACGCCCGGGCGGCCGCGCTGGCCCTGCCCGCCCCGCTGGCCGACCCGGCCGACCCGCACGCGGGCCTGCTCGCCACCCTGCCCACCGGCTCCCCCGCCGAGGCGCTGGCCGCGCTCCGGGCCTCCGGCGCCGACTCGCCGGAGCTGCGGCTGCGGGCGCTGCGCACCCACCTGGAGCTCGGCGACACCGCGGCCGCCACCGCGGAGCTGGCCGCGCTGGAGGCCGAACACCCCGACGACTGGCGGGTGGTGTGGCACCGCGGCCTGACCGTGCTGGCCGCGGACCGGGCCGCGGAGGCCCGCGACTCCTTCGAGGCGCTGTACGACGCGTTCCCCGGCGAGGGCGCGCCCAAGCTGGCGCTCGCGGTCTGCGCCGAACTGCTCGGCGACACCGCGGCCGCGGCCCGGTCCTACGCCCAGGTCAACCTGGTCGACCGGTCCTTCGTCGGGGCCGCGTTCGGCCTGGCCCGGGTCCGGCTCGCGGACGGCGACCGGGACGGCGCGGTCGCCGCGCTGGAGGCCGTCCCGGAGAGCTCCGCCCACTGGACCGCCGCCCGGATCGGCGCGGTCCGCGCCCGGCTGCGCGGCCGGGCCGCCACCGAGCCGCTGGCCGCCGAACTCGCCGACAGCTCCGAGCGGCTGGCGGCGCTGACCCTGGACGCCCGGCGGCGCGAGGAGCTGACCGTCGAAGTGCTGGACTCGGCGCTGAACTGGGTCCTGGCGGGGGCCGCCGGGAAGCCCGCCACGCTGACCGTGCTGGGACATCCCGCCGCGGAACGGGAACTGAGGCTCGCCCTGGAACACTCCTACCGGATGTTGGCCCGGTTGTCCGACCGGGCCGAGACGAGGATCGAGTGGGTGGAACGGGCCAACCGGGCCCGCCCCAGGACATGGGTGTGAGCATGCCGCAGCAGACCGAGTGCCCGAACTGTGCCGAACCGCTGGGCTCGCAGGACGCGTTCTGCGGGGCCTGCGGCACCGCCCTGACCGGTCCGCCGACCCTGCGCGACCTGCCCGTCGTGCCCAGCTGCCCGCACTGCGGCTCCGCCGAGCTCGCGGACGGCTGGTGCCAGCACTGCGGGCAGGCCCAGCCGCGCGAGCGCGACCACCAGGAGCTGGAGCTGACCGGCGTCGCGGCCGTCTCCGACCGCGGCCTGCGGCACCACCGCAACGAGGACGCGTTCACCGTCGCCACCGCCGAGGGCCCCGGCGGCGCGTCCGTGGTGCTCGCCGTGGTCTGCGACGGCGTCTCCTCCTCGGCCCGCCCCGACGAGGCCTCCGCCACCGCCGTCACCGCGGCCGCCGACTCGCTGGTCACCGCGCTGGCGGCCGGGCGCGAACCCGGCCAGGCGATGCGCGAGGCGATCGGCGCCGCCAACCGGGCCGTCACCGCGCTCGCCCACGACGGCACCGCCCCCGACGGCCGCCACCACAACGCCCCCGCCTGCACCTACGTCAGCGCGATCAGCTCCGGCGGCCTGGTCACCATCGGCTGGGTCGGCGACACCCGCGCCTACTGGATCCCCGACGACCGCGAGGCCGCCGAGCCGTACCGGCTCACCGAGGACGACTCCTGGGCGGCCCGGATGGTCGCGGCCGAGCTGATGGCCGAGGCCGAGGCGTACGCCGACCCGCGCGCCCACGCCATCACCGGCTGGCTCGGCGCCGACGCCGAGGACCTCGACCCGCACACCGTCAGCTTCACCCCGCACGTCCCCGGCGTGCTGCTGATCTGCACCGACGGGCTGTGGAACTACGCCGAGGCCGCCACCGACCTGGCGTTCTTCGTCCGCACCGACGCCCGGACCGAACCGCTGGCCGCCGCACAGGAGTTGGTGCGGTTCGCGGTCGAGCGCGGCGGGCACGACAACATCACCGTCGCGGTCCTGCCGATCGACCCGCCGACCGCGCCGACCGCCCACGACGCCACCCTGCTCGACGTGCCGCTGCCGCGCTCCGCCGACCCGGACGCCACCGTGCCGCTGCGCCCGGCCGCCCCGCCCGCGCCGGTGTCCGCCCCGGTGCCCACCCCGCCCGCGGCGCCCCCTGCCCCGGCGGCGCCGCCCGCCCCGGTGCCGACCGCCGCCGCCGAGCCCGCCCCGCCCGCCGCGAACTGACCTGCGCCGCTCGCACCACCGTCACCGACACCGACACCGTCACCGCCACCGATCCTCCGACAGGAGCTCTCCGCATGGCCTCGTTGTCCAAGCCCGACGCGCCCCGGTTCGACGTCGACGTCTTCCAGAACGAGTACCTCGCCCAGGGATCCCAGGAGGTCAACGCCATCGTCACGGTCACCGCGACCGGCGGCGGCACCTCCGGCGGGCGGCCGGTCGGCGCCGCGGCGGAGGCCGCGGTGGTGCTGGTGATCGACTGCTCGGGCTCCATGGAGCACCCGGGCACCAAGATGCGGGACGCCCGCGAGGCCACCGCCGCCGCCATCGACGAACTGCGCGACGGCGTCGCCTTCGCCGTGGTGGCCGGCACCCACCGGGCGGAGGAGGTCTTCCCCGGCAACGGCCGCCTCGCGGTCGCCGACCCCGCCACCCGCGAGCAGGCCAAGCTCGCGCTGCGCCGCCTCACCCCGTCCGGCGGGACGGCGATCGGCACCTGGATAGCCAAGGCGCAGCAGCTGTTCGCCTCCCGCCCCCAGGCGTCGATCCGGCACGCCGTCCTGCTCACCGACGGCCGCAACGAGCACGAGAAGCCCGCCGACCTGCAGCGCGCCCTGGACGCCGCCACCGGGTGCTTCACCGCCGACTGCCGCGGCGTCGGCACCGACTGGGAGGTCGCCGAGCTGCGGAAGGTCTCCTCCGCGCTGCTCGGCACCGTCGACATCGTCGCCGAGTCCTCCGGCCTGGCCGAGGACTTCCGGGCCATGATGTCCGCCGCGATGGGCAAGCAGGTCGCCGACGTCGCCCTGCGGGTGTGGACGCCGGTGGGGGCCCGGGTGAGGTTCGTCAAGCAGGCCGCCCCGACCGTCGAGGACCTCACCGGGCGCCGCGCCGACGCCGGGCCCAGGGCCGGGGACTACCCGACCGGGTCCTGGGGCGACGAGTCCCGGGACTACCACGTGTGCGTGGAGGTCCCGGCGGCGGCGGTCGGCAGCGAGATGCTGGCGGCCCGGGTCAGCCTGGTCCTGCCGCACCCCGACGGCACCGCCGAGGTGCTCGGCCAGGGCCTGGTGCGCGCCGTGTGGACGGACGACCTGGCCTCCTCGACCCGGATCAACCCGCAGGTCGCCCACTACACCGGGCAGGCCGAGCTGGCCGATGCGATCCGGGCCGGCCTGGAGGCCCACCGGGCGGGCGACCTGGCGCTCGCGGGCGCCGAACTGGGCGCCGCGGTCAGGCTGGCGTACACCAGCGGCAACGAGGGCACCCTCAAGCTGCTGCGGAAGGTGGTGGACGTGGTCGACGAACGGGAGGGTACCGTTCGGTTCCGTAAGAACGTGAGCGAGGCCGACTCGATGACCCTCGAGACCCGGTCGACCAAGACCGTGCGCGTGAAGAAGTGAGCCGGACACCCGCCGGACCCGAACCTGCTGGAGTGGGGACCTGATGCCGATCTGCCCTAGGGGACACGAGTCACAGGCCGAGGACTGGTGCGACTACTGCGGCTTCCCGATGACGCCGCCGCCCGGCCTGGCGATCCCCGGTTTCCCGAACGGCCCGGCCCAGCCCGGCGGCCACCCCGGTGCCCAGGGGCAGCCGGGCGGCCCCGCCGCGCCGCCGCCGGGCCCGCCCGGGCCGCCGCCGTACACCTCCTCCGGCTACCCGCCGGTCGGACCGGGCAGCACCCCGCCGTCCGGCACCCCCGCGGGCGGGGGCGGCGGCTACTTCGAGCCGCGCCGCACCCCGACCCCGCCCGCCGGCACCCCCACCGGGCCCGCCGCGGGCGCGCCCGGCGTCCCCGGTGCGCCCGGCCCGTACGGCGCCCCGCCGCCGCCCCCGCCCACCACCGGCCTGGTGAACTGCCCGATCTGCCGCAGCCCGCAGACCGGCCGGTACTGCGAGGAGTGCGGCTACGACTTCAACCTGGCCACCTCGGCCCGCCCGCCGGGCACCGCGCCCGGCCCGCTCGGCCACCAGCCGCCGCCCGCGCCGCCGCAGGGCCAGCGGCCCCCGCAGCAGGGCTACGGCTTCCCGCCGCCCGCCGCCGCGCCCCCGGCCGCGCCGCCCGCGTTCGACCCCCCGGCCCCGCCGCCGTACGAGCAGCGCCCGCCGCAGCCGCAGCCCCCGTACGAGCAGCAGCGCGCCCCGTACGAGCAGCCCCAGCAGCCGCCCGCGCCGCAGTCCCACGCCCCGCAGTCCCCGTACGAGCAGCGGCCCGGCTTCCCGGCGGCGCAGGCCGCCGGGGCGGCCCCGGCCGCGCCGTTCGAGAAGCCCGCGGCGGCGGGGTTCCCGGACATCGACTACGAGCGCACCGGCCCGGTGTACCCCGAGCCGTCCGCTCCCCGGCCGGGCCACCAGCCGCAGCAGGGGGGAGACTCCGGGACGTCGTTCCGGCTCAGCCCGCCCGGGCAGCAGCCCGGCGGTGCGCCGCAGCAGCGCGCCACCTGGTACGCCGTGGTGGCGCCCGACCACGAGTACTTCACCGACATGATGACCCGCAGCGGCCCGGAGGCGGCCGGCCTGTACTTCCCGCAGTACACCTCGGAGCGGCGGGTCCCGCTGACCGGCCGCGGCCAGCTGCGGATCGGTCGGCGCAGCCAGCAGCGCGGCACCGTGCCGGAGATCGACCTGTCGGTCTCCCCGGAGGACCCGGGCGCCTCGCACCAGCACGCCCTGCTGGCCGAGCAGCCGGACGGCAGCTGGGTGGTGGTCGACCAGGACTCCACCAACGGCACCACCATGAACGGCAGTCCGGAGACCCTGCCCCCGCACACCGCGATCCCGCTGAACGACGGCGACCGGATCCACGTCGGCGCCTGGACCACCATCACGGTGCACCTGGCCTGACCGCACGTCAGGTCGCCGTCCGCTGACGCTGCGTCACCACCGGCCCGCGGCCGGGGAGCCCGCTCCCCGGCCGCGGGCCGACCCGTCACCTTCCTGACGCAGAACGCTCAAGATTCGCACAAAAGTGCCCGTGGTCAGGGGCGCAACCCCTACGCTTCGCCCCATGAGTGAAGCAATAACCGCGGACGGGATCCGGAAGCGGTACGGGGATGTCCAGGCCGTCGACGGGGTGTCGCTCTCCGTCGCGACTGGCGAGTTCTACGGTCTGCTCGGACCGAACGGGGCCGGCAAGACGACCACCCTGGAGATCCTGGAGGGCATCCGGGAGGCCGACGAGGGACGGGTCGAGCTGCTCGGCCTGTCGCCGTGGCCGCGCAACCCGAAGCTGCTGCCGCGGATCGGCGTGCAGTTCCAGGCCTCCGCGTTCTTCAACAAGCTGAGCGCACGCGAGACCATCCGCACCTTCGCCTCCTTCTACGGCATCGGCCCGCGGGCGGCCGACGCGATGCTGGAGCGGGTCGGCCTGACCGAGTCCGCGAACGTGCTGACCGACAAGATGTCCGGCGGCCAGGCCCAGCGCCTGTCCATCGCCTGCGCCCTGGTGCACGACCCGGAGCTGGTGTTCCTGGACGAGCCGACCACCGGCCTCGACCCGCAGGCCCGCCGCAACCTGTGGGACCTGCTGCGCGACATCAACGCCGAGGGCCGCACCGTGGTCCTCACCACGCACTACCTGGACGAGGCGGAGGTGCTCTGCGACCGCGTCTCGGTGATGGACCACGGCAAGGTGCTGAGGACCGGCGCGCCCGCCGCCCTGGTCCGCGAGATCGACGACACCGTCCGGGTCCGGATCGAGTCCGGGCTGCTGACCGTCGCCCGGGCCCGCGAACTGCTCACCGCCGCGGGCGCGGTGCACAGCAACCTGGAGGACGACGGCGTCACCCTGGCGCTGTCCACCGCCGAGCCCGGCCCGGTGCTCTCCGTGCTGGCCGAGCAGAACGCGCTGCGCGGCCTGGAGGTCCGCGGCGCCACCCTGGAGGACGTCTTCCTCCAGCTGACCGGACGGGAGTACCGGGCATGACCGCCACCGAACGGCCCCCGGCCACCGCCCCGGCCCCGGCCGCCGAGGGCGGGGAGAAGGCCAACGCCTTCGTCGGCCTGTCCCGGGTGATGCTGCTGGGCTTCCTGCGCGACAAGGGCACCCTGTTCTTCACCCTCGCGCTGCCGCTGATGTTCCTGCTGCTGTTCGGCGTCCTCTACAAGGGCGGCGGCACCTCGCACGTCAAGGTCGCCGAGATCGGCCAGGTCAAGATCCTGGACGAGGCCCGCGCCCACGCCGAGGGCTCGCTGGACGCCCTGGAGATCACCACCGGCCTGTCCGAGGCCGACGCCCTCGCCAAGGTCAGGAAGGGCGACCTGGACGGCTTGGTCGCGGAGGGTCCGAACGGCACCCTGGTGCTCCGCTTCAGCCAGGCCGACCAGGTCAAGTCGGCCACCGTGCAGGGCATCGTCAACTCGCTGGTGGACGGCGCCAACCAGGCCGCCTCGAACGCCCCCGCGAAGTACACCCTGGACGCCTCCAAGGTCGAGGACGACTCCACCAAGCCGATCCAGTACCTGACCCCGGGCCTACTCGCCTACGCCGTCGCCATGGGCGCGGTCTACGGCGCCTCCTTCACCCTGGTCACCTGGCGCAAGAAGCGGGTGCTGCGCCGCCTGCGGCTGGCGCCCATCTCGGCGGGCACCATCGTCGGCGCCCGGGTGCTGGTCAGCGTGCTGGTCGCGCTCGCCCAGACCGGGCTGTTCCTGATGGTCGCGCGGATCGACTACTTCGGCCTCAAGCTCACCGGCAACTGGTGGCTGGTGCTGCCGCTGGTGGTCTGCGCCACCCTGGCGTTCATGTCGATCGGCCTGGTCACCGGCTCGCTGGCGAAGACCGAGGAGTCGGCGAACGGCATGAACCAGCTGATCATCCTGCCGATGTCCTTCCTCGGCGGCGCGTTCATCCCGCTGGACTTCGCCCCGAGCTGGCTGCAGGACGTCTCCCGGGCGCTCCCGCTGCGCTACCTGATCGTCCCCGCCAAGTCGGTGCTCAGCCAGGGCGGCGGCCTCGCCGAGGCGCTGCCCGCGATGGGCATCCTGCTGGGCTTCACCGCGGTGCTGTGCGCCGTCGCCTGGCGCTTCTTCAACTGGGACGACGCGTAACCGCCGCCGCCCCGGGACGGGGGTCGTACGCCGGAAGTCCCGGTGTACGACCCCCGTCGGCGTCTGCGACCATGGACGGGTGACTGACACCGGGCGCGAGACCACCACCGCAGCAGAGGAGACCTTCTACGACCAGGTCGGCGGCGAGGCGACCTTCCGCAGGCTGGTCCACCTCTTCTACCGCGGCGTCGCCCAGGACGAACTGCTGCGCCCGATGTACCCGGAGGGGGACCTCGGCCCCGCCGAGGAGCGCTTCGCGCTGTTCCTCATGCAGTACTGGGGCGGCCCGCGCACCTACAGCGAGCGCCGCGGCCACCCGCGGCTGCGGATGCGGCACGCTCCGTTCCGGGTCGACCGGGCCGCGCACGACGCCTGGCTGAAGCACATGCGCGCCGCCCTGGACGAGCTGGCGCTGCCCGCCGAGGCCGACCGCGAGCTGTGGAACTACATGACGTACGCCGCCGCCTCGATGATCAACACCGCGGGCTGAGCCGACGATCGTGCGGGCGGCTCAGCGCAGCGGGCTGAGGCCCAGCCCGGCCCCGGGGGCGGCCGCGGTGCGCAGCGCGACGGACCCGGCGGGCGCGTCCAGCCGCAGCCAGGCCCCGGCCCGGTAGGCGGCGAGCGGGCCGCCGGCCCGCAGGAACCCGATCGTGTGGGCGGCGTGCGCGGCCCGCAGCGGCAGGCCCTCGACGGCGGCCAGCGGCCGGGACCAGATCTCGTCGGCGACCGCGTCGACCGCCTGCCGGGTGCGGTGGTGGTCCGGCATCCCGGCCACCCGGTGCTTGAACTCGGCGACGGCGCCCTGCACCTCGTCCACCACCCGGTCGACCGGGGGCCGCCCGAGCAGCTGCCAGCCGGAGCGCGGCGGGAGCAGACCGGCCCAGGAGGGGCCGGTGACCGGTGCGGGCAGTCCGAGCGCGGCGCCCGGCTCGTCCACGGACTCCAGCAACTGCCCGGCGGAGACGGTCAGGTCGGCGGCCGCGTCGAGCCCGGCCAGCCGCACGGTGCGCACCGCGAGGACCGCGGCCCCGCCGAGCGGCAGCCGCCCGAACACCGCCAGCACCCCGCCCTCCGGGCCGGGCACCGCCTGCAGCCGGACGGCCGCGGCCCGGTCGAAGCGCAGCAGCCGTCCGAGGAAGGCGGCCAGGTCGGCGCCCTCCCGCCGGTCGGCGAGGTCGAGTCGGGTCTGCACGGTCACCGGGGTTCAGCTCGTTTCGTCGGCGCGGAGGCGGTGGCGGCCCGCGGCCCGGGGTGGACGGCCGCGGCGGGGCCCGCGGCTGGTCAGGCGGCGCAGCCGGCCGGCTGCTCGTCCATGAACCGGCTCAGGAACTCCCGCTCGACGGGGCTGATCCGGCGCGGTCGGCCCTCGGCGAGGTTGTAGGGGACGACCACGGTGGAGGCGGTGACGTACACCGTCTCGGTGCCGTCCTCGGCGACGTCCTTGATCTCGTAGGAGACGGTCAGCGAGGCGCCGCCGATCCGCGTCACCCAGGTCTCGATGGTGACCGGCTCGGGCCGGTGCACCAGCGGCCGCTTGTAGTCGATCTCGTGGCGGGCCACCACCGAGCCGCCCGCGAACTCCCCGGCCCCGGCCTCGGCGGCCTGGGTGAACATGAAGTCGATCCGGGCCTCCTCCAGGTAGCGCAGGAAGACCACGTTGTTCACGTGGCCGAAGGCGTCCATGTCGGACCACCTCAGGGGGCAGGCGTAGATGTGGCGGGCCACGGTGTTCTCCTCAGACTTCTCCGTACCCGGAGGTACCTGCTCGGCAGCCTACGGGCCGCGGTCCGGCGGCCCGCCCGCGGGGGGCGGGCCGCCGGACCGGTGTCGCACCCGGGTGTCAGTCGCGGGTCAGCTTCTTGTAGCTGGCGCGGTGCGGGCGGGCGGCGTCGGCGCCGAGGCGCTCGATCTTGTTCTTCTCGTAGGACTCGAAGTTGCCCTCGAACCAGAACCACTTGCTCTCGCCCTCGTAGGCGAGGATGTGGGTGGCCACCCGGTCCAGGAACCAGCGGTCGTGGGAGATGACCACGGCGCAGCCGGGGAACTCCAGCAGCGCGTTCTCCAGCGAGGAGAGGGTCTCGACGTCGAGGTCGTTGGTCGGCTCGTCGAGGAGCAGCAGGTTGCCGCCCTGCTTGAGGGTCAGCGCCAGGTTGAGGCGGTTGCGCTCACCGCCGGAGAGCACCCCGGCCGGCTTCTGCTGGTCCGGGCCCTTGAAGCCGAACGCGGACACGTAGGCCCGGGACGGCATCTCGACCTGGCCGACGTTGATCCAGTCGAGGCCGTCGGAGACGACCTCCCACAGGGTCTTCTTCGGGTCGATGTTGGAGCGGGTCTGGTCGACGTAGCTGATCTTGACGGTCTCGCCGACCTTGACCGTGCCGCCGTCCGGGGTCTCCAGGTCCTGGAGCATCTTGAACAGGGTGGTCTTGCCCGCGCCGTTGGGACCGATCACGCCGACGATGCCGTTGCGCGGCAGGGTGAAGCTGAGGCCGTCGATCAGGACCTTGTCGCCGAAGGCCTTCTGGAGGTTCTCGACCTCGATGACGACGTTGCCCAGGCGCGGGCCCGGCGGGATCTGGATCTCCTCGAAGTCCAGCTTCCGCATCTTGTCGGCCTCGGCCGCCATCTCCTCGTAACGGGCGAGGCGGGCCTTGGACTTGGCCTGGCGGCCCTTGGCGTTGGAGCGGACCCACTCCAGCTCTTCCTTGAGCCGCTTGGCGCGCTTGGCGTCCTTCTGGCCCTCGACCTTGAGACGGGTCTGCTTGGTCTCCAGGTAGGTGGAGTAGTTGCCCTCGTACGGGTAGGCGCGGCCGCGGTCCAGTTCGAGGATCCACTCGGCGACGTTGTCCAGGAAGTACCGGTCGTGGGTGACGGCGACGACGGTGCCGGGGTACTTCTCCAGGTGCTGCTCCAGCCAGTTCACCGACTCGGCGTCCAGGTGGTTGGTGGGCTCGTCGAGCAGCAGCAGGTCGGGCTGCTCCAGCAGCAGCTTGCACAGCGCGACGCGGCGGCGCTCACCGCCGGAGAGCTTGGTGACCGGCCAGTCGCCGGGCGGGCAGCCCAGCGCGTCCATGGCCTGCTCCAGCTGGACGTCGAGGTCCCAGGCGTTGGCGTGGTCCAGGTCCTCCTGGAGGGTGCCCATCTCGGCGAGCAGCTCGTCGGAGTAGTCGGTCGCCATCAGCTCGGCGATCTCGTTGAACCGGTCGAGCTTGCCCTTGACCTCCTTGACGCCGTCCTGGACGTTCTCCAGGACCGTCTTGGACTCGTCGAGCGGGGGCTCCTGCTGGAGCATGCCGACGGTGAAGCCCGGCGAGAGGAAGGCGTCGCCGTTGGAGGGCTGGTCGAGGCCCGCCATCATCCGCAGCACGGTCGACTTACCGGCGCCGTTGGGGCCGACGACGCCGATCTTCGCCCCGGGGAGGAAGCTGAGCGTCACGTCGTCAAGGATGACCTTGTCGCCGTGTGCCTTGCGCACCTTGCGCATGGTGTAGATGTATTCCGCCACGTTGAGATCGCTCCGGCGTCGTCGTGAGTAATCGGCTTGCAGCCTTCCATTGTGCCGTAAGGCCGGGGCCGCCCCGAACGTCCACCGGGGCGGCCCCGCGGCCCCCGGGCCGCCGGCTGCGGGCGCCCGGTCAAGCGAACGGCCCCGCCTCCCTGCTCCGGGAGGCGGGGCCGTTCCCGTCCCGCCCGGCGCACGGCCGGGCGGGCGGGTTCAGCTCGTCGTTCAGGAGGCGCGGCTGTGGCGGCCGCGGCGGCGCAGGCCGTAGACCGCGGCACCGCCCGCGACGACCAGCGCACCGGCCATGGCGGCGGTCAGGCCGGTGCCCATGCCGCCACCGGTGGAGGCCAGCTCGGGACCGGTCGGGCTGGCCGAGGGGGCCGGGGCGGAGGCGGGGGCCGACGGGGCCGGGGACTGGGTGGAGCTGTCGGTCTTGCAGTTCAGCAGGCCGGTGAAGGTCTTGGAGAAGTTGTCCGGGCCGGTGACGGTGACGGTGTACTTCTCGTCCTCCTTGGCGGGGACGCTCACGGCCTGGGTGCCGCCCGGCTTGACGGTGTACTCCTTGCCGCCGACCTTGAAGACCGCGTCCTTGTCGCCCTTGTTGCCGAGGGTGACCACCACGGCGCCCTTGGCGCAGTCGACCGCGACGTCGGCGGTCGGAACGGCGCCCAGCCCCCAGCTGAGGGCCGCGCCGGCCGCGACCGGGACGGTGCCGTGGCCGGCCAGGATCAGGGTCTGGCTGCGCTCGTTCTTGGCGTTGTGGCCGACGAAGGCCCGACCGACGGAGGTCTTGGCGGTGCCCGTCGCGGTGATGGAGGCGGTGCCCGCGGGGGCGTCGGCCGGAACCTTGGCGTAGATCTTGTCGCCGGACTTCACGTTCTTGACCGGGGCGCCCTTGTCGTCGACCAGGGCGACCTTGGCGGCGGTGCCCTTGTCGTCCAGGGCGACGCTGACCTCGGCCGCTCCGCCGCCCGCGGTGACGGTGATCGGGCCCAGCGTGGTGCCCGACTTCCCGCCGACGGAGGCGGGGACGAGGCTCAGGGTCGGCTTGGGCTCCTCGGCCTTGCCGTTCTGGTTCGCCTGGTCGATCAGCCAGGTGGTGAGCTGCTGGGCCAGCGGGTGTTCCTTCTGCGTGATCTTGACGTTGGGGTCGGAGAAGGACCAGATCGCCACCTGGGTCGCGGCGGCGGCGTCCTGCTCGCTCAGGCCCTTGATCTTCGAGGCGGCGGCCAGCTGGTCGGCGCTGACGGCCGGGTAGGAGTGCTGGAGGATCCAGAGGACCTTGGGCCCGGCTCCCGGATTGTCCTGGAGCGAGCTGGAGTTCCAGTCGGTCTCCTGGTACTCGGCGTCCTCCTTGGTCTGGTTGAGCAGGTCGATGCAGTAGACGGGGAGCTTCTCGTCGCTGTCGCCGATGGAGATGTAGAACGGGCCCGCGTGGAGGCTCACGTCCCCCTGGGTGTCCGGGTCGAAGCGCTGGACGTTCTCCCAGACGTCCGACCACTTGGTGATCTTCGCGGTGACCGGCTTCGTGTCGGCCGCAGCCGCCGCACCGGCCGCGAACAGGCCCGAGCCGACCGTCAGGCCGGACGCGAGCATGACAGCAACGATGCGGGAGACAGCCCGCCCCTGCTTGTGGAACATGTGGGATCCCTCCGGGCGGCGACGTGCCTCTGGCAACCCGCCCCCTGCAAAGCGGCACCCCCTGTGGCGCCGCTGCACGTGTGTGGACCAGACGCATCCTATTGACGCGGTCCGACCACTCCAGGCCCGTAGCGAATCAGGACGATATCGTGGCTGTTCCGTTATCAAGGAGCCGACCGTCCGCGCGAGTTGATGAGTCGACATAAAGCCACGGGGCGCCACCGCGACAATCAGGATTGCACTCACCGGCTCAACAAGTGCCCCGTTTCCGTCACTTCAGAACCTCCTGCGCCACATCCGCACCTCCCTCCCCCGCCGCACCGCCGGACCCGCCACCGGCCCCGCCCGCCTCCTCCGCCCGGCGCCGGGCCGCCACCGCCGCCACGATCCACTCCGGCACCGCCTCCTCCACCAGTCGCACCGCGCGCGGCCCGCCCCCGGCGGGCGCCCGCCCGTCCGCCCCCGAACCACCGCCCGGCACCGGCCCGCCGGCGCCCGGGCCGACCGCGCCGCCCGGCCCCGAACCGCCCGGCGGCGGGGCCGACGCGGCCTCCAGCCCGCGGCGGAACGCGGACGTCCCGCGGGCGAGGTCGTGGCCGACCGCACGGGCGTCGATCTCCACCTCCACCCTCCGGTTGCCGTCCTGCTCCCACTCGCGGACCCGCAACCGGCCGCTCACCAGCAGCGGGTCGCCCTTGTTCACCGAACTGACCACGTTGACCGCGAGCCGCCGCCAGGCCACCACCGTCACCCAGGTCGTCTCGCCGTCCGCCCAGTCGCCGCGCTCCCGGTCGTAGCGCCGCTCCCGCGCGGCCAGCCGGAAGTTCGCCACCGACACCCCGCCGGGCGTCTCCCGGTACGTCACGCCCGACGCGGCGTTCCCGACCATCGTCACCAGGGCCTCGTCCATTGCGGATCCTCCGTTCCCGGCCGTGCCGACCGGCGCTCCTCCCGCGGCGGAATCTCCGCCGCGGGAGGATCCTCCGCTTTCCGGGAAATCCGCACCAGGCCCTTCCGTTCCCCTGTGGAAAAACCCGGCCTGTGGAAAACCCACTTCCCTCTCCGGAGTGAATTCCCGGCCTTTTCCGGCCCGAAATCGACCATTTCGGCGCCGCGCCCGCGGCAACCCCCCGGACTCCGCCCGCCGGGAGGGCCGTTCGGACACCTCCCGGCCACGCCCCCTTCCGGTGACCGCCCGCACACCCGGCGGCCACCCCGGGTCCACCCCCGAAACCACGAACGGGTGGTCGCCGACTCGCCCCGTCCATGTCATCCGACCGGTGGAAACCCCTAAACACGCCCCCACCGCGGGCCGCTCCGGGCGATTGCCCCGCCGAATCCATAACGGGTGAGGTTGCAGCCCCGTAACGACTGCACAACGTCCCGCCCCGGAAGCCGGTAGACCGCTGCACACCACGGCACTACCTGCGATTATCGGACCGCCCCGCGGAGGCCGACACACCCCGGTCCGGCCTTCGAAGTCCAGGCGGCGGAACTGAACACCCGTATCCTGTCCCGGAACATCCCGTCCCGGCCCAGGCCCGGCAAGCGGGCCGACGTCAGACCCCGGCCCCCATAGCTCAGCGGATAGAGCACCCGCCTTCTAAGCGGTAGGTCGCAGGTTCGAATCCTGCTGGGGGCGCCCACCCGGCCCGACCGGTAACGCCACCCCTCCCTCCCTCCGTCAGCGCCCCGTCGCGAGGTCCGCCAGGAACCCGTCCAGCAGTGCGCGTTGGCGCTCCGGCGGGAACTCCCCGGGGGCGAACAGCGCCTGCACCACCAGCCCGAGGACGAACGACTGCGCCTGCGCGGCCAGGTCGGCGGCCGGGCGGGCGGCCGGGAGCTCGCCGAGTTCCTGGGCCTGGGCGCAGAGTTCGGCCATCCGCCGCCGCGCCCGGCGGTAGCGCTCGGCGTGCCCGGCGGTGAGTTCGGCGTCGCCGAGGGCGGCGTCCCAGGAGCCGATCCAGATCCGGTTGTCGGCGGCGGCCGCCGCGTCCAGCGGCAGGACGTCGAGCAGGGCGGCGCGCAGCGCGGGCAGGCCGCGGGCGGCGCCGACGGCCTCGGTGGCGGGCCGGCGGCGCCCGACGGCCTGCCGGTCGAGGACCTCCAGCGCGTGGGCGACCAGGGCGCGCTTGTTGGGGAAGTAGTGGGTGAGCAGGCCGGTGGAGGCGCCGAGCTCGGCGGCCACCGCGCGCAGGGTCAGCCCGCCGAATCCGCGGTCGGCGAGGACCCGCCCGACCGCCTCCGAGACGTCGCGGCGGCGGGCTTCGTGGTCGCCGCGTGCAGGGGGTGTCATGCGCGCTAGGGTACCTACCAAACGTTTGTTACGTACGCTGTCGCCGGAGGGGAAGCCGATGTACGCCGTAGCGCTCGCCGAGGACGCCGAGCTGCGCCCGCTGGAACCGTGGCAGGCCGGGGAGTTCCTGGAGCACATGGACCGGGCCCGGGCCGGAATCGATCCGTGGATTCCGTGGGCCACCCGCAGCACCGATCCGGAATCCGCCCGCGCGACCCTGCAGAAGTTCGCCGACAAGCAGGCCGCCGACACCGGCCGGATCTACGGGATATGGCTGCGCGGAACGCTGGTCGGCGGCGTGATGTTCGTGCAGTTCGACGCCGCGGGCGGGGTCTGCGAGATCGGCGTGTGGACGGAGCCCGCCGCCCAGGGCCGCGGCCTGGTCTCCGCGGCCGTCCGCCGCCTGCTGGACTACGCGCTGGTCGAGCGCGGCCTGTACCGCGCCGAGTGGTGGAACAGCACCGTCAACCTGCGCAGCCGGGCCGTCGCCCGGCGCCTGGGCATGACCCTGGACGGCACGCTGCGCGCCCACACCGAGCACCTGGGCGTCCGGCTCGACCTGGAGGTCTGGTCGATGCTGGCCCCGGAGTGGCGGGCCGCCCGCGAGGCCGGGGCCGCCGCGGCCGGAGCCCCCGCGGCCGGGGCCGCCGAGGACGGCGCCCCGGCCGGGAGTTGACGCGGATCACCTGGCCCGCCCGGCCGCCGCGTGAAAGCCTGGGGGAACACCCGCCGCCCCCGAGAGGCCCCGCCATGCCGTCCGTGCCCGCCGCGCCCGCGCGCACCGTCCCCCCGCTCGACCGCCCGGGCCCCGGGGACGTCGAACTGCCCACCGGCGCGGCGGGCCTGCGCTGCTGGGTGGGCCCGGAGCGGGTGGCGACGCTGCTGCTGGAGCGCCCGGAGCGGCGCAACGCGGTGACCGGCGCGATGTGGCGGGCGCTGCCGGAGGTGCTGGCGGCGCTGGCGGAGCGCCCGGACGTCCGGGTGCTGGTGCTGACGGGCGCGGGCGGCGCGTTCTCGGCGGGCGCGGACATCGCGGAACTGGCCGGGGTGTACGCCGATCCGGCCTCCGCGGACGCGTACCACGCCGCCAACGTGGCGGCCGAGCAGGCGCTGGCGGCGTTCCCGCGGCCGACGCTGGCGGTGGTCCGCGGCGCCTGCGTGGGCGGCGGCTGCCAGTTGGCGCTCGCCTGCGACCTGCGACTGGCCGCCGCGGACGCCCGGCTGGGCATCACCCCGGCGAAGCTGGGCGTGGTGTACCCGGCGGTGCCGACGCTGCGGCTGGCCGCGCTGGTCGGCCCGGCCCGGGCCAAGTACCTGCTGTTCTCCGGCGAGTTGCTGCCCGCCGACCGGGCGGAGCGCTTCGGCCTGCTGGACGAGGTGCTGCCGCCCGCCGGACTGGACGCCCGGGCGCGGGAGTTCGCCGCCCTGCTGGCCCGCCGCTCGCCGCAGACGATCGGCGCGGTGAAGGCGGTGCTGTCCGTCGACCCGGCGGACGCGGCGGCCGCCCTGGCGCCCTGGGAGCGCGCCTCCCGGACGGCGCCGGACGTCCGGGAGGGCCTGGCCGCGTTCCTGGAGCGCCGCGAGCCGCGGTTCTGAGGCCGGGGTCAGCGGATCGGCGCCCCCGAGATCGCCCGGGCGATCACCAGCCGCTGGATCTCGCTGGTGCCCTCGAAGACGGTGTAGATGGCGCTGTCGCGGTGCATCCGCTCGACCGGGTACTCGCGGGTGTAGCCGTTGCCGCCGAGGATCTGCATGGCCTGCGCGGTGACGAACTTGGCGGTCTCCCCCGCGTACAGCTTGGACATCGAGCCCTCGGCGCTGGTGAACGGCTGGTTGTTGACGGCCATCCAGGAGGCCCGCCAGACCAGCAGCCGGGCGGCGTCGATCCGGGTCTTCATGTCGGCGAGCTGGAAGGCGACGCCCTGGTTCTCGATGATCGGCTTCCCGAACTGGACGCGGGTCCTCGCGTAGTCGAGGGCGACCTCGTACGCGGCCCGGGCGATGCCGATGGCCTGGGCGCCGACGGCGGGGCGGGAGGCTTCGAAGGTGGCCATGGCGGCGTTCCTCCCGCCGCCCTTGGCGCCCTCGCGGGCCCGGGCGAGGCGGGCGTCGAGCTTCTCCTTGCCGCCGAGCAGGCAGTGGCCGGGCACGCGGACGCCGTCGAGGACGACCTCGGCGGTGTGCGAGGCGCGGATGCCGTGCTTCTTGAACTTCTGGCCCTGGCTGAGGCCCTTGGTGCCGGGCGGGACCACGAACGACGCCTGGCCGCGGGAGCCGAGTTCGGGGTCGACGGTGGCGACCACCACGTGGACGTGCGCGATGCCGCCGTTGGTGGCCCAGGTCTTGGTGCCGTTGAGCACCCACTCGTCCTTGGCCTCGTCGTAGACGGCGCGGGTGCGCAGCGCGGAGACGTCGGAGCCGGCGTCGGGCTCGGAGGAGCAGAACGCGGCGACCTTGACGTCCTCGGGGGTGCCGAACATCTGCGGGGCCCAGGTGCCGATCTGCTCGTCGGTGCCGTTGGCGAGCACGGCGACGGCGGCCAGGGTGGTGCCGGTGATGGCGAGGCCGATGCCCGCGTCGCCCCAGAACAGCTCCTCCATGGCGATCGGGATGCCGACGCCGGACGGGTCGAAGAACTGCTGGGCGTAGAAGTCGAGGGAGTAGATGCCCAGCTTGGCGGCCTCCTGGATGATCGGCCAGGGGGTCTCCTCGCGCTCGTCCCACTCCGCCGCGGCGGGGCGGATCACGTCGGCGGCGAAGCCGTGCAGCCAGTCGCGGACGGCGATCTGGTCCGGCCCGGGGTCGAGCGAGAAGGTGGTCATGTCGGCCTCCAGGAGACGGTCGTACGGGCCGGAGGGTCCGCGCCACTGCGCTGTTACCTCCGGTAACATGGCGGCGAGTCTGCTACCGATAGGTAACCGGTGTCAACGCCCGACGAGCCGCCTACCCGCCCGCACCAGGAGCAGCGCATGACCACCGAACCCCGTCTCGAACCCCGCCGCGAACAACTGCTCAACGCCGCCGACCGGGTCATCCAGCGCGAGGGCCCGAGCGCCAGCATGAACGCGATCGCCGCCGAGGCCGGCATCACCAAGCCGATCCTGTACCGGCACTTCGGCGACCGGAACGGCCTGATCGGCGCCCTGACCGAGCGCCACACCGCCGGACTGCTGGCCGCCGTCCGGGCCGCCCTCCACGAGCCGCTGGAGCGCCGCGACCGGGTCGAGCACGTGCTGGACGTCTACCTGGCCGCGATCGAGTCCCGCCCGCAGGTGTACCGGCTGCTCACCCACCCCGAGCCCGGCGACCCCACCGGCGCGGGCAACGCGCTGGCGCCCGCGCTGCGGCAGATCGCCGAGGAGATCACCCGCGCCATCCAGCAGCAGGTCGACCTCGGCCAGGACGGCCCGCTGCTCTCCGAGACCTGGGGGCGCTCGATCACCGGCATGGTGCTGGCCGCCGGGGACTGGTGGCTGGAGACCCGCCCCTGCCCGCGCCCGCGGATGGTGCAGGCCCTCGCCGACCTGCTGTGGGGCCGGCTCTCCGCGGCCGCCGACCTGCCGCCGATGCTGGCCGCCCCGGAGGTCTGAGCCCCCGGCGGCCCACAGAACATGAGCAGGTCTCACCTCTTGTGCGGCGGGAGCGGCTCCGGCAGGATCGGCGCACCCCGCCCCGCCCACGCCGTGAGGTGCCCCCGTGCGCGTCCGCCGCTCCGCCGCCGCCCTGCTGCTCACCGCCGCCGCCCTCCTCGGCACCGTCTCGGCCGGCCCGCCCGCCGACCGCGCCCCGTTCGACGCCCGCAAGGTCTCCGCGACCACCCTCGCCGACGGTCGCACCGCCTTCACCGACGCCCGCGGCCGCGTCCTGGACCTGCGGGGCTTCAACCTCGACAAGTACGACGAGACCACCGAGGCCGACCTGCGGGACCTCTCCGCGCACGGCTTCGGCCTGGTCCGGATCGCGGTCTCCTGGTCCCGCCTCGAACCCGCCCGCGGCCACTACGACCGGGCCCAGCTCGCCCGGCTCGGCCGGCTCCTCGACTGGGCGGCGCAGTACCGCCTGTACGCCGTCGTCGACTTCCACCAGGACGTCTACGGCCAGTACTTCCTCGGCGGCGACGGCGGCGCCCCCGCCTGGGCCACCCGCGACGACGGCCTCCCCTTCACCCCCGACCCGGACGACTGGTTCGCGGGCTACTTCCAGCCCGCCGTCCAGGCCGCCTTCCGCCACCTCTACGACGACCCCGACCTGCGGCGCGCCCAGGCCGACCTCTACACCACCGTCGCCCGCGAACTGCGCGGCAAGCGCGCCCTGCTCGGCTACGACCTGTTCAACGAGCCCTTCGGCCCGGTCGACGGCGACCCGACCGACCCGGCCGTGCTGGCCGCCGCCTCCGCCGCCCTCGAAGAGGGCCGGCTCGCCGCCATGTACCGCCGCCTGGTCAGCGCCGTCCGCCGGGCGGACCGCGACGCCTGGCTGTTCGTCGAACCCACCGTGCTGGTCGGCCAGGGCGTCCCCACCCGGCTGCCCGCCTTCACCGACCCCCGCCCCGGCCCCGACCGGATCGGCTACGCCCCGCACTTCTACGACACCGCCGTCGAAGCGGGCCGGGACTGGGACCCGTCCGGCGGCTTCGTCGAGGCGTACACCGCCGCCGTCACCGCCTACCCCACCGCCCACCACCTGCCCGTCCTGGTCGGCGAATGGGGCCCGCCCTCCGCCGCCACCCCCGGCAACGCCGAACTGGTCCGGCGCCAACTCGCCGCCATGCGCACCTTCGCCGCGGGCTGGACCATGTGGTACTGGTGCCGCGGCACCGGCGGCTACTGCGCCCTCACCCCCGACGGCCGCCCGGCCCCCGGCTACGGCCCCGTCTTCACCGGGTAGCCCACCGCGCCCCCGCACCCCGTCAGGGGCGCGGGGGAACTGCGCGAGCAGCCGCGCACGGCCGGTGCCGGGGGCACCGCAGCACCCCCCGCAGGCCGTGCGGTCCCGCCCGCTCCGGGTCCCTCCTACTCCAGGCCGCGCCGCACCAGCAGCGGCCCGATCCGCGGCTCCCGCCCCAGCACGTCCCGCACGCACTCCAGCGCGTCCCGGCTCCCGCCCCGCGACAGCAGCCGCTCCCGGAACAGCTGCCCGCTCTCCCGCACCCCGAGCCCGTTGGCGCCGAACCACTCCACCGTCTCCGCGTCCAGCACCTCGGACCAGATGTACGCGTAGTACCCGGCGCTGTACCCGTTCGAGAAGACGTGGTTGAAGTACCCGGTGCGGTACCGCGGCGGCACCGCCGCGACCGCGACGCCCGCCTCCGCGAGCGCCCGCGCCTCGAAGCCCTCCGGGTCCGCGACGACCGGGTCGCCGGGCCGACGGGTGTGCCAGGCCCAGTCGAGCAGGGCCGCGGCCAGGTACTCGACCGTCCGGAAGCCCTGCCCGTAGTTCTCGGCGGCGAGCATCCGCCCGACCACGGCGGCGTCCAGCGGCTCCCCGGTGACGTGGTGGCGGGCGTAGTGGGCGAGCACCTCGGGCCGGGTCATCCACATCTCGTTGACCTGGGACGGGAACTCGACGAAGTCGCGCGGCACCTCCGTCCCGGCGAAGGACGGGTACTGCACGTCCGAGAACAGCCCGTGCAGCGCGTGCCCGAACTCGTGGAACAGGGTGCGCACCTCGTCCCAGCTGAGCAGCGCCGCCTCGCCGGGCGCCGGGCGGGCGATGTTGAGGTTGTTGACGACCACCGGCCGGGTGCCCAGCAGCCGGGACTGCGGGACGAGTTCGTTCATCCAGGCGCCGCCGCGCTTGGACTCGCGGGCGTGGAAGTCGCCGATGAACAGGCCCAGCCCGGAGCCGTCCGCGTCGAACACCTCGAAGACCCGCGCGTCGGGGTGGTACGCCGTCAGGTCGGGCCGCTCGGCGAAGGTCAGCCCGTACGCGAGGTGGGCGGCGAAGAAGACGCCGTCGTGCAGCACCCGCTCCAGCTCGAAGTAGGGGCGCAGCGCCGCGGTGTCCACGTCGTAGCGCTCGGCGCGGACCTTCTCCGCGTAGAACGCCCAGTCGTGGGCCGCGAGTTCGTCGATCCCGTCGGCGGCCGCGGCGGCCGCCAGGTCGGCGGCCTCGCGCTCGGCGTTGGCGACGGCGGGGGCGACCAGGCGGCCGAGCATCGCGGCCACCGCCTCGACGGTGCCCGCGGTCTCGTCGGCGACCACGTACGAGGCGTGGGTGGGGTGGCCGAGCAGGGCGGCGCGTTCGGCGCGCAGGGCGGCCATCTTCGCGGCGAGCGGGCCGTTGGTGTCGAGGCCGCGGCGCAGCGAGGCGGTGAGCAGCCGCTCGCGCAGGGCGCGGTCGGTGAGCCGGGCGAGTTCGCCCTGGTGGGAGAAGTTCTTCAGGCTGAGCACCCAGCGGCCGTCCTGGCCCAGCGCGCGGGCGTTCTCCGCGGCCGCGGCGACCGCGGCGGCGGACAGGCCGTCGAGGGCGTCGGCGCTGTCCACGGCGACCGCCCCGGCCAGCGAGGCGTCGTGGGTGTTCTTGCGGAACGCGGCGGCGTCGGCGGCGAGTTCGGCGTTGATCTCGCGCAGCCGCTGCTGCCCGGCGGCGTCGAGCCGGGCGCCGGCCCGGACGAAGGCGGTGTGCCGGCGTTCCAGCAGGCGCAGCGACTCGGCGTCCAGGCCCAGCTCGTGGCGGGCCCCGTGCAGGGCGTCGAGGCGGGCGAACAGCGCGGCGTCGAGGTGGATCGCGTCGGCGTGCGCGGCCAGCAGGGGGCTGATCTCGGCGTCGAGCGCCTGGACGCCGGGGGTGGTGTCGGAGGAGTCCTGGTTGAAGAAGACCGCCGAGACCCGGCGCAGCACCGCTCCCGAACGCTCCAGCGCCACCACGGTGTTGTCGAAGGTCGGCGGCTCGGGGTTCGCGGCGATGGCGGCAACCTCGGCGAGCTGGTCGGCCATGCCCCGCTCGAAGGCGGGGCGGTAGTGCTCTTCCCGGATCTCGGCGAAGGGCGGGAGCTCGTACACCAGGGTGCTGGGCGAGAAGAAGGGATTGTCGCTCATGTCCGCGACCCTACGGGCCGCCGGGCCCTGGCGGAACACTGTCACGACAAGCCGCCGCCCCGCCCGTCCGCTCGCGCCGCAACGCCGCTTGTCACCGCCACCGGCTACCGTCGACAGGTCCTGCCCGCACGCCCGAACCCCCGTCCGGAACGCCCCCGAGAGGAGCCGCCGCCCGTGCGCTACGCCCTGGTGCCCGATCCGCACGGCCCCGGCGGCCGCCTGCAGCCGCTCGACGAGCAGGGTGCGCCGCTGGGCCCGCCCGAGCCCGCGCCGCGGCTGGCCGAGGCGGTGGCCGCGGTGGAGGCCGCGCACGCCCCGCGCTGGGTGTGGCCGACGGCGGACACCGCGTACGGCCCGCTGCTGGCGGCCCTGCCGGTGCGGCTGGCGCGCTGCCACGACCTGCGGCTGACGGAGGCGCTGCTGCTGGGCCGGGAGGGCCGGTTCGGGTCGCCGCGTTCGCTGGGCGCGGCCTGGGCGCGGCTGCGCGGGCTGCCGGTGCCGGCCGACCTGCCGGAGGGCGCGCTGCCCGACGAGGACGGCCTGTTCGCCCCGGACCGGCTGCAACTTCCGCCGGGCACCGACCAGTTGGAGGCCGTGGTCGCGGTGCACGCGGAGCAGCTGCGGCGGCTCGCGGCGATCGAGGACGCGGCGGCCCGCGCCCGGTTCCGGCTGCTGGTGGCGGCCGAGTCGGCGGGCGCGCTGCTGGCCTGCGAGATGGCGCACGACGGGCTGCCCTGGCGCGCCGACGTGCACGACGCGCTGCTGACCGAGCTGCTGGGCCCGCGTCCGACGATCCCGGGCACCCAGCCGACGAAGCTCGCCGAACTGGCGCTGGAGGTGCAGCAGGCGCTCGGCGCCCGCCCGTTCAACCCGGACTCGCACACCCAGGTCATCAAGGCGTTCGCGGACCGCGGCGTCCACCTCTCCTCGACCCGTTCCTGGGAGCTGAAGTCGGTGGACCACCCGGCGGCGGCCCTGATGGTCCGCTACAAGGAGCTGTCCCGGCTGCACGCCGCGCACGGCTGGGCCTGGCAGGCGGCCTGGGCGCGCGGCGGGCGGTTCCGCCCGGAGTACGTGGTCGGCGGGGTGGTGACCGGCCGGTGGGCCTCGCGCGGCGGCGGCGCGCTGCAGATCCCGCGGACGATGCGCCGCGCGGTGGTGGCCGACCCGGGCTGGCTGCTGGTCGTGGCGGACGCGGCGCAGCTGGAGCCCCGGGTGCTGGCCGCCCTCTCCGGCGACGCCGGGCTGGCCCGGACGGCCGCCGGGGGCGACCTGTACGCGGCGCTCGCCGCGAGCGCCTTCCAGGGCGACCGGGAGAAGGCCAAGCTGGGCCTGCTGGGCGCGATGTACGGCCAGACCGGCGGCGGCATCGGCCCGCTGCTGAACACGCTGCGCCGCCGCTACCCGGCCGCGATGGGGTACGTGGAGGCGGCGGCCCGCACCGGGGAGGACGGCGGGGTGGTCTCCTCCCGCCTGGGCCGGGTCTGCCCGCCGCCCTCCGCCGACTGGCTGGACCTGACGGAGGCGCCCGAGCCGGGCGAGGCGGCCGGCCGGTCGGCCCGCGCCCGCGGCCGCTTCACCCGCAACTTCGTGATCCAGGGCAGCGGCGCGGACTGGGCGCTGGCCCTGCTCGCGGCCCTGCGCCGCCGACTGGCCGCGCTGAGCTCCGGCGAGGACCGTCCGCACCTGGTCTTCTTCCAGCACGACGAGGTGGTCGTGCACACCCCGGCCGACCTGGCCGACACCGTCGCCGCCGCCGTCGGCGAGGCCGCCGAGGAGGCCACCGCCCTGGTCTTCGGCGACACCCCGGTCCGCTTCCCCCTCACCACCGCCGTCGTCGACTGCTACGGCGACGCCAAGTAGACCCCGCCCGGAACACCCCCACCGGCCTGCGCCCCGCCGCACGCAGCGCCCCCGCCTCCCCGCTCCGCCGCTCACTCCACCGCGTCGGGCCCGGGCCGGGTGACGAGCAGCAGCAGGGCGTCGTCGCCGAGTTCGCCGCCGGTGTGCGCGAGCAGGTCCGCGTAGAGGCGGGCGACGGCGGCGTCGAGGTGGGCGAGCGAGCGCCAGCCGTCGCGCACCAGCGGCCCGGCCCGTTCGGCGAGCGGGTAGAACTCGCCGCCGCGGGCGCCCCTGGCCTCGATGACGCCGTCGGTGCACAGCACCAGGACGTCCTGCGGGCCGAAGGGCACGGCGGTGGGGCGGGGCCGGCCGGGGACGAGGTGCCCGAGGCCGAGCGGCACCCAGGGGTCGGCGAAGTCGACCACCTCGCTGCTCCCGTCGGCGTGCACCCGCAGCGGCGGGACGTGGCCGCGGTGCAGCAGGTCGACGCTGCCGGGTTCGCGGAAGGCGGCGAACACCGCGGTGGTGAACTCCCCGTCCGGGACGTGCCGGTGCACGCTGGCCTCGATCCGCCCGGCCACGGCGGGCAGCGACTCCTCGTCGTAGGCGGCCTCGCGGAACGCGCCGAGCACCACGGCGGCGGTCTGCACCGCCCCGAGCCCCTTGCCGCGGACGTCGCCGACCAGCACCCGGGTGCCGTACGGGGTGTCGAGGACGGAGTACAGGTCGCCGCCGATCCGGGCGGCGTCCGCGGCGGAGACGTACCGCACGGCCAGCCGCAGCGGCCCGACCACCGGGTCGGGCTGGCGCAGCAGCGCACGCTGGGCGGCCTCCGCGACCGAGCTGACGGCCGCGAAGGCCGCGGCTCGTCGCATCCGCAGTTCGGCGATGCCCGCGCTGAGCGCGGTGACCGCGACGTAGCTGACCATCGCGCCGTACAGGAAGCGGCTGTCGGCGAGGTTGTCGACCTGGTCGTAGCGGCTGAGGCCGAGCAGGGCCATCAGGCCGAGGAAGCAGACCGCGAGCAGTTCGCGCGGCCGCAGGGTGAGCGCGGCGACGGAGGGGACGACGACCATCAGCGGGGCGAGGTACCGGTCCTGGCCGGAGAGGTAGTCGGCGAGCGAGACGACCACGATGGCGGTCAGCGCGGGCGCGGCGCGGCGCAGCAGCGAGAGGTCCTGCAGGTCGGTCACCAGCAGGGCGCTGCGCTGTCGGCTGGGCGGTACCCCGCCGGTCTGGCCCGCCGGTCCGCCACCTCCGCGTCGAAGGTGCACCTTCCGAACATATCGGACCCCCGGGCGCCCTGCTCCACCCGGGCGAGGTTCGGACATTCCGGGCCAACAACACCAAATTGTCATACCGTACGTTCACCACTGGTCCGCGGCGACGGAAGGCTCCCGGATGTCCGGTTACGGCACGACACCCCCGAGTTACGGCAACCCGAGCGGCCGCCCGAACGTACCCCCGCCCCGCCGGGGCACCGCCGCACCCACCCGCTACTGGCTGAAGATCCTCCTGACCGGCCTGGCCCTGTGGGTGGCCACCGTCGCGGTCACCTTCGCGACCTCCAACAGCAACCTGGTGCCGACCGTCGTGCTGCTCGGCAGCTTCCTCGTCCCGGCCACCTTCACCGTCTGGGCGTACGAGCGGTTCGCCTCGGACGTCGGGCCGGGCCGGATCCTCGCCTGCTTCGGCGTCGGCGGGATCATCGGCGTGCTGGGCGCCTCGGTGCTGGAGGCGTACCTGCTCTCGCCCTCGGTGTGGATGTACCTCGGGGTCGGGCTGATCGAGGAGGCGGCGAAGCTCTTCGCGCTGGTGCTGGTGGCCCGCAACATCCCGGTCCGCGGCCTCAGGCACGGCCTGGTGCTGGGCGCCACGGTCGGCGCGGGCTTCGCCGCGTTCGAGAGCGCGGGCTACGCGTTCAACGCGGTGCTGACCATCCACGGCCTGTCGCTGAAGAACCTGGTGGAGACCGAGGTGCTGCGCGGCCTGCTCGCCCCGGTCGGCCACATCCTGTGGACCGGCATCCTCGGCGGCGTGCTGTTCCGCGAGCGCCGCGGCCCGCACTTCCGCCTCACCGCCCCGGTGCTGCTCACCTACCTGGGCGTGTCGCTGCTGCACGCGCTGTGGGACAGCACGAGCGGCATCGCGGTCTGGCTGGTGGTCCGCACCACCAGCACCGACCTGCAGGAGCAGCTGTTCGCCAACGGCTACCTGCCGCACCCCACCCAGCAGCAGGTGCACCTGTACACGCTGTACGACGTGCTCGGCCTGGTGGTGGTCTCGCTGCTCGGCCTGGGCTGGCTGCGCCTGCTGGTCCGCCGCGAGGAGCGGGCGCCGCTGGCGACCTGAGCCGTTCGGAGGAACGGACGGCGGGCGGCCCGGTGCGGGCCGCCCGCCGTTGCGGTTCCCGGCCCGGCGCGGACTACCCTCGGGACGGGCCGCGGGCCGCCCGCGCCGGAACGCGCCCCCCTCTGGACGGAATACCCCCAGGGGGTACTGTGGTGGGGAGACGGGCACCCGCCCCACCAGCAGCACCGCGCGTTCGGAGGTCCCCATGTCCAGCACCGTCACCTACACCGTCAGCGGCATGAGCTGCAGCCACTGCGAGAAGGCGATCAGCGGCGAGGTCTCCGCCCTGCCCGGCGTCACCGCGGTCGCCGCCGACGCCGCGGCCGGCACCGTCACCGTCACCGCCGAGCCCGCCCCCAGCGACGAGCAGGTCGCCGCCGCGGTGGACGAGGCGGGCTACGAACTGGTCGGCCGGGCCTCCTGACCCGCCCGCGGGGGCGGCCCGCGCCGCCCCCGCCCCCTCACTCCTGCACCGAGCGAAGCGGACGAGCTGATGAGCACCACCACCGACCCCGCGGCCGCCCCCCGCGACCGCGTCGAGCTGTCCATCGGCGGCATGACGTGCGCGTCCTGCGCCGCCCGGATCGAGAAGAAGCTCAACCGGATCGACGGCGTCGAGGCCAGCGTCAACTTCGCGACCGAGCGGGCCCGGGTGGATTTCGGCCCCGGCACCAGCGTCGCCGACCTGATCGCCACCGTGGAGCGGACCGGCTACACCGCCGAACTCCCGCCCCCGCCCGCCGAACCCGATCCCGTCCCCGAGGCCGCGGCGGAACCCGCCCGCGAGCCCGACCCCCTGCGCGACCGGCTGCTGGTCAGCGCCGCGCTCAGCGTCCCCGTCGTACTGCTCTCGATGGTCCCGGCCCTGCAGTTCGACGACTGGCAGTGGCTGGCCTTCGCCCTGACCGGCCCGGTCGTCGTGTACGGCGGGTGGCCGTTCCACCGGGCCGCCTGGACCAACGCCCGGCACGGCGCCGCCACCATGGACACCCTGGTCTCGCTCGGCACCCTGGCCGCCTTCGGCTGGTCGGTGTGGGCTTTGTTCTGGGGCCACGCCGGGATGCCCGGCATGCGGCACTCCTTCACCCTCACCGCCGACGGCGTCGACGCCTCCTCCACCCTCTACCTGGAGACCGCGGCCGCCGTCACCACCCTGATCCTGCTCGGCCGCTGGCTGGAGGCCCGCTCGAAGCGGACGGCCGGCGCCGCGCTGCACGCCCTGCTCGGCCTGGGCGCCAGGGACGTCGCCGTGCTGCGCGGCGGCCGGGAGACCCGGGTGCCGGTGGCGCAACTGGCCGTCGGGGACCGGTTCGTGGTGCGGCCCGGCGAGAAGGTCGCCACCGACGGCACCGTGGTCGAGGGCAGCTCCGCCGTGGACGCCTCGATGCTCACCGGCGAGTCCGTCCCCGTCGAGGTCGGCCCCGGCGACACCGTCACCGGCGCGACCGTCAACGCGGGCGGACGCCTCGTCGTCGAGGCCACCCGCATCGGCGCCGACACCCAACTCGCCCGGATGGCCAAGCTCGTCGAGGACGCCCAGAACGGCAAGGCCGCCGCCCAGCGCCTCGCCGACCGGATCTCCGCCGTCTTCGTACCCGTCGTGATCCTGATCGCCCTCGGCACCCTGGTCGGCTGGCTGCTGGCCACCGACAGCCCCACCGAGGCGTTCACCGCGGCGGTCGCGGTGCTGATCATCGCCTGCCCGTGCGCCCTCGGCCTGGCCACCCCCACCGCCCTGCTGGTCGGCACCGGACGCGGCGCCCAGCTCGGCATCCTCATCAAGGGACCCGAAGTCCTGGAGAACACCCGCAGGGCCGACACCGTCGTCCTCGACAAGACCGGCACCGTCACCACCGGACAGATGACCCTGCTCGCCGTCCACACCGCCGACGGCACCACCCGGGACGAAGCCCTGCACCTGGCCGGCGCCCTCGAACACGCCTCCGAACACCCCATCGCCCAGGCCGTCGCCACCGCCGCCCGGGAACGGTTCGGCGACCTGCCCCCCGTCGAGGGCTTCCGCAGCCACCCGGGCCTCGGCGTCGAGGGCACCGTCGACGGCCGCACCGTCCGGGCCGGCCGCGCCACCCTGTTCGACGCCCCCCTGCCGCCCGCCCTCGCCACCGCCGGGGCCGCGGCCGAGCGGGCCGGGCGGACCGCGATCGCGGTCGGCTGGGACGGGGCGGCCCGCGCCGTCCTGGAGGTCGCCGACGCGGTCAAGCCCACCAGCGCCCGGGCCGTCGCCGAACTGCGTGCCCTGGGCCTGCATCCCCTCCTGCTCACCGGCGACAACCGCCAGGCAGCCGAGACCGTCGCCGCCGAGATCGGCATCCCCGCCCACGACGTCATCGCCGAGGTCCTGCCCGAGGACAAGGTCGCCACCGTCCGACGCCTGCAGACCGAGGGCCGCACCGTCGCCATGGTCGGCGACGGCGTCAACGACGCCGCCGCCCTCGCCCAGGCCGACCTCGGCCTCGCCCTCGGCACCGGCACCGACGCCGCCATCGAAGCCGCCGACCTCACCCTGGTGCGCGGCGACCTGCGCTCCGCCGCCGACGCCATCCGCCTCTCCCGCCGCACCCTCGCCACCATCAAGGGCAACCTCTTCTGGGCCTTCGCCTACAACCTCGCCGCCCTCCCCCTCGCCGCCGCCGGACTCCTCAACCCCGTGATCGCCGGCGCCGCCATGGCCTTCTCCTCCGTCTTCGTCGTCACCAACAGCCTGCGGCTGCGCAACTTCCGACCCGCGGGCTGAGGAGCGTCAACGGCCGAGCAGTTCCCCGCCGTTGCAGTGCAGGATCTCCCCCGTGATGAACCCCGCCTCCGCCGAGGCGAGGAAGTACACCGCGGCCGCGACCTCCCCCGACTCGCCGATCCGCCCGAGCAGGGTGCGCGCCGAGCGGCGCGCCACCTCGGCGTCGTCCAGGCGGGGGCCGAAGAACTCGGTGCCCGCGACGGTGCCGGGGGCGACGATGTTGGCGGTGATGCCGGACGGGCCGAGCTGGGCGGCCAGGAAGTGGTTCCAGGCGTGCAGGGAGGCCTTCGCGGCGCCGTAGGAGCCCGCGCCGCGCAGGGCGGCGATGGAGGAGACGGTGACCACCCGGCCGGAGCCGGGGGTGAGCCGGTCGCGGACGGACTCGGTGAGCAGCACCGCGGTCAGCACGTTGCGTTCGAAGTCGCCGCGCCAGCGGGCCAGGACGGCGTGCGGTCCGGCGCCGAGCACGGTCTCCCGGCTGCCCGCGTTGTTGACCAGGACGTCGATCCGGGCGGGCAGGGCGGGCAGCGCGGCCTCCACCGCGTCCGGGTCGGCGAGGTCGCACACCAGCGGGGTGACGTTCGTGCCGATCTCCTGCGCGGCCTGGTCGAGGACGCCGGGGCGGCGTCCGACGATCACCACGCGCTCGCCGGCCTCGGCGAAGCGCCGGGCCACCTCCAGGCCGATGCCGGTGCCCCCACCGGTGACTACGACGTTCCTGGCCATTGCGCACTCCCTCCCTGACCGTTGCCGCGCCGCGCGTCGCAGGCGGTCCGTACCGGATTGCCACGATTCCTATCACGCTGGGTTGCGATGGCTGCGGGGTGGGTGACGCCGCGCGGCGGGCGTGCGGTGTGATATGCACCCGGCCGCCGGGTGCGCGGTTGCACACGGAGAGTGGAGAGAGGCAACTCACACCCCCCTGGCGTAACTCTGCGCCCCCTGGTACGTCTTACCTTTTGTAGAGCGGGGCTCCGGCGGGCCCCGGACGGGCCGTCGATTCGTCGACTGCCCTCGCGCACGGCAACCGGGCCGGACCCGGACCCCCCGGGAACGCTTTGAGCGGCCGTTCCCGACCGGGGCCGTCCCGGGCGCCGTGCGCCCCAACGAGGCAGACGCGAAGGGGCCCGGCCCCGCCCCCTGTACGGGAGGGCGGGACCGGGCCCCTTCGGCGTCGCGGCCGACGGCTCAGCGGGCGTCGAGCGGCACGTAGTCGCGGATCTCCACGCCGGTGTAGATCTGCCGCGGGCGGCCGATCCGGCTGGTCGGGTCCTTGATCATCTCGTGCCAGTGGGCGATCCAGCCGGGGAGCCGGCCGAGCGCGAACAGCACGGTGAACATGCTGGTCGGGAAGCCCATCGCGCGGTAGATCAGGCCCGTGTAGAAGTCCACGTTCGGGTAGAGCTTGCGCGAGACGAAGAAGTCGTCCTTGAGCGCGTGCTCCTCCAGCTTGAGCGCGATGTCCAGCAGCGCGTCGGACTTGCCGAGCTGGGCCAGCACCTCGTGGGCGAGCACCTTGACCTGCGCGGCGCGCGGGTCGAACGCCTTGTAGACGCGGTGGCCGAAGCCCATCAGCTTGACGCCGTCCTCGCGGTTCTTCACCTTGCGGATGAACGCGTCGACGTCGCCGCCGTCCTTCTGGATCTGCTCCAGCATCTCCAGCACGGCCTGGTTGGCGCCGCCGTGCAGCGGGCCCCACAGCGCCGAGATGCCCGCCGAGATGGAGGCGAACAGGTTGGCGTGCGAGGAGCCGACCAGGCGCACCGTCGAGGTGGAGCAGTTCTGCTCGTGGTCCGCGTGCAGGATGAGCAGCTTGTCCAGGGCGTTGACCACGACCGGGTTGAGCTCGTAGTCCTCGGCCGGGACGGCGAAGGTCATCCGCAGGAAGTTCTCGACGTAGCCGAGGTCGTTGCGCGGGTAGACGAAGGGCTGGCCCATCGCCTTCTTGTACGCGTACGCCGCGATGGTCGGCAGCTTCGCCAGCAGCCGGACGGTCGACAGGTTGCGCTGCGCCTCGTCGAACGGGTTGTGGCTCTCCGGGTAGAACGTGGAGAGCGCGCCGACCACCGAGGAGAGCATCGCCATCGGGTGCGCGTCCCGGGGGAAGCCCTGGTAGAAGCGCTTGACGTCCTCGTGCAGCAGGGTGTGCTGGGTGATCTCGTTGCTGAACGCCGCCAGCTCGCCCGCCTTCGGCAGCTCGCCGTTGATCAGCAGGTAGGCGGTCTCGATGAAGTTGGCCTCCGAGGCCAGCTGCTCGATCGGGTAGCCGCGGTAGCGCAGGATGCCGGCGTCACCATCGATGAAGGTGATCGCGGACTTGTTGGCGGCGGTGTTGCCGAAACCGTTGTCCAGGGTGACCAGGCCGGTCTGCGGGAGCAGCTTCGAGATGTCGAAGCCGGAGTTGCCCGCAGTGCTCTCGACGACGGGGTACTCGTACTCGCCGTCCTGGTACCGCAGTACTACCGATTTGTCGCTCACGTCTTCCTCACCGACGAAATTGATCCTCATCCGACTGCCCTGACTGTCTCAACGATCCCCCACCCGAAGGACGGCCGCGCACCCGGGGGTGGCCCCGGGAAGGACCGGGGCCTACAAACTCCGCCGCTCCCACCGGTGTGAACCGGACAAGATCGGCGGCGGCACCGGACCAGGTTCCGCCCTAAATCTCTTCACGTCAAGACAACCTCTGAACGTACCGTACCGCCTCGAACTCAGCCCGCAGCCAATCTGTGGTCCAGCGCGGAGTGCCGCCGTCCGGCGCTCACCGCCCGCACCGCCTGCCCGATGGCCTTGCGCGAACCGACCAGCACCACCAGCTTCCTGGCCCGCGTCACCGCCGTGTACAACAGGTTCCGCTGGAGCATCGTCCACGCCGACGTGGTGACGGGAATCACCACCGCCGGGTACTCGCTGCCCTGCGAACGGTGGATCGTCACCGCGTACGCGTGCGCCAGCTCGTCCAGCTCGTCGAAGTCGTACGGCACCTCCTCGTCCTCGTCGGTCGTCACCGTCAGCTTCTGGTCGTCCACGCTCAGTGCCGTCACCACGCCCACTGTGCCGTTGAAGACCCCGCTGCGCCCCTTGTCGTAGTTGTTGCGGATCTGGGTGACCTTGTCGCCGACCCGGAACGTCCGCCCGCCGAACCGGCGTTCGGGCAGACCCTCGCGGGCCGGGGTCACCGCCGACTGGAGCAGCGTGTTCAGCGCGCCTGCCCCCGCCGGGCCGCGGTGCATCGGCGCCAGCACCTGGACGTCCCGGCGCGGGTCGAGGCCGAAGCGCTGCGGGATCCGGCGGGCCACCACGTCCACCGTCAGGCCGGCCGCGCGCTCCGCGTCGTCCTCCACGAACAGGAAGAAGTCCGGCAGGCCCTCGGTCAGCGGCGGCAGGCCCTCGTTGATCCGGTGCGCGTTGACCACCACGCCGGACTGCTGGGCCTGCCGGAAGATCCTGGTCAGCCGCACCGACGGGACGGGGCTGCCGGGCGAGAGCATGTCCCGCAGCACCTCGCCCGCACCCACCGAGGGCAACTGGTCGACGTCCCCCACGAACAGCAGGTGGGCGCCCGGCGCGACCGCCTTGACCAGCTTGTTCGCCAGGATGAGGTCCAGCATCGACGCCTCGTCGACCACCACCAGGTCCGCGTCCAGCGGCCGGTCCCGGTCGTACGCGGCGTCCCCGCCCGGCTTCAGCTCCAGCAGCCGGTGCACCGTCGAAGCCTCCGCCCCGGTCAGCTCCGCCAGCCGCTTGGCCGCCCGCCCGGTCGGCGCGGCCAGCACCACCTTCGCCCGCTTCGCCAGCGCCAGCTGCACGATCGACCGCACCGTGAACGACTTGCCGCAGCCCGGGCCGCCGGTCAGCACCGCGACCTTCTCGGTCAGCGCCAGGCGCACCGACTGCTCCTGCTCCGGGGCGAGTTCGGCGCCCGTCCGCTTCGCCAGCCAGCCCAGCGCGGCCGGCCAGTCCACCTGCCGGAACCACGGCAGCCGGTCCTCCTCGGCGCGCAGCAGCCGCAGCAGCTGGTTGGCCAGCGAGACCTCCGCCCGGTGGAACGGCACCAGGTACACCGCCGTCACCTCCTGCCCGTCCGCCCCCGGCAGCCGCTCGCGCACCACGCCCTCCTCCGCGACCAGCTCCGCCAGGCAGTCGATCACCAGGCCGACGTCCACCTGCAGCAGCTTCACGCCGTCCGCGATCAGCCGCTCCTCGGGCAGGTAGCAGTTCCCGTTGTCGGTGGACTGCGACAGCGCGTACTGCAGGCCCGCCTTCACCCGCTCCGGCGAGTCGTGCGGGATGCCCACCGCCTGCGCGATCCGGTCCGCCGTCAGGAAGCCGATGCCCCACACGTCCGCCGCCAGGCGGTACGGCTGGTTCTTCACCACCCCGATCGAGGCGTCGCCGTACTGCTTGTAGATCCGCACCGCCAGCGAGGTCGACACCTGCACGCCCTGCAGGAAGACCATCACCTCCTTGATGGACTTCTGCTCCTCCCAGGCCCTCGCGATCATCTTCGTCCGCTTCGGGCCCAGGCCCGGCACCTCGATCAGCCGACCCGGCTCGTTCTCGATCACCTCCAGGGTCTCCACCCCGAAGCGCTCCACGATCCGCTCGGCGAACCGCGGCCCGATGCCCTTGATCAGCCCCGAGCCCAGGTACCGCTGGATGCCCTGGACGGTGGCCGGCAGCACCGTCGTGTAGTTCTCCACCGTGAACTGCCGCCCGTACTGCGGGTGCGAACCCCACCGCCCGAACAGCCGCAGGCTCTCCCCCACCTGCGCCCCCAGCAGCGCCCCCACCACCGTCAGCAGGTCGTTGGCCCCGCGCCCGGTGTCCACCCGAGCGACCGTGTAACCGGTCTCCTCGTTGGCGTACGTGATCCGCTCCAGGACCCCCTCCACCTGAGCCAGCTGCACCGGACACCTCACCCGCGATCAGGAACACGCCACCGGAAAGGTACTCCGCCCCGCCGACACCCCGGCGCGCACGACCGCACCGACGGGCACGGCGGGGTCGTGCGCCCGCGGGCGCACGACCCCGCCGCCTCCCGGAGCAGCAGCCGCTACTGCGCGCCCTCCCCCAGCCGCAGGACCTGCGGCACCCGGCCGCGCCCCGCCAACCCCTCCAGCGCCGCCGCGCAC
The DNA here is from genome assembly GCF_030268885.1 of Kitasatospora phosalacinea. Lineage (GTDB taxonomy): Bacteria > Actinomycetota > Actinomycetes > Streptomycetales > Streptomycetaceae > Kitasatospora > Kitasatospora phosalacinea_C. The sequence continues at coordinate 333,893 of NZ_BSSA01000004.1, forward strand.
GGCACCAGCACCAGCAGGCCGAGCGCCGCCACCGCGACGCCCGCCCAGTCCGGGGCGAACGCCGGCGCGCCCGGGCCCTGGGTGAAGACCCGCAGCTCCAGCGCCGGGCCCAGCAGCCAGGGCAGGGCCAGCCCCAGCAGCGTCCCGCCGACCACGGCCGCGACCACCACCGGGAGCAGCTGGACGAGCTGGACCCCCGCCGCGGCCCGGCCGCCGAGCCCCAGCGTCCGCAGGTGGGCGAGCATCCGCCCGCGCTCCGCCGAACCGAGCAACAGCTCCAGGACCACCGCGACCAGCCCCAGCAGCAGGCCGACCGCCGCCGACACCCGGAACGCCGTCTCCAGCGCCGCCACCAGGCCGTCGCCCGCGGAGACCTCCACCTGCTCGTCCAGGTAGCGGACCTCGATCGGCGCGCCGCGGCTGATCGCCCCGCCCGGCGCCCCGCCGCCGCCCGCGCCCGCGGCCGCCGCCGAGCCCTCCACCACGGCCTTCACCCGGCCCGCGTCGATCCGGGCCGCCCCCGCCACCGAACCCGGTCGGCCCGGCTCCGCGAACAGCACGGCCGCGTTGCGCTGCCCGTTCTGCCGGGGCAGCAGCTCCGCCCCCGGGCCGCCGAACACCAGCAGCCCGCCCGCCGTGCCGACGTCGCCGACCACCGGGCCGATCGCCCGGTCCGCGACCGTGCCGTCCGGGATCACCCCGACGATCCGCACCCGGAACCCGGCGCTGCCCGCGGTCGCGTCGAACGAACCGTCCGGGAAGCGCGCCGCCGTCGCCCGGTCCGCCAGCGCCGGGAGCTCCGCCCCCGCCGACAGCGGCCCGGACAGCTCCGGCGCGGACAGCGCCGCCACCAGCGGTGAGGAGGGCTCGTACCGGGCCAGCTCCGCCGGATCGACCCCGACCAGGCCCACCCCCTTCACCGTCGTCCCGTCCTCGTCGGAGGTCAGCGACGCCTGCCCGCCGCGCACCCGGAGCACCCCGGCGACACCCGGCACCTTGCCCAACTCCTCGTTCGGCAGCGCGCGTTGCGAAGGCCCGAGGACCACCGCGTCACCGCCGACCCGCCACTGCGCGCTCTCCACCCGGCCCTGCCGGACGGTGCCCGACACCAGCGCGCCGAACACCGCACAGGCCAGCGCGGGCACCAGCACCAGCAGCGCCGTCGCCGCCGCGCCCGAACGCCGCCCGGCCTGCGCCAGCCCGACCAGCGCGACCGCACCGCGGCGGCGCCGCGCCCAGCGGGTCGCCCACCGCAGCGGCACCGGGTACGCCCGCAGCACCACGACCACCGCCGCCATGCCCAACGCCACCGGCACCAAAGCCAGTTGGGGATCCGTCTCGGCCCCCGCCGGAGCCGCGCCGCGCAGCCGCAACTGCAGCACGCCCGCCCCCGCCAGCAGCAGCACCGCACCCTCCACCACCAGCCGCGCCGACAGGCCCAGCGCCCGCTTCAGCCCCCGTCGGCGCACCGGCTCCCGGCCCGCCCGACGCGCCGCCCGGCCCTGCCACCACACCGCGACCGCGGGCGCGCACGCCACCAGCCCCGCCGACAGCAGGGCCGGCCACCACGCACCCAACGGCCGCCCGTCGGACCACCGGGCGGCCACCGCCCAGCCCGCCAACAGGCCCACCAGGGCCGCCGGAACGGCCTCCAGCAGCCGAACGGCAGCAAGTGCGGGCTCACCCGCCCCCCGGGCCCGCTGCAGCGCCAGTGCCGCCTCCCTGCGCCGCGCCCCGAGCCGGGCCGCGGCCACCGCCGTGGACACCCCGACCGCCAGCAGCCCCGCCAGCGCGAACGACTGCAGCACGACCGTCCGGGAACGCTGCGCCACGAACGCGTCCACCAGCGGCGAGAGCTGCTGGTTCAACTGCGGCGTGGCCATCCGGCGCGCCCGGATCACGCAGGCGTCGTCCAGGCCGGAGACCGCCCCACCGCACACCTTGTCCGCGATCGCGCTCCCGAACACCCTTGCCGAGGACGACAGTTCGGCCGCCCCGCGGGCCGTGCCGCCACCGCCCCAAGGCTGCTCGGCCAACCAGAACACCCAGGAGGCCGCCGTGGTCCGCGACCCGCGCGCCTCCATCGCCTCCACCCCGGCCGGGGCCACCATCGCCTGCCCGTAGCGGACGTAGCCGTTGGGCACCGGCGAGTCCATCGGCGAGTTCAGCAGCGGCAGTTCCCGCCACAGGTCGTCCGACCCCTCCAGCGGCTCGAACTCGCCGACCACCACCGCCTCGGTGAACTCCGGCTCCCCGGACAGCAGCACCCGCTGGCCGACCGACACCCCGAGCAGCTCCAACGACTTGGCGGAGAGCCCGAGTTCGATCGGCGCCGTCCTCGCGTCGACCGGCCGCCCCGGCGCCCGACCGGCCACCCAGCGCACCCGGTCCGCCGCGTCCTGGGCGTACACCAGCGACACGCTCGGCGGGCTCCCGAACGGCCTGGGCACGTGGACGCCGGTCAGCTCCATGCCCTCGACCTGCGTCCACCCCGACACCCGCACCAGGGACCGCGCCAGCTCGCCCCCGGACGCCTGCCGCATCTCCTCGCCGACCTCGGTCAACTCCGCGTCCAGGGTGTCGAACTGCGGCGCGGTCGACGCGTGCATCGGGTTCAGCGGCCCGGTCAGTTCGGTGCGCACCGTCATCAGCGGCCCGTTCACCTGGGCCACCGTCAACCGGCGCGCCAGCTCCCGGTTCGCCGAGCGGTCGAACAGCGGCGGCCACAGCAGCACCGCGACCGTCAGCACCGCCACCAGCCCCGCCAGCACCACCAGCACCGGCCAGCCCGTCCGGGCCTCGCGCGCGGCCGGCCGCCAACCGCCGAACCCGCCCGGTCGCAGCCCGCGCCACCCCGGTCCACCCCGCCCGCTCATCCGCTCTCCCCCGCCCGAAGCTCACGCGCCAGATCCACCCGTGCCAACATCCGCGACAGCACCAGCACCACCGCACCGGCCCCCAGGCCGGTCGCCAGCACCACCACCGCCGTCCACCCCCAACCCACCGTCAACCGCAGGGCCGGGAACACCGCCAGGCCACCGCCGTCGACCATGATCAACGGGAGCACCACCGCCGCCAGCGCGACCCCGAGGACCCCGCCCAGCAACACCGCGAACCCGACCACCACCAACTGCTCCAACCGCAGCACCCCGGACAGCTGCCGACGCCGCACCCCCAACGCCCGCAGCACCGCGAACTCCCGCCGCCTGGCCCGCGCCGACCCCACCGCGTGCACCGTGAACCCGGCCACCGCGAACACCGGCGACAACGCCAACGACAGCAGCAGCGCACTGCGCCGCCCGTGCCGGAACGGGTCCTCGGCCAACGCCGCCGCCCGCGCCCGCACGCTGTCCACCACGCCCAGCCGGGGATCGGCCGCGACCGCCCGCTCCGCCTGCGCCGCACCCTCCTTCGAGGACGCCGCCAGCAGCCACGCCTCGTCCGCCACCGGATCCAGCCCCAGCCCCGCCCGGGCCGCCGACAGCGCCCGCACGTCCACCAGCGCCTGCGGCACGTCCCGGCCCCGGCCGCCCGGAAGGTCCGCCACCACCCCGACGACCTGCAGCTTGAACTGCTCCTCCTCCCCGAACACCAACCGCGCCTGGTCACCCACCGCGTAGTGGGTCTCCCGCAGGAACGCCGCGTTCACCAGGGCCGGTACGGGCATCACCTTCGCCGCCCCGCCCGTCGGCGGCATCCCGAACGACACCGTGTCCGTCCCCGCGCTCAGCGCGAACGCCTCCGCCCCGGGCCCCTGGTCCACCCCGATCTCCGGGAGCGCCCCGCGCACCACCGCCGACAGCACCCCGCCGTCCGGCTCCGACTCCTCGCACACCCCCGCACGGCTCACCGCGGCCGCCTGGTCGGCGTCCGAACGCCCCGGACACCCCAGCCCCGTCCGCACCGGCCCCCCGGGAGTGACGTCCGACCAGTGCGTGCCCGGCGGCAGCGACGCCCCCGCGACGCCCGACACCGTCAGCGTCAGCGTCGCCCGCGGGAACTGCCGCACCGGCGTGCTCCGCAACGACAACCGGGTCACCTGCAGCGGGTGGTGCAGCGCCCCCGTCCCCAGCGGCAGCGACACCGTCCGGGACACCCCGTCCGGCGTCAACCGCCCCTGCACCGTCGTCACCAACCCGCTCGCGTCCTCCACCTGCGCCGACAACCACACCGGACCGGTCCGCTCCGGCGGCGCCGCCGAAGCCACCGACACCTGCACGTCCACCGACGACGGCCGCCCCGCGAGCACCATCCCGTGCACCGGGACGTCCGCCCCCAACCGCCCCAACTGCTCGGCCAGCGAACCCCCGTCGAGGTCCGAACGCAGCGCCGGAACCGCGTGCGTCCACGCCCCCGACGCCATCCGCTCCGGCGTCGCCGACGACCGCACCGCCGCCGTGTCCACCCCCAGCACCGTGGTCGACGCGTCGCGCACCGTCCCGGGCACCGACACCAGCGGCGTCACCGCCGCCACCCCCGGCAGCCCCGCCAGCGCCCCGTACCGCTCCCCCCGCGGCAGCTCACCGCCCGTCACCCGCAGGTCCGCCCCCAACGCGAACGCCGCCCGGTCCCGGTCGCTCGGCGGCTCACCGGCCACCACCGTAGTGGTCAACGCCCCCACCGCCAGCGCCAACGCCATCAACAGCACCGGCGCCCCCTGACCCGAACGCCCCCGGCTCACCTGCCACCCGCTCAACGGAGCCACCAGACCCCGCCCGCGCCGCGCCAGCGCCTCCAACCCCCGCCCCAGCGGCGGCAGCAACCGCAACAGCAGCAGCGCCGCCGCCACCGTCATCACCACCGGCGCCAGCACCAGCACCGGATCGAACCCGACCGCACTCGACGCCGGACTCAACAACCCTTCGTACTGCCGCAGTTGCAGGTACGCCAGCACCGCCACCGCGGCCAGCACCAGGTCCGCCCCGGCCCGCTGCGCCACCACCCGGCGGGCACTGCGCGATGGCGTCTCCCGTTCGCCACCGTCAGCCGCCCACACCACCGGCAGCAGCGCCGCGCACCCGTGCAGCAGCAACGCCGTCCCCGCCACCACCCACGCCGCCGGACCGACCGCCTCCGCGGCCGCCCCCTCCACCGGCAGCCCCGAGCGCTCCAGCACCCGCAGCAGCGGCCCCGCCGCCCACACGCCCACCAGCGCGGCCGGCACCATGCACGCCGCCCACTCCACCGCGGCGACCCCGAACAACCGGGCCCGCCCCGCACCGCGCGCCAACTGCAGCACCAGCTCCGCCCGTCGGAAGTCCGTCAGTTGACGCACCGTCAGCACCATCGTGACCGCCGACAGCACCCCCAACATCGTCACCGGCACCAGCATCCCCGACCGCGCCACCATCATCGGCGACCGCAGCGCGTCCAACGCCGCCGGAACGTCACTGACCGCCCGCAGCGCCCGCACCGGCGGCTCCGCCCCGCGGAACACCGTCCGGGCGGCATCACCCTTGGTCAGCCGCTCCACCTGCTCCCGCAGCGCCCCCAACCCCTCGACCCGCAACTGCCCCGGCGACGGCAGCGCCGTCCACTGCACGTCCACCTCCTCGCGCAGCGACGGATCCGTCCGCAGCAGCTCCCGCGACACCAGCGCCAACCCCGACGAGGCGTCCAACCCCGACGACACCTGCCACGCCCGCCACAGCGGAGCCGCCCCCGGCGCCTCCCGGTACACCCCGCTCACCCGCAGCGGCAGCACCTTCGTCACCTTCACCACCGAAACCGTCCCGCCGACCGACACCCCCAGCCGCCGCGCCGCCGTCTCCGACAGCACCACCTGGTCCGGCCCCGACGGCCAACTCCCCTGCACCAACTGCGCCAACCGCTGCGGATCGGCCACCGAGATCGGCACCACCGGCAACCCCGCCCCCGCCGGCCTCCCCGTCGACACCGCCCCACCCGGCAACGGCACCGTCAACGGACTCGAAGCCCGCAACACCTCCTCCACCTGGGCCGACGTCCCCGGCAACGCCCGCCGCAACGCCCCCCGCACCTGGGCGTCCGCCTTCTCGTCCGCCCCGTCCGCGTACCGCCCCACCAGGGAGACCGACACCCGCGGATCCTCCGCCAACCGGCTGCGCATCCCCTCCGTCACCGAGCTCGCCGTCAACGCCGTCAACGCCGTCAGCACCGCCACGGCCAACCACACCGTCACCGCCGCCGCCCCCAGCACCACCCCGTGCTGCCCGGCCCGCCGCACTCCGGCGGGCGAACCCCGCCCGTCCACTCCCATGTCCCCCGAAGCCCTTCCGTCGCCATCCGATGGTCTGGACCAATCCTGATGACGGGCAGTCTGCCGTCAACCCCTCACCCAAACAACCGCCCGACGATCACGGACCGGACTCGTTCGCCCACCCCTCTCCGGAACTTCCGCTTCCGGTCCGGAAACGCGAGAAAGCCCCCTGACATCCCGTCAGGGGGCTTTCTCTGAAAGATTGTTCGGCGGCGTCCTACTCTCCCACAGGGTCCCCCCTGCAGTACCATCGGCGCTGTGAGGCTTAGCTTCCGGGTTCGGAATGTAGCCGGGCGTTTCCCTCACGCTATGACCACCGAAACACTATGAAACTATCCGCCACCCCGCCCGTGACCTGGGCAAGGGGGTCGTTGTTTCAGAACAACACAGTGGACGCGAGCAACTGAGGACAAGCCCTCGGCCTATTAGTACCGGTCAACTCCACCCCTCACAGGGCTTCCATATCCGGCCTATCAACCCAGTCGTCTACTGGGAGCCTTACCCTCTCAAGGAGGTGGGAGTGCTCATCTCGAAGCAGGCTTCCCGCTTAGATGCTTTCAGCGGTTATCCCTCCC
>NZ_BSSA01000005.1 GCF_030268885.1 Kitasatospora phosalacinea
AGGACATCATGCGATGCCTCAAGCGATTCGTCGCCCGCGAGGTCTACCGCGCCCTGACCAGGACACCCACCCCACAAATCACCCAAACCGACCTCGCTCCAGCAGCTTGACAGCCATAGGAGCATCCCCCGGAGTGCGGGAAGCTCGACCGCCTGCGCGGCTGGTACGTCGTCAAACCTTTTGACAGGGACCCCCAGCGCTGGGATGCTGTCCGACAGCTCAGCTTGGGAGCGCTCCCACGCGGTCTTCGGGGACGAGCGCCTTCGGGGAGGGACGGATCTCCGGAACGATGCGGAGGCCCCTGCGCAGAACACTCGAACCCGTTTGTGGACAAGGGAGTTGACCGGGCACCATCGGGCTGCCCCAGGGTGCGCCGCCCGTGCGGTCGACCTCCTCGGAGCCCCTCACCAGCGAAAGCGAGAACGCCCGTGGCCACCACCGCCGTCACCGGTGCCCCCGTCGCCGACCGCGCCGTCCCGCACCGCCGGGCCGTCGCCGCGCTCCTCGCGCTCTCCTTCGCCGCCTTCTGCTTCGTCACCACCGAGGTGCTGCCCACCGGCCTGCTCACCATCATCGCCTCCGACCTGGGCCGCTCCGAGTCCCAGATCGGCCTGCTGGTGACCGGCTACGCCCTGGTCGTGCTGCTGGCCTCGCTGCCGCTGGCCCACGCCACCCGGCGGATCCCGCGCCGACTGCTGCTCGGCGGCACCCTCGCGGTCCTGGCGCTGGCCACCCTGGTCGCCGCGGTCGCCGGGAACTACTGGGTCCTGCTGGTCTCCCGGCTGCTCACCGGCCTCACCCAGGCGATGTTCTGGGCGGTGGTGGCCTCCACCGCGACCGGCCTGTTCCCGCCCGGGGTCCGCGGCCGGATGCTGACCCGGCTGTCCGTCGGCAACGGCCTCGCCCCGGTGCTCGGCGTCCCGGTCGGCACCTGGCTGGCCCAGCAGACCGACTGGCGGGTCACCTTCGGCGTGATGAGCGGCCTCAGCGCCGCCACCTGCCTGGCCGTCGCCCTGCTGCTGCCCGGCTCCGCCCCGGAGGAGAGCACCTCCGCCCGCGGCACCACCCCCGACCGCCGACGGCTGACCGTGCTGCTGGTCGTCACCGGCCTGGCCGTCACCGGCGCCATGGGCACCTTCACCTACCTCACCTCGCTGCTGCTGGACGTCAGCGGCTTCGCGAAGGGCTCGCTCGGCCCGCTGCTCTCGGTCTCCGGCGTCTCCGGCGTGCTCGGCACCCTGCTGCTCGGCCGCTACCTGGACCGCTACCCCTGGCGGGCGCTGGTCACGGTGCTGGGCGTGCTCACCGTCGCGCTGCTGGGGCTGGGCGCGTTCGGGACGGTCAAACCGCCCGCCCTGGCGATGCTCGCCCTGCTCGGCCTGTCCTTCAGCGCGCTCGCCGCGGCCGTCCAGCACCGCGCCCTGCAGGTGGCGCCCGGCAGCACCGACATGGCCTCGGCCGCGACGAGCGCGGTCTTCAACCTCGGCATCGCCGCCGGGTCGCTGCTGGGGGCGGGCCTGGTGGCCGCCACCGGGGTCCGGGTGATGCCGCTGGTCGGCAGCCTGCTGACCGGGCTCGCGCTGCTGGTGATGTTCGCCGAGAAGCGGCTGCCGGTCCCCGACCGGACGCCCGCCGCCACGGTCTGACGGGACGGCGGTCGGCCCGCCCCGGGGTGCGGGGCGGGCCGACGCGCCGGGGCGTTCCCGGGTCAGGCGTTCCCGGGTGGGGCGTTCCCGGGTCAGGGGTTCACAGGGTCACGGTCTTGCCGCCGATGGTGACGACCAGGCGGCCGTCGGAGGCGAAGGACCAGGCGAGGGCGCCCGCGTAGGGGGCGCAGCGGGAGCCGTTGGTGCCGGTCCAGAACTGGTTGCTGGTATCGGCGTTGCCGACGGTCTTGTCGTTGGAGCCGCTGACGGCGAAGCGGCAGGAGGTGTTGTCGCGGAACACCGAAGTGCCGCCGTCCCAGGAGTAGTTGCGTTCGGCGTTGTCGATGCCCAGGTTGTCGGAGACCGTCATGGTGCCCGGGTTGCTGTTCCAGGTGAAGCCGTGGTGGCCGTTGCGGTAGGCGATGCTGCGGCGGACGGTGTGGTTGACCGCGATGTCGTCGCCGCCGAGCTTGTAGCCGTTGCGGTCGCCGTTGGCGTTGACGGTGCCGTTGGAGAGCGTCCCGTTGGCGTAGGAGAGCGAGTCCTCGATGGTGACGGGGCCGATCGGGCCGGTGTCGGTCTTGGTGTAGAGGTCCCAGCCGTCGTCGATGTTGTGGTGCGAGACGGCGTAGCGGAAGACGTTGCCGGGGCCGACGGTGAGCTTGGCGGCGAAGCCGTCCGCGTCCTCGCCGTCGGAGTCGGCGTTGTCGTGCGACTCGGCGCTGAGGACCAGGTTGTCCGAGGGCCACTGCGAGGCGGGGGTGCTGGAGGAGATCCGGCCGAGTTGCAGGCCGGAGTCGCGGTTGTACCGGGTGACGGTCCGTTCGATGACGTTGTGGCTGCCGCCGACGTAGATGCCGTTGTCCCCGGCGTGCTGCACGGTGAGCCCGTACACGTGCCAGTAGTCGGCGTTGACGACCAGCCCGCGGTTGGCCGGGTCCTCGGTCATCGCGGAGAAGTCGAGCACCGGGGTCTCGCCCGGGTACGCGGACAGGGTGGTGCGGGCGGCGGCGGTGCCGTTGCTGCCTGCGGGGACGGTGACGGTCCTGCCGAGCGGGTAGGTGCCGCCGCGCAGGTAGATGGTGCCGCCGGGGGTGATCCGGGAGATCGCGGAGGTGAGCGTGGTGGGGGCGGACTGGGTGCCCGCGGCGCCGTCGGTGCCGTTCGGGGCGACGTAGAGGGCGCTCGCGGTGGGCGGGGGAGTGGTGCCGGAGGAGGAGGTGACCTCGGCGTCGAGGTAGTCCAGGTTGGGCAGGCCGGCCGCGGTGGTCGGGGTGAGCCGGATCGTGTTGCTGCCCGAACGGACCGGCACGGTCACCGACTTGGTGGTCCAGCCGGTCCAGCTGCCGGTGCCCTCGAAGGAGAGCGTGCCGGTGGCGGTGCCGTTGACGGCGAGGTCGGCAGGCCGGGCGGTGGTGGTGCCGTTGGCGAACCGGAACTGCAGCGTCGCGGTGCCCGCGGCGGCGGCGTTCACGGTGAACTGGACGTACGCGCCGGTGGCGTTGGTGCCGTTGCAGAAGCCGGAGCCGGAGAAGCCGGTCCAGTCGGAGTCGACGGTGCCGGTGCAGACGGCGGGGGAGGCTTCGGCCTCGTAGCGGGTGGCCGCGGCGCTGGCCGGGCCGCCCGACAGCACGGCCACGGTGCCGGCCAGCAGGGCCACGGACGCGAGGGCTGCTCTCTTGCGCATGCGTTCGTCTCCAAGGGGTGGGGTCACGGATGTGAACGTGGTGCGGGTGCGGCGCCGCTCCAGGGACAGTAGGAGCCTGTTCTGGGCGCGTCAATGGACTTGTACGTGACCGTAGTTCATGTATGTGAACAATTGGGCTTTCGGCAGGTCGGGGCCCGGACCGGCCGGGAAACTCCCGCGTGAAAACCCCGGCGGACTTTCACGCGAGGCGCCGCCCTCGCAGGTGGGCGGACGCTCCGTGTCGCACGCCGGCTCGACCGGGGCGCGGCCGGAAGGACGCCCCTTGACATCCTTTTCCGGGCGCGCCTAGCGTTCCCCCGTTCCGCGCACCCCGCCGACGCGTTCCCGGCGCCGCCGCGAGTCCGTGCGCCACCGCCGCCGAACCCGGGAGGACCCGTGTCCGCCGCACCGCACCACCCCGCACCGGCGAGCGACGCGAGCGCGACCACCTGCGCGGGGGAGGGCTTCCACCCGCACCTGCCCGCGCCGGGCACCGCCGACCCCGACGCCGCCGTCCCGCTGCGCGCCCGCCTGCACCACGTCAGGGCCGACGGGCTCGACGGCGACACCGCGCAGAGCGGCGGGATGCGCAGGTTCGCGGCGATCAGCGGACGCACCGTCGGCTCGGAGAAGCTCTGGATGGGCCAGACCCACGTCGCCCCGGCCACCGCCTCCTCCGACCACCACCACGGCGAGTCGGAGACCGCCATCCACGTGGTCAGCGGCCATCCCGAGTTCGTCTTCCTGGACCACTCCTCCGGCGAGCCGGTCGAGGTCCGGCTGCGCACCGGGCCGGGCGACTACGTCTTCGTGCCGCCCTACGTCCCGCACCGCGAGGAGAACCCCGATCCCGCGCACGAGGCGGTGGTGGTGATCGCCCGCAGCACCCAGGAGGCGATCGTGGTCAACCTGCCGAGCCTGCACGGAGAAGCCTGAGCGGACCCGGCGGGCGAACCCCCGGACGGCCGGCGCACGGCCGTTCGTTTTCCGGGACGATTACGCGCCGAGCGGATGGTCATATCCAGTCATGGTGCGACCAATGTGAGAAGTCGGTCCGGGGCGAACGGCCCGCCACCCTACCTTGGTCCGCGGCGTGACCTGACGCACCGTCAGGCCAGCTGCTGATCCGAGGTGGAGAAACCGTGCTGAGAAGCCAGCGCCCGCCCCTTCCGATCCGTCGAGCCGACCGCACCCGCCGAGCCGGGACGCCGCGCGCCGCCCTGGCCGCGGCCCTCGCCACCGCCCTGCTGCTGCTCGGCGCGGGCGGCACCCTCCCCGCGAGCGGCCGGGCCGCCGCCGCGGACACCGCCACCGCCGCCGACACCGCGTCGGGCTCCGCGCTGGTCAAGAGCGTGCAGAACACCACCCACCCCGGCGCCGCCACCGCCGAGCACGGGGACACCCTCAACTGGACCGTCCAGTACCGCAACGGCACCACCGGCGACACCCCCGCCCCGGCCACCGTCACCGACGCGATCACCGGGGCGGGCGGCGCCCAGGCGTACGTGCCCGGCTCGCTGAAGGTGCCGCCGGGCTGGACCGCCTCCTGGTCGACCGACGGCAGCACCTTCGGGCCGAACGACACCGGCGCCGCCACCGTCGCGGTCCGGGCCGAGAACCCGGTCTCCCGGGCAGGCGGCACGGAGGTCTCCCCGCTGCTGCTGGCCCCCGTCCAGCCCACCGCGCAGGCCACCGGCGGCGACGGCTACACCCCCGTGCTGTACCGCACCCCCACCGGAGAGGTGCAGGCCTGGAGCATCTACCACCACGCCACCCCGGCCGCCGCCAAGGTGGTGTGCAGCAGCCTGACCACCGGTCAGCCCTGTAGCGGCGGCCCCTGGCCGCGCCCGCTGAACAGCGCCGCCGGACCGCTCGGCACCGGCAACACCGGCGACCTCGGCAGCCCGCTGACCTCCAAGTACGTGCTCGACCCCCAGCAGCCCAACCTGCTGTACTACCCGGCCTCGACCGCCACCGGCGTCGGCGTCGCCTGCCTCGACCTGGCCGCCCACGCCAACTGCGGCTACACCGCGCTCGCCGCCAACGGCACCAGCCCCAGCAGCGCCAACAGCCTCGCCGGACTGGTGAAGGTCGGCGACAACCTCTACGCCGTCGCCAGCACCGGCCGGGTGCTCTGCCTGGCCCTGCCCGCCCGCACCCCCTGCGCCGGACAGCCCTACGGCCCGGTCGTCGCCCCCAACCACGACCTGCCGGGCAACCCCACCGCGCTCTACCAGGGCGGCCTGACCACCGTCGGCGACAAGGTGTTCGCCTCCTCCGCCCCGCAGGGCGGCGGCTCCAGCGTCACCGGACCGCCCGCCCTCGGCTGCTTCGACACCACCACCAACACCGTCTGCGCGGGCTGGGACACCCCGCACCCTGCCGGACCCACCTCCGCGTACTACACGTACAACGCCTACACCGCGTACGACACCGCCGGGCACCCCGTCGGCGCCTGCACCAGCACCGTCGGCGGCGCCACCGTGCTGACCACCTGCTACGCCGTCGACGGCACGCCGCTCGCCGCGCCCACCGCGCTGTCCGCCCTCAGCGGCGGGACGCTGAGCTTCGACCCCGAGACCGTCGGCACCGAGGGCGGCACCCGCAGCTACTTCCCCGTCTGGGGCGGCAGCGGCGGCAACGGCGCCACCGTCTGCTACGACTGGACGGCCGCCGCCCCCTGCGCCGGGTTCCCGCAGATCGCCACCCACCCCACCGCCAACAACGGCGTCACCCGCGACTACGGCTACCGCTACGACAGCACCACCCGCTGCCTGATCGGGCTCGGCGACGCCGGGATCCTCTTCTCGATGGACCCGGCCACCGCCGCCAGCCCCTGCCAGCACAGCGGCGCCACCGTCACCCTCGCCCCCGCCGACTTCTACTGCGACGGCAGCACCGGCCACGTCCAGGCCTACACCCGGGCCCGGCTCACCGGCCTCGACCTCACGCACCTCGACCTCGCCGCCTCCCGCGTCCAGGTCACCGACCCCGACGGCACCCCCGTCGCCAACCCCGGCCTCGCCCCCGACGGCACCGTCGACCTGAGCGGCATCGACCCCGCCGCGCACCCCGCGCTCACCGTCACCGCCCAACTCGTGCTCACCAGCACCGGCGACTTCACCGCCACCAACCACCCGATGCTGGTCGTCGAGTACCGGGGCGACGCGCCGCAGATCTGCTTCCGCACCACCGTCGGCGCCGACTGCGCCACCAGCAAGGTCACCAACACCGCCACCGGCACCGACGCCACCGGCGCGCTCACCTCCAACACCGTCACCACCGCCGTCGCCCCCGGCAGCGGCTGCCAGCCCAAGGTCAGCGTCGAGAAGGAGATCTGCGGCTCCGCCAACCCGCACGACTGCGGACCCGGCGGACCCGGCCCCTGGGCCAAGACCAGCCCCGTCGGCCTGCTCGGCCTGCTCGGCACCGCGTACTGGCGGATCACCGTCACCAACGCCGGACCGGTCGACGCCGCCCAGGTCACCGTCAACGACGCGACCACGCCCGCCTGCCGGAACGCCGCCGGGACGTTCGCGCTGGCCGCCGGGAGCAGCCGCCAGATCCACTGCAGCTCGCTGCTGCTGGCGCTGCCGCTGAAGAACACCGCGTCCGCGAACTTCGTCGCCGCGAACGCGCCCGCGGGCACCACCCCGACCACCACCGCGGCGTCCTCCGCAGTGGCCTGCTCGCTGCTGTGCATCCTGGCGGTGCCCGGCAAGGAGTAGCCGAACCGGCGCAGTGCGGACCGGCCGTCGGGGGAGCACCGCCCCCCGACGGCCGGTTCTGCTGAGGGCAGAGCGGCGCGGGCTTCCGCCCGGGGGCGCGGTGCCTAGGCTGGGGAGATGACACCTCACGCCTCCCCCGCGCCGACCGACCTCCGGAACCGCGTCGTCCCGCTGCGCCCCCGGCCGGAGGCGCAGCAGCCCGAGCAGACCAGGGAGCCGCTGCTGCGGGACGTGGTGGGCGGCGTGCTGCGACGCGAACGCCTCGCCCAGGAACGGACGTTGAAGGACGTCGCGGAGGCCGCCCGGATCTCCGTCCCCTACCTGTCGGAGCTGGAGCGCGGCCGCAAGGAGGCCTCCTCGGAGGTGCTCGCCGCCGCCGCCCGGGCGCTCGGCCTCGGCCTCGGCGACGTGCTCTCGCTGGTGCAGCAGGAACTCGTCGCGGCGCGCAGCGCGACCGCCCTGCGCCGCACCACCGCCCGCAGCGCGATCGCCCTGGGCGGCCGGTCGGCCACCGCGGGCCGGTACGGCGGGCTCTGCCTGGCGGCCTGACGGCCCCCCGGCAGCGGCCCGCCGCACCGGGTTCAGACGGCGGGGAGGCGGCTGTTCAGCACCCGGTCGGCGAGACCGTACGCGACGGCCTCCTCCGCGCCGAACACCTTCTCCCGGTCCATGTCCGCCCGCAGTTCGGCCACCGGGTGGCCGGTGTGCCGGGAGAGCACCTCCTCCACCTGGGCGCGGATCCGCAGCACCTCCTTGGCGGCCAGGCTCAGGTCGGAGACCGTCCCGCGCTGCCCGCCGCTGGCGGGCTGCCCGAGCAGCACCCGGGAGTGCCGCAGCACCGCCCGCCGCCCCGGGTCGCCGCCCGCCAGCAGCACCGCCGCGGTGGAGGCGGCCTGCCCGACGCAGTAGGTGGCGATCGGGCACTGCACGAAGCTCATCGCGTCGTAGACCGCCATCAGCGCGGTGTACGACCCGCCGGGCGAGTTCAGGTAGATCGCGATCTCCTGGTCGGGGCCCGCGGACTCCAGGTGCAGCAACTGGGCGATCACCACGTTGGCCACGCCGTCGTCGATCTCGGTGCCGAGGAAGACGATCCGCTCGTTGAGCAGCCGACTGAACACGTCGTACGAGCGCTCGCCCTGCGCGGTCCGCTCGATCACGTACGGGATCGGGTAGGAGGCCATGGTCACAGCCCCGCCCGTCGCCGCGACGCCCCGGCGCCGACCTCGGACAGCGACTCCAGCACCCGGTCGACCATCCCGTAGTCGCGGGCCTGCTCGGCCGTGAACCAGCGGTCCCGGTCGCCGTCCCGGGCGATCGTCTCCGGGCTCTGCCCGGTGTGCTCGGCGGTGATCCGCTCGATGGCCCGCTTGGTGTACTCCAGGTTCTCCGCCTGGATCTCGATGTCGGCCGCGGTGCCGCCGATGCCCGCCGAGGGCTGGTGCATCATGATCCGCGCGTTCGGCAGTGCGAACCGCTTGCCCCGCGCGCCCACCGTCAGCAGGAACTGCCCCATGCTGGCGGCGAACCCCATCGCCAGGGTCGACACGTCGTTCGGGATCAGCCGCATGGTGTCGTAGATGGCCAGCCCGGCCGTCACCGAGCCGCCCGGGCTGTTGATGTACAGGCTGATGTCGCTCTCCGGGTCCTCCGCCGAGAGCAGCAGCAGCTGCGCGCACACCCGGTTCGCCGACACGTCGTCGACCTGCGTGCCGAGCAGCACGATCCGCCGGGCCAGCAGCAGCGCCGCCAGGTGGTCGTCGAACGGGTTGGGCGGCGTGTCGCCGTCCTCCGCCCGGGGGCGGAGCTGTTGGAGGGCAAGGGGCAGTGGGGTCATCGCTTCTCCCGGTGCTGACGGAGGGTCGGTGACTCCACTGTCGGCGCCCGGCGGCCCCCGGCGAAGGGTTCTCTGCCCGCCGCAGATTCGCCGCGGGCAGAGGCCGCGGCCCGCGGGGCCCGGCCTCAGTCCCCGGGGCCTTCCGGGACGAGGCCGCAGGAGGAGGGGAACTCCGCCAGGAACTCCCGCCGCCGCGGGTCCGGCTCCGCCGCGGCCAGGCCCGCCGGCACGGCCAGGAAGCGGTCGAGCTGCTCCGGCGGCAGCTGCTTCAGCACCCGGCACGCGTCCTCCGTCATGCGGACCGCGGAGTCGGGGTCGACCTCGTCGTCCTCGCAGTCGTCGAGGAAGCGGACGACGTCGACGACGAGTCCGGCGAGGACGGGGACCAGGGGATCGGTGTCGGGCATGCCGGGAACCTGTCCGACCCCGCCGACGGGGACCGCCGCCCTCGACACCCCGACGGACGCCGCCGGGGCCGCGCCGCCCCTACCCGACCCGGGCGCTGCGCCGCCCGACCCCGGGCGCCCGCGGCGCGGGCGCAGCCGGGCGCCGGCCCTCCGCCGTCGCGGCGCACGCTGCCGCGGCCGTCGGTGCGTTCGTCGCTGCGCCTGCCGGTGGGCCCGCTGCCGTGCCTGCCGCTGCTGCGCTTGCTGCTGCGGCTGTTGGTGTGCCCGCTGCTGCTCCTGCCGGTGTGCCTGCTGCTGCGTTTGCTGCTGCGCCTGCCGGTGTGCCTGCTGCCGCGCCCGTCGCCCCGTCCGGGGCGTTCAAGCCGTCCGGGTGGCGCAGCCGTTCGGCGAGGCGGTGCAGGTGGTGGCGGGTGGTGTCGAAGTGGCGGTGGTCGGTGGGCGCGAGGGCGGGGGCGAGGGCGGCGTCCACCGTCCGCTCCACCTCGTCGATCAGGGCGGCCCACCGGCCGGTGGCCCCCTGCCGCCACGGCGGCTCGCGCCGGGCGCGTTCGAACTCGGCGCGGGCCACCGCCAGGTGCAGGTGCGGGGCGAGCGCGGTGCGCGGGTGGTGCGGGGTCAGCGCGAGGGTGGCCTGCTCGACCGCGGCGGCGAGGCGGCGGGCCACCGCGAGCCGGCGGTGGCGGGGGCCGAGCAGTTCGCAGGCGAGGGCCGCGGCCAGGCAGCCGATCGCGCAGGAGGCCAGGTTGGGCAGCAGCAGCGGCAGCCCCGGGTCGCCCGCGAGCTGGGTGACCGTCATGACCACCGTGGCCAGCGCCGCCGCCTGGTAGAGGTAGCCCGTCCCGGAGAGCGCCGGGACCAGCCCGGCCGCCAGCGCGAGCACCGCCAGCAGCACCGCGTCCGACCCGGTCCAGGCCAGCACCAGCCCGCTGCACAGCAGGCCGAGCGCCGTCCCGCAGAACCGTTCCAGCGCGCGGCCGGTGACCGGCCCGATGTCCGGACGGCACACGAAGGTCACGTTCAGCACCGCCCAGTACGGGTGCGGCAGTTCGCAGTACGCGGCCGCCGCCCCCGCCAGCAGCAGTGCCAGGCCCACCCGCAGGCCGCCCAGCCAGGACCGCGGGTCCACCAGCACCGCCCGGGCCACCGCCCACCGACCGGCCGACCGGCCGCCCGCGCCGACTCCGGTCAACGCGCCTGCGGACGACGGGACTTCGGGCGCGACCGCGTCCCGGGCCGCCCGCGCCAGCCGCGCGTCCAGCGGCCCGCGCCCCGGCGGCCACGGCGCGTCCGACGCCGGGTGGCCCGCCGCGATCCGCTGCGCCTCGGCGCGCAGCCGCTCGCGCAGCGCCCCGTCACAGGACAGCCCGCGGGCCCCGGCCGCGGAGGCCGTCCCGGCGAGGGCGAGCAGCCCGGGCAGGTGGCGGGCCGGGAGCGGGCCGCCACCGACCGCGCCGGTGTGCCGGGCCCGTTCGAGCGCGTCGTGCAGGGCGCGCCGCCGGGCGGTTCCGGCGGCCCCGGCGGCGTCCGGTTCCAGTACCGCCGCGCAGTCCGTCAGGCACTGGGCCAGCAGCGCCCGTTCGGCCCGGCCGCGGAAGAAGGGCCGTCCGGCCAGCGCCAGCGCGACCACCGACAGGCCGCCCAGCAGCATCAGCGCCGGGGGCAGCCAGAGCGGCCCGGGCAGCGGCAGGTCCATGGCCACCTCGGCGTCCATCAGCAGGATCATCGCGCCGAGCGAGCCCTCCAGTCCCAGGCAGGCCAGCACCCCCGCCGCCACCCCGAGCGCGGGCAGCAGGTACGGCGCGAGCGGCCCGCCCTCGGCGGTCAGGGTCGCGAACGCCCCGGCCACGCCCAGCAGTTGGGGCGGCAGCATGGTGACCGCCCGGTGCCGGTAGCCGGCTGCCACGTCGGTCAGCACCGCCGAGAGCGCGCCCAGCGCCACCATCACCCCCTCGGCGGGCCGCCCGGCCATCAGGCCGAGAGCGGCCGGGGCGGTCACCGCCAGCAGCGAGCGCCAGGCCGCGGGCGAGACGGCGGGCCGCCGCCGGGGGGCACAGGTCTGCCGCACCCAGGGCAGCAGCAGGTCGGACCGGAGCGTGCGGTGACGCCCGTGTCGAAGAGTTGACATGCGGCCCATGCAAGGGGACCGCGCCCCGCCGCCACCCCGACCCCGCCGCCGCCCTGCGCCGCCTGGAGGCGGGATTTCGCTTGGCCGGGGGAGACCGCGTGACCTCGCGGTCTCCCCCGGATGGAGCGCGTAACCCCCCGTTCGGGGGCGTGCGTTGGGTCAGGCGAGGGCGGCCAGCACCTCCCCGGCGGCCCGGGCGCCCTCGACGGCGCCGCCGTTCATGTACCCCTGGAAGTCGTAGGAGGTGTGCTCGCCCGCGAAGTGCAGGTTGCCCTGCGCGGTGCCCTCGTACCCGGCGTAGCCGGTCAGGTAGCCGACCGGCCAGTAGGAGTAGGCGCCGTACGAGTACGGGTTCAGGTGCCAGGCGGAGAGGGTGGCCCGGCCGTTCCAGGCGGCCTTGGTGCCGGGCCAGACGCTGTCGATCTGGCTGAGGTAGTCGTCGACGAGGTTGCGGGTGTACGGGGTGGCGGCGTCGGTGAACGCGGTCGGCGGGGTCAGGCCGCGGGCGAGGCTGCCGCCGCCGTACTGGACCAGGATGCCGTTGCTCCCGGCCTGGCCCCGGGTGACGTCCCAGGCCTGCTGGTAGGGCAGGTCGGCGAAGCACTCGCCGTTGGAGACGCCGGGCCAGGCGCCGGTGCCGGACCAGGAGTCGCGGCGGGTGAACTGCATGTTCAGCTTGGTGCAGGCGCCCATCCGCATGTTCGCCAGGACGCCCTTCATCATCGGGTCGAGCCCGGCCCGCGACAGGTCGACGTGCTCCTGGAGGATCGGCAGCGGCACGGCCAGGACGGTGTGGTCGGCGACGACCGTCCTCGTGCCGCCCCCGTCCAGGGCGAAGGTGAGGGTCTGGGTGCCGTCGGCGTTCCGGACGACCGCCTGCAGGGTGTGGCCCGGCTGCACCGTCCCGGCGGGCAGCGCGGCGGCGATGGCCCGGGGCAGTTGGTCGTTGCCGCCGGTGATGTGCCAGCGCTCGTCGGAGCCGCCCCAGATGGAGAGGTTGCCCGGGCTGGACTGCCAGGAGAGCATCACCAGCATCGCGTAGGAGGACTGCGCGGTGGTGTCGGCGCCGTACTCGACGGCGTAGGCGCAGTCGAGCAGCGCGCCGAGGTCGCTGCCGAAGCCCCCGGGGACGCGGGACTCGATCCAGTCGCGGATCGACATGCGGTCCAGGGCGACCGAGGCGGCGTTGTGGCTGTTCCAGGTGGGGGCGGAACCACCGGCCTGGACGTCGCTCTTGACGGTCTGCCAGATCTGCTTGAAGTCGGCGTCGACCTGCTCCTTCGGGTAGTAGTGCCCGTGGAAGTGGAAGACGCCCTCCGCGCCGGGCGGCAGGGCGGCGCCGACGTCGGTCAGGCCGAGGCCGAAGCGCTGGCAGAGGGTCTTGATCGCGTGGTGGCCGGTGTCGACCAGCTCGCCGCCCCACTCGGAGACCTGGCCCTGGTTCCAGGTGCCGGGGTTGGCGGGGCTGCCGCCGGAGTACATCCGGCCGCCGATCCGGGTGGGGCTGGCCTCGTAGACGGTGGCCGCGACCCCCTTGTCGGCGAGGGTCAGGGCCGCGTTCAGGCCGGAGATCCCGGCGCCGACGATCGCGATCCGGGGGGAGCCGCCGATCTTCGGGACGGGGGCGGGGGCGGCGTGGGCCCGGGCGCCGCCGCCCAGGGCGGCCGCCCCGGCCAGGCCGGCGCCGACGGCCGCGGCCCGGGCGAGCAGCGCGCGGCGGGAGGGGCCGTCGGGGTCGGTGCGGGCCTCGTCGCGGAGGCCGCGGTAGTCGTCGACGGGCAGGTGCAGCCGTTCGGCCACCGCCTGGTCGGCGAGCAGGTTGCGGATCAGTCGGGCCTGGTGGGTGCGCGCCATGGGGGAGGGCCTTTCCGTTCTCGGGGTGGGGGTCTCGACAGCGGCGGGAAGGGGGTGGGGCGTCAGAGCGCGGCGGTGGCGGGTGCGTCGTCCGGGTGCTCCTCTTCCGTGCGCTCCTGGGCGCTCTCGACGACCAGCCGGCCCATCACCTCGTACCGCTCCGGGTGCCTGGCCCGCATCCAGAGGGCGAGCGCGATGCCGCCGAGGAAGACCGCGACGACGATCCACGGGATGAACCGGAAGAAGAGGATCTTCGAGGCCGCACCGGCCGCGGTGTCCAGGTTCGTCACCAGCAGCACGATCGCGGCGAGCATGCCGAGCCCGCCGAGCAGCGGGGCGGTGAAGGTGCGGAACCAGTGCCGGGACTCGGGGTGGTGGCGGCGGAAGTAGGCGATCACGGCGAAGGAGCACAGCGTCTGCACCACCAGCAGGGCGAGCGTGCCGAGGATCGCGGTGAGGGTGTACAGGCTGACGTACGGGTCCTGGCCGGTCGCCCAGAAGGCCGCCACGACGGCCAGCGCGATGCCGGTCTGGGCGAACGAGGCGACGTAGGGGGAACCGTGCCGCGGGTGGGTGCGGCCGAGCGCCGGGAGCAGGAAGCCCTCGCGGCCGATCGCGTACAGGTAGCGGGCCGCGCACTGGTGGAAGGCCATGCCGCAGGCGAAGGCGCTGGTCACCATCAGCCACTGGAAGGCGGTGACCGCCCACGGGCCCAGGTACTGCCGGGCCGGGCCGAGGAACAGGTCGAGCGGGTTGGAGCCGGCGGCGGTGGCGAGGGCCTGCGCCGGGCCGTTCCCGCTCAGCACCATCCAGGAGACGAAGGTGTAGAGCACGCCGAGCAGGACGACCGCGAGCAGGGTGGCGCGCGGGATGATCCGCTGGGGGTTGCGGGACTCCTCGCCGTACATCGCGGTCGACTCGAAGCCGATCCACGACCAGAAGCAGAAGAACAGGCCGACCCCGGCGTTCACCCCGGCGAACGCGCCGGTCGGGTTCAGGGACGAGGCGTGCAGGCCGTCCGGGCCGCCGCCGTGCGCCAGGACCGCGGCGGCCAGCACGGTGAGCATCAGCACCTCGCCGACCAGGAACACGGCGAGGACCTTCGAGGCCACCTCCAGGTCGAAGTACGACAGGACCGCCGTGACGGCCAGCATCGCCAGCGCGAACACCTGCCAGGGCAGGTCGACCCCGAACTGCGACTCCACGGCCTGCTGGGCGAAGTAGGCGAAGATCCCCACGATCGAGGCCTCGAACACCACGTACGCGAGCACCGCCAGCATGCCCGAGGCCAGACCGGCCACCCGGCCCAGACCGTGCGAGACGTAGCCGTAGAACGCCCCGGCGGTGGTGATGTGCCGGGCCATCGACACGTACCCGACCGTGAAGACGGTCAGCACCAGGGTGACGAAGAGGAAGCCCGCGGGCGCGTGGACGCCGTTGCCGCCGCCCACGATCACCGGGAGGTTGCCGGTCATCGCGGTGATCGGCGCGGCCGTCGCCAGCGCCATGAAGATCACGCCGGTCAGTCCGACGGAGTTCGCCTTGAGGCGTTGGACGGGTGGCGGTCCCTGGACGGCGGAGGACTGCTCGGTGGCGGACACGGTGACTCCTCGGGGGCGCGGGGCACTGGGCACGGCACCGGGCCGGTCGGACCGGCGCCGCGGGGGTTGGCCCAGTGTGGGGCGTGTCACGTTCCCCGGGGGACCGGCACCGTGTAGTCGGCCCTGTTACCGGATTGACGACCTGTCAGGGTACGCAGCGCCCGCACCGGTTTCCGGACGGCGCGTCCCCCTGGGCGACCGCGAGGCCGTCCCGGCCGGGTCGGCGGGCCGCCCGCGCGCGACGTCCGAATACCGCCGGACACCACCCGCCGGATGGCGAAAGCTGACGTCCACGAGGACGTCCGAGCCGGCCCCGGCGAGGGGAGCCGACCGGCGGCCGCGCGCACGACGACCGAGAGCCCGCGGGCGACCCGCCGCAGGAGCGCGAGCACCACCCGCTCCGCCGCGAGGGCGCCGGGCCGCACACCGGAGGAACCATGACCGCCACCACCCGTCCCGCACCCGCCGTGCGCGAACTGGTCGCCGGGGCCGACTGGCCCGCCCTGACCGAGGAGTTGAACGAGCACGGCTGCGCGCCCACCCCGCGCCTGCTGACCCCGGAGCAGTGCCGCGCCCTCGCCGCGCTGTACGAGGAGACCCGGCACTTCCGCTCCACCGTCGACCTGGCCCGGTACCGCTTCGGCTCCGGCCAGTACCGCTACTTCGGCCACCCGCTCCCCGAGCCGGTGCGCACCCTGCGGGAGGCCCTGTACCCCGAGCTGCTGCCCGTCGCCCGCGACTGGGCCGCGAAGCTGGGCCGCCCCGCGCCCTGGCCGGACACCCTGGAGCAGTGGCTGGACCTGTGCCGCGAGGCCGGGCAGGACAGGCCCACCCCGATCCTGCTGCGCTACGGCGCCGGCGACTGGAACGCGCTGCACCGCGACCTCTACGGCGACCTGGTCTTCCCGCTGCAGGTCGTGATCGGCCTGGACGAGGCGGGCCGCGACTACACGGGCGGCGAGTTCCTGCTGGTCGAGCAGCGCCCGCGCGCCCAGTCCCGCTGCACCTCCACCGTCCTCCCGCAGGGCCACGGCCTGGTCTTCACCACGCGGGACCGCCCGGTCCGCTCCGCCCGGGGCTGGTCCGCGGCACCGGTCCGGCACGGCGTCAGCACGGTGCGATCGGGCACCCGGCGCACGCTCGGCCTGGTCTTCCACGACGCCGCGTGACGACGTACCGACGTGACGACGTACCGACCCACCGACGTGACGACGCATCGACGTGACGACACGACGACGTGACCACCACGGACGCCGCCCGGCAGAACCGCCGGTACACGCTCCTCGGCGCCGACGGCCGCCTTCGGGGCCCGCGTTCCGGTGGGCACTCGGGGAGCGGCCCGTACGCTACCGGGCATGACGAACACGACTACGGGTCAACGGCCCGGCCTGGCCGAGCACTTGAAGGACAAGGGCGCCGCGATGCGGGACGCCGCGCGGCGGCGGCCGAGCAGTGCGGACTGGGACGAGGAGGTCTCCGCGGTCTGCGTGGCCGACGACGCGACCGGGGTGCGCAAGGTGCGGGTGGGGGAGTGGTCGTTCCTCGGGGACGGCGGCCCGGACATCGGCGGGTTCAACCTCGGGCCGTCCTCGCCGGAGCTGCTGTGCGCGGTGGTCAGCACCTGCCTGACGCACACCCTGCTGTGCATCGCCGCGCTGGAGGACGTCCCGCTGGACCGGGCCGAGGTCCGGGTCACCGCCCGCAACAACGACGCCCGCTTCTTCGGCGTCCCGACCGACGCCCCCGCCGTCCCGTACGACCTGACGGCGACCGTGGACCTGCGCGGCGACGTGCCCGCGCCGACGCTGGCCGCGCTGCTGGCCGCCGCCGACGCGCGGTGCCCGATGCTGCAACTCGTCCGTGCGCAGCACGCGGTGACGCTCCGGCCGGCCTGAGCCGGGCAGCGGCGGAGGCCGCCACCGGGTCGGTGGCGGCCTCCGCGGCGGGTCGGGGCGTCAGCCCTTGAAGGCGGTGGTGCCGTTGGGGGTGCCGAGGCCGGTCGGGCCGTCGTAGCCGGTGCCCGCCTTGCACAGGTAGGTCGGGGAGCAGGAGCCGTTGGAGCCGGTGGTGACGTCGAACAGGGCGCTGGTGTGGGCGTACGGGAAGGACGCCGGGCTGGAGCCGGAGGAGGGGGCGCCGCCGAGGGCGTAGACCCCGGCGATGATCGGAGCCGCGGCGCTGGTGCCGCCGTAGACGGCCCAGCCGCTGCCGCCGTAGGTCTGGTAGACGGCGACGCCGGTGGCGGGGTCGGCGACGGCGGAGACGTCGGCGATGGTGCGCCTGGTGCAGCCGGTGTCCTTCTGCCAGGTCGGCTTGGCGTCGTACTTGGAGCAGCCGGAGCCGGTGCCCTCGGTGGAGTTGGTCAGCCAGACGCTCTCCGACCAGCCGCGGGTGCTGCTGTCCCGCTTGAGGGCGGTGCCGCCGACCGCGGTCACGTACTTGGAGGCGGCCGGGTACTGGGCGCCGTACGCGGAGTCGCCGGAGGAGACGGTGATGGCGACGCCCGGGTGGTTGAAGTAGGAGCTGTCGTACGAGGTGTCGGCGGAGGACTCGCTGCCGCCGTAGCTGTTGGAGACGTACTTGGCGCCCAGGCCGACCGCGGTGTTCACCGCGGTGCCGAGGTTGGCCATGGTCGCGCTGCTGGCCTCGACCAGCACGATGTGGGCGTTGGGGGCGATCGCGGAGACCATGTCGAGGTCGAGGGATATCTCCCCGGCCCAGCCGGTGTTGTTGGCGGGCAGGGTGCTGCCGCCGCTCTGGTTGACCTGCTTGAAGCAGCCGCTGGCCTTCGTGCAGGCGGGCAGGCCGTACTGGGAGCGGTAGACGGCCATGTCGGCCTCGGCGTTGGGGTCGTTGTAGGCGTCGACGATGGCGATGGTGGTGCCCGCGCCGCCGTTCGCGGGCAGCTTGTACGCGCTGAGCAGGTCGCTCGGCCCGTAGCCGGCCGGGGTGAGGTGCGGGCTGACGCCGAACGCGGCGACCGGTTCGACCGTGCTGGTCACCCGCAGGGCGTGACAGGCCACGGTGTCGCCGTGGGCGAGGGTGTCGCAGGCCCGCACCCAGGACGTACCGCCCTGGCCGCGTACCTGGGGGTCGACGACGGCGCCCGCCGGGGCGGCGGTGGTGAGGGCGGAGAGGGCGAGGGCGGCGGTGCCCGCGACGGCGAGGGCCGTGCGGCGGGCGGCGGCGGAAGTGCGCATGCGGGAGGTGCCTCCTTGGCTGGGGTGACCGGAAGCGGTGCATGCCGGGCCGTGCGGACGGATGGTGTCCGGGCGCGCGGCGGGGCGGGCGCGAAGGCGGGGGTTCGGGGCCGCCGTTCGGCCGGGGCGTCCGTGCGGGGACGGACTGGTGTGCGACCCTAGAGGGGCATGCTCATGCCCAACAAGGACTCGGCGCCGATCCGAACCAGCCCTTTGCCCAAGGGGCCTGACGCTTGGTCGAACGACGCCGTTCCGCCGGGGGAGGGTTTGCCTCCGCTTCCGCCCGCCCCCGCTCCCGCCCCACCCGCCCCCGCTCCCGCCCCACCCGCCTCCGCCCCCGCCGGCCGCCTACTGCCCCTCGGCCGCCCGGGCCACCCGCCGGGTCTTCGCCCAGTCCCGCCGCCCCCGGACGATCCGCCACAGCGCCCGCCAAGTCGCCAGGTAGGTGACGTACGTCAGCAGGTACGAGGCGTGGTGCAGCCCGACCGAACGCCACCAGCCGTAGTGCCGGGTGCGCCGGTGGTACAGCGTGGCCTGGTACAGGTGCGGCGCGAACGCCAGCAGGTAGACCGCCACCGCGGTCGCCACGGCCGCCGCCACCCCGCTGTGCGCGCCCACCGCGAGCGTCGCCAGCACGCCCAGCACCGCCAGCAGGTGCGCCAGCACCGACCAGGGCAGCGCCAGGCACCACGGCTGCAGCAGGTACAGCGCCAGCTCCAGCGCCGCCGCCGTGCCCAGCCGCGAACTGCGCCACACCTCGCCCAGCCGTCCGGCGCAGACCATGTGCCCCTGCGCCCAGCGGGTGCGCTGGCGCAGCAGCGCCCGCAGGTGCTCCGGGCCCTCCTGGACGACGTGCGCCAGGCTGGTGGTGCGCAGCCGCCAGCCCCGCACGGCCAGCGACAGCGCCAGGTCGAGGTCCTCGGTCAGCGAGTCCGTCCACGGCGCGCCGGGCACCGAGCGCAGCGCCGACAGCCGGGCGAACTGGGCGTTGCCGCCCAGGCTGACCGTCCCGAACGGGTCGCGCCCGTACTGCGCGGTCGCGGCGGCGCCCCAGAACCCGGCGTCCTGGATCCGGGTCAGCAGCCGGTCCCGGTTGCGGATCCGGACGGCCAACTGCGCCCCGCCCACCGCCGGGTCGGCGAACAGCGGGGCGACGTGCGCCAGGGCGCCGGGGCTCAGCCACCCGTCCGCGTCCATCACCGCCACCACCACCCGCTCCTCCGGCACGCCCAGCCGCTCCGTCGCCGCGACCAGGTGCGGCAGCGCCGCGTTCAGCGCCGCGCCCTTGCCCTGCCGGGCCTGCGGCAGTCGCCGCGACAGCACCTCCACCCGGTCGCCGCCCGCCGCCCGGGCCCGCTCGGCGGTCGCGTCGGCGGAGGCGTCGTCGACCACCGTCACCCGGGCCCGCGGGTCCTGGGCCAGCAGGTTGGCCACCGTGGCGCCGACCACCGCCTCCTCGTCCAGGCAGGGCACCAGGAACCAGAACACCAACTCCCCCGCCGCCACGTCGGGTTCGGCGGGACGGAGCCGCTCGGCCCGGGCCCGCAGCCACCCGGAGAACTGCAGCACCAGGAAGTACGTGAGCCCGTAGCCCAGCACCAGCAGGACGAACGTGGTCAGCGGACCGACGGGCAGGTTCACCGCGACCTCCGGTGCGGGCCGTGCGGGCCGTGCGGGCCGTCCGCCCCGCCGGGGCCCTCCGGCACCGGCCCGGCCACCGCCGCTGCGCGGCGCCGCGGCACCCCGGCGGCGCGCAGCGCGCAGGCCAGCCCCGCGACGGCCGAGAACAGCCCGGCCGCCACCGCCAGCGTCAACACCCCGTCCCGCAGCACCAGCCACGCCGCCCGCCCGGCCGGCCGGTCCGACCCCGCCAGCGCCCACCCGGTCAGCAGCACGCCCGTCCCCAGCAGCACCGACAGCACCCGGCGCCCCCACGCCCCGTGCCGCCCGCCCGGCACCCCCGTGGCGCCCGCCGCGCCCTCGACGTCCGCCGTCATGCCCCGGCCCGTCCCGCCCGGTGGACGGCCGCCTCGTCGAAGCCCGCGGCCCGCAGCACCGCGGCCCGCCGGTAGCCGCTGCCGAAGCGGGCCGGTTTCGGGGTGCGGAAGGTCAGGTGCTCCAGGGCGGCCACGATCCGCTCGGCGGTCAGCCGCTGGTCGCCGCCGGTTCCACCGCCGCCAGCTCCATCTCCGCGGGTCCGCGGCCGGGGGTGTTGATGCAGCGGCGGTCGCCGGTGGGCTGCTCCAGGTGGAGGCTCAGGCAGGCGCCGAGGGCCTGCTGGCCGAAGGCGTCGGGGTGCAGCGACTCCTGGAGCTGGCCCTGGCCCAGGCCGGAGGTCAGGAAGCGCACCCACTCGCTGCTCCGCCCGGAGGGCGGGTGCTGGAGGTCGGCCTGCCGGGTGCCCTTGGCGCAGACCTCGCGGCCCTCGAAGGCCCGGGAGAGGTCGAGGAACTCGGCCCCGGCCTCGTGCGCGGCCTCGGCGACGGTGGCGCTGATCTGCGGGACGAGGTCGTCGTGCGCCCAGGTGAGGTCCTGGTCGAAGAACGGGCAGCCGCCCTCGCTGAGCCGGTCGTACTTCTCCCCGGGGTAGCGGACCCGGTCGGCGCTGGGCAGCGGGGACGGGTAGGACTGCAGGACCAGCCGGTAGGAGCCGTCCCGGTGCCCGGCCCGCTTCAGGGCGGTCTTCACGTCGGCGAGCGTCTCGACCACGGCCGTCCGCACGCCGGGCAGCCGGTCCTTGACCTGCTGCTCGGCGTCGGGCGCGCAGGGGGAGCCGCCGTAGGGCTTGACGAACTGCTTCGTGCACTCGGCGATGATGTCGGAGAACCCGAGGTCGTTGCCGCCGATCGACACCACCACGGCGCGCACCGGCTGCCCGGTCACCGCCTTCTGCAGCTGTTCGGCCTGCGAGGGTTCGCCCTTGAACGGCTTGCCGCCGTGCTCCGGGAGCTTGACGGCGCTCGACGTCGCCCCGGAGCAGGCCAGGTTGAGCTTGCGGACGTCCAGCGTGAGGGACTGCACCTCGGCGACGTCGGAGCGGTTGCAGCCGTCCTCGTAGGAGGCGCCGTACACGTCCTCCGGGTGGCTCTCGTCGGTCTCCGGGTCGTACGCCCGGTCGGTGCCGGACCAGCCGTTCGCCGACTCGTTGCTGTTGCCGAACCAGCGGCCCGCCTCGCCGGAGATGAAGCTGTCGCCCAGCGACACCACCCACGGCGCGTCGGCCGCGGGCTCCCGGGGGTCGGTGGCGGGGGCGGGGGCGAAGCCGGTCACGCCCGCGACGCAGACGGCGGCGGCCAGTGCGGCCAGCCCCTTGCGGCTGTACGAAGAAGAGGTCATGCCGACGGTGTCGGCAACCGCCCGCCGCGGGGTTACCAGCGGCGGCCCGTTCGCATCCGAATGGACCAGCGGGGGTGGTGCGTTCAGGCGACCGGGCGGAACAGCAGCAGCAGCCGCTCGCGGACGGTCTCCCACTCGGCGGCGAGGTCGTGCCCGCCGGCCGAGGAGATCAGCAGCAGTCCGCGCATCGCCTGCAGCGCGGTCAGCAGCGAGGCGCCGAACTCGGGGGAGTCGGCGGCCGGGCCGGAGACGGTCCGCACCGCGGCCATCAGCTCGTTCTCCAGCCGCCGTTCGAACTCCCGTACCAGAGGCCGCAGTTCGGGGTCGTGCCGGGTGCCGATCAGCAGCTCCAGGAACGCCTGGTAGTCCCGGGTGTTCATCAGCTGCCAGATCATCCCCAGGCCCTGCGCGGCCCGGTCCGGCTGCGGGGCCGCGGCCAGCTCCCGGGCCTGGGCCGGGGCCAGTCCGGCGTACGAGCGGGCCAGGTGGTCGGTGACGGCCTCGATCAGCGCGTTCTTGGTCGGGAAGTGGTGCACCAGCCGCCCCCGGCTCACCCCCGCCGCCTCGCCGACCGCCAGCGTCGAGAACCCGGCGTACCCGTGGTCGCACAGCACGTCCACCGCCGCCCGCAGCAGCAGTTCCCTGGTCTCCAGCGCGCGTTGCTGGACGCGGCGCTGCCGGGCGTCGTCGGTCGGTGCGGGCATGTCCGGAATCCTACCCGTGCGCCGGTCGGGAGGGCCCCGGCCGCCCCGCCGCCGCCCGCCGCCGGAACCCGACTGAGCGTCACTGATCCTCCCCGGGAAGGGAGTTCAGGAGATTTCAGTCCTCCGACCGGTCCGGTGGGGGCGGGTGGCTGGATAGGGTCGCCGTGGCAGTCAGGGCGCCGGTTCGAAGGAGGGGACGTGGGGGCGAACATCGCTTCCGTGCGGCGGGTCGCGGTCGAGGTCGGGATCGGCGTGCCCGGCCTCCTGGCCTTCGTGCTGCCGATCGTCGACGCGTGCACGAACTTCCAGCTCCTGCCCGGCACGTTCGACTCGGGGCAGGCGTCGCTCTGCGTGCTGGGCGCGGTCGCGATGTGCCTGGCCGTGATGTCGCGCGCCGTCAGCCGGATCAACGGCATCGACGAGAAGGTGGCCGCCCTGGTCGAGGGCCGCAGCCGGGCGGGCAACCTCCGGGAGAGCGGGCTGGTGACGGCCCACCCCGTGCTCCCGGCGGAGCTGTTCAAGGAGTACGTGGGCGCCGCGCGCTCCGAGGTGACGATCCTGCAGACCTGGATCCCCGACTTCGCCGAGCACTTCCGGGAGCCGGTCCGGGCGGCGCTGACCAGGGGCGTACCGGTGCGGATCCTGCTGCTGCTGCCGAACTCGCCGGTGGTCGGCCTCCGGGAGCGCTCGCTCGGCGAGTCCGAGCAGCACAAGGTCAAGCTGGAGGTCCGGATCAACCTGGAGGTGCTGTCCGCACTCTGGCAGGACCTGGACGGGCCCGCCCGGGCCCGGCTGCAGGTGCGGATGTACGACACCCTCCCCTCGGTCGCCGTGTACCGGGCGGACGACCACTACCTGATCAGCTCCTTCCTGCACGGCAAGAAGGCGGTCATGTGCACCCAGAGCGAGGTCCGGGGCGACGACACGCTGATCGGCCGGGAGGTCCGCAACGAGTTCGAGGCGATCTGGGGCAACCCGGCGCTCTCGGAGCCGGTGGAGTTCCCGGACGGCTGGAAGGACCGGATCGCCCGACCGCTCCCGGCCCAGGCCCCGGGCTCCGGTGCCGCGGACGAGAACCGATGAACCCCCAGGAAGGTACGACCGTGCACGATGTGGACCAGTTCGAGGACGCGCTCGTCGAGCGCTTCCGCCGGCACCCCGTCCTGGCGCAGGTCGCCGGGCTCGCCGAGGCCGACTTCGCCGAACTCCTGCTCCAGCGCCGCTTCCTCTCCCTCGCCTTCACCCCGGTCTACGACCTGGCGATCGACCTGCTCCAGGACGAGCAGGGGCGGCGCATCGCCCGGGTGATCCTCCGCGAGGAGTACCCGGGCCGGTCGGGGCGGGTCCCCTCGCACCGCGAGGACATGACCGAGGACCTGCGCAGGCTCGGCATCGGCAACGAGCGGATCGCGGCCTCCCGGCCGACCGCCGCCACCCTGGACGCGGTCGACGCGACCTTCGCGCTGGTCGCGGACGCGGGCGGGCGGCCGGACAGCGACCTGCGGATCCTGACGGTGCTGCGGTTCTGGGGCGAGGTGCTGGTCTCCGTCGAGTACACCCGCCTGTGGGAGCGGATGGCGCGGCGGCTGACCACCGAGGGGGAGAACCGCTCGGTCTTCTACCACCCGCACCTGCTCCACGACGCGAAGACCGCCCCGCTGGCCGGGCTCTCGACGGAGCCCGGCACCCACGCCGACGCGCTGGCCGCCCGGGTGGCCGCCCTGCTGGTCGACGAGCGCTCCGCCGCGGTCTTCGCGGAGCTGGAGGAGCGGGCCTACCGGATCAAGGCGGGGTTCTACGACCAGTTCCGCCCGGCCCTCGACCGCGCGGGCCTGATGGACCCGGTGGAACCGGCGGCCTCCGCGCGTCCGGGGAGCTGACCGGACGGGGAGGCCCGTGCCCCCGGCGCCCGCTCAGGAGGCGCCGGGGGCACGGGCGTCGGCGGGTCAGACGGTCAGCGCGATCCGCAGCGCCTCGCCGCTGCGCATCAGGCCGAGCGCCTCGTTGATCCCGGTCAGCGGCAGCCGGTGGGTGATCAGCCGCTCCAGGTCGAGCCGCCCGGTGCGGACCAGCTCGGCGATCCGGGCGTAGGTGCGGGTGACGGTGTCGCCGCCGTAGAACGAGGGCAGCACCCGCTTCTCGCCCGCGGACAGCTCCCACATGCTGATCGGGAACCCGTCCTCGGCACCGCCGACGCCGACCAGCACCACGTTGCCGCCGCGCCGGGTGGCGTCGTACGCGGAGCGGAAGGTCGCCGGGCGGCCGACCGCCTCGATGACGTGGTCGAAGCCCAGGCCGCCGGTGGCCTCGGCGACCGCGTCGGTCAGCGCCTCGGGGGCCACGGCGGCCGTCGCGCCGAAGGACAGCGCCCAGTCCCGGCGGGCCGCGACCGGGTCGACGGCGACGATGTGCGAGGCCCCGGCGGCCTTCGCGCCGAGGATCGCGCTGATGCCGACGCCGCCGCAGCCGATCACCGCGACGCTCTCGCCCGGCCGCACGTCCGCGGTGTTGAACACCGCGCCGACGCCGGTGGTGACGCCGCAGCCGATCAGGGCGGCCGCGTCGTAGGAGACGCCGTCGGGGACGGGGCTGGCGAAGGCGGCGTTCAGCACCACCTCCTGGGCGAAGGTGCCCGCGCCCATGAAGCGGAAGAAGTCCTGTCCGCCGGAGCGGAACGCGGGCGTCGTCATCGCGGCGTTGCCGCTCTGGCACAGCTGCCCCTGGCCGCGCACGCACCAGGCGCACGCGCCGCAGGACGGCCGCCAGTTGACGATGACCCGGTCGCCGGGGCGGACGTGGGTGACGCCCTCGCCGACCTCCAGCACCTCGCCCGCGCCCTCGTGGCCCAGCACCAGCGGCATCGGCGCGGGGATGGTGCCGTTCATGCCCGACAGGTCGGAGTGGCACAGGCTGGTCGCCCGGACGGCGACCCGCACGGTGCCGGGGCCGAAGCCGATCGCCTCGACGTCGTCGCGGACCTCCAGCTCGGTGGCGCCCGGGGCGGTGATCATTGCAGCCAACATGGTGGGTACTCCCAGGAAGTGGTGAGGGGCCAGACGGTGACGGGCAGGGCGACGGTCTTGTGCTCCAGGTACTCGCCCAGGCCCTCGGCGCCGAACTCCCGGCCCACGCCGGAGTTCTTGTAGCCGCCGAACGGGCCGCGCAGGTCGATGGTGAAGCCGTTCACGGTGTACGTGCCGGTGCGGATCCGGCGGGCCACCTCGACGCCGTGCGCGACGCCCTCCTCGGTGCGGGCGGTGAACACCGCACCGGACAGGCCGAAGTCGGAGTCGTTGGCGATCCGCACCGCCTCGTCCTCGTCCTCGTACCGGATCAGGCAGACCACCGGGCCGAAGATCTCCTCGCGGGCGATCCGCATCCCGTTGGTGACCTCGCCGAACAGGGTGGGCTGCACGTAGGCGCCCGCCTCCAGCCCGGCCGGGACGCCGCCGCCGACCAGCAGTTCCGCGCCCTCCTCCCGGCCGATCCGGACGTAGTCCAGGTTGCGCTGCTGCTGGCGCTTGGACACCAGCGGGCCGACCTGGGTCTCCGGGTCCTGCGGGTCGCCGACCCGCAGCCCGCCGAACACCGCGGTCAGCGCGGCGGCGAACTCCTCGTACCGGGAGGCGGGCAGCAGGATCCGGGTCAGCGCGACGCAGGCCTGCCCGTTGTTCAGCAGCGACCCGGCGGCCAGGGCCGCGACGGTGGTCGGCAGGTCGGCGTCCGGCAGCACGATGCCCGCCGACTTGCCGCCCAGCTCCAGCGTCACCCGGGCCAGGTGCTGCGCGGCGGAGGCCATCACCTGGCGCCCGGCGGCCACCGAGCCGGTGAACGAGACCTTGTCCACGCCCGGGTGCGCCACCAGGTAGGAGCTGGTCTCCCGGTCGGCGGGCAGCACGCTCAGCACGCCCTCCGGCAGCCCGGCCTCCGCGCACACCTCGGCCAGCAGGTAGGCGTCCAGCGGCGTCTCCGGGCTCGGCTTCAGCACCACCGTGCAGCCCGCGGCCAGGGCCGGGGCGAGCTTCGCGGCGGTGACGAACTGCGGGACGTTCCACGGCACCACCGCGGCCACCACGCCGACCGGCTCGCGCAGCACCAGCAGCGGCTGCCGCAGGCCCTCGCGCCGCTCCTCGAACGGGAACTCCCGGGCGGCCGCCGCCACCAGCCCGTACTGGACGGCCGCCGCCGCGGCCTGGTTGGTCACGCTGAACGAGGCCGGGGAGCCGTTCTGCGCGCTGATCACCCGGGCGAACTCGTCCTGGCGCGCCAGCATCAGCGCCTGGATCCGCTCCAGCACCGCGAGGCGCTCCGCCAGCGGCAGCCGCGGCCACGGCCCGTGGTCGAACGCCTCCCGGGCGGCGGCCACCGCCCGGTCCACGTCCTGCGGGGTGGCGTGCGGGACGCGGCCGATCAGCGTTCCGTCGTGCGGCGAGACGACCTCGATGGTGTCGGTTCCGGC
Organism: Kitasatospora phosalacinea; assembly: GCF_030268885.1. Taxonomy (GTDB): domain Bacteria; phylum Actinomycetota; class Actinomycetes; order Streptomycetales; family Streptomycetaceae; genus Kitasatospora; species Kitasatospora phosalacinea_C. Next base: position 26,585 of record NZ_BSSA01000005.1, read on the forward strand.
GGGGGTCTCCCACCGTCCGCCGATGAAAAGGGTGCCGTGTACGGCGGGGGCCTCGGTCATGGCCGGCTCCTTCTGCTCTGCGATGACCCCTTAAACGTGCACAGCTGACTTTTTAGAGTCCGGGGGTGGGCCCTTCCGCGCCGCCGAGCCGCCCAGCCGCTCGCGCTACCGGGGGCCGGAACCGGGGGCGTTGAGCGCGAGCCAGGAACGGAGGGCGGCTGCTTCCGTCCGCCTCCCCAGGGTGCGCAGGACGTCCTCCTGCAGCCGCAGGACGTCGCAGCGCGAGGCGTGGAACCGTGCGGGCTCGGTCGCCGCGAGCCTGCGGTGGATCGTCGCCGCCTCCATGACCGCCCGCAGCGCTCCGGGAAGATCCCGCCCCGCCAGCCGACGGACCAGCGCGGAGGCGGTGAGCGCGTCGGCCAGGTCGGGTTCGCGGCCGACCGGGTCCCGGTCGGCCATCCGGCGCCGGACCTCCACCGTCTCGTCGGTGACGGCGATCGCCTCCTCCCAGCGCTGCGCCGCCACCAGCGTCCCGCCCAGGTCGTTCAGCGAACCGGCGAGGCCGGAGTCGTGGGCGGTCGGGTTCCGGCCGACCGTCCGGCGCCGGACCTCCACCGCCTCCCCGAGGGCGGCGACGGCCTCCTCCCAGCGCCCCGCTGCCCGCAGGCGCGTGCCGAGGGCGGTCAGCAAGGTGACGAAGTCGTACGCGTGGGCGGTCGGGTGGGCCGCCACGAACGGGCGGTAGACGTCGGCCGCCTCCCGGCTGAGGGCGAAACCCTCTTCCGGGCGGCCCGTCCTCCCCAGAGCCGTTCCGAGGTTGGACAGGGCGCGGGCGAGGTCCGGTCCGTGGGCGCCGGGGTTGTCCGCCGCCAGCTGCCGCCGGATCGACACCGCCTCCCGGGTCACGGTGACGGACTCCTCCCACCGCTCCGCCCCCGCCAGCAGCGAGCCGAGGTTGGCCAGCGAGGTGGCGAGGCCGGGCCGGTGGGCGGCCGGGAGGTCGGCGGCCAGCCGCCGCCGGATGTCCACGCCCTCCAGGGCGACGGCGAGCGCCTCCTCCGTCCGGCCCAGGTTCGAGAGCATGACACCGAGGTTGGACAGGGTGCGGGCGAGGTCCGGTGCGTGGGCGGCGGTGTTCTGGGTGGCCAGGTGACGCCGGATCTCCAGCGCCTCCTCGGCGGCCTCCAGCGCGTCGAACCACCGCCACCCCGCGGACAGGACCTTTCCGAGGTTGGTCAGGGAGTCGGCGAGGGCGGGCAGGTGGGCGGCGGGGTTCTCGGCGGCCAGGCGGCGCCGGATCTCCAGCGCCTCCTCGGTGAGAGCGAGGGCCTCCTCCAACCGGTCCAGGTCGCACAGCGCGCCACCGAGGTCGGACAGCGATTCGGCGAGGGCGGGCAGGTGGGCGGCGGGGTTCTCGGCGGCCAGGCGGCGCCGGATCTCCAGCGCCTCCTCGGTGAGAGCGAGGGCCTCCTCCGGGCGCCCCGCCTCCGACAGCCAGGAAGCGAGGGCGGCCAGGGAGCGGGCCAGGTACGGTGCGTGGGCGGCGGGGTTCTCGGCGGCCAGGCGGCGCCGGATCTCCAGCGCCTCCTCGGTGGGGGCGAGGGCCTCCCTCCACCGGCCCGCCTCGGACAGGGTCGTGCCGAGGTTCTTCAGCGCGGCGGCGAAGCCCGGTTCGTGGACGGCCGGGCGCCCGGCCACCAGCCGGCGGTAGACGTCGACCGCCTCCGCGGCGGGGGAGAGGGCCTCGTCCGGCCGTTCCGCCCCCGACAGCCGGGAGCCGAAGTTGTTCAGTGCGCGGGCGAGCTCCGGTTCGTGGACGGCGGGATCGTCCGCGGCCAGCCGGCGGTAGACGTCGACCGCCTCCGCGGCGGGGGAGAGGGCCTCGTCGCGACGGCCCACCTCTGCCAGCAGGACGCAGACGTTGGCCAGGGCGCGGGCGAACTCCGGTTCGTAGGCCGCCGGATGGCGGGCCGCCAACCGGCGGTAGATGCCGACCGCCTCCTCGGTGGCGGCCACCGCCTCCTCCTGCCGTCCCAGTTTCCACAGGTCGGCGCCGAGGGAGACCAGGGCCAGCGCGAGGTCCGGTTCCCGGGCGGCCGGGCTGTCCGTCGCCAGCCGGCGGTGGACGGACAGCGCCTCCGTCCCCGCGGCCAGGGCCTCCTCGAACCGTCCCTGCGCCCACAGCCGGTTCGAGAGGTTGGTCAGTGAGGCGGCGAGGTCCGGTTCGTGGGCGGCCGGGTCGACCGCCGAGAGGCAGCGCCAGATCCGCACGCTCTCCTCCGCGACGGCCGTGCCCTCCTCGCCCCGCCCCACCGCCTTCAGCCGGACACCGAGCGCGGACAGCGCCCAGGCGAGCTTCGCCGCGTGGGCGTTCGGGGCGTCGCCCGCGAGCCGGCGCCAGAGCTGCACGCCTTCCCGGGTGACGGACAGGGCCTCGTCCGGCTGTCCCACCGCCTCCAGCCGCATGCCGAGATTGGTCAGCCCCAGGGCCAGGTCGGCGTCGTACCCGAGCCCGGTCGAGGCGAGCTCCCGCCAGATCCGCACCGCCTCCCGGCCGTTGGCGAGGGCGTCGTGGTACAGACCGGCGCGCCCCTGACGGATCGCCAGCCCGTTGTGGATGCTCGCCCGGGCGGCCGGGGAACGGGTGGTGGCCAGGCGGTGGGCCGCCAGGCGGGCGGCCACCGCGGCGATGCCGACGTCGAGGTCGGTGTGGCGCTCCTCGGGGAACTCGAACTCGACGGCCTCCAGGACCGCGAGGTCGAGGCTCTCCAGCGAGGCCAGGCGGGTCAGGGCGGCGCTGCCCGCGGCCAGGGCGAGGCGGGGGTGGTCGCGCAGAATCGGGTCGAGGTGCCGGTCGACCACGTGGGGCCAGCGGTGGGCCGCCTCGATCAGGACCGTCAGCGCCTGGCGGGTGCAGCCCGCCGGTTCTCCACCCCGACGGCCGGGCGCCAGCAGCGCGGCGGGCGCGGCGACGCTCCAGGGGTCCGTGGCGTGGTAGCCGAACTCCTCCTCGTGGCCGGGCAGGGTGAGCGCGAGGTAGTCCTCCCCGAGGCGGTCGGGGGCGAGCGGGTCCAGCAGCAGGGCCTGATCGGCCGACGGGTAGCACCGGGAGTGGTCCTCGGCCAACTGCGCCCCGGCGGCGGTGTCGACGGCGGCACCCGTCCGCACCAGGGCGGCCGCGGCGTCGGCGGGGACCAGGGAACCCGCGAGGGTGGCCACGTACACCGCCCGGCCCATCGGGCCCGGGCCGCTGCGCAGCGGGCCCCGGCCCTCGTCGTGGAAGGAGCGCCAGTGGTCGTGCTCCCGGTCCAGCAGGTACGAGGAGAGGCCGGCCAGGCCGCGGCCGAACGGGGGCGCGCAGCCGCGGGCGGCGGCGTCCACGTCGACCAGGGCACGCATGTGGACGGTGAGGGTGAGGGCGTACGCGGGCGCGTCGAGGTCCTCGGGGACGCCGATCCCGGACGGGTCCGGGTGGGCGAGGACCTCGGCGAAGCGGTCCCGGGCCGCGGTGTACACGGCGGCCCGGGCGCCGGGAGCGTCGGGGAGCCCTCCCAGCTGCAGCGCTTCGACGTCGAGGACGTCGAGCTTGGTCAGCTGGTGGGCCAGCCCCTGCCACCAACTGCCGGCCTGACGCGACAGCAGCAGGATGCGCAGCCGGTCGCGGGCCGCGTCCCGGTGCTGGCGCACCAAGGTGATCAGGTCCTCCAGGGGCCAGCGCTCGGCGTAGTCCACCACCATGACCAGCCCCGGAGCGCGCACCGTCAGGGACTGGTCGTCGCCGCCGGCCGAGGCGACCTCGCTGCGGTGCCGGGCCAGCGCGACCGCCCAGCCGGCCTCGGCCGAGCGCGCGGCGAACTCGGCCGCCAGCCGCGTCTTGCCCGACCCGCCCTCGGCGTGCACCAGCCGCACCGACAGCCCCGGCACCGCCTCGTCCCGCCAGGACTCCAGGGGCGCCAACTCCGGCCTGGGCAGGAAGGGCACCACCTGGTGACGGGCCGTCAGCAGGCGGCTGGGCACCCGCGCCAGCCCGGGCGGCAGCGCGGCCGGGGCCGCGAGCGGGAAGGGCTCCACCCGGTACGGCGGGGTGCCGCGGTAGATGTAGTTGTACTGGTCCCCGTGCTGCACGGCGTACACCCGGCCGCCGTCGGTCGCCGTGATGCTCTGCGCATACACCGCGCCCTTGTCCGGGCCCGCGGGCGTGCCCACGGTCAGCCCGTCCTCTCCTCGGTGCCGGTGCCGGTGCCGGTGCCGGTGCGGGGCCCGGGGGAGTCCATGTAGTAGACGTGCTGAGTGCCGTGCTGCAGTGCGGTAACGACTCCGTGGCCGTTGGCGGTGTTGTTCTGCACCCACTGCTGCTGGGCCTCCGGCAGCGCCGCCCGCATCGAGTCCAACTGCTCCTGCAGCTCCTCGACCGCTTCGGGATGCGCGGCCAGGAACTCCTCCAGCTCCAACTGCCACTGCCCGCGTACCATTTCGCGGGCGCGGTCGGCGTCCCGCCCCCGGGAGACCAGCTCTGCACTGCTCTCCAGGCGGGCCTCGATGGCGGCGCGCGGCTCGGGGCCGCGGCGGTGGAGAAGCGTCGAGACGCGGTCCCGGACGGTCTCCCAGGCGTCCGTGGCCATCGCCGCCACGATCGTCGTCGCACCTGACATCGCCAGGGCCATGATCTCCTGCTGTGTCACGAAGACCCTCTCGAACGTTCGAACGCCGGGTCGGGCGGGCCGGTGGGGCGGGCGCGCAGCGGGCCCCTCCGGCGATCACCCTCCGCGGCCGGATCCTGCAGAACGGAGCCGGACCAGGATCGCCGAATCCGGGAACGGGGTCCGTTCGGTCGGGGTGCTTGTGACACATTCGTTGCAGTGCGCCGTTCTCCCGCGGAACGGGTCGAGCCCCTGGCAGGACGCTCGACCGCCGGACGGTCGGCACCGCGCAGCAGAGCGGCCGTTCGGGGCCTCCCCGCCGTGCAGGGCGCCGACCGCCGCAGGGGATCGGCGGTGCGGGCCCCTCTCAGCCGACCGCGCGGGGCTGAAGTGCCTGCGAGCACTGCGGGTTGTGGCACGGGCCCGCCTGCCAGCGGTCGAGGCTGCGCCCGTTGTCGTCCACGGCGGTACCGGCGTGGACGGCCTCGACTCCGGCGTGGCAGTGCGGGCAGACCAGGTCCTTCGGCTTGTGGCCGCTGGTGCCGATCTCCTCCGTCACCGTGTCCTCTCTTCTCTCCTGTGCGCGGGTGCAGGGCGGGCGCCGGTCCTCGCGCGCCCTCCGCGTTGCGTGATCCCCGCCGCGAGCCCCTCGCTGGTCACCCGGGTGCACGGCCGCCGGACCGCCGACGCTCCCGCCGGATCGGCCGTCCGGGCACACCGCCTCGCGGCATATGACGCTGCGGAGGGGAGGGGGCATCTCGTGCTGAAACACCGGGGCCGCCCTCCGCACCTTCAACGGGCGGTCGGGCGGCCGGTCGGTGGCTCGGTGCTACGGGCGCCAGGTGTCGGTGGCGGTGAAGGTGCCGGTGGGCGGGGTGGTCGTGGTGCGGTTGGCGCCGCTCTCCCAGACCACGCTGCCGTCCGGGTTCTTGATCAGGTACTTGTACGCGATCGGGGTGCTGGGCGGCAGCTGCAGGGCGGCGGTCCAGGTCGGGTAGCTGCCGGAGCCGGTGGTCAGCGGGACGGCCTTCGCCGGGTTCCAGCCGCCGAGTTCGGCCAGGTCGCCGACCAGGTAGACGTTCTGCCCGTAGGCGGTGGTGGCGGTGACGCGGAAGGTCGCGGCGACCGGCGCGCCGTTGCTGACGTTCCAGCGGTCGTTGATCGCGGTGACGGTGGTCGTCGAGTCGGTCACCGAGCGGTTGGGGATGCTCTCCCAGGTCACGGCCCCGGTGCTGCTGCGGATCAGGAACTTGTACTGCGCGGTGGTGCCCTGGATGATCTGGATGTAGCCGGTCCAGGACGGGTACGTCTGCGCGGTGGTGGTCAGCGGGACGGCCTTCGCCGGATCCCAGTTGCCCAACTGCGCGGTGTTCCCGCTGATCAGGACGGTGTCGCCCGGGCTGGTCACGGCGGAGACCGTGACCGAGAGGGTCGCCTCGGCGGTGGCCGCGCCGGCCGGTGCGGCGGCGCCGAACAGTCCGGTCAGCAGGGCGGCCACGAGCAGCAGCGGACGCCACCAGGCGGTGGCCGTGGTGCGGGGCGGTGCGGTGGTCATGGGTCTTCCCGTCTCTTCTCCGTCGGTGCTGACGCGGTGTCAGCACCCGTTGATCACAACACGAAATCAACGGAAGACCAGCGGCTACCGCCCGATTGGCATCAGGTTCAGGTCATCATTCGAGCCTCGCCGCCCCTTTGCCTTCAAGAAGTGGAGGGAGTGCCTTCAGGTCGACCGGCCAGCGGGGCGGCGGCCGGATTGACACCGCGGACATCTGCCGGTGTTCCCGGCGACATCCGAACGTCATGAAAACCCTTGCTGCAAGATGGCGAAAAACTTTTCAATCCGAGCGGGGCGAGCATCCCCCTCACCCGGCCCGGGGTAGGGGTGAGGTGGTCCGACCGGACCGGGCGGTGCAGGGGGCCGGGCACGGGGCCGGGCGTGGGTCCGCCCTCCCGGGGCTGCGGTGGCTCTTCCGGGAGGGCGGAGCGGGGAGGGGAGGTGCGGGCCGGTCAGTCGTGCGGGACCAGCACCACGGGGGCGGTGCTGTGGTGGACGGCGGCGTGGACGACCGTGCCCAGGCGGCTGCCGAACAGGTGCGGGTGGCGGCCCAGGACCAGCAGGTCCGCGTGCTCGGCCGCGGCGACCAGGGCGCCCGCGGCGCCGCCGAGGTGCGCCTCCACCTGCAGTTCGACGTCCGGGTGGGCGGCCCGGGCGGGGGCCAGCAGCTGGTCCAGGTCGGCCTCGATCCGCTCGCCCTGGCGGTCGGCGTCCGGGTCCGGCGGCAGCCAGCCGGGTGCGGCCGCCAGCAGCGGCACCATGTCCCACCCGTGCACCGCCCGCACCCGGCCGCCCGATCGGGAGGCTTCGGCGAGCGCGAACTCGACGGCGGGCAGCGAGGATTCGCCCGCCAGCCCGACCACGATCTCCGGCCGCTCCGGCGCCGCGACGGGCGGGGCGACGGGCGGGGCGGTCACCGGCTCGGCGACCACGGTCGTGGCCGCCCCGGCGGGCGGGACGTCCGCGGCGGGCGGGACGGCCGGGGCGTCCGGCGCGGGCGCCGCGGCCGCCGCCGACCGGGTGTCCGGGGCCGCGGCGGGCGGGGCGTCCCGGTCGGCGGGGTGCTCCCGGACCAGGGCGACCGGGCAGGCGGCGCGGGCGGCGACCGCGAGGGCCACCGAGTTGCCCAGCAGGTCGGCGACGGCGCCCGGGGCCCGGGAGCCGAGGACGGCCAGGTCGTAGTCGGCGGTGGCCGCGACCAGCATGTCGGCCGCGTCGCCCGCGGCCGCCTGGGTGGTCACCACCAGGTCGGGGTGGGCGGCCAGGACGTCCGCGGCGAGCGACTCCAGGTCATCGTGCTCGGCCTGCTGGACCGGATCCGCGGCCGGGCCCTCCGGGTCGGCCGCGCCCAGCCAGGGCCAGACCCGCAGCAGGGTGAGCTCCGCGCCGCGCCGTTCGGCCTCCGCGGCCGCCCAGCGCGCGGCGGCCCGGGACTGCGGGGAGCCGTCGTACCCGCTCACGATCTTCTGCGTCATGGTCACGTCGGTCACGTCGGTCACGTCCCCTTCTCGCACCGGACGGCGCCCTGCCGCCCGTGCGTCGGGCGGCTACCCCGGGGAGCGGTCGGCATGCCGGTGCCCGGCGGCGCGGTGCGGTGCGGGAGTTCGCGCCGGGCACCGGACCTCAGCCGTGCGCGGTGTCGATCACGCAGAAGCGGTTGCCGTCCGGATCGGCCAGCACCACGAAGTCCGGGTCCGGCGGGTAGCTGTCCCACTCCACCCGTCGGGCCCCCAGTGCCACCAGCCGCTCCACCTCGGCGGCCTGGTCGGCGGCGTCCTGCGCGTAGAGGTCCAGGTGCACCCGGGGGTGCTCCTGGACCGGGCTGGTGCTGCGGCCCAGCGCCAGCTGCACCCCGCCCTCGTGCGGCGGCAGCAGCACCGCCCACCGCTCGTCGCCGTCCCCGCGCGGGACGTAGCCCAGCGCGGCCGTCCAGAACGCCACCGCCCGCGGCACGTCCGCCACGCCCAGCACCACCGAACCCATCGTCACCATGCGTCCATCATCCAGGACTTCGGCTCAGCGGAGCGGGCGGCGGGCCGCCAGCAGGTCCGGGAGCGGCGCCGTGACGAACTCGAGGCCCTCCTGCGCGGCCTCCGCCGCCAGCGCGGCGGCCTCGGCCGGCCACATCGGGAACTCCTCCCGGACGCTGCGCACCGGTCGGCCCGCCCGCTCCACCCGGTAGTCGAAGACCATCCGCAGCACCCCGCGGTCGGGCACCCGGGTCACCTCCGCTCGGTAGCTGTCCGAGCCCATCCGGACCGGGCCGAGACCGGCCAGGTCCTCGACCCCGTCCGGGACCACGCTCGGCGGCGGGTCGAACAGCAGCATCCCGCCGGGCACCAGGGCCCGGGCCGCCGCCCGCCACAGGGCGCGCCGGGCCGCGGGCTCCACGCACCCCACCACGTTGGCGGCGACGGCCAGGTCGGCGACCGCGTCCAGCCCGGCGTCCTCGGCCCGGCCCGGATGGACCGTCAGCCGGGCCCGCCGGTCCGCGCCGAGCGCCGCCGCCCGGGACATCAGCACCGTCCGCATGGCCGCCGCGGGTTCGACGGCGTGCACCGGCACGCCCGAGGACTCCAGCAGCACCTGGGTGACGATCCCGGTGCCCGCGCCGAAGTCGACGATCCCGTGCCGGGCCCGGCCCGCCGCCGCGGCGAACCACCGCTGCGCCCGCCGCCGGTCGGGCTCCGCCTGCAGCAGGTCGTAGAACTCGGAACTGACGGCGTAGTCGGTCTCCTCCGGTGCGCTCATGCCGTCCACCCTGCCGCACCCGGCCGACCCCCGGCGTCCGGCCGCGCGGGGGAGCGCGGGTCACTCGCCATGGCTGCGCAGCGTCTCCTTGACCTTCGCGATCGCGAAGCCCCAGCCCTGCCCGACGGTCGGCTCCGCCGGGACGGCGATCTCCTGCGGGTTGGTCAGCACGTCCAGCAGCACCGGTCCGGGCGTCTCGAAGGCCTGCCGGACGCCGTCCGCCAACTCGTCCGGGCCGGTGACCCGGATGCCGGTCAGGCCCAGCGCCGTCGCCACCGCCGCGAAGTCGGGGTTGTCCAGCTCGGTGCCGAACTCCGGCAGCCCCGACTGCTCCTGCTCCAGCTTGACCATGCCGAGCCGCCGGTTGTCGAACACCACCAGCTTCACCGGCAGCCGGTGCGTCCTGATCGTCATCAGGTCGCCCAGCAGCATGCTCAGTCCGCCGTCCCCGCAGAACGCCACCACCTGCCGCTGAGGGTGCAGCAGCTGGGCGCCCAGGGCCTGCGGCATGGCGTTGGCCATCGAGCCCAGGTTGTAGGAGCCCAGCAGCCGGCGTCCGCCGCGCATCGTCACGAAGCGCGACAGCCAGACGGTCGCCATGCCCGTGTCGGAGGTGAACACCGCGTCGTCGGCCGCCGCCGCGTCCACCGCCGCCGCGAGCGCCTCCGGGCGGACGTCGCCGTCCCGGTTGTCGAACGCGCTGCGCAACCGGCCCAGCAGGCGGTGGTCGTGCCGGGGGTCGGCCAGTCTGCGCTGGCCCTCCTGCCAGTCGGCGAAGCGCTGCACGGCCGCGTCCAGGTGCGAACGGTCCTCGACGGTCTCCAGCAGCGGCAGCAGTGCGGTCAGGGTGGCCGTCGTGTCGCCCGCCAGGCCGACGTCCACCGGGGTGCGGCGGCCGAGGTGGCGCTCGTCCAGGTCGACCTGCACGGTCCGGCAGCCCTCCGGGTACCAGTCGCGGTACGGGAAGTCGGTGCCGAGCAGCACCAGCGTGTCGCAGGAGGACAGGGCGTGCGCGGCCGCCGGTTGCCGATCAGGCCGGTCTGGCCGACCTGGTACGGGTTGTCGTCCTCGAAGCCCTCCTTGGCCTTCAGGGTCAGCACCATCGGCGCCGCCAGCCGCTCGGCCAGCTCCCGCACCTGCGCACCCGCGCCCCGGGCCCCCCGGCCCACCAGCAGGGTCACCCGCTCCCCGGCGTTGATCAGTTCCGCGGCCCGCCGCACGCCCTCGTCGTCGGGGCGGGTCACCGGGCGGGTGCGCGGGAAGCGCGCCGGGCGGTCGTCGGTCAACTCCCGGTCGCCCAGGTCGCCGGGCACGGTCAGCACCGCCACACCGCGTTCGGCCAGCGCCGCGCGCACCGCCGCCTCCAGCAGCCGGGGCAGCTGGTCGGGGGAGGAGACGGTGGCCCGGAACACCGCGACGTCCCGGAACAGCAGGTCGTTGTCGACCTCCTGGAAGTAGTCGCCGCCGATCTCCGCCGACGGCACCTGCCCGGCGACGGCCAGCACCGGCGTGCGGCTCTTCGCCGCGTCGTACAGGCCGTTCAGCAGGTGCACCGAGCCGGGGCCGACGGTGCCCATGCAGACGCCCAGGTTCCCGGACAGCTGCGACTGGGCACCGGCGGCGAAGGCCGCCGCCTCCTCGTGCCGACAGCCGATCCACTCGATGCCCTCGGTGGTGCGGATGGCGTCCGTCAACGGGTTCAGGGCGTCGCCGACCACGCCGAAGACGTGCCGGACCTCCAACTCCCGCAGGGCGTCGACGATCACGCGGGCCACGGTACGTGCCACGGGTAACTCCTTCTCGGGGAACGGGGTTCACACGGTGAAGCGGTCGGGGTCGGCCTCGTGCCAGTCGCGCGCCCAGGAACGCGGCGGCTGCGCCAGCAGTCGGCCCGGGGCCATCGGCGGGTGCAGCTCCGCGTACGAGCGCACCGTCCGCTGGTCCAGGCGGCGGCGCAGCATCTCCGGGTGCAGGTCGGCCGGGTCGTCCACGCCCATCGCCGCCATGATCTGCAGGGCGCTGCGGACCGTCGCCTCCTGGTAGCGGGCGACCCGCTGCGACTTGTCGCCCACGTGCAGGGCCCGGGCCCGGCGCGGGTCCTGGGTGGCCACGCCGACCGGGCAGGTGTTGGTGTGGCAGCGCTGCGCCTGGATGCAGCCGAGCGCGAACATCATGGCGCGTGCCGCGTTGGTGTAGTCCGCGCCCTGCACCAGCCGCTTCACCAGGTCGCTGCCGGTGGCGACCTTGCCACTGGCGCCGATCCTGATCCGTTCCCGCAGCCCGGTGCCCAGCAGCGCGTCGCGCACCGTCAGCAGGCCCTCGGTGAGGGGCATCCCGACGTGGTCGGCGAACTCCAGCGGGGCCGCGCCGGTGCCGCCCTCGGCGCCGTCCACCACGACGAAGTCGGGGGTGACGCCTTCCGCGAGCATCGCCTTGCACACCGCCAGGAACTGCCGCCGGGAACCGACGCACAGCTTGAAGCCGACCGGCTTGCCGTCCGCCAGCTCCCGCAACCGGGCCAGGAAGAGCACCAGTTCGCGCGGGGTGGAGAAGACCCGGTGGTACGGCGGCGAGACGACCGTCTCGCCCTGCGGCACGCCGCGCACCCGGGCGATCTCGGCGTTGACCTTCTGACCGGGCAGCACCCCGCCGATGCCGGGCTTGGCGCCCTGGCCCAGCTTCAGCGACACGCACTTCACCTGCGGGTGGGCGGCCTTCTCGGCGAACTGCGCCGGGTCGAAGCCGCCGTCCCGGGTGCGGCAGCCGAAATAGCCGGTGCCCAGCTCCCAGACCAGGTCGCCGCCCGGTCGCAGGTGGTACTCCGAGAGGCCGCCCTCGCCGGTGTCGTGGGCGAAACCGCCCAGCGCCGCGCCCGCGTTCAGGGCCAGCACCGCGTTCGCCGACAGCGAGCCGAAGCTCATCGCGGAGACGTTCAGCAGCGCCATGTCGTACGGCCGGGTGCAGTCCGGCCCGCCGATCCGCACCCGGGGCGCCCGTTCGGGCACCGCGACCGGGGCCAGCGACGGGACGAGGAACTCCCGGCCGGGCTCGTACACGTCCAGCTCGGTGCCGAAGGGCTCCTCGGCGTCGGTGCCCTTGGCCCGCTGGTAGACGATGCTCCGGACGTCCCGGTCGAACGGGCGGCCGTCCACGTTGCGCTCCACGAAGTACTGCTGCACCTCGGGACGGACGGCCTCCAGGACGAACCGCAGGTGGCCCAGCAGCGGGTAGTTGCGCAGCACCGAGTGCTGCCGCTGCAGCACGTCCCACACCGCCAGCACCGCCAGCGCCAGCAGCGGCACCGCCAGGAACCACCAGTACGGCGACACCGCCGCCGCCACCACCGCGGCCGCCGCCCCGCACACCCACCAGGCCACCCACAGGAATCTCAGCACGGCCGCCGTCTAACCCGGATCGTCCCGTCCAAGGCACCGGCCGCGGACCCGGCCCGCCGGGGCTGGGCCGTGCGGGTGAGCGTGGGGCTCCCCGGGGGCGAGGTCCCCGGGGCGGGTGGGAGCGGGTGCCAGAGTGACGGTGGCTTACGATCATCAGACCGAGGGCGGTGGACGTCGGTGTCCCGTGGCACACCCCGATCCTGGCGGGCCGCGGCCCTGCTGGTGGCAACCCTCCTGCTGGCACCGGTGGTTCCGGCCGCCGCCGAGCCCGCCCCGGCGCCCCCCGCCGGGGCGGACGCCGGGTTCGACCGGTTGGCCGGGGAGGTCGAGGAGGCCCGGCACGCCGCCGAAGTCGCCGAGCAGAACTACACCGCCGCGGCCGGGGAGTTGGCGCGGCGCCGACAGCTCTCGGCGGACGCCGCCCGGCAGGTCGGCGAACAGCGCGCCCGGCTCGACGAGGCCGAATCGGAAGCCGCCCGGCTGGTCTCCGAGCAGTACCGCAGCGGCGGACTCGGCCCGCTGGCCCGGCTGTTCCTCTCCGACGGCCCCGAGGACTTCCTCGACCGGCGGCAGCACGCCGCCGCCGACTCGCGCAGCGCCGCCACCGTCCTGCGCGACCTGCGCGAGGCCCGCGACCGGATGGCGCAGCTCGCCGAACAGGCCGCGCGGGCCGAGAGATCGGCGTCCGACGCCGCGGACGAGGCCCGGCGCTCGCTGGAACGGGCCGAGGACACCGCCGCCCGCACCGAGCAGTTGCTCGCCGCCGCCACCGCCGAGCAGCTCGGCCAGCTGGAGCAGCGCGAGAACGCCCTCGCCGACGGCGCCGCGCGGCAGTTGCTCGCCGCGGGCCCCGGCGGCGGGGCGTCCGCGGCCGGGCGCCGGGCCGTCGAGTTCGCGCTCGCCCAGCGCGGCAAACCGTACCTGTGGGGCGGCACCGGACCGGACGCCTACGACTGCTCCGGCCTCACCTCGCAGGCCTGGCAGGCGGCCGGCGTCCCGATCCCGCGCACCAGCCAGCAGCAGTGGGCGGGCCTGCGCCACGTCGCCCTGCGCGACCTGCGCCCCGGCGACCTGGTCATCTACCACGCGGACGCCGGCCACGTCGCCCTCTACCTGGGCGGCGGCACCGTCGTCCACGCCCCGCACACCGGCACCGTGGTCAAGCTCGCCCCCCTCGCCATGCTGCCCGTCCTGGGCGCGGTCCGGCCCGACCCGGACGCCCCGCCGGAGGCCGCCCCGCCCGCTCCGCCCGCCCTGCCGCAGCCCGCCCCGTCGCCGTTCGCCGCGCCCGCGAACCGGAGTTGACGCTTCAGGGCGCCACCGGGCGGACGGCGGCGCCGTCCTCGGCGCGGGGGTTGGCGCCCTCCCAGTGGAAGACCAGGCGGCCGGTGCCGCCGGGCGGGGTCAGGGCGATGCCGGTGACCTTGAACTCGGGGCGGCCGCCGGTGCCGCGGGGCAGGTAGTCGATGACGACGCGGGCCGTGCCGCCGGGCGGCAGGGTGACGGTGCGGACGGGGGAGCCCGGGCTGCGGGGCAGGGTCCAGGTGCCGGTGTCGCTGAGCAGGTCGACCTGCGGGTAGCCGGTCATGGTGCAGGGCGCCGGGCCGAGGTTGGTCAGTTCGATCCGCTCGGTGGCCCGTTCGCCGGGCGGCGCGCTGACGGTGGCCCGCAGGTCGTCGGCGGTGCAGCGGCCGCTGCCGTCGCGCACCGCCTCCACCGGGATCACCGTCGCGGCGGTGGCGGCGGGCGGGTGCGGCAGGGCGGCGGGCGCGGCCGGATGCGGGGCGGCGGCGGGGGTCGGGTCCGCGCAGGCGGTCAGGGCGAGGCCCAGGGCGGGCAGCAGGACGGCGGCGGGCAGGCGGCGCAGGGGCATGGCGGTGGTCCCACTCGTGGGTCGGCGGCCCGGGCGGCAGGGCCGGTGAGAGCGGGACGGGAGGCGTTCCCGGCCCGGCGGTGCGGCCATGCTGGCGCAGGCCGATCAACATCGGATCAACGCCCGCGGGCGGCGGCCGCGGAGCCTGTAATTCCGCAGTAACGGCCGCTCCCTACCTTCGGGGCATCCTGCTCCCCCCTGGAGGACCCCCCGATGCACCTGCCCCGACAGAACCGGCGCAGAACGGCTCTCTGGGCCACCGCCGCACTGACCGTGACGGCCGGCCTCACCGCCTCTCCGCTGCCCGCCGCGGTGGCCGCCGCCCCCGCCCCGTCCGGCTCCGCCGCCGTCCAGGTGGACCCGGCCCTGACCAGCGCGGTGTCGGGGGGTCAGGACGCCACCTTCTTCGTGGTGCTGAAGGACCGCGCCGACCTGGGCAAGGCCAAGGGCAAGGGCTCGCACGCCGAGCGGGCGAAGGCCGCCTACCAGGAGCTGCAGGACACCGCGCAGCGCAGCCAGGGCGCGCTGAAGAAGTTCCTGGACGGGCAGCGGGTCGGCCACCAGGACTACTGGATCGCCAACGCCGTCCAGGTCACCGGCGACGCCGAGCTGGTCGCGAAGCTGGCCAAGCGCGACGACGTGCAGAAGATCGTCAAGGCGCAGAGCTACCACGTGGACGACACCCAGCTGTCGGCCACCGCCGCCACCGACGCGGGCGACGGCACGCCCGAGTGGGGCGTGAAGGACATCGAGGCCGACCAGGTGTGGTCGCAGTACGACGCGCGCGGCGAGGGCGTCGTGATCGCCAACGTCGACTCCGGCGTGCAGTACGACCACCCGGACCTGGTCGCCAACTACCGCGGCAACAACGGCGACGGCACCTTCACCAACGACTACAACTTCTACGACCCGACCGGGAACTGCGCCACCCCCAGCACCCCGTGCGACAACAACGGCCACGGCACCCACACGATGGGCACCATGGTCGCCAAGAACGGCATCGGCGTCGCACCGAACGCCAAGTGGATCGCCGCCAAGGGCTGCGAGACCTCGCAGTGCTCGGACGAGTACCTGCTGAAGGCCGGCCAGTGGCTGCTCGCGCCGACCGACCACAACGGCAACAACCCGCGCCCCGACCTGGCCCCGAACATCGTCAACAACTCCTGGGGCGGTGACGACACCACCTTCTACCAGGACATCGTCGAGGCGTGGAACTCCGCGGGCATCTTCGAGGCCTTCGCGGCGGGCAACGACGGCGACGGCACCACCTGCTCCACCGCGCACGCCCCCGGCTCGCAGGTCACGTCCTACGGCGTCGGCGCCTACGACGTGAACGGCAGGATCGCGGACTTCTCCGGCTTCGGCCCGTCCCTGGTGGACGGCTCGGCCAAGCCGAACATCTCCGCCCCCGGCGTCAACGTCCGCTCCACCTGGCCGGGTTCGCAGTACATGGCGGAGTCCGGCACCTCGATGGCCACCCCGCACGTGGCCGGTGCGGCCGCACTCCTGTGGTCGGCCGCGCCGAGCCTGATCGGCGACATCGAGGGCACCCGCGCGCTGCTCGACCAGGGCGCCCGGGACGTCGACGACACCCACTGCGGCGGCACCGCGGGCATGAACAACGTCTGGGGCGAGGGCAAGCTCGACATCCTCAAGTCCGTCGACCTGGCCCCGCACACCGCCGTGAACATCACCGGCAAGGCCACCGACCGGGCGACCGGCGCCCCGCTCGGGGGCATCACCGTCAGGATCAGCTCGGACACCACCGGCACCCGCACCGTCACCACCGCCCCCGACGGCTCCTACCGGATGGCGCTGGCCCCCGGCAGCTACGACGTCACCGCCTCCGGCTACGGCTACGCGAACTTCGAGGTCAAGGGCCTGACGGTCGCCGCCGGGCAGCCGCAGAGCGTCCCGCTGACGATGACCGCCGTCCCGACCCACGCCGTCACCGGCACCGTCCTGGACGTCACCGGCAAGCCGCTCGCGGGCGCCGTGGTCGAGCTCACCGGCACCCCCGTCGCCTCCGTGGTCTCCGGCCAGGACGGCTCCTACAACCTGGGCCAGGTCGCCGAGGGCAGCTACACGCTGACCGTCAAGCCCGCCCAGCCGGTGCTGTGCAACGGCGTGTTCACCGGACCGGTGACCGTCGCCGCCGACGTCAAGAAGACCGTGCAGACCCCGGCCCGGACCGACAACTCCGGCACCAGCTGCGCCCCCACCGCGTACTCCTGGATCAAGGGCGTCGACAGGGTCGCGCTCAGCGGCGACGAGGACGCCAAGACCGTCACCCTGCCGTTCCCGGTGACGTACTACGGCGTCAAGTACACCAGCGCCGCCGTCACCACCAACGGCCTGGTCAACTTCCTGGAGCCGCGGATCGGCGACCACGCCAACACCGCGCTGCCCACCGCCTACAAGCCGAACGGCGTCGCGGCCCCGTTCTGGGACGACCTGACGCTCGACAAGAAGTCCAGCGTGCAGACGGCCACCACCGGCACCGCCGGCAGCCGCACGTTCGCGGTGGTCTGGAACAACGTGCCGCTGGCCGCCGACAGCTCCAAGCGCGTCACCTTCGAGGCGGTCTTCGAGGAGGCCACCGGCGCGATCACCTTCCAGTACCAGACCGTGCCCGGTGCGGGCTCCGGCGCCACCGTCGGCCTGGAGAACCAGGCCGGCACCGACGCCCTCCAGTACTCCTTCAACCAGGCCGTCCTGACCAACGGTTCGGCGATCCGCTTCACCCAGGGAGCCAAGTGATGACCACCCACCGCAGAGCCCTCCGGCTCGCCTCCGGCCTGGTCGCCGCGGGCCTGGCCCTGACCGCCGCCCCGTACGCGCTGGCCGCCGACGCCACCGCCGGGACCGACGGCGTGCTGCACATCACCGACCGGCAGGCCCAGGACCTCAACGCCCGGATCAACGCCGACGCCTACCCGCAGGCCGCCGCCACCGACGGCGCGGAGAGCGGCACCCAGGACGGCACCCAGGGCGACACCGGCAGCGGCAGCCAACTGGACGCCCACGCGCCCGTCACCTTCACCGCCACCTCCGCCCTGGAGGGCGTGCGCGGCATCGCCGCCACCGTCCCCGCCGGGCAGGACGGCGCCTACTTCACCGTGCACAGCCTCGGCAACGTCCAGCTGCACAAGGCCGACGGCTCCACCGCCTGGGCCCGCACCAACACCTCGCTCTACGCCGACTGGCAGCTCAAGCCGCTGCGCCCGTGGGACACCGAGCCCTACCCGGTGCGCATCCCGGTGGCGTACAACATGTTCAGCCCGTTCAGCTCCGACGCGCCGCAGGGCTACGACACCGCCGACCTCACCGGCGACGGCGTGCCCGACCTGGTGATCGCCGCCAACGTCGGCGAGAACCCGTACCGGCCGTTCTACCCGGCGACCGGCTCGACCCTCACCTACGGCACCTTCGTCACCGTGCTGGACGGCTCCACCGGCAAGACCCTGTGGACCAAGCTGTACGCCTCCAGCACCATCGTCAAGGTCGTCAACGGCACCCTGCTGGTCTCCGACGCCCCGCGCCAGAACACCAGCGCCGCCAAGACCGCCACCGCCACCCTCACCGGCATCCGGTTCGGCTACGCGGACGGCAAGCTCACCCCCGCCAAGACCTGGACGTACGACACCGGCGAGGCCGGGATCGCCGCCTGGGGCGACCTGGCGGACCTCGGCGGCGGCAAGGTCGCGGTCTCCTTCGACCGGCGGATGACCACCACCGCCCCCGCCCGCGGCACCACCCTGGTGCTCGACACCGCCGACGGCACCGTCGGCTGGCAGAGCGAGGGCGACCTGTACGGCCGTCGGCTGCGGCTGGACGCCGGGCGCCAGCGCCTGGTCGCGATCGAACAGCCGGACTACACCCAGCAGTTCGGGTACTCGGTGGTCTCCTACGACCTCGCCGACGGCGCCCGCAAGGTGCTCGACACCCGCCTGAACGTGCTGCCCACCGCCTTCACCACCGGCGACCTGGGCAGGAACGCGGGCGACGAGTACGCCGTGGCCGAGGACACCTTCGACGCGGGCTACTACATCGACTCCAGCACCGTCCGGGTGCTGGACGGCAACGGCTCGACCGTCAACTGGAGCGCCACCACCAAGCCCGCCGCCGACGGGAACGGCCCCAGCACCTGGCAGCTCGACGTCGTCGACGGCGCCCTGGTCGCCAGCGCCCAGGACGGCACCGACGCCGACAAGGCCGCCAACGTCTCCGGCCTGCGCTACGGCAAGGTCACCGTCTACAACGGCGGCAACGGCAAGGTCCGCTGGGAGAGCGCGGGCACCACCGCCTCGCCGCGCCTGCACCAGATCGACGGCTCCGTCGTGCGCACCGTGGACCAGCAGCAGAACATCCACACCTTCAACCTCGGCAACGGCAAGCAGAAGGGCCTCACCCCGCTGCAGGGCGACCTCAACTACGCCGTCGCCGCCGACCTCGACGGCGACGGCCACCCCGACGTCGTCGCGGGCGGCAACTCCGACGGCGTCTGGGCCTACTCCGGCCCCTCGCTGCTCACCGGCGCCCCGAAGCAGCTGTGGCGGGCCACCGTCCCCGGTGAGGTGCACGCCGTCGCCACCGGCGACGTCAACGGCGACGGCAAGCCCGAGGTCGTGGTCGCCGCCGACACCGCCACCGTCGTGCTCGACGGCCGCACCGGCCAGGTGCTCGCCACCATCGACGGCGGGGGCAAGTACGTCCGCTCGGTGACGCTCGCCGACCTGGACGGCGACGGCAAGCAGGAGATCCTCGTCCCGACCGACGCGCTGCGCGCCTACAAGGGCGACGGCACCCCGCTGTGGACGTACTCCGCTCCGGAGGGCTCCGGCGAGGTGGTCTTCTCCGACACCATCGTCACCGAGGGCCGGGTGCACACCCAGTACGGCAGCCTCCACGGCTTCAGCCGCACCGACTCCGTCCAGGGCGCGGTCGCCCTGGACGCCGCCAAGGGCACCGTGCTCTGGAAGGTCGACCCGTCCGCGCCCACCGCCGCCGTCGACGGCAAGCTGCACGGCGCGCTGCTCGACCACGCGGTCTTCGCCTCCCCGGACATCCCGTACGCCGACGGCCACGCCGTCGTGCACACCTGGATCGCCCGCACCGACCCGCAGGTCGCGGGCGACCTCGACAGCGCCACCCCGCACGTGGTCATGGAGATCCGGGACGGGCGCACCGGCGAACTGCTGCACCAGGGCGTCACCGGCAGCCCCTGGTCGCACGGCAACTTCTTCACCGCCCCCGGCGGCGGCGAACTCGACCTGATCAGCTTCGGCTTCTTCCGGACCTACCGCTCCGGCGGCCAGGACAACTTCAGCTCCGTCGTCGCCCCGCTGCGCACCGCGCAGTACATCACCGGCCCGGACGGGAAGAAGCTGCTGGTCGGCGGCGTCGAGGGCGGCCTGGCCGCCTACGACCCGGCCTTCGTCGGTGACGGGAACTCCTTCCACTCCGCCACCGGCAGCGCCGTCGCCCGTGGCGGCCGCAACTACCTGGCCCTCGACCTGGACGGCGACGGCAAGGAGGAGATGATCTCGCTCAACTTCGACGCCCTCGGCGTCAACCGGGCGGCCGAGCTGCTCGGCGGCGGCGTGCTGTCGATCGACAACGGCATTCACCAGATGACGACGTACAAGCTCTCCTGAACCCCTTCACCGGACCTCCGCAGAACGGTCCGGGCAGGTAAAGGACCGGCACCCCGCAGGCTCCCGCCTGTGGGGTGCTCGGCTTGTTCGTGTACTCTTACCGGCCTTATGGGCGCACGAAAGACAAACCGGACGGACACCGCACCACCCATGCTGCGCCTCTACCTCTTCGACGGATTCCGGGCCGAACGCGACGCCGGGCCGCCACTGGCCGAACGCTGGCCGCGCCCCGGCGCCCGCGCCCTGGTCAAGCTGCTCGCCGTCACCCCCGGCCACCGGCTGCACCGCGAACAGGCCATGGAGACCTGCTGGCCCGACGCCGACGCCGACCCCGCCGCCGCCGCGGGCAGCCTCCGGGTCGCCCTGCACGCCGCCCGGCACGCCCTCGAACCCGAACTCGCCCCCCGCACCGCCTCCTCCTACCTCAAGGCCGACGGCGGGCTGCTGCTGCTCGATCCCGCCGCCGTCTGGATCGACGCCGACCACGCCGAACAGGCCGCCGAGGACGCCCTCGCCGACGGACGCGTCGACCGACTCGCCGACGCGATACGCCAGTTCACCGGCGAACTGCTCCCCGAGGACCGCTACGCCCACTGGGCCGAGCCCCGCCGCACCCGGCTCGACCGGCTGCGCGAACAGCTCCTGCTCCGGCTCGCCGCCGCCCACCTCGACCAGGACCGCCCCGAGGACGCCGCCGCCTGCGCCGAACAGGTCCTCGCCACCAGCCCCGCCGAGGAACTCGCCCACCGCCTGCTCATCGACGCCTGCCTGCGCCAGGGGCAGCGCCGCCGCGCCCTGCGCCAGTACCACCAGTGCCGCGAAGCGCTCGACGCCGAACTCGGCATCCGCCCCGGTCCCGAGACCGAACGCCTGCACCGCGCCGCCCTCGCCGCCGCCCCCGCCCCCGCGCCCGCCGCCACCGCCCTCCCCGCCCGGCTGCGCAGCGCCGCTCCCGCCCGGCTGCACGGCCGGGAGGACGAACTCGGCCGCCTGCTCGCCCCCGCCGGACCCCCCGTCCGGCTGCTCACCGGCGAAGCGGGCATCGGCAAGACCCGCCTCGCCGTCGAAGCCGCCCGCCGCGCCGCCGCCGACGGCACCGCCGTCCTGTGGGGCAGCGGTCAGGACGCCGAGGACCACACCCCCTACGGCGCCTTCGCCGCCGCCCTCGACGGCTGGCTCGCCGAGCACGCCCCCGCCGAACGGGCCCGGGTCGGCGCCGAGTACCCCGAACTCGCCGCCTTCCTGCCCTCGTTGGGCCAAGTGCCGACCGGCGCCGCCCGCAGCCCCGAGGAGGAGCGCGACCGCCTCTTCCGGGCCGGCGCCGCCCTGCTCGGCGACCTCGCCGCCGCCCGCCCCGTCTTGGTCGTCCTCGACGACCTGCACGCCGCCGACACCGGCTCCTACCAGCTGCTCGGCCACCTCGCCCGGCGCGCCCACGACCGCCGCACCCCGCTGCGCTTCCTCGCCACCTACCGCGAGGAGGAACTCCCCGACGGCGACGCCCGCCGCCGCGCCGTCGCCGCCCTGCTCCGCCAGCAGCTCGCCGTCCGCGAGGAACTCGAACGGCTCGACCAGGCCGCCGTGCTGGCCGCCGTCCGCGACGCCACCGGCCGCGCTCCCCGCCCCGAGGTGTGGGAACTCTCGCTCGGCAACCCGCTGTTCGCCCTCGAACTCGCCCGCGGCGGCGCCCGCGGCGAGGCCCCCGACCAGCCCCCCGCCGGAGTCCGCGACCTGGTCGGCGAACGCCTCGACCGGCTCGACCCGCACGCCCGCCGCTTCGTCGAGGCGCTCTCCGTCGCCGGCGGCGAAGCCGCCCTCGCCGAACTCCTCGACGTCGCCGAACACGGCCTCCACCCGCCCGTCACCGGCGCCGCCGCCGCCGACGCCGTGGAGCACGCCATCGCCGCCGCCCTCGTCGAGGAACGCCGGGTCGTCATCGCCGGGCGCGCCGAAGCCGGACTCGCCTTCCGCCACCCCCTCGTCCGGCTCACCTGCTACGACGGCCTCTCCACCGTCCGCCGCCGCCAACTGCACAGCTCCTACGCCCAGGCCGTCCAGCGCCGTCGCCCCGACGCCGTCGACGCCCTCGCCTCCCACTTCACCCGCGCCGACGACCCGCGCGCCGCCGAGTACCTGCGCCGCGCCGCCGAACGCGCCGCCGCGCTCTACGCCAACGACACCGCCGACCGCTACTACCGCGACCTGGTCGCCCGGCTCGACGTCGACGCCGCCCGCGCCCGCCTCGCCCACAGCCAGGTCCTGCGCCGGATGGGCGAACCCGGCCGCGCCGCCGAGGTGCTGCGGACCGCGCTCGCCGAGTTCCGGGCCCGCGGCGACCACGACGACACCGTCGCCACCGCCGCCCACCTCGCCGAGGCGCTCTTCCGCAGCGGCGAACTCGACGAGGCGCTCACCGTCCTGGCCGCCCACCCGCCCCTCGACCGCACCGGCCCCGAGGCCCGCGCCCTGCACCACCTCGCCCGCTCCAACCTCGACAAGGTCCAGGGGCACTACCAGGACGCGTACGAGGCCGCCCGCCGCGCCCAGACCCCCGCCGAACTCGTCCCCGGCCCCAGCGGCCGGCACCTCCAGGCCCGCTCCCACACCATGCAGGCCATCAACCTCGGCCTGACCGGCCGCTTCGGCGAGGCCCGCCGGGCCGGGGACCGCGCCCTCGCCCCCGCCCAGGCGTACGGCGACCCCACCCTGCTCGGCTCGGTGCTCTCCACCCTGCGCGAGAACGCCCGGCGGCACGGCCGCCTGCACGACGCCGTCCGCTTCGGCCGCCGGGCCCTCGACCACGCCCGGCAGTCCGGCGACCCCGTCGCCACCGCCTTCGAACAGCTCAACCTCGCCGAGCTCCACCTCCTGCTGGAGGAGAACGACACCGCCGCCCAGTACGCCGAAGCCGCCGTCGCCGCCGCCGACTGGGACGACGCCTGGTCGCTGCCCTACGCCCTCGCCGTCCTCGCCCGCGTCCTGCTGCGCACCGGCGACACCGTGCGCGCCGCCGCCCTGCTGGAACGGGCCGGCACCCCCGGCGACGAGCAGGCCCACCACGAAGTGCGGCGCGCCCGCGCCCTGTTCGCGCTGCGCGCCGACGACCCCGCCGGGGCCCTGGCCGCGCTCGGCGTCGACGCCGCCGCCCGGGCCCCCGAACTCGCCGCCTACGCCCACCTCGCCGCCGGACGCCCCGCCGAGGCCGCCCGGATCGCCGCCGCCGAAGCCACCCGCGCCCACGCCACCGGCGAGCGCCTCGCCGAGGCCGAGGCGCTCCTCGCCCACGCCACCGCCGCCGCCCGCCTCGGCGACGGCGCCACCGCCCGCACCGCCCTCGCCCGCGCCGAGCACCTCACCCGCACCCTGCCGTACCCGTCCGGGCACACCCGGGTGGTCGGCCTGCACGCCGAACTGGGTTAGCCTGCCCAGGAGTTGCCGCGGAAGGCGGTCGGCGCGCGGAGCCCTCAGCCCACCCGTACCCGGCGTTCGGGCCGGCCGGTCGCCGGGTCGAGGGCCACCACGAACACGTCGCCGCCCTCGGTGGTCAGCCTGATCCGGTCGGGGCCGTCCCACTGCGCCGAGGCCAGGGCGTTGTCGGGGTCGTCGCCGTTGAAGTAGCCGACCGGCCACCGCCGTGCGGTCAGCCCGGAGCCGGCGTCCACCGAGACCCACCAGAGCGGATCGATCACCGCGGAGCCCTCGTGGATCACCAGGCTGCGGTCGGAGCGGCCGGGAGCCGGGCGGTCCGCGGTCTCGTGCGGCGGGCTGCCGAGGCCGATCAGCGCGAAGGGTGCGGCCAGCAGGGCGAAGCCGAGGACCGGGACCAGCAACAGCGTCCTGCTCCACCGGGAGCGGAACCCGACCAGGACGGCGAGGACGACCAGTACCAGCACGGCGGCGCCGTACGGCAGTGGATGGTGGAAGCCCTCGATGAGCACGACCGGTCCGCCGTCCCGGGCGGCTCGCGCCGCGGCGCGGACCAGTGCGACGATCAGCACCGCCGACGCGAGCAGTCCGCACGCGATGACCGGCCGCTCGCGCCACCACCGGCGCGGCCGACCCGGGGGGAGCTCCGCCTCCGCCTCCGCTTCCACCTCTATGATCCGCAGCCGTGCCTGCGGAGGCGGCGTCGGTCGCCCGGAGAGCACGTCGTCCCCCGTTGCTCGACCGCTCCCGTCCGTGATCCCGTCGCCGGTCATGGCACCCCCCCGTTGAGTCGACCGATCCGGGGGACAGACTACGGCTGGCCGCGCCCCGGCGGAGGCGGTGCGGAGAACGGGGCCCGGACCGCCCGCCCGCCGGGTCGGGTGGGCCGGCCGGTACCGGGCCGCCACGCCTGCGGCCACCGGGGCGGCGGTCCTTCAGCCTGCGGGGGGAGCGGTCGCGGTCCGCTCCAGCAGCTTCTGGAGGGTGTGCTGCTGCGCGGGGGTGAGCGCGGCCAACGGGGAGTCCCGGGCGAGGAGTTCGAGGAGCCGCTCGCGCAGGGCGCTGCCCTCGCCGGTGAGCACGAGGTGCCGGGCGCGGCGGTCGGTGGGGTGGGCGCGGCGTTCGACCAGGCCCTGTCTCTCCAGCCGGTCGACGACGAAGGTGGCGTTGGAGGGTTCGCAGCTCATGCGCTCGGCGAGTTCCCGCATGGTCATCGGCCCGGTCATCTCCCGCAGCGCGGTGGCCTGGGCCGCGGTGAGGCCCAGGGGGACGGCGCGTCGGCGCACGTGCTCGGAGATCCGCTGGGCCAGTCCGTTGACCAGGCCGCACAGTTCCCGTTCGGCGGCGGCTCGGGCTTCCGGGGGTGTCGTCATGCCGTCACCCTACCAAGTCCATCAAGTCAAAATAATGACAGCTTGAACATTTCTAACTTGATGCTTATGGTGGCACGGTCGTCGCGGCGGGGCCGGACGGCGACCTGACGCGACGTCACCCACGAGGAGGGGGAGCCATGAAGGGCTCGACGACCGGAACGGACGAACGGCTGCGGCGGCCCGGGCGGATCCGCTCGGTGCAACTCGGCGACAGCCGGGTGTCCTTCGTCCCGGACGGGGTCATCCAGGGCCGACCGCGGGCCTGGCTGCCGGACACCACCGACGGGTTCTGGGCGGCCCACCCGCAGTACCTGGACGCCTCCGGCCACCTCGCGGCCAGTCTCGGCGGTCTCCTGGTCGAGCGCGGCGACCGCGCGCTGCTGATCGACACCGGCTTCGGCCCGCACGCCCTGCCCGCCGAGCAGGGGGCGCCGAACGGCGCCGTCCGCGGCGGCGCGTTCCTGCGCAGCCTGGCCGAACTCGGCCGGGAACCGGGCACGTTGGAGGCGGTGGCGTTCAGCCACCTGCACCCCGACCACCTCGGCTGGGCCGTGCAACCGGCCCCGGACGGCGGGCGGCCGCTGTTCGCCCCCGCAGTCCACCTGGTGGCGGAACCGGAGTGGGCCGAGCACGCACCGCGGGGCGACGGGCGCGCGTCCGACGCCTCCGTCGCCGCCCTCGCTCCGTACGTGCGGACGGTGACCGACGGGGAGGAGGTCTTCCCCGGCGTGCGGGTCCGGATCACCGGCGGCCACAGCCCGGGGCACGCGGAGTTCGTGATCACCGGAGGGGGGCTCCGCCTGATCGCCTTCGGCGACTCCCTGCACTCACCGGTCCAGGTCGACCACCCCGAGTGGTCCTGCGTCTACGACCACGACCCCGCCCGGGCCGCCGAGCACCGCCGCCGCCTCATCGCCGAACTGGCGGAGCCCGGCACGATCGGGTTCGGCGTCCACTTCGCCGACGTCGTGTTCGGCCGGGTCGACCCGGACGGCCGCGAACCCGCCTGGCGGCCCCTGGACGCCGGGGCCGGCGGTGACGATCGCCTGATCGCCTGATCGCCTGATCGCCTGATCGCCTGGCCCGCCTGGCCCGTCTGATCGCCCGGCCGCCTGCCCCGCCCGATCGCCTGACCCGCCCGCCTGGCGGACGCCCGCCGGCTGCGGGCCAGGGCTTCCCGGCCGGTGCGCAGGAGCGACGGGCCGGGGCGCGGAGCGCT
Organism: Kitasatospora phosalacinea; assembly: GCF_030268885.1. Taxonomy (GTDB): domain Bacteria; phylum Actinomycetota; class Actinomycetes; order Streptomycetales; family Streptomycetaceae; genus Kitasatospora; species Kitasatospora phosalacinea_C. Next base: position 52,474 of record NZ_BSSA01000005.1, read on the forward strand.
CTACGCGGGGACCGCCCGCAGGGCGCCCGGGTGGCGGCCGGTCAGGCGGTCCAGGGCGGCGGCGGTGGCCGGGTCGGCGGGGAGGTGGACCAGCAGGCGCTGGTCGTCGTCGGCGGGGAGCTGCAGCGTCTCGTAGGACAGCCGCAGTTCGCCGGCCTCCGGGTGGTGCAGCCGCTCGGTACCGGTGGCGTCCGGCAGGCCGGGCAGGTTGGCCAGCCGGTCGGTGAACTCGGCGCCCGCCGCGAGTGCCAACTCGTCCATCAGCGCCGCGACCTGGGCGTCCGAGCGGCCGGGGCCCTGCTTGAGGGCGGCCACCTGCTGGTCGGCGACCCGCGACCAGTCCGGGTAGGCGGTGCGGGCCCGCGGGTCGGTGAGGACGTAGCGGGCCAGGTTCGGCCGCGGGCCGTCCAGCAGGCCGAGGGGTTCGGCCAGGCGCCGGTAGGCGGCGGTGCAGGCGAGGACCTCGCCGAGCCGGTTGAGCACCAGCGCCGGGGCCGGTTCGAGGTGTTCCAGCAGCGCCCGCACGGTCGGGCGGACGGAGCGGTTCGGGGCGGCGCCGCCGGTGCAGGTGAACTGCCCGCCCAGGCCCTTGCTCAGCCGGTGCAGGTGGACCCGCTCGGCCGTGGTCAGCCGCAGCGCGTCGGCCAGGGCGGAGAGCACCGGCACGGACGGGTGGCGGTCGCGGCCCTGTTCCAGCCGGGTCACGTACTCGACGCTGACCCCGGCCAGGGTCGCCAGTTCGGCCCGTCGCAGGCCCGGCGTGCGGCGGCGCGGGCCCGCGGGCAGGCCCACCTCGGCGGGGGTGACGGCCTCGCGCCGGGTGCGCAGGAACAGTCCCAACTCGTTGTCGCTCACGTCGAGAAGGTAACAGCCCGGCCCGTGCGGAGGGTGGCCCCCGTACTACCAGTCTCGGCGCGGCCTCCCCCGGGCCGCCGCGGCCCGCCAGCCTGGAGCGGTGCCGCCCCGGACGGGGCGCCGTCCCGACAGGAGGAGTTCCGTGATGACCGGTCAGCCGCTCAACCTCGCCGTGATCGTCGGCAGCGTCCGGGAGGGCCGCTTCGGCCCGGTGGTCGCCCGCTGGATCGCCGACCGCGCCGCCGCGCACGGCAGCTTCACGGTCGACCTGATCGACCTCGCCGACACGCCCGTCCCGCTCGAACTCCCGGCCGTCCCCCCGGCCATGGAGCCGAACCCGCCCCGCACCCCCGCGATGCAGCAGCTCGCCGACCGCCTCGACGCCGCCGACGCCGTGGTGGTGGTCACCCCCGACTACAACCGCAGCTTCCCGGCCTCGCTGAAGGCCGCCATCGACTGGCACTACAGCCAGTGGCAGGCCAAGCCGATCGGCTTCGTCGGCTACAGCGGCGCCAGCGGCGGCCTGCTCGCCATCGAGCAACTCCGGCAGGTCTTCAACGAGTTGCAGGCGCACACCGTCCGCGACTACGTCTCCTTCCCGCGCTACTACCTGCTGTTCGGCCCCGACGGCACCCTGCTCGACCCGGAGGGCCCGGAGGCCGCCGCGAAGGCGATGCTCGACCAGCTCGACTGGTGGGGCTCCGTCCTGCGCGACGCCCGCCGCGAGCGCCCGCTCACCGCGAGCTGACACCCCGCCCGGCGGGCGCGGTTTCCGGGCGGGCCCGCCGGGACGGCAGGATGGCCCGTCGGAGGCGCCCCGGACGGCGGGCCGCCGGAGCGGGACGGGGGTGCGGCAGGTGGGCGGCTGGGAACGGGCGCTGGACGCGGCGGGGGTGCGGGAGCCGGGGCTGCGGGAGGCGTACGGGCGGCAGCGCGAGCAGGTCGTGGCGTACAAGCGGGAGGTGGCGCTGGCCGCGGGGCTGCTGCTGCCGCCCGCGACCGTCCCGCACGTGATCGCCGCCGCCGCGTTCATGCACCGCACCGACGACCTGCTCGACAGCGGCCCACCGGACGGCCGCCGCGCCGCCTCCGCCCGCTGGCGCGAGCGGGTCACCGCGGCGCTCGACGCGGGCGACAGCGCGGACCGCGAGCTGCGGCCGCTGCTGAACAGCGTCGCGGCCCGACCCGTGCTGCGCGACCGGGTGCTGGACTTCCTCGCCGTCGCGGACGCCGACCTCGACTTCGCGGGCTTCGCCACCGAGGACGACTACCAGGCCTACCTGGACGGGTACTCGCTGCCCGGCTTCATGGTGGTCGCCGCGCTGCTCGGCCCCGACGGCGACCAGCGCGACTACCGCGCCGCCTGCCGGACGTTCATCGACTCCAGCCAGCGGCTCGACTTCGTCAACGACCTCGCCGAGGACCTCGCCGACGGCCGCCTCACCCTCCCGCGGCAGACCCTGGCCGCGCACGGCGTCACCCGCGCCGCACTGGAACGCGCCGAGGACACCCCCGCCGTGCGGGCCCTGCTCGGCGACCTGCTCGACCGCTCCGACCGCGACCGCGACCGCGCCGTCGAGGCCGGGCTGGCCGACCTCGCCCCGCCCGCGCACCGGCCGATGATCCGCTGCCTGCTGGGCGTCGAACGGCTCACCGCCACCGCCGCCCGGGCCGACCCCGGCGCGCTGCTGCGCCGCTCCGCGAGCCCCGCCAGGCCGGGGCTGCTGCGGCTGCTGGCCCGCGAGTACGTCCGGGCCCGGCGGGTGCGCTGACGGCGGCCGCTCCCGGTCCTCCCGGCCCTCCTGGCCTTCCCGGTCCTCCTGGCCTTCCCGGTCAGGCTCCCGGGAGGGCGGCGGCCGGGGCGGTGCGGCGGTAGCGGCCTGGGGCGGTGCCGTGGCGGCGGGAGAAGGCCCGGGAGAAGCGGCCGTCGCGGTCGGCGGTGGCGGGCCGTCAGCTCCGGTGCTGCTCGGTCATGGTGGCGCCCGCCGCCGTCCGGGGGCGCAGGAACGCGGTGGGCGGGAGGCCGCCGTCGGCCGGGCGGACGGCTTCGGCGGTGGACGCCTCCGTGGAGGTGAAGAGGTCGGCCGCGGATGAGTCCCAACTGTTGCCGGTGGAGCGGGAGTTCGGTCCGCGTTGGACGTCCCGGCCGTTGCCGAGGGCGGCGTTGGCGGACAACTCGGCTGCGGCGTCCGGGAGGTAGAAGCCGAGGAGCGCGTTGCGGAAGGCGGAGTTGCCGGTCAGCCGCAGAGCGCCCGGGTTGCCCTCGTCGTTGAAGCCGAGGCCGGAGTTGTCCCAGGCGGCGTTGTTCACCACCAGGTGCGCCACCGCCGTCCGGCCGCTCCCGCCGCCGCCCAGGGTGAAGCCGTTGCCGTTGCGGTACGACCAGTTGCTGTCCACCGTCACCGGGTCGGTGAAGCCGCCCAGGTCGAGGCCGTCGGTCGCGTTGCCGTGGAAGCGGTTGCCGCGCACCACGTTGCCCTCGCCCGAGCCGAAGGTCAGGCCGAGCCCGATCCCGGTGCCGCCCGCGGCGTCCCGGTTGTCGTAGAAGTCGCTGTCCAGCACCGCGTTGCCGCTCGTCCCGGCGTCCCGCAGCAGCAGCCCCGAGCGGCCGTTGCCGTGGAACGCGACCCGCTGGAACACCGTCGAACGGCAGCCGCTGCACACCCAGCCGTGCCCCGCCGCGCCGCGCAGCTCCAGCCCCTGGACCGTCCAGAACCCGCCGGTCTGGGTCACCGCCCAGGCGGAGGCGGGCAGCGCGGAGGCGTCCAGCACCGGGTGCTCGTCGCGGTAGGCGGAGAGGGTGATCCGCTGCGCCTCGGTGCCGGCCGTGCCGATGCCCACCGGCGCCGTCAGCCGGTACGTGCCGCCGCGCAGCGCGACCGTCTGCCCGGGCCGGACGACCGCCGCGGCCCGGGCCAGGGACGCGAACGGGTGCTCCAGCGAGCCGTCCGCCGCGTCCGAGCCGTCCGGGGCGACGTACAGGTCCGCGACCGGCACGCCGGGGCCGGGGGCCGCGGGCAGGGCGGACGCGGCGGGGGAGGGGACCGGGGACTGCGAGGGGGCCGCGGAGGGGGACGGCGGCGCCTGCGCGGCAGCGGTCGCGACCGTGGCCGTGGCGGCCGTGGCGGCCGTGGCGGCCGTGGCGGGCGCGGAGGGCCGCGGGGCGGGGGCGTCGGGGCTCGACCACGGGGCGAGGGTCAGCAGCACCGCGGTCGCCGCCGCCACGGCCGTGGCGCCCGCCGCCGTCCGCGCGGCGGTCCGGCCCGCGGCGGGGGCGCCCTTGCGCAGCGCGGCGCCCAGTCCGTCCGCGAGCCGGTCCGGCACCAGCAGCACGCCGAGGCCGGGCAGCAGCCGCTCCGGGGCGACCAGACCGGTGGCGCGGTCCTCGCAGGCGGCGCACCCGCGCAGGTGCCGGGCCAGCCGCTTGCGCCACACCGAACCGGGACGGCCGTCCCACCCGGCGGCCGCCCGTTCGAGCCCGGCGCAGCGAGGTGTGGCGTCCAGGGCCCGCACCAGGGCGCGGACCAGGTCGAGTTGGGCCTTCATCCGCTTCACCTTGACGGCGGCGTGCGGGGGTTGCAGACCGAGTGCGGCGGCGAGCTCGGCACGGGTGAGGGTGCCGGTGGTCTCCTGCCACCACAGGGCCAGCAGTTGACGGTCGGACGGATCCAACCAGGCGGTGGCGCGCACGAGTTCGCGCCGCTGGGCGGAGAGCAGCAGTTCGGCGACGCTCCGGTCGGCGAAGTCGGTGCCCGGGTCGGGGACGTCCAACGCCTCGAAGCGGTGCGGCAGTTCCACCGTCCGTCGGCGTCCGTGCTCCTGGGCCCGGCGGTAGGCGATCGCCACCAGCCAGGATCTGAAGCTCTCCGGGTCGCGCAGGTCGGCGAGCCCGCGCACCGCCCGCAGCATGGTCTCCTGGGTCAGGTCGTCGGCGTCCGTCGGGCCGACCGTCCGGGCCAGCAGGTTGTAGACCAGCGGCAGGTGCGCTTCCAGCAGCCGTTCCAGCGCCGCCGCGTCCCCCGCCTGGGCCGCCGTCACCAGTCGTGGGACGTCCGCCCCGGCCTCCCGCCGACCCTCCGCGAGCACCGCCGCCACCCCTCCCGTCCGGACCGACCGCACCGGGGTCCGCATCCTGGCATGGCCCCGCCCGGGACGTAAAGCGGTTCGGTGCCCGGACGACCCCGACACGCCCGGAACGGCTGCTGAATGTGCGTCGTATCGCACAGGTGAGATATGTTCACGCAGTGACCGAAGACTACCTCTCCCGCATCGGCAAGCTCGTCCGCGCCGCCCGCACCCACAAGGGCTGGACGCAGAGCCAGCTCGCCGCGGCCCTCGGCACCACGCAGAGCGCGGTGGCCCGGATCGAGTCCGGCGGCCAGAACATCGGCCTGGACCTGGTCGCCCGGATCGGCGAGGCGCTCGACAGCGAGATCGTCTCGCTCGGCGTGGCCGGGCCGATGAACCTGCGGGTGGTCGGCGGGCGCACCCTCTCCGGCAGCATCGAGGTCCGCACCAGCAAGAACGCCTGCGTCGCGCTGCTCGCCGCCTCCCTGCTCACCACCGGCCGCACCACCCTGCGGCGGGCCGCCCGGATCGAGGAGGTCTACCGGCTGCTGGAGGTCCTCGCCAGCATCGGCGTGCGCCACCGCTGGACCAACGGCGGCGTCGACCTGGAGATCACCCCGCCCGCCGAGCTCGACCTCTCCGGCATGGACGAGGACGCCGCCCGGCGCACCCGCAGCATCCTGATGTTCCTCGGCCCGCTGCTGCACCGCGCCGACCGCTTCGAGATCCCCTACGCGGGCGGCTGCGACCTCGGCACCCGCACCATCCAGCCCCACCTGTCGGCCCTGCGCCAGTTCGGACTGCACGTCAGCGCCACCACCGGCACCTACCGGGCCAGCGTCGACCGCACGGTCTCCCCGCAGCGCCCCATCGTCCTCACCGAACGCGGTGACACCGTCACCGAGAACGCGCTGCTCGCCGCCGCCCGCCACCCCGGCACCACCGTCATCCGCAACGCCAGCGCCAACTACATGGTCCAGGACCTGTGCTTCTTCCTGGAACTGCTCGGCGTGCGGGTCGAGGGCATCGGCACCACCACCCTCACCGTGCACGGCAAGGCCGTCATCGACGCCGACGTCGACTACGCGCCCTCCGAGGACCCGGTCGAGGCGATGAGCCTGCTCACCGCCGCCGTCGTCACCAACTCCGAACTGACCGTCCGCCGCGTCCCGATCGAGTTCGTCGAGATCGAGCTCGCCGTCCTGGAGGAGATGGGCCTCGACTGCGAGCGCGGCCCCGAGTACCCGGCCGCCAACGGCCGCACCCGGCTCACCGACCTCACCGTGCGCCCCTCCAAGCTGGTCGCGCCGATCGACAAGATCCACCCGATGCCGTTCCCCGGCATCAACATCGACAACCTGCCGTTCTTCGCCGCGATCGCGGCCTGCGCCCACGGCACCACCCTGGTCCACGACTGGGTCTACGAGAACCGCTCGGTCTACCTCACCGAACTCGGCCGGGTCGGCGCCAGCGTCCAGCTCATGGACCCGCACCGCGTCCTGGTCGAGGGCCCCACCCGCTGGCGCGCCGCCGAGATGATGTGCCCCCCGGCGCTGCGCCCCGCGATGGTCCTGCTGCTGGCCATGCTGGCCGCCGAGGGCACCTCCGTCCTGCGCAACGTCTACGTGATCAACCGCGGCTACGAGGACCTGGCCGCGCGCCTCAACTCGGTCGGCGCGCAGATCGAGGTCTTCCGCGACATCTGAGACATCCAAGACATCCAAGACATCCGAGACGTTCGAGACCGCTGGCGCGGGGTGCGCCCGGTCATCGCACCAGTGCGTTAGGGCCGTCCCGGCTTCGGCCGGGGCGGCCCTTCTGCGTGCCCGGACGCCCGCTCCGGGACACCGCGGGACATCCTGCAGAAAAGTTTTTGTCATCCCGTCATGCCGCCTCCCGTCTACAGGGGTGCTGCGGGCCGATCCGGCCTGCGGCGCGGATCCCCTGTGCGGAGAGGACGGACCGATGTCCGGAAGATTGCGTGGCGCGGCGGTGGCCGCGGTGGTGCTCGGAGCAGGGACGGTGACGGTCGCCCCGGCAGGTGCGGCCACCCTGCCCGCTGCCGGGACGTACCAGTTGGCGGTGGTGAGGAGCGGGATGTGTCTGGACGTGCCGTCGGGGTCGACGGCGTCGGGGGCGAAGTTGCAGCAGTGGGGGTGCGGTGGCGGGCAGGGCAATCAGCAGTGGCGGTTGGTGCCGGTGTCCTCGGGTGTCTACCAGTTGGTGAACGTGGGGAGCGGGATGTGCCTGGACGTGCCGTCGGGGTCGACGGCGAGCGGGGTGCAGTTGCAGCAGTGGGGTTGCGGGGCCGGGCAGAGCAACCAGCAGTGGTCGCTGGTGGCGAATGGGGCGGGGACGTTCCAGGTCGTCAGCGTGCGCAGTGGGTTGTGCATGAGTGACCGGGGGGCGTCCACCACGGCCGGGACGGCGGTGGTCCAGGAGAGCTGTACCGCGAACACCAACAAGCAGTGGGCCTTCCGCCCCGTCGGCAGCGCCGTCGCGTCGACCGTCGCGCAGGACGGCACCGGCCGCTACACCACCGTGCAGGCGGCGGTCGACGCCGTCGGCAGCGGCAACGCCAGCCGGGTGGTGATCACCATCAAGCCGGGCACCTACCGGGAGAAGGTCACCGTCCCCGCGGACAAGCCGTTCATCACCCTGCAGGGCCTGGGCGCGAGCCCGGCGGACGTGGTGCTGGTCGGCAACCGGAACGCGGGCACGTACGGGACGGCGGGCAGCGCCACCGTGGTCGCCCAGGGCCACGACTTCACGGCGACCGACCTCACCTTCAGCAACGACTTCGACGAGAACAGCTCCGACACCGGCGACCAGGCCCTCGCGCTCTACCTGGACGCGGACCGGGCGGTGCTGGACAACGTGCGGCTGCTGGGCGACCAGGACACCTTCCTGGTCAACGAGAGCGCCCGGACGTACGTGGTCGGCTCGTACGTCGAGGGGACGGTCGACTTCATCTACGGCGGCGGCGTCGCCGTGTTCGACAACTGCCGGATCCACGAGAAGCGCACCACCGGAGGCCCGATCACCGCCGCCAGCACCCCGGCCACCCGGGCCTACGGCTTCCTGTTCCACCACTCGACGATCGACGGGACGACCGCCGGGAAGACCCAGCTGGGGCGGCCCTGGCGGCAGGGCGCCCAGGTGGTGTACCGGGAGTCCGTGCTGACGGACACCGTCGCCACCGCGCAGCCCTGGATCGACATGTCCACCAGCACCTGGCAGAGGGCCCGGTACTTCGAGTACCGCAACACCGGCGCGGGCGCGGGCGTGAACACCAACCGCCCGCAGCTCACCGACGCCCAGGCCGCCGCGTACACCCCGCAGAAGTACCTGGCGGGCGCCGACGGCTGGAACCCCGTCCGATGAGCACCCCCACCACGACGCGAGAGGACACCACCACCGTGCGAGCCACCACCGTGCGAGCCACCACCACCCGCCGCCTGACCGGGACCGCGGCGGCCCTGCTGCTGGGCGCGGGCGCCGTCTCGGTCGCCCCGGCCGCCGAGGCCGTGACGCTGCCCGCTGCCGGGACGTACCAGTTGGCGGTGGTGAGGAGCGGGATGTGTCTGGACGTGCCGTCGGGGTCGACGGCGTCGGGGGCGAAGTTGCAGCAGTGGGGGTGCGGTGGCGGGCAGGGCAATCAGCAGTGGCGGTTGGTGCCGGTCAGTGGCGGTGTCTACCAGTTGGTGAACGTGGGGAGCGGGATGTGCCTGGACGTGCCGTCGGGGTCGACGGCGGGCGGGGTGCAGTTGCAGCAGTGGGGTTGCGGGGCTGGGCAGAGCAACCAGCAGTGGTCGCTGGTGGCGAGCGGGGCGGGGACGTTCCAGGTCGTCAGCGTGCGCAGCGGGTTGTGCATGAGTGACCAGGGGGCGTCCACCACGGCCGGGACGGCGGTGGTCCAGGAGACCTGCACCGCGAACACCAACAAGCAGTGGGCCTTCCGCCCGGTGGACACCGGGCGGAGCTGGCCGAGCACCGCGGACGGGTTCGCCGCCACCGGGGGCGGCACGACCGGCGGCGCGGCCGGGCCGACCGTCACCGTCACCACCTTCGCCGACCTGGTCAAGTACGCGACGGCGGACGGGCCTTGCACGATCCGGGTCGCGGCGGCGATCACCGTCGCGCCGTACGGCTACGAGATCCCGGTGAAGTCGGACAAGACCGTCGTCGGCGTCGGCACCGCGGGCGAGATCGTCCACGGCGGGTTCTTCCTCGGCACCGGGGTGCACAACGTGATCCTGCGCAACCTCACCATCCGGGACGCGCAGATGGCCGACGACGACCCCGACGACAAGGTGTACGACTACGACGGCATCCAGATGGACACCGCCGACCACGTGTGGATCGACCACAACCGGATCGAGCGGATGAACGACGGCCTGATCGACAGCCGGAAGGACACCAGCTACCTCACCGTCTCCTGGAACGTCCTGGGCGAGGAGAACAAGGCGTTCGGCATCGGCTGGACCGACAACGTCACGGCCCGGGTCACCGTCCACCACAACTGGATCCACGACACCAACCAGCGCAACCCCAGCGTGGACAACGTCGCCTACGCGCACCTCTACGACAACTACCTGCAGAACGTCGCCTCCTACGGCAACCTGTCGCGCGGCGCCTCGCGCACCGTGATCGAGAACAGCTACTACGACCACGTCGACAACCCCTACTACAACGACACTTCCGCCGCCGCCCTGACCCAGCGCGGCAGCATCGTGGTCAACAGCACCGGCAAGCAGCAGACCAACGGCACCACCTTCGACCCGTCCTCGTTCTACCCGTACACCCTGGACCCGGCCGCCGACGTGCCCGCCCTGCTCGCCCGGTACGCGGGCCCGCAGGGCAACATCGGCTGACCGGCCCCGTCGGGCCCGCTCCGGGGCGACCGGAACGGCCGGATCGACCGGGGCGGGCCTGACGTAGATTGGGGCGGACGAAGGGGGACGCCGGTGGCGGTGGACGCGGACGAACAGGCGCAGGTGGGGCCGCTGTTGGCGCAGTGGCGGCGACGGCGGCGGATCAGCCAGCTGGAGCTGGCCAACCTGGCGGGCGTCTCGGCGCGGCACGTCGGGTTCGTGGAGACCGGGCGTTCGCGGCCCAGCCGGGAGATGGTGCTGCGGCTGGCCGACCACCTGGAGGTGCCGCTGCGGGAGCGCAACGCGCTGCTGCTGGCCGCCGGTTACGCGCCCGTGTTCCAGGAGAGGAGGCTCGACGACCCGGCGATGCGCCCGCTCCTGGCGGCGGTGCGCCGGGTGCTGGACGGCCACCGGCCCTACCCGGCCCTGGTGATGGACGGCCGGCGCCACCTCGTCGCGTCCAACGAACCCTTCGACCGGCTGTTCACCGCGGGCGTCGCCGCCCACCTGCTCCAGCCGCCGGTCAACGCCCTGCGCCTGGTCCTGCACCCCGACGGGATGGCCCCCCGGATCGCCAACCTCGGCCGGTGGCGCGGCAAACTGCTCTCCGGGCTGGCCCGTCGCGCGGCCCTCGACGGAAGCCTCCGGCCGCTGTACGAGGAACTGCTCGGCTACCCGTGCGAGCAGCCGGTGCCCGAGGTCGACATCCCGGGGCCGGACGAGATCATGCTCCCGCTCGAACTGCGCTGCGACGGAAGGGTGCTGTCGTTCCTCGCGATGTTCGCCACCTTCGGCACCGCCCGCGACCTGATCTCCTCCGAACTGCTCATCGAGAGCTTCTTCCCGGCGGACGAGGACACCGCCGCCTACCTGACGGGTAGTTGAGGCACCCGGCGGGCGCGGGGAGAGTGGAGCACGCACCGCGCCCCGCCCCCGCAGCCGGGGCGGAGCGGCGCGGGCCCACTCGTCGCGCACCCCAGGAGCCTGTCCGCCCATGACCGACAGCACCACCGTGCCCACCGCCACTGCCACCGCCCCGACGGCTGCCGCGCCGTCCGGGCCGCACCGCGCCACCCTGCCGATCGTCCTGGCCGGGGTGTTCCTCGCCGGGCTCGACTTCTTCATCGTCAACGTCGCCGTCCCCGCCCTCCAACGCGACCTGCACGCCACCGACGCCCAGATCCAACTCGTGGTGGCCGCCTACGCGTTGACGTACGGCGTCGGCCTGGTCACCGGCGGCCGACTGGGCGACCTGTACGGGCGCCGCCGCATCCTCGCGCTGGGCATGGCCCTGTTCACCGCCGCCTCCGCGGCCGCCGGGGCCGCCCCCAGTGCCGAACTGCTGATCGCCGGACGGGTGCTGCAGGGCGCCGCGGCCGCCCTGATGGCACCCCAGGTGCTCGGCATCATCACCACCGCCTAGCAGGGCCCGGCCCGGGCCCGGGCGGTCAGCTGGTACGCCGCCGCGTCCGGGGTCGCCGCCGTGTTCGGCCAGTTGATCGGCGGCCTGCTGATCCGCGCCGACCTGCTAGGCCTCGGCTGGCGGGCCTGCTTCCTGGTCAACCTGCCGATCGGCCTGGCCGCCGCGCTCGCCGCGGCCCGGCTGCTGCCCGAGTCCAAGGCCCCCGGACGGCCGCGTCCCGACCTGCTCGGCCTGCTGCTGGTCACCGCCGCGCTGACCGCGCTCTGCCTGCCGCTGATCGAGGGCCGCGAACGGGGCTGGCCGCTGTGGTCCCGGCTGCTGCTGGCCGCCGGACCGCTGCTGCTGGCCGCCTTCACCGCCCAGCAGCGGCGCCTGCGGCTGCGCGGCGGCTCGCCCTCGCTCGACCTGACGCTGTTCCGGGAGCGCGCCTTCACCGCGGGACTGGTGGCCCAACTCGTCTTCTGGGCCTCGATGGCCTCCTACTTCCTGGTGTTCGCGCTCTACCTCCAGCAGGGCCGCCACCTCGCGCCGATCTCCTCCGGCCTGGTGTTCAGCGTGCTCGGCCTCGGCTACGTCGCCGCCTCCACCACCGCCCGCCACCTGGCCGCCCGGATCGGCCGGCACGCCGTCACGACGGGCGCCGTGCTGCGCGCGGCCGGACTGCTGCTGGAGCTGTGGGCCGTCAGCGGGGAGGGCCGGAGCCTGTGGTGGCTGGTGCCCGGCCTGCTGCTGGACGGCTGCGGCATGGGCCTGTCCTTCGCCCCGCTGACCGCCACCGTGCTGGCCCGCGTCCCGGCCGCGAGCGCGGGCTCGGCCGGCGGGATGCTCACCACCGGACTGCAGGTCGGCAACGCGCTCGGCGTCGCCCTGATCGGCCTGGTCTTCTACCGCGTCCTCGCCGACACCCCCGGCCCCGACGCCGTCCCGGCCGCGTTCCGCGCCTGCCTGCTGTACGTGCTGGCCGCCACCGCGCTGTTCGCCCTGGTGGTCCAGGCCCTGCCCGGCCGGAAGGCGGCCGGGCAGTGACGACCGCTCCGAACGACCCGCCCGAGAGGGGAACGACCGTGCCCGACCACGACGAACTGGCCCGCCGCTACGTGGAACTGTGGAACGAGCCCGACCCGGCCCGCCGCCGTGCCGAGATCGACGCGCTGTTCGCACCCGGCATCGCGCACCGCAGCCCGACCCTGGAAGCCGACGGCCGTGCGGCGATGGCCGACCGGGTCGCCGCGTCCCACCGGAAGTGGGTGCGCGACAGCGGGCACGAGTTCCGCGCCCTGCCCGGTGCGGACGGGCACCACGGCACCGTCCGGCTGCGCTGGGAGATGGTGCACGCGGCGAGCGGTGAACGGGTCTCGCTGGGCTTCGACTTCCTCACCCTCGACGCGGACGGGCTGATCCTGTCGGACCACCAGTTCGTCGACGGCTGAGACCGGACCGGCCCCGGGGGAGCCCCGGGGCCGGGAACGCCGGGCCCGCGGCCGACGTCGCACAGCGCGGTGCCGCGCCTACGGCTGCCCGCCGCGCTCCAGCGGGATCCGCTCCCCGGCCTCGACCGCCGCCGGGAGCCGGTTCTCGGCGGGCGGCAGCGGGCAGGTCGCCAGGTCGGTGTAGGCGCAGGGCAGGTTGGTGGCCCGGTTGAAGTCGACCGTGACCCGGCCCTCCTCGTCCGGCGCCGGGACGCTCAGCGCCCGGTTCGCGGCGTACGTGGTGACGCCCGAGGTGGCGTCGGTGAACAGCACCTGCAGACTGCCCGGCAGGTGGCCGTTGAACGCGGTCAGCCGGTGCGTGCCGCCCCCGCCGGGCAGCGTGAACTCGATCTCGCCCGGCGCGTCGTACACGTGCTGCAGGCCCTCGACGGCCGCGCCGACGGTCACCGGGCGCGGCTGCTCGAACGGCAGGTAGCGGCCGGTCAGCGCCCACTGCGGGTCCGGGGCGTACGCGGGGGTGCGGGTGAAGTCGCGCAGCAGCGGGTTGTCGGGGTGCCGGGGCCGGACGATGTCGTGGCCGCCGCGCTTGGCGACCTCGATCACCGCCTCGCCCGCCGTCGCGTACAGGCTGGCCCGCTCCGGCAGCACGCCGAAGCCGTGCCGCCCGCGCACCGGCTCGCCGTCCAGCAGCAGTTCCTCGCCCTCGTCCAGCTCGACCCACACCCCGTCCGGGCCGGTCCACCAGGCGCCCGGCGCGTCCGGGAAACGGGCCGGTTCGGCGTCCAGCCAGTGCAGGGAGGTGACGGCGAGGAAGCCGTGCGGGTCGGCCAGGGCGCGCTGGCTGGCGGCGTGCCACTCCTCCCACTCGCGGGTGAACGCGGCGGTGTCGACGGGCTCGTGCGTGGTCGTCATGTCGTTTCCTTCGTGCGGGTGTCGGTGGGGGACGGCAGGTCGAGGTGCTCGCGCAGGGTGCTGCCCTCGTACTCGGTGCGGAACACGCCGCGCTCCTGGAGCAGCGGCACGACGGTGTCGGCGAACTCGTCCAGGCCGCCCGGGGTCAGGTGCGGGGCGAGGATGAAGCCGTCGCTGGCGTCCTCCTGGACGAAGCGGTTCAGCTCCTCGGCGACCCGGGCCGGGGTGCCGATGAAGGACTGCCGGCCGGTCACCTCGATCACCAGGTCCCGGACCGAGAGGTTCTTCGCCTCGGCCAGCGCCCGCCACTCGCGGGCCACCGCCAGCGGGTCCCGGTTCATCCGGACCGAGGCCCGGCCCTGCGCCACGGTGTGCTCGCCGACCAGCGGGTCCGCCTCCGGCAGCGGCCCCTCCGGGTCCAGGTCGGAGAGGTCCCGGTTCCAGACCTGCTCCAGCAGCCGGATCGCGGTCTGCCCGCTGACCTGCTGGCGGCGCACCAGCTCGGCCTTCTCGTGCGCCTCCGCGTCGGTGTCGCCCAGCACGAAGGTCACCGCGGGCAGGATCTTCAGCGAGTCGGGCGAGCGGCCGTACCGGGCCAGCCGGCTCTTCACGTCCGCGTAGAACGCCTTCCCGGCCTCCAGCGTGCCGTGCCGGGAGAAGATCGCGTCGGCCGAGGCGGCGGCGAACTCGCGACCCTGCTCGCTGTCGCCCGCCTGGAAGATCACCGGCCGCCCCTGCGGGGAGCGCGGCACGTCGAACCGGCCCGCGATGTCGAACTCGCTGCTGCGGTAGGCGAATTCACCCGCCCGCGGATCGGACAGGAACGCCCCGGAGGCCCGGTCGGCCAGCACCTCGTCGCCCCGCCAGGAGTCGAACAGCCGCCAGGACGCCTCCAGGAACTGCTGCGCCCGCGCGTACCGGTCCTCCTCGCGCAGGAAGCCGCCGCGCCGGAAGTTCTCGCCGGTGAACGCGTCCCAGGAGGTCACCACGTTCCACGCCGAGCGGCCCGCCGAGAGGTGGTCCAGCGAGGCGAACTGCCGTGCCACCTCGTACGGTTCGTTGAACGTCGAGTTGATCGTCCCGGCCAGGCCGAGCCGGTCGGTGACCGCCGCCAGCGCCGCCAGCACGGTGAAGGTGTCCGGTCGGCCCACCACGTCCAGGTCGTAGATCAGCCCGTTCTGCTCGCGCAGCCGCAGGCCCTCGGCCAGGAACAGGAAGTCGAACTTGGCGCGTTCGGCGGTCCGCGCCAGGTGCGCGAAGGAGCTGAACTCGATCTGGCTGCCCGCCTGCGGGTCGCTCCACACCGTGGTGTTGTTGACGCCCGGGAAGTGCGCGGCCAGGTGGATCCGCTTGAGCGGCTTGCCGCTGCTGCTCCTACTGCTGCTACTGCTACTGCTGCTCTCGTTGCTCATCTCGCGTGCTTTCCTTCGGAGTTCAGGCGCCAACGGCGGCGGCGGGGGCGGGCGCGGCGTCGGCGGCGGGCGCGGCGTAGCGGTTGGCGGGGCGCGGCAGGCCCAGCAGCCCGCGCAGGGTGGATGCCTCGTAGGCGGCGCGGAACAGGCCGCGGCGCTGCAGCTCCGGCACCAGGCCGCGGGTGATCCGCTCCAGGTCGTACGGCAGCCGGCCCGGCCGCAGCCGGAAGCCCGACAGTCCCGCCTGCGCCAACTCGGCCAGCAGGTCGGCCAGTTCGGCGGAGGTGCCGGTGAACACCCGGGCGTCGCTGGTGTACTCGGCGCCCGCCGTCTCGTTCAGCCGGGCCAACTGCTCGGCCGCCGATCCGGGCCGCTCCTCCAGGAACACCACCAGGTCGGCGAAGACGTGCACCGTCTCCGCCTCCCGCCCGGCGGCCCGCTGGGCGGCCCGGATCTCGGCCACGACCGCCCGGGCCCCGTCCGCGTCGTGCGGCGTCACGAACGCCAGGTCGGTGGAGCGACCGGCCAGCCGGAACGGCTCGCCGCGGTGGGCGAGCGCCGCGACCAGCGGCTGCCCCTGCGGCGGGCGGGGCGTGATGGACGGGCCGCGCACCGAGAACCGGGAGCCCACGAAGTCGATGTAGTGCAGCTTGTTCCGGTCGATGAACCGGCCGGTCGCCGCGTCCCGGATCTCCGCGTCGTCCTCCCAGCTGTCCCACAGGCGGCGCAGCACCTCCACGTAGTCCTCGGCCTCGCCGAACGACTCGGCCAGCGCGGCCAGCCCGGCGGGGGAGTCCAGCTCCTCCAGCCGCAGCGGGAGCGGCGCGCGGCGGCCGAAGTGCGCGACCTCGTCGACCCGGGCCGACACCTTCACCCGCAGCCCGGCCCGGCCCTGGCTGACGAAGTCCAGCGTGGCCACCGCCTTCGACAGGTGGAACGGCTCGGTGTGCGTCACGACCGCCGTCGGCACCAGCCCGATGTGCCGGGTCAGCGGCGCGATCCGGGCCGCCACCAGCACCGCGTCCAGCCGCCCCCGGACCCGGTCGGTCCGGGCGTCCGGCTCGAACGGGTGCTCCGACTGCAGGCTCAGCCCGTCCTCGATGGTCAGCAGGTCGAGCAGGCCGTGCTCCGCCTCCGCCGCCAGGTCCGCCCAGTACCGGGCGGTGAACAGCTCCTTCGGCCGGGCGTCCGGCTCCCGCCACGCGGCGGGGTGCCAACCGGCGCCGTCCAGCGCGACGGCCAGGTGCAGGGGGGAGGTCGCGGGGGAGGCGGCGGGGGAGGAGGACGGGGATGCTGCTGGGGATGCGGGCATGGCGGACCGGTTCCTGTTCACGGGAGTGCGCGGATGTGCGCAGAAGTGCGCGGGAGGGTGTGCGGACGCGCCGGGGCGTGCACGGGGGCGCGGCCGGGGCGCGCCGACGGAGGAAGGGGGAGGGGGCTGGTGCCGACCCGGCTCAGCGGGCCGGACAGGCCGGGCGGACGGCGCGGGCCGGACAGAGCGCGGCGCTCACCCGCAGCAGGTCGACCGGCCGGTCGAGGTACACCTCGCGCTCCTGGGACCGCACCGCCGCCACCTCCCCGTCCGCGTCTCGCGGCACCGCCCGGTGCCGCCGTCCTCGCACCGTAACCCCGCACCCGGGCCCGGCACAACGCTGTTCATACAGCGGTAACGAACCGCCGACCCGGGCCCCGCGGACGGCCGTTGACATCCCGTTCGGGAGCGGCCTAGCTTGACCGCGACGGGACGATCCGGGAGGTGGACGGCGGTGCGGGCAGCGGAACGCGCGGTGTACCTCGACCGGCCCGTCGACCTCCAGCGCGTCAGCAGCGCGCTCTGTCCGGCCGGTTGAACCCGCAGCAGCACCGACGTTCACCCGCCGCACCGACGTTCACCCGTCGCACAGGAGCCGCACCGCCATGAGCCAGCGCACCGCCCTGCCCGCCTCCGACGTCGACCTCCTCGACAACCCGGCCTGGGCCGCCCTCACCGGCCCGCACGCCCACCTCGCCGAACGCGTCGGCCGGGCCGCCCGCTACCCCGTCGACGTCTCCCCGTTCACCGCGCTCGCCGACCCCGCCGACCCGCGGGCCTGGCAGGACCTCGCCGCCCTGGCCGGGCCGCCCGGCAGCACCACCCCCGTCACCGCCACCGACACCGCGCCCGCGGGCTGGGAGGTCCTGCAGTCCGGTCGGGGCACCCAGCTGGTCGCCACCGCCCTGCGCACCGAACCCGCGCCCGAGGCGGTCGAGTTGGGGCCCGCCGACGTCCCCGAGATCCTCGACCTGGTCACCCGCACCCGGCCAGGGCCCTTCCTGCCCCGCACCGTCGCCCTCGGCCGCTACCTCGGCCTGCGCCACGACGGCCGCCTGGTCGCGATGGCGGGCGAACGCCTCCGCCTGCCCGGATGGACCGAGATCAGCGCCGTCTGCACCGACCCCGACCACCGCGGCCGCGGCCACGCCACCCGCCTGGTCCGCGCCGTCGCCCACGGCATCGAACAGCGCGGCGACACCCCGTTCCTGCACACCGCCGCCGACAACACCCGGGCGATCCGGCTGTACGAGTCGCTCGGCTTCACGCTGCGCCGCCACACCGCGTTCCTGCTGGTCCGCACCCCGGTCGGGCCCACGACGGCCGGGCCCGCGACGGCCGGGCCCGCGACGGACGGGGGACGGGAGCGATGAGCGCCGCGTTCCACTGGTTCCTGCCGACCGGCGGCGACGCCCGCGACCTGGGCGGCGCCGCCCACGGCACCGGCATCGGCGTCGGCACCGGCGGGTCCTCCACCGCCCCCGCGGACCGCCCCGCCAGCCTCGGCTACCTGACCCAACTCGCCCAGGCGGCAGACCAGTTGGGCTACGAGGCGGTCCTCACCCCGACCGGCGCGCACTGCGAGGACGCCTGGATCACCACCGCCGCCCTGATCGCCGCCACCCGGCGGCTCAAGTTCCTGGTCGCCTTCCGCCCCGGCCTGGTCGAACCCGCGCTCGCCGCCCAGACCGCCGCCACCTTCCAGCGCCTCTCCGGCGGGCGGCTGCTGCTCAACGTGGTGGCCGGCGGCAGCGACGCCGAACAGCGCGGCTACGGCGACCGGCTCGACCACGACGCCCGCTACGCCCGGGCCGAGGAGTTCCTCGACGTCGTCCGCACCGCCTGGCGCGGAGCCCCGTACGACCACGCGGGCCCGCACTACCGGATCGAGGGCGGGCAGTTGCGGCAGCCGCCCGAGCCCGCGCCCCGGGTCTACTTCGGCGGCTCCTCCGACCCGGCGCTCGCCGTCGCCGCCCGGCACGCCGACACCTACCTCACCTGGGGCGAACCCGTCGCCCAGGTCGCCGGGAAGATCGCCCGGGTGCGCGAGCTCGCCGCCGCGCACGGCCGCTCCCCGCGCTTCGGCCTGCGGGTGCACGTCCTGAGCCGGGCCACCGCCGCCCGCGCCCGCGAGGACGCCGAAGCGCTGCTGGCCGGGCTCGACGACGCCGCGATCGCCGCCGGGCAGCAGCGGCTGCGCGCCCTGGAGTCCGTCGGCCAGCGCCGGATGCTCGACCTGCACGGCGGCCGCCGCGACCGCCTCTGGGTCACCCCCCACCTGTGGGCCGGCATCGGCCTGGTCCGCGGCGGCGCGGGCACCGCCCTGGTCGGCAGCCACCGCGAGGTCGCCGACCGCCTCGCCGAGTACCGCGCCGCGGGCGTCGACGAGTTCGTCCTCTCCGGCTACCCCCACCTCGAGGAGGCGTACACCTTCGCCGAACACGTCCGCCCGCTGCTCTGACCCCCGCCGGGGCCGAACCGCCCGCAGTCAGGGACGTTCGGCCCCTGCTCCCGCCGCCCTGCCGCGCCGTACGGTGGAGCCTCGCCCGTAGGACGGGTCGGCGGGGCCGTGACACCCCGCCGACCCACCGGGCGCGGGCCGGCCCCGGGCCGGGCGGCCGGGGCGAAGGGCCGGGGGGCGTCGATCTCCCCGGCGGGGCTGGAGGACTTCCGCGCCGCGTTCCGGACGCCCAGGCACGTCCGGATCGAGCCGCCGAGCCGCGGGGGACTGCTGTCGGGGTGTCAGAGGGTGTTCTGCGAGAGTGCGGGTGGTTCGTCCGATTACGTCTAACTGATCATTTCAGAATGACGAGTGAGCCCCTGGCTGCGGGACCGCCAGGAAGCAACGCGGTCGGCCACCGCGGTGCGCCCGGCTCGGGATGCTTCCCCGACGAAGCGGTTGAGCGCGGCACAGCTATCGTGTCGAGTGCAGGCTGGACACCCTGAACCGGACGGGACATGCACCACTACTGGACTGGCGAGGCCCCCTGGGTGCACCACCTGGAGGAGGACGCCCGGCGCTCCTCGTTCCTCTTGCCGCCTTCAGGGACCAGCTACGTGGCCTGGCTGGACGGTGCCGAGATGGGCAACGAGCAAGGGCTCTTCGAACAGATGAGTGTCCGCCTCAGGTTTCCGGTCTACTTCGGCTGGAACTGGAATGCCCTCTCGGACTGCCTTCGCGACATGAAGTGGGTGCCCGCTGACCACTACCTGATCGTCATCGAGCGGTCAGCACTCGTGCTGCAGGAGTGTGTCGAGGATCGCGAGACCCTTCTCGGGATTCTCAATGCTGCAGGTCGACGCTGGGGGCACGGGATGGATCAGCCTGGCAAGTCGTTCAATTCGCTGCTGCTGTAGGCGCCGTGGCACCAACGGCGACACCTGGCGTCTACTGCTGGGCGGGGACAGCTCTTCGAAGAAGCCGCAGGCAGATGATCGAGCACGCGAGTTGAAGTAGGCCCTGGTGTATGTCGGCGCGCCGCTCGTACCGGATACGGAGTCGTTTGAACTGGTGCAGCCAGGCGAAGGCGCGTTCGACCACCCAACGGACCTTGCCCAGCCCGGAGCCGTGGGCGACGCCGCGTCGGGCGATCACCGGCTTGATGCCGCGTTTCCACAGTAGGCGGCGGTACTTGTCGAAGTCGTAGCCCCGGTCGGCGTACAGGCGCCGGGGTCGGCGGCGCGGTCGTCCTCGCAGGCCCCGTATCGGCGGGACCGCGTCCAGGAGCGGGAGGAGTTGGGTGACGTCGTGTCGGTTCCCGCCGGTGAGCGTCACCGCAAGCGGGGTTCCGTTGCGGTCGACGATCAGACGGTGCTTCGAGCCGGGACGAGCACGGTCGACCGGCGACGGGCCGACATGGTCCCCCCTTTGAGCGCCCGAACGTGCGAGCCGTCGACGGCACAGTCGTCCAGGTCGAGTAGGTCGGCACGACGCAGCTCGCCCAGCAGTGCGGCGTGAAGGCTGGGCCAGAGGCCGGCCTCGGTCCAGTCCCGGAGCCGCCGCCAGGCCGTCACGCCGGAGCAACCCACAGTCTCAGCAGGGACATCGCGCCATGCGACACCGGTCCGCAGCACGTACATGATGCCCGCGAGTGCCGCACGGTCGGGAACACGCAGACGCCCGGGATAACGGTGCCGCCGCTCGGGAGTGGGCGGAAGCAGCGGAGCGAGGCGCTCCCACAGGTCGTTCGGAACAAGATCAGCACGCACAGTGACACCCTGCCGACCAAGATCATATAGCGTAAGGCCCACGGTTCAATTCATTCTGAAACGATCAGTTACTGATCGTTTCAGAATGACTTTCGAAGGTGCCTGGGGCAGATGATGCTGCGGGCGAGGTCGCCGATCCGCTGCTGCGTCTGGTGTCGCAGGTCATCGCTAGGTTGGTGCTCTTTGCAGGCCGATTGGGCCGGTGACCGGACGCAGTATGGGGGTTGGGATGGGTGTTGGAGTCGGAGATAGGGCGAGCTGGGTACTGGAGCCGCTGGTGGGGGTGGGGCCGCTGCGGTTCGGGATGTCTCCTGAGCAGGTGAACGCGGCGATGGGCGAGGATGCTCCGCACGGCGTCCTCAGTGGCAGTCAGCGGAAGTGGAGCCGGTACCACCAGCACGGAGTGAGTGCGATCTTCGGATCGCGGGAGCAATTGGTGGCGGTGGGGGTCAACGCGATTTACGGGCCGCTGGTGCGGTGGGAGGGTGTGGTGCTGGTCGGCCGGGCGCCTTCGGAGGTGCGTGCGGACATCGGCCGCCTGGCGCTACGGCATGGGGTGGAGGCGGTGCCGAACGTCGAAGGGGAGCGGGACGTGCCGGCGCGGGGTGTCTCGGTGGGTGCGGTTCAGCAGTGGCTGCTGGACGCCGAGGGTTTCCTGCAGCGGGGGGACGGCATGGTCACCGACCTGCTGGTGACCGGGCCCGGCCTGGCCGAGGACCCGCACGGTGAGCGAAATGTGGCCAGTTGGCGCAGCAACTCCCGGCGCCGCACCCCGGAGCCGGGGCCGTGGCCGGTGCGGCCCGAGCGGGAGCGGCCGCGGTGGGAGTGCGTGCCGCTGGTGGGGGTGGGGCCGCTGCGGTTCGGGATGACACCGGAGCAGGTGTCGGCTGCCCTGGGCGGGGAGACGCCATCATCGCGCCACACCTACCACCCCTACCCGGCAGGGTCCCTCTGGGAGGACCAGGGCGACCCCGCGGAGGAGCGGCTGATCGAGGAGCGGTTCGAGGCCGCCGGCGTGCGCGCGCACTACCCGTGGTGGGAGCAGGACCGCGGGCCGTTCCTCGGCGCGGTCACCGCCCTCGGGCGCTCCGGCCCCCAGGTCCTCCTCGACGGCATCCCGCTCATCGGCCGGCCGCTCACCGCCGTCGAGGCCGACATCCTCGGGTACCTCAAGGACAACGACCTCGGCCTGCGGTTGCAATGCAGCGGGGACCTCGAGATCCACGGCCTCGGCGTGACGGTGCGCACCGCCCGTGTCGGTGACAGCGTCATCAGCGAGGCCCGGCTCGGGGCAGAGCAGTGGTACGAAGAGTGATCGTGCCTGTACCGATCGCTCCGGAATGAGTTGAGCCGCGCTCTTGCACACGGCGGTCTTGGTCGGCAGGGTGTCCGGCGTGCGTGTTGATCTTGTCCCGGACGATCTGTGGGAGCGGGTGGCTCCACTGCTGCCGCCCGCTCCCGAACGACGCCACCGGTACCCCGGGCGACTACGAGTCCCGGACCGGGCGGCCCTGGCCGGCATCATCTACGTGTTGCGGACCGGTGTCGCGTGGCGCGATGTCCCTGCGCAGAGCGTGGGCTGCTCCGGGGTCACGGCCTGGCATCGGCTGCGGGACTGGACCGAGACCGGCGTCTGTCCCCGCCTGCACGCCGCGCTGCTGACCGAACTGCGCCGCGCGGACCTGCTGGACCTGGACGACTGCGCCGTGGACGGCTCGCACGTCCGGGCCCTCAAAGGGGGGACCTTGTCGGCCCGTCGACCGCGCCCGGCCCGGCTCCAAGCACCATGTGATCGTGGACCGTTGCGGCACCCCGCTCGCCGTGACGCTCACCGGTGGCAATCGCCACGACGTCACCCAACTGCTGCCCCTGCTGGACGCGATCCCGCCGATCCGAGGACTACGAGGACGACCACGCCGCAGACCCCGGCGGCTGTTCGCCGACCGGGGCTACGACTTCGACAAGTACCGCCGCCTGCTGCGGAAGCGCGGCATCAAACCGATGATCGCCCGACGCGGCGCCGCCCACGGCTCCGGACTCGGCAAGGTCCGCTGGATCGTAGAACGTACCTTTGCCTGGCTCCACCAGTTCAAGCGCCTCCGCACCCGCTACGAGCGCCGCGCCGATCTCCACCAAGGACTACTTGACCTCGCCTGCAGCATCATTTGCCTCCGACGCCTTCGAAAGTCATTCTGAAACGATCAGTTAACCTACCGCCAGATCCTCGCCCTGTTCGAGAACACCGACAACGGCCTGCACGCCAAGGACGTCTGCCGGGCGCTCGGCCTCGGCACCGAGCCCCGCCACACCGAAGGCACCCGTGCCAAGCTGAAATGCCTGGTCAGGCGTGGCGTCCTGATCGAGCCCGAGCCAGGCCTGTTCGCAATGCCGCACCAGTGATGGAGTCCCGGTCAGTCCCACCCAAACCACCAGTGGGTCCGGTTGACGAGGCGGCCAGCGTAATCGGGGAACGGGGTCGGCGGGTCGTCGACGATGTTGTCGGCGGTCGACAGCACGTGCTCCAGCGCCAGCAGCTCCGCCTGGTCGGCGCTCCGAGGAGGCCAGGCCACCGCGACATGAAGCTCGCTGCCGAACATCGCCACCACCTGCGCCCCGAAACGCTCTTCCCAGCTGCGTAGCAGTGCACACAACAGCTCAATTGGCGCATCCGCCTTCCAACCGAGGACAGCCGGGATGTCCGCGCCGCGCTGGGCCGGGACGAGCGCCAGTCGACACTCATTCAGCCCGTACCAATGCGTATCGACTAGACCGGCGACCGTGCGTGCCGCAGTCTGGGTTGGGATGGAGCTGTCAGCGGTGACAGGTGACGACGGTGCCAAACCGGGCCAGCTGACGAAGGGCGGCCCTGGATCGTGCGGCCACGGCTCGACGTCCTCCGGCATCTCCATCGGCATCGGCTGTGACCAGAACGGCAACCGCTGCCGACGGTACTCAAGAAAGTCTGCCGCTAGCTTCGACTCCAGCCGGATCGCGTCCACTCCGGCCAGATCATGCGGCTGGCCCTGACTGTCGGGCCAGCACAGAAGCGGAAACAACCCGGTGGCATGCGACTGGTCCAGCAGCAGACGCCATAGATGTTCGATGTCTTGTGGTAGCTCGTTGGACAGCCATACGTCGACTGTCCCCCAGGACTCGAGGTGTCCAGGCGGCAGACCGTCAGGCAAGGGAAAGGCCATGGCTGGACGGTAGGGCAGATCACCGACACCCCGCACGAACCCGGTCGTCCAACCGGATCGCCCCGACTGTGTGACCCGCCGAGGTCAAGTTACGGCCGGACCCTGACGAACGCTGTCGAAAGCTCACAGAACACGCTCTCAATTCCGGTGTGTAACTTCCACGTTGCGCGTTGACACGGCTGTGGCGCCGCGGACACCATGGACGCCGCCCACGGCCTGCCGACACCGCTCCCGACCGACCAGGATTGGGAGCGCTCCCACGGTGTTCGAGCAGGTCACGGGCCGTCCGATCGGCACCCCCCACCCCCACAGCCGCCCCCACCGCCGCCCCGGAAGGACGCCATGTCCCGTCCCGCTGCACCCCCGCCCGGCCCGCCGCGTTCCGCCCGCCGCACCCTTCTCGGCCTGCTCGCGGCCGGTGCCGTGGCCGCCGGTGCCCTGCTGCCGCTGCACAGCGCGGCCGCCGACGCCACCGCCGCGCCCCCGTACAACTACGGCGAGGCGCTGCAGAAGTCGCTGCTGTTCTACGAGGCCCAGCAGTCCGGCAAGCTGCCCGCCACCAACCGGGTGAGCTGGCGCGGGGACTCCGCGCTGGACGACGGGAAGGACGTCGGGCTCGACCTGACCGGCGGCTGGTACGACGCGGGCGACCACGTCAAGTTCGGCCTGCCGATGGCCGCTTCGACCACCATGCTGGCCTGGGGCGGCATCGCCGAGAAGGCGGGCTACACCGCCTCCGGGCAGATGCCGTACCTGAAGAACAACCTGCGCTTCGTCGACGACTACCTGATCAAGGCGCACCCCGCCCCCAACGTGCTCTACGGCCAGGTCGGCAGCGGCTCGGCCGACCACGCCTGGTGGGGCCCGGCCGAGGTGCTGCCGATGGCCCGGCCCGCGTACAAGATCGACGCCTCCTGCCCGGGCTCGGACCTGGCGGGCGAGACGGCCGCGGCGCTGGCCTCCTCCTCGATGGTCTTCGCCGACAGCGACCCGACGTACTCCGCGACGCTGCTCACCCACGCCAAGCAGCTGTACTCCTTCGCCGACACCTACCGCGGCAAGTACAGCGACTGCATCAAGGACGCCCAGGGCTACTACAACTCCTGGAGCGGCTACAACGACGAGCTGGTCTGGGGCGCGATCTGGCTCTACAAGGCCACCGGCGACAGCAGCTACCTGGCCAAGGCCGAGAGCTACTACGCCAACCTCTCCACCGAGCCGCAGTCCACGACCAAGTCCTACAAGTGGACGATCGCCTGGGACGACAAGTCCTACGGCGACTACGTGCTGCTGGCCCAGCTCACCGGCAAGCAGCAGTACGTCGACGACGCCAACCGCTGGCTCGACTGGTGGACCGTCGGCGTCAACGGTAGCCAGGTCAAGTACTCCCCGGGCGGCGAGGCCGTGCTCGACTCCTGGGGATCGCTGCGCTACGCCGCGAACACCTCCTTCGTCGCCCTGGTCTACTCCGACACGCTCACCGGCGACCCCGTCCGCAAGGCCCGCTACCACGACTTCGCGGTCCGCCAGATCGACTACGCGCTCGGCGACAACCCCCGCAAGTCCAGCTACCTGATCGGCTTCGGCGCCAACTCCCCGAAGAACCCGCACCACCGCACTGCCCACGGCTCCTGGACCGACCAGCTCACCAACCCCGTCGACAGCCGGCACACCCTGATCGGCGCCCTGGTCGGCGGCCCCAGCTCGGCCGACGACTCCTACACCGACGACCGCTCCAACTACGTCAACAACGAGGTCGCCACCGACTACAACGCCGCCTTCACCGGCGCCCTGGCCCGGCTCTACGGCGAGTACGGCGGCGCCCCGCTCGCGAACTTCCCGCCCAGGGAGACCCCGGACGGGCCGGAGATGTCCGTCCAGGCCTCGGTGAACGCCTCCGGCACCAACTTCACCGAGATCAAGGCGTACCTGATCAACAAGTCGGCCTGGCCGGCCCGCGCGCTCAAGAACGCCTCGCTGCGCTACTACTTCACCCTGGAGCCGGGGGTGAGCCCGAGCCAGATCACCCTCACCACCAACTACAACCAGTGCGGCACGGTCAGCGGCCCGACGCTGTACTCCGGGTCCACCTACTACGTCACGGTCGACTGCTCCAACACCGTGATCGCCCCGGCCGGGCAGTCCGCCTACCGCAAGGAGGTCCAGTTCCGGATCGCCTCCGCGGGCGCCTGGGACCCGACCAACGACTGGTCGTACCAGGGGATCTCGCTGGTCCCGGGCTCGACGCCGGTGGACGCGGCCAACATCCGGCTGCTGGACGGGGGAGTGCCGCAGTGGGGCGCCGAACCGGGCGGCACCGGCCCCTCGCCGTCCCCGTCGGCCTCCGCCTCGCCGTCGCCGTCCCCCTCGGCCTCCGCCTCGCCGTCCCCGTCGCCGTCGCCGAGTGCGAGCAGCAGCCCGAGCAGCAGCCCGAGCGGCAGCCCGAGCCAGCCGGTCGCGGGGTGCGCGGTGACCTACACGGTGGGCAGCAGCTGGGGCAGCGGGTTCACCGCCGACGTGACGGTCCGCAACACCGGGAGCAGCACCGTCTCCGGCTGGACCCTCGCCTGGACGTACCGGGGCAACGAAGCGGTCACCAACGCCTGGAACGCCAAGGTGGTCCAGAGCGGCGCGGCCGTCACCGCCACCGACGCGGGCTGGAACGGCACCCTGGCCCCGGGCGGCACCGCCTCCTTCGGCTTCCAGGCCACCGGGACCCCTGCCGCACTGCCCGCCTTCACCCTCAACGGCCGGGCCTGCAGCACCGCCTGAGCCGCTCCCGGCAGCTGAACGCCCCCGTCCCCGCCTCCCCGCGGGGGCGGGGGCGTTCGTGCGTGTCGGCGGACGGCGGGTGTCGGCGGACGGCGGCGGGTGTCGGCGGGCGGCGGCGGGTGTCGGCGGGCCGCGCAGGGTGGCGCCGGGTGGTGGCGGGCGGCCTCGGGTGGCCGGAAACGGTTCTACCGGCGGGGACGGGCGGCGGGGGCGCGGTGGTTCGGGAACGCCCTGGGGCGGGTGGCTCAAATGCAGTCGGTGCGGCGGGTAAACATCGCGCTCCGCAAGATCACCGTATCGAGGTAAATACCCCCTGCCGTGCGGGCGCAGCGTCCGTGCGGGGCATTAGCGTTCCTCAAGATCCGACCGGCTCGGCCACCCGTTCTGACCATGCGTCACCTCTCCTCCTCCCGAGGAGAGTTCGTCGAGATGCCCCCTCGTGGCGGGCGGCCGCAGGCCGTTCGCCGCCGTCCGCACGCCCGGGCGGACCCGCCCTCCCCTCCCCAGTTAGGAGCCACGGATGCCCGAGCCAGGGCTCTCCTCTCCGTCCGCGCTCTCCCCGTCGACCGGCCCGTCCGACGAACCGCCGTTCCTGTCCGCCCTGACCGCGGTGCTGCAGGCCGCCGCCCGGGAGGTCGCGGCGGCCGCGCCCGCCACGGCCGCGCCCCCCGCGCCCGCCGTCGATGCGCCCGCCACCCCCGCAGCCGTCCCCGTAGCCGGAGCCGCCCCCGTAGCCGCCCCCGCGGCGGCCGTTCCCGGCGCGGCCGGGCTGGAGCGGATCCTGCGCGGCCCCAGCGGACTCGGGACGGACGGCCTCCTGCTGCCCTCCCGGCTCCCCGTGCCGGAGGCCCGCAC
The DNA here is from genome assembly GCF_030268885.1 of Kitasatospora phosalacinea. Lineage (GTDB taxonomy): Bacteria > Actinomycetota > Actinomycetes > Streptomycetales > Streptomycetaceae > Kitasatospora > Kitasatospora phosalacinea_C. The sequence goes on from NZ_BSSA01000005.1 coordinate 79,793, forward strand.
CGCCCCGGCCGAGGCGGGTGCCCCGGCGGAGGGCGTCCCGGTGCCGGGCCTGTACTTCCACCCGGTCCCGGAGCCGGACCCGGTGCGGGTGGCGGAGGTCAGCCGCCGGATCAAGGACTGGGCGGTCGACGAGGTCGACCTCTTCCCGGACGAGTGGGAGGGCCAGTTCGACGGCTTCTCGGTCGGCCGCTACATGGTGGCCTGCCACCCGGACGCCCCGACGATCGACCACCTGATGCTGGCCACCCGTCTGATGGTGGCCGAGAACGCGGTGGACGACTGCTACTGCGAGGACCACGGCGGCTCCCCGGTCGGCCTCGGCAGCCGCCTGCTGCTCGCCCACACCGCGCTGGACCCGCTGCACACCACCGCGGAGTACGCGCCGGGCTGGGTCGAGTCGCTGGGCGCGGACGCGCCGCGCCGGGCCTACCGCTCCGCGATGCAGTACTTCACCGAGGCGGCCAGCCCGTCCCAGGCCGACCGGTTCCGGCACGACATGGCGCGGCTGCACCTGGGCTACCTGGCCGAGGCGGCCTGGGCCGAGACCGACCACGTGCCCGAGGTGTGGGAGTACCTGGCGATGCGCCAGTTCAACAACTTCCGCCCGTGCCCGACCATCACCGACACCGTGGGCGGCTACGAGCTGCCGGCCGACCTGCACGCGCTGCCCGCCACCCAGCGGGTCATCGCGCTCGCGGGCAACGCCACCACCATCGTCAACGACCTGTACTCCTACACCAAGGAACTGGCCGGTCCCGGGCGGCACCTCAACCTGCCGGTGGTGATCTCCGAGCGCGAGGGGCTCTCCGACAAGGACGGCTACCTGAAGGCCGTCGAGGTCCACAACGAGCTGATGCACGCCTTCGAGGCCGAGTCGGCCGCCCTCGCCGCCGCCTGCCCGGCCCCGCCGCTGCTGCGCTTCCTGCGCGGCGTCGCCGCCTGGGTCGACGGCAACCACCACTGGCACCAGACCAACACGTACCGCTACAGCCTCCCCGATTTCTGGTAAACACCGGTAAGAAACGGACACTTGCAGATGACCAGCACCGACACCGCCGCCGCTTTCGTCCCCGCACCCGCGACCGCCTACCAGGGCGACATCGCCCGCTACTGGAACAACGAGGCCCGCCCGGTGAACCTGCGCCTGGGCGACGTCGACGGGCTCTACCACCACCACTACGGCATCGGCGCGATCGACACCGAGTCCCTCGGCACCCCCGAGGACAGCGAGTACGAGAAGAAGCTGATCACCGAGCTGCACCGGCTGGAGTCCGCCCAGGCCGAGGTGCTCCTCGACCACCTCGGCCCGATCACGCCGGACGACACCCTGATGGACGCGGGCTGCGGCCGCGGCGGCTCGATGGTGATGGCCCACCAGCGCTTCGGCTGCAAGGTCGAGGGCGTCACCCTCTCCAGCACCCAGGCCGACTTCGGCAACCGCCGCGCCCAGGAGCTCGGCATCGCCGACCACGTCCACTCCCGGGTCTGCAACATGCTCGACACCCCGTTCGCCAACGGCCAGATGTCCGGCTCGTGGAACAACGAGTCCAGCATGTACGTCGACCTGCACGACCTGTTCGCCGAGCACGCCCGGGTGCTCAAGGTCGGCGGCCGCTACGTCACCATCACCGGCTGCTGGAACCCGCGCTACGGCCAGCCCTCCAAGTGGGTCTCGCAGATCAACGCGCACTTCGAGTGCAACATCCACTCCCGCCGCGAGTACCTGCGCGCGATGGCCGACAACCGCCTCGTCCCGCAGGCCGTCATCGACCTGACCCCCGACACGCTGCCCTACTGGGAGCTGCGCGCCACCTCCTCGCTGGTCACCGGCATCGAGGAGGCGTTCATCGAGTCCTACAAGGACGGCTCGTTCCAGTACGTGCTGATCGCCGCCGACCGGGTCTGACACCCCGCCCGCCCCGCCTGCCCCGCCTGGTCCCCGGCGCCACCCGGCCCGGGGATCAGTCGCGTCCGGCTGTCGACGTCGGCCGGTCGGTGCCCCGGTGCCACTTCGTGCTCCCGCACCGGGGCGCCGGCCCGAGAAGCATCCAGTGACCTACCGCCGCACCCACGGCGTCCGGTGCTTCCACGGCCGCTACCCGATCGGCGACGACGAGCTCCGCGGCCCGAGGAACCCGGCGAACCTCCTCCGGTCACAGGATCACTCGGCGTAGGGGTTACCGCCGAGCCACGTGGTGCCGTCGATCAGTTCGCGTGCCGCGTCCAAGTGTCCGCTGTGGCAGGCGACTTCGGTGAGCACGTGGATCAGGACGCGCCGCACGTCAGGCAGTCGCCAGGTCGGCCAGAACTCCACGGGCCAGGCCGCCGGCTCCTGGTCGAGCGCGGTGGCCGCGAGCACGGCGTCCGCGGCCGTGACGGCTGCCCGGTAATCGGCGAGGACCTGCTCGGCGCTCATCCCCTCGGGTACGGACCAGTGCGCCTCCGCGCCCGCAGTGAGCTGTCCGGCCACCTCCGGATCGCCCGCGATCACCCCGAGGAACCAGAAGCGTTCGACGTCCACGGTGAGGTGGCGCAGCAACGCCAGACAGCTCCAGCCACTGGGCAGGACCGGCCGCCGCAGATCGTCTTCCGACAGCCCTTCGAGAACTCCGATGACGTGATTGCGCTGATGGTCAAGGGCGTTCTTGAGGGCGTCGAGTTCGGCGTTCACCGCACGGGGCACAGATCGCCGAGGCGTTCCAGGGCCCCGCCGGCCATCTCTCCCGGCTCTCCTGTGGTACCTGTCGCACTCGTCATACCGCGCCTCCGGCCTCCTGCGGATCATCTGCGGCCTGGACGCTACACCGGGGCTACGACAACACCTGGCCGAGCACGTGCGAGGCGCTCGCCCTGCGCCCCTCACCAGCAGGCCCCCGAAGCCGCTCGTCGCCACGTCGCCCGGCACCCGCCAACCCGGCGAACGTCGCCGGTCGGAGCACCGGCAGGCGACGCCCGGGGCAGGCGGCGTGGAACCTGCCGCCTGCCCGGCGGCACCGGGCCGACGCTGGTGGGTGCGTCAGCCCAGGTCGTACACGGCGGTGACCGGCGCGTGGTCGGACCAGCGCTCGGCGTGGGTGGCGGCGCGCTCGACGCGGGCCCCGGCGCAGCGGGCGGCGAGGCCCGGGGTGGCCAGGTGGTAGTCGATGCGCCAGCCCGCGTCGTTGTCGAAGGCGCGGCCGCGGTAGGACCACCAGGAGTAGGGGCCGTCCTGGTCGGGGTGCAGGCTGCGCAGGACGTCGACGTAGCCGTGCTCGTCCAGGACGCGGGAGAACCAGGCGCGCTCCTCGGGGAGGAAGCCGGCCTTCTTCTGGTTGGCCTTCCAGTTGCGCAGGTCGGCCTCGCGGTGGGCGATGTTCCAGTCGCCGCAGACCAGCACCTCGCGCCCCTCGGCGGCGGCGCGGGCGCGCAGTTCGCCGAGGTGGACGAGGAACTCGGCCATGAAGCGCTCCTTCTCGTCCTGCCGCTCGGTGCCGACCTCGCCGGAGGGGAGGTACAGCGAGGCGACGGTCAGGCCCGGCAGGTCGAGTTCGGCGTAGCGGCCGGAGGTGTCGAACTCGGCGGAGCCGAAGCCGATCCGGGTGGCGTCGGGGGCGCGGCGGGAGAGCACGGCGACCCCGGCCCGGCCCTTGGCGGCGGCGGGCGCCCAGACCGCGTGCCACCCGTCGAGGCGGGCCAGCACGTCGGCGAACTGCCCGGCCTCGGCGCGCACCTCCTGCAGGCAGACCACCTCGGACTTGGTGTCGTCGATCCACTCCAGGAAGCCCTTCTTGGCGGCCGCCCGGATCCCGTTGACGTTGATCGTCGTGATGCTTTGCACGGAGCGAGGGTACCGGTTCGCCCCGGAAACCCGGCATTCCGGGCGAAGCGGGGCGCCATACCGGGTCGGCGGGCGATCCGCAAGGAACCCCGCCCATTGGTCTTGACCATCTCCCGGGGCACCCCCTACTGTCACTTACTGCAAAGACCTTTAATAAAGAAGGACGGATAAAGCCCGCCTCCCCCACCTGCCGAAACGGGGAGTCGCGGTGGGCCTGTCGTCCCTCAGGGTGGAGGACACGGTGGGGCAAGGAACGCTCGCGGCAGTGGCGGAGCCGAAGTACTGGCACCTGCGCACGGTGCTGCTGCGCACCATGGACACCGAGTTCTCCACCGGCCAGGTGCTGCCCAACGAGCGCGAGCTCTCGGCGCGCTTCGGCGTGGCCCGGGCCACCCTCCGGCAGGCGCTGGACCAGCTGGAGCTGGAGGGCCGCCTGGTCCGCCGCCGCGGCATCGGCACCCTGGTCGCCGCTCCGCGGGTCGGCATCCAGGTCGCCGGGCGCGGGTCCGCCCGCTCCGGCGCCGTCCACGGCGGCCAGGACTGGAAGGTGGTGGACTGCACCACCGGCCCCGCCTCCGCCGCGCTGGCCCGCACCCTCGGCCTCACCGAGGGCGACCAGGTGCACACCGTCCGCCGCCTGCGCACCGTCCAGGGCGTGACGGTCGCCGTCGAGTCGCTGCACGTCCCCTCGGCCGCGCTGCCGCACCTCGCCGTCGTGGTCGACGACAACGACCGCGCCCGCGGCGTGCTGCGCCAGCTGGAGCGGGTCGGCGTCGACGGCGAGTCCCGCTCGGTGGAGCTGGGCGTCGCCGAGACCGCCGAGGCCGCGCTGCTGGAGCGCCCGCCGGGCACCCCGGTGCTGGTGGTCACCACCCAGTACGCCGCGGCCGGCCGGCTGGCGGCGGTCGCGGTCTCCACCTACCGGGCCGACACCTGCAAGCTGACCTTCGGCGAGTCCGGCGTGGCCGTCAAGGTCGCCGCCGACGTCAAGGCCGCCGCCGTCTCCTGACGCCCCGCGGCGATCGGCCGACCCCGACTGACGACCCGTCAGACCCGTTGTCCGCGCCCCCGGTTACGCTCCTTCCCACGGACGGGCGGTGGACAGGGGGCGGCACCATGACCGAACAGGCGGAGCAGGTCGGACAGGCCGGGTCGGCGCAGTCGCCGGACCACGGCCGGGCGCTCACCGAGCGGGCCCTCGCCCGCGTCCGGGCCGACCCGTCCCGCCTGGTGCTCGACCACGACCGGTTCGCCGGCCCGTGGGTCGAGGGCCCGCTCCGCCCGCGCCCCGACCTGACGGCCTTCCCGAGCGGCCACCCGCTGCCGCCCAGCCTGCGCGCCTGGCTGGCGTACGACAGCGGCATGCTGGAGCGCCACGGCTGGTTCGACCGGAGCGGCGCCCTCGCGCCGCGCACCCTCGGCGAGATCGCGGTCGAGGAGTACGGCGAGCTGTGGGGCTCCTGCTTCGAGCCGTTCTCCGCGCTGTTCGGGGAGTGCTTCCTGCTGCCCGGCGGCTCGGACTCGCGCCGGGTCCTGTCGGTGGGCCCGTACGGCGAGCGCGACGAGCTGGGCGAGTACCCGGTGTTCGCGCTCGACGTCGACGACCTGCCGTACGCCGTCCTGATGCACCCGGGCTTCGACGTCTACCTCGCCGAGACCGCGGGCGTCCTGCCGTCCGACGGCCGCCCCGGCTACGACCGGCTCAGGCACGACCCCCGGTACGCGGCCCGGATGCGGGCGCACGCCCGGGGGCGGCTCAGGGGCGAGTACGAGCTGCTCTGCCTGTAGCGGTCAGCGGTCAGCGCGCGACGGGCCGGTCAGCGCGCGGCGGGCGGGTCGACGGCGAACAGCTGCTCCTCGACGTGGTCGAGGGCGACCCGCAGCGCGCCCATCGCGACCACGTCGGAGCCGAGCGCGGCGAGCGCGACCTCGGGGGCGCGCAGCGTGTAGCGGGAGAGCTGCTCGCGCAGCGGCTCCAGGACGCCGTCCAGCCCGGCCGCCCAGCCGCCGACCACGACCAGCTCCGGGTCGAGGGCGAGGACCAGCGCGGTGACGTCGTGGACGAGGCGGCCCAGGAAGCGGTCCATGGCGATCTGGGCGACCTGGTCGCCCTCCCGGGCGAGCCGCAGGACGCGGGCCACCGCGGCCTCGTCCAGCGGGTCGAGCGGCTTGCCGGTGGTGGACAACAGCCGTTCGGGGGTGGCCTGTCGGCCGAGCAGGTGCAGCGCGCCGATCTCGCCCGCCGCGCCGCCGTGGCCGCGGTGCAGCCGCCCGCCGATCAGCGAACCGGCGCCGGGGCTGAGCCCGGCCATCACGAACACCACGTCGCCCTTGCCGACCGCCGCGCCCTTCCAGTGCTCGGCGATGGCGGCCAGGTTGGCGTCGTTCTCGATCACCACCGGGCAGCGGAAGGAGCGGCGCAGCCGGGCGCCGAGGTCGAGGCCGGTCCAGCCGGGCATCGCGGTGCCGAGCCGGACGGTGCCGTCGCGGTCGACGATGCCGGGGGTGCCGACGGCGACCTCCCACAGGCTGTCGCGGGAGACCCCGGCCTTGCGCAGCACCTCGGCGACGGTGGTGCGGACCAGGGTGAGGCGGTCCTCGGCCTCCAGCGCCTCGTCCACCGTCTTGGCGTGGCTGGCCAGGACCTCGCCCGCCAGGTCGGCCAGCACGACCCGCAGGTCGTGGACGCCGATCTCGATGCCGAGCACGTGCCCGGCTTCGGCGCGGAAGCGGAACCAGCGGGCCGGGCGGCCGCGTTGGCGCCCCGCCTCCTGGACGTGCTCGACCTCGGCGACCAGCCCGGACTCCAGCAGCCCCTCGATCACGCCCTCGACGGTCGGCCGGGACAGGCCGGTGTCGCCGACGAGCTGGGTGAGCGTGACGGCCTGCCCGTCGCGCAACGACCGCAGGGTGACCGCCGCGTTGATGCGCCGCAGCAGTGAGGAGTCCCCTCCGGTGAGCCGGTCCGTCAAGTCGCTGCCCTTCCGCTTCGCGCGACTGCCCTGGCGCGCGGTGCCGTGGAGCGCGGTGTCGCCCCTCCCGCCGTGGTCGGGCGGGTGCGGGCCCGCGCGGAGCCGCCGCCCGCGGACCGGCACTGTGGGGTGCCGCGACCTGGGCGTCTGCCCGGATCGTACTCGCGCGGCCCGCGGCGGGGCGAGCGTTTCCGCAGCTCATAACGGCTTCGGTATCGAAACGGTACGTCGCCCGTGACCGCGGGGTGACCCGTCGGCGACGGTGCCGCGGTGCGGCCGGGCCGGTCACCGGCTCCGGGCGGCCGATCACTGGCCCTAGGCTTGGGTGCCATGGGGAACAACACCACCGCGGTGCGTCAGCCCGCGCCCGCCGACACCGAGTTCGTCCGGGCCCACACCGCTCCCGGGCCGGTGCCGTTCGTGCCGGAGGTGCGGCTGCGGATGGCGCAGGACGCGATCGCCCTGTGGGAGACCACCGAGCGGGACCGCGGACGGGAGGGACTGCCGCCGCCGTTCTGGGCGTTCCCGTGGGCGGGCGGGGTGGCGGTGGCCCGGTACGTGCTCGACCACCCCGAACTCGTCCGCGGCCGCCGGGTGCTGGACCTGGCGGCGGGCTCCGGCCTGGTCGCCGTCGCGGCGGCGCTCAGCGGCGCGGCCGCGGTGCGGGCCGCGGAGATCGACGCGTACGCGGTCGCCTCGATCGCGGTGAACGCGGAGCTGAACGGCGTCGCGGTGGCGGCCGAGTTGGCCGACGTGCTGGACGGCGACGGCGCCCCGGACGAGGTGGTGCTGGCCGGGGACGTCTTCTACGAACGCGCGATGGCCGCCCGCTTCCTGCCGTTCCTGGAGCGGGCCGCCGCCCGGGGCGCGACCGTGGTGGTCGGCGACCCCGGACGGGCCTACCTGCCGCGCGAGCGCTTCACCGCGCTCGCCGAGTACACCGTCCCGGTCGCCGCCGACCTGGAGGACGCGGCCGAGAAGGCCACCACGGTGTGGACGCTGAGCGGCTGACACCGCGTCAGGTCTCGGTCGGCCGCGGTGCGGGCGGGCTGACGGACGCCGAGGGCGGGGCCGACGGGGGTGCCGACGGGGGTGCCGACGGCGGGACCAGGCAGGTCGGGCCGGGCGAGGAGGCGCTCGTCGACGGGCTGACCGGGGGAGTCGTCAGGACGGTGGCGGAGCCGGTGGCGGTGGCGAGGGCGGCGCTCGGGGTCGGCGGGCCGGACCGCGGCGAGCTGGGCGGCGCGCCGGTCATGTCCGGGCAGGCCGGCAGGCCGGTGCTGCTGTCGTACAGCGACACCCGCTGCACCTGGTAGGGCCCCTGCCCGTACCAGCCGTGGAAGTACACGGTGAGCGTCCGGGTCGTCCCGCTGGTGCGGACCACGGTGTGCAGCCTGGTCCGCTCCGCCCCGTCGGCCCACAGGTAGGTGCTCTCGACCTCGTTGCCGGTGACGCCGACGAAGGCGTCCGCGCCGGAGACGTCCGCCGTCAGGTCGTAGCTGGTGTACGGCCGGACCGCCACCTGCTGGCTGCACCCGGCGAAGTCGTACCCGCCGGGGCGGCCCTCGACGCCGTGCTCCAGGCGGCGGACGTCGCCGTCGCAGGTCCAGTTGTCGGCCAGCGGCTGCAGGAACGAGCCGTCCCGGACGGCCTCCTGGGCGGCCGCGGCGCTGCCCGTGCCGAGCAGGGCGAACCCCGCGGTGGCGGTCAGCAGCGCGAAGGAGACGAGGGCGCCGAGCGGGACGCGCTCACGGTGACGGCGGCGGGGGCAGGGGTGGGGGTGGTGGGGCAGGGGTGCACGCATGCCGGCTCCGGGTGGGGGAGGTGGACGGGCAGCGGTGCGAGGGAGTGAGCACACCATGGGGGATGTCGCGGGCGCGCGTCAAGACCGGGTAAAGCCCGTTTCCGGTCCGCCGACGGCGGTGGGCGGGTGGGTGGTTGACGGACCGTCAGGAGCCGATCGGGGGTGGCTGGCGAGAGCGCTGCCCGGCGACCGGACGTGACCCCGGCGGCCCGGCGGTCCTGGGGAGGGAAAGCGTTGGCGGGGCCGCTGACCTGCCTGGTAGGAACGGACGCATGAACGAGTACGAACTGCGGGCCGCGCGCCCCGAGGACATCGACGCCGTGCTGGCCTTCTGGGCCGAGGCCGCCGAGGGCACCAGCATCAGCGACGACCGGGCGGGCGTGGCCCGGCTGCTGGAGCGCGATCCGCAGGCGCTGATCCTGGCCGAGCACGAGGGCGCGATCCTCGGCACCGTCATCGCGGGCTGGGACGGCTGGCGCTGCCACCTCTACCGCCTCGCCGTCCACCCCGCCGCCCGCCGCCGCGGCATCGGCACCGCCCTGCTGGACGCCGCGCACGCCCGCTTCACCGCGGTCGGCGGCCGCCGGGCCGACGCCATGGTGCTGGAGCACAACGAACTCGGCCGGGCCGCCTGGCAGGCCGCGGGCTACGGCCGCGAGGACCAGTGGCGCCGCTGGACCAGGCCGCTGGACGGCGCCGCCGGTACGGCCTGACCGAGGTCGGCCCGGGCGTCCGCCCCAGCAGGCCGTCCGGGAGGAGCGCCGGGCGGAAAAGCGCTGGGCGGTGCGGTGCGCACCGGCCAGGATGCGGGCATGCGACGCCCTGACGAGAACGACCCCGAGTTGCGGGACCTGGTCCGCCGCTACGTGGCGCCCGGCCGCCGGTACCTCAAGCCGGGCGGCGGCCTGCTGCGCCGGGAGGCGACCGAACGCGCGGCTTTCCTGCGGGAGTTGGGCCGCGACGCCGCCGCGATCACCCCGCCGGAGCTGACCGTCCTGCTGGAGGGCGGGTGGCGCGAGCGCAGGACGGCGGCCTGGTTGATCGCGGTCGCCGGGCGGGACGGGTTCCGCGAGCGACTCGGCGAGCTGCTGCTGGCCAGCGAGGCCTGCTACGCGGGGACGGCGTACGCGCTTGCGCTTGCTGTTCTTGGCACCCCCGCCGACGCGGACCTGCTGGTCGCCTACCTGGAGCGCTACCTGCGCCGCCCGGACCTCTTCTACGACCAGCCGGCCGCGATCGGCGCGCTCCTGCACCTCGACGCCGGGCTCGGTGCGGACCGGGCCGCCCGGTTCCTCGCCCCGGGCGGTCTCTGGGAGCAGTGGATCGGCGGCCCGCCCCGCAAGGAGCACCACAGCGCGCCGGAGCGCCACCGGGAGGTCGTCGAGCAGCTCCGCGGCCTGGTCGCGGAGAGCGCGCGGTACTGCGCGGTGCCGGAGCGCTGACCGGCGGCGGCTCGGCGTCCCCAGTGGGGCGGTCCCGCCGGTGCGGGTGCGTTCAGGCGGCCTTGAGGGTGCCGCCGTCGACGACGTGGTCGGCGCCGTGGATGTTGGCGGCGCGGTCGGAGAGCAGGAAGACCACCAGGTCGGCGACCTCCTCGGGGGTGGTGAGGCGGCCGGAGGCGCTGCCGATCCGGACTGGGAGGTCGGCCAGCAGGTCCTCGTGGGAGACGCCGAGGAAGGCGGCGAAGTGGCCGCCGTAGCTGGTCGGGTCGGTCCACATGGCGGTGGCGGTGGGGCCGGGGGAGACGGTGTTGACGCGGACGCCGCGCGGGGCCAGCTCCTCGCTGAGGCGCTTGCCGAACTGGTTGAGCGCGGCCTTGGCCTCCGCGTAGCCGACCGGGGAGCCGAGGGGGGTGCGGCCGTTGATGGACGAGACGTTGACGACGGCCCCGCCCCGTTCCAGCAGGCTCGGCAGGGCGGCCCGGGTGGTGCGCACCGCGCTGAGCAGGTTGAGGTCCAGCAGGGCCTGCCACTGCTCGTCGGGGACGTCCAGCACGCTGCCCAGCACCATCCGGTCGGTTTCGCCCGCGCCGACGTTGTTGACCAGCAGGTCGATCCCGCCGACCGCGTCCAGGGCCTGCCGGACGGCCTCGGCCGCGCCCTGTGCGGTGCCCAGGTCGACCAGGGCGACGGCCGCCGCGACCTCGGCCAGTTCGGGGCTCGCGGAGCGGGTGGCCCCGACCACCTCGACGCCCTCGGCGGCGAGGGCGCGGGCGACGGCCAGGCCGATGCCGCGCCCGGCGCCGGTGACCAGGGCGGTGCGCCCGTCGAGTCCGAGATCCATGGCAGTCCTCATTCCGAGTAGTTCTTGAACCAGAGGTCAAATACGTGGGCGTGCGGCGCCCCCACCGGGCGGGGTGGCCCACCGGGCGGGGCGGGGGCGGTCAGAGGTGGGCGACGGCGGTGTCGATGGCCGCGTGCACCGTCTCCCGGTCGAAGATCCGGGCCGTGACCCGGAGGCCGGCGAGGGTCACCATCAGGAAGCGGGCCTGCTCGGTGGCGTCCACCGCGGCGGGCACGTCGCCGTCCAGCTTGCCGCGCTCGATCCGGGCGGCCAGCAGGTCGGCGCTGCGCTCCACCGCGCGGCGCACCGCCGCGGTGGCGCCCTCGTCGCGCCCGCCGAGTTCCAGTGCGGTGTTGACGGCCAGGCAGCCGCGCCGCACCGGGGCGTCGAAGTCCACGTCGACCAGCAGGCGCAGGTAGGCGCGGACGCGCTCCTTCGTGCTGCCGGGGGCGGCGAGGAACTCCTCGGCGAACGCGGCGCCGGCCCGGTCGTACAGCTCCAGTGCCCGTCCGAACAGCTCCCGCTTGGAGCCGAAGGCGTGGTAGAGGCTGCCCTTGCCGATCCCGGCGGCCTCCGCCAGTTCGGCGGGGGAGGACCCGGCGTAGCCGTTGGTCCAGAACACCTCCATCGCCTGCGCGACGGCGGCTTCCTCGTCGAACTGCTTCGGCCTTCCCATGCGTCTGACGCTACGACATATTTGACCCGGGGGTCAACAACCTTCCGGTCGCCGCCCCCGGGCCCCTGCCCGAAGGTTCACTCGAAGGCGGCCGCCGCCTCCCGCAGCGCCCGCACCACCGTCTCCGGGTCGTACGGCGCGGCCGGGCCCGGCAGGTAGGTGACCGAACGCAGCGCCCCGGTGTAGCGGAAGGAGCGGTGGCGCTCCCACAGCGGCCAGGACACCGGCGACTTGCGGTCCACGCCGACGCTGATGCCCTGGAACGGCGCCATCCCGATCAGCTGGTGCACCGGCCCGAGCGCGCCCGTCACCACCCCGTCCACCCGCACCTCGAACGTCCACTTCAGGTCGGCCACCGCGGTCGCCTCCAGCGCCACCAGGTGCGCCCCGGGCGGCAGTTCGCCCGCGTCGGCCTCGAACAGCTCGCCGTACTGGTTGTACGCCAGGTGCAGCCGGCCGTCCTCCACGTACAGGCTGTAGCCGCCGCCCTGGTCGCCGTGCGAGAGCAGCACGCCATGGTCGTCGGCGCCGTGGTGGTCGAGCGCCACCTCGGCCGTGAACGAGCGGAACGCCACCAGCCGGGAGGAGCGGTAGCGCTCCAGCTCCGGCGTCCCGGCCAGCAGGGTGACCGGGCGGCGCAGCGCCTCCTCCTCCGGGTTGCGCAGCACGAACGCCCCGGAGGCGTCGGAGAGCGGGAAGACCCCGTTGCGCCAGGCCGCGTCCTCCCAGGCCTGCGCCAACTCCTTGACCAGCTCCGGGTGTTCGGCGGACAGGTCGTGGATCTCGGTCGGGTCGGTGCGCAGGTCGTACAGCGCCCACTCGCCGTCGTCGTAGGGCGCGCCCGGTCGGTGCAGGGTCACCAGCTTCCAGCCGTCCCGGTAGTACGAGCGGTTGCCGGTCATCTCGCAGTACTGCTCCGGGTGGGTGGACGGCGCCCCGGCCTCCCGCAGCACGGACGCGAAGGACACCCCGTCCAGCTCCTGCACCGGCACCCCGCCGCGCTCCGACGGCCGCTGCACACCGGTGAGTTCGAGCAGCGTGGGCAGCAGGTCGGTGACGTACTGGTACTGGTCGCGCACCCCGCCGTCGCCCGCCGCGCGCGGCAGTCCGGCCGGCCAGGACAGCACGAACGGCACCCGCACGCCGCCCGCGTAGGTCTGGCCCTTGTACAGCCGGAACGGCGTGTTGGAGGCCATGCCCCAGCCGCGCGGGTAGTGCACCAGCGACTGCGGGCCGCCGATCAGGTCGATCTCCCGCTGCACGTCCGGGTTCCAGTCCGCGGGCAGGTTCGGGTGGTGGACGAAGCGGCTGAAGTAGCTGCGGGTGCCCTCCGCGCCGCCCTCGCCGGTGCCGCCGTTGTCGGAGGTGAACACCACGATGGTGTTGTCGAGTTCGCCGAGCTGCTCCAGTACGGCGGTCAGCCGCCCCAGGTTCCGGTCGACGTTGTCGACCATCGCGGCGTACACCTCCATGTAGCGGGCGTACAACTTCCGCTGCACCTCGTCGAGTTCGTCCCACGCCCCGACCTCGTACCCGGCCTCGCCGTTGCGTTCCGGCAGCTCGGTGCCGGGCGGGAAGTGCCCGGCCGCCAGCTGCCGGGCGAAGCGCTGCGCCCGCAGCTCGTCCCAGCCGCCGTCGTAGCGGCCGCGGTGCCGCTCCAGGTCCTCCGGCTTGGCCTGCAGCGGGCCGTGCACCGCGTTGTGCGCCAGGTAGAGGAAGAACGGCTTGTCGGCGTCGTGCGCCCGCAGCGACTTCACCATGCCGATCGCCTGGTCGGTGATGTCGTCGGTGTAGTAGTAGCCGTCCGGGAACTCGTCGATGTCCAACGGCGAGTTGTCGCGTACCAGTTGGTGCGGGTGGAACAGGCTGGTCAGGCCCTCCAGCACCCCGTAGTACTGGTCGAAGCCCTTCTGCAGCGGCCAGTTGGACCGGTCGTCGGCCGCCGAGGAGGCGGAGTCCCGGGTCAGGTGCCACTTGCCGACCGCGTACGTCGCGTACCCGGCGTCGTGCAGGGTCTGCGCCAGGGTGGGGACGTCGCCGGCGATCTCCATCCCGTACCCGGGGAAGCCCGGGTCGGCGTTGGCCACGAAGGAGTACCCCACCCGGTGCGGGTTCAGGCCGGTCAGCAGCGCCGCCCGGGCCGGTGAACACAGCGGCATGGTGTGGTAGTTGGCGAGCTTCACGCCCCGCTCGGCCAGACCGTCCAGGGTCGGCGTCGGCACCTCCGAGCCGAACGGCCCGATGTCGCTGTAGCCCAGGTCGTCGACCAGCACCACCACCACGTTCGGCGCCCCCTCGCGCGGGCGCACCCGGCGCGGCCAGGACGGCACCGACTCGCCGAACGTCCGCCCCACCCGCCCGGGGAAGCCCTCGTACGGGTCGCGGCGGTGGCCGGCCTCCTCGCTCTTGCTCATGTCAGGCTCCCGGAAGTAGGGGTGGGAAGGGACGGGACGGCCGCCAACAGCTCGGCCGTGTATGGGTGTTCGGGGGCGGTGACCACCCGGTCGGCCGGGCCGCTCTCCACGATCCGGCCCCGGTGCAGCACCGCGATCCGGTGGCTGACCTGCCGCACCACCGCCAGGTCGTGCGCGATGAACAGCACCGCCAGGCCCAACTCCCGCTGCAGGCGCGCCAGCAGGTCGATCACCTGGGCCTGGATCGACACGTCCAGCGCCGACACCGGCTCGTCGCACACCAGCACGCTCGGCCGGGGTGCCAGCGCCCGGGCGATGCCGATCCGCTGCCGCTGGCCGCCGGAGAACTCGCGCGGCGAACGGGCCGCCGCCGACGCCTCCAGGCCCACCTGCTCCAGCAGTTCGGCCACCCGGGCCTGCCGCTGCGCCCGGTCGCCGACCTTGTGCGCGATCAGCGGCTCGGCGATGATCCGGCCCACCGTCAGCCGCGGGTTCAGCGAGGCGTACGGGTCCTGGAAGACCATCTGGATCTCCCGGCGGGCCCGGCGGCCGTCCAGCGGCCGTCCGGCGAAGCTGATGCTGCCCGCGTCGGGCGCGTGCGCGCCCACCAGGGCCCGGGCCAGCGTCGACTTGCCCGACCCGGACTCGCCGACCAGGCCCAGCGTCTCGCCCGGGTGCAGGTCGAGGTCGACCGACTCCAACGCCGGGCTGCGTCGCCGCCGCGGGCCGTACGCCTTCGCCAACCCGCGCACCACCAGCAGCGGTTCGGCCCCCGGGGTGCTGTTCCCGGCCGCCCGGGACGGGGCGTCCAGCCGCGGCACCGCCGCCAGCAGCGACCTGGTGTACGCGTGCTGCGGGACGGTCAACAGGCGTGCGGTGGCCCCCTGTTCGACCACCTCGCCGTCGCGCATCACCAGCAGCCGCGAGCAGGTCTCGGCGATCACGCCCAGGTCGTGGCTGATCACCACCAGTGCGGTGCCGCGCTCCCGGTTGATCCGGGCCAGCAGCCGCAGGATCTGCCGCTGCACGGTCGGGTCCAGCGCGGTGGTCGGCTCGTCCGCGACCAGCACCTGGGCGTCGTGCGCCAGCGCCAGGGCGATCATGATGCGCTGGCGCTGGCCGCCGGAGAACTGGTGCGGGAAGTCGCCCAGCCGGGAGGCCGCCTTGGGCACGCCCACCAGCTCCAGCAACTCCACCGCCCGGGAAGCCCGTTCGGCCTTCGCGCGGTGCCCGCCGTGCGCCCGCAGCGCCTCGTCCAGCTGGCGGCCCACCGAGAGCACCGGGTTCAGCGAGGACATCGGGTCCTGGAAGATCATCGCGATCCGCCGGCCGCGCACCGCCCGCAGCGCCTCCTCGGGCAGTCCCGCCAGGTCCTGCCCGTCCAGCTCCACCGCCCCGCCGGTGATCCGGCCCCCGGCGGGCAGCATCCGCAGCAGCGCCAGCGCGGTCGTCGACTTGCCCGAGCCGGACTCGCCGACGATCCCCAGGCTCTCCCCGGGCGCCAGCGCGAAGTCCACCCCGCGCACCACCGTCCGCTCCCCGAACGCCACGCCCAGCTCCCGCACCCGCAGCAACTCGGCGGTGGGGGAAGGGGGTCGGTCCGCCAGCGGCGGGCGGTCGATCAGTTCGGTCATCGTGCGGCCCTCCGGTTCGGGACGTCGCTGGGGGGTCTGCTCGGGGTGGGCTCCCGTGCTCATGAGCGCGCCCCGCGGTTCAGCGCCTCGGCCAGCAGGGTGAAGCCGAGGACGAGGGCGGTGGTGACGGCCAGCGGGGCGGCGGCCAGGACGGGGTCGGTGTCCAGGTAGGCGACCGAGCCGCTGATCAGGCTGCCCAGGGTGGGCTCCGGCGGGCGGACGCCCAGGCCGAGGAAGCTGAGTGCGCCCTCGATGAAGACGCCCACCGACAGGGCGACCGCGCCCTGCACGATCAGCGGGTCGACCGCGTTCGGCAGCACGTGCCGCAGCAGCACCCGGGCCCGGCCCGCGCCGCCCACCCGGGCGGCCAGCGCGTACTCGCGCTCCCGCTGCACCAGCACGCCCGCCCGCAACTGCCGCCCGAAGTACGGGACTTCGGCCAGCGCGATGATGATCACCACCGGCCAGCGGCCCGGCCCGAGGATCGCCGTCACCGCCAGGCCGAGGATCAGTCCGGGGAAGGACAGCACCAGGTCGAACAGTCGCTGCACCACCAGGTCCGCGGCCCGCGAGGTGCCCGCCAGCAGCGCCAGCGCCGCACCGATCAGCGCGCCCGCCGGGACGGCCGTCAGGATGATCGACAGGTCGGTGAGGATGCCGTGCAGGACCCGGCTCAGCAGGTCCCGCCCGATGTCGTCGGTGCCCAGCGGATGGTCCCCGCTCGGGGCGGCCAGCGCCTGCGGGCCCTGCGCGTCCGGGTCGGCGTCGGTCAGCCAGGGCGCCAGCAGCCCGGCCAGCGCCACCGTCCCGACCAGCACCAGCCCGGTGACGCCCCGCCAGGTCCGCAGCCCGGCGACGTAGCGGTTGCGGCTGCGCGAACCGGCAGCCAGGGGAAAGGAGATCGTGGTCATCGTGTCGTCACTCCCACCGCACGCGCGGGTCGAGCCAGGAGTACAGCAGGTCGGTGAGCAGTTGCACGGCCACGTACCCGGCGACCACCAGCAGCAGCAGGTCCTGCACCACCGGGTAGTCGCGGCGCGACACGCCCTGCTCGATCAGCTGGCCGAGACCCGGCCAGGCGAAGATCCGTTCCACCACCACCGCGCCCGCGATCAGCTGCCCGATCTGCAGGCCCAGCACCGTCACCGCGGACGGCAGCGCGTTCGGCAGCGCGTGCCGCCACAGGATCCGGCGGCGCGGGACGCCCAGCGCCGTCGCGGTGCGCACGTAGTCCTCGCCGAGCGCCCGCTCCAGCCCGTCCTGCAGGTAGCGGGCCAGGATCGCCGCGCTCGGCAGCGCCAGGCACAGCGCCGGGAGCGCCAGGTACTGCACCGCGAGGTCCGGCGCGTCGAACAGCGAGGCGTGCCCGCCGGCCGGCAGCAGGCCCAGGCCCACCGCGAACACCAGCACCAGCACCACGCCGGTCACGAACGGCGGCACCGCCAGCGCCCCCGTGGTCAGCGCCCGCAGCGCCCCCGCCAGCGCCCGCCGCCGCCCCGACACCGCGTACAGCGCCGTCGGCACGGCCAGCACCACCACCAGCAGCAGGGAGGCGACCGTGAGCTGGACGGTCGCGGCCAGGCCGTCCCCGATCAGCTCGGACACCTGCCCGCCGATCGCGTAGCTGGGCCCGAGGTCGCCCGCCAGCACCTGCCCCAGCCAGTGCACGTACTGCGAGAGCAGCGGCGCGTCCAGCCCCAGCCGCTCCCGGATCGCCGCGATCGTGGCGGGCGAGGCGTCCGGCCCCGCCAGCGTGGTCGCCGGGTCGCCCGGGATCAGCCGCAGCATCAGGAACACCGTGAACGAGGCGGCGACCAGCACCGCCAGGGCGCTCGGCAGCCGTTTGAACAGGAAGGTCCGCACGGCTCAGCCCGCCAGGTACGCGTCGTCGAGGTTCAGGTACGAGTACTTGTTCAGCGTCGCGCCGTGCACCTGCGCGCCCGCGACCTCCACCAGCCCGGCGATCGCCAGGTCGATGATGAACTGCTCGTCCAGCAGGATGTCCGTGACCTGCTGGTACAGCGCTCGCGCCTCCGGGCTGTCCGCGTCCGAGCGGTTCCAGGCCTTCTGCACCACCTCGGTGTACGCCGGGGAGGAGAACTTCGAGGTGTTCTTCGCCTCGTTGAACGGGTACGCGCTGACCGCCAGCGTCGCCGGGTGCGCCTGCGCGAAGCCGTGGCTGAGCGTCCACAGCGCGGGCATGGACTGCGAGATCAGCTGCTTCTGCATGGTCGGCGAGTCCACCGGCTGCAGCTGCACCTCGATCCCGACCTGCTTCAGGTCGTACTGCAGGATCTGCGCGACCGCCGTCGACCCGGCGTCCGACTGGTGCGCCAGCGGCAGCGACAGCGAGGTCACCCCCGCCTCCTTCAGCAGCGCCTTCGCCTTCTCCGGGTCGTGGTGGTAGCGGCCGGCGTCCTGCTCCCGGTACGCCGGGGAGGACTTCGGCCACGGCACCGAGGAGACCGTCGCGTACCCGCCCAGCGCCTGCTGCACCAGCCGGTCCCGGTCGATCGCCCAGGCGATCGCCTGCCGCACCCGCTTGTCCTGCACCTCCGGGAAGGACAGGTTCGCGCCGATGTAGAACGCGCCCGCGCCGGTGTCGTACTGGGTGATCCGGAACCGCTTGTCGTCCTTCAGCGTCGCCACGTCCTTGCCGCGCACCGCGTACGTCAGGTGGGTCTGGCCGGTCTTCACCGAGGACAGCAGCGTCTCCGCCTGCGGGATCACCTTGATCTCCACCCCGTCCAGGTACGGGCGGCCCGGGTTCCAGTACTTCTCGTTGCGGGCGAAGCTCAGCGAGGAGCCCGGCTTGCGGTCGGTGAAGGTGAACGGACCGGTGCCGATCAGCCTGGTGCCCGCGACCGCGTCCTCCACGGACTGCGAATCCGGGATGATCATGAACTCGAAGAGGTCGAACAGGTTGGACACCGGGTGCGCCAGCACCAGCGTCAGCTCGAAGTCGCCGTTCTTGCGGAAGTCCGACACGGTCAGCGCCGTCGAGCGCAACTGCGCCGAACGCACCGGGTTCTGCAGGTTCTTGACCGCGAACACCACGTCGTCCGCGGTGAACTTCCGCCCGCTGTGGAACGTCACGTCGTCGCGCAGCTTCAGCGTCACGCTCAGGCCGTCCGCCGCCACCTCCCAGCTCTTCGCCAACTCCGGCTGCGGGCGCAGCTGGTCGTCGTAGCGGGTCAGCGTGTTGAACACCAGCCGCTGCAGCAGCGAGTTGGCGCTCTGCGCGAACAGCAGGGCCGGTGTGAAGTCGACCCCGACGCCCACCGTCAGCACCCCGCCCCGGCGCGGCGAGGCCGCACCGCCCGACGCCGCGTCCGTCCCCGGCGAGGAGTCCGCCGCCGAACGGCAGGCCGACAGCGCCAGCAGACCGGCACCCGCGAGGGAGCCGCGCAGCAGCGCACGGCGCGAGATCGCGGGCAGGGGGAGCGGGCCACCGGAACCGGCGGAGAACACGGTCATCGTCAACAGTCCTTCGGGAGAAGCGAGTTCGAATAGGGGGAGAGGGAGGGGGAATCAGCGGGCGACGAGCGGGCGGGCGGACCACTCGCCCGGGGGAGGGGCGTACGGCTCGCCCAGCGGACGGGCGTACAGCTCGCCCAGCACCGGCGCGCAGGCCGCCACCGCCAGCGCGTCCGCGCCGAAGCGCTGCGCCACCAGGAGCCCGGCGTCCCGGTGCAAGTGCGAACGGAGCGCGAACTCCTCGCGCACCACGTCCAGGTAGACCGGGTCGGCCAGCGCGAAGGTCTCGGTCAGCACCAGCAGGTCCGGGTTGACCACGTCGGCGAGCAGGGCCAGCGCCCCGCCCACCACCCGGGCCCGCTCGCGCACCAGCGCGTCGGCCCGGCCGTCCCCGGCCCGGACGGCCGCCAGCAGCAGCCCCCGGTCCGGCCGGGCGATCACGCCCTGCGCGACGGCCGCGTCGAACAGCGTGTCGTCCGACGCGGCCACCGAAAGGCAGCCGTGGCGGCCGCAGTGACATCGCGCGGTGCTGCCCGGCACCGGCAGGTGCCCGCCGTCACCGGTCACCGACGGCGGCCCCTGGTGTATCGTCCCGGCCACCGAGATGGACGCGTCCACCACGTGGCCCACGAACAGCTGCACCATCGACCGCCGGGCCGCCGGATCGCCGAACAGCACCTCCGCCGCGGCCAGCGCCCGCGCGTGGTTGTCCACCCGCACCGGCAGCCCGGTCGCCCGCTCCAGCAGCTCCCGCAGCGGCACCTCGTGCCAGCCCAGCGGCTCGTGCCGGACGGTCACCCCGCGCTCGGCGTCCACCGCGCCACCGGTCACCGCACCCAGCCCCAGCACCCGCCGCCCGGCCGTGGCCGGATCGGCCGCGGCCGCCGCCAGCAGCCGCGGCACCCGGGCCAGCAGCGCCTTCAGCACCGCAGACCCGCGCCGCCCGCCGTGCGGCAGCTCCTGCCGGAACAGCACCCGGCCGCGCAGGTCCAGCAGCGCGAAGGTGCTGTACGGCAGGCCCACGTGCAGCCCGGCCACCGCCAGCCGCTGCCCGTCCACCTCCAGCGGCAGCTGCGGGCGGCCCCGCACCCCCGGCACGGCGACCGCCAACTCCGGCCGCTCCGCCAGCAGTTCGAGCCGCAGCAGATCCACCACCTGCCGGGAGACCGCCGCCGCGCTCAGTCCCGTCAACCGGGCCACCGCACTGCGCGCCACCGGCCCGTGGTCCAGCACCGCCCGCAGCACGGTGGCCGCGTTCGCCTCCCGCCGGTCATCCCCGGCCCGGGAGGCCGGGCGCGGGGCGGAGGGGCCCGGGTGGCTGCGGGCGGTGCTGGTCACGGATTCAACTCCTGTGTGGTGTAAGGCGGTTGGCCTGATTCTCGGTGGGGGCCGTCAGGAGACCGCACCGGCCAGCGACTCGGCCTCCAGCTCCGCGGCCGGAACCAGACCGGCCACCCGCGGCGGGTCGGCCGGCTCCAGCAGACGGCTCGGCTGCCCGTCCACGCCCACCGGCAGGTCGCCGTCCAGGGTGATCCGGCGCACCAGGCGCGGCTCGTCGCCGTAGTCGTTCACCGCGTAGTGCTGGGTGGCCCGGTTGTCCCAGATCGCCACGTCGCCGACCTGCCAGTCCCAGCGCACGCTGTTCTCCAGCCGCTCCACGTACCGCTGGAACAGCTCGATCAGCGCCCGGCTGTCCTTGCCCGACACGCCCACGATCTTCTGCGCGAACGACCCCAGCAGCAGGTGCTTCTCGCCCGTCACCGGGTGCACCCGCACCAGCGGGTGCTCGGTCTTGAACGCGGTCGACACGAACACCTGCCGGAACAGCCTCGCCACCTCGGCGTTGTCCGCCAGCTCCGGTGCCAGCGCCAGGTTCGCCGCGTAGTCGTAGTCGTTGGTGTGCACCGCCCGCAGGCTCTCCGCGAGCGCCTTCAGCGGCGCCGGCAGGTCCTGGTACGCGGCCGCGGTGTTCGCCCACACCGTGCTGCCGCCCGCCGGCGGCAGCTCCAGCGCCCGCAGGATCGACGCCTTCGGGTACGAGGGCACGAAGGTCACGTCGGTGTGCCAGTTGTTCGCCCGCACGCCCTTGGTGGCGTCCAGCTCGAAGATGTACCGGCCGTCCGCGCTCGGCACCGTCGGGTGGAACACCGGCTGCCCCAACAGCCGTGCGAACGCCTCGTGTTCGGCGTCGTCCAGGTGGCCCTGGCCGCGGAAGAACAGCACCTTGTGCTCGTACAGCGCGGCCTCCAGCGCCGCCACCGTCTCCGCGGGCAGGTCGCCGCCCAGCTTGACGTCGTGGACGACCGCGCCGATCCGGCCCGCCGCCGGGGTCAGCCGCAGCTCGGTGGGAGTGGGAGCGGGAGCGGGGGTGGACGTGGAAACGGACATGGTGGAACTCCTTCGGGGAGACGGGAACGGCGACAGCAGCACGGGTGCCGCCACAACAGCCGGACGCGGCACGGCGGTCGGGCAGCCCGGAGGGCGCACCGCCGTGACGGGGAGAGGGGAGGGGAAGAGCGCCGCGACCTACGCGCAGCGCCGACAGCAGCCACCACGACGCACGCACACCGGGGCCGGGCACGACGGACGACAGACGACGACGGTACGCATCGGCCCTCCTTCCGGTTCGCTGCGACTGGGCTCGGCGCTCATCGTGCTCGGCCCGAACGCCCGCTGTCAATCGCCATCTGCCCAGCTGGGAGCGGGTGTTGCGGAGTATTGCGACATGTTGCGGGCCGGTGACGGCCCCGCGACGAACCCCCGTCGCCCCTTGTCGCCGGGCCCCGGCCGGGCAAAACTTTCGGAGCGGAAACAACCGGGCCCGCCCCCTCGCCGTTGCGGCCAGAAGGGGCGGGCCGATCCGGTGCGGAGCGCTACCGGCCCAACAGGTGGGTCACTGACCCAGCAGGTGGGCGAAGTCGTTGCCCAGGCCGCCCAGCATCGGGAGGGCGCCCAGGTCGGTGACGGCGCCGACCGGGATGCTGTAGCCCTGGTTCGGGACCGGAGCGGCGGAGTCGTCGGCGAAGGCGGTGGTGGCCGCGGCGACGGGGGAGAGCAGGGCGGCGGCGAGGGCCAGGGTGGCGAGTGCGGTGCGCATGGGGCGGGGTCCTCGAGTGGTGGGACGGCTGGCTGACGGTGGTCCAACGCGCCGCGGAGCGGGCGGGTGACGCGGTGGCGCCCGTTCGGCGTACGGGCGAGAGCCGTTGAACGGGCCGGCCGGTTCGGGGCGCTGCGGTGACGGCCGCCGAGGACGACGGGGACGGGTGAGGCCCCGTCCGGCGGGTGGGCCGGGCGGGGCCGGGGCGGCCGGGGGTCAGGCCCCCAGGGCGGACAGGGCGGCGAGGATGCGGGCGAAGGCGTCCGCGGTCTCCTCGGGGCGGTGGGTGGCCGGGCGGTGGTCGCACAGGAAGCCGTGCGGGACGCCCGGGTAGGCGACCAGCTCGTGCGGGACGCCCGCGGCGGTGAGGCGCTCGCCGATGCGGGCCCACTGCTCGGGCGGGACGATGTGGTCCTCGGCGCCGACCAGGCCGAGGACGGTCGTGCCGCGGGCGGCGAGCGCGGCCGCGCCCGGTTCGGCGAGCGGCGGGTGGTCGTCGGCCAGCGGGGTGCCGCCCTCCAGCGTCCAGGTGGGGTAGCAGGCGGCGACCACGTCCAGCGGCAGGTGGGCCCCGGCCAGCAGGCCGAGGTGGCCGCCGACCGAGAAGCCGACGAACGCCCGGCCCGGGCCCCCGCCCAGGGACGCGCCGACGGCCAGCGCGGCGGCGGTGTCGGCGACGACCCGTTCGGTGGTCAGGGTGCCCAGCAGGGCGAAGCCCTCGACCCGCCCCGCGTCGTCGTACGGCAGGTCGGCGCGCTGCGTCTCGCGCCCGTAGAAGTCCGGTGCGACGGCGGCGTACCCGGCGGCGGCCAGCCGCTCGCACACCCCGCGCACCCAGGCCGTCACCCCGAACAGCTCCTGGCCGACCACCACGGTGGCCGCCGGTGCGGCGCCCGCGGGTGCGGCCAGGAACACCTCCGGGCCGCCGTCCTCCGGGCGCACCCAACGGGTCGTCAGTTCTGTTGCGTTCATGCTCCGTCGATCCCCCTCGTACGGCCCGGCGCGGGGCCGGGCCTCCTGGGGCCCACGCTACCCGGCGGGGCGGTAGGTGGTGACGGTGCCGCCGTGGCTGAAGGTCAGGGTCTCCACCGGGGCGAACGGGCGCGGACGCAGCGGCCCGGCGAACGCGGGGATGCCGCCGCCCGCCACCACCGGGTACCGCTTGAGCACCAACTCGTCGATCTCCGGTAGCAGTTCGGCGGCCAGTCGGCCACCGCCGCACAGCCAGAGGTCGCCGCTGCCCGGCTGCTGCTTCAACTCCCGCACCAGGCCCAGCGGATCGGCGCGCACCAGGTGCACCGCCGGGTCGTCCACGGCGGGCAGCGAGCTGGAGACCACGTACTGCTCCAGGTGCGGGTAGGGGCTGGGGATGCCCGCGTCCAGCCCCGGGCGGTAGGCGCCCAGGCCCATCAGCACGGTGTCGAAGCGCCGGTTGGGGGTGTCGGTCAGGCCCAGGTGCGGGCGGGCCTGCACCGGGATCGTCTCGGGGAACTCGGTCAGCTGGTGCTCCGCCATGTCGGGGGCGGCGGGGTAGAAGTCGAACTCGCCGGACGGGCCGGCGATGAAGCCGTCCACGGAGACGGCGACGTAGTACACGAGCTTTCGCATCCAGGAACCTCTCGGCAGGGAACAGGACTCCAGCCGTAGTACTCTGGCTGGAGTGGTAAGACCGTAGCACTACGACTGGAGTGGTCACAAGCGATGGCACGCAGCAATCCCGAACGCCGGACGGCCCTGCTCGACGCCGCCCTGGAAGTCCTGGCCGAGGAGGGCGCCCGCGGCCTCACCTTCCGCGCCGTCGACCAGCGCGCCGCCGTCCCCGCCGGCACCGTCTCCAACTACTTCGCCAACCGGGACGCCCTGCTCGCCCAGTGCGCCGACCGCGTCTACGAACGGCTCGACCCAGGCACCGACACCCTCGCCCGGGGCTTCGAGGGCCCCCGCGACGCCGCCCGGCTCACCGCCCTCATGCACCAGGTCCTCGACCGGGTCGCCGCCTACCCCACCGGCTTCCTCGCCCTGCTCGAACTGCGCCTCGCCGCCCTGCGCCGCCCCGAACTCCGCGCCGTCCTCACCCGCCGGGTCGCCGCCGACCTCCGCTTCAACACCGACTACCACCTCGCCTCCGGTCTGCCCGGCGACGCCACCACCGTCCACCTGCTGGTCCTCGCCCTCAACTGGCTGACCCTCGAACGGCTCACCCTCCCCGACCTGCACACCCCCGAACAGCGCACCCGCCTCGTCGACACCCTGGTGGTCCGCCTGCTCGCGGGCGAGACCGCCGCCGCCGCGAACTGACGGGCCACCGGGGCGAGTCGCCCGCTACGGCCGGACGGGCAGCGCGGACGGCCGCAGCACCGCGACGCCCCGCACGTCGGCGAGCAGCAGCAGGCCCTCCGGGGTCAGGTCGGCGCCGCCCAGCGGCGCACCGGAGACGAACGCCGCGACCTGCTCGCCCGTCCGTCCGTCCGCTCCCCGGGTCCACAGCCGCAGGTAGTCGGCGCCGGTGCTGATCCCCAGCGGGGTGGCGGCGCGCTGCTCCTCACCGGGGCGTGCCACCCGCTCGGGGTCGCACTCCGCCGGTTCACCCGTCAGCACGTCGTAGGCCGCCAACTCCGGCTCCTGGCCCGGACGGTAGGCCACCAGCAGGCTCTCGCCCGCCGGTCCGACCGCTGCCGTGACCCCGCGCACCCCCGCCAACGGCCGGGCCCAGAGCGTGCGCCACGGCAGCTCCAGGCCGAACTCCGGCGCGGGCAGGCCGTCCTGGCGGGCGCCGTGCTCCAACAGGGCGGCCCGCAGCCGGGGCCCCAACTGCTGGCGGACGAACAGCGTCGCCAGCCGCAGCCACGTCCGGCCCAGCGGCGGCAGCTCCGTACCGGCGGCGACCAGGCGCTCGACGGCGGCCCGCAGCCGGACCTGCTCGGCGTGCACCAGGAACCCCGGGTCCGCCATCAGCTCCGGCAGCACGCCGCCCTCCAGCGCGTGCCCGGCCAGCTGCTCCCGGACGTACGGCGCGGCCCGCGCCCACCGCCCGGGGCCGTCCCCGTCGAGGGTGGCCAGCAGGGCGCGGGTCAACCGGCGCTGCACCTCGTGGACGGTGCCGCTGAAGCGCTCGCGCAGCTCGGCGGCCAGCGCCGGGTGCACGATCCGGACGGCCGGGGGCTCCCCCTCCGCCGAGGCCAGGTCGAAGAACGGCAGCAGCAGGTGCTGCCCGCCGGCCAGCGCCGGGCCGAGGTCCTTGCCCGCGACCGCCGAGGCCAGCGGCGCCCAGAACTCCAGCGGCAGCGGCTCGCCGGGCCCGGACAGGGCCAGCGGGGCCAGCAGGCGGCGCAGCGTCAGCTCGTCCGTGCCGTGCAGCTCGGCCTGCAGGTCGAGCACGTCACCGACGGTGCGCGGCACCGGCACCGGCCCGCCCGCCGTGTCCGGCCCGTCCGGCGCGCTGCGCGAGGACCAGGCGGCCAGCCGGACCACCAGCGGACCGTCCGCCGTCCGGGCCAGCTCGGCCGCACCGGCCGGGTCCCGCAGGGAGTACTCGGCCTGCAGCCGCAGCCCCTCCTCGTCCCGCCACGGCTCCCGGTCCAGGTCGATCACCAGCAGCTGGTCACCGGGCAGCTCCCCGGCCAGCCACCGCGCCTCGGCCCGGTCCACGTCCGCCAGCAGCCGGACCCCGGGGGCGAGCGCCAGCGGCCGCAGCACCTGCTCGGCGACCAGCGCGGGCTCGCCCGGCCCGGCCAGCACCCCCGCCCGGTCGACGTCCGCGACCACGACCGCCACCGGCTGCTCGGGCGACCCGATCCCGGCCAGCCGCCCGGCCAGCTCGTCGGCCCGCACCGCACCGGGCGCGAAGTGGTCCGCCACCAGCCAGCGCAACTGGAGCGACGTCCGCCCCGCGGCGGCGAACACCGGCGGCGCGGGCAGCCCGCCCGGCGGCACGGTGGCCGGATCCAGCGCGGCCAGGTCGAACCGCTCCCGCTCGGACGGCTCGCACAGCAGCAGGAACCCGGTCAGCAACCGGGAGCGGCCGCTGCCGGAGCCGCCCGTGATCAGCACCGTGCGGGGCGCGTCGGCCCCGCCGGAGCGCCAGGCCGCCAGGTCGCGCAACGCCACCGCCCGCCCGCCCACGTACGGATGGGGCTGGTAGGGCGGGCGGACGGTGGTCGTGGAGTCGGTCACGTCGAGGGCTCTCCGGGACGAGGAACGGTCGGGGAAGCGGGGCGTTCCGTCCTCGGCCCGGAGGCGTCAGGTGCCGGGTGCGAGGCCGTGACCCCCGGGGGTCGGACGCGGCCGCAGCCGACCAGGTGCAGCTCCCGCTCCTCCGTTCGCGCACCCGCGCACGCGCCGACGCCGTCCCCCGTCCCCGAGTCTAGGTCCGGGCGTCGACGCGCCGTCAGCAGCCCCGGCTCAGGCCGCCACGGGCAGGTGGTCGGCGAGCAGGGTGGCGAACTGCTCGGGGTCGAGGACGCGGATGCCCAGCTCCTCGGCCTTGGCGCGCTTGGAGCCGGCCTTCTCGCCCGCGACCAGCAGGGTGGTGCGCTTGGAGACGGAGGAGGAGGCCCTGCCGCCGGCGCGCTCGATCAGTTCGTTCATCTCGTTGCGGGAGAGGGCGGCCAGCGGGCCGGTCATGGAGCCGGTGACGACCACGGCCTCGCCGGCCAGCGGGCCCGCGGGGGCGGCCTGCGCGCCCTCGGCGGTCCCGGTGCCTCCGGCGGCCCCGGCGCCCTCGGCGGTCTCCGCGGCGGCGGGAGCGGGGGCGGTGGGTTCGGTGACCTGGGTGCCGACACCGAGGGCGGCCAGGCGGTCCAACAGGGCGGAGAGTTCGGCGAGTTCGGAGACGACCAGACGGGCCTTCTCCGGGCCGATGCCCTCGACGGCGGCCAGCGTCTCGGCGTCCGCGGCGCGGATCGCGGCCATCGAGCCGAAGTGCGCGGCGATCCGGCGCGACATGCTGCGGCCGGTGCCGCGCACGCCCAGCGCGCACAGGACCCGGTTGAGCGGGCGGGTGCGGGCGGTCTCGATGGCGGCGAGCAGGTTGTCGGTGCTGGTGCTGCCCATCCGCTCCAGGGAGAGCAGTTGCTCGCGGGTCAGGGTGAACACGTCCGCCAGGTCGCGGACCAGCCCGGCCTCCACCAGCTGCACCGCCCGGGTCGAGCCCAGGCCCTCGATGTCCAGCTGGTCGCGGCCCGCCGCGTAGATGATCGACGCCACCGCCTGGCAGTTGCGGCCCCGCACGCAGCGCCAGCGCTGCTCGCCGGTGTCGATCGCCTCCCCGCAGCGCGGGCAGGCCGAGGGGAAGACGATCGGCTGCTCCGCGCCGGTACGCTCCTCCACCAGCGGCGCCTCCACCCGCGGGATCACGTCGCCCGCGCGGTAGACGAACACCCGGTCGCCCAGCATCAGGCCGCGGCGCTCGATGTCGGCCGGGTTGTGCAGCGTCGCGAAGGACACCGTCACGCCGTCGATCACCACCGGCTCCAGCACGGCGCGCGGCGCGATGATGCCCGTCCGGCCGACCGCCCACTCCACCGCCAGCAGCCTGGTCACCTTGTGCTCGGCGGCGAGCTTGCGGGCCACCGCCCAGCGCGGCGCCCGCGAACCGGAACCGGCCTGCGCCTGGTCGGCCGCGTCGTCCGCCTTCACCACCACGCCGTCGATGCCGAACGGCAGCGCGGCCCGCATCCCCGCGATCTCCTCGACCCGCCGCTGCACCTCCTCGACGCTCTCGCAGCGCTGCGGCGCGGCCGCCGTCGACGCCGCGGTGTTCGCCCCGAGCGCCGCGAGCCGCTCCAGCAGCGCGCTGTGCGCCAGCGCCCCGTCCGCCCCGTCCAGGCCGACCGCGTCGTAGGCGAAGAACGTCAACTCGATCCGGTACGGCCGGTCCTTGGCCCGCAGGGTGCCCGCCGCGCCGTTGCGCGGGTTGGCGAACGGCACCGCGCCGTGCGCCGTGCGGATCTCGTTCGCCAGCTCGAACTGGGCGTGCGTCAGCAGGACTTCACCGCGCAGCTCGACGTCGACCGGCTCGGCCAGGACGGCCGGCAGGCCCAGCACGTCGCCCGCGGTGTGCGTGATGTCCTCGCCCGCGAGGCCGTTGCCGCGCGTCAGCACCTGCCGCAGCGCACCCGCCTCGTACCGGGCCGCGATCGCCAGCCCGTCCAGCTTCGGCTCCACGCACCACCCGGCCGGGGCCCGGCCCAGTCGCCGCTCCAACGAGGCCGCCCAGTCCGCGAGTTCCTCCCCCGAGAACACGTTGTCGAGCGAGAGCATCGGCACCGAGTGCGGGACGTCCCCCTCCGCGGCGCCGCCCGCGACCTTGCCGGTCGGCGACTGCTCCGACAGCTCCTCCGGGTGCTCCTGCTCGTACGCGGCGATCGCCCGCACCAGCGCGTCGTACTCGTCGTCCCCGAGCGTCGTCGTCCCGTCCGCGTAGTAGGCGGCGGCGGCCCGGGTGGCAGTGGCAACGGCGTCGGCGTAGTCGCCGGAAGTGAGCAGGGCGGCGTTGTTCATGACCGTTATTCTTCCGCCCGGTACTGACAACCGACCGTTTCCCGCGGGGCGGTTGCCGCCCCCCCGGATCAGTCGCCGTCCCGGCGCCGCCGGACCAGCCGGGCGCGGACCGCCAGCAGGGCCAGGCCCGCGAGGACGGCCGCCCCGGCGGCCGGGAGCAGCGCCGCGGCGCCCCCGCCGCCGGTGGCCGCGAGGTGTCCGCCGCCCGGGGGAGTCGGCGCGGCGGGGGACGGCGAGGGGGACGGCGACGGGGTGCGGTGGTCGCACTCGACGGTGTTGGTGACCTCGGCCCGGGTGTGCGCGGAGTCGAGCGCGAGCGCGCTGCCCAGCGGCAGGTCGACGGGGGCGCCGTTCAGCGCGGTGATCCGCCGGTCGGTCAACCGGCAGGCGGGATCGGCCAGTTGGACCTGCTCGTCGACGGTGGCCCGGTCGCCGACCCGGTAGCCGGTGCGCGCCGCGCCCCACGGCTGCGGCGAGGCGGCGGCGCCGGACGGGCCGGTCAGCGAGGCGGTGGCGGTGAACCCGGCGGGCTGGGTGCCCTCCGGGTGGGTGGTGCCGTCGATCCGCCAGGTCTTGTCCACCGTCAGGTCGGCCGCGGCGACCGGGCGGTTGTAGACCGTGCAGCTGACCGCGGCCAGCCGGGGCAGGTCCAGGGCGAAGCCGGGGCGGTCGGCCGACCCGGTGTCCGCGACCTCCACCGGCTGCCCGGTGTCGAGGTTGACGCAGACCGCGTTCCTGCCGCCCTGGGTGACCAACTCGTAGCCCTCGTGCTGGAGTTCACTGATGTCCAGGGCCGCGGACGGCAGCTCGCCCAGCTCCGGCTGGAAGACCACCGACCCCGTCCCGTCGTCCGTCGTGGTGCGCTCCTCCGGCAGCCCGCCGACCCCCGGCGTCCGGCCGGTCGCGGTGAACGTCCAGCCCGCCGGGGCGTTCACCGCACCCGTGGTGTCCTCGCCCGTCGTCCCGGCCGGGACGAGCTGCTTGACCACCGTCACGCTGTTGTCGCAGTGCGTCAGCGCCAGGTCGTGCAACTGCTGCCCGGCGGTGGCGAAGTCCTTGGTCTGGAAGTAGTCGGCGGCCGTCAGGTCGCCGCCCTCGGTGTACGCGGTCGGCCCCGAGAGCGCCCGCAGGTTCAGCCCGGAGTCGCCCTCGACGCCCTTGCCGACGCCCAGCGCGATCAGCCGACTGCCCTTCGCCTTCACCGAGTTGGCGGAGAAGATGCCGTTCTCGACGTCCCGGAAGTGGGTGTTCGAGCCGTCGCCCTGCCCGTCGTCGGCGAACCGGGTCGGATTGCCGTCGGTCAGCACCACCACCGCGTCGTACGCCGGCGCGGCCCGCGCCACCGACCACAGCGCGGTGTCCCAGTTGGTGCCCTTGCCCAGCGTCCAGTCCGCGTACAGCGACTTGAACTCCGCCGCGCCCGCGGGGGTCGACACCGGGTGCAGCTCGGGATGGTTCGCCGCCCCACTGGTTGCCGGGGACGCCTGGTCGAAGGAGAACACCGCCAGCCGGGAGGGCGTGCCCGTCAGCGCGTCCGTGAAGCGGTCCGCGGCCGCCTTCAGGAACGGCAGCTCGCCGCCGACCGAGGCCGACAGGTCCAGCACCAGGGCCACGTCCAGCCCGCACCGGGCGGGCAGCGGCGGGTTGTTCCGCGAGTCCTGCCACACCCCGCCGGAGGCGGTCGGCAGGTTCTTGTAGTCGTCGCTGACCATGAAGTCGGCGGTCGACCGGTACGTGTTCCCGGCGGCGAGCGCCGGGGTGCGGAACGCGTACGGCGAGCGGACCGAGCCCGAGCCGCTGCCCGGCCCCGTCCGCAGCACCGGGTTGGCGAACCAGCCCGCCGGGGCCCCGCCGTCCAGCTGCCGGACCGTCAGCTCGCGGCCCGCGTTCGCCCCGCCCGGGCCGGTGTCCGGCACCGTGAAGGAGCAGTCCCCGGCGGAGTCCGAGACGCACACGCCCCATCCCGGGTCGACCGGCACCGCGTCCCCCGCCGCCGCGAACAGCCCCAGCCGGACGCCCGCCAGCGGGCCGACGGACTGCGCACCCGTCCGGTCCCCGCCGGTGCGCACCGTCACCACCGCCTCGCCCGCCCCGGGCGCGGGCACGGCCGCCGGGGCCGCGCCCACAGCGCCCAGCACGGCCAGTGCGGCCAGGGCGGAAGCCGTCGTGGTGGCCCGTGGCATGGTCGGTCCTCTCGTCGCACCGCAGGGGTCACCCGGACGCTACGTCGCCCCCGCCCGCACGCCCCGGACGCCACGCGGAGAGGTCACCGGAGCGGGCGCGCGAACGGGCCGGGGGCGGCGCCCGTCAGCCGACCCAGCGGGTGGGGAGGTCGGCGTGCAGGGCGGCGAGGTCGGCGGGGGTGCGGGCGGTGGCGTGCAGCCAGGAGTGCGGGCCGGGGCCGTCGTGGCGGAGCAGGCGGCCGGGTGCGGCGTACCAGCGGATCGGGGAGTCGGCCCAGCTGGCCCACATCGGGTGGTCGGGGAGGGGGAGACGGGTGTGCCGGGCGTGCAGGACGGGCAGCAGGGCGGGCGGGAGTTCGCAGGCGTCGTAGTGCGGGGAGCCGAGCAGGAACTCGGTGAGGACGAGTTCGACCCAGGCCAGTGACATCCGCGGCAGGAAGGGGGACCAGCCGTCGCCCGCGTCCACCAGCACCGGCGGGTCGTCCCGGTCGGGGGCGGAGAGCGGGAGGCCCCAGAACGCGCAGCCCTGGTTCTCCTCGCGGAAGACGAGCATCCCGTCGTCCGCCGTCTCGTCGACGCGCTCGACGTACAGCCCGGACGGCGGGAGCAGCGCGTCCTGGGTGCGGGTCAGGTCGTCCCGGCGGCCGAACAGGGCGTAGCCGGAGCGCAGGGCGGCAGGTAGCGGGAAGCCCAACCGGGCTTCGGCGGTGGCGAGTTCGGCCTCGGGGCAGCCGTCCGCGGGGGCCAGCGGGCGGTCCGTCCAGGCGGCGGCCAGCCAGCGGACGAACTCCAGGGCCTGCGCGGGGGAGTGCAGGCCCGCGCGCAGGGCGAGGGAGGCGTCGGGGGCGGGGCCGTCTATCAGGCCGGGTGGGCGGCGGCGAAGGCGGCGGCGTCCCAGCGGCCGCCCAGGGCCGGGGCCAGGGCCGCGGCGGCGAAGGGGCGGAAGGTGGCGGGGGTGTGGGCGGCGGCGCCGGACGGGAGGGCGCCGAGCAGGGGGGCTCCGGCGGCGGTGGGGAGGTCGGCGAGGTTGCAGCGGGTGGCGAGGTCGGGCTCGGCGGGCCAGCAGCCGATGACCGTGCCGCGCAGCGGCAGGCCGCGGTGGTGCAGGGCCTCGGCGGTGAGCGCGGTGGCGTTCAGGGTGCCCAGGCCGGCCGCCGCGACGAGCAGGAACTCGACGTCCAGGCCCAGGAGCCGGCAGGCGAGGGCGAAGTCGGCGAGGGTGTGCCCCTGCTCGTCGTAGCGGACCAGCAGCCCGCCCGCGCCCTCGACCAGGACGGTGCGGTGCTCGGCGGCGAGTCCGGCGACGGCCTTGGCGACGTCCGCGGGGTCCAGCGGCGGCAGCCCGGCCCGGCGGGCCGCCGTCTCCGGGGCGAGCGGCTCCGGGTAGCGCGCCAGCTCGACCGGGCGCACCAGCGGCCCGGCCAGCCGGGCGACCTCGTCCGCGTCCCCCGGCTCGTCCGGCCCGAGCCCGGTCTGGCCGGGCTTGAGCACCGCGACCGGCTCGGAGCAGAGCGCGGCGACCGCGGCGGTGGTGAGGGTCTTGCCGACCTCGGTGCCGGTGCCGGTGACGAAGAGGACGGGTGACATGGTGCGGTGCTCCTGGCTGGGGGTGGTGGGGGAGGGGGACGAGGACGGGAAGCAGATCGGCGACAGCGGCGGACCGCCCGACCCGTCCTGCCCGGTGGCCCGGTGGCCCGGTGGCCCGGTGGGCATGAGGGCAACGGGGAGCGCGGGGCCACCGGGCGCGGGCGCGGCGCCTAGCCGGTGGCGGCGGACGAGGCGGTCGAGGCGGCGGCCGCGGCGGCGACCGCCCGGCCGATCGCGGCGAGGTCCTCGTCCCCGGTGACGAACGGCGGCATGGTGTAGATCAGGTCGCGGAACGGCCGCAGCCACACGCCCTGCTCGGTGGCGGCCGCGGTGGCCGCCGCCATGTCCACGGGCGCGTCCAACTGGACCACGCCGATCGCGCCCAGCACCCGGACGTCCGCGACCCCGGGCCGCCCGGCGCACGGGGCGAGCGCGGCGCGCAGACCGGTCTCGATCCGCCGCACCTCGGCGCGCCAGTCCTGCTCCAGCAGCAGGTCGATCGAGGCGTTGGCGACGGCCGCGGCCAGCGGGTTGCCCATGAAGGTCGGGCCGTGCGCCAGCACCGGGACCTCGCCGCGCGAGATGCCCTCGGCGACCCGGCCGGTGCACAGCGTGGCGGCCAGGGTCAGGTAGCCGCCGGTCAGCGCCTTGCCCAGGCACATCACGTCGGGGGAGACGCCCGCGTGGTCGGCGGCGAAGAGCTCGCCGGTGCGGCCGAAGCCGGTGGCGATCTCGTCGAAGACCAGCAGCACGTCGTGCGCGTCGCACAGCTCCCGCAGCGCACGCAGGTACGCGGGGCTGTGGAAGCGCATCCCGCCCGCGCCCTGCACGACCGGTTCGACGATCACGGCGGCGAGTTCCCCCGCGTGCTGCTCGACCAGCCCGGCCAGGTGCGCGAGGTACGCCGGGTCGGCGGGGGCGTCGTACCCGGCGGGCGGCTCGTCGGCGAACAGCTGCCGGGGCAGCACCCCGCCCCACAGGTGGTGCATCCCGCCCTCGGGGTCGCACACCGACATCGGGTGGAAGGTGTCGCCGTGGTAGCCGCCGCGCCAGGTCAGCACCCGGTGCTTCTCCGGGCGGCCGAGCGAGCGCCAGTACTGCAGGCACATCTTCAGCGCGACCTCGACCGACACCGAACCGGAGTCGGCGAGGAACACGTGCTGCAGCGGCTCGGGCGTCAACTCGACGAGCTTGACCGCCAGTTCGACGGCAGGGCGGTGGGTCAGCCCGCCGAACATGACGTGGCTCATCGAGTCGAGCTGGGTGCGCACCGCGGCGTCCAGCACCGGGTGACGGTAGCCGTGGACCGCCGCCCACCAGGACGACATGCCGTCGACCAGCTCCCGGTGCCCGCCCACGGGTTCGGCCAGCCGCAGGCGCACGCCCGCGGCCGACTCCACCACGAGGGGACGGGACGTCCCCGGCATCGGACCGTACGGGTGCCAGACGTGCGCCCGGTCCAGGTCGAGCAACTGCGCTGCGTCCACGGTGTGCTGACGGGCCATCAGGCGTTCGGCGCCAGCTCGGTGCCGGCGCCGCGGCGGCGCACCCGGACCAGGTCGGTGCGCGCCTCGTCCTCGGTGCCCGCGGCCCTGGTGCCCGCGGACTCGACGTCCGCGGTCTCGACGGCCTCCGGCGCCTCGCCGTGGCCGCCGCAGACGGTGCCGCAAGCGGTGCCGCAGCCGCCGCCCGTCCCGCAGGCGCCCTCCTCCTGGTGGCCGCCGCAGCCGCCGCCCGCGGCGGCGTGGGCGCGGTGGCGGGGGAGGGTGGTCTGCTCGGCGCCCTCCACCTCGAAACCGGCGTCCTTGATCATGTCGAGGTCGGCCTGCCCGGCCTGGCCCTCGCTGGTCAGGTAGTCGCCCAGGAAGATCGAGTTGGCGATGTGCAGGCCCAGCGGCTGCATCGAGCGCAGGTGCACCTCGCGGCCACCGGCGATCCGCACCTCGATGTCGGGGCAGACGAACCGGACCATCGCCAGGATCCGCAGGCAGCGCTGCGGGGTGAGGTTCCACTCCTCGGCGAGCGGGGTGCCCTCGAACGGGATCAGGAAGTTCACCGGCACCGAGTCCGGGTCCAGCTCGCGCAGCGCGAACACCACGTCGACCAGGTCCTCGTCGCTCTCGCCCATGCCCGCGATCAGCCCCGAGCAGGCGGACAGGCCCGCGCCGTGCGCCTTGGCGACGGTGTCGACCCGGTCCGCGTAGGTGTGGGTGGTGGTGATGTCGCCGTAGGTGGACTCGGAGGTGTTCAGGTTGTGGTTGTACGCGTCGGCCCCGGCCGCCTTCAGCCGCTCGGCCTGGTTGTCGGAGAGCAGGCCCAGGCAGGCGCAGACCTCGACGCTCGCGTCCGCGTCCTTGATCGCCGCGATGGTGTCCGCGACCCGGTCGATGTCGCGGTCCGTCGGGCCGCGCCCGCTCGCCACCAGGCAGACCCGCTTCGCCCCGCCCGCGACGCCCGCGGCCGCCGCCTCGGCGGCCTGGTCCGGCTTCAGCCAGGTGTACTTGAGGATCTCCGCCTTCGAGCCGAGGCGCTGCGAGCAGTACGAGCAGTCCTCCGGGCACAGGCCGCTCTTCAGGTTCACCAGGTAGTTGAGCTTCACCCGGCGGCCGAACCACTGCCGGCGCACCCGGCCGGCGGCCGCGACCACGTCCAGCAACTGGTCGTCGGTGGTGGCCAGCACGGCCAGCGCCTCCTCCCGGGTGGGCAGTTCCCGGCGAAGGCCCTTGTCGGTCAGGATGTCGAGGAGGTCCATGGCCCGATCCTGCCCGGGCCGCCCCGACGTCCGCCAGAGGGAACCCGCCAGAAGATCGCCCGAAGGCTGTGCCGGTTGTCACAACACGGCCCCAACCTGCCGTTTCGCCGACCACCGGCCGCCCGGAGCGGCGCCGGGGGCGCAGGAGAGATGCGTCACACAGCGTAGCGGGGGGGTCGGACCGGCGCGCGGGCGAACCGGAGCGGGGGCGGCCCGGAGCAGCCGGGCGAACCGAGCGCGCGGACGAACCGGGGCGCGCGGACGACCAGAAGTACGCGGACGTCCGACCCGAAGGAACGACCGTCCGATCAACTGCTTACAATCTGCGCCATGACCATCCAGCGGGGGGCGCCCGCACGCCCGGACGACGAGCAGCCGCCGACCGGGCACCGGGCGGTCGGCGAGCGGCGGCGGCTGGCCCTGCTGTGGAGCGTCGTCGCGGTGCTCGCGACCGGCGGGGTCTGGGTGGTGGCGACCTCGCCGCACCAGGGGGAGACCGCGACGGGCGTGCCGTCCGGCGACAAGCCCCAGACCGCCGCGGCCGTGGCGGGCCACCCCGCGCCGCCGCTGACGGAGTCCCAGTCCTTCGTCGCGGAACGGTACTTCCCGGCGCAGCGGACCTACGAGTACGACGGCTACCGCGCCCGCCGCTCGGCCTCCCGGGAGGGGACGGACTGCGCGGCCGTGCAGAACGACAAGACCCGCAACGTGCTGGCAGACCTCGGCTGCCAGGGCTGGATCGGGGTCGCGCTCACCCGCGGCGACCAGCCGGTGGTCTCCAGCGTGACGGTGCTGCGCTTCCTCGACGCGGGCGCCGCGGCCAAGGCCCTGCAGACCGTCCGGGACAATGCCGCGAACTTCGAATTCACCTACCCGGAAGGGCAGTTCGCCCCCGCCGAGGGCGTCAGGCCGCTGTCGGCGACCCGGGTCGAACTGGTCGGCCACCACATCACGCTGACCGTCTCGCGCTACCTCGACCAGCGGGCGGCCGCCTCCCCGGACAAGGCGGACGAGGTGCTGGCCTCCAGCAACCGGTCCGCGGCGGCCGTCGCGGGCATGCCGTTCATGTGGATGTAGCGTCGTCGGGGCCGGGCGGGGTTCAGGCGGAAGTCCCCGCCAGGCGGGCGTAGTTGGCGCGGATCCGGGCCACCGACGCGGCCGGGGTGGCCGCCGCCAGGTCGGCGACCGTCCGGCCGGACAGCTCGCGGCGCCAGGCCAGCTCGGCCCGGCGCATCGCGGTGGAGACCCCGCACGGCCGGGCGAACTCGCGGGCCGCCGCGCCCTCCGCGCCCGCGCCGCGCTGCCGGATCTCGGCGCAGGCGAACAGCGGGTCCGGCCCCTCGACGGCCGCGACCACGTCCATCATCGTGATCCGCTCCGGCTCCCGGGCCAGCCGGACCCCGCCGCGCGGCCCGGAGGTCGAGCTCAGCAGCCCGGCCCGGGTCAGCCGCTGCAGCACCTTGTTCAGGTACGTCGGCGACAGCTCGAACATCGCGGCCAGCCGGGCCGAGGGCACCGGCTCCGTGCCGCCCACCAGGAGCAGGACGAGGCAGCAGTGCAGGCCCCACTCCACGCCTTCGCTCGTCCGCATATTCGGGATGGTAGCCATCCGGGACCGGGCCGCGCCAACGGCACCCCGTACCGACGGCACCCCCCGGGGGGCCGGGAAGGGCCGGGAAGGGCCGGGAGGAGCCGGGAGGGACCGCTGCCGGGGCCGGGACGAGATCAGCGGCCGAGCCCAGGAGTCGAGCTCAGGGGCCGCGCTCAGGAGTCGAGCTGCTCCCGGACGCGGCGGGAGGGCGAGAAGACGTACAGGTCGAGGATGGCGGGCATCTCGGCCAGGCCCGGCCCGCCCGCCGCGATCCAGGCGGTGATGTCGGCGGAGGCGTCGCGGTCGTTGACCAGCCCCAGCCACACCGGCCGGCCGCCCGCCCGCCGACCCTCCGCCGAGGGCTGGACGACGACCACGTTGGCGTGCTCGCAGGAGTCCAGGCAGGGCACCGGACGGACGGTGGCGACCTCCGCGAGGCCCGCCCGCAACTCGGCGAGCTGCGCGGCGTGGTCCAGCCGCGGCACCTTCGGCGTGCCGCAGCAGCAGCCCCGGCAGACCGAGACGGTGCAGCGGGCGGCCGCACCGCCCTGCGCGGGCACCTCGGCCGCCCTGGTGCGGGAACGGCGGCTCATCGGACGCCCTCCGAGGCAGCAGCGGGAGCAACGCGGACGGGGCGGGCGGCCCCCGGTTCGATCATGGTGGTCACGGCGGTGACCCTACCCCGCGGCGCCGGGGCGCCCCCGTCCCGGCGGCTCACCGCCGTCCCCCGGCCGCCGCCCGGTCCCACGCGGCGTCGCGCAGCAGGCGCAGGCCGTTCAGGCCGACGATGACGGTGGAGCCCTCGTGGCCCAGCACGCCCAGCGGCAGCGGCAGGGTGCCGCACAGGTCCCACACCACCAGCACGCCGATGAACACCGACGCGATCACCAGGTTCTGCACGACCAGGGAGCGGGCCCGGCGGGAGAGGGCGACCACGGCGGGGACGGTGGCGAGCTCGTCGCGCACGACCACCGCGTCGGCGGTCTCCAGCGCGAGGTCGGACCCGGCCCGGCCCATCGCGACGCCGGTGTGCGCGGCGGCCAGGGCGGGGGCGTCGTTGACGCCGTCGCCGACCACCAACACCCTGTGTCCCGCGGCCTCCCGCTCCCGCACCGCGGCGACCTTGTCCTGCGGCAGCAGCCCGGCCCGGACGTCCGTGATGCCGACCTCGGCGGCCAGGCGCCCCGCGGCGCGCGGGTTGTCGCCGGTCAGCAGCACCGGGGCGGTGCCGGTCAGGGCCGCCAGCGCGCCGACGGTGGCGGCGGCGTCCGGCCGGAGCCGGTCCGCGATGCCCAGCACGCCCACCGGCACCCCGTCCGCCTCGACCAGGACGGCGGTGCGGCCCGCCTCCTCCAGCTCGGCGGCCACCGCGGCGCTCCGGGCGGCGGCCGTCGTCGCGGCCGTCATCGCGCCGGTCGGGGCAGCGGCCGGGCCGGCGGAGCCGTGCAGCCGGGCGGGCGCGCCGACCGCCACCGTGCGTCCGGAGACGACGGCGCTGACGCCCACGCCCGGGGTGGAGGTGAAGTCCGCGGCCGGGGCCGGCGTGAGGTGGCGGGCGCGGGCGGCGTCGACGACGGCGCGGGCCAGCGGGTGCTCGCTGGGGTGCTCGGCGGCGGCGGCCAGGGCCAGCAGCCCGTCCTCGTCCAGGCCGGAGCCGGGCAGCGGGCGGACGTCGGTGACGCGGGGGGTGCCCTCCGTGAGGGTGCCGGTCTTGTCCAGCGCCACGGCGTCGACCCGGCCCAGGCGCTCCATGACGACCGCGGACTTCACCAGCACGCCGTGCCGCCCGGAGTTCGCGATCGCCGACAGCAGCGGCGGCATCGTCGCCAGCACCACCGCGCACGGCGAGGCCACGATCATGAACGTCATCGCGCGCAGCAGCGAGTCCGTGAACGCCGCGCCGACCAGCAGCGGCACCGCGAACACCGCGAGCGTCGCGGCCACCATGCCCAGCGAGTAGCGCTGCTCGACCTTCTCGACGAACAGCTGCGTCGGGGCCTTGGTCTCCGACGCCTCCTCGACCATCCTCACGATCCGGGCGATCACCGAGTCCGCGGCGTCCCGCTCGACCCGCACCCGCAGCGCGCCGGTGCCGTTCAGCGTCCCGGCGAACACCTCGTCGCCCACCTGCTTGGCCACCGGCAGCGGCTCACCGGTGATGGACGCCTGGTCGACCTCGCTCGCCCCGTCCAGCACCCGGCCGTCCGCGCCGATCCGCTCGCCGGGACGCACCAGCACCACGTCGCCGACCGCCAACTCCTCGACCGGGACGGTCCGTTCGGTGCCGTCGACGGACAGCGCGGTCGCCGTGGCGGGCGCCAGGTCGAGCAGGCCGCGCACCGAGTCGGCGGTGCGGGCGGTGGCGATCGCCTCCAGTGCGCCCGAGGTGGCGAAGATGACGATCAGCAGCGCGCCGTCCATCACCTGCCCGACCGCGGCCGCGCCCAGCGCCGCCACGATCATCAGCAGGTCGACGTCGAGCGTCTTCTCGCGCAGCGCCTGCAGCCCCGCCCAGCCGGGCTCCCACCCGCCGGTGGCGTAGGACAGCGCGTACAGCGGACCCCACGCCCACGCCGGGGCGCCGGCCAGCTGCAGCGGCAGCGCCAGCAGGAACAGCGCCAGCGACGCCGCGGCCCACCGGGCCTCCGGCAGCGCGAGGATCCGGGTGCGCCGCCGGGGCGCGACCGCGTCCGGCGTCGGCGCCTGGACGGGGCGCTCGATCAGGGTGGAAGAGGGCATGGCGAACGGAACCCTTCACGCAGGCCGGGGGCAGCGGGGACGACCCTTCCGACGATACAGGAACACATGAACAGTCCTTCATTCGTCATCTGTAGTATGGCCGCATGGGTCATGGAGCCGCCCCCGCCGAGAACGCCGTCCCGCGCATCCGCCTGGACGCCGACAACGCCGCCCGCGTTGCCACCACCCTCCAGGCCCTCGCCACGCCCTCCCGCCTACTGATCCTCGCCCGCCTGCGCGAAGGGCCCTGCGCCGCGACCGAGCTGGCCACCGCCGTCGGCATGGAGCAGTCCGCCTGCTCCCACCAGCTCCGCCTCCTGCGCAACCTCGGGCTCGTCGTCGGCACCCGCCGGGGCCGCTCCGTCGTCTACGCCCTCCACGACAACCACGTCGCCGAACTCCTCGACCAGGCCGTCTACCACACCGAGCACCTCCGCCTGGGCCTCGCCGACACCGCCCCCGACGGCCTCGACGCCCCCTGACCGACCCGGCTCGACGCCCCGGCCACCCGGCCGCACGGGCCGTTCGGGTGCGCCCTCGTGCGCGGCAAAAGGCCCGACCGGCCGACGGTGCCACCATGGTACGGATTCGAAATAACGCCAAAGTGCTTGTGCAGCAAGGGAATTGCTTTCGACGCGCACGGTGCCGCAGAACGGCGCAGCGGCGGAGCCCGCCCTGCCGATGTGCTGGTGGGGGCGCCGGAACATACCCGTCCGGAACGGCCGACAGCGGTACCGAACCGCCTTTGGCCGCAGTCGGCGCCAATGCGTTCCAGGTGCTCACGAATCATCAAAATGCAGACAACAAAAGGGACTTGACCCGCCATTGGATTTCCATCAGGCTCTGCTTGGCGGTGACCATTCAAGGTTCCGCGGAATCCCCCCACATCCCCTGGGAGCTCCCTTGCCCCGCTCGTACCGGGTGGCGGCCGTCCTCGCGACGGCTGCTGTCATGCTCACGCCCACAGTGGCGCAGGCGTCCATCGACAACATGTACCCGACCGGCAACTACTACCCGACCTGCTACGACGGCAGCCTCTCGCAGGGACACTTCTGCCAGACCGACAACGCCGACCTGACGGTCTACATGCAGGGCTCGCTGAGCTCCGGCGCCAAGAGCACCATCAAGTCGGCGCTCAGCTCCTACTACAGCCCCACCGACCTGGCCGTCTCCGTCAAGTCGTCGGGCGTGTACACCGGTTCGTCGGAGACCGACATCATCTACCAGTCCGGCACGCTGTCGGACTCCTACATCGGCATGACCTGGTGCGACGACGCGGTGACCGCCACCAAGTGCGACCAGCACTACGTCCGCTTCAACAAGCACTTCAGCATCAACAAGTCCGACGCCTGCCACGAGACCGGCCACGCCGTCGGCCTCACCCACGGCAACAACGCCTCCCCCAAGGTGGACCCGAACAACACGATCGTCGGCTGCATGACCGAGATCGACACCTACTACCTCGGTGCCAACAACCGGGCCGAGATCAACGCGACGTACTGATGGGGACCACGGACATGACCACTCGCCGCCGCATCGCCGCCGCCCTCGCCGTCACCGCCGCGGCCACCGCCGTCGCCGTGACCCTCGGCACGGGCACCCACCACACCCCCGCGGCTTCCGCGGCCCCCGCCGCCGGGCACCGGGTCATCCTGGCCGACGCCAAGGAGCGGCTCCCCTCGGACACCGCCCGGGACTGGGTCTCCTACGGCGACCACACCGTCGTCGCCAAGGTCACCGCCGAGACCGCCGACACGCCGTCCGCCGAGGAACAGGCCTCCGGGGAGGGCTACGTCAGCCGCACGGTCACCCTGGCCGTCCAGCAGACCCTCTGGGACCGCAGCGGGGCCCCCGCGCTCCCCACCACCCTGACCCTGGTCGTGGACGGCTGGGCCTTCACCGGCTCGACCCGGACCCCGCTGTCGACCGAGGGCTCGCGGCTGGAGGTCGGTCACACCTACCTGCTCACCCTGGCCCGCTTCGCCAGCGGCGAGTGGGCCCCGATCGGCGGCGGCGCCCGCCTGCCCTACGACAACAACACGGTCGGCAACGGCGAGTACGAGGGGACGGCGGTCACCCCGGACTCGCTCATGAAGATCGCCGCCGCCGGGCCCGGCAACTCCACCGCCGCCGACCCGGGTTCCGGCGCCGACGCGTCCGCCGACACCGCCCCGGCCACCGTGCTCGACAAGGTGGTCGGCCAGGGCGGCACCTCGGTGGCCGCGCTGCTCACCGGGACCGCGCCCGACCCGGTGGCCCAGCAGAACTTCGCGCTGGACCCGGTGGCCCGCCGCGCGGCGGTCGTCGGCACCACCGCCCCGCAGGACACCTACTGCTCGCTGGCGGCGCCGCTCGACCGGACCGCCGGCAGTGTCCTCACCCGCGCCGAGCTCGGCAGCCTGCTCCAGGAGCTCGCGGGCAAGGCGACCGGCAGCGCCGTCGGCTACGCGACCACCCTCGCCGCCTACGACAACGGGGACACCACGGTCACCGCGGTCCAGGCGGCGGCCGCCCAGGCCTCTCTGACCGCGGACCTGAACAACGCCTGCGGACTGAACGTCTCGCTCGACCCGACCCCGACCTCCTCGCCCAGCCCGTCCGCGAGCGCCTCGCCGAGCGCGTCGCCGAGTCCGACCGGGGGCGGCAACACCCCGCCGCACACCACCGGCTGACGGGCCCGCCGGGCCGAGCGGCCCCACGGGCCTGAGCGGTCCCGCGGAACCGGACGGAGCGGGGCGCACGCCGACCGCGTGCGCCCCGCTCCGCCGTCTCGGCCCGGGCGCCTGGTGGAGCCCGGTCAGCTGGTGGTGCCCGGTCAGCTGGTGGTGCAGGTGAGGGCCGGAGCGGCGTTGCTGCCGCTGTAGTTGGCGTTGAAGCCGAAGCTGGTGGTGCCGCCCGCCGGGACGGAGCCGTTGTAGGCGGCGTTGTTCACCGTGACGACGTTGCCGGACTGGGTGTAGCTGCCGTTCCAGAGGTTGGTGACCGTCTGGTTCCCGCTGTAGGTCATGGTGACCTTCCAGCCGTTGGTGGGGGTCGACCCGTTGTTCTTGACGGTCACCGCGCCGGTGTAACCGGCGCCCCAGTCGGACGAGTTGGTGAAGGTCGCGGTGCAGCCGCTGCCGGTGCCGCCGGTCGGGCCGGACGACGGGCTGGGCGAGGGGCTGGTGCCGCCGGTCGGGCTGGGCGACGGGCTGGTGGTGCCGGT
Source organism: Kitasatospora phosalacinea (assembly GCF_030268885.1). Classification (GTDB taxonomy): domain Bacteria; phylum Actinomycetota; class Actinomycetes; order Streptomycetales; family Streptomycetaceae; genus Kitasatospora; species Kitasatospora phosalacinea_C. The sequence goes on from NZ_BSSA01000005.1 coordinate 122,525, forward strand.
CCCGTGGCTGACCGTGATGTTGGAGCTGCCGCTGCTGCCGTAGCCCTCGGTGGCCAGGATCTCGTAGTTCGGGGTGCCGAGGTTCAGGCCCGCCTTCGCCCACGCGTTGAAGAAGTTGGACACGGTGATGGTGCCACCGGTGCGCTTCGACTGGCGGACCGCCCAGAACTGGGTGAAGTTCGAGTGGTCGCCCTCGATGGAGGGGGCGTCGGTGCGCTGCGTCGAGTACAGGTCGTAGGTGCTGCCGTCGCTGACGACCGAGCCCAGCTTGGCGGCGCCCGTGCTCGGGTTGTAGTTCCCGTAGTTGTCGACGATGTAGTACTCGATGAGCGGGTTGGTGGTCCAACCGTACAGCGACAGGTAGCAGTTGCCGTTGCAGTTGAACGTGCCCGAGTACGTCACGGCGTCGGTCGTGCCGGGGTTCCAGCCCTTCCCGGCGACGAAGTTGGTGACGTTGTTCCAGGTGGTGCTGTACTGGCCGCCGGCGCCCAGGGTCATGGACGCCTGGCCGCTGTTCTGGCTCCAGAACGAGTAGAAGTACCCGTTGTTGGTGCCGGTGCTGTTCGTCGAGATGGTCGTGTCGGCGCTCGCGACGTTGGGGATGACGAGCACGGCCGCGCAGGCCGCGGCAAGGATGGGGGCCTTGCCGGCGAGCCGGGAGAGGCGGCCGCCCCGGGTGGAGTGGGTGGGCTTCACGTGCGTGCTTCCTCTTCGGGTGGGGGCTGACAGAAGCGTGCAGCAGGGCCGGTCGATGGCGACGATGCTGGCCCGCAGCTGTCGGACTGTCAACACTTTCGACACGCTTGCGAAATGATCTGGAGCGGTCAGGAATCTCCAAGATGGGGAACTTCCGCAGTTCAAGGGCCGCTTGCGGCAGTCGAACCGCTGCGCCGACTGATTTCGGGGGAGTGAAAGGTAGCTACGATAGGAGAGCGGGGAGCTCCGCGAGGGGTAAATTCCCCGAAAGTTTCGGCTTCTGCTTCGATCGCCGCGGCGGCATCCCGGCGCGGTGCTCGGGGCAGGCAAGGGGTGGGCGGCGGTAGGCTGCCGACCCGCACTTCGAGCGACCGCGGACGGGTACGGGGGCGTGACATGGAAGTTCTGACGGGCAGTCACCGACTGCACTTCGCCGCGGCGTGGGTGCTGTTCGCCGCCGAACTGCTCTGCCTCGTCGCGACCGCCCCGCCGCTGCGGCTGATCGCCCCGGTCTGGCTGTGGGCGGGCCTGGCCGGGCTGGTGGTGCTGCTCCTGGTCTCCGCACTCGTCCGCTGCTTCGCCGTCCCCTTCCCGCGCCGCGGCGGCTGGTTCGACCCGGTGCCGTACGTCTGGCACCTGCCGCGCGGACTGAAGACCTGGTACGGGCTCGCCCTCTGCCTGGTCGGCCTCGGCCTGGCCACGGCGGGCGGCGCCGAACACGCCCACCGGGACGCCACCGGCTACTACCTGCAGCACGGGGGCGTCCGCACCGACCTCAGCCGGGACGCGTACGACGCCGGGCGCGGCGCGTTCGTCCGGATCGCCACCGGCGTCCCGGCCGGACTGTGCGTGGTCGGCAGCTTCCTGGTGCTGCTCTCCGCCGACGTCGCGTACGGCGCCGCGGAGGCCACCCGCACCCGTCGCTGATCCCCGTGGCCCCGCGAGGTGCTCGCGCACCGACCGGGGTGCGGGAACGGCGATCCCCACCCGGCCGTGGAGGGCCGGGCGGGGATCGGTGGTGGGGCGGTCGCCGCCCGGGGCCGGGAGGAGGCTCCCCGCCCGGTCCGGGCCCCGGACGGCGACCGGGTCAGGAGGTGAACGCCTGCAGCTCGGAGAGCTGCCCGGCGGGCCAGCCGGTGTTCCCGGTGACGGTCAGTCGCAGGTAACGGGTGGGCGTGGCGGGGAGGTTGACGGTCACGGTGTTGCCGGTGGCCGGGTCGAAGACGTAGCCCGCCGAGCCGACCAGGGTGGTGAAGGTGGTGCCGTCGGTGGAGCCCTGGACGGTGACGGTCTGGGTGCGGGTGGCCCAGGCGCCGGCCGGGGGCAGCTTCAGGACGGCCCGGCTCAGGTTGCGTGCGCAGCCCAGGTCGACCTGGATCCACTGCGGGAAGGCGTTGTTGGTGCTCTCCCAGTAGGTGTTGGCGTCACCGTCGACCGCGTTGCCGGGCCCGTAGGTCTGGCTGGTGCCGGAGGCGGTGGCGGGGCGCCCCTGGGCGAGGTTGCCGGTGCTGCCGGGGCAGGTCGACGAGGCCGAGGCGGACGGGGACGGCGAGGCCGGGGCCGAGGTGGACGGCGACGGCGAGGAGGTGCCGCCGCCGAACGCCTGCAGCTCGGAGAGCTGCCCGGCGGGCCAGCCGGTGTTCCCGGTGACGGTCAGTCGCAGGTAACGGGTGGGCGTGGCGGGGAGGTTGACGGTCACGGTGTTGCCGGTGGCCGGGTCGAAGACGTAGCCCGCCGAGCCGACCAGGGTGGTGAAGGTGCTGCCGTCGGTGGAGCCCTGGACGGTCAGGGTCTGGGTGCGGGTGGCCCAGGCGCCGGCCGGGGGCAGCTTCAGGACGGCCTTGGTCAGACCGGTCGCGCAGCCCAGGTCGACCTGGATCCACTGCGGGAAGGCGTTGTTGGCGCTCTCCCAGTAGGTGTTGGCGTCACCGTCGACCGCGTTGCCCGCGCCCAGCCCGGCGTTGGTGCCGGAGGCGGTGGCGGGGCGCCCCTGGGCGAGGTTGCCGGTGCCGCTCGGGCAGTTCGACGAGGCCGAGGCCGAGGCGGACGGGGACGGCGAGGCCGGGGCCGAGGTGGACGGGGACGGGGACGGCGAGCCGGTGCCGCCGTTGTCGCCGCCGACCGGGACGCCGTTGTACGTCCAGACCGGCGCGGGCCACTGGCCGGTGCAGGTGGAGCCGCTCAGGCCGGAGTTGCCGCCGCCGTCGGTGATCTGGAAGCCGGTGCCCACGCAGTTGTGGATCGGGGTGGCGGCCTGCGCGATGTTCCTGGCCCTGACGTTGGTGAACTTCATTTGCGCGTTGGCCTGCGCCTGGATCGCGTAGGTGCCCGCGCCGTCGATGTTCACGTTGGTCAGGTTGACGCCGGTGACGCCGCCCTCGATGGTCTGGATCGCCTCGTAGGAGCTGTCCAGGATGTCGGTGTCGCTGATGTTGACGGTCGCACCGGTGATCGGCTCGTTCAGGCCGTCGAACCAGATCGCGCCGACGCCGAACTGCCAGTTGTAGTCGCTGTTGCCGGTGCGGACCAGGGTGTTGCGGGCCGCGGTGATCGTGCCGGAGACGGCGGTGCCGTTGCCGGAGGTGACGCCCGGGTAGCGGTTGGCGATGTGCAGGCCGCCGCCGTTGGTGATGGTGTCGGCCATCACGTTGTCCGAGATGGTGAAGTCCTTGCCGCCGTACGTGACGATGTTGTTGGCGAGGATCGGCAGCACCACCGTGTTGTGGGTGAAGCTGTCGTTGACGTTGGCCAGCCGCTCCGGCCAGGACGCCAGGCCGTCGTCGCCGGTGTTGCGCAGGAAGGTGTTGGTGACCGTCGAGTTGGTCACGCCGGTGTGGAAGTTGACGCCGTCCGCGGTCTGGTCGAGGATCCGGCTGTTCTTGATGGTGAAGCGGTCCATCGGGCCGTCCATCCAGGCGCCGACCTTGGTGTGCTGGATCCACAGGTTGTCGACGGTGGAGTTGGACATCGCGCCGCCCAGGCCGTTGACCTGGTCGTCGTCGACCCGCTCGCGGACGTCGCCGATGATCGCGAAGTCCTTCAGGGTGACGTTCTGGCTCGGGCCGCCGGCCTCCTGCGGCCGGATGCCGCCGCCGTAGCCGCCACCGGCCACGTACTTGCCGTAGATGCCCGCCGCCCGGTTGCGGTTGATCGGGTCGCGCCCGCCCAGCACGCTGTACCAGGGGCCCGCCCCGGCCAGTGTCACCTTGTCGACCACCACGTGGTCGTACAGCGTGAAGGTGCCCTGCGGGATGTACACCGTCCGGCCCTGCGCCGCCCCGGCGTCGACCGCGGCCTGGAACTTCGCGGTGGAGTCGGTGGCGCCGGTGGGGTCGGCGCCGTAGTCGGCAACCACGTCGATCGCGCCCGCCGGCTTGGCGATCGGGTCGGCGACCTTCTCGAAGTCGGCCAGGTCGACGGTGAAGCTCGGCGACTGGGCGGTGGAGGAGACCTGCAGCCGGACCTTCGTCCCCGCCGGGTAGGTGCTGCCCAGCAGGGTGCGGGTCTCGTCGAAGAAGTGGTGCGGGTTGCTGTCGCCCGGGTTGTTGTTGAACGGGTAACCGCCGTAGTACCAGCTGTACTTGGAGGTCACGTCGACGCTCTTCAGCTTCTGCCCGTTGACCAGCAGGTCCATCGAGGCGTCGCGGCCCTTGCCGTCCGGGGAGTCCGGCAGGCTGTAGCGGAAGTCGATCGAGTTGGCGGGCGCGGTGAGCGTGAACTCCACGTACTGGCCGACCGCGTTCAGCGTCACGGCCTGCCGTCCGGAGGCCTCCGAGGCCAGGTGCCCGTACTGCCGGTCGGGGCCGACCACGGAGCCGTTGGTGGCCGCGTACTCGGCCTCCTGCTCGACGAACGGGACGCTCGCCCCGCGGTTCGGGACGGCCAGCGGCGACAGCGTGGGGACCGCGGCGGCGTGGGCCGCACCGGCGTTCACGAACGCCACCGCCAACAGGCCGGTGGCGCCGAGCGCGAGGGTGGTCAACGACGCGACGGTCCGCCTGGCGCGGGTGGGGGGATTCTGCATGGGTGACCGTGCTTCCTGCAGGGGGGAGGGCCCGGGTGGTGGCCGGGCGTGCCGAGCGTAGGGCGCGGCGCAGCAGGAAGTCCACGGGTGTGTGCAAAAAAGATACAGATTGACGCAAGATCAGTTGCGAAGAGACGATGGAACCCGACTGGAGGGCCCGTGTCGGGCCGTGCCGCGGACCACCGCCCCCTCCGCGCACCGCTCCGCGCGCCGTTCAGCGACGCGGGCCGGCCACCTGTTCGCTCAGCCGGAGGACGTCCACCTCGATCTGGCCGTACCCGTCCTCCCAGCCGATCACCCGGGCGCAGCCGTCCCCGGCCAGGGCGTGCCCCCGGCTCCCGGGGTCGACCGGCACCAGGCCCGAGTCGCCCCCGGTGCAGAAGAAGGCCACGTGGTGGCGGAGCGCCGGGTGCCCGACGGCGGCCAGCTCCTCCGCCCAGGACCCGGCGACCTCCTCCTCCGGGTCGAACTCGAACTCCAGCAGTTCCTCCGGCGTCCGCCCGGTCTGCAACGCCGCCGCGAAGGCCCCGAACAGGGTCCCGTCCGACACCAGCCGGGCGAAGCGCACCGACCAGGCCCCCTTGAACGCCGGATCGCCCAGGTCCACCCCGTGCTCCTCGACCAGCGGCGCGAGGTCCGCGCCCCGGACCAGGGACGGCCGGAAGCACGCCGCCTCCACCGCCGCCGCGAACGCCGGGGGCAGTGCCTCCCGTCCCGGCCCGTCCGCCGCGAAGTCGAACAGCGACCGGCTCGCGTCGAACCGCGGCTCCTCGCGCGCCGCGTCGTACACCCAGAACCCCGGCACCGGCTCCTCGCCCCGCAGCGCGGCCGGACGCACCCAGCCCGGATCCGTCCTGAACCCGATCTCGTCCATCAGGTTGCCGTCGATCCCGGCCGCGTACACGGCCCCCGCGTCCTCCCCGTCGAGCGGCCGCCCGAGCAGCACCCCGAACGCCTCGGCCAACTGCGCGTCCCAGCTGTCACCGGGGCTCGAAACCCCGGCCCTACCAAAAGAGTTGTCCGTCATGGCCGCACTGTAGTGCGACCCGCCCGCACCCCCGGACCGCGTTCGGCGCGGCCCGGGTCCTGCGCGTGGGAACGTTCCGACGGGCCGACCGGCGGGCGTACGGACCGCCCCGCCGCCGGAACGGCGGAAGACCGGTCAGGCGGCGGGGGCGACGGGCAGCAGGCCGCGCTCGGCGAAGACCTGCCTGGCGGCGAGGGTCGCGTTCAGGGCGCGCGGGAAGCCGCAGTAGACGGCGGAGTGCAGGAGGGCCTCGACGATCTCCTCCGGCGTGAGGCCGACGTTGAGGGAGGCGTTGACGTGCACGCGCAGCTGCGGCTCGCAGCCGCCGAGGGCGGTGAGCATGCCGAGGGTGACCAACTGGCGGTCGCGGGGCGGCAGGACGGGGCGGGCGTAGATCTCGCCGAAGCCCCAGGCGGCGACCTGGTGGGCGAGTTCGGGGGAGACGTCGGCGAGCGAGGCGAGCACGTCGGTGCCCGCGTCGCCGTCGATCCCGCGCAGCACCTCCAGGCCGTGGTCGAGGCGCTCCTGCCGGGTGGTGGCGGCCTCGACGGTGGCGGCGGCGGTGTCCGTGGTGGTGGTGTTCACGAGGGGGCTCCTTGGGCTGCGGGCGACCGTGGTCGCGGGGCGAACGGCTGTGAGCCTAGGAGTTGGAGTTCACTCCAGGGCAAGCCCCGCAGGGCGCCCCGGGTTCGGTGCTCCTGGCGAAATGATCTTCAAGTCGGCCCGAGGGTGCGGGTGCCTCGGCCGGGACCGTCGCGCGTCGATGCGGCATCCGAACCGGCTGGTGTTCCAGGCCGTCCCGGCCGTGTGACCGTTCTCCGAAGAGCCGAGCCGGTATCGCGCCGCCCTCGGCCGGTCACGCGTTCTACAGTGGTCGCCGTGCCCGAGAATCCGTGGTTCGAAACAGACGACCCTGAAGACGAGTTCGGGTTCAGTGCCGCCGAGCTCGCCTTCGCGGCGGCACTCCGGGAGCGCGCCGGCTCATGGACCGTCCCGCCTGCCTACAGCTGGGTGGGACGTCCTGAGGACGACTCATCGCTCCTGGCCGTCGTCGGCCTGAGCGATCGGGACAACCGGATCTCCCTCGCGGACATCGGGGTGCATCTGATCGGTTCCACCGTCCGCGGCGACCGTCTCCACAATCAGCTGCACTACCTGCCGGACCGACCGACAGATCTGGCGATGGAGGCGACCGGTTCCTCCGGGGAACTCGCCGAGGCCGCCGCCACGTGGTTCGAGGCCGTCCTGCTGAGGCCCGTCGTACGACACGAATGGGAGCACAACGGGCAGATCTACGCGGAAAGGTACTTGTTCGCGGACACGGGGCACGCCCTGTGCCAGAGGTACAACCGGGCGCTGGCCCCGCAGGGGCAGGCAGAGTCCCTGACCGCCTCCGGCCAGGTGGCCGAGCGGGGCTGGATCCACACCGGCGGGCTCGGCCGGCCGACGCGCACGGTGAATGTCAGGGGTCGGAGCACCGCCTGGTAGTCGGGCCGCTGCCGGCCATGAAGCCATTGGGGTGTCGGGCCGGTACTGCAGTCGTTCGAGCCGGTTGCGGGCGAGGCTTCGAGCCGGTCGAGGGCCGTGACGGCCGGGTCGGCGAGGCCGTGCTCGACGTGGGCCCGGACCGGCACCACCGGTGTCCTGACGGGCCGGTGGGCTCCATCGACCAGGGCGGTGGAGCCGCGCTCGCCCGTGCCGAGATGCGTGCCTGTGCCTGCTGGGCGCGTACGCGGTCGGTGGCACGGCCGGGCCGTACGGCGACCGGTCCCGCCACGGACGGGCGTCCGGAACGGCGGCCACTGACGGTCACGGCAGGCGTCGGCCGCGTCGGCCCCGGATGCGTCCTCGGGTCGTTCAGATCATCCGAGCGGGCCCGCGGCGTGCAGTGACCGCGTCACCGGGCGCCTCGGGGAGAGCCTCGATCATCAGCGGGCCCGGATGGAACACGCCACTACGCGGGCCGAACATGTCCTCGCCCACGAGGTAGCGGTGGAGCCATTCGCTGAAGCCCATCTCGTACTCGACGAACCGGCCGTCGAGAACGACGCCCGCCATGTGCCGGTCCCCACTGCTCGCCGACCGGACGAGGAAGGCGCCCTCCCGGCGGTCCGTGCGGGCGACGGGGATGAGACCGTCCGGCCCGCCGAAGGTCGGAGTCGCTCCGCGGAAGATGACGCCCGCCCCGTCCCAGTCGGACTCCTCCAGGCCCTTGATCTGCGGTCCGAGGCGCTCGGCCAGATCGAAGAACCGGGTGTCCGGGCGGGTCGGGACCAGGTGGTGGTTCAAGGTCACCGGAGCGTGGGTCTCCACGTTCTTGTCTCCACCCACGTCACACGTCGCACCCAGGTCCCGCCGGGCGGCCGCCCCCGCGCGCCTGCCCGGTGGCCCGGTCTCGTTCCGTGCGGTCGAACTGTCGTCGGTGAGCAACTGATGTACGGTCAGGTCCGCTGGCACGACCGGTCCGCCGTGCTCGGCCCGGCGCGGCAGGCGGAGGTCCTGACGTCGTCGCGTGCTGTGGCGGACGTCCTGGGCGAGCAGGGCCGCGGCCCGTTCGAGTCCGTCTTCGGGGGCCTGGAGCCCGCCGCGCAGGCCGGCAGGGTGAAAGTCTACGCCACCGGCGAGATCGGGGACGCGGCCCGGGTCGACGCGCTCCCGGTGCAGGTCTTCGCCGTCCAGATGGCGCCCGGTGCCGCGGGGGTCCAGGTGCAGACCACCAAGGAGGGGGCCGCCTCCCCGAAGCTCAAGGCCGCTCTGGAGGCCTTGGCCGGCAGCGTTCCCGTGACGCTGCCGGAAGGACAGGAGATCCACGGCCTGGACGGAACCAACCTGCCCGCTCCGTCCGCGACCCCCGTCCCGGTGCACGGACGGGCCGTCAGGGCTTCAGGATCAGGCGGATCGGGTTGCCCTGCTTGGTGTGCAGGCGTTCGACCGCCTCGGCGGCCCGCTCCAGCGGGAGGACCTCGCTGACGGAGCGGGAGAAGTCCAGCCGGCCGCCCGCGGCGAGGGCGATCAGCTGCGGGACGGCCTCCTCCTCGGAGCCGTAGTGGCCCAGGATCTGCTGCTGCAGGTACGAGAAGCGGATGCCGTCCGCGACCGTCAGCGGCTGGTCGGTCAGCCCGACCAGCACCAGGCGGCCGCGTGCGCCGAGCACCTTCAGGGCCTGCTCGCGGACGGCGGGCACCCCGGCGAAGTCGAACGCCGCGGCCAGGCCCGCCCCGCCGGTGGCCGCGCCGATCTTCGCGGCGAGCTCGGGGTCGGCGGAGTCCAGCGCGAGGTCCGCGCCGAAGGCGAGGGCGCGCTCGCGGGCGGCGGGCGCCGGGTCGACCGCGACGATCGGGTGGGCGCCGACCGCGCGCAGCAGTTGCACGCTGTGCGCGCCGAGGCCGCCCACGCCCCAGACGCCGACCGGCTCGGCCGGGCGGACGCCGCCGGTGGTGGTCACCGCGCCCCACGGGGTGGAGACCGCGTCCGGGATGATCGAGCCCTGCTCGAACGGGATCGACCCGGGCAGTGCGAACAGCGTGTCGACCCGGGCCAGCGCGTACTCGGCCCAGCCGCCGTCGTAGTCGACGCCGCGCGTCCAGGTGATCCCGTCGCGCTTCTCGCCGGCCTGCAGCACCACCCGGTCGCCGACCTGCCAGCGGCCCGACTCCGGGCCCAACTCGGCGACGGTACCGGCGACTTCGTGCCCCAGCGTGACGCTCTCGCCGGGCAGGTACAGGGGGGTGAGGGTGCCGTCGACCAGGTGGACGTCGGACAGGCAGACGCCCGCCGCCTCGACCTTCACCAGCACCTGGCCGGGGCCGGGCACCGGACGCTCCACCTCCTCCACGCTCAGCGTGCGGGTGGGCAGGTGCAGACGGACGGCGCGCATCACGGCCATGGCGGTGTTCCTCTCCGGCCGGCGGCGAGCCGTCGGCGGTCTCGGCCTCGTTGTCGCCCGCGAAGCCCGGGCCGGAGGGCGCCGGTAGGTGCCGGTAGGTGCCGGAAGGGCTCCGGAGCGCATCCGGCGCATCCGGCGGGCCCGGCGGGCTATCGCAGGGTGACTTGCATTGCCGAGGCTACGTCGCGGCCCCGGGCAACGCAAGGCGCCCTGCGTTAGGCTCCGGGGGTGCCCCAGGACGAGACGCCCCAGGACCGGTCCGAGCCCGCCGCCCCGCTGCGCCGCCGCGGCGCCGCGATGCGCCGGGCCGTGCTCGACGCCACCGTGCGACTGCTCGCCGAGGGCGGGTTGGAGGCCGCGAGCGTCGCGGCGGTCGCCGCCGCCGCGGGCGTCCACGAGACCTCGATCTACCGGAACTGGGGCACCCGCGAGCACCTGCTGCGCGCGGCCCTCGCCGACTACACCGACCAGGCCCTGCCGCTGCCCGACACCGGCAGCCTGCGCGAGGACCTGCGCCGACTCCTCACCGCCCTCGCCGCGTTCCTCGACACCCCCGAGGGCCCCGCACTGCTCCACCTGAGCATCGCCCCCGCCACCGCCGAGACCCGCACCGGCCGCGACGCCTACTGGGCCGACCGCCTCGCCCGCGCCGAACACCTGCTGCACCGGGCCGCCGCCCGCGGCGAGATCCGCCCCGACGCCGACCCCCGCGCCGCCGTCGAGGCCCTGATGAGCCCGCTGTTCGCCCGCCACCTGCTGCTCGGCGAACCCGTCACCCCCGCCTACGTCACCGCCCTGGTCGACCTCGTCCTGGACGGACTCGCCCCGCGCTGAGCGCGCTCCGGACGGGGGCGGGAGGCCGGACGTCGGCGGCGGGCGGTAGTGTCCGTGCCCGCCGTCGACAGGAGAGCCGTGAACACCCCGATGGACTGGTCGAACGTCCGCGAGCGCGTCATCGCCGTGGAGGAGGCGGAGCGGCGGGCCCGCGGCCACGGGCCGTCCCCGCGGCCGACGTTCGAACCCGTCCTGACCCCCGCCGAGATCGCGGAGGTCGAGGCGCAGTACGGTGTCGCGCTCCCCGACGAGTACCGCGCGTTCCTCGCCGAGGTCGGGGCCGGCGGCCCCGGGCCGGGGCGGCTCACGTCCCTGTGCCGCGTCGACGGGACGTGGGGATGGCTCTCGGACGCGGGGTACCACTGGCTGCTGGACCCGAGCGGGCCGTTCGTGGAGACCGGGGGCTGGGTCGACCGGCAGGTGGCGACCCTCCGCGCCGCCGGGTGCGAACCCACCGCCCGGGACGGGGAGTCGGACCACCTGGACGACTACCGCACGGTCTTCGGGGACGCCGGGGAGGAGGCCTGGTACCTGGAGCGCGGGCGGGGCGCGGTCCTCGTCAGCGAGAACGGGTGCGGGGTGACCGGTTGGCTCGTCGTCGTCGGCCCGCACCGCGGGGAGGTCCGCGACCGGGACTGCGACGTCAACCCGCCCTTCGAGCCGTACCTCGACGCGAGGGGGAACCGGCACACCTTCGGCAGCTGGTACCTCGAGTGGCTGGAGCGGCGCGAGGAGGCGCACCGCTGACCGGGGGCCGGCCTCACGCGGCCGCGGGCGCCTGCGGCCTGGCCCGGCGCACTCCGCGCAGGGCGCCGGACCAGGCGATCACCTGGTCGAGCATGCCGCCCACGGCGGTGTCGAGGCCCTCCGGGGGGACGAAGGCGCCGGTGCGGAACGAGGCGTGCGTGGAGATGGTGGGCTGGGCGCGGACGGTGGCCACCTGGAGTTCGGCGAGGACGAGCCGCAGCGCCTCGGCGGCCCGGGCCCCGGCGGCCCAGCCGCCGTAGCTGATGATTCCGGCGGCCTTGTCGTTCCACTCCCGGTAGACGTGATCCAGGGCGTTCTTCAGGGCTCCGGGGTAGGAGTGGTTGTACTCGGGGACGAGGAACACGTAGCCGTCGAAGCCGTCGACGAGTGCGCCCCAGGCGCGGGTGTGGTCGTGCCGGTACTGCTGGAAGTTCGGGTTGCCGGGTTCGTCGAGGTTGCCGAGGCCGTGGTCGGCGAGGTCGAGGAGTTCGTAGTCGGCCCCGCCGTGGGCGCGGGCGGCCTCCAGGGCCCAGGCGGCGATCTGGTCGCCGCGGCGTCCGGGGCGGGTGCTTCCGAGGATGAGCGCGATGCGGAGCGGCATGGTCTTCCTTCCGGAGGAGTTGTCACGTCAACTCTAGGTTGGGAGAAGTTGATGTGGCAACACCGCTGGTCGCGGTAGTCTCGTCGACATGACGGAGACTCGACCGCTGGAGCCCGAGGAGTGGGAGCTCTGGGACGCCTGGATGCGTGCGCAGCGCCTGCTCGTCAGGGAGCTGGAGCGCGGTCTGCAGCGCGACTGCGACATCTCGAAGGCCGAGTTCAGCGTGCTGGTGACGCTGTGGCGGGCCGCCGGCCGCGAACTGCGGGTCGGTGAGCTCGCCGAGACGCTCGACTGGGACAAGGGCCGCGTCTCCCACCAGCTGACGCGGATGGAGAAACGCGGCTTCGTCCGGCGCACCCGGTACGGAACCGACGGCCGCCGCGCGGGGATCGGACTGACCGCCGAGGGCCGCCGCGCCGCCCGGGACGCCGTCCTCGTGCACGGCGGCAACATCCGCCGCCACTTCCTGGACCCGCTCACCCCCGAGCAGGCTTCGGTCATCCGGGCGTGGAGCGGACGGACGGTCGACCGCCTGGAGCCGCACCGCGACGGCGGTGCCGACGACAGCGCGTCCTAGGGCGGGCCGGGTGGACGTCCGGGTGATCGTGCTCAACGGCGGTTCCAGCAGCGGCAAGACCAGTCTCGCGCGGGCGCTCCAGGGCCTCCTGCCGGAGCCCTGGCTGCTCTTCGGCATCGACGGCCTGATCGACGCGCTGCCCCCGTCCGGCACCGACCTCGACCTCGCCGCCGACGGCACCGTCTCCGTCGGCGACGGCTTCCGCGCTCTGGAGGCCGCCTGGGCCGCCGGGGTGGCCGCCACCGCCCGGGCCGGCGCACCGGTCGTCGTCGACGACGTGTTCCTCGGCGGCCCCGCCTCCCAGCAGCGCTGGCGCGAAGCCCTGGCGGGCCTGGGCGTGCTCTGGGTCGGCGTCCGCTGCGACCCCGCCGAGGCCGCCGCCCGCGAGCGCGCCCGCGGCGACCGCACCACCGGCATGGCCGCCGACCAGGCCGTCCGCGTCCACCGCGGCGTCCACTACGACCTGGAGGTCGACACCACCCGCACCCCGCCCGCCGACTGCGCCCGCACCGTGGCGCGGTTCCTGGCGCTCAGTCGAAGCGCCGGGTCGCGGTGATCCCGCCGTCCACCGGCAGGGTCACGCCCGTCACGTACGAGGCGCGGTCGCTGAGCAGCCAGGCCGCGGCCTGCGCGACCTCCTCCGCCCGGGCCGGGCGCCCCAGCGGGGTCGAGCGGGCCACCAGGTCGGCGAAGGGCGCGCCGAGCGCGAAGAACTGCTCGGTGCCGGGCGTGCGCACCACGCCCGGCGCCACCGCGTTGACCCGGATGCCGAGCGGCGCGTAGTCGGCCACCGCCGCCCGCACCAGACCGGTCAGCCCGTGCTTCGCGGCCTGCTGCACCCCGTCGCCGAACCCGCCGACCAGCGCCCCCACGCCCGAGTTGACCACGACCGCCCCGCCCCGGCCGCCCGCCACCAGCGCGGCGAGCTGGGCCCGCAGGCACAGCCAGGTGCCGCGCAGGTTCAGCGCGTGGACGGCGTCCCAGTCGTCCTCGGCCCGCTCGCCCAGCGGCGCGGGCGGCAGGCCGTTGCCCGCGTTGTCGAACGCCGCGTCCAGCCGGCCGTACGCGTCCAGCGCGGCGTCCACCAGCCGGTCCGCACCCGCGGCGGTGGTCAGGTCCGCGGCCACCGCCACCGCCCGCGCCCCCCGCCCCCGCAGCTCGGCGGCCAGCGCCTCCACCTCGTCCCCGCTCCGGGCGGCCAGCACCAGCGCCGCCCCCTCCCGCGCGAACAGCCGCGCGGCCGCGGCACCGATGCCGCGCCCCGCGCCGGTGACGATCGTGACCTTGTCCTCGAGAAGTCCCATGCCGGAGAGGGTGCCGCCCCCGTCCCGCCCCCACCAGCGGCCACCCGCACCGGGGACCACCGATCCGAGACCCGCCAGGTCCCGACAAGGGGCGCGCTCCTGCCGGGGTCGGCCAACTGCCTTGCCGTGCCGGCGGTTTCGCCTCCTCCCGTCGCTCCCGGCAGGGGCGTGTTCCCGTCCCCTCGGCGGTTCGGTAGCCGGGACCCGGCAGGTCCTGGTTGGGGCGGCGCGGGTGTGGGAGGGTGACGGGCATGCCCGAGACCCCGTTGGGGGCGTTCCTGCGCGCCCGTCGTGTCCGTCTGGTGCCGTCCGAGGCGGGTGTGGCCGCGAGCGGACGGCGCCGGACGCCGGGGTTGCGGCGGGAGGAGGTCGCGGCCCGGGCCGGGATCTCGCCCGACTACTACGCCCGGCTGGAGCAGGGGCGCCAGCGGGTGCCGACCGGGCCGGTGCTGGACGGGATCGCGGACGCCCTGCACCTGGCCGACGCCGAGCGGGCCTACCTGCACCGGCTGGCGGGCGGACGCCCCGTCCGGGAACGGGAGGGCGACCGGGCGGGGCGGGCCGCCGTCTCGGCGAGCACCCTGGCGCTGCTGGACACCCTGGACGCCGCACCGGCGTTCGTCACCGGCCCGACCTTCGACCTGCTGGCCTGGAACCGGCCGGCCGCCCTGCTGATGGCCGAGCCCGCCCGGCGGCCCCCGCACGAGCGCAACCTGCTCTGGCAGGTGTTCTGCTGCCCGTACGGTTCGCGCAGCGCCGACAACCACGCCCCGGACCGTTCGATCGGCGCCGACCTGGTCGCCTCGCTGCGGGCGCACCACGTCGACCGCCCGGCCGACCGGGCGCTGGCCGACCTGGTCGGCCGGTTCTCCGCCGCCAGCCCGGCCTTCGCCGCCCTCTGGTCGCAGCACCGGGCGGGCCCGCCCGGCCCCGGCCGCCTGCACGTGCGCCACCCCGCGCTGGACACCGAGGTGCTGGAGTACACCGTGCTGGCCCTCCCCGAGCCCGGCCGGTACGTCTTCGCCTGCCTGGCCCCGCCCGGCAGCCGGGCCCGCGAGGCCTTCGCCGCGGCACACCGCACCGGGGAACCGGCCGCGCCGTCCCCCGGGCGGCCCTGAACCGCCCCGCCGGGCACCGGCGCCGGGGCCGCCGTCAGCCGCCGAGGGGGGCCAGGGCGCGGCACCAGGCGTGCAGGCGGTCGGGGGAGAGACCCGGGACGAGGGCGGCCAGGTCGGTGATGCGCCGCTCCAGGGTGCCCGGGCCGGTCAGCACCCAGTCGACCGCGTCGAAGTCCGGGTCGCCCCGGCTCGGCCGCGGGTCGATGGCCACCAGGCGGCCGCCGGGGCCGGAGAGGACGTTGGACGGGTGCAGGTCGCCGTGCACCAGGGCGACCGGGCCGTCGGCGGCCAGCTCCAGGGCCGCCGCCCGGTGCGGGGCCAGGCCGGTGCGGCCGCGGCGCTCGGCGAGGTCGAAGACGAGGTCGACCCGGTGGGACAGCGGCCGGAGCACCGACCCCGCGGCCGGTGTCACGGGGGCACGCAAGTCCCGCAGCAGGGACGCGAGTTCGGGCAGCCGCCAGCCGAGCTGCCGCACCGGTGTGCCGGGCCGGACGTCCGCCAGCAGCAGGGCCCCGGCGGGCAGGTCCGCCGCCAGCAGCGGGACGACCGAGGGCACGGCCGCCCAGCCGCGCAGCGCCTCGGCCTCCTCGCGGGCGATCGCGGGCTCCGGCGTCAGCTTCAGCCACACCGCCTCGCCGCCCCGCACGCAGCGGAACACCCGCGACGTCCCGCCGCCGCCCGCCGAGGCGACCTCCAGACCCCACCGCCCGGCCAACTCGCGCACCAGGGCGGGCAGCGCGTCGCACCAGTCGGCCACCCCGCCCCCGAACCGGACGGCGAACCGCTCCCGGACCTCCGGCGGCACCCGCACCAGCTCCTCCACCGCGCCATCCTACGGGCCCGCCCCGGACTGTCGGCGGGCACCGCTAGCCTGCGGGACGCCGACACCCCGCCGAACCGCCGAGGCCCACATGACCGTCCGTTTCGAAGCCGAATGGTGCCACCACGAGCTCGGCCCCCACCGGGAGTGCGCGCACACCTACGAGCTCTACCCGTCCGACACCCTGCCCCCGCTGGACCCGGGCCTGTTCACCGGCTCCTTCGACTGGCTCGGGGGCCCGAGCGGGGAGCCGGTGCCGGAGTCGTCGGAGGCCGAACTCGCCCGACTGGAACGGGCGGTGGCCGACCTCGGGCTGGCGCTGCCGACGGACTTCCTGACCTACCACCGCGACGGGCGGCTGCTCTGGTCGCTGGACGACGTGGCGCCGGCCGGCAACTGGACGGACCTCTCGGGCCCGCTGCCCAGCCCGGTCGAGCCCGGCGCGTACCTGGTCCGCTTCTTCCGCGACCAGCAGGACTGCGTGGTCTGGTACCTCTACCTGCGGCCCGGCGGGGAGTGCTTCGTGGTGCACTCCTGGAACGAGTACGAGAGCGACTACGAACTGCTGGCCGAGGGCGAGCTGACCGAGGAGGAGACGGCGGACCCGGCGGCGATCCGCTGGTGCGCCGCCTCGTTCGAGGAGTTCGCCTACCGCTACTGGGTGGAGAGCCGGATCCACCGGGACTTCACGGACGGCGACGGCCCCACCGACCCCCGGCTGCTGGCGTACCTCGCGCACTACGCGCAGCAGCAGCCGGGAGCCTGACGGGAGGTCAGTGCGCGCCCACCGAGGTGATCTTGACGACGGCGCGCCCCTCCTCGTCCGAGCCGTACAGGTCGACCTCGGCGGAGATGCCCCAGTCGTGGTCGCCGTTCGGGTCGTCGAAGATCTGCCGGACGCGCCACAGGCCCTCGTCCTCGACCTCCTCGATCAGGAGCATCTTCGGGCCGCGCGCGTTCGGGCCGGTGAACAGGTCGTCGTACTCCTCCCAGTACCCGTCCATCGCGTCGGCCCAGCGGTCGGCGTCCCAGCCGTCCTCGCCGTCCAGCGCGGCCAGTTCGTCGTAGTGCTCCAGGGCGCACAGCTCGACCCGGCGGAACAGCTCGTTGCGGACCAGGACGCGGAAGGCCCGGGCGTTGGCCGTGACCGGGGCGGGCTTGTCGTCCAGGCGGACCTCGGCGGCCTCCGGCTCGGTCGGGTTGGCCAGCGCCTCCCACTCGTCCAGCAGCGAGGAGTCGACCTGGCGGACCAGCTCGCCCAGCCAGGCGATCACGTCCTTCAGGTCGTCGGTCTTGATGTCGTCCGGGACGGTCTGCTCCAGCGCCTTGTACGCGCCCGCCAGGTAGCGCAGCACGATGCCCTCGGTGCGGGCCAGCTCGTAGAAGCCCACGTAGTCGGTGAAGGTCATCGCGCGCTCGTACAGGTCGCGCACCACGGACTTCGGCCGCAGCGGGTGGTCGCCGATCCACGGGTGCGCCCGGCGGTACACCTCGTACGCGTGGCCGAGCTGCTCCTCCAGCGGCTTCGGGTAGCTGATCTCCTGGAGCCGGTTCATCCGCTCCTCGTACTCGACGCCGTCGCGCTTCATCTCCGCCACGGCCTCGCCGCGCGCCTTGTTCTCCTGCGAGGCGAGGATCTGCCGCGGGTCGTCGAGCGTCGCCTCGACCACCGAGACCACGTCCAGGGCGTACGAGGGCGACTCCGGGTCGAGCAGGTCGAAGGCGGCCAGCGCGAAGGTGGACAGCGGCTGGTTGAGCGCGAAGTTCTCCTGCAGGTCGAGGGTCAGGCGCGCGATGCGGCCCTCGGCGTCCGGCTCGTCGAACTGCTCGACCACGCCGCCCTCCAGCAGCGAGCGGTAGATGGCGATCGCGGTGCGGATGTGGCGGCGCTGGGAGGCGCGGTCCTCGTGGTTGTCGGTCAGCAGCTTGCGCATCGCCTCGAAGGCGTTGCCCGGGCGGCCGATCACCGACAGCAGCATCGCGTGGCTGACCTTGAACCGGGAGACCAGCGGCTCCGGGTCGGCCCCGATCAGGCGCTCGAAGGTCTCCTCCGTCCAGGAGACGAAGCCGTCCGGGGCCTTCTTGCGGACCACCTTCTTGCGCTTCTTCGGGTCGTCCCCGGCCTTGGCCAGCGCCCGGTCGTTCTCCACCACGTGCTCCGGCGCCTGCGCCACCACCTGGCCGACGGTGTCGAACCCGGCCCGGCCCGCGCGTCCGGCGATCTGGTGGAACTCGCGGGCCCGCAGGATCCGCACCCGCTGCCCGTCGTACTTGGACAGCGCCGTGAACAGCACCGTGCGGATCGGCACGTTGACGCCCACGCCGAGCGTGTCGGTGCCGCAGATCACCTTCAGCAGGCCCGCCTGCGCCAGGCGCTCCACCAGGCGGCGGTACTTGGGCAGCATGCCCGCGTGGTGCACGCCGATGCCGTGCCGCACGTACCGGGACAGGTTGCGGCCGAACTTGGTGGTGAAGCGGAAGTTGCCGATCAGCGAGGCGATCGCGTCCTTCTCCTGCTTCGTGCACATGTTGATGCTCATCAGCGACTGCGCCCGCTCCACCGCCTCCTTCTGGGTGAAGTGGACGACGTACACCGGCGCCTGGCCGGTGTTCAGCAGCTCCTCCAGCGTGTCGTGCAGGTTGGTGCGCCGGTACTCGTAGAACAGCGGCACCGGGCGGGTCGCCGAGCGGACGGCGGTGGTCGGGCGGCCGGTGCGGCGGGTCAGGTCCTCCTCGAAGCGGCGCACGTCGCCGAGGGTCGCCGACATCAGCAGGAACTGCACCTGCGGCAGCTCCAGGATCGGGATCTGCCAGGCCCAGCCGCGGTCCGGCTCGGCGTAGAAGTGGAACTCGTCCATCACGACCTGGCCGATGTCGGCGCGCGGGCCGTCGTGCAGGGCGATCTGCGCCAGCACCTCGGCGGTGCAGCAGATGATCGGCGCGGTCGGGTTCACCGAGGCGTCGCCGGTCATCATGCCGACCTGCTCGGTGCCGAAGACCTTGCACAGGTCGAAGAACTTCTCCGACACCAGCGCCTTGAT
Source organism: Kitasatospora phosalacinea (assembly GCF_030268885.1). Taxonomy (GTDB): domain Bacteria; phylum Actinomycetota; class Actinomycetes; order Streptomycetales; family Streptomycetaceae; genus Kitasatospora; species Kitasatospora phosalacinea_C. The sequence goes on from NZ_BSSA01000005.1 coordinate 141,200, forward strand.
CGGCGCGGTGTAGAACGTCCGCTTCCCCTCGGCCAGCGCGGCGAAGTGCGCGCCCGCCGCGACCAGGGACTTGCCCGAGCCGGTCGGCGTCGCCAGGATCACGTTGTTCCCGGAGACCAGCTCGATCAGCGCCTCCTCCTGGGCGGGGTAGAGGGTGATGCCGCGCTCCGACGCCCACTCGGCGAAGGTCTCGAACAGCGAGTCGGGCGTGGCGGGCTTCGGCATCAGGTCCAGGAGGGTCACCCCGCTATCTTGCCCGCCCGGGATCACCGCGGGCAAAGCTCGCCCCCGCGCCGGGCCCGCGCCGCCCTCCCGCTCCGCGCTCCGGCCGAACGAGTGGTTGCTCCCGGAGCCGGTGAGATCACGCTCCGTGACGGAGATGATGCGGATCGACCGCCCACGAACGGACGCGGGCGGCGCGAACGCACGGAAGGACACCCATGATCCGCACGCGCATCCTCGGCCCGGGCCTCGGCCTGGCTGCGGCCCTGCTGGCCGTCGGGGCGGGCCCCGCCGCCGCCCTCGAACCGGAGACCGTCACCGCCGTCGGCTCCCCGGGCGGGGTCGAGGCCATCTGCCCGCAGGGCCTGACCCCAGGCGACACCCACGTCACCAACGGCGACGGCTCCCCGCTCGGCCTCGGCCAGCGCCTGCGCATGACCGCGACCGAGGGCGGCCGGGGCGTCGCCGTCTGGATCGCCCCCTACGACGGCTCCCCGCCGCCGCCGGAGAGCATCGCGCTCACCGTCAGCTGCACCTGCTGACCGGTCTCCCGGCCCCGGGCCGGCCCGCGGGGAGGCCGGCCCTCACGGGCAGGTGACCACCTGGCCGGCCCAGGACAGGCCGCCGCCGAACGCGAACAGCAGGACCCGCGCCCCCGGGCGCAGCTCGCCGCGCTCCACCAGCTTCGCCAGCGCCAGCGGGACGGACGCCGCCGAGGTGTTGCCGGAGTCCACCACGTCCCGGGCGATCACCGCGTCCTCGGACAGGCCCAGCTTCTGCACCAGCGACTCGATGATCCGCAGGTTCGCCTGGTGGGTCACCACCCCGTCCAGCTCCGCCGGGCTCAACCCGGCCGCCCGGCACGCCTGTTCGGCCAGCGCGGGCAGCTCGGTCGTCGCCCACCGGAACACCGCCTGGCCGTCCTGCTCGAACCGCGGGTGCCACTCGTCCAGCAGCCGCACCGCGCTCGCCCGCGACGGGTCCGAACCCCACACCACCGGGCCGATCCCGCTCTCCGCGCCCTCCGTCGCCGACAGCACCGCCGCGCCCGCGCCGTCCCCCAGCAGGATGCAGCTGCGCCGGTCCGTCCAGTCGACCAGGTCCGACATCTTCTCCGCGCCGATCACCAGCGCGTGCTTCGCTCCGCCCGCCAGCAGCGAGTGGCTCGCCACCGACAGCGAGGTGCAGAACCCGGCGCACCCGTTGTTCAGGTCGAACGCCACCGCCGACGGGATGCCCAGCCGCCCCGCGACCTGCGCCGCGATCGACGGGCAGCGGTCCACCGCGCTGCAGGTGGCCACCGTGACCTGCCCGATGTCCGCCGGGTCCAGCCCCGAGGCCGCCAGCGCCTTCGCGGCCGCCCCCGCCGCCAGGTCGGTCACCGACTCCTCCGCCGCGGCGATCCGCCGGGTCACGATTCCGGTCCGCCGCCGGATCCACTCGTCGTTGGTGTCCACCATCGTCGCCAACTCGTCGTTGGTGAGCACCCGGGCGGGCTGGTGGTGGCCGAGAGCGGCGATCCGGACTCCGGGCATGACGTTCCCCTTCCGCAGCGGCCCCGGCCGGTGCCGGGGCAACGGCCCGGAATATAGCAACCGATCGGTCGGAAGCTATACGCCGGGCCGTCGGCGGCGGGGCCGTCCGCATCCGGTGCCGACGGCCCGCCCCGGCGAAGTCCGGCTGCGGCGGGACGGCTAGAAGGGGGGCTCCGCGCGGAACCCGTTCGTAGCGGCCCACGGGTCGTCCTGGCTCCGCCTGCGCCGAGCGGCGGCGGAACCGGAACACGGTGGGCCGTTGTCCACGTCAGCACGGACACTCGATACTCCGTGCGGAACGATCACGCACGGGGAGCACCCGACAGCCCGTGGGACGGTCTGCAAGGTGGGGACCCCGGAAGGTGGAGAGGAGAGACCATGACGGTCGTCCTGACAGGTGGCCGGGCAGCGTACGGCGCAGTGTCCGGCCTGTTGGCGGGTGAGGCCCCGGCACCGGGGGAGGACCCCGGCGGGGAGGGACTGGTGGGGCTGGTCGTCGCGGTCCTGGAGAAGGTGGGCTGGAGCGCCGGCATGGGAGTGCTGGGCGTGCTGGCCTTCCTCGCCGGGGGCGCGTGGATGCGGTCCCGGGCGCCGAGGGCCACCGGCCAGGAGAGGCGCCGGGCCCGCTAGGGCGGCTCCGTCCTCGCGGGCCGAGGTCCTGCGGACGGCGGACGGCGTCCGCACACCCCGGAACCTGGCGCCACGCCTTCCTCCGCAACGGCGGCCACCACTTCCTCACCGGCCGGACCGAGGAGAGCCGGGCCGCGGGCCGCGCCGCGTTGGGCGGCACGGACAGCGAGGACGAGCAGCACCCCGAACCGGCCGACGTGCTGCTCGGCGGCCGGGGCGCCGTTCCCCCGGTCCGTCAGGCGCCCCAGCGGGCGACGACGGCTTCCGCAACGTCGAAGGGCGTGCTGCACTCCGCGCACCGGGCCGTGCCGAAGACGTAGGTCAGTTTGTGCGCGAGGTCGGGGTGGCCGTCGGCGAGGATGCGTGCGTGCAGTCGGCCGGCCAGGCCCTGCAGCTCCGAGGGATCCCGGGGCTGGAGGGGGAACTGCCTGGCGGGGGTGCGGAGCACGTACAGGTGGTCGGTGGTCGAGAAGTAGCCGTGCTCGCCGAAGACGACCGAGTTCTCGGTCTCGCACGCGGGGCAGGCCAGTTCGTACTCCTCGCCGTTGAGGCCGTCGATCTGCTCGCCCCAGACCTCGACCCCCTCGAAGGTGAGCAGCGTCCCCAGGAGCGAGACGTAGTCGCGGGGGTTCTCGGCCAGCCCGGGATCCCGCAGGGCCTCCTCGGTGAGCTCCCGCATCGCGGCGATCTCCGCGGCGCGGGAGACGTAGGGGTCCTCCCCGTCGTCGGGGCGGTCGGTGGCGGCGACGATGGCGCCCGCCAGGTAGAGCGGCTGCCGCCGCTCCGCCGGAGACCAGCGCCGGGCCGCGTCGGCCAGGGCCGGGAGCGCCGCGTAGCTGGCCGAGAAGGCCGCGCCCTGGTGGCACAGGGCGGACCACAGCCGGTTCCAGCAGGAGTCGTCCGGGTCCGGGCTCATGGCGTCGAGGAGGGCCGGGATGTCCTGGGCGGGGCCGTAGGCGTGGCTGAGTCGGGACCAGTCCGTCATGCAGGGGATTCAAGCACCTTGACGGGTCCCGACGAAGTCCGGCCGACGTGCTCGACGTGCCGGAGCGGAACCGGCCGAGGGCGGTGGCCGTGTCGGTGACCGGGACTAGGGTGCCGTGCCGTGGACGCCGCTGATCTCGACTACCGGGCCCGGACCTTGTCGGGCTGCATTCCCCCCTCGCTGGTGACCAGGCTGCTGGAACTCGGCCACGAGCGGGAGGTGGAGTTCCAGGCCGGGCGCGGGGAGTGGTTCTGCGCGCTGGAGTGGGCACGGCTGCTGGGCGAGCGGCAGCGGTACCGGCAGGCGCTGGACGTGCTCGACCCGTACGTCGCGACGGGCTGGTGGTCGGCCGCCCGGGCCCGGGCCGAGTTGCTGGAGAGCTGGGGACGGGCGCAGGAGGCGATCGAGCTGTTCCGTCCCTGTGCGCGGACCGGCGGCCGACTGGCCCTGCACTTCTTCGCGCGGCTGCTGGCCCGCCACGGCCGGGCCGAGGAGGCGTTCGCGCTGCTGCGGCCCGGTGTCGAGGACTGGTTCCTCGCCGAGGCCCTGGTCGACGTCGCCGCGACGGCCGACCTGGACGAGGAGGCCGCGGCGCTGCTGGAGGCCCGGATCGCGGCGGCGGTCCCGGCCTGCGACGACCCCGACTGCAGCAGGCTCCGGCTGGAGCCGTCCAACGCCTTCGACCTGCTCGCCGCCGTCCGGGAGCGGCAGGGCCGGGTGGAGGAGGCGATCGCCCTGCTGGCCCGCCGGGAGGTGACGTCGGTCAACGGCCGCGACGCGCTGGCCGACCTGCTGGCCAGGCACGGACGGATCGGGGAACTGCGCGCGTACGCCGACTCCGAGCAGCACGGGCACGCCGCGCAGCGCCTGGCCGAGGTGCTGGAGGAGCGCGGCGACGAGGAGGGAGCGACCGCCGTCTACCGGGCCTTCGCCGAGAAGCCCCACGGCGCGGAGCGCGTGGGCCACCTCCTGTCCCGGCTCCTGGTCCGGCGCGGCCGCATCGACGAGGCGATCGCGGAGGTGCGCGCCCTGGCGGACTCCCCGGACGGCGCGGACGACTGCGGCGTCGACGCGCTGTGCACCCTGTACGCCGAGCACGGCCGCGCCCGGGAGGCGCTGGCCTACCTCGACGCCCGCAGGGAGCGCCGTGGCGGTGAGGAGGACTGGGACTCCTTCCGCGTGCGGCTGCCGCTCATGGTCGACTGCGGCCTCCGCGACGAAGCGATCGAGCAGGCCCGGGCGCACCCCGAGGGCGACACCTGGTACGCGGCCTGGTCCCTCTCGCAGCTACTCGCCGAGGCCGGCCGCAGCGAGGAAGCCGTCGCCCTCCTCGAACGGCACCCCGGTTCCCACCCCACCGTCCTGGCCCACCACCTCCTCGACCTCGGTCGCGTCGAGGACGCCGTCCGGGTCCTCCGGGCCCGGCCGGGCGCGGCCTCGGTCCCCGTCGCCTGGGACGTCCCCTGCTCCGACGAACCACCGTCCTGACGGCTCGGCAGCGAGCGGGAGCCGGCCACCGTTCCTCCGGCAACGCCCGCGGCCCGGAACGGCGGACGGCCCCGGGCGGCCCCCCGGACGCCCGCGGAGCGCCGCCGGTGCCCACCCCGGTGGGGCTCAGGTGGCCCCGCGCCGGGCGGCGCCCGCCTCCTCCAGCAGGAGCCAGCCGTCGACCTCGACCGCCGACGGCCCGTCGGGGCGCCAGCCGCGGGCCGTCGCCGCGTCCAGCAGGGCCCGGACGGCGCCGGGTTCGTGCAGGTTCAGCGAGCTGCCGTGGACGTCGCCCACGTCCCCCGAGCCCAGCGGGAAGCCGCCCGGGACGTAGCTGCCAGGGCGTTCGGCGAAGACGATGCGCAGGGGGCCGCCGCTGCGGGCCGGCTGCGGGTACAGGGTGAGCGTCTCGCGGCAGGCCGCGGACCGGCCGCCGTCCGGGGAGCGGTGGCTGTGCCGGAGGGTCCACAGGTACACGCGTCCTTCGACGACCAGGCGGCGGGGCTTCTTCGGATGGCGGGGCACGGGGCCGAGGGTACGCGGCGCCGCCGACCGGGGCACCGGTTCGACGGGCGGGCGAGGGCGGGAGCGGGAAAGGGGCTTGCGGGGCGGGGGCCCGCGCTGCCAGGCTCCGGGGCGTGAAGAGGAACGAGTCCGCCCCCCTGCGGTGACCGCCCCCGGAACGCGGGGCCGCGTCCCGCTGTACGAGCACGCGCTGCGACTGCACCGGGCGGCCCCCGACGCCCTGCTGCCGCGGACGGTGCCGCTGCCGGACGAAGAGCGGTACCGCCGGGCCCAGCAGCGGTGCCCCGCACGGCCGGAGCCCGCGGGCGCCCGGGTCGCCGCCCTGCTGGAGCAGCGCCTGGCCCGGCCGTTGACCCCGACCGCGCTCCGGCAGCTGGCCTGCGGGCTGGCGCAGCTGCCGGTGCCGCGGTGGCCCGACCCGGCGATCGGCGCGCTGGCCCGGCGCCACCCGCCCGAGCTGCTGCGGACGGTCGGCCGCCGCCTGGTGCGGCACGGCACCGAACGGGACGCGGTGGCGGCCGGGCTGCTGCTGCTCGTCGGGACCGCCACCGAGCGGGAGGTGCCGCTGGTCCGGACCGTCGGCCTGCTCGGCCAGCCGTTCGGCGGCCTGCCCGCGCACGTGCTGGAACGCCTGCGGACACCGGCGGCGGTACCGGCCCTGATCTGGCTCGCCGAACGGACCACCGGCATCGACCGCACGCACTGCGTCCACGCGCTGAACCGGCTGGCCGCGCCCCGGGCCCGCTACCCCTGGCGCTCCGGCCCCCACCCGCTGGCCGTGCCCGACCGGCCCGCCGACCCGCGGGCCGTCCACTGGCTGCGCCGACGGGCCGCCGACGAGGGCGACTTCACCGGCTGCTTCGCGGGCGAGACGCTCGTCGCCGCCGCCGTCGGCCGGGCGATCGCCGACCCGCACGCCGACCCCGAGAGCGTCGACCAGGCCGGGCGGCTGCTGCGCGCCGCCGCCGAGGGCCACGGCATGGGCGCCACCCTCGCCCACCTCGACGACACCGACCACCTGCTCACCCACTACGCCCGCCACGTCGTCCGCCTCGCCCCCGGCACCGACCGCTACCGCTCCGTCCTGACGCTGGCCGCCCACCTCGCCGAACACCCGGAGGACGGCCGCGCCGCGGTCCGCGAGCAGTTGACCGCGCTCCTGCGCAGCCCCGGCTGGCCCGAACACCTGGCCGTCCTGCGGGCCGACCCGCGGGGCAACCTCGCGGACTGGGCCACCCTGAAGGCCCGACGCGCCGGCCTGCTCCCGGACGGGCCCGGGCCGGCAGCGACCGGGGCAGGCCGGGCGCGGAGGCAAGGACCGCCGGGGTGACCGACGGCGGCGGCCGCCACGGCAGCGCACGCAGCAGCCCCCGCGGCAGCGACCGGCGCACCGTCGGGGCCGGGGGCCGCCACGCCGCGACCGCCGGCCGACGTCCGGTGCGCGGCAGGAGCGCCGGGTGCTCACCGATCGTGCCGCCGACGGCCCCGGGGTGTGTGACAGTGGGCCCGTGACGGGGTGGGGGAGCGGGGCGAGGAGGAACCGTGAGCGGTGGCAGCGTGCTGGAGGGGGCGCTGACCCGGCTGGTGCCGACCGGGGAGGGGGACCTGGAGCTGCTGGCCGGGTGGTTCGCCGACCCCGGGTTCGTGGAGCACTGGGGCGGGGTGCCGCTGTCGCGCGCGGAGGTGGCCGCGAAGTACCTGGGGCGGCGCCGCCCGCGGGTGGAGTCCTTCCTGGTGCTCGACGGGGACGCCCCGGTCGGCTACGCCCAGTACTGGCGGGCCGGGCCGGACGGCGGCGGCATCGACCTGGTGCTGCGGCCGCAGGCCAGGGGCCGCGGGCTCGGGCCGGACGCCGCGCGGGCGCTGCTGGCCCACCTGGTCGGCGAGTTGGGGTGGCGGCGGGTGACCGTCGACCCGGCGGCGGCGAACGTCCGGGCCGTGCGGGCCTGGGAGAAGGCCGGGTTCCGGACGGTGGGGGAGCGCCCGGCGGACGGGAACCTGCTGATGGAGCACCGTCCCGCGGATCGCCGGACGGGCGCGCCGCCCGCGTAGGATTCCGGACCTGGGCGCGGAACGCGCGCACCGCAGGCGCCCGGACGGGACGGAGCACGGAGGAGGAGCGATGAGCCCGCGCAGCACCATGGCCGAGGCCCGCCGGACCCGGGCCCGGATCATCGACCGGAGCGTGGCCCTCGCCTCGGTCGACGGACTGGAGGGCCTGACCATCGGACGGCTGGCCGGCGACCTCGGCCTGTCCAAGGCGGGCGTGCTCGGCCACTTCGGCACCAAGGAGGCCCTCCAACTGGCCACCCTGGAACGGGCCTCCACCCTCTTCACCGCCCTGGTCTGGGACCCGGCGGCGGCCGCCGAACCGGGCCTGCGCCGCCTGCGGGCGGTCTGCCAGAGCTGGATCGACTACCTGGAGCACGCCAGCGAGGTCTTCCCCGGCGGCTGCCTGTTCACCACCGCCGCCGTCGAGTTCGACGCCCACGACGGCCCGGTCCGCCGCAACGTCGCCCGGCTGCTGATGGTGTGGCGCCGCCGCCTGGCCGGTGAGGTCCGGCTCGCCGTCGAGGCCGGGGAACTGCCCGCCGACACCGACCCCGAGCAGGTCGTCCACGAGCTCACCGGCATCTACCTGGCCCTCAACCAGGCCCTGCAACTGCTCCGCGACCCGCTCGCCGCCACCCGGACCCGCCGCGCCCTGGACCGCCTGCTGCCCGCCCCCGCCGGCTGAGCCGCCCGTACGCCGCGCCCGCCCGCGCCGCCGGGCACCGGCCTCTGCCCGCGAGGGGCCGCGGACCGCCCGCCGGACCGATTTATCCCCCGCTCCCGCGTGGCAACCGCCCATCCGCCGCGGAACTCCTAGTCTCGACGGTCTACAGCGCTACCGCGCTCTTCCCGCTGCGCCTTTGCGCCTTCGAGCCGAGGAGTACGGCCATGGGTCGTGTCGTCAGGGCCGCCCTGTTCCAGACCGCGTGGACGGGTGACAAGGAGACCATGCTCGCCGCCGCCGAACGCGCCGCGCGGGACGCCGCCGCGCAGGGCGCGCAGGTCATCGGGTTCCAGGAGGTGTTCAACGCCCCGTACTTCTGCCAGGTGCAGGAACCCGAGCACTACGCCTGGGCCGAGCCCGTCCCCGACGGGCCCACGGTGCGCCGGATGCAGGCGCTGGCACGGGAGTTGGGGATCGTGGTGGTCGCGCCGGTGTACGAGATCGAGAGGCCCGGCTTCTACTACAACACCGCCGCCGTGATCGACGCCGACGGCAGCTACCTGGGCAAGTACCGCAAGCACCACATCCCGCAGGTGCACGGCTTCTGGGAGAAGTACTACTTCAAGCCCGGCAACCTGGGCTGGCCGGTGTTCGACACCGCGGTCGGCAAGGTCGGCGTGAACATCTGCTACGACCGGCACTTCCCGGAGGGCTGGCGGGCGCTCGGCCTGGCCGGGGCCGAGATCGTCTACAACCCGTCGGCGACCAGCCGCGGCCTGTCCGCGTACCTCTGGCAGCTGGAGCAGCCCGCCGCCGCCGTCGCCAACGAGTACTTCGTCGCCGCGATCAACCGGGTCGGCGTCGAGGAGTACGGCGACGACGACTTCTACGGCACCAGCTACTTCGTCGACCCGCGCGGCCAGTTCGTCGGCGAGGTGGCCTCCGACAAGAGCGAGGAACTCGTCGTCCGCGACCTCGACCTGGGCATGATCGACCAGGTCCGCCAGCAGTGGGCGTTCTACCGGGACCGGCGCCCGGACGCCTACGGCCCGCTGACCGAGGGCTGAGCGCGGTGGCCCGCACCCTGATCACCGGCGGCCTGGTGATCACCGCCGCCGAGGAGACGCCCGCCGACGTGCTGGTCGAGGACGGCCGGGTCGTCGCCCTCGCCCGGCCCGGCAGCCAGCAGTGGAGCGCCGACCAGGTGTTCGACGCGAGCGGGAAGTACGTCGTCCCCGGCGGCGTCGACGCGCACACCCACATGGAGATGCCCTTCGGCGGCACCCGCGCCTCCGACACCTTCGCCACCGGCACCCGCGCCGCCGCCTGGGGCGGCACCACCACCATCGTCGACTTCGCGGTCCAGACCCGCGGCTCCTCGCTGCGCGCCGGACTCGACGACTGGCACGCCAAGGCCGACGGCAACTGCGCGGTCGACTACGCCTTCCACATGATCGTCTCGGACGTCAACGAGTCGGTGCTGCGCGAGATGCCCGGCCTGGTCGGCGAGGGCGTCACCTCGTTCAAGCTGTTCATGGCCTACCCCGGCGTCTTCTACTCCGACGACGGACAGATCCTGCGCGCCATGCAGCGGGCCGCCGAGGTCGGTGCGCTCACCATGGTGCACGCCGAGAACGGCCCCGCCATCGACGTCCTGGTCGAACAGGCCCTGGCCCGCGGCGAGACCGACCCGCGGTACCACGGCGAGGTCCGCCGGGCGCTGCTGGAGGCCGAGGCCACCCACCGCGCGATCCAGCTCGCCCGGGTCGCCGGGGCGCCGCTCTACGTGGTGCACGTCTCCGCCCGCGAGGCGCTCGCCGAACTCGCCGCCGCCCGCGACCTCGGACTGCCCGTCTTCGGCGAGACCTGCCCGCAGTACCTGTTCCTCTCCACCGACAACCTCGCCGAACCCGGCTTCGAGGGCGCCAAGTACGTCTGCTCCACCCCGCTGCGCCCCAGGGACCACCAGGCGGCCCTGTGGCGCGGCCTGCGCACCGACGACCTGCAGGTGGTCTCCACCGACCACTGCCCGTTCTGCTTCCAGGGCCAGAAGGAACTGGGCGTCGGCGACTTCTCCAAGATCCCCAACGGCCTGCCCGGCGTCGAGCACCGGATGGACCTGCTGCACCAGGCCGTGGTCGAGGGCCGGATCAGCCGCCGCCGCTGGATCGACCTCGCCTGCGCCGCCCCCGCCCGGATGTTCGGCCTCCACCCGCGCAAGGGCACCATCGCCCCCGGCTCCGACGCCGACCTGGTCATCTACGACCCGCACGCCGTCCAGACCCTCTCCGCCGCCACCCACCACATGAACGTCGACTACTCGGCGTACGAGGGCCGCACCGTCACCGGACGGGTCGAGACCGTGCTCTCCCGCGGCGAGGTGCTGCTCGACCGCGGCGACTACCTCGGCCGCCCCGGGCACGGCGCCTTCCTGCCGCGCTCCGCCTGCCAGTACCTCTGACCCCCTTCGAGGAGCCCCCGCGTGGACTTCGGACTCGTCCTGCAGACCGACCCGCCCGCCGCGAAGGTCGTCGACCTGATGCGCCGCGCCGAACGGGCCGGGTTCAGCCACGGCTGGACCTTCGACTCCGCCGTGCTCTGGCAGGAGCCCTTCGTCATCCACAGCCGCATCCTGGAGCACACCGAACGCCTCCGGGTCGGCCCGATGGTCACCAACCCCGGCACCCGCACCTGGGAGGTCACCGCCTCCACCTTCGCCACCCTCAACGACATGTACGGCAACCGGACGGTCTGCGGCATCGGCCGCGGCGACTCCGCGATGCGGGTCGCCGGGCGCCGCCCCAACACGCTCGCCCGGCTCGGCGCCGCCATCGACGCCATCCGCGACCTCGCCGAGGGGCGGGAGGCCGAGGTCGACGGCAACCCGGTCCGGATCCCCTGGATCAGGGACGGCCGACTGCCCGTCTGGATGGCCGCGTACGGGCCGAAGGCGCTCGCCCTCGCCGGGCGGAAGGCCGACGGGTTCATCCTCCAGCTCGCCGACCCGTACCTCACCGAGTGGATGGTCAAGGCCGTCCGCCGGGCCGCCGAGGACGCCGGACGCGACCCCGCCGCCGTCACCGTCTGCGTCGCCGCCCCCGCCTACGTCGGCGACGATCTCGACCACGCCCGCGAGCAGTGCCGCTGGTTCGGCGGCATGGTCGGCAACCACGTCGCCGACCTGGTCGCCAGGTACGGCGAGCACTCCGACCTCGTCCCCGAGGAGCTCACCGCCTACATCAAGGACCGCCACGGCTACGACTACAGCCACCACGGCCGGGCCGGGAACCCCTCCACCGACTTCGTCCCCGACGGCATCGTCGACCGCTTCTGCCTGCTCGGCCCCGCCGCCGCCCACGTCGAGAAGCTGCGCGTGCTGCGGGAGTTGGGCGTCGACCAGTTCGCGGTGTACGCGATGCACGACGCGCGGGAGGCCACCATCGACGCGTACGGGGAGCAGGTGATCCCGGCGCTGGCCTGAGCTCCCGCCCGAGGGGTGGTCAGCGCAGGCGGGTGGCGGTGGCGGAGCGGACCCGGCCGGAGGCCGAGACGGTCACCTCCAGCAGCCGGCCGTCGGACGCCTCCGGCGGCCGGAAGGTGAGCAGCCGGGAGCCGTCCGGGCCCGGGGCGGCGAGGGTGGGGAGGGGCGCACCGGCGGCCAGGTCGGGGAACCAGGTCCTGGCGAACTCCGTTGCGGTGTAGCGCAGTTCCTCCTCCGGACGCGGCGCGGGCCCGGACGCCTCCGGGACGGTGAACTCGACGGAGACCAGGCGGCCGGAGCCCGCCTCGAACCGGAACCGGCCCCGGTCGGTGACCGCCTCGGTCAGCGGGAGGGCCGAGTGCGCGGTGTCGGTCACCGGCGAGGTCCGCTCCAGCCGGCCGCCCGGGCCGAACAGCCCCGCCGTCAGGTAATGCGCCGGGGCGAGGACGTCCGTGACGTCCGGGCGGGGCGGGGTGCGGCCCGCGGGGCCGTACAGCGGGACGTACAGCCACACCACCAGCGCGACGGCCGCCAGGCCGCCACCGGCGGTGGTCAGCGCGCCCAGCGCGTCCCGCCGCCGGGCGAACGACCGCCGCCCCGCCGCCAGCGCGGCCGCGGCCAGGACGGTGCCCAGCAGCGCCCCCGAGGAGTTGTCGAGCAGGTCGGCGGCGTCGCAGGAACGGCCCGTCCGCAGCGCGGTCTGCAGCACCTCGGTCGTGGCGGAGAGCAGCACGCACCCGGCCAGTACGGACAGCGGTCGCCGGAACACCCACCCGCCGAGCGCCGCCAGCGGCACGTACAGGGCCAGGTTCAGCGCCCCCTGCAGACCGTGCGCGACCTCCCAGCCGCCCGGGTCGAAGACGCAGCTCGGCCGCCCGAAGGACCCGCTGGTGGTCGGCGCCAGCGTCGCCGCCAACTCGCCCGCCAGCGCCACGCCCCACAGCACCGGCCCGAGCGGCGGCCGCCCCCACCGCCGGGCCAGCCGGAACGCCACCGCCCCGAGCAGCACGCCGAGCACGGCGAAGGCCGGGAACAGCAGCGGCGCGGCGGACAGCGAGACCTCGAGCATCGGCCCTCCGGAAGGGGTGGCGGTGGCAGCGCCGGAGAGCCGGGCCCCCGCGGACGGCCGTCAGCGTACGACCGGATGAGGCGGCCCGGCAAACCGCCATCTCCGGTGCGGGGGAGCAGAGATGAGGTGGCGTCAGTTCGCGGCGAAGGCGGCCGCGTTCTCGACCGCCCACTGGCGGAAGGTGCGTTCCGGGGTGCCGAGCAGGCTGCGGGTGGTGTCGCCGACGGTCGCGGGGCCCGCGGTGGCGGCGGACCAGAAGGACAGCAGCGAGCCGACCAGCGGGGCGGGCATGAAGCGGGACAACTGGCGCTCCGCCTCGGCCCGGCTGATCGTCCGCACCGGCACCTCCCGGCCCAGCACCTCGGCCAGCACGCCGACCTGGGCGCGCAGGGTCAGCGACTGGCCGCCGGTGAGCGTGACGGCGCGGCCGCGCAGCCCGGGGCGGGCCGGGGCGCCGGCGGCGGGCGCGGGGGCGGCCGGGGTGCTGGCGGTCAGTGCGGCGACTGCGACGTCGGCGATGTCCGCCGGGTGGATCGGGGCCACGTGCGCCTCCGGATAGGGGAGTTCGACCGGAAGACCGGCACCGATCGACCGGGCCCAGCCGAGCGCGTTGCTGGCGAAGGCGTCCGCCCGCAGCAGGGTGGCGCTCAGGCCGGAGGCGGTGAGGGCGCGCTCGACCGCCAGGTTGTGGGCGCCCAGCGGGTCGCTCTCGGCGTCCGGCGCGAGCACCGACGCGGAGGACAGCAGCACCACGTGCTCCACGCCCGCCGCCTCCGCGGCCGCGACGAACGCGTCGACGCCCGCGGGCTCCGGGTACAGGAACACCTGCCGGACGCCCGCCAGCGCCGCGGCGAAGGTGTCGGGCCGGTTCAGCACCAGCTCCACCCGCGGCACCCCCGGCGGGAGGGCGAGCTCGGCGGGACGGGCGCTGGCGGCGCGGACGGGACGCCCGGCGGCGTGCAGTTGCTGCAGGACGGCGCGGCCGACCTGGCCGCGTGCGCCGGTGACGAGAACGGTCATGGGAACCCCCGGGGAGAGACGGTGGACGGACAGCTGGTGCGCCGCCCTGTAGATGCATGCTGTCATGCATCTAATTGCAGAGCAACATATTTCTGTGCCCGCCCATGCAGTTGCTCTGGTTCACGCACCTACCATGGGCGCATGACGAAGAACGAGGAACACTGGCCGCACCCCACGGCCGACGAGCTGTTGGACGCCGTCGGCCCCGCCTTCGGCAAGCTGCGCCGCACCTCGCTACTGGACGTCGAGCACCCCATCTCCGCCAAGGACCTCAGCCGCACCCTGGTGCTCAACCTCGTCCTGGAGCACACCCGCGACTCCGAGGCCGAGGTCACCGTCGGCGCGATCGCCGAACTCCTCGCCGTCGACCCCTCGGTCGCCAGCCGGATGGTCACCGACAACATCAAGGCGGGCTACCTGCTCCGCGCCGCCTCCCAGCACGACGGCCGCCGCACCGTCCTGCACCTCAGCCCCCGGGGCGCCGAGCTGATGGCCCGCTTCCGCCGCCACCAGCGCTCCGCGTTCGAGTACATCACCGCCGACTGGTCCGACACCGAACGCCTCGACTTCGCCCGCCTGATGCTCAAGTACGTCGACTCCCTGGACCGCCTGAAGGACCGTCCGAAGGAGCGCCCGGCGGGTCGCCCGGAGGACCGGCGCCGCGACGGCACCGACTGACGCCCCGTCCGGGAGGGCGGCAGGGGCGACTGCAGCCCGGAACGCCGCCGACGCGAACCCGCCCGGCCCGGCTGCGCGCCCGGCCCGGCTCCGCGCCCGGCCCGCCGCGGTCGGCCCGGGGCTGCCCGGGCCGGGCGGTTCAGCCGGCCGCCAGCTCCGCGCGCAGCGGGTTGACGACCTCGTCGGCCAGCCGACGGACGATGCCCTGCGGGTAGCCGCGCGGCAGGCTCAGCACGATGTGCGTCAGCCCGGCGCCGATCAGCTCGCGGACGACCCGGCGGTTGGCCCCGTCGTCGTCGTACGAGACGATCACCTGCACCGAGCGCTGGATCTCCGCCGGGTCCCGGCCGATCGCGCGGCATTGCCCGTCCAGGACGCGGCTGCGCTCGACGATGTAGTCGAGCCGGTTGTGCGGCGGGCCGGGCACGTTCCAGATGTCGGCGTGCTCGGCCACCAGCCGCAGCGTCCGGTCGCCCCAGCCGCCGATCAGCAGCGGGGGGCCGGCGGGCTGCACCGGCTTGGGCTCGTTGCGGTTGCCCTTGAGGGTGTAGTAGCGGCCCTCGAAGTCGAACTCCTTCTCGGTCCACATCCGCTTCAGGATGCGGACCGTCTCGTCCAGCCGGGCGATGCCCTCGCCCGGCGGGACGAGCGTCAGCCCGTACGCCTCGTACTCCGCGATCGCCGGGTTGTCACCGGCGATGCCGCCCGCGCCGGCCGGCTGGTGGGTGCCGCCGACGCCGATGCCCATCACCAGCCGGCCCCGGGAGACGACGTCGACGGTGGTCGCGATCTTGCCGAGCACGGCGGGCTGCCGGATCCGGTTGCTGGTCACCAGCAGGCCCAGCTTGAGCCGCGAGGTCTGTGCGGCGAGCGCGGACAGCAGCGTCCAACCCTCGTAGATCTTGCCCTCCTTGGGGCCGACCAGGGGCAGCAGGTGGTCCCACAGCCACGCGTGCTCGATCTCGGGAATTCCGTCGGCCTCCTGCCACACCCGCAGGATGTCGTCGTAGTCGACGTGCATCGGGGTGGTCTTGAGGCCGAAACTCAAACGTTCCTGGTGGTTCATCGGAGCGGGTGCACCTCTCGGACTCCACTGCGTCACGTACGCGACCTTGCTGCCGGTGAGAGTAGTTGACGGAACGTCAGTGCGCAGCCGAACGGCTCAGGGCTGCTCGGCCAGGTCCGCCTCCAGGGCGCGGGCCGCCGCCTCCAGCACCGCCACCAGCGACTGCAGCCGGTGCGGGTCGTAGCGCACGCTCGGCATCGACACCGACAGTCCGGCCACCGCGGTCCCCGCTCCGTCCCGGACCGCCACCCCGACCGCGGTCAGGCCGCGTTCCGAGCGCTCCCGGTTGACCGCGAACCCGCCGCGCCGCGCCTTCGCCAACTCGGCCCGCAGAAGCGGCAGATCGGGGCGCTCGCCGGGCCGGTCCCGGTAGCGCTCGGGTGCGTAGACCTCCTCCAGCTGCTCGTCGGTCAGCTCGGCGAGCAGCAGCAGCCCGGCGGTGGTGCGGTGCGCCGGGAAGACCATGCCCTCGCGCGAGCCCACCCGCAGGGTCTGCGCGGACTCCACGCTGGCGATGAAGCGGGCGGTGTCGCCGGAGCGGACGATCAGGTTCACGGTCTCGTCCAGCACGTCCGCCGCCCGGCGCAGGTGCGGCAGCGCCGCCGGGCGCAGCCGGGAGACCAGCGAGCGCGAGTGCGCGGCCAGCTCCAGCACCGGGCCGGCCCGGTAGACCCGGTCGTCGCCCTGCACCGCGAAGTCCCGGTAGACCAGCATCCCCAGGATCCGGTGTGCCGTGGAGCGGGCCACGCCGAGGCGCTCGGCGACCTGCGAGACCGTCGCCCCGCCCTCCAGCTGCAGCATGGTCGCGGCCCGCAGCGCGTGGTCCACGCTGGCGATCGGGTAGGGCGGCGGGGTCTTCAGCGGCTTGTCCACGGCGGGGCCTCTCGACGGCTGCTCGGCTCTCGTTCTGCTCTGAAGAATCTACCCGTTCTCCTGAGCGGGACGAGGCACGCTGAGCCCGTGATCGAGTCCACCACCGCCCCAGACACCGCAACGGGCTCCCCGGTCCGGCTCCAGGCCGTCGCCGCGGACGGGCAGCCCGAGGTCACCCCGGCGCTCCACGAGCTCTACCGGGGCTTCGAACAGGAGCTGCTCGTCCCGCTGTGGACCGAGATCGGCGACCTGATGCCCGCCCACCCCCGCTCGCAGGCCGCCGCGCACCTGTGGCGCTGGCAGCAGTTGCGCGAACTCGCGTCCCGAGCGGGCGAGTTGGTCCCGGTCGGGCGCGGCGGCGAGCGCCGGGCCATCGCGCTGGCCAACCCCGGGCTCGGCGGCCGCCCGTTCGCCACCCCCACCCTGTGGGCCGCCATCCAGTACCTGATGCCCGGCGAGGACGCCCCCGAGCACCGCCACACCCAGCACGCCTTCCGCTTCGTCGTCGAGGGCGAGGGCGTGTGGACGGTGGTCGGCCGCGACCCGGTCGCCATGCGCCGCGGCGACTTCCTCCCGCAGGCCGGCTGGAACTGGCACGCCCACCACAACGCCACCAGCGAGCCGATGGCCTGGATCGACGGCCTCGACATCCCGTTCCAGTACACGAGCGAGACCCAGTTCTTCGAGTTCGGCCGCGACGCGATCTCCGCCGCCGAACGCGCCACCCCCGACCGCTCCCGCGCCGAACGCCTCTGGGGCCACCCCGGCCTGCGCCCCGTCGGTGCCGGGCGCCCCGGCCCCGGCAGCCCGCTGCTCGCCTACCGCTGGGAGCACACCGACCGGGCCCTGGCCGACCAGCTCGCCCTGGAGGCCGAGGGGTTCGGCGGCACCGTGGAACCCGGCCACGCCGCCGTCCGGTTCACCGACCCGGCCACCGCGGGCGACGTGCTGCCCACCATCCGGGCCGAGGTGCACCGGATCGCCCGCGGCGCCGAGACCGCGCCCGTCCGGGAGACCGGCTCCTCCGTCTACCAGGTCTTCGACGGCTCCGGAACCGTCACGGTCGGCGAGCGGACCTGGACGGTCAGCCGCGGCGACCTGTTCACCGTCCCGTCCTGGCAGCCGCTCTCGGTCCGCTCCGAGGCGGGCGCCACCGACTCCGACTCCGGCGCGCTCGACCTGTTCCGGTTCAGCGACGCCCCGATCTTCGAAGCCCTGCACCTGCAGCGCACCCACCCGGAAGGAACCACCCGATGAAGCTCGCCACCCTCCGCACCGGCGGCACCACCCGCGCCGTCCGGCTCGACGGCGACACCCTGGTCGACCTCGGGCACCCCGACCTCGGCGCGCTGCTCGCCCGGGAGGACTGGGCGGCGGTCGCCGCCACCGCGACCGGCACCGCGTACCCGCTCGCGGGCGCCGAGTTCGCGCCCGTGGTGCCGCGGCCCTCCAAGGTGGTGTGCGTCGGCCTCAACTACCGCAACCACATCCAGGAGATGGGCCGCTACCTGCCCGAACACCCCACCCTGTTCGCCAAGTTCGCCGACGCGCTGATCGGCGCGGGCGACGACGTCCTGCGCCCCGCGGAGACCGAGGAGTTCGACTGGGAGGTCGAACTCGCCCTCGTCGTCGGCAAGACCGTGCGCCGCGCCCGCGGCGAGCAGGCCGAGGCCGCGATCGCCGGGTTCACCGTCCTCAACGACATCACCTGCCGCGACTGGCAGTTCCGGACCCGCGAGTGGCTCCAGGGCAAGACCTGGGACTCCAGCACCCCCGTCGGCCCCTACCTGGTCACCCCCGACGAACTGCCCGGCGGTGTCCGCCCCGCGCTCGACGTCACGCTCACCGTCGACGGCGAGACCCTGCAGTCCGACAACACCGGCGACCTGCTGTTCGACCCGGTCGCCCTGGTCGAGTACGTCTCCACCGTCGTCCGCCTCAACCCCGGCGACCTGATCGCCACCGGCACCCCCGGCGGCGTCGGCCACGCCCGCAAGCCCGCCCGCTACCTGCGCGGCGGCGAGACGGTCGTCACCGAGATCCAGGGCCTCGGCCGCCTGGAGAACCGGGTCGTCCGGGACGGCGGCGCCGCGTGAGCACCCGCACCCCCGCGGACGCCCGCGGCTGGGCCGCCCGCGGCACCGAACTCTTCCTGGCCGCCGCCGCCCCGTTCGGCCCCGCCGAGTACGCCGCCCCCAGCCCGCTCCCCGGCTGGACCCGCGCCCACCTCGCCGCCCACCTCGCCGCGAACGCCGACGCCCTCGGCAACCTCGTCCACTGGGCCGCGACCGGCACCCCCACCCCGATGTACGCCTCCCCGGCGGAACGGCTCGCGGGCATCGAACGCGGACGCGCCCTGCCCGCCGCCGAACTCACCCACTGGGTAAGGGAATCCGCCGAACGGCTGGCCGCCGCGCTGGACGCCCTCACCCCCGAGCAGTGGCAGGCCCCCGTCGTCACCGCCCAGGGCCGCACCGTCCCCGCCGCCGAACTCCCCTGGCTGCGCGCCCGCGAAGCCTGCGTCCACGCGGTCGACCTGGCCGCGGGCGTCACCTTCGCCGACCTCCCGGCAGGCTTCCTCGCCGCGCTCTGCGAGGACGTCCTCGCCAAGCGGGCGCCCGCGTTCGCCCTGCGGACCCCGGACGGCAGCGTGCAGTGGCGCCCGGCGGACGACGGCGGCCTTCCCGTCGTGGAAGCCGAACTCCCTTCTCTGGCCGCCTACCTGACGAACCGTCAGCCCATTGAGGGTGCCCCGGCCCTCGGCCCCTGGCTCTGACCTTCGAGCCCCGCCCCGCGCCCGCGCCAGGGGCGCGGGGAACGGCGCCACCAGCCATCGACCCTCAGCAGGATCGCGATGCGCGGCGCAGCCCGTACCCCCTGCGCCCCTCCTCGATGCGGAAAGAAGCAGCTCATGAACCCTCCCACCACCCCTGACGTGCTCGTCGTCGGCGGCGGCATCGGCGGTCTCGCGGCCGCGTTCGCGCTGGCCCGCAAGGGCCTGGCCGTGCGCGTGCTGGAGCGGGCGAAGGAGTTCGGGGAGGTCGGGGCCGGGCTGCAGCTCGCACCCAACTGCACCCGGATCCTCGCCGACCACGGCCTGCTGGACGAGGCGCGCGAACTGGGCGTCGTGCCCGAGGGCATGGTGATGCGCGACGCGCTGGACGCCCGCGAGCTGACCCGCCTCGACCTGCGCGACCTCGAACGGCGCTACGGCCACCCGTACTTGGTGATCCACCGCAGCGACCTGCACGGCATCTTCCTGCGCGCCTGCCGCCGGGCCGGGGTCGAGCTGCTGACCGACCGGACGGTGGTCGACTACGAGCAGGACGGCGACGGCGCCCGGGTCGTCCTGGAGGACGGCGGCGTCGAGCGGGCCCCGCTGGTGATCGCCGCGGACGGGCTGCACTCGGTGGCGCGGCGCAAGCTGGTCGGTGACGAGGTGGTCAGCTCCGACTACGTCGCCTACCGGGCCGCCGTCCCGATCGAGCAGGTCCGGGACAACGGGGTCGCCGAGCGCGACGTCACCGTGTACGTCGGCCCGCGCTGCCACTTCGTGCAGTACGCGCTGCGCGGCGGCGAGATGTTCAACCAGGTCGCGGTCTTCGAGTCGCCGAAGGCCAAGGCGGGCGAGGCGGACTGGGGCACCCCCGACGAGCTGGACGCCGCGTTCGCGGCGACCTGCGACACCGTCCGCGCCGGCATCCCGCTCATGTGGCGCGACCGCTGGTGGCAGATGATGGACCGTGACCCGGTGGAGACCTGGGTGCACGGCCGGATCGCCCTGCTCGGCGACGCCGCCCACCCGCCGCTGCAGTACATGGCGCAGGGCGCGATCATGGCGATCGAGGACGGCTGGGTGCTCGCCGAGCACGCCGCCCGGCTCGCCCGCGAGGGGGAACCCCCGCGCTGGGACGCCGTGTTGGCCGCCTACCAGGCCGTCCGGGTCGAGCACTGCCACCGCGTCCAGCGCACCGCCCGGGCCTGGGGCGAACTCTGGCACCTGGACGGCGAGGCCCGCCTGCAGCGCAACGCCGTCCTGCGCGAACGGGCCGTCGACGACTACGCGTTCACCGACTGGATCTACGGCCCGACCGCGCTCACGCCCGACCAGGAACCGCCGATGTTCACCCCCGTCCCGCTGGGCGCCCCCCGGGGGGCGGGGCACCCGTGAACCTCAGCGGCGGTCGAGGTGGGGGAAGACGAACTCGTCCAGCAGCAGACCGAGGGCGACCGCGGCCGGGACGGCGACCAGCGCGCCGACGATGCCCAGCAGCGCGCCGCCGACCAGGACGGCCACGACGGTGACGAAGGGGTGGACGTCGACGGCGAACTTCATCGTCCGCGGCATGATCAGGTAGTCCTCCAGCAGCCGGAAGCCGATGTAGAAACCGGCCGTGGCCAGCGCGACCGGCCAGGAGACCGCGAGGGCGACCAGGCTGACGACGACGCCGCCGACGGTGGAGCCGACGATCGGCACCAGGTCCATCAGGGCCACGAACACGCCGAGGGCGGCGGCGTACGGCACGCCGACGGCGGCGCACCACACCGCGGTGGCGAGGCCGGCGATCGCGGAGGTGACCAGGTTGCCGAGCATGTAGCGTCCGGTGCGGGCGAGGATCTCCTCGGTGAGCTCGCGGGCCCGGTCGCGGTGGCTGCCCTTCACGAAGCGGTAGCAGAACTCCTTGATGTCGGGCATGTCGGCCATCAGGTACAGGGTCACGGTGGCGACCACGACCACCGAGGTGACGGTGTCGAGCAGCAGGCGGCCCGCGCCCAGCACCCCGCCCATCAGACCCGGTCCGCCGCTGCCGCCGAGGGCGTCCTTGGCCTGTTCGGCGAGGTGGAAGCGGTCCTCGATCCGGCCGAGCGCCGAGTGGTGGTCGTGCACCTGCTGCAGCCAGAGCGGGAGCCGCCGGGCCAGCACCCCGGCCTCCTGCCCCACCGGCGGGACCACCAGCAGCAGGAAGCCCGCCACCAGGAGCAGGAAGACGCCGAGCACGGTGGCCACCGCCCAGCCGCGCCGCAGCCGACGCCGGCACAGCGCGGCGACGACCGGCTCCAGGCTCACCGCGAGGAAGGCGGAGAGCAGCAGCAGGGTCAGGAACTCCTCCAGGCGCAGCAGTTGGCGGAAGAGGAACCAGCCGGTGAGCGCGCCGAGCGCCAGCCGCAGGCCGGTGGAGAACCCGGGCCACCGCGCCGGGGAGCGCCGGACCGGCGCCGTGGACGGCGTCGCGGACGGTGTCGCGGACGGTGTCGCGGACGGCGGGGGATCGGCCGCGGGAGCGGTCGGGGCGGTGTCGGCGGGCACCAGCAGCCGTCTGCGGATCCCGTCGGCGGCGCCGGTGGTGACGACGCGCAGTCCCGGTGGCATCTTCATGGTCGTCGGTCCGTTCCGTTCGCGGCCGTGGTGCGGATGGGGCGGGTGGGGCGGTGCGGGGACGCGGCACGGCCCCGGGCACCTCACCGGTGAGGGTGTTCGGTGCCCGGGGCCCGCTCGGCCGGGTGCTGCTCCACCGGCCGCACCGCCGCGGCGGAGACGTGGGATCACGCCGGGGCGGCGTCGGTGTCCGCTGCCACTCGTGGTGCAGCGGAGCTCGGGGGAGGGTCGTTCAGCGCCGGAAGGCGTCCTTGACGTGCTCCCCGGCCTGCTTGAGGTCGCCCTCGGCCTGCTCGACCCGGCCCTCCGCCTCCAGGCGCTCGTTGCCGACCGCCTTGCCGACGTTCTCCTTGACGGCGCCCTTGATCTTCTCGCCGGTGTTCTCGGCCTTGTCGCCCGTTCCCATGTCCGCCTCCTGGCTGCCGGTTCCTCGCTGACGAACGGTCGGGTGCCCCGTTCCCGCCGGAAGATTCCGGTGAATATCCGAAGCGGTCCCGGGCAGCAGAGGCCGCGACAGTCGAGCCCCTGGAGGTCGTCGTGGTTCCCCTTCTGCTGGTCCTGCTCCTCGCCCTGCTGCTGTTCGGCGCCGGGTTCGCGGTGAAGGTCCTCTGGCTGGCCGCCGTGGTCGTCCTGGTGTTCTGGCTGGTCGGTTTCGCGGCCCGCGGCACCCACCCCTCCGGGGGCCGGCACCGCTGGTACCGCTGGTGACCCGTCCCCGGACCGCCTGACACTGACGCACCGCACCGCACCGCCCGGGGCCGGGCCCGCCGTTCCACCGGCGGGTCCGGCCCCGGCGGTGGTGCGGGCGGCAGATCAGGCGAGGGCGAAGTGGCGCAGCCAGAGGTAGAGGGCGGAGACGGCGATGGTGGCGGCGGTGACGGGGAGGCCGTAGCGGGTGAAGGTCCAGAAGCTGATGGGTTGGCGGTCGCGTTCGGCGATGCCGAGGACGACGACGTTGGCGGAGGCGCCGATGGCGGTGGCGTTGCCGCCGAGGTCGGCGCCCAGGGCCAGGGCCCACCACAGGACGTGGCCGTAGGGCTGGCCGACGGTGTGGGCGAGGTCGGCGGTGATGGGGGCCATGGTGGCGACGTAGGGGATGTTGTCGACGACGCCGGACAGGACGGCGGAGGCGACGAGCAGGAGCATGACGGCGCCGAGGGGGTTGCCGCCGGTGGCGTCGGCGAGGGCCTCGGAGACGGTTTCGATGACGCCGGTCTCGATGAGGGCGCCGACCATGACGAACAGTCCGGCGAAGAAGGCGAGGGTGGGCCACTCGACCTCGGCGAGGACGTCCTTGACCTCGGCCTTCGAGACCGCGACCAGGATCCCGGCGCCGAGCAGGGCGACCACGGACGGGGCGTAGTGGACGACGGGGTGGAGCACGAACCCGGCGATGACCAGGGCCAGGACGGCGAGGCCCTGGGTGAGCAGGCGGCGGTCGCGGATCGCCTCGCGCTCGTTGAGGGCCATGACTTCGGCGGCGCGCTGTTCGTCGTGGGTGAAGTGCTCCCGGAAGAGGAAGCGGCACATCACGAGCAGGACGGCGGTCAGGACGACGGCGAGCGGGGCGAGGTGGACGAGGAAGTCGTTGAAGGTCAGGCCGCCGCGGCCGGCGATGATGATGTTCGGCGGGTCGCCCACCAGCGTGGCGGTGCCGCCGATGTTGGAGGCGAAGACCTCGGCGATCAGGAACGGCGCGGCCTTCAGTCCCAGGCGCTTGCACACCAGCAGGGTGACGGGGGCGACCAGGAGGACGGTGGTGACGTTGTCGAGCAGTGCGGAGGCGGCGGCGGTGATGACGACCAGCATGGCCATGACGTGGAAGGGCCGGGCACGGGCGCGCTTGACGGACCAGATGGCCAGGTACTCGAACAGGCCGGTGCGCTTGAGGACGCCGACGATCATCATCATGCCCGCGAGCAGGAAGACGACGTTCCAGTCGATGCCGGAGTCGGTGGAGAAGAACGCGGCCTCGTCGTCGGTGGCGCCGAGGGCGAGCATCGCGGCGGCGCCGCCGAGGGCGGCGGCGACGCGGTGGACCCACTCGGTGATGATCAGGACGTAGGCGGCGGCGAAGACCGCCAGCGCCGCCCAGGCGTGCCAGTCGTTCACGAGGCCCCCAGGAGTCGGCGCGGCAGGTGCGGGCCGGTGGTCACGCCGGGCAGGCGGTGCTCGGCGAGCAGCCGGGCGGCGTCCGGGGCCTGGTCGTCCGGGGCCTGGTCGTCCGGGGTGACGGTGGGGGAGGGTGCGGCGAGGTCACGTGCGCGCATCGGGCGCCTCCGGGGTGGGGGAGGGGCGGGCTCGGGGCAGGTAGGGCTCGTCGGCGGGGAAGAGGCGGCGACGGGGACGTCGGTGCTGGAGCGCACGGCCGTCACCCACTGCTCGCGCCGGTCGGTCCGCGAGCGCACCAGGGGAGCAGCAGCGGGGCCGGGCGGATCAGTACGATCGCGGCCTCCGACTCCGGGAGGCGGCGGCCGGGAGCACCCCGGTGGGGAACGCGGCGAGGCGGACGGGACGGTGCGGGCGGCCAGGCCCGGCAGCAGGACCGCGACGAGCAGCGCGGCCCCGGACGCGGCGGCGAGCACCATGGAGGGAACCCCCGGATCGGCTGAGGAACAAGAGGGCTGTCCCCTTGTTCGCCGACCAGGCTTCCCGGCACACCGCGAGTGACTTTATACGACTCTTACGCCTCCTTGACAGGCCCTTTGCGGCCAGAACGGCGGGCCGGGCTTCCCGGCCGGGGCCGTCCACGGAGCGGGGCCGGGAGGGGGTCGTACCGCGACTGCGGCGGTCCCGTCCCGGTGCGCGGACGCCGGTGGTGCCGGTCGTCGGTGAAGCCGCCGTCGGCACGGGGGCATGCGGACGGAATTGTTCCGTTTTGCCGCCGGGAAAGCGGAGTTCGACGTTCCGCAGCGCGGGGGGCGCTTTCACCGCACCTTCATCTCTGTGCGTATGATCCGGCACCGGATCTCGGGCCATCGCCACGACAAACGGCACTTGGCCTGCGCAGATCCCCTGTCTCTCCACCCTTGTGCCGGTGCGCCGCGGCGTGCCGGTCGACCCTGTGAGGTCTGCATGAAGCTGCGCCGTGCCATGGCCGTCTCCGCCGCCACGACGCTGGTCGCCGGTGTCGCCCTCGCGGCCGCCCCGGCCGCCCTGGCTGCTCCCGCCGTCTCCGCGGTGGCCGCCGTTCCCGCCGCGCCCAAGCTCGGCGGCACCGTCTCCCTGAACGACTTCCCCGCCACCGTCGCGGCCGGGGGGACCCAGGTCACCTTCTCCGAGACCGTCACCAACACCGGCGACGACGCGGTCGCCCTCCCGGTGGTCTTCCTCACCTCGGCCGGCAACCTGTCCACCGACCAGGTCAAGGCCCAGTTCCAGAACCCGTACACCCACAAGTGGGTCGACGCCCAGATGCGGAGCGACGGCCCCGACGGCCCGGGCGTCGCGCTCATCCTGGGAAGCCTCGACGACGACGCCGAGCCCGACGAGAACTCCGTGGTCTTCGTCCCGGCGGGCAAGAGCGTCACCGTCCAGGTCCGCCTGACCCTGGCCGCCGACGCCGTCGCCGGTGCGGCCACCGCCGAGCCGTACGCCGTCCTGTTCCCCGCCTCCGAGTCCGAGGAGGAGCCCGAGGGCGACGACCTCCTGGAGGGTGCGAAGAAGGCGTTCACCATCACCGCCCCCGGCGGCGCCTCCGCGTCCGCCTCCGCCTCCGCCAAGCCCTCGGCGTCCGCCTCGGCCGTGCCGTCCGCCTCGGCCAAGCCCTCGGCGTCGGCGTCGGCGTCGGCGGCGGCCTCCGCCAAGCCCTCCGCCTCGGCCAAGCCGTCCGCGTCGGTGTCGTCCTCGGCCGCGCCCACGGCCGCGCCGTCCGGGCTGCCCACCAAGAAGCCCTCCACCACCACGGTCGACGAGGCCAAGAAGCAGGCCCAGAGCAGCCTGGCCAGCACCGGCGGCGGCAGCGACTCCACCGCCATGGCCGCCACCGGCGCCGCCGCCCTCGTCCTGGGCGCCGGCACCCTCGTCCTGGTGCGCCGCCGCCGCACCAACACCCACCGGGCGCAGTAGGCCCGTACCCCGGTCCCGCCCCCCCGGGGCGGCGGGCCGGACCGGCCGGCTGATGTCGATCAGGCGGCCGGGCCCGGCCCGCCCGCTTCCCCGGAGGTCCGGGCGGGCGGTCCGTGCGGTCCGGGCGTGCGGCCCGGAAGCACTGGCCGTCCCCGGTCGAAAACGCCTCGTGCGCTGTCGGCGGCGGCTGCCAGGATGCCGACATGGCCGAGACGATCACCTACCTGCGCGGCGACGCCACCGCACCCCGGGGCAAGGGCCCCCGGATCATCGCCCACGTCTGCAACGACCTCGGCGGCTGGGGCAGGGGCTTCGTCCTCGCGATCTCCCGCCGCTGGCCCGAACCCGAGGCCGCCTTCCGCCGCTGGCACCGGGAGCGCGCCACCAACGACTTCGGTCTCGGCGCCCTCCAGCTGGTCCAGGTCACCCCCCAGCTCAGGGTCGCCAACATGGTCGGCCAGCGCGGCATCCGCACCGCCCGCTCCACCGGCGCCCCCGTCCGCTACGAGGCCATCGACACCGCCCTCGCCGCGCTCGCCCCCGAGGCCCTGCGCCTGGGCGCCTCCGTCCACATGCCCCGGATCGGCTGCGGCCTGGCCGGTGGCACGTGGGAACGGGTCGAACCCCTGGTCACCGCCCGCCTCACCGACCGGGGCGTGCCCGTCACGGTCTACGACCACGGGCGCTGAGGTCTTCCGAGGAGGTGGGCGGATGGGGGTCGCGCTGCCGCACCCGGAGGGCGTGCCCCGCTTCGGCCTCCTGGTGCTGACCGTGCTGGTGGTCCTGATGTGCGGGGAGACCGCGCTGCGCGGGTCGGGGCCGGCCCGGGAGCACCCGGGGTCGGCCGGGCTGGTGGCGGCGGGCGCCGGGATCCGGCCCGGAAGCCCGCCGCCGGCCCTGGTCGGGTGCGCGGTCACGGCGACCGGCCTCGGTCCGGGCAACTGGCTGCGTCGGCGGGGCCGCCGCAGGCCGGACGTGCGGCACCCGGTCGACCGTCGCCGCTGAACGCCCCCGCACCGCCTACCATGCCGGGTATGACGGAAGACGCCGGTGACCTGGACGGGTTGGTCCGCAAGCGGATCCGGGCGTTGCGGCTCGCGCAGGGGTGGTCGCTGGAGGAACTGGCGGCGCGGGCCAACCTCAGCCAGTCCTCGCTGAGCCGGATCGAGAACGGGCAGCGCCGCCTCGCGCTCGACCAACTCGTCACGCTGGCACGGGCGTTGGACACCACCCTGGACCAGCTGGTGGAGACCGCGGTCGAGGACGTGGTGATCACCCCGACGGTCGACGCCCAGCACGGCAGCATGCGCTGGCCGGTCAAGGGCGACCCCGGGATCAGCGTGGTGCGTCAGCGGATGACCGAGCCGCCGCCCGACAACCCGGCCCGGATGCGCGCCCACCCCGGGCGGGAGTGGCTGGTGGTGCTCTCCGGCACCGCGGTCCTGCTGCTCGGCCACCGCCGGATCCGCCTCACCACCCACCAGGCCGCCGAGTTCCCCACGATGCTGCCGCACGCCATCGGCGCGGAGGGCGGCCCGTGCGAGGTGCTCGGCATCTTCGACCGGGACGCCCGCCGCGGCCACCGGCCCGACCCGGGCCCGCGCGACCGCTGACCGGGCGGTTTGCGCCTGCGGCATGCGGGAGGGGCAAGATCTTGCGCGTTCCGGGAGGATGCGTGCCCCAGGCGCATGGCCGCCGTACGGTGGCCCCATGAGCCACCCGCACGCCCACACCCCCCACCAGCACCCGCACCAGCACCCGCACCCGGCCGAGGACGACGCCGCCCTGGCCGAGCTCCTCGACCTCGACGCCGAGGTGCTCGCCGAGCACCTCGCCGCCGTCATCGACTGGCTGCCCCTGGACACTGCGCCGCAGCGGATCGTCGACCTCGGCGCGGGCACCGGCGCCGGGACCTTCGCCCTGCTGCGCCACTTCCCCGGGGCCCGGGTCACCGCCGTCGACGCCTCGCCCGGACACCTGCTGCGCCTGCGCGAGAAGGCCGGGGCGCTGGGCCTCGCGGACCGGGTCACCACCGTGCAGGCCGACCTGGACGCCGCCGACTGGCCCGACCTCGGCACCCCCGACCTGGTCTGGGCCTCCGCCTCGGTGCACCACCTGGCCGACCCCGGGCAGGCCCTGCGCAAGGTCCGCGGACTGCTCGGCCCGGACGGCCTGCTCGCCCTGGTCGAACTGGCTGGCTTCCCGCGCTTCCTGCCGCCGGACGCCCCCGCCGAACGCCCCGGCCTGGAGGAGCGCTGCCACGCCGCGACCGACCGCCTGCACGCCGAGCAGTTGACCCACCGCGGCGCCGACTGGGGCCCGGTGCTGACCGCCGCGGGCCTCACCGTCACCGGCGAACGCACCGTCACCGTCGAGATCGCCGCCACCGGGCACCCCTCCGTCGGCCGCTACGCCCTGGCCGCCCTGCGCCGGATCCGCACCGCCGTCGCCGAACTCCTCGACCCCGCCGACCTCGCCGCCCTGGACCGCCTGCTGGACGCCGACGGGCCCGACGGCGTCGCCCTGCGCGAGGACCTCGCGGTGCGCACCGAGCGCCGGGTCTGGGCCGCCCGCCGCTGAGCGGCCCGGACCCGGCGGGGTCAGCGCCGCTCGTACAGGGCGCGGCCGATCCGGCGGCCCAGCACCAGGTGGGCGAGCAGGGCGCCGAGGGTGTTGAGCAGCACGTCGTCCACGTCGAACGCCCGGCCCTCCACCAGCAGGCCCTGCGCCGCCTCGACCGTGACCATCACCAGCGCGGTCAGCGCCGTCGCGGCCAGCACGCTGCGCAGCCGGGGGAACAGAACCGGCAGCAGCACGCCGAACGGCACGCCCAGCAGGACGTTCCCGCCGACCTGCTGCGCCGCGGCCCGGACGGCGGGCTGGTCCAGGTAACCGCGGATCGACGCGCCCAGGTGGTAGTTGGGGTGCACCAGGTTCCGCGCGCCGGGCACCGGCACCAGCGTCGCCCGGGCCAGCCCGACCGCGAACACCACGGTCAGCACCAGCCCGGCCAGCAGGACCAGCAACCGGACGGCGACGGACAACGGCCCGGAGCGGAGCAGGAACGGCTGCCCGGGCCGCTCCGCCCCCGGGGTGTCGGCGGCGGGCGCGGGCCCGGTCCGCCGGTGCCCCCAGTGCTTCCAGTGCCACCGGGAGGCGCTCCCGCCCGCCCGGCCGCCGCCGGTCCGCACCGGCTCCCCCCGCCCGGCCCCTGCCGTCCGCTCGCTGCCCACCGTCACGGTCCTCCTTCGCCTGCGCTCCGCCACCCGCCTCCGTGCCTGCGCCGGATACCCCGTGGCGGCGCCCCCACGCCCGTTCGCCCTCCGGCGGGTCGGTGGGGGAGACTCACGAGCATGGTTTCGACGGTGCAGAACGTGGCGATCGACTGTGCGGACGCGTACCGGCTGGCCCGGTTCTGGAGCGAGGTGACGGGGGGCCGGGTCGACCCGGAGTGCGGGCCGGGCGACCGGGAGACGCAGGTGCTGCTCGCGGACGGGCCGGTGCTGTACTTCCACCAGGTGCCCGAGGCCAAGACGGTCAAGAACCGGGTCCACCTGTGCCTGCGCCCGGAGGACCGCGACCGGGACGCGGAGGTGGCGCGCCTGCTGGCCCTCGGCGCGGTGCTGGTCGGCGACCACCGCGACGCGGACGGCACGGGGTGGGCGGTGCTGGCGGACCCGGAGGGCAACGAGTTCTGCGTGCTGCGCAGCGCGGCGGAGCGGTCCGCGGCGGCGGCCCGGGACTGAGAACGCGCGGCCGCCCCCTCCCGCACGGAGGGGGCGGCCGTTCTCCGGTGGGGGCCGGGCCTACGGGTACGCGACCAGGTTGGCCACGTTGGTGGTGGAGTTGGACGGCCCGCCGGTGGAGTTGATGACGTGGGCGATGGTCCCGGTGCCGCCCAGCGAGACGGTCACCATGTCGTGGAAGCGGACGGTGGAGCGGTTCGGGGCCTCGAAGGAGTGGTCCTCGACCACGGCCGGGTTGACGTTGAAGTAGGCGTAGGAGCCCAGGCCCCAGGCCTCGTGGGCGGTGACGCCGGGGGCGACCTGGTAGGCCGGGTAGCCGCGGGTGGTGCCGTTCGTCCAGGCCGCCTGGTTCGGCGGGTCGTACGGCAGCTCGTTCTGGAAGAAGTAGGTGCGGCCGCCGTTGCCGTTCCAGACCACCTGGGTCTGCTGGTAGTGCTCGACGAACAGGCCGTACATCGTGACGTCGTCGCCGTTGACGACCAGCCCGTTGGCGGCGGTGTTGCTGGTCCAGCCGACGCCGCTGCCGTGGTCCGCGCGCCACAGCCACATGTGGTCGCCGATCACGTCGTCGGAGTTGACCACCAGCGACTGGCTCGCCCGGCCGACGCCCGCGCCGCCGATCCGGAAGAACACGTCGTGCAGCGAGGTCGGGTCCGCCGAGTGGTCGGCGGAGGAGCCCGCGGCGCCGATCTGCATCAGCACCGGCGAGTTGACCGTCCCGGCGTCGATCAGCAGCCCGGCCAGCTTCACGCCGTCCACGTCCGCGACGTTCACGGCGGTGACGCCGTTGTCCGGGACGAGGGTGGCCAGGCCCAGGCCGAGCACCACGGTGTCGGGCCGGGTGACGTTCAGCGGCTGGTTCAGGTGGTAGACGCCCGGGGTGACCAGCAGGTTCCTGCCCTGGGCCAGCGCCGCGTTCATGTCGGCGGCGGTCGCGCCCGGCTTCACGACGAAGAACTGGTCGATCGGCAGCGAGCTGCCCTGCTGCGCGCCCCCCGCCCAGGTGGTGCCGGAGGTGTTGGAGCGCAGCGCCGGGACGAACACCTTGTAGGCGCCCGCGGAGTCGACGTACAGGAAGGGCTTCTCGCGCACCACCGGGGTCTGGGCCACGGTGGTGTAGGGCGGGTTGGGGAAGGAGTTGGCGGGCGCGTTGACGTCGCCGACGAACACCATGTTCCAGTTGGAGCCCGTCCAGCTGCCCCACTGCGCGTTGCGCGACAGCCACTGCTGCTGGGAGCCGGAGCGCAGCTGGCCGTCGATCTTCGAGTCGGCGATGAAGCCGCCCGAGGACCAGCCGCCGTCGTCCAGCTGCAGGTTGCCGCGCACGTGCATCCGGCGGTACGGGGCGGCCTGGGAGACCGCCCAGCGGTCGGTGCCGCCGGTCGGGTTGACCGACAGGTTCTCGGCGGAGCGCCAGAAGTTCTGCGTCGCGTTGCCCTGGAACCAGTCCGCCTCGGCGTGCACCGCGCCGTTGATCGTGACGTCGTCGGGGGAGAGGCCCAGGCCCGCGACCTGGGTGTAGAAGCCGACGTTGGCGTCCACGGCGTAGCTGCCCGGCTTGAACAGCAGGGCCTGGCGCTGGGCGCCGAACTGGTTGGACTCCTGCTGCGCGAAGACCGCGTTCAGCTTGGCCTGGATCGTGGCGGCGGGCGTCGACGGGTCGAAGACGGTCACGTTCGGCCCGAAGTCCGGCGTGCCGGGCGGGTTGGTGACGGTGCTCCCGAAGGTGAAGGACTGCGCGGCGGTGCCGTTGCAGGCGTACTGCTGCAACTGCACCG
This sequence comes from Kitasatospora phosalacinea, assembly GCF_030268885.1. GTDB lineage: Bacteria > Actinomycetota > Actinomycetes > Streptomycetales > Streptomycetaceae > Kitasatospora > Kitasatospora phosalacinea_C. The sequence continues at coordinate 172,457 of NZ_BSSA01000005.1, forward strand.
CGTCCGCGGTGGAGGCGCTCGGCACGTCCAGGCACTTGCCGCTGTTGCGGTTGACGAAGTGGTACGCGCCGCTGCTCTCGGCGACGGCCTGCCACTGCTGGTTCGAGCCGCCGCCGTACGTCCAGAGCTGGACCTTCGCGCCGTCGGCGGTGGAGACGTCGGTGACGTCCAGCACCTTCGAGGTGTCGTTCTGGTTGTTGATCCGGACGTACCCGTTGCCGAGGTCCTGGACCTGCCACTGCTGGGCGGTGGTGCCGTTGCAGGCGTACTGCTGGACGACGGTGCCGTTGGCGGTGGCGGCCGCGGCGGCGTCCACGCACTTGCCGGAGTTCTGCGCCACCAGCGTGGTCGCCCCGGTCGGGACGGCGGCCAGGGCGGACGGCGCGGGGGCCAGCAGGACGGCGGAGGAGGCCAGCAGGCCGACCGCGGCGGTCAGCGGGAGGAGTCTGGTGCTGCTGCGCACGGGTGTCGCTCCTTTCTCGGGTCGGCGGGCGGTCAGGCGGGCAGGTTCCACTGCTGGTTGGCACCGGCGAAGCAGTCCCAGACCTGCAGGCGGGTGCCGTTGGCGGAGGACGGGCCGGTGGCGTCCAGGCAGCGGCCGGAGGCCGGGTTGACCAGGGTCCTGTTCGACTGGGCCTGCCACTGCTGGGCGCCGGTGCCGTTGCAGTCGTACAGCTGGGCCTGGGTGCCGTTGGCGGTGCCGCCGGAGGTCAGGTCCAGGCACTTGCCGAGCGCCCGGATCGTGCCGTCGGTGCCGACCGTCCACTGCTGGGCGGCGGTGCCGTTGCAGTCGTACAGCTGCACGGCGGTGCCGTTGGCGGAGTTGGCGCCCGCCACGTCCACGCACTTGCCGCCGTAGCCGGTGATCTGCCCGGTGCGGCCGGTGGGGGGCGGGGTGGTGCTGCCGGTGATCGCGTTGAAGGTCCTCGCGAACTGGTACGCCGACTGCGGGGTGCCGCTGCAGCTGTCGGAGAGGGTGCCGTTGCTGGCGCAGGCCTTGTCGCGGCCGAGCGACCAGAAGGCGAGCAGCTGGATGCCCTTGGCGGCGGCGAAGCTCTCCAGGGTCTGGGCGTTGGCGGTGGTGAAGACCTCGGCCTGGGTGTCGTTGACCCCGATCATCGGGGTGTTGCCCTCCATCGCCCACAGCTGGTCGGAGGTCTTGGACGTCCAGATCTGGCCGAGCTGGGTGTGCAGGCCGTTGGCGGCGCTGATCGCGGCCTGGCCCATGTCCATCGCCGGGCCGTAGTCCATCGTCATGATGTTGACGGCGTTGACGGTCAGCCCGCGGCTCCTGGCGTTGTTCAGCAGGCTGAGCGAGTTGGCTTCGAGTCCCGAAGGGCTGACCGGCAGCGTGTAGTTGACGTCCAGGCGCTTGCCCGCGGCGGCCTGGGCCTGCTGGAGCTGGGCCAGCGCCTGGTTGCGGCGGTCGTTGGCGGCGGTGTCGTTCAGCGCGCCGCCCTCGATGTCCAGGTCGATCCTGGTCAGGTTGAGCGCGTCCACCACCCGCTTGTACTGGGCCTGGAGGGTGGAGACGCTGGTGCACGCCTGGCCCAGCTCGGTGCCCGCGGCGCCGCCGAAGCTGGCGATCACGTCGCCGCCCGCGGCCCGGTGCGCGTTGATCGCACCGGTCCAACCGGCGTCGGTGATCGGGGTGTTGCCGTTGAAGGTGGCGTTGCAGCTGCCGTCGCTGATCACGAAGGCGAGGGTGACGTACTTCAGCCCGCCGTTGGTGCGGGCGTCCGCCAGGGTGTTCGGCGAGTTCCAGGTCTCCAGGTACGGCGCCGCGTAGTGCGCCGGGAAGCCGGGACCGGCGTTGGCGGCGGCCGCGGCCCGGCCGGCGCCGGCCACCAGGAGGGCGGTGGCGGCGAGGGGCAGCGCGGCGGCGGCCGCGGCGGCGCGCAGCGGGGTGCGGGAACGGGCGCTGGAACGGGTGCGGATCAAGGCGGCTCCTCGTGGGGGAGAACGTTCACTCGTTCATGAAGTGAACGCGAAGCGATGCCTGAGGGAGCGTCCGGAGTGCTTCGGGCAGGGCGGAGCGTCCCCCTGACGGGGGATCAGTGTGGTGGTGGCCAGCGGCCCTGCCGACGTTGGTCTGGACCTTTTTCAAGACGTGAAGTTAGGGGCGTGGGCGCGGCCACGTCAACCCCCGTGCGTACAGGAGTCGAAGGACGTGTACGGAGCGGGTGGCAGTTGACCGCCGCGCCGGGGCGTGCCTAGATTGTATTTGCTTGCAAATATGAATCGGCGGCGGCACCGACGAGGCGCCGCGCACGACGGGGAGGCACACCATGGCCGAGGACTTCAACCGGCAGGTCATCGAACGGTTCCGGGCCAACGGCGGCCGGGTCGAGGGATTCCCCGACCTGCTGCTGCTGACCACCGCCGGGCGGCGCACCGGCAAGCCCCGCACCACCCCGCTCGTCTACCGCGAGGACGCCGGACGCTACCTCGTCTTCGGCTCCAACGGCGGCGCTCCGCAGCACCCGCTCTGGTACCGCAACCTGCTCGCCGCGGGCGGCGGCACCGCCGAACTCCCCGACGGACGCGGCGGAACCGTCGCCCACTCCGTCCGCCCCGTCGAACTCGACCCCGACGAACGCGCCCGCCAGTACGCCGAACAGGCCCGCCGCGTCCCCGCCTTCGCCGAGTACGCCGCCCGCGCCGACCGGAACATCCCGGTCGTCGCCCTGCACCCCCTCGACCTCTCCGGCGACCCCGCGCTGCCCGCCGCGATCGTCGCCGGACTCCGCCTCCACCACGCCGACCTCCGCCGTCAACTCGCCGACCTGCGGGACCAGTTGAACGGCGTCGCGCCCGCCCCGGCCCCCGACCCGGCCGCCCAGCTCCGCGCCCGCTGCCTCAGCTTCTGCCACGGGCTCGACATGCACCACATCCGCGAGGAGGGCGCCTTCACCGCCTTCCAGCGCCGCTACCCGCAGCTCGCCCCCGCCCTCGCCCGCCTGCGCGCCGACCACCGCACCGTCGCCGAGGCACTCGCCCGCTTCGAGGCCCACCTCGCCGCCCCCGGCGCCGACGACCCCGCCGTGCTGCGCGCCGAACTCGACCGGCTCACCGACGGGCTCGAAGCCCACTTCGCCTACGAGGAGGAGCACCTGCTCGCCGCGTCCGCCCCGCACCCGCGGCCCTGACCGGCCGTCCGGTACCGTGAGGTCCGGCCCCGCGACCGCGGGGCCGGACCTCGACGCGCACCGACCGCACCGGCCCGGGAGGGTGCACGAGCTGCCGGGAGGGCGCATGACCGGCCCGTTGGCCTCCGCCGGTTCCGCGGAGGGGCTGTCCGCGGACGACGCCGTCCGGGCGATGCTGCTGCTGATGCCCCGGGTCGCCGCCCGGGTCAAACGCACCGCCGTCCCCGAGGCACTGGCCGGGTTCCAGCTCGCGCCCCGGCACCTCTCGCTCCTCGCCTACCTGGTCTTCGACGGCCCGATGCCGGTCGGCGCCCTCGCCGAACGCCTCGAAGTCGCCCACACCACCGCCAGCCTGATGGTCGGCGACCTCACCCGCCAGGGCGTCCTGGAACGCCGCCCCGACCCCGCCGACCGGCGGCGCACCATCGTCTCGCTGACCGCCGACCCCGCCACCCGCACCGCCGTCGAACGCTGGCTCGCCAACGGCTCCGCCTCCTGGCAGGCCGCGTTCGCCCCGCTCACCCCCGCCGAACGCGCCCTGTTCGTCCGCACCATGGCCGCCTACGAGCAGGGCACCGCGGACGACGCCTAGGCTTCCCGGGACAGCTCCCACCGGTGCAGCGCGCCGCCGTCCGCCGCGACCGTGGCCCAGGTGCCGCCGCCCGCCGCGCGGACCGGGCCCGCGACCGCGGAGCCGACGGGGTAGGCGACGGCGCCCCGCAGCGTCAACTCCGGCACCGCGCCGGGCCGGACGTCCACCAGCCAGTGGCGGGCGAGCCCGCTGCCCCGGTCGGACTCGGACGTCCCCACGAGCAGGGTCTCCTCGTCCAGGAACGCCGCGTCGAAGTCCCAGTGCACCCGGGAGCCGTCGCCCGGCGGCGGGGGCACCGTGCCCTCCGCGTCCAGCTCCGCCAGCACCTTCCCGCCGTCCGCCTCCAGCAGGTACAGCGACCACTGCCCGGTGTCGACCGCCAGCAGCCGCCGCCCCGACGGGCTCGTCGCCAGCAGCACCCACTCCTCCTCGCGCCACTCCACGACCAGCTCCCGCCCGTCCCACCGCCCCCGCAGCGCGGGCGAGCCCTCCTCGCCCTGGCCGACGCTCAGCCCCATCCGGGCCGGGTCCGGATCCGGCGTGTGCAGCGAACCCGAGGCCACCGTGTCCGTCGCCGCCCGGCCCAGGACCCGCCCGGTCGCGGCGTCCAGCACCAGCCACAGCTCCTGGTCGTCCGTCAGGTCCGCGTCGCCCTCCAGCGGCCCCCGCACGTGCGCCCACAGCAGCGCGCCGTCCGCGCCGAACGCGGCCGAACCGCCGTCGGGGGAGTCGTGGTCGGGGTCGTCCGCGTAGGCCGCGAACGACGGGTGCACCTCCCCGCAGACCCAGCAGCCGTGCCGCACCTCCCACACCGTCGTCCCGTCCGCCGCCACCGCCCGCACCGCGTGCGTCCCGGTGAACACCACCAGCCCCGGCGCCACCGCCACCTCCCCGAACCGCCGCGGCCACGGCGCCGGGACGCGCACCCCGCCCACCGCCACCTCCGCGTCCCCCTGCTGCACCACCGTCCACCGCCCACCGGGCAGCACCGCCGGCCACGGCGGCGCGGCCGGGAGCGGACCGAGCGGGGCGGCGACGGTGGCGACGGGACGGGCGGTGACGGACACGGACTCTCCCCTGTGCGGACGGAAGCGCGACGGCGCCTGGCCGCCACCCTAGACGGTGCCAGGCGGGACCCACCGGGGGCGTGGGACGGTCGGCGGAACCGCCCGTCCGGGGCCTCCCGCCGTTCCAGGAGGCCCGCGGTGACCGGCCGGAGGACAGGTCGTGCCGGAGCGCCACCGAGGAGCACCACGAGGTGGACGTCGACCTCGACGCCGTCCGTCACGCGTACCACCTGCGGCCGCTCACCCGAGGGCCGTGCACGCGCCGGACCCGCACCCGGAACTCGCCGCCCTCGCCGGGGACGCCGCGGGGACCGGCTACCCGAGCGGCGGACGAGCCCCGCCCCCGGCCGGGTGCGGCAGCCCGCCGCCGAGCACCTCCAGGACGTGCGGCCAGGCCGCCGCGCCCAGCCGGGCGTCCGCCGCCGGGCTGCCGCCGTGGTCGTGGACCGGGGACGGCGGCAGCGGCGACTCGCCGGGGAACACCACCCGGTGGCCCGCCTCCGGGTCGGTGACCAGGCGGACGGGCGCCGCGGAGGTTCCGGCGGCCCCGGGGCGTCGCCGGTCCCGCAGCCGTTCGGCGAACGGCAGGGACGGCCACATCGCGTCCGCGCCGCCCGCGACCAGCAGCAGTTCGGCGCGGGTCTCCTCCACCGGGATCGCGGCCGCGGGCAGCGCCCCGGCGAACGTCCGCTCGCTGCGCTCGTACCAGCCCCGGATCGCCTGCGGGGCGCCCTCGGGCTCGGCGGCCGTCCACGTCTCGTCCATCGGGACGAACGGCAGCGGCCGCCCGCGCCACGTCCAGCAGGAGCGGAACGGGCGGTCCGCGCCGTCCGCGCCCGGGCCGACGTTGCACCACACCACGGCGGTGGGCGCCAGCGCCACCACCGCGTCCACCCGCGGGTCGTGCACCGCCGTCAGCAGGGACGCCTCCGCGCCCTTCGACGTGCCGAGGAACCCGACCCGGCGCACCCCGTCCGCCCGCAGCAGGTCGACCGCGGCGGTGAAGGTCTCCAACGGGACCTCGCAGACCCCCGGCGGCTGCCCCGGCCCGCCGAACCAGCGGAACGCCAGCACCTCGAACCCCGCCGCGGCCAGCACCCGGGCCCGGGCCCGCTCCACCCGTCCGCTCGACCCCGACAGCACCACCACCCCGGCCGCACCGCCCCCCACCGGCCCGCACCGCACGCCCTCCCAGGGCCCCGCCACCGCACGCTCGACGATCTCCACCCGCTGCTCCCTCCCCGTCGGATCCCCTCACTCTCCCACGAGCCCCCGGCCCGACCGGACCGCCAACCGGCCCCGCCCTCCGGCCCCGCCCACCGGGCCCTTGTCACGGTTCGCCCACAGAGCTGCCACTCCCGCTACCCGGGACGGCCGACGGACCTACCCTGGCACCGTGACGGGAACCGGGGAGGAACCCGCCGTCCGCGCGGAGCGGTTGCGGCGGGAACGGGAGTGGGTCGAGGCACTGGAGAAGCGGATCCAGGAGCGGAACGCGGTGGAGCGGGCCCGCCGCCTGGCCGAGGCGCAGCAGGCGGAACGCGACTCCTGGGCGGACGGGGAGCGCGGCGGGGCGGGCAGCCACACCGAGGTCACCGGACCGGACGGCGTACCGGTGCGGATCGCCGTGGTCCGGCTCAGCCGCGGCGACGCCGTCGCCAGGGCCTTCCAACCGTCCCACGGGCCGTCCGACTTCTCGGGCGGCGCAGAGGTGCTCCTCCTCGTCGTCCCGTACCTCCTCCTGCTCGGCCTCTACCGCGCCACCCGCCGGCTGGTCCGCGAGCTCCGGGGCCGCCCCCGCTGGGCCGTCGTCGCCGCCGTCGGACCCACCGGCCGACCCGCCGCCGTCCTGTACGGCCGGGACGAGGAGCCGGTCATCCGCGCCGCGACCGCCCTGGCCGAGCGGGTGGAACAGCGGGGCGCGGCGGCCGTGCCCCCGCCGCTGCCGTGACGGGCGGCGCGTCGACGAGGAGGCCGGGCCGTCGAGTTCCACGAGTTCACGGCCCGGGGCCCGACCGGCTCCTGAACCCGTCGGGCCCTTCGGCTGAACCCCTCGGCTGAAGGCTGAACCCCTCGGCGTCCGGCCGCGGTCGGTGGCTCCCGTACCGGACGGGGCCGGGCTGTGGCAGGGTCGTGCGCATGCCTTTCGACCACAACGACCACTACCACCGCCTCCTGCTGCGCCAGTTGCCCCCCGGCTGCCGCACCGCGCTGGACGTCGGCTGCGGGACGGGCCGGTTCGCCCGGCGGCTGGCGGCGCGGGGGATCGTGGTGGACGCGGTCGACCCCGCGGCGGAAGCGGTCGCGGCGGCCCGGGAGTTGACGGCCCGGGAGCTGTCGACTCGGGAGTTGACGGCCGCCGCCGGGGCGGGGGAGCGGCCGCGGTTCCGGCAGGCGGACGTCACCCAGGTCGAACTGCCGCGCGGGCACTACGACTTCGTCTCCTGCCTGGCGAGCCTCCACCACATGCCGTTCGACACCGTCCGGGCGCTGCGGGAGTCGTTGGCGCCGGGCGGGGTGCTGGTGGTGCTCGGCTGCTACCCGGAGCGCTCGCGGACGGACTGGGCGTGGAGCCTGGCCGCGGTGCCCGTCAACGCGGCCGCGCGGGTGGCGGTCGCGCTCGCGGAGCGGGTGCGGGGCGGGCGGCCGGCCGGTCCGGGGGCGGTGCGGGCGCCGGTGGCCCCGCCGCGGATGAGCTACGCCGAGACGCGGCGGGAGGCGGCCGTGCTGCTGCCGGGCTGCCGGATGCGGCGGCTGCTGTTCTGGCGGTACCTGCTGGTCCACCGCGCCCCGGACGGTGCGGGCGCCCCCGGCGGCGCCGGGGGGAACTGAGGCCGCGGCGGGGCGGCGACGGGCGCCGTGACCGGCCCGGCCGCGGGCGCGATCAGCGGGTGGCGGACGACCGGCGGACGTACGGGGCGCAGGACTCCTCCGTGCGCAGGGAGCGCCCGGGCGGGCTCAGGAGCACGGGCCCAGCGCCCCGAACAGCGTGTCGATCCGCAGCCCCAGCTCGGCGTCGGTCGCCCCCGTGACGACGACCCGGACGAGGTCCGCGTCCCGGGTGACGTTCGCCAGGCGGACGCGGAGCGACCCGCTCGCCGCCCGGACCGGGTGGGTGTCCCACGTGCCGGGGTCGTCCTCGTCGGTGCTCCGGACGTGCGCGGCGGCGGCATCCCAGTCCGTTGCCGTGAAGTCGCGCGCGTACTCGGCCAGCAGGTGCAGGAACGCGGCCAGGCTCCGGCGCCGGACCAGGCCGTCCAGGTCGTGGTCCGGCGGCTCGGAGCCGGGGGGAGGGCCCGGGCGGAGCGCACCGCTCACCGGGTGCTCGTCGCGGACGAACGTGCGCAGGCGCACGGAGAGGTCGAGCCGGCGGCAGGCGGTCTCGGGGTCGTAGGCCGCGGTGGGCAGTTGGGGCACCCGCTTGCGGCCCGTCCCGTCCAGGCGGTACGGCTCCTCGAACGCGCGCTCCCACCGGTCGAGGGCGGGCGTGAACCGCTCGCGCGCGTCGGCCGGGTCGGTGCCCAGGTAGTGGGCGATCTGCTCCCACGAGCTGCCGCGCTCGCGTTCGAAGACCACCGCCCTGGTGAGCAGCCGGTCGGCGACCGCCCGCAGCCCGGCGGCCTCGCTGACCCGCCCGCCCGGGCCCGTCTGGTCGTCGAAGCGGGTGATCGCCAGGTTCGACGCCGCACCGGCGAGGTCGACGCCGGTGTCGCTCAGCGCCAGGCGCGCCAGTGCCGCCCGGGTGAAGGCACTGCGCTCGGCGTCGTAGGGCGTGGACTCCGTCACCCCGGGTGCTCCCGTCTGCCACCGTCTCGCGGCCCGGCGGTCTGGTCCGCCGGACGGTGCGGTGCGCCGGACAGTGTGGTGCGCCGGGCCCGCGAACTCCAGCGGTTTTCCGGCCCGACGGGGTGCCGGCCCCGTGCGGGCAGCCGTTTTCTGGACTTGCCGGTCCATTTTTCGCTGCCTAGCGTGCTGGACGTGCCCGGGCGGAACCGGGCCCGAGCAGGAAGGCGCAGAGCCCATGCACGCGATCCGGATCGAAGCGCACGGCGGCCCCGAGACCATGCGCTGGACCGAACTCCCCGACCCCGTGCCCGGCCCCGGGGAGGTGCTGGTGCGGGTGGGGGCGGCCGGAGTCAACTACATGGACGTCGGCGTCCGTTCCCGGCCCTGGCACGGCTGGACGCTGCCGCTGGTGCCGGGCGTCGAGGGGGCGGGGTACGTCGTCGCCCTCGGCGCGGGCGTCACGGGTCCGGTCGTCGGGCAGCGGGTGGCCTGGTTCTACCACCCCGGCAGCTACGCCGAGCTGGTGGCCGTCCCGGCCGACGCGCTGGTCGAGGTGCCCGACGAGGTGCCGGACGAGGTCGCGGGCGGCCTGCTGATGCAGGGCCTGACCGCCAACCACCTCACCACCGAGACCTACCCCGTCGCCCCCGGCAGCACCGCCGTCGTGCACGCCGCGGCGGGCGGCGTGGGCCGGCTGCTGACCCAGCTGGTGAAAGCCCGCGGCGGCCGGGTGATCGGCCTGGTCTCCCGGCCGGAGAAGGCGGCGGTGGCGGCGGAGGCCGGGGCCGACCACGTGCTGGTGCACTCCGGCGCCGGATTCGAGCAGGAGGTCCACGAGCTCACCGGCGGACGCGGGGCCGACGTGGTCTACGACGGCGGCGGCGCCGAGACCTTCCGCTCCTCCCAGCTCGCGCTGCGCCCGCACGGCGTGCACGCCTACTACGGCCCGTTCATGGGCGTCCCGACGCTGCGGCCCACCGACCTGCCCCACAGCATCCTGCTCAGCTACCCGGTCGTGCACCATCACGTCGCCACCCGGGAAGCCCTGGTGCGGCGCTCCGGCGAGGTGTTCGACCTGGTCCGGCGCGGGCAGCTGGTCCAGCGGGTCACCGGCCGGTACCCGCTCGCCGAGGCCGCCCGCGCGCACGCCGACCTGGAATCCCGCCGCACCACCGGCAAGCTGGTCCTGCTGCCCTGACCGACCCGTCACCTCCGGAGGAGAACCGTGCCGCTCACCCCCAAGGGCGCCGCCACCAGGCAGCGCATCGTCGAGGGCGCCGCCGAACAGATCCGCGAGCACGGCGTGTTCGGGGCCCGGCTGGAGGACGTGATGGCCCGCACCGCGACCAGCAAGAGCCAGCTCTTCCACTACTTCCCCGGCGGGAAGGACGACCTGCTGCTCGCCGTCGCCCGGTACGAGGCGGACCGGGTGATCGAGGACCAGCAACCCGAACTGGGCGCCCTCACCTCCTGGGGAGCCTGGTGGCAGTGGCGCGACAAGCTCCTCGCCCGCTACCGCGCCCAGGGCGCGAACTGCCCGCTGCACACCGCACTCGCCCAGCTCGGCCGGGCCACCGACGCGGCCCGGACGGTGACCTGCGAACTGCTCGCCCAGTGGCAGCGCCAACTCGCCGCGGGCATCCGCCACCTGCAGGCCGACGGCGCGACCGACCCGCGACTGGACGCCGACCGGGAGGCCGCCGCCCTGGTGGCCGGGATCCAGGGCGGCGTGCTGATCCTGATGGCCACCGGCACCACCACCCACCTGGAGGCCGCCCTGGACAGCGGCCTCGCCCGCCTGCGCGGCCCCGCCGCGGACCGGGCGGGGCTGGCGGGATCTTGACGGCCGTAGGCGCTCACGCCACTCGTGGGGCGGGGGCGCGGGGCGCGAGACTGGAGCCGTCGCCGACCGGGGCCACCGCAACAACGGGCCCGCCGGTCGCCGCAACCCCCGCACCGCACCGCCGGAAAGAGGCACCACCATGTCCGCCACCGCCACTGCCACCGTCACCAGCGCCGTCCTGAGCGTCCCCGCCGCCGCCCCGGCCGAGGCCGCCGCCCACTACGCGGCCCGGCTCGCCTTCGAGGCCGACGTCTCCGACGTCCACGCCGACCTGACCTCCGGCGTGCCCGGCATCGTGGTGATCGACACCCGCAGCAAGGCCGCCTGGGACCAGGGGCACATCCCCGGCGCCGTCCACCTCCCCACCGCGCGGATCGCCGAACTCGCGCCGGGGACGATCGACCCGTCCCTGACCGTGGTCACCTACTGCTGGGGCCCCGGCTGCAACGGCGCCACCCGCGCGGCGCTGGCCTTCGCCCGCCTCGGCTACCGGGTCAAGGAGATGCTCGGCGGCTTCGAGTACTGGGCCCGCGAGGGCTTCGCGTACGACACCGCCGCGGGCAGCGAGCAGCGCCCGATCGACGACCTGACCGCCCCGCGCTCGGGCATCTCCTGCGCCTGCTGAGCCCGAGCCTGCCGCGCCTGCGGAACCCGCCGTCCCCGCACGGGAGTTCAGGCGCGGTACGCGGCGGTCGCCGTCTCGACGAAGGCCCGCACCAGCGGGTCGGAGCCGCCCGCGTTCCAGGCCACCACCACCCGGCTCGGCTCCAGGCCGTCCAGCGGGACCACCGCCAGCCCGGCGGGCAGCTCGTGCCCGAGCGGTGCCAGGCCGACCGTGCCGTTCCACAGCACCGCCTGCAGGCACTCCTGCACGCCGCGCACCACCGGCCCCTCGCGCTCGACGCCGCCGTGCCAGTACGCCTGCCAGCGCGGGTCGGTGCCCGGCGGGAACCTGAACCAGCGCCGGTCGGCCAGCTCGTCCAGCCGCAGCCGCTCGCGGCGGGCCAGCCGGTCGTCCGCGCGCACCACCACCCCCACCGGATCGGCCCGCAGCGTGCGCACCTCCAGGCCGGATCCGTCGAACGGCGCCCGGGTCAGCGCCACGTCGACCAGCCCGGCGCGCAGCCCGCAGGTCGGGTCGGTCAGGTCGGTCTCCCGCACCCGGACGTCCACGTCCGGGCGGCTGCGGCGGAAGGCGGCCGCCGACCGGAGCACGCCCGGGTCGGTGCCGTCGCCCAGGATGCCGACGGTGAGGCCCGCCCGCCCGGCCGCCGCGCCCACCCGCAGTCGGGCCCGCTCGGCGCCCGCCAGCAGCGCCCGGGCCTCCGCCAGCAGCACCGCGCCCGCCGGGGTCAGCGCGACGCCCGCGGGCGAGCGCACCAGCAGCAGGGCGCCGAGGTCGGCCTCCAACTGCCGCACCGCCCGGCTCAGCGGCGGCTGGCTGATGTGCAGGCGGCGGGCGGCCCGGCCGAAGTGCCGTTCCTCGGCGACCGCCACGAAGTAGCGCAGGGTCCGTAGCTCCACGCTGCGACGATACCCAGCCGGTATCGGCCGCACGGAACCGGTCTTGGACAGCCGCCCGGCCCCGGCGGTGGACTCGTCGGTGGCGCCACCGGCGCCCACGCCCACGCACCGACGGGAAGCACGCAGCCATGAGCACCGCCCACTGGATCCTCGCCGTCCCGCTCGCCCTCTTCTACCTCTACGCGGGCGCCCTCAAGGTGCTCCGCAGCCCCGACCGGCTCCGCCCGATGATGGCCTGGGTGGACCGCGTCCCGCTCCCCGCCCTCCGCACCCTGGGCGTCCTCGAACTCCTCGGCGCGCTCGGCCTCCTGGTGCCCGACGCCCTCGCCCCCTGGCCCGCCCCCGCCGCGGCGGCCGGCCTGGTCCTCCTCCAGCTCGGCGCGATCCCGGTCCACCTGACCGGCGGCGACCGCCGCATCGGCCTCAACCTCGCCCTCCTCGTGGCCGCCGCCGCGGCCCTGTGGCTGTCCGTCGCCTGACCGGGGACGGTGCCCCCCGCACCTGTTCCGGCCCCGCCCACGATCCGCGGAACGCGCCGTCGTACCGTTCAGGGGTCCACCGTCGAGGACGCGCCCGCGCGCACCCTGCACCCGAAGGACCCCACCTCCGTGAACGAGCCCCGCCCGCACGCCCTGTTCTCCTTCGGCACCCTGCTGGACGAACGCGTCCAGCAGGCCCTCTTCGGACAGGCCGTTCCCCGGACGCCGGACGCGCTCGCCGGACACGCGACCCGCTCCCTCCGGATCACCGACCCCGAGGTGGTCGCCACCAGCGGCCTCGACGTCCACCTCACGCTGGAGCGCCGGATCGGCGCCGAGGTCCGGGGCGCCGTCCTGCACCTCACCGACGCCGACCTGGCCGCCGCCGACGCCTACGAGGTCGACGACTACGTCCGCCGCCGGGTGCGACTCTCCTCGGGCGCGAGCGCCTGGGCCTACCTCGACGCGCGACCGCTGCGCCCCGCCTCCCGCATCGTGATCGTCGGCGACAGCATCGCCTACGGCCGCTGCGACCCGCGGGGCGGCTGGGCGGCCCGCCTGGCCGCCGGACACATCGCCCGCAACGAGACCGACCACCGGGTCTTCAACCTCGCCGTTCCCGGCGCCACCCTCGCCGAGGTCGCCGAGCAGACCCCCGCCCTGCTGCCGGCCCGCCTCCCCGACACCCTCGTGGTCGCGGCGGGCATCAACGACGCGGCCGCGGTCGGCGACGGACCGGCCCGGTGGGAGGAGAGCCTGGACGCCCTGGCGGCGACGGCCCGGGCCCACGGCGCGCGGCTGGTCGTCGTCGGGCCCCTCTGGCTCGACGAGGAACGCGCCCCCCGCTACGACGGCCTGTCCTTCACCCGCGCACGCGCTTCGGCCCTCCGCGAGGGCCTGCGCGCCTGGACCACCGCGCACCACGTCGACCACCTCGACCTGTGGGAACCGCTGCGCGACCGCCCCGACCTCCTCGCCGACGGCCTGCACCCCACGCCCGAGGGGCACGACCTGCTCCACCGTCACCTCGTGGACGTCGCCGGGTGAGTGCCCCGGTGCCGCCCGGACCCCGCGCGGCCCGGGCGGCCCGGGCGGCACGTCGGACGCGGTCGGCGGGACCGTGGAGCGGAGCCGTAAATCGTTTGGACGGGGGAGCGGGGGTTGGTACTGTTCGGATCGCCGTGAACGGAAGCGAGGAGGTGAGTTCCCCCATGAGAGCTGGATCGAGGCGGGTGCTCCCCCCTTCCCCCACGGTGTAACGACTGACACAGGTGTCGTCGGGAGCGCCCGCGTGAGAACGCAAGCACTCCTGAGAGGCGAGAGCCGATGAACGACACCGTGCAGATCATCCGGGTCGACGAGACCCAGTGGCAGGCCCTGTCCGACGACGTGGTCGTCGGCGAGGCGGACCTGTCCCGGCGCCCCGACGGGCGCCGCTTCGTGAGCATCGACGTGTGGGACGACGCGGCCTTCGCGCCGCTGGCCACCGCGATGCTCGCCGCCCTGCCCGCGCCCCTGCACACCCTGGTCGCGGGGGAGGACACCGAGTCGGCCGCCCGCTGGGGCCGGGCCGGGTTCGTCGCCGAACGGCGGGAGTGGGAGTACGTCCTGCCCACCGCCGTGGCGGACCCCCGCCCCGCCCCCGGGGTCACCGTGCTGCCCGCCGGAACGGCCGACGAGGCCGAACTCCGGCTGCTGGACCGGGAGATCCGGGCCGAGGTCGAGGCCGCCTCCGGCTGGCACACCATGCCCGCGGAGGTTCGACCCGGCCCACCGGGGGACACTCTGATCGACCCGTCCCTGTACGCCGTCGCCGTCCACGAGGGCCGGTACGCGGGCCTGATCCGCGTGGTCCGCGCCCGGGGCCGAGGCCCCGCCCGGATCGGCCTGCTCGCGGTCCGCGCCGCCCACCAGCGGCACGGCCTCGGCCGCTCCCTGCTCGCCCACGCCCTGCACGCCCTGCACGAAACCGGCACCACCTCGGCCCGGGCCGAGGTCGACTGGTCCCGCACCGCCGCCACCACCCTCCTGGAGGACTTCGGCGCCGAACGGACCGGCCACCTCCTGCACCTGGTCCACCCCTGACGGACACTCCTGCCAGACACCCAGTTTCCCCACCAGAGAATCGAGACCCCTTGCCGCGCGTATCGAAGGGCCTGGAACTCGAGGGCACCGTCCTCGAGTGCCTGCGCAACGCCACCTTCAAGGTGGAACTGCAGAACGGCCACCACGTACTGGCCCACATCAGCGGAAAGATCCGCAAGAACTACATCAAGATCCTCCCGTTCGACCGCGTCCTGGTCGAACTCAGCCCGTACGACCTGACCAGGGGCCGCATCATGTACCGCTACCGCAACTGACCCGTCCCCGCGTCCGCCCGCCCCGCCGCCGCGCCCGTCGGCGGCGGGGCCGCGGGTGTGGGACGCCGCACATCGGGGCGGCGCGCGTTGCCCCGGTCGTGCGGCGGGTGACAGAGTGCCGGGCATGGTGGCACAGGCGCACGCACGGGCGCAGGTCGGGGAAGCGGGCGCGGGTCCGGAGCGGGTGTTCGACTGGCTGGACGAGGCCGCGGCCGTCCGCGAGGAGGCCGGGCTGACCAGGCGGCTGCGCAGCCGTCCGGCCGACGACCCGGTGCTCGACCTGGCCTCCAACGACTACCTCGGACTGACCCGCCACCCGGCCGTCACCGCGGCCGCCGCCGAGGCGGCCGTCCGCTGGGGCGGCGGCGCGACCGGCTCCCGGCTGGTCACCGGCACCACCGAGGCGCACACCGCGCTGGAGCGCGAACTCGCCGAGTTCTGCGGCTACCAGGCAGCCCTGGTGTTCTCCTCCGGCTACACCGCCAACCTCGCCGTCCTGACCGCGCTCGCCGGGCCGGACACCCTGATCGTCTCCGACGCCCACAACCACGCCTCGCTGATCGACGGCTGCCGCCTCGCCCGGGGCCGGGTCGCCCGCGCCGCGCACGCCGACCCCGCCGCGGTGCGCGAGGCCCTCGCCGCCCGCGCCGAACCCCGCGCCCTGGTGGTCACCGACTCGGTGTTCTCGGTCGACGGCAACGCCGCCCCGCTCGCCGCCCACCTCGCCGCCGCCCGCGCGCACGGCGCCGCCCTGGTCATCGACGACGCGCACGGCCTGGGCGTGCTCGGCCCCGGCGGTGCGGGCGCCGGAGCCGCCGCGGGCATCGCCGGGCAGCCCGACGTGGTCGCCACCGCGACGCTCTCCAAGTCCCTCGGCTCCCAGGGCGGCGTCGTCCTCGGCCCCGAACGGGTGATCCGCCACCTGGTCTCCGCCGCCCGCACCTTCATCTTCGACACCGGCCTCGCCCCCGCCGCCGTCGGCGCCGCCCTCGGCGCGCTGCGCCTGCTGCGCGCCGAACCCGGCCGGGCCGCCGACGCCCTGCGGGTGGCCCGCGAACTCGCCGACCGGCTCGCCGGAGCGGGCCTGGACGCCTCCGCCCCCGACGGCGCCGTGGTCTCCGTCCGCGCCGACGACCCCGAGCACGCCGTCCGCTGGGCCGCCGCCTGCCGGGACGAGGGCCTGGCCGTCGGCTGCTTCCGGCCCCCGTCCGTCCCCGACGGCGTCCCGCGGCTGCGGCTGACCGCCCGCGCCGACCTGACGGCCGAGCAGGTCGCCTTCGCGGCCGACGTGGTCCTCAAGACCCGCTGAAGGACCCGCTGAAGGACCGCTGGAGGACCCGGTCGGGCGCCGGGCGGGATCAGCCTCGGCCTCAGCCGAAGACCACCTGGTCGACCGTCCAGAACGCCGAGTTGGTGCCGGTGTAGCGGAACTGGAAGCGGGCCGTGGACGCCCCCGCCGGGACGGCCACCTCCAGGTGCTCGACCGTGTTCAGGTCGGAGCGGTAGGACTTCACCAACTGCGCGGCCCCGCCGTCGAAGGACACGTACACGTCGCCGGTCTGCGGGCCGTCCACCTTGTAGTCGGTGGCGAAGGACAGCGTGCCGCGGGTGCGGCCCGCCACCGGGTAGGCCGGGCTGACCAGCGTCGAGTCGAACGGGCCGGTGCCGTGCGACCTGTCGTCCCACTCGTCGGAGTCGGCGACCGCGAACACGTTGCGGGCCCGGACGTTGGTCTCCCGGCCCTGGCCCAGCTGCGCCGCCGTCCAGAACTCGTCGGTGGCGAACGCCCAGCCGCGCCACTCGGTGACGCCGCCGCTCGGCATCCGCGAGTCGTCGACCGTCCAGCCGGCCGGCGGGATGTGGGTGAAGCCCTTGACCGTCGAGCCGATGCCGGTCTCGTCCACCCGGGTCTGCAGGCTCGGGCGCAGCGCGTCGAACGCGTCCGGCACGATCTCGTCCACCGGCCTGCCGTCCAGGCCCCAGGCCGGATCGACCGGCACGCCCTCGTGCTCGAGCACGGTCGGCGCGATGTCCACCGGCTTCACGTCGTAGCGGTGCGCCCCGGCCGCGTACCCCCGGCCGTTGAGGACCATCCAGGTCTGCCGCTCGTTGGCGCTGTTGCCGCCGTGGCCGCCCGCGTCGGTGTGGCCGTGGTCGGTGGTGACCACGACCAGCCAGTCCTCCGCGGCGTACGAGGGGCGGGACCTGAGCGCGGTCAGCACCTGCCCGACCAGGCCGTCCGCGCCGTGGATCGCCGCCAGGTACTGGCCGGACGCGCCGCCGTAGGAGTGCCCGGCCTCGTCCACCTCGTCGAAGTGCAGGAACACCGAGTCCGGGTTGCCGTGCGCCAGGTAGTCGGCGGCGTCCGAGGCGGTCTTCGCGTCGTTCTCGCCCTCGGGGATCCGCAGGTCGGCGGTGCCGTTGAAGACGTTCGCGGTGATCGGGTTCCAGGAGCCGATGACCAGCGTCGAGTTCGCCGGGTCCGCGGCCTCCAGGCGGCTCGCGTAATCCGGGTACAGGTCGAAGCGCGCACCGGTGAAGTTGTTGTCCAGCACCCGGTGCTTGTCCGGCCACGCGCCGGTCGCGATGGTCGACCACCCCGGGCCGGAGAGCGTCGGCGCCAGCGGGTTCGCGTAGAGGTTCGACGTCGCCGTGGTGCCCGAGGCCATCAGCGCCTTCAGGTTCGGCGCGTCCGCCGCCAGCAGCTTGTCGTACCGGGTGCCGTCGATGCCGATCACCAGCGTCTTGGCCTGCTTGCTGCCGTTCGGCAGGCCGTTGTACGCGCCGCCCGCCGCGGCGGCGGACGAACCGTCCAGCGGGACGAGCGCGGCCGCGGCGACGGCCGCCGCGGAGAGGGAAAGGGCCAGGGTGGAACGGGAGTTGCGCACGGGGGCTCCCAACGGGAAAGCGGCACGGTGCGGTCGCACCGACAACCGAGGATGGACCGGGCGGGCGAGCGCGAACCCGCCCCGAGTCCACAGTTGTATGAACAAGTGTCGAAATTCAGTGGGCCCTGCCCCTGCCCCTGGCCCTGCCCCTGGCCCTGCCCCTGCCCCTACCCCGGCCGGGGCCTCAGAGGGTCAGCACGATCTTGCCGCGGGTGTCCCCGCGTTCGATCAGCTCGTGGGCCTTGGCCGCCTCCTCCAGCGGGAGGGCGTGTTCGACGTGCGGGCGCAGCAGGCCGTCCTCGACCAGGGCGGTGAGCGCCTCCAGGCCGACCCGGTCGGGTTCGACGGTGACGCCGGCGAAGCGGCGCCCGGCCGCGGTGGTGGCGTCGCGCAGGGCGGTGTCGGTGCGGGCGACCAGGGTGACCAGCAGGCCGCCGGGGCGCAGCACCCCGATCGAGCGGGGGCCGACCGGGCCGCCGACGCCGTCCAGGACGACGTCCAGGTCGGAGAGCACCTCGGTGAAGTCGGTGCTGCGGTGGTCGACCACCTCGTCGGCGCCGAGCCCGCGTACGAACTCCGCCTTCCCGCCGCTGGCGGTGGCGACCACGTACGCCCCGCGGGCCTTGGCGATCTGCACCGCGAGGTGGCCGACCCCGCCGCCGGCCGCGTGCACCAGCACCCGCTGCCCGGGGCCGACCTGCGCGGTGTCGACGAGCGCCTGCCAGGCGGTCAGCCCGGCCAGCGGCAGCGCGGCGGCCCGCACGTGGTCGAGGTTCGCGGGCTTGCGGGCCAACTGCCGGGACGGGACGGCCACGTACTCGGCGTACCCGTTGCCCGGCCGGGGGAAGAACGGCATCCCGTACACCTCGTCGCCGACCGCGAACCTGGTCACGCCCGGCACCACCTCCTCGACCACCCCGGAGACGTCCCAGCCGAGCACGAACGGCGGCTCGCCCAGCAGCGGGAACGCGCCGGAACGGACCATCGCGTCCACGGGGTTGACGGCGGCGGCGTGCACCCGGACGAGGACCTCGGAGGGCAGCGGGACGGGGCGGGGCAGGTCGACGGTGTGCAGTACGGACGGGGCACCGACGGTGGACTGGGAGACGGCACGCACGACAGGACTCCTTGGTGGCAGGCGGGAAAAGGGGAATGGTGCGGGTCGGGCGGTGGTGCGGGTCAGGCGCTGGCGCGGTGCTCGGCCAGGAAGCCGGTGATCAGCTCCTGCCACTGCGCGGGCCGCTCGGCGAACGGCAGGTGCCCGGTGGGCAGTTCGACGGACCGGGCGCCGGGGATGCGCGCGGCCAGCTCGCGCTGCAGGGCGGGCGGGACCAGCGGGTCGGCGGTGGTGGTGACGACCAGGGTGGGCGCCTGGACGCGGGCCAGGTCGGCGCGCACGTCGATCCGCCGGACCAGGTCGACGTGCTCGGGGGTGCCGGGCGGCAGCGTCGCGGCCAGGGCGTCGATCGCCCCGCGCAGCGCGGCCGGGTCGGTGGCGTTCAGGGCCTCGGTGCTGAACGCCACCAGGGTCAGGAACTCGGCGAGCAGTCCGGGCGCACCGGAGGCGTACAGCTCGCTCCACAGCCGGGCGGCGAGGTCCAGCCGGGCGTCGCGGTGGGCGAAGGTCGCGGTCAGCACCAGGGCGCTGACCCGCTCCGGGTGGCGGGCGGCGGCGCGGATCGCGACCGGGCCGCCGAGCGAGAACCCGGCCAGGGCGAAGCGGTCGAGGCCCTCGGCGTCGGCGGCGGCGACCAGCTGGTCGGCGAGTTCGTCGGCGTCCAACGGGCCGGTGGCGCGCGGCGATCCGCCGGTGCCGGGCCAGTCGACGCCGACCACGGTGTGCCCGGCGGCCAGACCGTCCAGGATCGGCCCGTAGTTCGCCTCGGTGC
Source organism: Kitasatospora phosalacinea (assembly GCF_030268885.1). Taxonomy (GTDB): domain Bacteria; phylum Actinomycetota; class Actinomycetes; order Streptomycetales; family Streptomycetaceae; genus Kitasatospora; species Kitasatospora phosalacinea_C. The sequence continues at coordinate 192,034 of NZ_BSSA01000005.1, forward strand.
TGCCGCCCGCGCCGTGGGCGAGCAGCAGACCGGGACCGGAGCCGCGCACGGTGCGGGCCAGCAGGGCGGCGGGTGCGGCGGACGTGCCGGAAGCGGTGACGGACATGGGAGTTCCCCCTCCTGGGGCGGTGTCGCCCCGAGTTCTGTAGTGGTCGCTACAGATGAACCGTAGCACGCTCTGTAGGGATCGCTATAGAATTCCGGCATGACCACCAAGGGACGCCCGCGCAGCTTCGACCGGGACGCCGCGCTCGACGCGGCGCTGCACGAGTTCTGGCGCCACGGGTACGAGGCCACCTCGCTGGCCGGGCTGACCAAGGCGATGGGCATCAACCCGCCCAGCCTGTACGCCGCGTTCGGCGACAAGCGGCGCCTGTTCACCGCCGCCGTCCAGCGCTACGCCGACACCCACGGCCGCTACGGCGCCCTGGCCCTCGCCCGGCCCACCGCCCGCGAGGCCGTCGAGACCATGCTCAGGCTCGCCGCCGCGGAGTACGCCGCTCCCGGCCACCCGCCGGGCTGCCTGGTCGTCGACGGCGCCACCAACACCACCGACGCCGCCCGGGACGTCCGGGAGGAACTGCGCGCCGTCCGGGAGGGCAACAAGAAGGCGATCGCCGCCAAGATCACCGCCGACGTGGCGGCCGGCCTGCTGCCCCCCGGGGTCGCCGAGGAGGCGGACGCCCTCGCGGGCTTCTACGCCTCCGTCATCCAGGGCATGTCCACCCAGGCCCGTGACGGCGCCGACCGGGCCGCGCTGGAGCGGATCGCCGAGATCGCCCTGCGGGCCTGGCCCGCCGGACCGGACGCGGGCGCGGGCGCGGACGCGGGCGCCGGGACGGACGAGGGCGCCGGCGCGGACGCCGGGACGGGCGGCGGGACGGCAGGGGCCTGAAGCGCCGCGGGCCGGCCCGCCACCCGACCCGCGGCCCGGCCCGCTGGACGCGGGGCGCCAGCTGCCGACCGGCCCCCGCTCAGGGCGCGCAGCCGGTCAGCGGAGCGGTCTCACCCGCCGGGCGCCCGCACAGGTGGTCGACGACCGGCGCGCCCTGCGCGTCGCGCCGGACCCGGATCACGTGCAGGCCGTGCCCGGGCAGCGGGTCGGTGGCCAGCGGGGCGGCCCCGCGGAAGTCGACCGTCCCGGTGGGCCGGTTGTTCAGCTGCACCGCGCGCAGCGCCGCCATCACCGAGCCCGTCCCGCTCAGCTGCGAGGCCCCGGCCTTGGCCGCACCGGCCTGCAGCGCCGCCACCGCGTCGTAGGCGAGGGCGAGCGAACCGTCCGAGAAGACGTCGTCCTCGTACGGGTTGGCGGCCCGCGGCACCAGGTGCAGGACGCCTGCGGCGGTCGCGGCCAGGTCGGAGCCGCGCGCCGTCGCGGCCGGGTCGCTCAGCGCGGTGTAGTACAGGGTGGCCTGCGGGGCCACCGCGGTGCCGCCGGTGCGGAACTGCGCCTTGGTCAGGTCGTCCCCGGTGAGGACGGTCAGCGGCCGGGCGCAGCCCTTGTCGTCGGCCAGCCGCCGCATCAGCTGGTTGACGTCGTCGGCGCGCCCGGCCAGGTACAGCACGGCCGGCGGGTGCTCGCCGTGGCAGGTGGTGGCGAGCGCCTGCTCGTAGTCCGGGTCGCCGTTGCTGTTCAGGCCGTACTCCAGCGGGCGGCCGCCGATCAGCCGGTAGCCCGCGTCGGTGAGCATCGCGCTGCCGTAGCGGGCGTGCTCGGGGCTGTAGCGGTCATCGGGCGTGGGGGTGCGGGTCAGCACGGCCGCCCAGCGGTCCTGCGGCGGGGTGCCGAGGCCGTCGACGATCAGGCGCAGCGCCGCCGCCTCCTCCTGGTCGGTGGCGGCCAGGCCGAAGTAGTTGACGTGGCCGCGGGCCAGGTAGCTGGCCGAGTTGGTGGTGCTGACCACGGCCAGGCCGGCCTGCTGCAGCAGCGTCAGCGCGGCGTCGCTGTCCTCGGTGTCCCGGCCCAGGCCGACCACCCCGGCGATCGAGCGGTCCCGGGCGGCGAGGTCGACGATCCGGTGCACCATCTCGGTCTGGAAGTACATGTCCTGCCCGCCGTTGGCGACCAGCACCTTCACCTTCAGCGGGTCGCCCGCGTTGTTGCGCACCTGCGCCAGGTGGACGCCCGCCAGCTCCTTCAGGCCGTTCAGCGCCCGGCCCTCCTGCCCGGCCGCGGTGGTCAGCGCGCCCGCGTACACCACCGTCACGTAGCGGACGTCCGGCAGCGCGTCCACCCGCGCGTTCTCCCGCCGGATCGCCTCCTCCAGCTCGCCCAGCCCGACGTCCGCCCCGGTGCGCTCGGCGTCCCGCCCCGGCAGCTCGCCGCTCAGGCGCACGCCGCCGCCGTCCCCCGCGAAGGTCACCGAGCCGGTGGCCACGCCCACGCACTCCCGCGTCCCGCCCGGGCCGGTGCGCCAGACCGCGTCCGGGTTCGAACCCACCAGCCGGGCCTCGCAGTACTGCCCCGCCAGCTGCTGCACCCGCAGCCCCGCCCCGGCCGCCACCAGCACCAGCGCCAGCAGCACCGACCAGCGCGACCACAGGAACCACCAGGAGCGCCGCACCGGCACCGGCGCCAACCGGGTGCTCCCGCCCGCCTGCAACTGCTGCCTGGTCAGCCGCACCGGCAGCGTCCACGCCAACGCCCGCCCGCGGCTCGGCGCCTGACGCACCCGCAGGTCGCTCACCCAGCTCTCGTACGGGCCGCCGCGCGGCTCGAAGGAGTGCCCGCCGGGCGGGACGGTGCGCTCGTCCTCCAGCCAGGCCGTCACGTCCGCGTGCGCGACCGCGGCCAGCACCAGCAGCGGGTCCTGCTCGCTGCGGCGGCTGCGCACGTCGGAGATCGCGCCCAGCACCCGCAGCGCGCCGCCCGGCGCGTCCGCCCGCGGCACGAACACCACCGGCGGGACGCGCCGCTTGCGGCCCCGGGCGTCCGGCGCCCAGGAACGGTGCGCCCAGCGCAGGTCCTCCAGCAGGGCCAGGGTGCGCAGTTGGAGGTGGAACTGCTGGGCGCGGTCGCGCTCCTCGGCCGGGGTGCCGGGCAGTTGGGCCTTCAGGATCTCCCCGGCCACCTCGCGGGCCCGGGCCTGCGTCACGTCCCAGGACATCCGCGGCCGCCACAGCGACCAGGCCGCCGCCTGCCGCCCCGACGCGGCCAGGAACGTCGTCGTGGCGAACCAGCGGCTGGCCGGGCCCAGCCAGGACAGCGGCGCCGTGTTGCGCCGCACCCAGCCGGTCGCCCCGAGCACCGCCACCGCCCCCAGCAGCACCGCCGCGACCAGCTGCCAACTCGCCTGCGTCAGCAGGCTGGTGAGCGCCGCCAGGACGAACGCCCCGATCAGCGTGGTGGAGTTCAGGACGGGCGACAGCAGGCGCTGCAACTCGCCACCGGTGCCCCGGGGTTCGGGCCGCCAGTGCAGGTCCCGCAGCCGGGCGAGCACCGACTCCACCAGCTCCTCGAACGGCCGCGCGGCGGGGCCCGGCCCGGCGGCCGACCCCGCCCCGGCGGCGGTCGTCGCTCCGGCGGGGTCGTCCAGCACGTGCCGGGTGGCGGCCTCGATCGCCGCCACCAGCCGGGAGCGGGGCGCCGGGTAGCCGCGGTACCAGGACGGCCCGCGGCGGGCCCACGGGCCCTTCGCCAGACCGTCCAGGATCGCGATCGCGTTGCCGTGCGGATCGCCGTCCGGCGCGTGCGGCACCGTCCGGTGCGGCAGGTCGCCGCCCTCCTGCGCCTCCTGCACCGCCCGGACCACGGAGCGGACCTCCGCGTCCAGCTCCGGATCGTCCTCCTGCGCGTACAGCACCACCACCGGCATCGGCAGCCGGGCCGAGCTGAACTGCGCCACCAGGTCCTGGACCAGCGCGTCCACCTCGTACTTGGCGGTGGTGCGCACCCCGCCGATCCCCGTGCCGCCACGACCCGAACCGGACGCCATCGCCACCCCCGCAGCCACCGCCCCGCGCCCGAACCGGCGCCGGGAGACCAATGTAGACCCCGCCCCCGACGCCGCACACCGGTCCGGCCCCGTCGGGGTCAGGGACGGGAGCTGTGGGAGCGCTCCCATATTTCTCCCCGGCCGTGTACGATCACGCCGCAGCCCACCCGCACGCCGCCGGACGCACCGTACGGCGCAAGCGCCGGGCACCGAGCACCGAGCACCGAAGCCTGGGGAGCCAGCCTTGTCCGACGCCGCATACACCGTCATCGACCTCGGCGGCACCACGCTGCGCACCGCCCGCTACGACGTGTCCGAGGACGCCGTCACCGACGTCCGCCGCGTCCCCACCGACGGCATAGCCGCGCACCCCGACCTGCCGGTCGCCCAGCTGCAGGCCCGGGTGCTCGACCAGGTCGCCGCCCTCGCCGCCGAAGCCGTCGCACGCCACGGCAGCAGCGCCGTCGCCATCGCCTTCGCGGGCCCCGTCACCGCCGACGGCCGCGCCCTGGCCGCACCCACCGTCTGGGGCGGCCCCGGCGAACAGCTCCCGGTGCAGCGGCAGTTGGAGGAACGCCTCGGCCTGCCCGTCGTCGTGGTCAACGACCTGACGGCCGCGGTCTGGCGCTACGTCGACCCCGCCGACGAGCGGCCGTTCTGCCTGATCACGGTCAGCTCCGGCATCGGCAACAAGGTCTTCCGCCACGGCGAGGTCCTGCTCGACACCGAGGGCCACGGCGGCGAACTCGGCCACTGGACCGTCGACCCGTCCCCCGACGCCGCCCCCTGCGACTGCGGCGGCCGCGGCCACCTCGGCGCCCTCGCCTCCGGCCGCGGCGCCCTCGCCGCCGCCCGCCGCGCCGCCCACGCCGACCCGGACGGCTACGCCCGCTCCGCCCTCGCCGCCACCGCACCCGACCCCGAACGGCTCGACAACCACGCCCTGGTGGCCGCGCTGCGTACCGGCGACGCCTTCGCGACCGACGCCCTGCGCCCCGGCATCACCGCCCTCGCCTCCGCGATCACCGCCGTCTTCACCGCGATCGGCATCCGCCGCTACGTCCTGATCGGCGGCTTCGCCCTCGCCGTCGGCCCGCGCTACGCCCAGCTCCTCACCGCCGAACTCGAACGGCTCGGCTGCTTCGGCCTCACCCCCGAGGAGATCCGCGACGCGGTCGTCCTCGGCGCCGCCGACGACGACTCCGGCCTCATCGGCGCCGGCCGCCTCCTCGCCGCCCGCCGCCCGGCCCCCGCGGCCGCTCTGCCGGTCTGACCGGGCCCCGGCCCCGGCCCCGGCCCGCCCGCCCGCGCCCGCGCCTTCGCGAGCCGGACGCCGGGGCGTGGCCGCCCCGCTTCCCGGAGCTCGGTGCCTTAGCGCCTCGGCGCCTCAGCGCCTCAGCGCCTCGGTGTCTCAGCGCCTCGGTGTCTCGGTGTCTCGGCGCCGGGGACCGTCACCCCGGGACGGACGGTCCCCGGCTCCGCCCGCACCTCCGGGTGACGGCGGAACCGGCCGGCTCCGCCCGCACGGAGCGCCGCTCAGGCCGCGGCCCGGTGCAGCCAGGCTCGTGCGACGGCGAGCCAGGCCGCGGCGCGGGTGCCGTCCTCGGAGGCGGCTCGGGCGACCCGCTCGGCCCTCTCCGGGTCGGTGCGGGACCGTATCCGCGTCAAACCCACCAGCCAGAGCGGGTACTGAAGGCCGACGGCGTGCCGCAGGGCTTCCTCGAACAGCTGCTCCGACAGCTCCGACAGCTCGGACCCGTCGGTCCCGGCGCGCCAGCTCGCCAGCATCAGGTTCTGCGCCAGCGCCGATCGCGCCGTCCGCAGGGCCGTGTGGTCGTCACCGTCAGGCGCCAGCCGGTCGGCTCGCGGCAGCATCCGCAGACCTCGTCCGGGATGCCGGGCGGTCAGGCGGACGACCACGTCGATCGCGGCCGCGGCGACCTCGGCGCGTACCTGCGTCTCCTTGACCATGACGCCGTCGATCCCCTCGACCACCCACAGCTGCGGGTGTCCTGCCACGTGCTCGGAGAGCAGGGCCAGGGTGCGTTCGGCGTCGGCCAGCAGCTGGTCGACGCGGTCCGGATCGGTGCCCCCGACGGCGACCTGCTCGGCGTGGTGCACGAACCACCAGGCCGAGTTCACCAGCGCCCGTCCGATCGCGGCCAGCGCCGGGTGGGGCGCGTGGTCGGGACCGACCTGCCGGGCCATGGCCACGCCGCGCGCCGCGAGCGCCGGTGCGTGCTCCGCGGCGGAAGCGGCCTGCGCCTCGGCGGCGCCGACCAGCACGGCGGCGGCCTCGCACCGGAGGCGGTCCGACTCCTCGTCGGTGCCGACAGCGGCGAGACCGGCCGTCGCCGCTTCCGCGAGCGCGACGGCCCGCTCGGGATCGGTGGCCGCCCACGCCCCGGCGATGCCCACGCGCACCGACCGGACCTCCTGCTGCGGGCGCGCCCGGCGCCACCGGAAGGCGACGCGGGCGACGTCCCCCTCCGCGTCCGCGGTCAGCTGCTGCGCCCGGTCGGGGTCGAGCGGGGCGAGGAGGCGGGCGGCGTGCAGGAGGGTCAGGGCCCGTTCCCGCCCCGGCGGCAGGGCGCGTGCGGTGCGCTCCGCCCCGTGCGCAGCCGCGACCTCCTCGGCGCCCGGGGCGCTCCGGTCGGCGGCCCTCGGAGCCGGGACGCGCGGGGTCGCAGCTGCGGCGGCGCCCAGGTCGGCCGCCTCGGCCTCCAGTTCCCCGGCCCGGTCGGGGGCGACGTCGTACCACTCGTCCGCCAGCAGCCACAGCTCCTCGGCCAGGTCCGAGCCCTCCTTCCCGGCGCGCAGGAGGCCCTCGTACTCGTCCGCGAACCGGTTCTCCCCGCCGGGATCGACGGCGAAGAGAGCCCGGGCCAGGAACAGCAGGACGGTTTCGCGGTCTTGGCCGTCGAGCTGGTCCAGCAGGGACCCGGCCTCCTCCAGGAGGGTCCGGGCCCGGCCGTCACCGAGTGCCGCCAGGCTGCCGGCGGCCTCGGCGAGGAGGACCAGCCGCTCCATCGGCCCCTCCGCCGCACGGGCGGCGCGCTCGGCCTCGTCGGCGAGGGCCGATCCGCGGACCGCGTCGATGCCCGCCCACACACCGGCCGCCCGGGCGATCCACAGCGCCCCCTCCACGTCGTCGCAGGCGCGGGCGGCCTGTTCCGCCGTGGCCAGCGCACCGATCGCCCGGCGCCGGTGCCGGGCGTCCGGCGCGGTGACGGCCGGGGGCCGGACGGGCGTGACGGGTGCGACGGGCCCGGGCGTGCAGCCGGAACCGCCTGCGCTCACCGCCTCCAGCAGCTCACCGGCCTCCTGGACCGTCGCCCGGCGGTCCGGATCCTTGACGAGCAGCCGGGCGACGAGCGGCGCGAGCGCTCCCGCCCGCTGCGGCCGGGGCGGCTCGTCGAACAGGACGGCGCTCAACGTGTCACCGGCCGTTCCCCGGCGGAACGGCGAGAAGCCCTCGACCGCCTGGTAGAGGGTCACCCCGAGCGAGAAGAGGTCGCTGACCGGGCCGCCGCCGCCCCGCACCCGTTCGGGCGCGAGGTACTCCACCGAGCCGATCAGCAGCCCGGTCCCGGTCAGCGCGGTGTCGTCGTGGTGGACGGCGATGCCGAAGTCCGTCAGCAGGATCCGTCCGTCACCGGTGAGCATGACGTTGGCGGGCTTGACGTCGCGGTGCTGGACGCCCGCGGCGTGAGCGGTGCCGAGGGCGTCGAGCAGTGCCGACGCGACCGAGGCCGCGGTCCCGACGCTCAACGGGCCCTGCGCGGCCAGCCGTTGCTGCAGCGAGACGCCGTCGACGAGCTGCATGACGATCCAGGGGACTCCGTCGTCGACGACCACGTCGTGCACGGTCACGACATTGGGGTGGTCACGCAGCCGCGCGGCGTTGCGGGCCTCGCGCTCCGCCCGCACCAGCCGCTCCCGCCGCTCCTCCTCCGTTGCGGAGGGCGGGATCCACACCGCCTTGACCGCGACGTCGATCTGCAGCGTCTCGTCCCGCGCCCGCCAGACCTGCCCGAACCCGCCCGCGCCCAACTGCCGGATCAGGCGGTAGCGTCCACCGACCACCCGGCCCGGCTCCGTCTCGTTCGCCACGGTCCCCCGCTCACGTTTCTCCGGTGTACTGACCGAGGACAAGCGTATGGACACCACCCCGTTCCCAGCAGGGGTACCGGGTGCACGATCTCCCGCACCGGGTGGGGAACCTGACGACCGCTCACCGACCGGTGCGGGCGGAGGGCGGTCCGGCCGGTAGCCCGACGGCGTCGGAACCCGGAGCCCGGCTCGACGTCCGCGCCCTGTGCACGGGAAATCCGGTTGCCGCGGACCGCCGTCTCGACCATGCTCGCCCGCATGGACTTCTGACAACTGCCACGTCGTACGCACCTGTCGCGCGATCGGACTCGGAGCCTGAGCACCCGGCCCCGGGTGACCGGTCGCGCCCCTCGTGAGCACCCGTCGGAGAGCGGGAGCCGCCGAGTGAGTTCGGCACGCCCTCCTGCTGAGTCCTGAAAGCACCCCATCCACATGAATACCGACCGCAAGGCCCGCTGGGCCGTGCGTCAGTCCGCCCTGCCCACCGTCGTCCGCCCCTGCCCGGACTGCCCCGGCACGCGGCACCGCGCCTCGGGGAAGATCCGGGCCAACGCGAACGGCAAGCTGCTCGACGTCTGGCTGCTGCTGAGCTGCACGACGTGCGACCGGACCTCGAAGGTGCCCGTCCACGAGCGCGTCCACGTCTCGACGCTGGATCCGGCCCGGCTGGTGGCGTACGAGAACAACGACGCGGCAGTCGTACGGGAGTTGGTGACGAGCGCCTCGCTCGCGGCGAAGAACCGGTACCGGCTCGACTGGACCGGCACGTGGGAGCTGGAGACCCGCACGCCGCCGTACGCGCTCGACGACCCGAACCCGCTCCCGGTGCAGGTGCGCTTCGAGCTGCCCGCGCCGGTCCGGGTGGAGCGGCTGCTCCAGCTCGGCCTTGGCCTGAGCCGGGCCGAGGTGCGCCGCCTGGTCGCCGACGGGCGGGTCCGTCCGCCGCTCGCACCGGACGCCAAGGCGCACCGGGACTTCGAACTCACCCTCCACGGACCCGGTCCCGTCGACGCGGCCGAGCACGCGAAGCCCCTCGACGCGCCCGCCGCCGAACACCCCGTCCCGTCCCGGACCGGCCCGCCGCCCGCCCCCGGCCGGGAGCTCCCGCGCCGGGCCGCGGCGCACACCCAGGTTCTCTCCTTTGGATCATCGGGCGGCAAGGGCTTCCGCCTTCATGAGACGCCTGCCCGAGTCGTCTCCTAAGGTGCGCATCGGTGTATCCAACGGGTCGACAGAAAGGCAAGCGCAGAGGATCGCGCGGCGGACGGCCGCCCGGCTTCGACGAGGGCCGGTACAACAAGCGGAACACCGTGGAACGGGCCATCAACAGGCTGAAGAACCACCGTGCGGTGGCTACCCGTTACGACAAGCGCGGCTACGACTTGCTCGGCACCGTCACCTCAGCCGCCCCCGTCACGCGGCTTGGACCCTGAATCCTTGCAGAGCGACCATCCCGCGCTCTCCTCCCTCGCCGCCGGCGAGGGAGGAACGGGACCCGCACTCGCCAACGCTGACCTCTGCCGCGGATGCGAGGTGCAGGGCGGCCTCGCCCGCGCGGTGAGACCGAAGCCGGATCAGTCGATGATGTGCTCCAGGCCGTGAGTCCGCGGGTCGACCGGGCAGTAGAGGATCGCATACGAGCCGTTGCGGGCGAAGTCCACGCCGGTGGGGCCCTCGTCGTCCCGCGAATCGGGACCGTTCTGGGAGGGCCAGCCCGCCAGGTTCTCCCAGCGGTACGTGGAGAGCAGCGGGCGCATGAGCGTTCCGCACGAACAGGTGCGCAGGTGGTCCGGTTCGGCGGCGCTCGGGTCCCAGCCGCCGACCTTCCAGCCGGGGGCGGTCGCCAACTGGAAGTAGTCGTCGTCCTCCGGCTGTTCCCTGTCCCACCTGTAGAGGCGGTCCTCGGTCTCCGCCGGCAGCAGGCCGAAGGGCTCGAAGTGGTCCGCGTCGCGGTCGAGGAGGCAGATCGGCGGATACTCGGTGACCTGCTCCGGTTCGACGGTGCAGGGACGCGGAACGCGTCGCGCCGCGGCGGCCGGATCGGGTGCCGGTGCTGTCGGCCGCACGTCGGTGACACTGGCGGCGTTACGCCAGAATGCCTGCTCCTCATGGCACATGTCGGTGTGCGGATGGGGGCACCAGAGGAGCTGCAGGAGATCCGTCCCCTCGGGGAACTCCAGACCGGGGGCGTCACCCCGGTGGAGCTGGAGCACCGGGACCAGGGGGATCGGAGCCGGCGGCCGTTCGAGAAGGTGGGTGCGCTCCACGATCGGCCCGGTTGCACTGCCGAGGCGCTTGATGTCGGCGCGGAGAAACTCCAGCGTCTGCGGCGGGGCGCCGTCCTGCTCGCGCCGTCGGAGCTGGGCCTCGGCGCTCGCCAGCGAATCGGCGCGCCGCGCGGCGCTCTCCTCGGCGGAGAGCACGGTCCGCTTCTCGACGTAGTGCTCCTCCCCGCACACGGGCCAGGGCTCGGAGGCGGGCCACAACAGTGGTCCTCCCACGGAGCTGTCGCAGATGTCCGGTGTGCCCGGTCGCGGGTGCAGGCGGGTGGCTGTCCTTCCGTGCACGGCCAGTTCCGGGAAGTCCCGCAGCAGGAGGGCCCGGGCGGGTGGTGTGGTGACGATCATTCCTGCGCTCCCTCGTACGACTCCGCTGTCCGGACCCGTCCCGGCGCCCGGGACGGGTCCACGGGCGGAGCGTAGCGTCGGGAGGTGACGAAGCAGCCGGCCGCTTGATCGGCCGGACGGCTCCTAGCCGTTGCGGATCGCGCGCACCAGTCCGGCGACGAGGTTCGCCCGTTCGGCCATGGCGTCGACCAGCAGGTACTCGTGGTCGGAGTGGGCGCCGCCGCCGACCGCTCCGAGGCCGTCGAGCGTCGGGACGCCGAGTGCGGCGGTGAAGTTGCCGTCGCTCCCGCCGCCGACCGCCCGGCCTTCGAGGCCGGGGAGCAGCCGCCGGGCCTCCGCGAAGAGCCGGAGCGAGGCGGACTCGGGCATCGGGGGCCGCCCGACGGCTCCCCGGACGGTGATCCGCGCGCCGTCGAGGTGCGGGGTCAGGGCCGCGAACGCGGCCTCGACGCGGTCCTTCTCCTCGGCGGTCTCGACCCGGACGTCGACGAGGACGGTGGCTCCGGCCGGGACGACGTTGTCCAGGGTTCCCGCGGACGCGACGGTCGGGGTGACGGTGGTCCCGAGCTCCGGGCGGCCGAGCGCGGCGATGTCCAGGACCTGGTGGGCGGCCTCGACCAGCGCGTTGATCCCGGCCTCGGGTTCGAGCCCGGCGTGCGAGGCGCGGCCGGTGACGGAGACCTCGAAGGTGCCGCAGCCCTTGCGGGCGGTCTTCAGTCCGCCGCCGTCGGCGGCGCCTTCGAGGACCAGGACGGCGCCGCAGGCGAGCGCGCGTTCCTCGATCAGGGCGCGGGAGGTCCGGGAGCCGACCTCCTCGTCGGCGGTGACGAGGATCTCCACGCCGGTCAGGTCGTCGAGCGAGGCCAGGCCGTGGACGGCCTGGACCAGGCCGCCGAGCATGTCGAAGACGCCGGGGCCGGTGGCCCGTCCCTCCGCGACCTCGAAGGGGCGGCGCTCCAGGGTGCCGAGCGGGAACACCGTGTCGTGGTGGCCGAGGACCAGCACTCGGGGTTCGCCGCCGCCCGACCAGTGGACGTGCGGCAGTCCGCCGTCCTCGACGAGCACGGCCCGCCCGCCGAGGCGGTTCTCGATCACGGCGGCGACGACCCCGGCCGAAGCCTTCAGGGCCGTGACGTCGCCCGAGGGGGACTCGGTCTCGACGAGCGTCCTGAGGTCCTCGACCATCGCCTCGACACTCACCCGGACGCTCTTGTGCATCGTCATCCCCGAAGGCTATCCGGTGCCCCCGCCGGTCCGACGGGCACCCGGGCGAACTCCGGCAGCGGGTCGGTGACCGCCTCGCGCCAGCGTTCGCGGTGGCCGTCGGCGCGCAGCCGGAAGCGCACGGTCTCGCGCCGCTCGTCGGCGGCGGTGCGCAGGTGGGTTCCGGGCCGGACCCGGAGGTTGCCGCGGTCGTGCTGCCGCTGTTCGGTGAGCAGCAGGCCGGCCAGGACGGTGAAGGCGCCCGGGCAGCCGTCGTCCTCGGTGGGGGTGAGGCCGTCGACGTGCGGGGCGCCGGGACGGTGCGGCCGGGCGCCGGAGGGGCGAGCGCGATGCGCCGGGCGAGCAGGGAGCGCCGTCGGCTCACCTGCCCGCCCGTGAGCACGCCGGGCAGTACGAAGTATCCGTCGCGGCGAAAAGCGGTGACAGCAGCGGGAGTTGGTGCCTCCGTCGCACCACGGAAGCGGGCCGGTCCGGGGCGCGCAACGCCATTCCCCGAACGAGAGGGCCTAAGGGACGACCGTCGTCGGGCGGGAGTCGGTTTCGGTGCGCGGCGCGGACGGGGCGGGGGGCAGGGCGTCGAGGGTGCGGACGCGGGGGATGGGGGAGGGGAGCAGCCACAGGGCGGCGAGGGTGCCGCCGGCTGCGGCGGTGAGCAGGGCGGGGCGCAGGCCCAGGGCGGTGCCGAGCAGGCCGCCGAGCAGGGCGCCGAGCGGGCGGACGCCGTAGTTGACGGTGGCGAAGGCGCCGGAGACCCGGCTGCGCAGGTGGTCGGGGACGACCGCGGTCTGCAGGGCGTTCAGCGGGACGTCGAGCAGCATCACGCCCAGGCCGGAGAGGAACTCCGCGCCCGCCAGCACGCCGGTCCGGGCCCAGGACGGGCCGTCCGCGAGGACCAGCAGGGCGATCGGGGCCGGGAACAGCACCGCGCCCAGCACGATCGTCCGGCCGACGCCGATCCGCCGCGACAGCGCCGGGGCGGTCACCGCGCCCAGCAGGCTCCCGGTCGCGCCGACGGCGAGGGCCAGGCCGATCCGGCCCGCGGACAGGCCCAGTTCGCGGCTCGCGAAGAGCACGGTCAGGCTGTGGCCGACGAAGGTGAAGAAGTTGACGGTGGTGCAGCAGCCCAGGCTCGCCCGCAGGTACGGGTGCCGCAGCACGAACGCCAGCCCCTGCCGGGCCCGGGCCCGCACCGCTGCGCCCGATCCCGCCGGGCGGGGCGGCGGATCGGTCCGGACGCCGCCGACCAGCAGGGCCGAGGCCAGGAAGGACAGCGCGTCGGCGAGCACCGCGACGGGTGCGGTCAGCACCTGCACCAGCACTCCGCCGAGTGCCGGACCGGCCAGTTGCGAGGCCGAACGGGTGCTGCTGAGGTGGCTGTTGGCCGCGAGGTAGGCCGAGCGCGGCACCAGGTGCGCGAAGAACGGCGCGTACGCGGTGCCGAACAGCACGCCCGCGGTGCCCGTCACCACCGCGACGGCGTACAGCTGGCCCAGCGTCACCGCGCCGAACAGCGCGGCCGCCGGGAGGGTGGCGAGGGCCGCGGCCCGGACCAGGTCGGCCAGCACCAGCAGCCGCCGCTGGTCGGTGCGGCCGTCCACCCAGGCGCCGAGCAGCACCGCGAGCAGGTTCGGCGCCCAGAGCGCCGCGGTCAGCCCGGCGACCTGCGCGGTGCTCGCCCCCAGCGGGCCGACCGCGATCAGCGGCAGCGCCAACTCGGAGACCCGGTCGCCGAACTGGGAGACCGCCTGCCCGGCCCAGAACCGCCGGAACCGCCCGTTCCCGCGCAGCGGCGAGCTCACGCCGGGCCGCCCGTCGACGCCGGGCCGTCGGACGGCTCCGGGCCGCCCGTCGCGGCCTCGTCCGTCCCGGTCCCGTCCGCCGCGGTCCCGTCCGCCGCGGCCCCGTCCGTCTCGGTGCCCTCCGGCAGGACGTAGCGCATCAGGCGCACCACGCGCGCGTCCACCGGCCGGCCGGCGGCGTCGCGGTGGACGTACGGGGCGAGCAACTGCTCGATGGCGTCCGAGAGTTCGGCGAGTTCGGCGGGGGAGAGGGCGACCCGGGTGTCGGCCAGGCCGGACAGCCGCAGCCACTGCGGCGGCAGCGTCGGGCCGACCTCGGCCATCCAGCGGGCCGGGGCGTCGGCGGAGCGCCGGAACATCAGCTGGGCGAGCGCCCCGGCGGCCTCCCGGCTCTCCCCGTCCGCCCCCGGCGCGAACCGGAACCCGCGCCCGACCGCCTCCCAGCGCCGCTTGCGCCGGTCGGGTCCGGGCTCGGCGTCCCGCACCAGCCCGAACTCGGCCAGGTGTCGCAGGTGCCAGCTGGCGACCGTCGGGGTGGCACCCACGTGCGGCGCCAACTCCGTTGCGGTGGAAGGTCCGTGGCGTCGCAGTCGATCCAGGATCGCCAGTCGCACGGGGTGGGCCAGGGCGCGCATCGCCCTGGGATCGGTGACCTCGACGTCACCGAGCGGGTTGCCGGAGCTCATGCCTGAGAGTGTGCTCTCACAATATCTGAGAGTCAACTCTCACGTCCTGGCCGAGGGGGCCCGCGGGTGGTGTGCGAAACATTGCAACGGGCCCGTGAACAGCGTGCGTTGTCTGCCCGCGGGCGATTGCGGGGGCCTCCGGCGCGCCCGTAGGTTCACCGTCAGCGCGCCGCGCACGATCCGTCCGGACGGGGACGCCCGCCGACTCGCACCGCCTGCCGCCACTCCTCCTGCGAAAGGGTATGCACGCCATGAGTCGGAACCCCGAACCTCCGTACGAAGAAGCGAAGTTGGGCCGCCGCGGTTTTCTCGCGGGCGCCGCCTCGGTGGCCGCCGCGACCGCGCTGCCGCTGGGCCTCGGCGCCGGGAGCGCCGCCGCCGCGGGCGCCGGCCGGCCGAACGTGCTGGTGATCCTCACCGACGACCAGCCCAAGCAGACCGAGTGGGCCACCCCGAAGACGGTGGACTGGCTGGTCGGCCACGGCGTGCGGTTCACCGCCGGGCACGTCACCACGCCGCTGTGCGCGCCGTCCCGCTCCTCGATCTTCAGCGGGCAGTACGCGCACCACCACGGCGTCCGCGACAACGGCCACCCGTACAACCTCGACCAGCACGACACCGTCCAGCGGGCGCTGCACCGGGCCGGGTACCGCACCGGGCTGTTCGGCAAGTACCTGAACGCCTGGCAGCCGGCCGACAACCCGCCGCACTTCGACGAGTGGCTGCTGGCCGCGCCGGTGGTCTACGACGACGGCCAGTACAACGACAACGGCACCGTGCGCACCATCCCCGGCTACTCGACCTCGGTGATCCGCGACCGCGCGCTGGCCTTCCTCGACAAGGCCGCCACCGACCCGCGCCCCTGGTTCGCGTTCGTCGCCCCGAAGGCCTCGCACGAGCCCAACACGCCCGAGCCCAAGTACGCCGACACCGCCGTCCCCGGCTGGAACGGCCGCCCGTCCGTCGACGAGGCCGACCGCAGCGACAAGCCCCAGTGGATCCAGGACGCCACCGCGACCCTCGACACCGCCCGGCAGCTGCGGGCCCGCCAACTGCGCACCCTGCTCTCGGTGGACGACGCCGTGCAGGCCCTGCACGACAGGCTCGCCGCGCTCGGGCAGCTCGACAACACCCTGGTGATCTACCTCGGCGACAACGGCTACACCTGGGCCGACCACGGCTGGTCGAAGAAGTCGGTGCCCTACCTGCCCTCCGTCGAGGTGCCGTTCTACCTCTCCTGGCCGGCCGGCGGCCTCGGCGCGGGCAGTCCCGCCGACCACCGGATCGTCGCCAACATCGACCTCGCCCCGACCATCCTGGAGGCGGCCGGGATCACCCCCGACTGGGCGCTCGACGGGCACTCGCTGCTCGGCTCGTACAGCCGCGACCACCTGCTGGTCGAGTACTGGGAGCAGGGCGTCCACCAGGCCGGGCGGCCGCACACCTGGTCCTCGTACCTGTCGAGGACCGAGCAGTACACCGAGTACTACAAGCTGCACACCGATGCGAACGGCCTGCCCGTCGGCACCGGCGAGGTCGCCTTCCGCGAGTACTACGACCTGGACGCCGATCCGTACCAGCTGGTCAACCGGCTGTACCGGGCCACCCCGGCCCAGGAGCAGGCGCTCGGGATCCCGGCCCTCGCCGCGACCCTCGCCGCCGAGCGCAGCGCCTGACACCACCCTCCCCGAGTACCCCGGCCGGTCGTCTCCCCGGCGACCGGCCGGACCCGCACCCCCGCGAAGAAGAGGCCGCCATGCTCTCCTGCTGCACCCCCGGGCACGAGCCCGCCGACCTCGGCCTGCCCGTGCTGCCCGCCCTGCCGGTCCTGACCCCGGAAGCCGCGCCCGCCGCCCCCGCGCCCCGCTCGCCCGCCGCGGTGCGGGCCGCCCGCGGGCTGCTGGAGCTGCCGGGCGGGGTGTTCCGGATGGGCGGGCAGGACCCGGACGGCATCCCCGGGGACGGCGAGGGGCCGGTCCGCGAGGTGCGGCTCGCGCCGTTCGCCATCGCCGCGACCACCGTCACCAACGCCGAGTTCGCGTCCTTCGTCCGGGAGACCGGGTACGTCACCGACGCCGAGCGCTTCGGCTCCAGCTTCGTCTTCGAGGGCTTCCTCACCGACCGGCTGCGCGCCGCCTCCCCGCGGGTCGCCGCCACCCCGTGGTGGCGGGCCGTCGCGGGCGCCACCTGGCGCGCCCCCGAGGGCCCCGGCAGCGACCACGCCGCCCGCCAGCAGCACCCGGTGGTGCACGTCTCCTGGAACGACGCCCGGGCGTACTGCGACTGGTCCGGCACCCGGCTGCCCACCGAGGCCCAGTGGGAGTACGCGGCCCGCGGCGGCCGGGAGGGCACCCGCTACCCGTGGGGCGACGAACTCGCGCCCGGCGGACGGGAGATGCTCAACATCTGGCAGGGCGACTTCCCGGTCCGCAGCACCGGCCGGCACCGCTCCACCGCCCCCGTCCGCTCGTACCGCCCCAACGGCCACGGCCTCTACAACGTGCTCGGCAACGTCTGGGAGTGGTGCGCCGACCGCTTCAGCCCCGACCACCACCGCGCCGACACCCCCGCCACCCGGCACGACCCGCTCGGCCCGCCCACCGGCACCTCCCGAGTCATGCGCGGCGGCTCCCACATGTGCCACGCCTCCTACTGCAACCGCTACCGCCTGGCCGCCCGCTCCGCCAACACCCCGGACAGCTCCAGCGGCAACATCGGCTTCCGCGTGGCCCGTTGAGGCCGCCGGGCCTCCCCCCGCCACCCGGACCCGCACACCCTTGACCGGCCCTTGCCGGGGCGGTGAGGGCGTGTCGCGGGGGCGCCCCGCGGCCCTAGCGTCCTGCCGCCGAGCTGAAACCGGTCGCGGCGCCACACCCCATCGGTGTCGTCGACCGTCCCCCATCGACCCCGGCTCGGCGGGAGGAAACCCGATGAACCGCAAGACCGCTCTGGCGGCAGCTGTTGCGGCCGCCCTCACCATGGGCACCGTGATGGTGGCGAGTTCCCAGTCCCCCGCACTGGCCAGCGGCACCACCGCGAACGGTGCCGGATTCCAGGCGATGACCTCGGTGGGCCGCACCGCGCTCCTGGAGCAGGCGGAGAAGGACGCCAAGGGGCTGGCCAAGAGCCTGGGCCTGGGCCCGGACGAGCGCCTGCTGCCCAAGGACGTGCTGGTCGACAACGACGGTGCCCGGCACGTGCGCTACGACCGCACCTACCGCGGCCTGCCGGTGGTCGGCGGCGACCTGGTCGTCCACTACGGCCGGAACGGCAAGGTCAGCTCGACCACCTGGGCCCACGAGGGCGCGATCAAGGTGGCGGGCGTGACGCCCAAGCTGTCCGGCCAGGACGCCTCGGCGGCCGCCGTGCGCAGCGCCAAGCACGTCAAGGAGGCCCGCACCACCAACCTGGACACCAGCCAACTGGTGGTCTGGGCGGTCGGCAAGGTCCCGGTGCTGGCCTACCGCAACACCGTGACCGGCGCGGGCGAGGCGGGCGCGAACTCCCGCGAGGCGGTCCTGCTGGACGCCGCCAG
Source organism: Kitasatospora phosalacinea (assembly GCF_030268885.1). Classification (GTDB taxonomy): domain Bacteria; phylum Actinomycetota; class Actinomycetes; order Streptomycetales; family Streptomycetaceae; genus Kitasatospora; species Kitasatospora phosalacinea_C. Next base: position 209,953 of record NZ_BSSA01000005.1, read on the forward strand.
CGGGGCGGTGCTGGACCAGTACGAGGTCAACCAGACCGTCTCCGGCACCGGCAACGGCGTCAACGTCGGCCAGGTCACCATCGAGACCAGCCAGGGCGGCAGCGGCTACACGCTGACCGACGCGCTGCACGGCTCCACGATCGTCTACGACTCGTACAACAGCCCGCAGTCCAACCCCGCGCAGAACGCCCGGACCTTCTCCAAGTCGACCAACTCCTGGGGCAACGGCTCCACCTCGAGCCGGGAGAGCGCCGCCGTGGACGCCTCCTACGGCCTGGCGAAGACCTGGGACTTCTACAAGAACACCTTCAACCGCTCCGGCATCCGCAACGACGGCCGCGGCGCCCCCGCCTACGTCCACGTGGACAACCAGCTGCTGAACGCGTTCTACGACGACTCCTGCTTCTGCATGTCCTTCGGCGACGGCTCCTCGCAGAACGGCAACACCCCGCTCACCGCCCTGGACGTCTCCGGCCACGAGATGAGCCACGGCGTCACCGCCGCCACCGCCAACCTCAACTACTCCGGCGAGAGCGGCGGCCTCAACGAGGCGACGTCGGACATCTTCGGCACCATGGTCGAGTTCTACGCCAACAACAGCACCGACCCCGGCGACTACTACATCGGCGAGAAGCTCCGGATGGGCAACGGCTACCTGCGCCGGATGGACAACCCGGCCGCGGACGGCTCCTCGCTGTCCTGCTACAGCAGCCGGGCCGGACAGGTCGACGTGCACTACTCCTCCGGCATCGCCAACCACTTCTTCTACCTGACTGCCGAGGGCACCGGCGCCAAGACCATCGGCGGCCTGCCGCACAACGGCACCCCGTGCAACGGCGACACCTTCAACGGCATCGGCAAGGACAAGGCCGCGGCGGTCTGGTACCGCGCCCTGTCCACCTACATGACCTCCACCACCAACTACTCGGCGGCGCGCACCGCCACCCTGCAGGCCGCCGCCGACCTGTACGGCACCAACTCCCAGGAGCGGTACATCGTCTCCAAGGCGTGGGCGGCCGTCTCGATCGGCACCGCGCTGCCCGACCCGGGCGGCAACCCGTCCCCGTCGCCGAGCACCTCGCCGACCTCCTCGCCCACCGGCAACCCCAACCCGGGCAACGCGCTGACCAACGGCGACTTCGAGCAGGGCGCCACCGGCTGGACGCAGAGCGCCAACGACATCACCAACTCCACCCAGCAGCAGGCCCACGGCGGCACCTGGTACGCCTGGATGATGGGCTACGGCTCCGCGGCCACCGAGACGCTCGCGCAGAACAACGTCGCCGTCCCGGCGAGCGGCACCCCGAAGCTCACCTTCTGGCTCAAGGTCACCACCCAGGAGTCCGGCTCCACCGCGTACGACACCCTCAAGGTCAACGTCAACGGCCAGACCCTGGCGACGTACTCCAACGCCAACGCCTCGGCCGGGTACGTGCAGAGGACCGTCGACCTGAGCGCCTTCCGCGGGCAGAGCGTCAGCCTGCAGTTCGCCGGGCAGGAGGACGCCTACCTGTCGACCACCTTCCTGGTCGACGACGTCAGCGTCGGCTGACCGGCGGGTTCCGCGACGTCCCCGACAGCAGGGCCTTAAAGGGGACTTAACAGCGGGTCGCGAGGGTGTCGTGTTCATGCGACACCCTCGCGCAGCCGGTTGCGAGGCGGCACACTGACCGCCATGACCGGCATCCTCCCCGGCCCGGCCGCAGCCGCCACCACCCCGGCGGGAGCGATCGAGCCCCCACTCGTCGACCGCGCCCACCTGCTCGCCGAGATCCGCGCCGCACTCACCGCCACCGGCGGCGTGCTGCTGCACGGCCCGGCCGGCATCGGCAAGACCGCGCTGCTCGACGCACTCGCCCAGGACGCCGGACCGGCAGGCTGGACCGTCCTGCGCAGCAGTCCCACCGCAGCCGAGGCGGACCTGCCGCACCTCGCCCTGATCGACCTCCTCGGCGAGACCCTCCCCGGCCTCGCCGAGGACCTGCCCGACCACCTGCGCCAGGCCCTGGAGTGCGCCCTGCTCCACCGCGCACCCCAACCCGGCGCCCCCACCGACCCGTTGGCCGTCCGGGTCGCCGTCCTCGAAGCGCTGCGCCGACTCGCCCAGCGCGGCCCGGTGCTCGTCCTGCTCGACGACACCCAGTGGCTCGACGAGGCCAGCCGCCAGGTCATCGCCTTCGCCGCCCGCCGCCTGACCGACCGCCACGTCCGCTTCGCCGTCACCGAACGCACCGAACACGCCGACGCCGCACCCGAGATGGGCGCCCTCTGCCCGCCCGCCGCCCGCGAGATCGCCGTCGGACCGCTCAGCGAACGCGGCACCGGCGCCCTGCTGCGCGAACGCCTCGACCTGCGCCTGAGCGGACTCACCCTCACCCGCGTGCACACCGTCAGCGGCGGAAACCCGTACTACGTCCTGGAGTTGGGGCGCTCACTGGCGGCCGGGGGCAGCGAGAGCGCGCTCGCCGCCGACCCCGACCGCCCGCTCGACGTCCCGCACCGGCTGCGCGCCCTGGTCTCCGCCCGGCTCGGCGAACTCCCGGACGCCGCACGGCAGTCGCTCACCGTCCTGGCCGCCGCCCGGCCCGGAACCGCGCTGCCCGCCACCGTCACCGAACCGCTCGCCGCCGCCCGTCGCCACGGCATCGTCCAGCAGACCCCCACCGGGGCACCGCAGTTCAGCCACCCCCTGGTCGCCGAAGTCGTCCTCGCCGACGCCACCCCCGCCGCCCTGCGCGCCGCCCACCGGCTGCTCGCCGAACTCGCCGCCGACCCCGTCGAACAGGTCCGCCACCAGGCCCTCGCCGCCGACGCCCCCGACCCCCACCTCGCCTCCCGGCTCGGCCGCGCCGCCGACACCGCACTCACCCGCGGCGCCCCCGGCACCGCCGCCGAGCTGCTCCGCCTCGCCGCCGACCACACCCCCGACCCCGACGCCGCCGGACGCCGCCTGCTCGCCGCCGCCCGCAACGCCGCCGCCGCGGGCCTGCCCGACCTCGCCCGCGCCTGCGGCGAACGCCTCGCCGACGCCCCCGCCGCCGACGTCCGGGTCCACGCCCGGCTGCTGCTCGCCCGCCTGCTCGGCCCCGACCACCCCGGCGCCGAACCCCTGCTCACCGCCGCCGCCGAGGACACCGGCGGCCACCCCGGCCTCACCGCCGCCGTCCACCAGGAACGCGCCGTCCGCGCCCTGCACCGCGGCGACCGGGCCGAAGGGCTCGCCGAACTCGCCCTCGCCGAGAAGCACGCCGACCAGGCCGACGACCCCGACCTGCTCGTCGAACTCCTCGCCCAGCGCGCCCCGTTGACCCTGCTCACCGATCCCGCCCGCGGCCTCGCCCAACTCGAACGCGGCTGCCGCCTCGCCGCCGGACGGCCCCCCACCGCCGCCGCCGTGTTCTGCCGCGAAGGACTCGCCGTCGCCGCCCTGCGCAGCGGCGACCTGCCCCGCGCCATCGCCGAGGTCGAGACCCTGCGCGCCGAGGTCGAAGCCTCCGGCCGCACCGAGGACCTCGCCAACGTCCTCTACATCTCCGCCTCCGTCTACGAACGCGCCGGCCGCTGCACCGAGGCGTACGCCGCCGGACGCGCCGCCCACGACCTGCGCGAACGCATCGAACCCAGCCCCGGCCCGGCCCGCGTCCTGGGCGGCGCCGCCGAACTCAACGGCGGCACCGCCGAGCGCGCCGCCCAGCTCCTCGACTCCGCGATCCGCGCCGCCGAGGACGACCACGACCGCGAATGGCTCGCCTACGCCCACGGCCTGCGCGGCCGCGCCGAACTCCTGCGCGGCAACCACCCGGCCGCCGCCGAACACCTGGGCCAGTGCCAACTCCTGCTGCGCCGAATGGAGTTCACCGACCCCGCGTTCTTCCTGGTGGACGCCGACCTGGCCGAGGCGCTCGTCCTCTCCGGCCGCCCCGACGAAGCCGCCGCCACCCTCGCCGACGCCCGCGAGCGCGCCATCCGCCTCGGCCGCGACGTCCTCACCCTGGGCCTGCACCGCGCCGAGGCCCACCTCATCGCCACCACCGACCCCCGCCGCGCCGCCGACACCCTGCGCGCCCTCCTCCCCGACACCCACCCCTACCCCCTGGAACTGGCCCGCGCCCACCTCGCCCTCGGCACCCTCGAACGCCGCGCCCGCCGCCGGGCCGCCGCCCGCACCGCCCTCCAGGAGGCCCACGCCCGCTACGCCGCCGCGGGCTGCCTGCCCTGGCAGCAGCACGCCGCCGCCGCCCTCGCGGCCCTCGACGCCCTCGAGGCCGACCCCACCCCCATGCAGCAGCAGATCCTCGCCCTGATCCGCTCCGGCGCCACCAACCGCGAGATCGCCGCCCGCCTCCACCTCTCGGTCAAGGCCGTCGAGGCCAACCTCACCCGCCTCTACCGTCAGTACGGCGTCCGCGGCCGGGCCGAACTGGCCCGGCACCGGGACTGACGACGGTGCGTGCGCGCCCTCCTCGCCGGTCGGGCCCGTTCGAGCGGTCGGGCCTGTTCGAGCGGTCGGCCTCGTTCGAGCGGTCAGACCCGTTCGAGCGGCTGGTGCGGTTCGGGCGGCAGCGTGACGGTGATGCCGTCCCCGGGGCGGACCACGCCGCCGGAGCGGACCACGCCCATGATCCCGGCCTTGCGGACCACCGCCCCGCTGTCGTCCCGCCCCACCACCTGCTTGAGCAGCCCGGGACGGAAGCCGTCGATCTGCGCGCACGGGTTGCGCAGCCCGGTCACCTCGACCACCGCCCCGTCCCCGAGGTGCAGCAGCGCGCCGACCGGCAGCCCGAGCAGGTCCACGCCGCGGGTGGTGACGTTCTCGCCCAACTGGCCGGGCCCGACGGTGAACCCGGCCTCCGCCAGCTCCTCGAACAGCTCGGCGTGCATCAGGTGCACCTGCCGCAGGTTCGGCTGCGAGGGGTCCTGCCGCACGCGGGAGCGGTGCTTCACCGTCACCCCGGCGTGCACGTCCCCCTCGACCCCGAGGCCCTCCAGCAGCCGGATCCCCTCCCGGTTCGGCTTCGTGAAGGAGTACTCCCCGTTGCTGCTGACCGCCACCACGCTCCCGGTCACCCGGACCACCTCTCGTCGCACCGATGTTCCGTGCACCCACCCTACGCGGGGCCCGTTCCGCCCCGCGGGGCGGGGAGCAGCCTGGTGCCCGGGGGCAGCGAGTCGGTGCGCTCGGCCTCGCGCAGGTAGGCGAGCAGCGCGCCGCGGAAGGCGTCCGCGGCGCGGGTGAGCGGCAGGTCGCGGCCGTGGGCGAGGGCGATGGTGCGGCCGAGGCCGGGCGGGGCGAAGGGGGTGCTGGGCAGGGCGGCGCTGGCGGCCACCATGCCGGGGACGACCGCGGGGCCCAGCCCGGCCCGGACGGCGGCCAGCACGGCGTCCATCTCACCGCCCTCGACGGCGTACGAGGGCTCGAACCCGGCCGCCCGGCAGGCCGCCAGGGTGGTCTCGCGGACGTCGTAGCCCTCGCGGAACATCACCAGGTCGCGGCCGCGCAGGTCGGTGATCCGGGCCCGGCGGCGGGGGAGCGGCGCGGCGGAGACCAGCACCAGGTCCTCGTGCAGCAGCGGGGTGACGGCCAGCGGGGCGGGCGCGGCCGAGCCGGGGGTGATCACCAGGGCGAGGTCCAGCTGCCCGGCCTCCAGGTCGCGGACCAGGTCGCGCGAGCCGCCCTCGGTCAGCTGCAGGTCGACGCCGGGGTGCCGGGCCCGGTACGCGCGCAGCACCTGCGGGACCAGGCTGGCGCACAGCGAGGGCGGCGCGCCGAAGCGGACCCGGCCGCGGCGCAGCTGCACCGTCTCGGCGACGGCCCGCCGGGCGCTGTCCGCGTCGGCCAGGATCCGCCGGGCCAGCGGCAGCAGGGCCTCCCCGGCGTCGGTCAGGGTCGTCCCGGAGCGCGAGCGGTGGAACAGCTCGGCGCCCAACTCCCGTTCCAGGGAGCGGATCTGCTGGGAGAGCGAGGGCTGCGAGACGTGGCTGAGCTCGGCGGCCCGGGTGAAGTGCCGGGCGTCGGCGACCGCGACGAAGTAGGCGAGCTGCTGCAACTGCACACCAGCCATCATAGGCAGGGCCTATCGTGACCGGCGCTTCCATGTCTTGGACACCCCCGACTCGCCCGGCCTACGGTCATGGTCATGGCTTCTGCTACCCGGACGAACCGGGCGACCCGGACCCCTGCCCCCGGCCGGCACCCGTCCTCCCCGGCGTCGCTGTGGCACAGCTCCGTCGGCAAGAAGGCGGTGATGGCGGTCAGCGGCCTGGTGATGCTGGCCTACCTGGTCGCCCACATGCTGGGCAACCTCAAGGTGTTCTTCGGCCCGGACGACATCAACGGCTACGCGCACTGGCTGCGCACCATCGGCGAGCCCTTCCTGCAGCACGGCTGGTTCCTCTGGCTGGCCCGGCTGGTCCTGCTCGCGGCCGTGCTCGCCCACGGCACCGCCGCCTACCAGCTCTCCCGCCGCGACCTGCGGGCCCGCCCGGTGAAGTACGTGCACCGGCGGCCGCGGGCGACGTACGCCACCCGGACGATGCGCTGGGGCGGGGTGATCCTCGGCCTGTTCGTGGTGTGGCACGTCCTCGACCTGACCACCCTCACGGTGAACCCGGCCGCCGAGGAGGGCCACCCGTACCAGAACATCGTGGCCTCCTTCTCGACCTGGTACTCGGGCGCGGTCTACTGCCTGGCGATGCTGGCGCTCGGCCTGCACGTGCGGCACGGCTTCTGGAGCGCCGCGCAGACCCTGGGCGTCAACAACCCGCGCCGCGACCGGGCGTTGAAGCTCGGTGCGAACGCGCTGGCGCTGCTGCTGACCGCCGGGTTCCTGTCGGTGCCGGTCGCCGTGATGACCGGCCTGGTCCGATGAACCCCCAACACCCCACCGGGAGCACGGCAATGAGCTACCTCGACTACACCCTCGGCGAGCCGGTCGTCGACACCGCCGCCCCGGCCGGGCCGATCGAACAGCGGTGGGAGCGGCGGCGGTTCGAGGCCAAGCTGGTCAACCCGGCCAACCGCCGCAAGCACACCGTGATCGTGGTCGGCACCGGTCTGGCGGGCGGCGCGGCGGGCGCGACGCTGGCCGAACAGGGCTACCGCGTCGTCCAGTTCTGCTTCCAGGACTCCCCGCGGCGGGCCCACTCGATCGCCGCGCAGGGCGGCATCAACGCCGCCAAGAACTACCGCAACGACGGCGACTCGGTGCGCCGGCTGTTCTACGACACCGTCAAGGGCGGCGACTTCCGGGCCCGCGAGTCCAACGTGCACCGCCTGGCCGAGGTCTCGGTGGAGATCATCGACCAGTGCGTGGCCCAGGGCGTCCCGTTCGCCCGCGAGTACGGCGGCCTGCTCGACACCCGCTCCTTCGGCGGCGTCCAGGTCTCCCGCACCTTCTACGCCCGCGGCCAGACCGGCCAGCAGCTGCTGCTCGGCGCCTACCAGGCGCTGTCGCGGCAGATCGCCGCCGGGAACGTCGAGATGCACCCGCGCACCGAGATGCTCGACCTGCTGGTCGTCGACGGCCGGGCCCGCGGCATCGTCGCCCGCGACCTGGTCACCGGCGAGATCCGCTCCTACACCGCGGACGCCGTGGTGCTGGCCACCGGCGGCTACGGCAACGTCTTCTACCTCTCCACCAACGCCAAGAACTCCAACGCCACCGCGGTCTGGCGGGCCCACCGGCGCGGCGCCCTGTTCGCCAACCCGTGCTTCACCCAGATCCACCCGACCTGCATCCCGCGCTCCGGCGACCACCAGTCCAAGCTGACCCTGATGAGCGAGTCGCTGCGCAACGACGGCCGGATCTGGGTGCCGAAGGCGAAGGGCGACACCCGCCCGCCCGCGCAGATCCCCGAGGACGAGCGCGACTACTACCTGGAGCGGATCTACCCGGCGTTCGGCAACCTGGTGCCCCGGGACATCGCCTCCCGGGCCGCCAAGGTGGTCTGCGACGAGGGCCGCGGCGTCGGCCCCGGCGGTCAGGGCGTCTACCTGGACTTCGCCGACGCGATCGCCCGGCTCGGCCGGGACGCCGTCGAGGCCAAGTACGGCAACCTGTTCGAGATGTACCAGCGGATCACCGCCGAGGACCCGTACACCGTCCCGATGCGGATCTACCCGGCGATCCACTACACGATGGGCGGCCTGTGGGTCGACTACGACCTGCAGACCACGATCCCCGGCCTGTTCGCGATCGGCGAGGCCAACTTCTCCGACCACGGCGCCAACCGGCTCGGCGCCAGCGCCCTGATGCAGGGCCTCGCCGACGGCTACTTCGTGCTGCCGCCCACCCTCAACGACTACCTGGGCCGCACCAAGCTGGACGCCGTCCCCGCCGACCACCCCGAACTCGCCGCCGTGGAGGCCGAGTCCGCCGACCGGCTGAACCTGATCCTGGCCGTCGACGGCGACCGCACCCCCGACTCCTTCCACCGCGAACTCGGCGAACTCCTGTGGGAGGAGTGCGGAATGGCCCGCGACGAGGCCGGACTGCGCCGCGCGCTGGCCCGCATCCCGCAGATCCGGGAGGAGTTCTGGCGCCGGATCAAGGTGCCCGGCACCGGCGAGGAGCTCAACCAGGCGCTGGAGAAAGCCAACCGGCTCGTCGACTACTTCGAACTCGCCGAACTCATGTGCCTGGACGCCCTGCACCGCGCCGAGTCCTGCGGCGGCCACTTCCGCACCGAGTCCGCCACCCCCGACGGCGAAGCCGCCCGCCGCGACGAGGAGTTCGGCTACGCCGCCGCCTGGGAGTTCACCGGCACCGGCACCGCACCCGTCCTGCACAAGGAACAGCTCGTCTTCGAGCACGTCCACCCCACCCAGCGGAGCTACGCGTGAACCTCACCCTGCGCATCTGGCGCCAGCAAGGCCCGGACACCCCGGGCGAGATGACCGAGTACCGGGTCTCCGGGATCAGCGAGGACATGTCCTTCCTGGAGATGCTCGACACCCTCAACGAGGAGCTGATCCTGCGCGGCGAGCGCCCGGTCGCCTTCGACCACGACTGCCGCGAGGGCATCTGCGGCGCCTGCGGCATGGTCATCAACGGCCAGGCCCACGGCCCCGAGCGCACCACCACCTGCCAGCTGCACATGCGGCACTTCCGCGACGGCGACACCATCGACGTCGAACCCTGGCGGGCCGGCGCCTTCCCGGTCGTCCGCGACCTGGTGGTGGACCGCTCCGCCCTCGACCGGATCATCGGCTCCGGCGGCTACGTCACCGCCCCCACCGGCTCCGCCCCCGAGGCGCACGCCACCCCCGTCCCCAAGGAGGCCGCCGACCTCGCCTTCGAGCACGCCGAGTGCATCGGCTGCGGGGCCTGCGTCGCCGCCTGCCCCAACGGCTCCGCGATGCTCTTCACCGCCGCCAAGGTCGTCCACCTCAACGTCCTCCCGCAGGGCGCCCCCGAACGCGCCTCCCGGGTGCGGAACATGGTGGGGACCATGGACGAGGAGGGCTTCGGCGGCTGCACCAACACCGGCGAGTGCGCCACCGCCTGTCCCAAGGGCATCCCGCTCAGCGGCATCGCCCGCCTCAACCGCGAGTTCCTGCGCAGCTGACCGGCCCCCCGGCCCGCCCGCCGGGTGCCGCCCGTCAGACGTCCCGCGGGGCGGCCAGCGGCAGCGGGCCGGGGCCCTTCACGATCCGGATGGTCGGCGCGGTCTCCAGGTGCTGCACCCCGGGCAGCGCCGCCACCCGGGTGGTCAGGTAGGTGTACAGCTCCCGGACGGTGCGGGTGATCACCACCGCGTGCAGGTTGCTCGGGCCGGTCGTCGCGCAGGCGTACGCCACCTCCGGGTGCTCGGCCAGCGCCGCACCCGCGGCGGCGAGTTCGGAGGGGACCACGTTCAGCCACAGCCAGGTGTGGGTGCGCAGGCCGAAGACCCGCCAGTCCACGTCCAGGTCGAAGTACAGGACCCCCGAGGTCGTCAGCTCCTCCAGGCGGCGGCGCACCGTGCTCTCCGACTTCCCGCAGGCGGAGGCCAGTTCGGCCAACGGGGCCCGCCCGTCCACCGCCAGCACCGCCAGCAGCCGACGGTCCGCCGCGTCCAACTCCGTTGCCCCGGGGCAGGGTCCGGCGACCTGCGGACCGCCCGCGGTGAGCGCCGCGACCTGCTCGCCGGTCAGTGCACCGGACTTCACCGCCAGGCTCTGCGCCCCGCCGAAGAAGGTGTGCAGCACACAGTGCGCCGTCATCCCCAGCACGCTCGGGGTGCGCGGCAGGTGCTGGAGCAGCAGCGAGTGGTCCGAACGGTCCGGCGGGGTGCGGGTCGAGCAGGCGATCTCGGTGCCGCCCGAGTTCAGCGACACCCACACGGTGTCCTCCCGCCGGGCCAGCGCCGCCGCCACCGCCCCCGCCGCGTCCGGGGAACAGCGCACCCGCAACTGCCAGCGCACCTCGCCCAGCCGCTCCGGGTCCGACAGCCCCAGCACCCGGATCGACCCCGCCCCGCGCAGCCGCCCGTACCGGCGCGCCACCGTCTGGTCGGACACCCCCAGCACCGCCGCCAGGCGGCTGAACGCGGCCCGCGGCGCCAACTGCAACGCGTGCACCAACTGCCGGTCGACGGCATCGTACGTGTCGGATCCCACCACTTCACCCTAAACCGTGTCGACAACCGCCGCGAAAGGCGCACCGGCTAGGGGAAAGCTGCGGCACCGGGCGACAGTACCGAGGAGAACGAAGCACCCCGCCCCGGAAGGACTCCCCGCCCGTGCGCAAGTGGACACCCCTGACGGCGATCTGCGTCGGCGCGTTCATGCTGCTGGTCGACGCCAGCATCGTGAACACCGCGCTGCCCGAGATGTCGGAGGACCTGCACTCCACCTTCACCGCCCTGCAGTGGGTGGTCGACGTCTACGCCCTCACCCTCGCCGCCCTGCTGATGGCCTTCGGCTCGCTCGGCGACCGGCTCGGCCACCGCCGCCTCTACCTGGCCGGCCTCGCCGTCTTCGGCCTCGCCTCGCTCGCCTGCGCCCTCGCCCCCGACGCGGGCACCCTGATCGCCGCCCGCGCCGCCCAGGGCACCGGCGGCGCCGCGATGATGACCTCCACCACCGCCCTGCTCAACGCCACCTACCAGGGCCGCGACCGGGGCACCGCGTTCGGCGTCTGGGGCGCCGTCAACGGCGCCGCGGCCGCCGCCGGACCGGTACTCGGCGGCCTGCTCACCCAGCAGCTCGGCTGGCGCTCGATCTTCCTGGTCAACCTGCCGATCGCCGCCCTGGCCGGCTGGCTCACCCTCCGCCGCCTCGCCGCCGACCCGGCCCGCCCCGCCCGCCCCGCCGGACGCTTCGACCTGCCCGGCGCCACCGCGTTCACCCTGTTCGCCGCCGCCCTCACCTACGGCCTGATCGAGAGCGGCGGACGCGGCTGGAGCGACCCCCTGGTGCTCACCGCCCTCGCCGGGGCCGCCCTCGCCCTCGCCGCCTTCACCACCGTCGAACTCCGCACCGACCACCCCCTGCTGGACCTGCGCCTGCTGCGCAACCCGACCTTCACCGGCCTCGCCGCCGCCGGACTGCTGCTCACCGCCGCCGCCTTCGCCCAGCTCACCTACACCGGCCTGTGGCTCCAACAGGTCCTCCACCTCGGCCCGTTGAACGCCGGACTCGCCGTCTGCCCGCTCGCCGCCGCCGCGTTCGTCACCGCCCCCGCCGGCACCCGCCTGCTGCGCGGAGCACCCGCACGGCTGCCCATCGCCCTCGGCCTGGCCCTGATCGGCGGCGGCACCCTGCTGCTCACCCTGGTCTCGCCCGGCTCCGGTTGGGCGTCCCTGCTGCCCGGCCTGCTGGTCGTCGGCACCGGCGTCGGGCTGGCCACCCCGCAGATGATGTCCGCCGCCCTCGCCACCGTCCCGCGCGAACGGGCCGGCACGGCCTCCGGCGCGTTCAACACCGCCCGCCAGCTCGGCTACGCCCTGGGCATCGCCGTCCTCGGCACCGTCTTCCAGCACGGCCTGCGCGGCCGCGGCCCCGCCGACCCGCGCCACGCCTACGCCACCGCCCTCGACCAGGTCTACCTCACCGCCGGTGCCGCCGGGTTGCTGGCCGCCGCCCTGATCGCCCTGCTGGTCCGCTCCCCGGCCACCCCGGCCACCCCGGCCACCCCGGCACCCACCGTGCCGGCCCCCGTCGAGGAACGCTCCCCGCAGCCGTCCTGACCCGTCCACAGCCGTCCTGACCCGCCCGGGCGCGGTCCGGCGCCCGGGCGGGCCGCCCCGTCAGCGGACGTCGTGACCCGGGTGCTCCAGGTCGTACGCCGCCCGGGCCTCGGCGATGGCCCCGCGGTGCGCGAGCGACCAGTCGGCCAGCGCCTTCACCAGGTGGGTCAGTCCGGCCCCCGTGTCGGTCAACCGGTAGTCGACCCGGGCCGGAACGGTCGGGTACACGGTGCGCCGCACCAGGCCGTCGCGTTCGAGCCGGCGGACGGTCAGCGTCAGCATCCGCTGCGAGATCCCCTCGACGGCGCGCTGCAGCTCGCGGAACCGGCGCGGCCCGCCCGCGAGCTCGACGACCACCAGCACCGACCACTTGTCGCCGATCCGGTCCAGCACGTCCCGGATGCCGCAGTCGGGGTGGTCGTGGCGCCCGCAGGGGTCGAGCTCCGCGGGGGTGGTTACCGCCGTGTGCGTGGGTGACACCGAACTGCCTCCTTGTGACGGGTGGTCGGGCGATCCAGGATCAGCCTAGTTACCGAAGAGAACCACGACGGAAGGCTGTGACCGGAATGATCCTGGTGACGGGAGCGAACGGGAACCTCGGCTCGGCGACCCTCGCCGCCCTGCGGGCCCGCGGCGCCACGGCGACGGGAGGCAGCCGCACCCCGGGCGAGGGGACGCGCCGCCTCGACTTCGACGACCCCGCGAGCCTCGACCTCACCGGGGTCACCACCCTGGTGCTGGTCTCCGCGGGCTACGCCGAGGACGACCGGGTGATCGCCCGGCACGCGGCCGTCCTGGACGCGGCCGCCCGCGACGGCGTCGGCCACGTCGTCTACACCAGCCTCACCACCGCCGGGGACCACCTCGCCTTCGCCGCCGCCCACCGCGCCACCGAACGCCTGCTGCGCACCGGCCCGCTGCCCTGGACGATCCTGCGCAACGGCCTGTACGCCGAACTCTTCGGCGCCCTGCTGACCTGGACCGGTGACGGCCTGGAGTCCCCGTTCGGCGACGGCGCCCTGGCCGCCGTCGCCCGGGCGGACCTCGCCGACGCCGCGGCGGCCGTCGCCGCCGACCCGGCCCCGCACCGCGGCCGGACCCTCGACCTGGTCGGCCCGCCCGTCACGGCCGACCGGGTCGCCGAGCGGCTCGGCGTCCCGCACCGCACCATCGGTCTGGACGAGTACCGCCGCCGCCTCGACCGGACCCCCGGGCTCCTCCCGTTCCAGCCGCCCATGATGGCCTCGATCGCCACCGGCATCCGGCACGGCTTCCTCGCCGACACCACCCCCGACCTCACCGACCTCCTCGGCCGCCCCGCCCGCGACCCCCTGGCCGTCGCCGCCACCGCCGCAGCCGCCACCCGCCCGACGGCCCCGGCGGCCTGACCGCTCCGGGAACGGCAACCCGCCCCACTGACCCGCCCGCCCGCGCTACGCGACGTCCGGGCGGGTCAGCAGCGGTGAGCGCAGGTGCAGCTCCAGCCGGGGGCCGGTCAGCGGCGGGGTGCTCCACCGCGCCGTCGCCGTGCCCGCGGCCGGGTCGACGGTCAGGCGGACGCGGTGCGGGGTGGTGATCACCCGGAGGTCGGCGAGGAAGCGGCCGTCCCGCCAGGCCCCGGCGGCGACGACCGGGCGGCCGAGCGGGGCGCTCTCGCGCCAACTGCCGTGGCCCACCTCCAGGTCGAGGACGGCCCCGGTGTCGGGGAGCGGCCCGAGCCGGACCCGCCAGCCGCCGTCGACCGGTTCGACGGCCACCGCCGTCCCGGGCGGTAGCGCCGCCCCCTCGGCGGAGGCGTCCAGCTCCGCGCGGGCCGCCCGTCCCGGCTCGGCCGTGCCCGCGGGCAGCGGCAGCGAGAGCCCCCGCAGCCGCTCGGCCAGCACGGCGTCGTCCACGGTGCCCTCCCCGGCGCCGTGCTCGGTGCCGTCCGGGAGCGGCTCCAGGCCGGGCAGCAGGCACTCCCACAGGGCGTCGAACACCGCCTGGGACGCGCCCTCCGCGGTCACCGCCACCACCAGGTCGTGCGCGGGCACCACCACGCACTGCTGCCCGTACGCGCCGTTCGCGTGGTATCCGTGCCGGGACAGCCAGAACTGGTAGCCGTAGCCGCAGGAGAAGTCCGGGTCGTCCGCACCCGCGAGGAACGACACCGAGGCGACGTGCCGCCGCGTCGCGAGCTCGACCCACTCGCGCGGGACGAGCTGCCGCTCGCCCCAGCGCCCGCCGCGCAGCAGCAGTTCGCCGAACGCGGCCAGCGCCTCGGTGGTCAGGTGCAGCCCGTGGAAGCCGAACGCGGCGCCGCCGCGCACCCGGTCCCACTCGGCGTGGTCGATGCCCATCGGCCCGAACAGGCGCTCGTCGAGGAACTCCGGCAGGCCCCGGCCGGTGACCCGTTCCACGATCCGGGCCAGCAGGAAGGTGGTCGAGTTGTCGTAGACGTGCCGCGTCCCCTCGGGGGCGTCGAACGGCAGGCCGAGGAAGCCCCGCACCAGGTCGTCGGGCTCCCGCCGCCAGGCTTCCTCCAGGCTGTCCACGGCGTGCCCGGCGGTCATCGTCAGCAGGTGGTGGACGGTGATCCGGCGGGCCTGCCCGGGGGCGTCGGCCGGGACGTGCTCCGGCAGCAGGTCGACCACCCGGTCCTTCGGCGACAGCAGGCCGTCGGCGACCGCCAGCCCCACCGCCACCGAGGTGAACGACTTCGTCAACGAGTAGAGCAGGTGCGGGCGTTCGGCCGAGTACGGCGCCCACCAGCCCTCCGCCACGACCTGCCCGCGGCGCACCACCAGCAGCGAGTGGCACTCGACCGGCAGCTCCTCCAGCCGGTCCAGCAGCGCCCCCACCGCCCGGGCCGACACTCCGACGGCGGACGGCGCCGAACGCGGCAACCGGAGACGTTGAGCGGACATTCCGAACTCCCCCACGGGTACGGGCCCCTGGACGCGGGGCGGGCCGACCCGCGCATGCTACGGACGACCCGGACCGGACTCCACGGCTTTTCCCGCCGCCACGACCCTCTCGGGCGCCACGGCCGTCCGGGCCCCGGACCCCGGCGCCACGGCCGTCAGTCCGGCTTCCGGGCCCGGCTCGGCTGCACCCGGGACGGCTCGCCCGGCATCTTCGGGAAGTCCGGCGGGTAGGGCAGGTCGCCCGCGCCCTGGTGCGCGTACAGCTCCAGCACCCGCTCCAGCGAGGCCGGGTGCGCCCCGAACCCGGCGTGCACGTCGCCGAGTTCGGCGAACCGCTCGGGCAGGGTGCGCAGCGTGAAGTCGGCGGGGGAGACCCGCTCCAGCTCCTCCCAGCGCAGCGGGGCGGAGGCGGTGGCCTGCGGGCGGGCGCGCAGCGAGTAGGGGGAGGCGATGGTGCGGTCGCGGGCCATCTGGTTGTAGTCGACGAAGATCCGCGCGCCGCGCTCCTCCTTCCACCAGGCGGTGGTGACCTCGCCGCCGGAGCGGTGCTCCAGCTCGCGGCCGAGCGCGATCACGGCGTGCCGGCACTCGGTGAACGTCCAGCGCGGCTCGATCGGCACGTACACGTGCAGGCCCCGGCCGCCGGAGGTCTTCGGCCAGCCGGTCAGCCCGAACTCCTCCAGCAGCGGCCGCAGTTGCAGCGCGGCGCGGACGGCGTCGGAGAAGTCGGTGCCGGGCTGCGGGTCGAGGTCGATGCGCAGCTCGTCGGGGTGCTCGGTGTCCGCGCGGCGCACCGGCCAGGGGTGGAAGGTCAGGCAGCCCAGGTTCGCCGCCCACAGCACGGCCGCCTCCTCGGTCGGGCAGACCTCGTCCGCGGTGCGCCCGGAGGGGAAGGCGATCCGCGCGGTCGGCAGCCAGTCCGGGACGTTCTTCGGCGCCCGCTTCTGGTAGAAGAACTCGCCGTCCACGCCGTCCGGGAAGCGCTGCAGCGTGGTCGGCCGCTCGCGCAGCCCGCGCAGCACCCCCGGCGCGAGGGCCAGGTAGTACTCGGCGACGTCCCGCTTGGTGTACCCGGGCTCCGGGTAGTAGACCTTGTCCGGGTTCGACAGCCGCACCGTCCGGCCGCCGACCTCCAGTTCCACCGCTGTTCCAGCCATGCCCCCACGCTAGGCGCGCCGCTTCCGGGCCCGCCCCCTCCGACACGCCGGAGCGGCCCGACACGCCGCCCCCGTCCGTCCCGGCGGGCCACCATCGGAGGCATGCAGCTCCCCGTGATGCCCCCGGTGCCCCCGATGCTGGCCAAGGCCGTCGCCGCGATCCCGCCCGGCATGCAGTACGAGGCCAAGTGGGACGGCTTCCGGGCGATCGTGTTCCGTGACGGCGACGAGGTCGAACTCGGCTCCCGCACCGGCAAACCGCTGACCAGGTACTTCCCCGAGGTGGTCGAGGCCGTCCGGGCCCGGCTGCCCGAGCGCTGCGTGGTGGACACCGAGATCGTCGTCGCGCACGACGGGCGGCTGCACTTCGAGGAGCTGCTGGAGCGCATCCACCCCGCCGCCTCCCGGGTCCGCACCCTGGCCGGGCGCACCCCGGCCACCCTGGTCGCCTTCGACCTGCTCGCGCTGGACGACGACGACCTGACCGCCCGCCCGCTGGTCGAACGCCGGGCCGAACTCGCCCGGTTGCTGGCCGGTGCCGCCCCGCCCGTCCACCTCGCCCCCGCCACCACCGACCTGGACACCGCCCGCGACTGGTTCTCCCGCTTCGAGGGCGCCGGGCTGGACGGGGTGGTCGCCAAGCCGCTCGACGCCCCGTACCGGCCCGGCGAGCGCAGCCTCTTCAAGGTCAAGCACGTGCGCACCGCCGACTGCGTGGTGGCGGGCTACCGCGAGCACAAGTCGGGGCCGGTGGTCGGCTCGCTGCTGCTCGGCCTGTACGACGACGGCGGCCGCCTGCAGCACGTCGGGGTCAGCGCCTCGTTCCCGATGGCCCGGCGGGCCGAACTCGCCGCCGAACTCGCCCCGTTGCGCCTGGACCCGGCCCGGCTCGGCGACCACCCGTGGGCGCACTGGGAGGAGGAGCAGGCCCAGGCGGCCGACCGGCTGCCCGGCGCGGTCAGCCGCTGGACCGGGCACAAGGACCTGTCCTGGGTGCCGCTGCGCCCCGAGCGGGTCGCCGAGGTCGGCTACGACCACATGGAGGGCACCCGGTTCCGGCACACCACGCAGTTCAAGCGCTGGCGGCCCGACCGCACCCCGGAGAGCTGCACGTACGCGCAGCTGGAGGAGCCGGTCTCCTACGACCTGGGCGCGCTGCTGTCCTGAGCCGGGGGCGCGACCTGCCCGATCAGCACCGCGAACCCGTCCAGCAGGCGCTGCAGGCCGAACTCGAAGAGCTGGTCGAGGTCGAAGTCGTAGCCCTCCAGGGTGAGCCGCAGGAAGGTCGGGTGGGCGGCCACCAGCTCCATGAACACGTCCTCCTGCTGGTCCATCCACTCCTCGGCGTCCTGCCCGGTGGCGGCCTCCGCGGTGGCCTCCATCTCCAGGTTGAGCGCGGTGCCCCGGACGTAGGTGAACAGCGTCAGGTAGGCGGTGAGCAGGTCCTGCACCTGCAGGCCCTCGGCGGCCAGGGCGGAGAGCACCCACTCGCCGAACGGCAGCGCGTTGGCCACCGGCTGGGGGCGGGTCACCGACAGCGCGGACGCCAGCCAGGGGTGCGCCCGGAACAGGTCCCAGAGCAGGTGCGCGGCCAGCTCCAGCCGGGCGCGCCAGCCGAGGTCGCCCTGCGCGGGGGTGAAGGAGACGTCGGCGAAGACCAGGTCCATCATCCGGTGCAGCAGGCCGTCCTTGTCCGGGACGTGCCGGTACAGCGACATGGTGGCCACGTCCAGCTCGGCCGCCACCCGGCGCATCGACAGCGCCTCCAGGCCCTCGGCGTCGGCCACCGCGACCGCCGCCGCGACGATCCGCTCCGCCGTCAGCCCGCCCTCGGACGCGGGCCGCCGGGGCACCTGCCGCTCCCGGGGGCGGACCGGTGTCGGCTCCGGGCGCCCGGTGACCACCGTGCCGACGCCGGGGACGGCCCGCACCAGCCCCCGGCCGCGCAGCTCCGCCAGCACCTTGGTGGCCGTCGCCATCGCCACGTTCCACCGGCGGGTGATCTCCCGGGTGGACGGCACCCGGTCACCCGGGCGCAGTTCGCCGCGCTCGATCCGCCCCTGCAGTTCGGCCGCGATCTGCTCGTAGCGGTCCACCCGCCCCACCTCCGCACTAGTGCACCAGTGCGCGCCATCCTAGCGGCCACGTCGGCCGGGACATCGGCGTCCAGTCGCCCGTCCGCACTAGTGCACCAATCTCGCAAATCCCCGGCAAACCATTGCTCATCACAGTGCGTACGCCGTACGTTCGGTGTCATGGAGAACGCGACGAGCAACACCGACATCCTCGTCTCGGGCGGCGGCATCGCCGGGCCGGCCCTGGCGTACTGGCTACGCAGGGCGGGCTTCCGCCCCGTCGTGGTGGAACGCGCCCCCGGGCCCCGGCCCGGCGGCCAGGCCGTCGACCTGCGCGGCGCCGGGCGCACCGTCATCGCCCGGATGGGCCTGCTGGAACGGGCCGCCGAACTCGCCGTCGAGCAGCGCGGCATCGCCCTGGTCGACCGCCGCGGACGGCACACCGCCCGGCTGCCCACCGAACTCTTCGGCGGCGAGGGCATCGTCTCCGACCTGGAGATCCTCCGCGGCGACCTCGCCGACCTGCTGTACGAGGCCACCGCCGACGACGTCGAGTACCTCTTCGACGACACCCTCACCGCCCTGCACGAGGACGCCGACGGCGTGCACGCCACCTTCGAGAACGCCCCGCCCCGCCGCTTCGACCTGGTGGTCGGCGCCGACGGCCTGCACTCCGCCACCCGCCGCCTCGCCTTCGGCCCCGAGAGCGAGCACGTCGTCCCGCTCGGCGGCTGCACCGCCTGGTTCACCGCCCGCCTCGACCTCGACCTCGACGGCTGGTTCCTGATGTACAACGCCCCCGGCGGCCTGGTCGCGATGGCCCGCCCCGGCCGCCTGCCCGGCGAGACCAAGGTCGCCCTCAGCTTCCGCACCGCCCCGGCCGTCCCCGGCCGCCTCGACCGCGCCGCCCAACAGCGCCTGCTCACCGAGAAGTTCACCGGCGCGGGCTGGGAGAGCGACCGGCTGCTCGCCGCGATGGCCGACGCCGAGGACTTCCACTTCGAACACCTCGGCCAGGTCCGGCTCGACCACTACGCCCGCGGTCGCACCGCCCTGGTCGGCGACGCCGCCTGCTGCCCCACCCCCCTCACCGGCCTCGGCACCAGCCTCGCCCTGGTCGGCGCCCACCTCCTGGCTGGCGAACTCGCCACCGCCCGCGGCGACTTCACCACCGCCTACGCCGCCTACCAGCGCCGCATGCGCCCCTACGCCGCCCGGGCCCAGCAGCTCCCGCCCGGCGGCATGCGCGGCTACGCCCCCATCGGCGCCCCGATGATCGCCCTGCGCGCCGCCTCCATGCGCTGGATGACCCGCTGGCCGCTGCGCCGCCTCATGGAGACCCAGGCCGCCAAGGCCTCCGACGTCGAACTCCCGGACTACGAGCAGGAGTTCGCCTGAGAACCGGGCGCCCGCGGGCACGGGGACGGCCCCGGTCTCCGTGGGGTGAGAGCGGGGCCGTCGAGGTGGAGCGGCGCGTCAGCCGGTGAAGCCGGCCGTGATGGAGGTGAACTGCCAGTCGGACTGGGCGATGCCGGAGCAGGTCTCCTGCAGGCCGCCGCCCGCGCAGCCGCGGTCGCGGTTGACCGACCAGAACGCCAGGCGGGCGATGTGGTTGGTGTTGGCCCAGTCGCGGATCGCGGTCCAGTTGGCGATCGTGGTGGTCTCGTTGTTGTCGCTGAGACCGTTCATGCCGGAGATGCCCAGGTGGGAGTAGGCGGTGGCGTCGTCCCAGCCGTAGACCGACTTGAGCTTGTTCTTCAGGCCGTTGGCCGCGCTGACGGTGGCGGCGTACATGTCGGTCGACGCGTTGCCGAAGTCGAACGGCATGATGGTGAAGACGTCGATGTCCGCGCCGAGCGCCTTGGACTGCTCGATCAGGCGGTTGCCGGGCGCGGTCGGGCCGCTGGTGGCGGTGCCGAAGGTGACGATCGTCCGGATGCCCGGGTTCTTCTGCTTGACGATCTTCAGCGCGTTCAGGATGCGGTCCTGGACGGTGTAGTTCTCGAACTCGTCGGTGTTCTCGATGTCGATGTCGATGGCCTTCAGGCCGTAGGCGTCGATCACCTTCTGGTAGGCACCGGCCAGCGCGGTCGCGTCGGCGCAGTTCGGGCCGAGCTTGTTGCCCGACCAGCCGCCGAAGGACGGGACGACGTCGCCGCCCGCGGCGCGCACCGCGTTGATGGTCTGCTGGTCGACGCCGTTCAGCAGCGGCCGCTGGCTGTCCCAGGTCGGGTTGCAGCCGTTCTGCGCCAGCACGAACGCCAGGGTGAACCACTTGATGCCGGTCGCGTTCATCACGGTGGTCGCGGCCGGCGGGTTGCCCCAGCCGTTGTACAGGTACGGCGCGGCCTGCTTGAAGCCGCTCGGCGTGGTGGTCGGCGGCGTGGTCACCGCGAGGGAGTTGGACGCGGCGGAGGTGTTGCCCGCCGCGTCGCGGGCCTTGACGGTGAAGGTGTACGAGGTCGAGGCGGTCAGGCCGGTGACGGTCGCGCTGGTGCTGGTGACGGTGGTGGCCAGCGTCCCGTTGCGGTACACGTCGTAGCCGGTGACGGCGACGTTGTCGCTCGACGCGCCCCAGGACAGCGAGACCTGGGTGGCGGCCGTGGCGGTGGCGGTCAGCCCGCTCGGCGCGGTCGGCGCCTGCTGGTCGCCGCCCGCGGGCGTGGTCACCGCGAGGGAGTTGGACGCGGCGGAGGTGTTGCCCGCCGCGTCGTGCGCCTTGACGGTGAAGGTGTACGAGGTCGAGGCGGTCAGGCCGGTGACGGTCGCGCTGGTGCCGGTGACGGTGGTGACCAGCGTCCCGTTGCGGTACACGTCGTAGCCGGTGACGGCGACGTTGTCGCTCGACGCGCCCCAGGACAGCGAGACCTGGGTGGCGGCGGTCGCGGTGGCGGTCAGGCCGCTCGGCGCGGTCGGCGCCTGGGTGTCCGGCGTGCCGCCGCCGGGGCCGTCCAGGCTGACGTCGTCCGCGTAGTACGTGCCCTGACCGAACCAGCCGTTCAGGTACACCTCGGCGCTGGTCTGCGAGGCGCCGGTGGTGAAGCTGACCGTCAGCTGCTTCCAGTCGGACGCGGCGGGCGTCCAGGTCGAGGTGCCGCCGGTGACGCCGAGGTACACGTAGGTGCCGCGCACCCAACTCGACAGCGAGTACGTGGTGTTGGGCTGCACCGCGACGGTCTGGGTGCACTTGGCGTTGTCCGAGGCGCTGGCCGCACCGGCCAGCGCCTTGGTGCCGCCGTGGACGGGGGTCGAGACGACCGAGCCGAGGCCGCCGGAGCAGGTCCAGCCGCTCAGGGTGCCGGTCTCGAACCCGGGGTTGGTGAGGACGTTCGCGGCGCTCGCGCTGCTCGGAACGGCCGCGACGGCGGCCGTCGCCAGCAGCAGCGCGGCGGCGCCGACCGCGGTCGCGCGGCGGTTGGGGGCGTGCACGGGTACCTCCAGTGGGGGATGGGGGCGGAGGTGCGTAGGGAGCGCGCACAACAAAATGGACTGGACCAATTGGTTATGTCAAGGCTAGGTCAAAGCGCGGACGGTGCCCTGACTCTCCGTCACGGTCCCGCGCACCCCCTCCCCGGGCGGCCGGAGCGCTGCTCCGTCCGGGTGTCTTGCGGCACGCCGGAGCCGGACCCCGGGCCCAGCTCGGGCACGATCGTTCAGCCCAGCTGTGGCACCCGTTAAGAATTCCTCGATGGACCGCACCCACCGTGACCAGGCAGATTTCACCCTGCCCGGTCGGTGACCGCCGCACGCCGGGCCGCCCCACCGGCCCTGCCACCCCGCAGGGCCCGCCCCCGGACCCGCCGACCGGCAGGCCCGCCCGAACCCCGCGTCAGGAGCGCTCGCCGTGAAGGCACTCGTCAAGCTGAACGCCGAACCCGGACTCTGGATGACCGACGTCCCGGAACCGGAGATCGGCCCCGGCGACGTCCTGATCAAGGTCCTGCGCACCGGCATCTGCGGCACCGACCTGCACATCCGCACGTGGGACGGCTGGGCCCAGCAGACCGTCAAGACCCCGATGACCATCGGCCACGAGTTCGTCGGCGAGGTCGCCGCGGTCGGTGCCGCCGTCACCGACGTCGGCGTCGGCGACCTGGTCAGCGGCGAGGGCCACCTGGTCTGCGGCAAGTGCCGCAACTGCCTGGCCGGGCGCCGCCACCTGTGCCGCAACACCATCGGCCTGGGCGTCAACCGCGACGGCGCCTTCGCCGAGTACGTCGCGCTGCCCGCCTCCAACGTCTGGGTGCACCGGGTCCCCGTCGACCTCGACGTCGCCGCGATCTTCGACCCGTTCGGCAACGCCGTGCACACCGCGCTGTCCTTCCCGCTGGTCGGCGAGGACGTCCTGGTCACCGGCGCCGGACCGATCGGCATCATGGCCGCCGCCGTCGCCAAGCACGCCGGCGCCCGCAACGTCATGATCACCGACGTCTCCCCGTACCGCCTCGACCTCGCCCGCGAGCTCGGCGTCACCCTCGCCCTCGACGTCTCGCAGCACACCATCGCCGACGGCCAGCACCAGCTCGGCCTGCGCGAGGGCTTCGACGTCGGCCTGGAGATGTCCGGCCGCCCCGAGGCCATGCAGTCGATGATCGCCAACATGACGCACGGCGGGAAGATCGCGATGCTCGGCCTGCCCGCCGAGGACTTCCCGGTCGACTGGGCCCACGTGGTCACCTCGATGCTCACCATCAAGGGCATCTACGGCCGCGAGATGTTCGAGACCTGGTACGCGATGTCCGTGCTGCTGGAGGGCGGACTCGACCTCACCCCGGTGATCACCGGCCGGCACGCCGCCCGGGACTTCGAGGCCGCCTTCGACGAGGCCGCCGGGGGCAACTGCGGCAAGGTCATCCTCGACTGGACGACGCTGTAGGCGCACCCACCGCACACCCGCCGACCACTCGTTAGGAGCGACACCCCCGTGTTCGAGAACGTCCGCGACGACCTCGCCGCCACCCTCGCCGAGATCCGCGAAGCCGGCCTGTTCAAGCCGGAACGCGTCATCGGCACCCCGCAGTCCGCCGAGATCACCGTCACCTCCGGCAACGGCGGCCAGGTGCTCAACTTCTGCGCCAACAACTACCTCGGCCTCGCCGACCACCCCGCCGTGGTCGCCGCCGCCAAGGACGCCCTGGACCGCTGGGGCTACGGCATGGCGTCGGTCCGCTTCATCTGCGGCACCCAGGACGTCCACAAGGAGCTGGAGCGGCGCCTGTCCGAGTTCCTCGGCCAGGAGGACACCATCCTGTACTCCTCCTGCTTCGACGCCAACGGCGGCGTCTTCGAGACCCTCCTCGACGAGCGCGACGCCGTCATCTCCGACGCCCTCAACCACGCCTCCATCATCGACGGCATCCGCCTCTCCAAGGCCCGCCGCCACCGCTACGCCAACCGCGACCTCGCCGACCTGGAGAAGCAGCTCCAGGACACCCAGGACGCCCGCCGCCGCCTGATCGTCACCGACGGCGTGTTCTCCATGGACGGCTACATCGCCCCGCTGCGCGAGATCTGCGACCTCGCCGACCGCTACGACGCCATGGTCATGGTCGACGACTCGCACGCCGTCGGCTTCGTCGGCCCCACCGGCCGCGGCACCCCCGAACTGCACGGCGTCACGGACCGCGTCGACATCATCACCGGCACCCTCGGCAAGGCCCTCGGCGGCGCCTCCGGCGGCTACGTCGCCGCCCGCCGCGAGATCGTCGCGCTGCTGCGCCAGCGCTCCCGCCCCTACCTGTTCTCCAACTCGCTCGCCCCGGTGATCGCCGCCGCCTCGCTCACCGTGCTCGACCTGCTGGAGACCAGCGACGACCTGCGCGACCGGCTGCGCGCCAACACCGAGCTGTTCCGGACGCGGATGACCGAGGCCGGGTTCGAGATCCTGCCCGGCGAGCACGCCATCGCCCCCGTCATGGTCGGCGACGCCGCCAAGGCCGGGCGCCTGGCCGAACTGCTGCTGGAGCGCGGCGTCTACGTGATCGGCTTCTCCTACCCGGTGGTGCCGCACGGCGCCGCCCGGATCCGGGTCCAGCTCTCCGCCGCGCACAGCACCGAGGACGTCGAACGCGCCGTCGCCGCCTTCGTCGACGCCCGCGCCGCCCTGGACGCCTGACGCCCGGCCCACCCGACCAGGTGCGGGCACCCTCAACCGCGCCATCCCCGCGAGCCGCCCCGACCCCCCTGCACGGGCGGCCCGCCCGGCGCGGGGAGCCACCCCCGGCTCCCCGCGCCGTCCCTCGTCCCCGCAGAGCGGTCCGCGAGCGCCCCGTCGCCCGCCACCCGCGCCGCCCGGCCCCACCGTCCCGGCCCCACCGGCCCGGATGCCTCGACCCGACCGACCCGGCCCCGGCCACCCGGCGTCCCGACCGGCCCCGCCGCGCTGGCAGAATTGACCCCGTGATCGACGCACGACGGCTGCGGACCCTCCGGGCCGTGGCCGACCACCGGACGGTGACCGCCGCGGCGGCCGCGCTCTACCTCACCCCCTCCGCGGTCTCCCAGCAGCTCGCCGCCCTCGAACAGGAGACCGGCCACACCCTGCTGGTCCGCGACGGCCGCGGCGTCCGCCTCACCGCCGCCGGGGAGATCCTGCTCACCCACGCCGACGCCGTCCTCGCCCAGCTCGAACGGGCCGAGGCCGACCTCGCCGCCTACGCCTCCGGCGCGGCCGGGGAGGTCACCGTCGCCTCCTTCGCCACCGGCATCGCCCTCGTCCTGGCCCCCGCCGTCGCCGCCCTCGCCGAGGCCGCCCCCGACCTGCGGGTCCGCGTCCTGGACGCGGAGGGCGACGCCAGCCTGCCGATGCTCCTCGACGGCCGCGCCGACATCGCCGTCGCCGTCGAGTACCGCGGCGCCCCGCGCCCCGACGACCGCCGCCTCACCCGCCTGCCGCTGTACGCCGAGCCCTTCGACGCCGTCCTCCCGCTGCACCACCCGCTGGCGGACCGCCCCGGCCCGGTCGCCGTCGCCGACCTCGCCGCCGAACCCTGGATCGGCCCCTACCCCGGCAACCCCTGCCACGACGTCGTCCTGCTCGCCTGCGAGCACGCGGGCTTCCAGCCGCGCCTCGTCCACTCCTCCGACGACTTCCGCGCCGTCACCGCCCTGGCCTCCGCCGGAGCGGGCGTCGCCCTCGTGCCGCGCTCCGCGCTCCGCGACACCGAGCGCACCGCCGTCGCCGTCCGCCCCGTCGACAGCCCCCTCGCCACCCGCCGGGTCTTCGCCGCCACCCGCGCGGGCGCCGAACTCCACCCGCTGATCAGCCCCGTGCTGGCCACCCTCGCCCGCACGGCGGCCCACCTCGACCACCCGGCCTGAGCGCCGAGCGTCGGCCGCCGACCGCGCCCTCAGCGGACCTTCGCGGCCGCTCCGGGCCGGGGCGCGCCGTCCACCGCCGTGCAGATGCCGAACACCCGGTCGTGGCCCGTCCAGCCGTTGACGCGGCCCCGGTTGTTGCTGATCTGCACCCGCCGCCGGGCCGGGTCCAGCGCCGAGACCAGGTGCAGGTGAACCGTGCCGGAGACCCGGGCCAGCACGATGTCGCCCACGGCCAGCCGCTCCGGGTCGACCGGCACGACCGAGACCAGCTGGCGGCTGTGGATCAGCGGCACCATCGAGGAGCCCGTCGGGCGGAACTCCACCGCGGCCCCGGCGGCCACCCGGGCCGCCACTGCATCGAGCATTCCCATCGCGCGATCGTGGCAGGACCGCGCCGCCCGGCTCCACGGGTTTTCCGGCCGTCCGTGCTGACGGCGCCTCAAGGAGCCCACCGCGCCGGGTAATTCGGTCGACCGCAGCTGACCCCACCTGCTAGGTTCCGCCCACGAACCGAAACGGCCGGGAGGGGGCGCCGGAGTGGAGCAGGAGCAGGCGCGGGAAGAGGAGCGGCAGGCCGCCGACCGCCCGGTCGGGCAGCGGGCCCGGCGGCGGGCCGTGCTGGTCGCGCGGATCAGGGCGGCGAACGCGGAGACGCTGGAGAGGCTGGCCGAGCTGTGAGCGGGCGCGTCGACGAGCAGCCGGAGCACCGGAACGGCCCGGACCACCCGGACTACCTGGACGAGGAGGACGTCGCCTACCTGCTGGGCGAGGTCGCGGTGGTGCGCGACCGCGCGCTGCTGCGCTCCGCGCTCGGCCGGCCACGGGCCTCGGCGTTCGGGGCGGACGCCTACCCGGGCGTGTGGGCCAAGGCGGTCGCGCTCGGCGAGTCCGTCATGCGCAACCACCCCATGACGGACCGCAACAAGCGCACCGGCTTCGAGTCGATGCTGCTGTTCCTCGACTACAACGGGCAGCCGTACGTCGACCCGCACCCGGACGACGCGGTGGCCTTCGTGCTGCGCCTGGCCCAGGGCGGCTACGCGGGCCGGTTCGAGGAGGCGGTGGCCGACTTCCGCCGGATCCTCGGCGCCTCCGGGCCCGGGGGCCGGGCCCGCGTTACGCGCCGGTAAAACTTGGCAAAGGATTGCCCTCCGGGCGGCGGCCCCGAGCTCGTGGTTCAACAGATTGTTGCAGCTCAACGGGCCAGTGGTCGCCGTCCGTTGCGCTAGGGTGACGTTCCGTTGCTGATGGAATTCGTCGATCACCGGAGTACGGTTCCGGAGCAATCGCCGGAGCCGACTCCCCGTTGGGCCGCACCGCACACCGGTGCGCTGCCCGGGGCACGTCGCGCCCGCCGCCCGGCGTTTCGACCGGATGCCCGGAAAGGACGAGTGGCTCCCGTGAACCTCTCCCCGCGCGAGATCGACAAGCTGTACGTCTACGTCGTCGCCGACCTGGCCCGCAGACGCCGCGACCGCGGCGTCAAGCTCAACTACAGCGAGGCCTGCGCGCTGATCAGCGAGGCGATCATGGAGGCCGCCCGGGACGGCCGCACCGTCGCCGAGTGCACCGAGATCGGCAAGCAGGCGGTCCGCGGCGAGGAGGTCATGCCGGGCGTGCGGGAGATGCTCCCGCTGCTCCAGGTCGAGGCCGCCTTCCTGGACGGGACGAAGCTCGTCTCCTGCCACGACCCGGTCGGCGCCTGAACCGTGACGCACCACCAGGACGCCCTCGTGGTACTGGCCGCGGGCCACGAGAGCGACGGCGGACGGGACTTCGCACCCCTGTTCGCCGCAGACCGGCCCGCCGCAGACCGGCCCGCCGCCAAACGGCCCGCCGCCCCGACCGCGGGTGCCGCGGTGCACGCCGTCGCCCCGGCGGGGCGGCCGCTCGCCGAGGCCGTCCGCTCGGCCCTGGCCGCGGCCGACGGGCGCCCGGTGTGCGTGGTGCCGATGACCCTGGGCCGGGACCGGCGGCTGGTCGCCGACACCGCCCGGACGCTGCGCTGGCTCGCCACCGGGGAGGGCCGCGGACGGCTCGCGCTGACCGCGCCGTTCGGCGCCGCCGAACACCTGACCGGCTGGCTGCGCGCCGCCGCCGGGGCCGCCCCGGACGTCCCGGACGGTGCGGTCCTGGTCACCGCCCCCGCGGCCGACCCGTTCGAGGACGCCGAACTGTTCCGGATCGCCCGGCTGGCCCGGCAGTTCGGCCGCCACCGCTGGGTGGAGGTCGCGCTCGACGGCGGCGACCCGGGCCCGGCCGAGGGTGCGGCCCGCTGCCGCCTGCTCGGCGCACGCACGGTCACGGCCGTCCCGGCCTCGTTCGGGCCCGCGCTGCGCACCCCCGTGCCCGGCGTCCGCGACGGCGGCCCGCTGCTGCGCCCGTCCGCCGTCGCCGGGGTGGTCGCGGCCCGGACGGCGGCGGCCCTGCACCTGCTCGGCCACGGCGAGGACGGCATCGCCGCGGGCCTGGACGCCGAGCACGGCCACGGCCACGCGCACAGCCACCCGCACGGCCCGACGCACGTCCACGCGCACCCGCACCAGCACGCGCACGCGCACTGACCCCCCGCACCCGGCAGAGAGGAAGGGCCGCCATGTCCGCTGGCGCCGCGTACCTGTACGGCGACGACCCGGTGGAGATCAACGCCGGCCGCGCCAGAGTCACCGTCACGGTCAGCAACACGGGCGACCGGGCGATCCAGGTCGGCTCGCACTACCACTTCTTCGAGGCCAACCGGGCCCTCGACTTCGACCGCGCCGCGGCCTTCGGCACCCACCTGGACATCCCGTCCGGCACCGCCGTCCGGTTCGAGCCGGGCGACACCAGGGAGGTCGTGCTGACCGAGTTCGGCGGCCACCGCCGCCTGGTCGGCTTCGCGAACCTGACGGACGGCGGCGTCACCGCCCCCGCCACCCGCGAGCGGGCGCTGCGGCGCGCCGCCGGGCTGGGCTTCCACGGCTCCACCACCCCCGACCCCAGGCACCAGGAAGGCGAGCGCTGATGGCCCTGCTCTCCCGCAAGCAGTACACCGACCTGTTCGGCCCGACCGTCGGCGACCGCTTCCACCTCGCCGACACCAACCTGGTGGTCGAGGTCGAGAAGGACCACAACCAGGGCCACTACGGCGACGAGGCCGTGTACGGCGGCGGCAAGGCGATCCGCGACGGCATGGCGCAGGACCCGGCGGCGACCTCCCTGCAGGGCGCGCTCGACCTGGTGATCACCAACGTGGTGGTGATGGACGCGGTGCTCGGCGTGGTCAAGGGCGACATCGGCGTCAAGGACGGCCTGATCGTCGCCGTCGGCAAGGCGGGCAACCCGCACACCCAGAGCGGCGTCCACCCGCGGCTGGTGATCGGCCCCGGCACCGAGGTGATCTCCGGCGAGCACCTGATCGCCACCGCGGGCGGCATCGACACGCACATCCACTTCATCGCCCCGCAGCAGGTGCAGGAGGCGCTGAGCAACGGCATCACCACCCTGATCGGCGGCGGCACCGGCCCCTCCGACGGCACCAACGGCACCACCTGCACCCCCGGCCCGTGGAACATCCACCGGATGTACCAGGCCGTCGAGGACCTGCCGGTCAACGTCGGCCTGCTCGGCAAGGGCAACGGCGCGCTGCCCGGCGCGCTGCGCGAACAGGTCGAGGCGGGCGCCTGCGGCCTGAAGGTGCACGAGGACTGGGGCAGCACCCCGGCGTCCGTCGACAGCGCGCTGTCCGTCGCCGACGCGTACGACGTGCAGGTGGCGATCCACACCGACACCCTCAACGAGTCCGGCTACTTCGAGGACACCCTGTCCGCGATCGACGGCCGCACCATCCACACCTTCCACACCGAGGGCGCGGGCGGCGGCCACGCCCCCGACATCATGCGGATCGCGGGCGAGCCCAACGTGCTGCCCTCCTCCACCAACCCGACGCTGCCCTACACCGTCAACTCGGTCGACGAGCTGCTCGACATGGTGATGGTCTGCCACCACCTCAGCCACAGCGTCCCCGAGGACGTCTCCTTCGCCGACTCCCGGGTCCGGGCCGAGACCATCGCCGCCGAGACGGTCCTGCACGACGAGGGCGTGATCTCGATCCTCTCCTCCGACTCGCAGGCGATGGGCCGGATCGGCGAGTCCTTCACCCGGGCCTTCCAGACCGCGCACCACTGCAAGGAGCAGCGCGGCAAGCTCGCGGGCGACAGCGAGCGCAACGACAACTTCCGGGTCCTGCGCTACCTCGCCAAGCTCACCCTCAACCCGGCGATCGCCTCCGGCACCGCCGACCACATCGGCTCGCTGGAGCCCGGCAAGCTCGCCGACATCGTGCTCTGGCCGATCCGCTCCTTCGCCGCCAAGCCCAAGATGGTGATCAAGGGCGGCATGATCGGCTGGGCGCTGATGGGCGACCCGAACGCCTCGCTGCCCACCACCCAACCCGTCTACTACCGGCCGATGTTCGGCCAGTACGGGCGGGCCCGGCAGGCCACCCGGGTGTCGTTCATGTCGCAGGCCGCCGTCGACCTCGGCGTCCCCGCCGAACTCGGCCTGCGCAGCACCGTGCTGCCGGTGCGCCGCTGCCGCTCGGTCGGCAAGCAGCACATGGTGCGCAACGACGCGCTGCCCAGGATCGAGGTCGACCCGGAGACCTACCGGGTCACCCTGGACGGCGAGGTGGCCACCATCGAACCGGCCCGCGAACTGCCGCTCAACCACCTCTTCTACCTTACGTGAGCGTCCTGTCCGGCGCCGAGGGTCCTACCGACGCCGAGGACCCTTCCGGCGCCGAGGGCCCTTCCGGCGCCGACGGGCTGGACGCGCTGCTGGTCTGCCTCCAGCTCACCGACTCCGCCTTCCCCAGCGGCTTCTACACCCTCTCGCACGGGTTGGAGGGCTACGCCCAGGCGAAGGCCGTCACCCCCGACACGCTGCCCGCGCTGCTCGCCGACCTGCTGCGGCACGGCGTCGGCCCGTCCGACGCCACCGCCCTGGTGCTGGCCCACCGGGCCGCCACCGCGGGGGAGTGGGAGCTGCTGGCCGAGACCGACCGGCGGCTGCACGCCACCCGGCTGAACCGCGAACTGCGGCTGGCCGCCACCCGCACCGGACGCCAACTCCTGGACATCGCACGGGAGTCGATCGGCGGCGAGGCGCTGGAGCGGTACGCCGCGCTGGTCGCGGCCAAGCGCGCCCCCGGCTGCCAGGCGGTGGCCGCCGGGGTCGCCCACGCGGCGGCCGGCGTCCCGGTCGAACAGGCCGTCACCAGCGACCTGTTCGCGTTCTGCAGCAGTTTCGTCGGCGCGGCCCTGCGGCTGCGGCTGACCGACCACCGCCGGGCCCAGGTCGTCCTGCGGGCCGCCGCCCCGGTCGTCCGGGAGACGGTGGCCGCCGCCCTGGTCCGGGAGTTGGCGGACCTCGGCGGCTGCGTGCCGGTCGCCGACGCGATGTCCGGGCGGCACGAACGGGCCGAGGCCCGACTGTTCATGAGCTGAAACACCGTACGGAGGAGGAGAGTTGACCGAGAACGTGCTCCGCGTCGGCATCGGCGGGCCGGTGGGCTCCGGCAAGACCGCGCTGATCGAGGCGCTGGTGCCGGAGCTGATCGCCCGCGGCCACCGTCCCGCCGTGATCACCAACGACATCTACACCCAGGAGGACGCCCAGCACGTGCGCCGCGCCCTGGCCGGGGTCCTGGACCCGGAGCGGGTGGTCGGCGTGGAGACCGGCGCCTGCCCGCACACCGCCGTCCGCGACGACCCCACCATGAACCTGGCCGCCGGGGCCGAACTCCTGGAGCGCTTCCCGGAGATCGACACCCTGCTGTACGAGTCCGGCGGCGACAACCTCACCCTGACCTTCAGCCCGCTGCTGGCCGACGTGTTCGTGTTCGTGCTGGACACCGCCGAGGGCGAGAAGATGCCCCGCAAGCGCGGGCCCGGCATCACCGAGTCCGACCTGCTGGTCATCAACAAGATCGACATCGCCCGGTACGTGCGCACCGACCTCGCGGTGATGGAGGGCGACGCCCACCGCGTCCGCGAGGGCAGGCCGGTCGTCCTCACCAACTCGCTGGAGAGCACCGGCATCCCGGAACTCGCCGCCTTCCTCGGCGACCGCCGCGAGGCGCTGGTCCGCCCGTGACCCCCGCCCCGCCCGTGCCCCCCGCCCCGACCGTGACCCCCGCCCCGCCCGCGTCCGCTGCTCGGCCTGCGCCGCCCGCCCCGTCCCGGCTCGACCCGGCGCACTACGAACCGGCCCGCGTCCCGCCCGAGGTCCGGTGCCACGCGGGGACGCCCGACACCCTCCCGGCCGGGCGGCCCGGCAAGGTCGGCCTGCTGGAGCTGACCTTCGAACGGGTCGGCGGGCGCACCGAACTGACCGGCCACTACCAGAAGTCGCCGCTGCAGATCACCCGCCCGCTGTACTACGACCCGGCCCGCCCGGACCTCGCCGTCACCTTCCTGATGTCCACCGGCGGCGGCGTCCTGCAGGCCGACCGGCTCCGCACCGACCTGCACTGCGGCGCCGACACCGCCGTGCACCTCACCACCCAGGCCGCCACCAAGGTCCACCGGATGGAGCGCGACTACGCGACGCAGCTGGTCCACCTGACCGCCGGCCCGCGCGCCTACGTCGAGTACCTGCCCGAACCGGTCATCCCGTTCGCCGGCTCCCGCCTCTACCAGCGGACCGTCCTCACCGTCGACCCGTCCGCCACCGTGCTGGCCGGCGAGACCGTGCTGGCCGGCCGCCTCGCCCGGGGCGAGCGGCACGCCTACCGGGTGTTCGCCTCCGACCTGGAACTGCGCCGCCCCGACGGCGGGTTGCTGGCCCTGGACACCGTCCGCCTGGTGCCCGGGAACACCCCCGGTGGCGTCACCGGACCGGCCGTGCTGGCCGGGCACGACGTGATGTCCACCCTGTACGTGCTCAGCCCGCTCGCCCCCGCCGCCCGGATCGCCGACCTCCTGCACGGGGCCCTGACCGCGCTCGACGACCCCCGCCCGCTGCACGGCGTCTCCACCCTGCCCGGCGAGGTCGGCGCCTGGCTCCGCCTGCTCGCCCCCGACACCCGCTCCGCAGCGGCCGCCCTCCGCGCGGCCTGGGACGCCGTCCGCCGCGAACTGACCGGCACACCCGCGCCCGAACTGCGCAAGACCTAGTAGCCGGACGGCCCACCGCCCGCACCGACGCGAATCGGCCGATCCGACGGCGTTCGGACTGCTCAACGAACGTCCTGGCATATGCTGCCGGGTGGTCAGGGACGACCACCAACCACCCTCGCAGGAGTGCCCGATGAGCGACCACCGGACCGACCGCAGCACGACCCCGATCCCGATCGGCGTCGTCGGGCTGGGCGACATCGCGCAGAAGGCGTACCTGCCCGTCCTCACCGCCCAACCCGGCCTCGACCTGCGGCTGATGACCAGGGACCGGGCCAAGCTCGACCGGATCGGCGACGCGTACCGCCTCCCGTTCCGCACCACCGACCTCGGCGAGCTGATCGACTCCGGCATCCGCGCCGCCTTCGTCCACGCCGCCACCGACCAGCACGTCCCGATCGTCGAGGAGCTGCTCACCCGCGGCGTCGACGTGTACGTGGACAAGCCGCTCGCCTACGACCTCGACGGCGCCCGCCGCCTGGTCGCGCTCGCCGAGCACACCGGCCGCTCGCTGCTGGTCGGCTTCAACCGCCGCCACGCCCCCGGCTACCTGCTCGCCGCCGAGCGCCCGCGCGACCTGATCGTCCTGCAGAAGCACCGCGAGGGCCTGCCCGAGCGCGCCCGCACCCTGGTCTACGACGACTTCATCCACGTGGTCGACAGCCTGCGCTTCCTCGTCCCCGGCGAGATCGAGCACGTCGACGTCCGCTCCCGCACCCGCGACGGCCTGGTCGAGCACCTGGTCCTCACCCTGGCCGGGCGCGGCTTCACCGCCCTCGGCATCATGAACCGGGTCTCCGGCTCGACCGAGGAGGTCCTGGAGGTCTCCGGCGCCGACTCCAAGCGCGAGGTCCACAACCTCGCCGAGGTCGTCGACCACCGCGGCCAGCCCACGGTCCGCCGCCGCGGCGACTGGGTCCCGGTCGCCCGCCAGCGCGGCATCGAGCAGGTCGTCCTGCACTTCCTGGACGCCCTCCGCTCCGGCAAGACCCTCGACGCCGCCGACGCCCTGCGCACCCACGAGCTGTGCGAGCTGATCGTCGACCGCATCGAGGCCGGGACGGTCTGACGACCTGACGGCCGGGCCGTTGGCTGCCCGGCCAGGGGCGCTCGGCCGGGCGCCCCGTGGACGGAGCTATGCTGGTCGCCGTCCACCGCCCGGCCGGGACCCAGCCCCCGCCCGGCCCACCGCTCAGCGATCCGGGGAACACCGTGCCACCCACCTCCTCGGACCCCTCGCGGCCGCTACTCCGCCGCCGGGCGCTGCTGGGGGCGGCCGCCGGGGCGCTGCTGCTGGCCCTGGTGCCGGGCGTGCGCCACGGCGTGACCGCACTGGCCGGGCAGCAGGACGACGGGCCGTGGCTGACCGTGGCGACCTGGAACACCTGCGGGATCGACGCCTGGGGCTGCACCCCGTTCGGTGACGGCAAGGCCAAGGCCGACACCCTGGTCGCGCTCGCCGAACAGCACGGCGCCCGGGTCCTGCTGCTGCAGGAGGCGTGCGAGGGCGACGCCGAGGCCGCCCGGCAGCGCCTCGGCGCCGACTGGCACCTCGCCCTCCAGCCGTACGAGCAGCTCGACGCCACCGGAGCCCGCACCCCCGTCGACTGCGGCGCCGACCGCGGCCGCGCCGGGTACGGCGTCCTGGCCGCCGCCCCGCTGACCGGCACCACTCCGGTCGCCGCCCCGCAGCCCGCCACCGGACTGCAGCGCGGCGCGCTGTGCACCACCCCCGGGCACGGGCCGCGGATCTGCGCGGCCCACCTGTCGCTGCCGCCCGCCGACCGGAGCGACCGCGCGGCCGAGCTGCGCGACGACCAGCTGGCCGCGCTGCTGGCGGCCGCCGGGGACGGCGCGGTGCTCGGCGGCGACTTCAACGCCCGGCCGCCGGGGCCCGGCAACCGCGACTCGTGGATCTGGCCGACCGCCTACTACGACCGCGTCCAGGAGTGCGAGCAGCGCACCCCCGGAAGCCCGGGCCGCCCCGGGCCCACTCACGACAACGGCGAGAAGCTCGACTACCTGTTCACCGCGCTGCCCCGGCACGGCTGCCGGATCGTGGACACCGGAGCCTCCGACCACCGCGCGCTGCTGCTCACCGTCCCCGGCTCGCTGTGAGCACGGGCCGCCCGCGGCACCCGGCGAGCCCGCGGCACCCGGCGAGCCCGCGGCACCCGGCGAGTCCGCAGCGCCGAGCGGTACCGCCTCAGTAGCCGTACCTGGCCTGCAGCTTCGGGTCGCGGGCCAGCGCGCCGGCCACCGTGAAGGTGACCCGGGCCGGTGCCGAGGGGCGCAGCCCGGACAGTTGGGCGACCACGTCCACGGTGTGCTCGCCGCCGCGCCACTCCCAGGCGGGCTGCCAGCTCCAGCTGCCGTCCGCGGTGACCGGGGCGGAGCCCAACGAGTGCTCCCCGATGACGAGTTCGACCCGCTCGGCACCCGGCGCGGAACCGGCCAGCCGGACGGTCGGCCCGGGCACCAGGGCGAGGTCCGCCGGCTCGGTGACCAGTGGCGTGGGCAGCCCCGGGGCGGGTTCGACGACGCTGAAGGTGTGCAGGGTGCGCGGGCTCTGCTCCCCGTCCGCGGCCACGCCGAACAGCTTGAGGGTGTACTCGCCCGGCTCCCACGGCCGGGTGAAGCGCCGCACCCAGCTGCCGTCCTCGGCGGTCGTCGCCGAGCCCATGTACTTGCCGTTCAGCCAGATGCTGACCCGCTCCGCGCCCGGCGCCCGGCCGCCCACCGCGACGGTGTCGGCCGGGACGGGGACCGCCGGGTCGGGGAAGGTCACCTGCGGGCGGGGGAAGCGCTCGGTGGCGGCCAGCAGCGCGTCCAGCGCGGAGGTGTCCCGGTCGGGCTGCTCGCCGCCGGTGCGGGCCAGGCCCAGGCGCGGGGCGATGCCCGCGACCAGCAGGTTGAGCAGGCCCAGCACGACGGGCAGGGTGCGGGCGGTGACGGTGGTGTGGCCGGTGATCAGCGGCGAGTCGTTGACCAGCAGGTGGAAGTCCGGGTAGTCGGCGAACAGCGGCAGGAACGGCTCGACCTGCTCCGCGTAGAGCTCGTCCTGCGGCGAGGTGAGCAGGTAGACGCGGGTGTTCCGGTGCGGGGTGGTGGCGACCAGCTCGGGCAGCAGGGCGTCGAGCGCGGCCACCTTCTCGGGCGTGACCCCGCCCGTCATCAGCTCGGCCGCGGCCGGTCGGCGCTTGAACAGGGAGGTGCCGATCCGGAACGCCGGGATGAGAGCCAACACGTTGCCGTAACCGTGCCGCAGTCCGAACCACAGCGCGGCGCTGCCGCCCTTGGAGCCGCCGAACACGGTGACCTGGTCGTGGGTCAGGTCGAGGGCGTGCACGAAGCGGGCGATGACGGCGGCCACCGCGCGCTCGGTGGCGAAGTCCATGTCCTGGCACAGGTAGTAGGCGTTGCCGCCGTTGAACCGGTCGCGGATCCACAGCACGTTGGCGCGCACCTGGTCCAGCACGCCGTTGGAGAAGCCGTAGTCGTCCGGGGCGGAGAAGTTGGCGAAGACCACCACCAGGTGACGGGTGCCGTTGCGGGTCGGGCTGAACCGGAAGTCGACCGGGACGGGCCCGCTGCTGTCGGTGCCCTCGACGGTCGGGCGGCTCGGGCGGGCCTGGTCAGACACGGGCGTGCTCCGTTTCTCGGTGGGCGCCGGCGCGCTCCCGCAGTCGGTCGGCGGTGGGGTCGGCGGGGGTGGTCAGGTGCGCGGGCAGCGGCCAGGGCACGCCCTCGAAGGTGTCGCCCGGCAACGGGACCCCGGCCCTCCGCGCCCCGGCCGTCTGCCCGTCCGGCGCGGGTCCGTCCGGCGCGGGTCCGTCCGGCCGCGGTCCGGCCGCAGCGGGCGCGGGCTCCGTCCCCGTCGCCGTCCCCGGCGCCAGGTCTCCGCCCACGGTGAGCATCCGGGCGACCAGCCGGGCGGCGGCCCGCCCGTCGTCCAGGTCGCAGAAGTCCTGCTGGAAGCGCCGGTAGCGCTCCGCGTAGCGCTGCCGGATCCGGTCCACGTCCCGGATCGAGGAGACCAGCTCCGGGGAGTCGAAGACCAGCGGCCCGGGGGCGCTGCGCTGGAAGTCGAAGTAGAAGCCGCGCAGGGTGTCGCGGTAGTGCTCCAGGTCGTAGGTGAAGAACAGGATCGGTCGGCCGGTGTTGACGTAGTCGAACATCAGCGAGGAGTAGTCGGTGACCATCACGTCGGTGATCAGCGACAGGTCGGCCATGTCCGGGTAGTCGGAGACGTCGAAGACGAAGCCGTCGCCGGCGCCCGGCACCGGGTCCACCACGTTGGGGTGGCGGCGGACCAGCAGCACGTGGTCCTCGCCGAGCCGGGCCCGGGCGTCGTCGAGGTCGATCCGGAAGTCGAACTTGTACCGGCCGGGGGCGTAGTACTGGTCGTCGCGCCAGGTGGGTGCGTACAGCACGACCCGCTTACCGTCGGGGACGCCGATCCGGCGGCGGATCCCGGCGGCGAGCCGTTCGGTGCCCGGGCTGCGCAGCACGTCGTTGCGGGGGTAGCCGGACTCGACGATCTCGCCGGGGAAGCCGAAGGCGCGGCGCAGGATCGGGGTGGAGAAGCTGTTGGGGGAGACCAGCAGGTCCCAGTTCTCCACCTCGACGGCGAGGCGCTCCAGGTAGCGCTTGTCGGCGAAGTGGACGGCCTCGATGTCGTGGCCGATCTTCTTCAGCGGGGTGCCGTGCCAGGTCTGCACGACGACCTGGCCGGGCCGCTTGCGGAACCAGTCGGGCAGGTGGTTGTTGGCCACCACGTACCGGCTGGTGGCGAGCGCCTCGTACCACTCGGGCGACCACATGCGCACCGCGCGGGCGGTCGCGGGAACGTCCACCTGGTCGTCCTTGACCACCCACAGGTGCTCCAACGGCACCCCGCGGCGCACCAGTTCCTCGTGGACGGCGCGCGGGCTGTCGGAGTACTGGGTGCCCTTGAAGGCGTCGAACAGCACGGCGGGCCGGACGGGCTGCTGGCGGGCGGCGGGGTACGCCTTGGTGCGCAGCAGCTTCTGCCGGTAGGGGCCGCGGGCGTGGTCGGGCATTGCCGAGTGGACCTGCAGCGAGAGCCGGTCGTACGCCTCGGCCTGCAGCTCGTAGCGGCGCTGGTCGGCCTCCCGGGACAGCGGCAGGCCGGGGATGGCGCCCTGCTCGATCTTCAGCATCAGGTCGGGCAGCAGCTCGTCGGGCGCGGTGCGGGACGGGTCCTGGCGGCGCAGGAAGAGGTCCCAGCGGCCGGCGGCGAGCGGGACGGTGCCGGCCAGGGTGCGCAGCCCCGCCGGGTCGAAGCGGGCCCGGAAGTGCTCGCCGCGCCACTCCAGCGGCACGGCCCGCTCGGCGCCCTGGGCGCGCGAGCGCAGCACCAGGTGGGCGGTGCGGCGCTGCTCGGGCGGCATCCGGTCCAGGGCGGCGTACCGGCCGACGACCTCCAGCACGCCGTCGGCCAGCCACTCGTAGCGGATGACCAGCGGCAGCGTGGCGCGCTCGAACAGCACCAGGTACCCGGCGCCGTTGCGGTGCACGACCAGTTCGCGGTCGCCCTCCGGGGTCTGCAGGCGGTCGGGGAGGCGGTGGTGGCCGTCGGGGGTGTCCTCGGCCATCACCGGGTACATCGTCATCTTGCGCCCGGCCACGTGGAAGGTGGTCTTCCAGCCGTTGCCGCCGCGCTCCCAGGAGACCGGGCGCGCCCCGTCGGTGCCCTCGCTGCGGTGCGGGGGCACGACCGAGCGCAGTGGGACGCGGACGGTGAAGGTGCACCAGCCCTCGCCGCCGGGGACGAAGCGGACCGGCACCTGCACCCGCCCGGCCCCGCCGAGGCTGACCAGCCGCAGCTGGCCGCCGTTCGGCACGGTCGGGCCGAGGTACACGCCGCGCAGCACCAGGTGCTCGCCGTCGATCCGGTGCCCGGTGATCCGGCAGCGGACGATCTCCACCCGCAGCTTGAGCCGGTTCTGCACGAACAGCGGCAGCACCCGGGTGTTCTTGTCGACGTACCGGTAGGGCGGGTTGGCGGCGCTGCCGACGGCGCCCCGGTCCAGGCCGCGGTAGCGGAACAGGCCGCGGCTGAACACGCCCGCCGCCACGTCCCACGTCCCCTCGGCCCACTTGTCCTTGAGCTTGAGCCGGTTGATGTCGAAGCCCGCGGTGAAGCCGGACCAGTCGTAGCAGTAGCGGTTCTGGTTGGAGTGCTCGGTGGCCTGCGGCGCGTACACCGTCCGGGCCGGGGCCAGCAGCAGCCGGCCCTGCTTCTTGTTGCGCAGGGCGAGGCCCTTCACCGACATGCGCCGCTTGTGGACGTTCAGGAAGCGGATGTACGCGTGCCCGTCGACCACCAGCCGGTCGCCGTCCCAGCGCACCCCGCCGACCGAGCCGTGCAGCGACAGCTCCTTGTCCAGCCGGTACGCCCGGCGGTCGATGCCGAGGCTGCGGTCGCCCAGGTGCGGGTACTTCAGGTAGCGGCGCAGCCGCCGCTGGACGGGCAGCGGGCCGCCGCGGCGCTCGAACTCCAGCACCTCCATCAGCTCGGGCAGCTTGCGGCCGCGCACCAGCAGCCACTTCACCCGGGCCTCGGCGGGCAGTTCGTCGATCAGGCCGGGGTCGGCCTCGTCCAGGAACTCGTTGGTCCACTCCAGGAAGGCGTGCCGGTACTCCTCGTCCGCGTCCGGCAGCACCTTCAGGTGCAGCATCAGGTCGGAGGTCAGGCAGGCCAGGTCGTACTTGCGCTTGGACTCGGCGAAGCGCTGCGAGCGGTACCCGGCCAGGAAGCGGCTCACCGAGCGGACGGCGGCGACCCGGTCGCGCAGGTTGTCCAGCTCGTGGTGGCGCTGGGTGATGGACGGGGCGGCGGCCCCGTCGCGGCGGCGCCAGTAGTAGACCACGTCGGTGATCACGTCGACCTTGGCGGCCCGGAAGTGGGCGAACATGTTGACCCAGGAGTCCTCGTACAGGACGCCCTCGGGGAACTCGATGAAGTAGTAGTCCCAGAAGCTGCGGCGGAACAGCTTGTTCCACACCGTCCGGTCGTAGATCAGCTTGTCGAACCGGGTGATGTGGGTGCCGCGCCGCTCCGTCTGCATCGGGCCCTTGTGCAGCGGGGACTGCCAGGTGGTGGTGGAGTTCATCATCTGCACGTTGCCCGAGACGAAGTCCGACCCGGACTGCTCCAGGGTGCGCAGCAGCACCTCGTACGCGTGCTCGGGCACGACGTCGTCGCCGTCCGCGAAGACCAGGAACTCGCCCTCGGGGTGCATCGCCCGCAGCCCGGTGTTCCGGGCGTGCCCCGGCCCGTTCGCCTCCTGCCGGATCAGCCGGAAGCGCGGGTCGCGGGCACACACCGCCCGGGCGATGTCGGTGGAGGAGTCGGTCGAGCCGTCGTCGACCAGGATCACCTCGAAGTCGCGGAACGACTGACGGGCTATCGACTCCAGGCACTCCGCCAGGTACGCCTCGACGTTCTGGAACGGGACGACGACACTCAGTCGCGGACGATGGGCAACCACGGTGAGGTACCTGTCACTTGTGCGCGGCGGCACTCGCGGAGGCGTGCGCGCCGGCGCTCGGGGCGGCGGTGGGGGAGGTGTTGGGGGAGGCGCCGGGGACGGGGTGGTTGTCGCGCAGCGACTGCCACAGCGCGGCGGCCTTCGCCTCGTCGGCGACCACCCGGTTGTGGTCGATCCGGTCCTCGACCACCGGCAGCATCACCGTCTTCATCCGCTCCGGCTGCAGGCCCTTCAGGCTCTGCGCGAAGGTCAGCAGCGAGGTCAGCGAGCCGAGTTCCTGGTCCGTGGTGAGCGCCTTGGTGGCGGCGTCCGCCACCCCGTACGCCTTGGTCGGGTTGGAGAGCGTCCCCTCCCGCTGCAACTGGCTGAGCACCGCCAGCAGGAACTTCTGCTGCAGCCCGATCCGCCCCAGGTCGCTGCCGTCGCCGATGCCGTGCCTGGTCCGCACGAACGCCAGCGCCTGCTTCCCGTCCAGGGTGCTCGTCCCGGCCGGCAGCTGCAGCCCCGAGTACGGGTCGGTGATCGGCTTGTCCATGGTGACCTGGACGCCGCCCATCGCGTCCACCAGGCGCTCGAAGCCGGAGAAGTCGATCTCCACGTAGTGGTTCATCCGCAGCCCGGTCATCGACTCCACGGTCTTCACCACGCAGGCCGGACCGCCGCTGGTGTAGATCGAGTTGAACATCACCCGGTTCGCGGCGGGCAGTTGCCGCCCCTCCAGGGTGGTGCAGGCCGGACGGCTCACCATGGTGTCGCGCGGGATGCTCACCACCGTCGCGGCCGCCCGCCCCTGCGGGATGTGCACCACCATCGTGGTGTCGGAGCGGGCCGTCCCCCCGGTGTCCCCGCCCGCCAGGTCCCCGTTCTCGCCGTCGCGCGAGTCGGAGCCCAGCACCAGGATGTCCTGCGCCCCGTCCGGCAGCGGAGCCGGCCGGTCCGTCCCGAGCGCCCGGTCGATGTCGACCGTCCCCAGGTTGCCCTCCAGGTGCCGGTACGCCCAGTACGCCCAGCCGCCCGCGGCCAGTGCCAGCACCAGCACACCGCCGCCGCCGACCAGCAGGATCCGCCGTGCCCGGCGCCGCCGTCGTGGCTGCGCGGGGGCGTCCGGGATCGCGGTCGACGTCTCGTCGGTCTGCGCCATGCTCGTGCGTCCTCCTGTTTCGTGACGCACGGTGGGTGGGTGTGCGCGCAGGACATGATCTCACGCGGCCTTCACTCGAACTTAACCAGAAGGATCACATCCCTATACCGAATCTTTGCGCAACCTTCCGATCACGCACCGTGCGCATCCGATTCCTCCCGTTCGTCCCGGTCGGGCCGGGCGGCGCCCCCGCTCCTGCCGACGCTCCGTCAAGGGTGGACCGGAGCGGCCCTCCTGACACCAACTCGCCCCCCGGACCGGCGGGTTGCGGGAGAGCCCGGGCGCGGACCGGCGGATCCCTCCCCGGCGGGCTGTCCGACCCGTTCGCTACCGTCCTCCCCGTCCCCTCCGCCGACCCGGGAGCCACGCTGAACGGCCGCCCCCCGCAGCGGTGCCCCGCCCGGCGCGCCGTGCTCGACCACCTGCTCGCGCTGATCGCCGACTCGCCCTGGGGCGAGTCGCTGGTGCTGCGCGGCAGCATGGTGATGCCCGCGTGGGTCGGCGCGGCCGCGCGCGAACCCGCGGACCTGGACTGGGTCCTGCCGCCGTCCACGCTCGTCCCGGTCGACCCGCGCGACCCGTACCCGTACCTGGCGGACCTGGCGCCCGTCCAGTGCTGGCCCGAGGCGGCGGACGGCGCCGGGGCGTACGAGATGTGGCGCTTCGAGGAGTTCGGCACCCGCGGCCTGCGCGTCCGCCTCCCGCCCGAGGGCCTGCACTGGCTCCCCGCGGCCGAACCCGAGGAGGAGGGACCGCACCAGGTGCTCCGCGACCTGGTCGAACGCCACCCGCAGGTCGCCCCGGGCATCCGGCTCGACCCGGATTCCGTCCGGGACACCGGCAGTTGGGCCTACTGGTCGTACGAGACCGCGTACGACCCCGACCGCGAGGAGCCCGACCACCGGGAGCCCGGCGTCCGGGTCGCCCTGCGCTGGACGGCGGAGGGCACCGGGGGCGGCGAGGTCACGGTCGACTTCGCCCGCGACGAACGGCTGCCCCAACCGCCCGTCCGCACGGCCGTCCCGCGCGCCGCCACCGGGCCCGGCGCGGCCGGCCCCGGCGCGACCAGCGTGCTGACCGCGAGCCGGGAACTCTCGCTCGCCTGGAAACTGCTCTGGCTGCGCGCCGACGGCGAACGCGCCCGCGCCAAGGACCTGTACGACGCCGTCCTGCTCGCCGAACTCTGCGCCCACACCCTCGACCCCGCCCTGCTGCGCCGCGTCCTGGCCCGCGAACCGGGCCACCCCGGCACCCTCCGCCCCGCCGACCTCACCGCCCCGCCCGCCGACTGGGCCGCCCTGCGCGCCGAACACCCCGCCGTCACCGGTACCGCCGACGCCTGGCTGGCCCGCCTGCGCACCGCCCTCGCGCCCCTGCTGCGCCCCTGACCCGGCGTCAGCTCCCCCGCGGGAAAAGGGGAGGCGCGCCACCCCGGCCCGGCGCTACGTTGGTCCGGTGCGCCTGACGAAGTACGCCCACGCCT
The DNA here is from genome assembly GCF_030268885.1 of Kitasatospora phosalacinea. Lineage (GTDB taxonomy): Bacteria > Actinomycetota > Actinomycetes > Streptomycetales > Streptomycetaceae > Kitasatospora > Kitasatospora phosalacinea_C. The sequence continues at coordinate 252,880 of NZ_BSSA01000005.1, forward strand.
GCGTCCGGATCGACTCGACCGACGGCGACCGCTCCGTCCTGATCGACCCGGGCTGCTGGACGGAACCCGAGGCGTTCCACGGCGTCCGCGCGGTGCTCTACACCCACGGGCACGCCGACCACGTCGACGAGGGACTGCTGGCCGCCGCCCGCGCCGCCGACCCGCAGCTGGAGGTGTACACCCACCCCGAGCTCGCGGCCGAACTCGCCGCGCACCCCGACCTCACCGGCCCCGCCCCCGTCGCCGTCCGGACGGGGGAGGCGTTCACCGCGGGCGGCTTCGCGGTGCGCGCGGTCGGCGGACGGCACGCCGAGACCATCGACGGCTACCCGGACTGCGCGAACCTCGGGTACCTGGTCGAGGGCGTCTACCACCCCGGCGACTCGCTGCACGTCCCCACCGGCCCGGACGAGGAGGTGCGCGCCCTGCTGCTGCCCGCGGGCGGCCCCTGGCAGAGCCTGCGGCAGGCCATCGAGATGGTGCGCGCCGTCCGCCCCGAGCGCACCTTCCCGATCCACGACGCCCACCTCAGCGAGATCGGCAACGAGAACGTCGACGGCTGGATCGACCGGGCCACCGACACCCGCTACACCCGGATCCCGCTCCGGGAGTCCGCCCTCCTGGACTGACCCCGGCGGCCCTACTGGCCCATCACGTAGCGGACGGTCGGACCGGTGGTCCAGCCGCCGTCCACCGCGAGCTCGGCGCCCGTGACGTACGAGGCCGCGTCGGACAGCAGGAAGACGGTGGCCGCGGCGATCTCGTGCGCCTCGCCGACCCGGCCCATCGGGGTGTTGGGGTAGTTGCCCTCGCCGGGCCGGATCCCGGTGGACGCCGTCATCGGCGTGTAGGTCATGCCCGGGTGGACGGAGTTCACCCGGATCCGGTCGGTGCCCAGCTCGACCGCACCGATCTTGGTCAGGCCGCGCACGCCCCACTTGGACGCGCCGTACCCGGCGGTCAGCGCCAGGCCCATCAGCCCGGCCGCCGAGGAGATGTTCACCACCGAACCGCCGCCCGCCGCCCGCAGCGCCGGGACGACCGTCTTCATGCCGATGAACACACCGGTCAGGTTGACGTCGAGCACCTTCCGGAAGTGCTCCACCGACTCGTCGACCAGGAAGCTGCCGGTGGAGATGCCCGCGTTGTTCACCAGCCCGTGCACCGCCCCGAACTCGGCCTGCGCGTACGCCACCACGTCCGCCCAGTCCTGCTCCGAGGTGACGTCGTGGTGGCGGTAGCGGGCCCGCTCGCCCAGCTCCGCGGCCGTCGCCGCGCCGTCCTCGTCCAGGACGTCGGTGATCAGCACGTTCGCCCCCGCCGCGACCGCCTGCCGCGCGGTCTCCGCGCCCAGGCCCCGGGCCCCGCCGGTGATGATGACGGTCCTGCCGGCCAGCTCGTTCATGACTCGCTCCTCGGTACTCGCACGCGCACGCCTCGTGGGCCCGCGCTCCTTGCTTCGTTGCTCGCTCCACCGCGCCGCGGTCTGCTCACCGCGCCGCGCGGTCCTCCACCGGGCCGCGGTGCGGTTCGGCGCACCGCGGCACCACCGGGCCCCGGGTAGGGCCCGGACGTTCAGGGCGCCGGTGCGGTCAGCAGACCGACGCAGACGGAGACCAGGTCGGCGAGGTACGTCCGGTCGTCGCTCAGGGTGTGCTCGCCCTCGGCGAGCTGCCGGGCGCGTTCGGCCAGCGCCGCCCCGATCAGGGTCAGCGCCAGGTCGATCCGCTCCAACCGGACGGGTTCGGGCGCCAGCGGCACCAGCGGCACCTCCAGCTCCGTGATCAGCCGCCAGTAGAGGGTGCCCGCGAGCCCGGCGTGCGGACGCCGCTCCCGGATGCCGCTGCGGTGGCTGACCTGGGTGGAGATCCGCAGGCAGTCCCGGCCGCGCTCGGTGCGCAGTTCGGTGGCCTCCGCGTCGATCAGCGCCCGCAGCAGTTCGTCCAGCGAACGCCCCTCGGGCTGCGGCAGCCGCTCGGCCAGCGCCCGCTCGGTGCGCTGCTGGCGCTCGGCCATCACCGCGTCCAGCAGCCCCTCGCGCGAACCGAAGTGGTACTGCACCGCGGACGGGTTCGCCTGCCCGGCCCGCCGCACCACCTCGCGCAGCTGCGCCCCGTGCACGCCCTGCGCCGCGAACAGGCGCTCGGCGGAACGGATCAGCAGCTCCCGGGTGGACCCGCCGCCGGTGGGCCCTTCGCTCGCCCGGGTGCTCCGTGCACCCGTCGACTTCCTCGCCATGTCTCCACATTAATACTCAGCATTATTAATGTCGAGCATTAGGCCAGTCGGCCGTCGCCGCCACCCGTCCGTGTGTCGCCTGGGAACTCGCTGGGAACCCCGGTGCGCGGCACGAGGAATCTCCAAGCCGCACTTGCTAGCTTCGTGACGCATGATCGACTCGTCCCACCTGGCAGCCCGGTCACGCTCCCTGGCGCTCCACCTGCTGTCCCGCCTCAGACTCCGACACCTGGCCTGGCCGGTGTTCGCCATCGCGTTCTGGTGGTACCTCGCGGTCTACGGCCTGCCCTACGCCAACGACGTGGTCTTCCTCTGGCTGATCTCCGCGCTGGTCGCGGCGTCCGTGCACAGCGGGGGCCGCCGGGGCTGGCTGCACGTCCTGCGGGACTGGGTCCCGGTGATGGCCGTGGTCTGGGTGTACTCCCTGCTCCGCGGCTACGGCGCGCACACGCCCTGGCGCCCGCACTACGCGCCGCAGATCGCCTTCGACGAGGTGCTCGGCTTCGGCGAGACCTGGACCGTCCGCCTGCAGCACTGGCTGTACCACCCCGGGCAGCCGCAGTGGTACGACTACGCCGCCGTCACCGTCTACATGTCGCACTTCTTCGCGGTGTTCGTGATCCTCGCCGTGCTGTGGAAGCGCAACCACGCCCGGTTCCGGCACTTCCTCGGCTGCTACCTGGCGATCACCGCGATCGGCTTCGTCACCTACGTGCTCTACCCCGCCGACCCGCCGTGGCTGGCCGCGCTGGAGCACCACCTGCCGGCCGTCAACCGGATCGTCGCCACCGTCCTCGACAACAGCGGCCTCCACCGGGCCGGCACCATCTTCGAGAACGGCAGCAAGTTCGCCAACGACGTCGCCGCGATGCCCTCGCTGCACGCCGCCTACCCGATGATGATCGCCCTGGTGTTCTGGCCCAAGGCCGGTCGCGCGCTGCGCGTCCTGCTCGCCGCGTACCCCCTGGCGATGGCCTTCACCCTGGTCTACGGCGCCGAGCACTTCATCATCGACATCCTGGTCGGCTGGGCCTACGCCTGGGTGATGGTCGGCCTGGTCAACCGCTTCGTCGCCCGCCGTGCGGCGGCCCGGACCGCGAAGGGCGGGGCCGCGAAGGGTGGCGCCGCCGTTCCCGCCCCCGTCCCTGCCGCCGGGGCGACCGGGGCGACCGGGGCGACCGGGGCGACCGGGGTGGCCGAGCCGACCGTCCCGGTCGTCTGACCGCGGAGGCGTCCCGCCCCGCGGGCCCCGGCCCCGGCCCGGCAAGGTGGTGCCGGGCCGGGGCCCTCGCCGTACCGGGGGCCGCGCCGCCCGGCGGCCCTCCGCGGGCCCGCGGAGGGCCCCGCCGGAGGGTGCTGTGTGCAGCCTGGGAACTCCCTGGACTTTCGCTGGGAATCGGGCCGCCCCCGCGTTCGTGCTGGTGGGCCGCCCGGGTGAATCCGGCGGGCCCGCGGAGGGCGTGGTTCCGGGCCGGTCGGACGGGTGCGGTGAAGGCTTTGCCAATCCGTGGCGGAGTCTTGTTGCGCCCCCCGGTAGCGTCGTGCGGAACCCAGCAGGAGGACCCGCATCATGGCTGCACCCCACGTCCCGTCAGCGCCCGGCGCGCGTCCCCGATCCGCCGGCCGGCCGACGGCCCGATGATCTACGGCCACCTCGCCGCACCCGCCCTGTGGGCGGTCCTGACCCCGCTGGGCGTGCTGCTCTCCGGCCTCGGCCTGGCCTCCACGATCCGGATCCGCCCCGGCACCGACCGGCCCCGCGACCACCTGCTCGGCCCGCTGCTGATCGCCTCCGGCATCCTGGTCGCGGGCTTCGGCCTCTGGATGCTCTGAGACCCCGCCGGACTCAGCCGCCCGTACCGGCCCCCTCCTCCGCGCCCCGGTGGCCCACGCAGGTCCAGTCGAACTCCGACCGCCACGCCGTCCGCCCGGCCGCCCAGCCGACCAGCGCGTCCACCACCTTGGCGAGGGAGACCGTCAGCGTCCGGTACCGCTCGGTGGGGACGCCGTCGCAGTACTCCACCTGGTAGACGCCGTTCTCCTGCAGGCGCACCTGCACGTACCAGTCGCCCTCCGGTTCGTCCGCGCCGAACCGCTCCAGGACCAGGTGGGAATCGCCGCGCTGCATGTTCGCCACCAACCGGCTCAGAGCGGCCGGTCCGGGGTCGCGCATCGACAGTCCGCGCTCGGTCATCGCGTGAAGCATGCGTGGAGCATGCCGCACCTCACCGACACCGCACCCACCGGGGTGGCCGCCGTCCACCCGCCCCGGCACCGCAACGCCCGCACCGCGCGTGGCGATTGACGGCCGGTCCGGTCCTCGGGCCCGCCGGGGGAGCGCCGACCACCCGCCGACGGCGAGCCGCAACCGGACCGGGCGCCCCGGACCGCCGTACCCGTCCCGGAAGCCCCGGTTCGTGACGGAGCGCCCCGGGGGGTCGACCCGCGCGGCGTCCGGCGGCCAGAATCGGTCGGATGACGACACGACCTGCGCCCCGGGCCGGGGAAGACCTGCGCGCCGTCCTCCTCGACTCCGGCGGCGTGCTGATGCGACCGATCGGCGGCCGCTGGAACCCGCGGGCGGACTTCGAGGAGACCGTCCTCGCCCACCACCCCGCGATCCCGCCGGAACGCTTCGCGGCCGCCGTCGCCGAGGGCGACCGCTTCCTCGACGGTTCCTCGACCACCCCCGCGCCCGACGACTACCACCGGCTGCTGCTCCGCGTCCTCGACGTGGAGCCGACCCCGGAACTCCTCGCCGACCTGCGCCGCGAAGTCCCGCCCGCCAAGGTCCTGGAGACCTACCCCGAGGTGGTGGACACCCTCACCGAGCTCGCCCGGCGCGGCGTCCGGATGGCCGTGGTCTCGGACGCCTGGCCCAACCTGCCCGACCTCCACGCGGGCCTGGGCCTCGACGGGTTCTTCGAGGCGTACGCGATCTCCGCGGTCCTCGGCTGCAACAAGCCCGACCCGCGGATGTACCGGCACGCCAGCACCGCCCTGGGCCTCCCCCCGGCCCGGTGCCTGTTCGTCGACGACGACCCGGAGCTGGTCGCCGCCGCCCTCGACCTCGGCTACGCCGCCCGCCACCTCCGCCGGGGCGACGCACCCGCCGCCGACCTGCCCACCGTCACCTCCCTGACGGACCTGCTCGACCTGTTCTGAACCGTCCGCGCCGGCCGCCCGGCGCCCCGGAGGTCAGCGCGGACCGCCGCCCGCCACCGCGTCCAACCCGCACCGGTACCAGGTGCCCTGCCGACCGCTGAGATCCTTCGGGTCGGCAGGGCCGACGGGGACGAAACCGGCCTTGAGCAGGACCCGCCGGGACGCGACGTTCTCCTCCGCGGCCGCCGCCCGCAGGTGCCCCAGCCCGTACCGCACCGCGGCCAGGCGACACACCTCCCGCACGGCCGAGGTCGCCACCCCGCGCCCGGCGACGTGCTGCGCGACCCGGTAGCCGAGCACCGCGCCACCGCCCCCGATGTCGACCAGGTTGAACCGGCCGAGCACCGCCCCGTCCTCGGCGAGCAACAGGTGGAACGCACAGTCACCGGCCTCCTGCTCGGCCAGCAGCGCCCGGAAACGCTCCGCGTACCGGGCGAAGAACGCGTCCCCGCGGTCGGGGACCGAAGCCGCGAAGTACGCACGGTTGGCCACCTCGAAGGCCAGCACCGCCTCCGCGTGATCAGCGCGCAACAACGTCAGTTCGACCACGCCCCCGACCCTACCCGGCCCCGCGACCGGCCCGCTCCGCCGCGCCTGATGGCGCGACGACGGCCGCCCTGCGGGGGCGGGTTCGGCTCCCTCGCCCGTGCGCTGCCCGGACCGACCCGGAGTCGAACCCCGTCCCGGATCAGGCGTGCCGCCGGCTCGGGATCGTCCTCGGGGCGGTGGTTCACCCCTTGTAGACCAGCCCGGTCAGATTCCCGTGCGCGCTCCAGCCCAGCGACTCGTACAGCGCCCGGCCCTCGACCGTCGCCCCGAGCACGGCAGTCACAGCACCCTGCTCCAGCGCGGCATTGCCGAGCACCCGCATCACCAGGCTGCCCAGCCCCCGTCGCCGGTGCCCCTCGTCCGTCGCCACCCGGTCGACCACGGCCACCCCGCCCACGACGGCGGTCCAGCCGTCGGCAGCGTACTCCCCGGCCCCGGTCCGCACGCGGACGTGGACGACCCCGTCCACCACATCGGTGCCCAGCTCGTACCCGGCCGGCACCCGGACCTCGGCCGGGTGCAGCGGCGCGGTCATCATGATCTCGGGCCCGCCGATCTCCCAGCCCTCCCCGACCCAGGCCGACGCGGCCCGCGGGTCCACGAACGCCTTGATCCAGGTGTACGGCACGCGCTGCGCCGCCTCCGCCGCCGCCCGCACCAGCTCCTCGCGCGGGTCGAGCAGCACGTGCCGCGCCCGCTCCCGCTGACGCGGCGTCTCCACCCGCAGCCCCCACGGGTGTTCCACCGGTCCGACATCCCGCCGCGCCTTGGCCAGTCCCGCGACCCACCCCAGCATCAACTCCCTGTCCAGCACGAGCACCCCCCTAAACGTGATCGAAACGCACAGCCTGACCGTCGTGCGCCCCGGACCCTCCTGGGTGTTCAGAAGGCCTTCTCGGCCGGTGCGGTGCGTGTGGCACGGCCGCTCCGGTGTCCGGGCCGCCTGCCGGTGGGCGGTTGGCGTCCGTTCGAGGTCGCTTCCGCGCCAACGGGCCTCCCGGGGAAGCGAGTTCGGCGAGCGCGGTGAGCTCTTCGATCCGCAGCACCACCGCGTCCGCTCCCGTTCCCGCGCCGGTGCTCGTGGTCGGTTCGCCGGTGACGAAGTCGACGCCGCGGTCCAGCCAGATGCCGGTGAGCCCGGCGGCGGTGGCCGCGGTGACGTCGCCGGAGAGCATGTCGCCGACGTTGGCGGCCCGTTCGGGGACGGTGCGCAGCGCGTGGCAGGCGGCGGCGTACGCGGCGGGTTTGGCGCTGCCGAGTTCGGTCGGGGTCAGGACGGCCTCGAAGTGCTCCAGCAGCCCGAAGCGGGCCAGCTTGGCGCGCTGCTGCCCGGGGTCGCCGTTGGTGAGGACGGCGAGTCGCGGCGGGTGCGGGAGCCTCCCGAGGGCTTCGAGGGCGGGCCGTACGTCGGGGTAGCACCGCCAGGCGTCCGCGAACGCGGGGAGGTAGCGTTCGGCGGTCCAGGCGTCCAGCCCCGCCGGGCCCGCGGGGACGGGTTCGCCCAGCAGCGGCAGGAAGGACGCGACCCGCCGCCGGTGGTGCTCGGCGAACGAGCACGCGCCGTCCAGGTACTCCCGCATGTGCCGTGCCTCCAGGGCCCACCACGCCGCCGCCAACTCCTCCGGCGCAGCCGTCGCGTTCGGGGACTCCCGGACGATCCGGCCGATCGCGGCGAAGACCGCACCGCGGTGGTCGACCAGGGTGCCGTCCAGGTCGAAGAAGATCACGTCCGTCATGCGGGAGATCATCCCGCGGCGCCGCATCCCCGCACCAGACGGACGGAGGGTGCGGGAGACGGTCGAGGACAGGCCGGGCCGATCCACCCCGAGGGGGCCCACCGTGGGCGAGCAGTCCCACCCGTTCCACGACGGGGCGAACGTCGCCCGGGAGTTGGCGCGTCGGCCCGGCGAACGCGACCGGGTCGTGGTCGCGGCCCCGGGCCGGGAGGTCGTCCTCCGGATCCGCGAGCACTTCGACGGGGCGACGACGTCTGGATGTCCGACGTCCGCCGCGTCCCGCCCGAGGTCCTGCCGGAGATCGAGGCCCCGGTCCCGGGCCTCCGGCTGGACCCCGCCCGGGAGCACTACCTCGAGGCCGTCCAGGACCTGCCGGACGGGCGCCTCCCGCTCCCCGGGCCCGGCGACCTCCCCCCCCCCCCGAGCCACCTGCCGCCCCCGTGAACCAGCTCCTGTGCATCAGCCCTCGTGAACCAGCTCGCGTGAGCCCGCCCGCGGGGGAGCGTCATCCACCGCCCCGGCGGGTCCGCTGGCGCGAGTCGTCGACCGCGGTCCGCGACCAGTCCAACTCGCCCGCGCGGTAGAGCTCGTCCAGCAGCACCCGCTGCAGCCGGTCCCAGGCCCCGGCCTCCTGCCAGTCCCGCAGCCGACGCCAGCACGTCATGCCCGAGCCGTAGCCCAACTCCTGCGGCAGCCACTCCCACTGGATCCCGGTGTGCAGCACGAACAGGATGCCCTGCAGGCAGCCGCGGTCGTTCGCGGACGGGCGGCCCAGGCCCTGCCGCCGCACCGGCAGCAGCGGCTCGATCCGGCCCCACAGCTCGTCCGACACCAACCACGGCGCTCTCTTCCCCACGCCAGGCCCAACGAGCCGACTCCCGGACGGACATGGGCAGTACCCCGTTCGGCCACCCGTCCCGGCCCGCCGTGAAGGCTCCGACCGCCTCCCCCCGGAGGTCCCGGACGCCTGGAACGGCGGCGTCCGATCGACGGCGGACGGAAGTAACCCCAGCTCAGGCGGCTGGTCGGCCTCGTTTATGCTCACACCCATGGCACTTGAATGGGAACAGATCATGGTCGACTCCGCCGACCCCATCGCCCTCGGGCACTGGTGGGCGGAGGCCCTCGGCTGGGTGGTGGTCGACGAGGACGAGGAGATCGTCGAGATCCGCCCCGAGCCGGACCGGCTGCCGGGGCTGCTGTTCGTGGGCGTGCCCGAGGGCAAGACGTCGAAGAACCGGCTCCACCCGGACTTCCGCCCCGATGACCAGCAGGCCGAGGTCGCCCGGCTGATCTCCCTGGGTGCCCGGCGCGCCGACCCCGTGCAGGACGAGCAGCACTGGGTGACCCTCCTCGACCCGGAGGGCAACGAGTTCTGCGTCCTGGGCGAGCGCAAGGGCTGAGCCGGTCCGGGCCGCCGCTCGGCCGGAGGTGCCGGACGCCGGGGCGAGGCGTGGTCGCCGTGAGGTGATCGCGCCGTCGCGTGCACGTTCCGGACCGGTCCGCAGCGGGCGCACCGGCCGGTGGTCCGCCCGCGCCGCCCCGCCGGGACGCGTCGGGGCGGGCGTCGTCCCTCGGCCGTCGACGTTCCCGGTTACGAATGATCGGCCTCGGGGGGACGAGCGTCCGCGGGGTCCGCACGGAGGACGCGCCCGGCGTCGCGGCCCGCAGTGCGGCTCCTGCGCGGAGGACGCCGGAGCCCGTGATCCGCGCGTGAACGCGGACCGGGCCGCCGCACGCGGGCCGCAGCGGTTCGCGGAACCGGTGGTCGCCCCCCAGCGGCTGCTGCCCGGCGCCACTCCCGCCCCGGCCCGCGCCGCGTCCTGGCCGGGCGGTTCCGCACCCGCGCGCCACCCTCGACTCCCCGGCCCCGCCCGGCCGGAGTCCCCGCGGCCCGCGCTGCTGCGCGCCGCTCCCGCCCCGGCCGCACCCGCGTCCTCCCCCTCCCCGCGTCCCTCCCCCCGACTAAAAACAAGCACGCGTGCTTGCTTTGTCCCCGGCTTGCTGCCACGCTCGGTCGCGACCGGACACCCACCGGCCCGGCCGCAGCCGTGAACGGCGTTCGGGCGCAGCGGAGTTGGGGAGGAGAACCGTGCTGCGGATCGGCAATGCCTCGGGGTTCTACGGGGACAGGTTCGGGGCGTTCCGCGAGATGCTGGCGGGCGGGCCGCTGGACGTGCTGACCGGCGACTACCTGGCCGAGTTGACGATGCTGATCCTGGCCCGGGACCGGTTGCGCGACCCGTCGCTGGGGTACGCGCGGACATTCCTGCGGCAGGCCGAGGAGTGTCTCGCCGAGGCGCTCGACCGCGGGGTGCGGATCGTGGTGAACGCGGGCGGCCTGAACCCCGGGCGGTTGGCCGCGGCCCTCGGCGAACTCGCCGGGCGCCAGGGCCTGCGGCCCCGGATCGGTCACGTCACGGGCGACGAACTCCTGCCCAGGGCCGAGGAGTTCGGCTGGACGGGGGAGGACCGGCGGCGTCCGCTGCTGGCCGCGAACGCCTACCTGGGGGCCTTCGGCATCGCCGAGTGCCTACGGGCCGGGGCGGACGTGGTGGTGACCGGCCGGGTGACGGACGCGGCCCTGGTGGTCGGTCCCGGCATCGCGCACCACGGCTGGACCCCCGAGGACCTGGACGCCCTGGCCGGGGCGGTGGTGGCCGGGCACGTCCTGGAGTGCGGGGCGCAGGCCACCGGCGGGAACTACGCCTTCTTCACCGAGCACGACGTCGACCACCCGGGCTTCCCGATCGCCGAACTGCACGCCGACGGCAGCAGCGTGATCACCAAGCACCCCGGCACCGGCGGCGCGGTGACGGTGGAGACCGTCACCGCCCAACTCCTGTACGAGACGGGCGGGCCGCGCTACCTCGGGCCGGACGTCACGGCCCGGTTGGACACCGTGACGCTCACCGCGCAGGGCCGCGACCGGGTCCGGATCGACGGGGTGCGCGGCGAGGCGCCGCCCGCCACCCTCAGGGTCGGACTGAACCGGCTCGGCGGCTACCGCAACGAGCTGGTGTTCGTCCTCACCGGGCTGGACACCGAGGCCAAGTCCGCCCTGGTGCGACGCCAGTTGACCCGCGCCCTGGCCGCCGACCCGAGCACTGCTCCGCCCACCGGCCCGCCCGCCGAACTGCGCTGGACCGAGACCCGCACCCACCACCCGGACGCCGACACCGAGGAGCGCGCCAGCACCCTGCTCCGGCTCACCGCCCGCGACCCGGACGAGCACCGGGTCGGCCGCGCCCTCACCGCCGCCGCCGTCGAACTCGGCCTGTCCGGCTACCCGGGCTTCCACCTCACCGCCCCACCCGCCCGGCCCAGCCCCTACGGCGTGTTCGAGACGAGGGAGGTGGACCGCCGGGCGGTCGACCACACCGCTCACCTGCCCGACGGCACCCGCATCCCCGTCCCCCCGGCGCCGACCGTCACCACCCGCCAACCAGCCCTCCCCGCACCGTCGTTGCCCCGCCGCCCGCCCCCGGGCCGACCCGCCGCGCCCCGCTCGGCCTGGTCGCCGGGGCCCGCAGCGGCGACAAGGGCGGCGACGCCAACCTCGGCGTCTGGGCCCGGACCGCGGCCGGCTGGCCCTGGCTGGTGCACACCCTCACCATCGGCAAGCTCCGCGAACTCCTGCCGGAGACAAGTGAGTTGACCATCGAGCGGCACCTGCTGCCGAACCTCCGGGCGGTCAACTTCACCCTCCACGGCCTGCTCGGCGAAGGCGTCGCCGCCCAGCACCGCTTCGACCCGCAGGCCAAGGCGCTGGGGGAGTGGCTGCGCTCCCGCCACCTCGACGTCCCGGAAACCCTCCTTCCGTTCACCCCGCCCCCTCCGCCGCACACCCCACCCCCGCTGCCGCACGCCCCGGAGGCCCCGCAGTGACCGTCCTGCCCACCCGGCTCGACCCGGCCGGGGCCGAGTACGCGGCCCACCGCGCCGCGATGCTGGCCAAGCTCGCCGAACTGGACGCCGAGCACGCCAAGGCACTGGCCGGTGGCGGCCCCGCGTACCTCGAACGGCACCGCGGTCGGGGAAAGCTCGCGGCCCGCGAGCGGATCGAGCTGCTGCTCGACCCGGACGCGCCGTTCCTCGAACTCTCGCCGCTCGCCGCCTGGGGCAGCCCCTACCAGGTCGGGGCGGGGCTGGTCACCGGCATCGGCGCGGTGGCGGGCACCGAGTGCGTGATCACCGCCAACGACCCCACCGTGCGCGGCGGTTCGTCCAACCCGTGGACGCTGCGCAAGGCCCTGCGGGCCAACGAGATCGCGCTGCGCAACCGGCTCCCGCTGATCAACCTGGTCGAGTCCGGCGGTGCCGACCTGCCCAGCCAGAAGGAGGTGTTCGTCCCGGGCGGCGCCCTGTTCCGCGACCTGACCAGGCTGTCGGCGGCCGGGATCCCCACCGTGGCCGTGGTGTTCGGCAACTCCACGGCGGGCGGCGCGTACGTGCCGGGCCTGTCCGACCACGTGATCATGGTGAAGGAACGGGCCAAGGTGTTCCTCGGCGGCCCGCCGCTGGTCAAGGTGGCCACCGGCGAGGAGTCCGACGACGAGTCGCTCGGCGGCGCCGAGATGCACGCCCGCACCTCCGGCCTCGCCGACCACCTCGCCCTCGACGAACCCGACGCGCTGCGGCTGGCCCGCCGGGTCGTCCACCGCCTGCACTGGCGCAAGTCGGGCCCGGCGCCCAGCAGTTCGTACCGGCCGCCGGAGTACCCGGAGGAGGAGTTGCTCGGCATCGTCCCCGGTGACCTCAGGACGCCGTTCGACCCGCGCGAGGTGATCGCCCGGATCGTCGACGGCTCCGACTTCGACGAGTTCAAGCCCCGTTACGGCACCGCCCTGGCCACCGGCTGGGCCACCCTGCACGGCCACCCGGTCGGGGTCCTGGCCAACGCCCGGGGCGTGCTGTTCAGCCAGGAGTCGCAGAAGGCCGCCCAGTTCATCCAGCTCGCCAACCAGCGGGACCGTCCGCTGCTCTTCCTGCACAACACCACCGGCTACATGGTCGGCCGGGAGTACGAGCAGGGCGGCATCATCAAGCACGGCGCGATGATGATCAACGCGGTGGCGAACAGCACCGTCCCGCACCTGTCCGTCCTGATGGGCGCCTCGTACGGGGCGGGGCACTACGGCATGTGCGGCCGCGCCTACGACCCGCGCTTCCTGTTCGCCTGGCCGAGCGCCAGGTCCGCCGTGATGGGCCCGCAGCAACTCGCGGGTGTGCTCTCACTGGTGGCCCGCCAGTCCGCCGCCGCCAAGGGGCAGCCGTACGACGAGGAGGCCGACGCCGCGATCCGGGCCGCCGTCGAGCAGCAGATCGAGGCCGAGTCGCTGCCGGTGTTCCTCTCCGGCCGCCTCCACGACGACGGGGTGATCGACCCGCGCGACACCCGCACCGTCCTCGGCCTGTGCCTGTCCGCGATCCACAGCGCCCCGGTCGAGGGCGCCCGCGGTTACGGCGTCTTCCGGATGTGACCACCAACAGCCTTGGCCAGGAAGGAAACTGACGAGTGATCAGCTCACTGCTGGTGGCCAACCGGGGCGAGATCGCCCGCCGGATCCTGCGCACCTGCCGCACCCTCGGCATCGCCACCGTCGCCGTGTACGCCGACCCGGACGCCGACGCCCGGCACGTCCGGGAGGCCGACAGCGCCGTCCGGCTGCCCGGCACCGCCCCCGCCGACACCTACCTGCGCGCCGACCTGCTGGTCCGCGCCGCCCTCGACGCCGGGGCCGACGCCGTCCACCCCGGGTACGGGTTCCTGTCCGAGAGCGCCGAGTTCGCGCAGGCCGTGCTCGACGCCGGGCTGTGCTGGATCGGCCCGCCGCCCGCCGCCATCGCCGCGATGGGCTCCAAGACCGCCGCCAAGCGCCTGATGGCCGCCGCGGGCGTCCCCGTCCTCACCGTCGGGCCCGAACCCGCCGCCACCGACCTGCCGCTGCTGGTCAAGGCCGCGGCGGGCGGCGGCGGACGCGGCATGCGGGTGGTGCGCACCCTCGCCGAACTCCCGGACGCCCTGGCCGCCGCCCGCGCCGAGGCCGCCGCCGCGTTCGGCGACGACGAGGTGTTCTGCGAACCGTACCTGCCCACCGGCCGCCACCTGGAGGTGCAACTGCTCGCCGACGCCCACGGCACCGTGTGGGCCGTCGGTGACCGCGACTGCTCGCTCCAGCGCCGCCACCAGAAGGTGATCGAGGAGGCCCCCGCCCCCGGCCTGGCCCCCGAACTGCGGGAGCGCCTGCACGCGGCCGCCACCGCCGCCGCCCGCGCCGTCGGCTACCGGGGCGCGGGCACCGCCGAGTTCCTGCTCGCCCCCGACGGACGCCTCGCCTTCCTGGAGATGAACACCCGCCTCCAGGTCGAGCACCCGGTCACCGAGTGCGTCACCGGACTCGACCTGGTCGCCCTCCAACTCGCCGTCGCCGAAGGCGAGAAGCTCCCCGCCGACCCACCCCCCACCCGCGGCTGCGCGATCGAGGCCCGGCTGTACGCCGAGGACCCGGCCCGCGGCTGGCAGCCCGCCACCGGAGACCTCCACCACCTCGAACTGCCCGGCGCCGACGTCGAGTTCGCCACCCTCCCGACCCCCGCCGGACTGCGTCTGGACGCCGGAGCCGGCCCCGGCGACCGGATCACCGCCCACTACGACCCGCTGCTCGCCAAAGCCGTCGCCTGGGCCCCCACCCGGGCCGCCGCCGCCCGCCGCCTCGCCGACGCCCTCGCCCGGGCCCGCCTGCACGGCCCCGCCACCAACCGCGACCTGCTGGTCCGCGCCCTGCGCCACCCCGACTTCCTGTCCGGCCGCGTCCACACCGCCCTGCTCGCCGACCACCACGCCGAACTCACCGCCCCCGACGGGAAGTCCGCCCCGCTGGCCGCCCTGGCCGCCGCCCTCGCCGACGCCGCCGACCGCCGCGGCCCGCTGCGCCACCTCCCCTCCGGCTGGCGCAACCTCCCCTCCCAGCCGCAGACCAAGCGCTACCGCACCGCCGACGGCACCGAACTCGACGTCCGCTACCGCCTCACCCGCGACGGACTGCGCGCCGACGACCACCCCGACGTCCAACTCCTGCACGGCGCACCCGACGCCGTCGAACTGGCGGTCGGCCCGCTGCGCCGCCGCTACCGGATCGCCCGGTACGGCGACCGGGTCTTCGTCGACGCCCCCACCGAGCACCACGCCCTCACCGCCCTCGACCGCCACCCCGTCCCCACCGCCCCGCTCGCCCCCGGCGCCCTGCTCGCCCCGATGCCCGGCACCGTCGTCCGGATCGACGCCCGGCCCGGCGACCGGGTCACCGCCGGGCAGGTGCTGCTGCGGATCGAGGCGATGAAGATGGAGCACCGCATCACCGCCCCCGCGGACGGCACCCTCACCGACCTGACCGCCACCCTCGGCGGCCAGGTCGAGGCCGGAGCCGTCCTCGCCGTCGTCCGCCCCACCACCGACCCCGTGTGAAACCGACTCGCGTGAAACCGACCTGCGTGCAACCGACCCGCGTGAACCCGTCCCCGGGAGGACCCGCCGTGCCCGCACCGCTGATCGACACCCAGGAACAGCACGACCTGCGCGCCGTCGTTGCGGCCCTCGCCGCCCGCTACGGCCGCGACTACTTCCAGCGCAAGGCCCGGGCCGGCCAGCCCGTGCGCGAACTCTGGTCCGAGGCCGCCGGGGCGGGCTACCTCGGCGTCAACCTCCCTGCCGAGTACGGCGGCGGAGGTGCGGGCATCACCGAACTCGCGGTCGTTCTGGAGGAGTTGGGCGCGGCAGGTTGCCCCCTGCTGATGCTGATCGTCTCCCCGGCGATCTGCGGCACCGTCATCGCCCGCTTCGGCACCGGGGCGCAGAAGCAGCGCTGGCTGCCCGCCCTCGCCGCCGGCACCGCCGTCATGGCCTTCGGCATCACCGAACCCGACGCGGGCTCCAACTCCCACCGCATCTCCACCACCGCCCGCCGCGACGGCGCCGACTGGCTGCTCAGCGGCCGCAAGGTCTTCGTCTCCGGCATCGACCAGGCCGACGCCGTCCTCTTCGTCGCCCGTACCGAGGACGCGCGCACCGGCCGCCTCCGGCCCGCCCTGTTCGTCGTCCCGCGCGACACCCCCGGCTTCGAGTACCGGCCCATCCCGATGGAACTGACCGCCCCCGAGCGGCAGTTCCAGGTCTTCCTGGACGAGGTCCGGCTCCCCGCCGACGCCCTGGTCGGCGACCAGGAGTCCGGCCTGCTGCAACTCTTCGCGGGCCTCAACCCCGAACGCATCATGACCGCCGCCTTCACCCTCGGCATCGCCCGCCACGCCCTCGCCACCGCCGCCTCCTACGCCCGCACCCGCACCGTCTGGGACCGCCCGATCGGCGCCCACCAGGGCATCGCCCACCCGCTCGCCCAGTGCGCCATCGAGGTCGAACTCGCCCGCCTGATGACCCGCAAGGCCGCCCAGCTGTACGACGCGGGCCAGGACCGGGCCGCGGGCGAGGCCGCGAACATGGCCAAGTACGCGGCGGGGGAGGCCGCCTGCCGCGCCGTCGACCAGGCCGTCCAGACCCTCGGCGGCAACGGACTCACCCAGGAGTACGGCCTCGCCGCACTGATCACCGCCACCCGGGTCGGCCGGGTCGCCCCCGTCAGCCGGGAGATGATCCTCAACTACGTCGCCCAGCACACCCTGGGCCTGCCCCGCTCCTACTGACCGTGACCGGGCCGCCCGCACCGAATAACGGCTTCCACCCGCCCGGACGGTGGTGATAGACAGTCCACCGTGTCCAGTGATCATGACTTCCCCGCCCTGCTGAGCCTGCTCGACGACCGCTCCGCGGCCTTCCGCGAGGCCCTCGCCACCGCCCCCGCCCTGGACGCCGAGGTCCCGACCTGCCCCGAGTGGACGCTGCACGAGCTGGCCCAGCACCTCGGCCAGGGCCAGCGCTTCTGGGCCGCGATCGTCACCGCCGGAGCCTCCGAGACGCCCCCGCCCCGTCCCACCGAGCCCGCCCCCGCCGAGCGGGAGGCCCTGATCTCCTGGTTCGCCGCCTCCACCGACCAGCTCCTCGACGCCCTCCGCGAGGCCGGCCCCGAAGCCCCCTGCTGGACGTGGTGGGAGCTCGCCCAGTCCCCGCAGAACGCCCTGGCCGCGGCCCGCCGCCGCCTCAACGAGACCGCCGTCCACACCTACGACGCCCAGCTCGCCGCGGGCACCCCCGCCGCCGTCCCCGCCGAGGTCGCCCGCGAGAGCGTCGACGAGTTCCTCCACACCTGCTGCTCCACCACCGTCGCCTGGCCCCACACCCCCGCCACCCTCGCCTTCCAGGCCACCGACGGCCCCACCTGGCACCTCACCCTCTCCCCGTCCGGCGCCCACGCCACCCGCACCCCCACCACGTCCCCCGACGCCACCATCCGCGGCACCGCCGCCGAGATCCTCGCCGTCCTCCACGGCCGCACCCCCATCGAAGCCCTCCCCGTCGAGGGCGACCCCGAGCCCTTCCACCAGCTCTACGCCTGGGAACCGGAGGCATGAGGGCCCCGTCACGAGAGCCCCGTCACGAGAGCCCCGTCAGGGGCTCGGGGAACGGCGAGTCCGAGCTGCTGGTGGCCGGAGCCCATCGAAGGTCCGTGCTGCTTCGGGCCGTCTGAACGGAACCCGAAGCCAACGGCACGCACCGGCAGTGCACCGCCAGCAGCCCCGAGCCCGCCGTTCCCCGGGCCCCTGATCGCACCCCCGTCTGCCGAAAGGTGATCCCCGTGAACGACGCCGACCTCGCCCGCCGGGCCGCCGACCTGGGGGCGCAGGTGGTCCGCAGCACCCCCTGGGAGCGCGTCGCCCGCGAGGACAAGGGCGGCGGCGACTTCGCGACCGCCGCCGACCTCGCCGCGGAGCAGGTCGTCCTCGGCCTGCTGCGGCAGGCCCGCCCCGGCGACGCGTTCACGGGCGAGGAGAGCGGCCCCGCCGGAGACCGCGGAGCCCCCCGCAAGTGGCTGGTCGACCCCCTGTGCGGGACGCTCAACTTCGCGGTGGGCACCCACCTGGTGGCCGTCAACGTCGCCCTGCGCGAGCACGGCCGGACGACCGCCGCCGCCACCGCCGACCCGTACACCGGCGAGACGTTCTGGACCGACGGCACCACCGCGCACCTGCGCCGGGACGGCCGCGACACCCCGCTCGTCCCGTCGGCCGGCTCCCGGCTGGTCGACCTCAACCTGGACCCGCCCTACCCGAACGCCCCGGCGCTGCGGGTCGCGCGACTGCTCACCGACCCCGACTTCGAACGGGACTTCCGCCCCCGGGTGGTCTCCACCACCCTCGCGGTGGCCTGGGTCGCGGCCGGCCGCCGCGCCGCGTACGTGACGGACGGGCACCTGGCGGACAGCGTCCACTTCGCGGCGGGCATCGCGCTCTGCGAGGCCGCGGGCTGCACGGTCACCGACCTGCGCGGTGCGCCGCTGCACGGCGGAGCGGGCGGCCTGATCGCCGCGGCCGACCCGGAGACCCACGCCCGCCTGCTCGACCTGCTCTCCCGCCAGGAGCGCCCCTCCGCACCCGCGTAGGCCCGTCGCGCCCCCACCCGTCGCCCGCCCGCCGGGCCCCGTCCGCCCCCGCCGCACAGCCCCGTCACGCCCCCCGCCCGCCCGTACGCCCGTAAGCCCGTCACGCGCCCTGGCGGCGGACCCGGCCCCCCGGCACGCTGGCAGCCGCGCCCGCACCCCGCGGGCGCGACCGCCGAGCCGCCGGAGGCCCGCATGGTGTTCCACAGCGACTACCCGCCCGTCGCCCCGCTCGACCTGCCGGTCCACGAGGCCGTCCTCGGCGGCTGCGCCACCGGCGAGCACGCCGACCGCCCGGCGCTGGTGGACGGGCTGACCGGCCGGAGCACCAGCTACCGGGAGCTGGACGCGGGCAGCCGCCGCCTCGCCGCGGGGCTGGCCGAGGCGGGGGTGGGCCGGGGCGACGTGGTGGCGCTGTTCAGCCCGAACTCGACCGCCTACCCGCTGGCGTTCTACGGCACGACCCGCACGGGGGCGACCGTCACCCCGGTGAGCTCGCTCGCCACCCCGTCCGAGCTGGCGGGCCAGCTGCGCGACAGCGACGCCCGCTGGATCGTCACCACCGCCGACCTGCTGCCCGTCGCCCGGCAGGCGGCCGCCGAGCACCCGGTCGCCGAGATCTTCGTCTGCGACGCGGCCGCGGGCCACCGCTCGCTCGCCGACCTGGCCGCCACCGCCGCCCCCGAGCCGGAGCCGCGGATCGACCCGGCCGCCGACCTGGCCGTGCTGCCGTACTCCAGCGGGACGACCGGCCTGCCCAAGGGCGTGATGCTGACCCACCGCTCGGTGTCCACCAACCTCGTCCAGGTCGACGCCCTGCTCGGCCCGGCCCCGGGCGAACGCGTCCTGGCGGTGCTGCCGTTCTTCCACATCTACGGCCTCACCGCCCTGCTCAACCGCCCGCTGCGGGCCCGCTCCACCGTGGTGGTGCTGCCCCGCTTCGACCTGGAGCAGTTCCTGTCGGCGATCCAGCGCCACCGGATCGAGGCGGTGTACGTGGCCCCGCCGATCGTCCTGGCGCTGGCCAAGCACCCGCTGGTCGACCGCTTCGACCTGTCCTCCGTGCGCTACGTGCTCTCCGCCGCCGCCCCGCTGGACGCCGAGCTGGCCGCCGCCGCGGCCCGCCGCCTGGGCCTGCCGCACCTGCTGCAGGGCTACGGCATGACCGAGCTCTCCCCGGTCACCCACGTCGTCCCGCCCGGCGAGCCCCACCCGCCGGTCGGCACCGTCGGCCGCCTCGCCCCCGGCACCGAACTGCGGGTCCGCTCGCTGGACGCCCCGCACCGCGACCTCGGCCCCGGCGAGGACGGCGAGCTGCTGCTGCGCGGCCCGCAGCTGATGGCGGGCTACCTCGGCAAGGAGTCCGACACCGCGGCGACCGTCGACCCGGAGGGCTGGCTGCACACCGGCGACGTCGGCCGGGTCGACGCCGAGGGCTGGCTGTTCGTGGTCGACCGGGTGAAGGAGCTGATCAAGTACAAGGGCCACCAGGTCGCCCCGGCCGAGCTGGAGGCCCTGCTGCTCACCCACCCGGGCATCGTCGACGCCGCCGTCGTCGGCGTCCCCGACGCCCACGGCGCCGAGCACCCCAAGGCGTACGTGGTGCCCGCGTTCGGCTGCGAGCTGGCCGAGCAGGAGGTGGTCGAGTACGTGGCCCGCCGGGTCGCCCCGTACAAGAAGGTCCGCGAGGTGGAGTTCCTGGAGGCGGTGCCGAAGTCCGCCAGCGGCAAGGTCCTGCGCCGCGAACTGCGGGCCCGGGCGGCGGAGCGGGAACGGCGGCCGGACGGCGGTGCATAGGATCGGTGGCACGCGGCCCGCCCGCCGCCCGGGCCCGAACGCGCCGACCAGGAGCCGCCGATGACGACCAGCCTCCCCGCCGCCCGCACGCCCCGGCAGGACCGCAGCCGGGCCACCCGCCGGCGGCTGCTGGAAGCGGCGGTGGAGTGCCTGGCCGAGCTCGGCTGGAACGGCTCCACGGTGCTGGTGGTCGCCGAGCGGGCGGGCGTCACCCGCGGGGCCGCCCAGCACCACTTCCGCACCCGCGAGGACCTGTTCACCGCCGCCGTCGAGCACGTCGCCGCCGAACGCCTGGCCGCGGTGCTGGCGCGGTCCGAGCAGCTGCCGCCGCCCGGACCGGCCCGCACCGAGGCCGTGGTGGAGATGATCGTCCACCTCTACACCGGCCCGCTGTTCCGCGCCGCGCTGCACCTGTGGGTGGCCGCCGCCACCGAGCAGCCGCTGCGCGAACGCATCGTCAGCCTGGAGAACCACGTGGGCCGGGAGGCGCACCGGGCCGCGGTCGAGTGCCTGGGCGCGGACGAGTCCGCCACCGGCGTCCGGGAGACCGTCCAGGCCACCCTCGACCTGGCCCGCGGCCTGGGCCTGGCCAACCTGCTCACCGACGACGGCCCGCGCCGGGCCGGCGTCGTCCGCCAGTGGTCGCGCCTGCTGGACGCCGCGCTCGCCGGGTGACACCGCCCCGGAACGGTCCGTGACCGGCAGTTGGGGGTCGCACCCTTGCCCGAACCGGTCCGAATCGAGCACACTCGCATCTCCGGTCCGACGGCCCGCACGACCACCAGTCGCCAGCGCCCGGCGGGCCGTGCAGTCTGGTGGAAGCCGGAACGACCGGCAGAACCGGGGAAGGTACCGGGCAGGTGGCCAACTGAGCACGCACGGGTTCGAACACAGGCCCGGCCGCGACGCGGCGGGCGCCGCTTCCGCGCGCCTGGCCGGGCACCGCCTGGTCCCGCTGGCCACCGCCCTGGTCCAGGAGGACGGCCGGGTGCTGCACTGGAGCCAGGAGGCCGAGGCGCTCACCGGCTGGAGCGCCGAGCAGGCCATCGGCGCCCACCCCGTCCAGCTGCTGCTGCCCGAGCAGGACCGGGCCGCCGCCGAGAAGCTCTTCGAGCGCCTGGTCGCCGGACGCGGCTGGACCGGCACCCACCCCGTCCGCCGCCGCGACGGCTCCACCGTCGAGCTGGAGTTCCACACCTACCCGATCGCCGGGCCCGACGGCCGCACCCTGCTGCTGGCCACCGCCTCCGACACCGAGGCCCTGCACGAGGTCGAGTCCGACCTGGCGATCCTGGACGGCTTCTTCGACCAGTCCCCGATCGGCCTGGCCGTCTACGACACCGAGCTGCGCTTCGTCCGGCTGAACGAGGCGCTCGCCCGGATCAACGGCCTCAGCGCCGAGGAGCACCTCGGCCGCCGGATCTCCGCCGTGCTGCCCGGCATCAACGCCCACGAGATCGAGAACGTGATGCGGCAGGTGATCGCCACCGGCAAGCCCGTGGTCGACGCCCGCTCGCACGGCCGCGTCCCCGGCGACCCGCGCCGCGACCGGGCCTGGTCGGCGTCCTACTTCCGGCTGGAGGACTCCACCGGCAAGGTGCTCGGCGTCTCCTCCTCCATCATCGACGTCACCGAGCGCTTCCAGGCCGAGGCCCGCGCCTCCCGCGCCCAGGAGCGGCTGACCCTGCTCGCCTCGGCCGGCGCCCGGATCGGCACCACCCTCGACCTCAAGCGCACCGCCGAGGAGATGGTCGAGGCGATCGTCCCGAAGTTCGCCGACTTCGCCACCGTCGACCTGCTGGAGCCCGTGCTGCGCGGCGAGGAGCCCGCCCCGATCCAGCCCGACCGCCCCATCCAGGTCCGCGCCGTCGCGGTCGGCGAGGCCTACGGCTCCGGCCTGACCGGCGCCGCCGACGCCGTCGGCGGCACCACCGAGTACGGCCCGCACCGGGTCTACGCCCAGTGCCTGCGCAGCGGCCGTCCGCTGCTCAAGCCGCACGTGGACGAGGAGGTGCTGCGCGGCCTGGTCCCCGACCCCTCCCGGGTCGCCCCCGGTATCGCCGCGGGCATCCACTCCTACCTGCTGGTGCCGCTGATCGCCCGCGGCATGGTGCTCGGCGGCGCCGAGTTCGTCCGCACCCGCAATCCCGAGCCGTTCGGCGCCGCCGACGTCTCGCTCGCCGAGGAGCTGGTCGCCCGCACCGCCCTGGCCATCGACAACGCCCGGCTCTACCGCCGCGAGCGCGAGACCGCCCTCACCCTGCAGCGCAGCCTGCTGCCGCAGGAGATCCACCGCACCCTGGGCCTGGAGATCGCCCACCGCTACCTGCCCTCCAGCGTGGTCAGCGAGGTCGGCGGCGACTGGTTCGACGTCGTCCCGCTGTCCTGCGGACGCGTCGCCCTGGTGGTCGGCGACGTGATGGGCCACGGCATCCGCGCCGCCGCCACGATGGGCCAGCTGCGCACCGTCGCCCGCACCCTGGCCACCCTCGACCTGCCGCCCGAGCAGGTCCTCGGCCGCCTCGACGAGACCGCCTCCGCGATCGGCGAGGGCCAGTTCGCGACCTGCGTGTGCGCCGTGTACGACCCCGTCGACCGCAGCGTGGTGATCTGCTCGGCCGGCCACCTGCCGCCCGTCCGGGTCGACCCCGACGGCACCGCGCACGTCGTCGACCTGCCGCCCGGCGTCCCGCTCGGCATCGGCGGCGGCGCCTTCGAGTCGGTCGAGTTCACCCTCCCGCCCGGCGCGACCTTCGCGCTCTACACCGACGGCCTGGTCGAACGCCGCGGCCGCGACCTCGACGAGGGCATCGACCTGCTCGCCCGCACCCTCGCCGCCCCCGGCCGCACCCTGGAGGAGAGCTGCGACGCCGCGCTCTCCGCCCTGGTCACCGACGGCACCGAGGACGACATCGCCATGATCATGGCCCGCGTCCTGCCCGTCCCCGCCGACCGGATCGCCACCCTGCTGCTGCCCAGCGAGGGCCCGCTGCCCGCCCGCGCCCGCCGCTTCACCCGCGCCACCCTGGACGCCTGGGGCCTGTCCGCGCTCACCGACTACGCCGAACTGGTGGTCAGCGAACTCGTCACCAACGCCCTGCTGCACGCCGACGCCCCGCGCCGCCTGCGGATCTTCCGCGACCGCACCCTCACCCTGGAGGTCTCCGACGCGGGCGGCCGCGGCATCCACCTGATCAGCGAGCTCGCGCACCGCTGGGGGAGCCGCCCCACCAAGCACGGCAAGGTGGTCTGGGCGGAGATCGAACTCCCGTACCGGGCGGGCTGACACCCGCCCGGGCGCGACCGCTCGCCCGGTGCGCCGCGCTGACGGAGAGTCGGAGCAACCACGCCGTCGACCGAAAGGCCCCGCCGTGCACCTCCGTCCCCTCGCCGCCGTCGGCCTGCTCGCCCTCGCCGCCGGAGCGGCCGCCCTCACCGCCCCGGCCCCGGCGCCCGCCGACGACCCGGCCCCCGCGCCGTCGCCCAGCACGGCCCCCGCGCCGACCGGCACCGGACAGCCGGCGGAGGGCCCGTCCCCCTCGCCCTCACCCTCGCCCGCGTCCTCGCCCTCCTCCGCGCCGCAGGCACCCCCGACCGCCGTCACGATCACCGGGGCCACCGTCGACCCGAAGGTCCCCAGCCGGGTCCGGGTCGCCCTCGCCTACACCTGCGCGCCCACCGACCAGCCCCGCTCGCTGAACACCTCGGTCGAGCAGCCCGACCCCGAGGACCCCGCCACCATCGCCTTCGGCTCCACCCGCACCTCCCCGGCCCTGGTGGTCTGCGACGGCACCCCGCAGGCCCAGACCGTCACCGTCCAGTCCAAGACCAGCAACTGGCTCACCGGCACCGACTCCGTGGTGGTCACCACCCTCACCGACCTCGGCGCCACCCCGCCCGCCGCCGCCGACGCCCGCCGGATCCCCCTCGACCTGCCCCCCGCCCCCTGACCCCGCGTCAGCCGACCGGCCCCCGCTCCCGGCGCGCCGCCCGCCCGCCGCCGCCGACGCCTCCGAGACTGGACGCCCGACGGAAGGGGACCCCGCCATGGCCAGCCAGCCCACGACAGTCGACGCCCCGGCCCCCGAGGTGCGCCGCTGGCGGGCCCTCGCGGTGTGCCTGGTCGCCGGGTTCATGACCCTGCTCGACGTCTCCATCGTCAACGTCGCCCTGCCGTCGGTGCGCAGCGGACTGCGGATGTCCGAGGCCGGGCTCCAGTGGGTGCTCTCCGGCTACTCGCTGGCCTTCGGACTCGTCCTGGTCCCGGCCGGGCGGCTCGGCGACGCGGTCGGCCGCCGCCCGGTCTTCCTCACCGGCCTCGCCCTGTTCACCGCCACCAGCGCACTGGCCGGCGCCGCCCAGAACGAGGCCTGGCTGGTCGTCGCCCGACTGCTGCAGGGCATGTCCGGCGGGCTGCTCGTCCCGCAGGTCTCCGGCTTCATCCAGCAGCTGTTCCGCGGCGAGGAACGCGCCCGCGCCTTCGGCCTGCTCGGCACCACCATCGGCTTCTCCACCGCCGTCGGCCCGCTGCTCGGCGGCCTGCTGATCGCCGCGTTCGGCACCGCCGAGGGCTGGCGCTGGGTCTTCTACGTCAACCTGCCGATCGGCCTGGTCGCCCTGCCCTTCGCCCGCCGACTGCTGCCCGCGCCCACCCCCGACACCTGCGCCCGCCGCGACTTCGACCCGGTCGGTGTGCTGCTGCTCGGCCTCGGCACCGTCCTGCTGCTGCTCCCGCTGGTCCAGGCCCAGTGGCACGACGTCCGCAAGTGGCTGCTGCTGGCCGGTTCCGCGCT
This sequence comes from Kitasatospora phosalacinea, assembly GCF_030268885.1. Taxonomy (GTDB): domain Bacteria; phylum Actinomycetota; class Actinomycetes; order Streptomycetales; family Streptomycetaceae; genus Kitasatospora; species Kitasatospora phosalacinea_C. The sequence goes on from NZ_BSSA01000005.1 coordinate 277,708, forward strand.
CGTCCTGGTCGCCTTCGCGCGGTGGGAGCGCCACTACGCCCGGCAGCGCGAGCCGCTCGTCCACCCCGAGCTGTTCCGCACCCGCTCCTTCACCGGCGGCGCGCTGGTCTCGCTGCTCTACTTCGCGGGCTTCACCGCGGTCTTCTTCGTCTTCACCCTCTACCTGCAGTCCGGCCGCCACTACAGCGCCCTCCAGGCGGGCCTGGCCATCACCCCCTTCGCCCTCGCCTCCGCGGTCGCCTCCACCGTCGGCGGACGCCTGGTCACCCGTTACGGCCGCCGACTGATCGCCACCGGCCTCACCACCGTCGCCGTCGGCCTCGCCCTCGCCGCCCTCGCCGTCCACCTCTTCGACGGCCCCGAGGTCGGCTGGGCCACCGCCCTCCCGCTCCTGCTGGCCGGCCTCGGCAGCGGCCTGGTGGTCTCCCCGAACCAGGCCCTCACCCTCAACGAGGTCCCCGTCGCCCGGGCGGGCTCCGCCGGTGGCGTCCTGCAGACCGCCCAGCGGATCGGCTCCGCCGCGGGCATCGCCACCGTCGGAGCCACCTTCTTCTCCCACCTGCACACCCCCGCCGACTACCCCGCCGCCTTCCAGCTCAGCCTCGCCGTCGTCCTCGCCTTCGTCCTGCTCGCCCTGCTGGCCGCCACCCGCCACTGAGCCCCGCCAGGAGGACGAGGAGGACCCCGCACGGAGGGCCCCCCGTCAGGGGCCCGGGAACGGCGGGTCCGAGCTGCTGCCGGCCGGAGCCCGCCGGAGGTCCGTGCTGCTCCGGGCCGCCCGAACAGAACCCGAAGCCACCGCACGCACCGGCAGTGCACCGCCAGCAGCCCCGGCCCCGCCGTTCCCCGGGCCCCTGGGCGACCCCTACAGCCCCGCGACCCCTCGCACCGCGACCCGCAGCGCCGCCACCGGATCCCCGACCGGGCTGCTCGCGCGCCAGCCGACGAACCCGTCCGGACGGACCAGCACCGCGCCGCCCTCGCGCAGCCCGTAGACCGCGGGCCAGCCGCCGGGCCCGGCGGGGCGGGGCCCGGCCGCGGGGGCGTCGGGGACGGGCTCGGGGACGAGGTCGCCGCCCTCGCCGACCAGCAGGCACCTGATCGGCACCCCCGTCTCCCCGGCCACCGCCCGGGCCGCCTCCGGCCACCGCCCGCCGCCCGCCGCGGGCGCCAGCAGCACCGGCTCGCGCTCGAACAGGTCCAGGGTGGACAGCCGCTGCCCGTCGCGGTCGCGCAGCCACAGGTGCGGGGCCCGGGTGCCCACCTCGCCGGTCGCGGCGAAGCGCTCCGGCACGACCCCGGCGGTGGCGTCCGCGCCGACCAGCGCGCCCTCGGTGTAGCGGTAGCCGAGCGCGACCGCGAGCACGTTGGTGCGCGGCCCGCCGACCGGCGCCGCGTCGAAGCCGGGGTGCTGGTGCTCCACCGAGCGCGCCGCGGCCCGGGCCGCGGTCTGCACGGCCACCGGCCGCCGCTCCGCCCCGTACGACTCCAGCAGGCGCGGCCCGCCCCAGCCCGCCAGCACCGCGGCGAGCTTCCAGGCCAGGTTGTGCGCGTCCTGGATGCCGGTGTTGGAGCCGAACGCCCCGGTGGGCGGCATCTCGTGGGCGGAGTCGCCGCACAGGAAGACCCGTTCGGCGCAGTACCGGTCGGCCACCCGTTCGGCGGCGTGCCAGGGGGCGCGGCCGGTGATCTCCACGTCGAGGTCGGGGACGCCGGCCGCGGCCCGGATGTGCGCCGTGCAGCGGGCGTCGGTGAAGTCCTCGACCCGTTCGCCGCGCTCGGGGTGCCAGGGCAGGTGGAACACCCACTCCTCGCGGTTGTCGACGGGCAGCAGCGCGCCCGCCCCGGCCGGGTCGGTCAGGTAGCAGGCGATGAACAGCCGGTCGCCGACCACCTCGGCGAGCCGCTTGGCGCGGAAGGTGACCGAGACGTTGTGGAACAGGTCGCCGCGCCCGGACTGCCCGATGCCCAGCCGCTCGCGGACGGGGCTGCGCGGCCCGTCCGCGGCGATCAGGTAGTCGGCCCGGACGGTGCGCTCCTCGCCGGTGGCCCGGTCGCGCAGCAGCGCCGTCACCCCGTCGGCGTCCTGCTCGAAGGAGACCAGCTCGGTGTTGAACCGGATCTCGCCCCGCCGGGCGGCGTGCCGCAGCAGCACCGGTTCGAGGTCGTTCTGGCTGCACAGGCACCACCCGGACGGGCTGAACCTGGCCAGCCCGCCGCCCGGGTCGATCTCCCGGAACAGCCACTCCTGCTCGCCGCCGGAGAGCGTCTCGGCCTGCAGGATGCCGTGGTTGCCGGCCAGCACCGAGGCGGCCGTCCGGATGTCCTCCTCCACCCCGGCGACCCGGAACAGCTCCATGGTGCGGAGGTTGTTGCCGCGGCCGCGCGGGTGCCGGGAGGTCTCGGCGTGCCGCTCCACCAGCAGGTGCGGCACGCCGAGCCGACCCAGGAAGAGGGAGGCCGAGAGCCCCACCAACGATCCGCCCGTGATCAGGACCGGAACCCGGTCCGCCATCTGTGTGTTCATCGACTCTGCTCCATCCGTGCAGGGCGCGGGGCGCGCCGGACCGGACATCCATCCCCCGTCGCTGACGGGCACTCAGGGTGCTTCGCCCGGATGGCCCCGAAGTCTCGCGCGGCCCCCGCCGACGTCTGACGATCGAGGGCGAACCATCGCCCGTCCGCCGGGCGCCCCGGCCTGCACCGGCCGGGGGCCGCCACCGGCGGGGGCCCCTTCGCAGACGAACCGCGAACCGACGACAGGAACCCATCACCATGACCCTGCTCTCCGCCACCGAGGAGACCACCACCGGCGCGGACCGGCCCACCCCGGGCCGACTCCGCGTCATCCTGATGCTGGAGGTCTACGAAGGCGCCCAGGACCGCTTCCTGGACGCCTACGAGCTGCTGCGCTACCAGGTCTCGGCCGTCCCCGGACACGTCAGCGACCAGCTCTGCCAGTCCATCGACGACCCGTCCCGCTGGCTGATCACCAGCGAGTGGGAGAGCGCGGAGCCCTTCCTGGCCTGGGTCGACAGCCCCGCCCACCGCGAGATGGTCAAGCCGATGCACGGCTGCGTCCGCGACAACCGCTCGCTGCGCTACACCGTGCTGCGCGAGACCCGCGGCACCGTCGCCACCGACACCACCGCCCCGCCGCTGCGCCCCGGCGAGCACCACCCCGCCGTCCCCGGCACCCCCCGCCCCGGCCCGGACGGGGTGGTGCGGCACGCGCTCAGCTTCACCGTGAAGCCCGGCACCGAGGCCCGGGCGGCCGAACTGCTGGCCGACTACCGCTCCCCGCAGGCCCGGGTCGACGACACCACCCGCCTGCTGCGCACCTCGCTGTTCATGCGCGGCAACCGGATCGTGCGCTGCGTCGAGGTGGCCGGCGACCTGACCGCCGCGCTGCGGCACGTCGCCCGGCAGCCCGAGGTGCGGGCCGTCGAGGAGGCGATCAACCCGTACCTGGAGGAGGACCGCGACCTGGACGACCCGCTGTCCGCCCGCGACTTCTTCCAGCGCGCCGCCCTGCCCGCCGTCCACCACCACGCCTCCCTGAAGTCCGGCCCGGTGCAGCGGCACGCCTACCTGTACCCCGTCCGCCCCGGCGCCGGCGCGGCCCTCGCCGAGCTGCTGTCCGAGGAGGACGAGCACGCCGCCGCCGACCCCGGCGGCCCGCTGGTGCGCGCCACCGTCCACCGGCGCGATGACCTGGTGGTCCGGCTGGTCGACCTGCTCGGCGACCCCGCCGACGACCCCGCCACCGCCCTCGGCCTGGCCGGACCGCGCGCCGCCGCCGTCCTCGGCAAGCTCACCGAGTCCGCCGAGCGCACCCACGAGGGCCTGCGCCGCCTGCTCGCCGAGTGCGCGATGACCGCCGTCACCGACCGCACCTCGGCCGAGGACTGACCACCCCCCATCCCCAGTACGCCCCGCCACGAGAGGAAGACCACCGTGACCACCGAGATGCCACGCATCGTCCACGTCGACGACGCGCCCCCCAACCGCAAGCGCGGCGGAGACCTGCGGGCCATGCTCACCCCGCCGGCGGTCGGCGCGACCAGCGGATTCATGGGAGTGGCGATCGTCGAACCGGGCGACCGGATCGGCGAGCACTACCACCCCTACTCCGAGGAGTTCGTGTTCGTGATCTCCGGCGAGCTGGAGGTCGACCTGGACGGCGTGCCGCAGCGGCTGCGTCCCGACGAGGGCCTGATGATCCCGATCGGGATGCGGCACCGCTTCCGCAACGTCGGCAGCACCGAGGCCCGGATGGTCTTCCACCTCGGACCGCTCGCCCCGCGCCCCGAACTGGGCCACGTCGACACCGAGGAGACCGCCGCGGAGGCCGGACCGCCGGAACCCGCCGGGGCGGCCTCGTGACGCGCCGGGTCGCGGTGACCGGGATCGGCGTGGTCGCCCCCGGCGGCATCGGCGTCCCCCGGTTCTGGTCACTGCTCACCGAGGGCCGCACCGCCACCCGCGGCATCACCCTGTTCGACCCGGAGGGCTTCCGCTCCCGGATCGCCGCCGAGTGCGACTTCGACCCCGCCGCGCACGGCCTCACCCCCGAACAGACCGCCCGCAACGACCGGTACGTGCAGTTCGCGCTGGTCGCCGCCGCCGAGGCGGTCGCCGACGCCGGGCTCGACCCGGAACGCGAGGACCCCTGGCGGGTCGGCGTCTCGCTCGGCACCGCCGTCGGGGGCACCACCCGGCTGGAACGCGACTACGTGCTGGTCAGCGGCCGCGGCGAACACTGGGACGTCGACCACCGGCCCGCGCAGCCGCACCTGGAGCGGGCGTTCTCCCCCTCCACCCTGGCCTCCGCCGTCGCCGAGCGGATCGGCGCCCACGGCCCGGTGCAGACCGTCTCCACCGGCTGCACCTCCGGCCTGGACGCCGTCGGCTACGCCGCCCTCGCCATCGAGGAGGGCCGCGCCGACGTGATCGTCGCCGGAGCCTGCGACTCGCCGATCTCCCCGATCACCGTCGCCTGCTTCGACGCCATCAAGGCCACCTCGGCCCGCAACGAGGACCCCGAGCACGCCTCCCGTCCCTTCGACGCGGGCCGCGACGGGTTCGTCCTCGGCGAGGGCGGCGCCGTCCTGGTGCTGGAGGAGTGGGAGCACGCCAGGCGGCGCGGCGCCCGGATCTACGCCGAACTCGGCGGCTTCGCCACCTTCGGCAACGCGTACCACATGACCGGCCTCACCCAGGAGGGCCTGGAGATGTCCCGGGCCATCGACCGGGCGCTGGCCCACGCCGAACTCCCCGGCGAGGCGGTCGACTACGTCAACGCGCACGGCTCCGGCACCAAGCAGAACGACCGGCACGAGACCGCCGCGGTCAAGCGCTCCCTCGGCGCGCACGCCCGGCGCACCCCGATGAGCTCCATCAAGTCGATGGTCGGGCACTCGCTCGGCGCGATCGGCGCCATCGAACTCGTCGCCTGCACCCTCGCCCTGCACCACGGCGTCGTGCCGCCCACCGCCAACTACACCGAGCCCGACCCCGAGTGCGACCTCGACTACGTCCCCCGCACCGCCCGCGAACTGCCGCTGCGCCACGTGCTGTCGGTCGGCAGCGGGTTCGGCGGCTTCCAGTCCGCCGTGGTGCTGAGCAAGGTGGAGGCAGCCGCATGAACCGACGCTGCGCCGTGATCACCGGCATCGGCGTGGTCGCGCCCACCGCCATCGGCGCCGACGACTACTGGAAGGCCCTGCGCGAGGGGCGCTCGGCCCTGGGGCCGATCGACCGGGAGGGCTGCGAGCACCTCCCGCTCAGGACCGCCGGCCTGGTGCGCGGCTTCGACGCCGAGCAGTACGTCGAACCCCGCTACCTCGTCCAGACCGACCGGTTCACCCACTTCGCGATGGCCGCCGCCGAACTCGCCATGGCCGACGCCGACCTGGCCGACCACCCCGACGACCCGTACGGCGTCGCCGTGGTCACCGCGGCCGGCTCCGGCGGCGGCGAGTTCGGCCAGCGCGAACTGCAGCACCTGTGGGCCGAGGGGCCGCACCACGTCGGCCCCTACCAGTCGATCGCCTGGTTCTACGCCGCCTCCACCGGCCAGATCTCCATCCGCGGCGGCTTCAAGGGCCCCTGCGGCGTGGTCGCCTCCGACGAGGCCGGCGGCCTCGACGCGCTCGCCCACGCCGCCCGGGCCGTCTCCCGCGGCACCGACGCCGTGCTGGCCGGGGCCGCCGAAGCCCCCGTCGCCCCGTACTCGATGGTCTGCCAGCTCGGCTACCCCGGGCTGTCCACCGCCGAGGACCCCGAACGCGCCTACCGCCCGTTCGGCAGCGACGCGGCCGGGTTCGTGCCCGCCGAGGGCGGCGCGATGTTCGTCGTCGAGGACGAGCACACCGCCCGCCTGCGCGGCGCCCGCCCCCGGGCCGAGATCGCCGGGCACTGCGCGACCTTCACCGGCGCCGCCCGCTGGGCCGAGAGCCGCGAGGGGCTCGCCCACGCGATCCGCGGCGCCCTCGCCGAGGCGCGCTGCGCCCCCGACGACGTCGACGTGGTCTTCGCCGACGCCCTCGGCGTCCCCGAGGCCGACCGGGCCGAGGCCCTCGCCCTCGCCGACGCCCTCGGCGACCACGCCGGACGCGTCCCCGTCACCGCCCCCAAGGCCGGACTCGGCCGCGCCCACTGCGGCGCCCCCGCCCTGGACGTCGCCGCCGCCGTGCTCGCCCTCGAACACGGCCTCGTCCCGCCCACCCCGCACACCGCGGACTGCCCGCACGACCTCGACCTGGTCACCGGCCACCCGCGCGCCGCCGAACTGCGCACCGCCCTGGTGCTCAGCCGCGGCCTGATGGGCTCCAACTCCGCCCTGGTGCTGCGCCGCCCCAACCCCTGAAGGAGCACGACATGGCCTCCGAGATCACCTACGAGGAACTCGCCACCCTGATCAAGACCCGGGCCGGCGTCGCGGTCACCGTCGACGAACTCGCCGACCCCGGCTGCATGTTCCTCGACCTCGGCGTCGACTCGCTCGGCGTCCTCGGCGTCCTCGCCGACGTGGAGAACCGCTACGGCGTCTCCATCGACTCCTCCGACCTGCTCGGCCGCCCCGTCGCCGAGTTCCTGCAGACCGTCAACTCCTCCGTGAAGGCTGGTGCCTGAGATGCCCGGACACACCGACAACACGATCGTCATCAACGCGCCCGTCGACCTGGTCTGGGACGTCACCAACGACCTGGAGAACTGGCCCCAGCTGTTCAGCGAGTACGCCTCCGTCGAGGTCCTCGACCGGCAGGACCAGCTGGTCCGCTTCCGGCTCACCATGCACCCCGACGAGAACGGCCAGGTCTGGAGCTGGGTCTCCGAGCGCGAGGCCGACCGCGACAAGCTCACCGTCCGGGCCCGCCGGGTCGAACCCGGGCCGTTCGAGTTCATGGAGATCCGCTGGGAGTACGAGGAGCACCCGCAGGGCACCAGCATGCGCTGGATCCAGGACTTCGCGATGAAGCCCACCGCCCCCGTCGACGACCAGGGCATGACCGACCGGATCAACCAGAACTCCAAGGTCCAGATGGAGCTGATCCGCGCCAAGGTGGAGCACCGCGCCGGAGCGGCCCGGTGAACGACGTGCACCGCGCCCTGATCGTCGCCCGGATGAAGCCCGGCACCGCCGACCACATCGCCGGCGTCTTCGCCGACTCCGACCGCGGCGCCCTGCCCGGCCTGATCGGCGTCACCGGCCGCAGCCTGTTCCAGTTCGGCGACGTCTACCTGCACCTCATCGAGTCCGAGCGCCCCGCCGGACCGGAGGTCGCCCGGTACGCCCAGCACCCCGACTTCCGCGACGTCAGCGAACGCCTCTCGGTCTACGTCGACGCCTACGACCCGGCGACCTGGCGCAGCCCCAAGGACGCCATGGCGCACGAGTTCTACCGCTGGGACCGCTGACCGAACCGACGGACCGGGTGTGCTGCGCAGGCTGCAGCACCCCGGTCCTCGGCCGTTCCGCACCCTCGTCGGCTCCCGCCGTAACGGGACGCGACGCGAAGGGGCCGCCCGGAGGTCCTCAGGCTCCGGGCGGCCCCTGCGCGTCGGGTCCGGTTACGGCACCGTGCAGGAGAAGGCGTGCAGGTACGGGTTGACCGGGGCGACCGCGTCCAGCCGCAGGCCGGACTCCGCGATCAGCGCGGTCAGGCTGCCCTGGGTGTGCTTGGCGCCGCCCACGTTCAACAGCAGCAGCAGGTCCATCGCGGTGGTGAACCGCATCGAGGGGGAGTCGTCTACCAGGTTCTCCACGATCACCACCCGGGCGCCCGGACGCGCCACCTGGCGCAGGTTGCGCAGCGTCCGGCGGGTGGAGTCGTCGTCCCACTCCAGGATGTTCTTCACCAGGTACAGGTCCGCCTGCACCGGCACCGCGGTGCGGCAGTCACCCGGCACCAGCCGGGCCCGGTCGGCCAGCGAACCGCCCGGCAGCAGCCGCGGGTCCGCGTGCTCCACCACCTTCGGCAGGTCCAGCAGGGTGCCGTGCAGCCCCGGGTGGCGCTCCAGCAGCTCGGCCACCACCTGGCCCTGGCCGCCGCCGATGTCGGCCACCGAGGCGACGCCCGACAGGTCCAGGAAGTCCGCCAGGTCCTGCGCCGACTGGCGGCTGGACTGGGTCATCGCCCGGTTGAACAGCGCCGCGGACTCCGGCGCGTCGTCGTGCAGGTACTGGAAGAACTCCTTGCCGAAGGCGTCGCCGAACACGCTGCGCCCGGTGCGCACCGCGTCGTCCAGCCGGGACCAGGACTGCCACGTCCACGGCTCGGTGCACCACAGCGCGATGTCGCGCAGGCTGCCCGGCTCGTCGCTGCGCAGCAGGCGCGACAGCGGGGTGTGCCGGTAGCGGCCGTCCGGCTCCTCGGCGAACACCTCGTAGCAGGCCAGCGCACGCAGCAGGCGCCGCAGCGGCCCCGGCTCCACGTCCAGCCGCTCGGCCAACTGCTCGGCCGTGGCGGGCTCGTCCCGCAGCGCGTCCGGCAGCCCCAGGCTGGCGGCGGCGCGGACGGCGCCCGCGCAGGCGGCGCCGAACACCAGCTCGCGCAGCAGCATCGCGGGCGGGACGGCGGGGACGGTCGGGTCGGGTCGGACGGCGGTGCTGGTCGGTGCGGAGGTCATGGGCGTGCCCTTTCGTCGGAGGAGGAGAAGGAGGGGAGCGGAGGGACGTCAGCAGTGGCCGCTCGGCTCGGAGGCGCGGCAGGCGTTGCCGGTGAACGCGTTGCCGGTGCCGCGCGGATCCCGGTCGGCGAGGTCGGCGGGCAGGTTGTCGCGCAGCGCGTTGCCGGTGACGGTGGCCCGCGCGTTGGGCGCGCCGACCACGCTCGGGTACAGCACGACGCCGCCGGACATCGGCGACGTCCCGGAGTGGTCGCTGACCTGGTTGCCGGAGACGGTGACGTCCTCGGTGCCGGTCAGCAGGATGCCGGTGCCCTGGACGGAGTCCAGCCGCGGAATGGGCGGGCAGTACCGGTTGTTGGCCCGCACCACGTTGTCCCGGACGGTCAGCGCCCCGGCCCGCGGCACCCCGTCGTCGCCGACCACGAACACGCCGCCGCAGTTCCCGTACGCCAGGTTGGCCTCCACCGTCAGGCCGCGGACCCGGCGCAGCTGCAGCCCGATCCGGTTGCCGGACAGCCGGTTCTCGGACACCTCGGTGCCCCGGGTCTCCAGCGCACCGCCCTTGCGGTCGTACCAGTTGGCGACGAAGATCCCCGCCTGGCCGTTGTCCCGGGCCTCGTTGTCGGTCAGCACCGTACGGGTCGACATCTCGACGCTGATGCCCTGCATGCCGTTGTCGTGCACGGCGACCCGGCGCACCGTCAGCCGGTCGGTGACGGCCGCGCCGATCCCGTTGCGGGGGAAGCCCGCCACCGTCAGCGACTCCACCACCGCCCCCGACAGCGTCCGCACCGGCACCCCCCGGTCGTCCGAACTTCCGGTCACGCACACGCCGTTGCCGGCCCGCGCGCAGGCGCTCCGGTCGGCCGGGTCGGGCACCAGGACGGTGGCGGCGCCCCGGCCGCGCAGGGTCACGCCGTCGGTGGTGAGCGTCACGCTGCCCGGGTAGCGGCCCGCGGCGAGCTCCACCACGTCCCCCGGGGCGGCCGCGTCCAGGGCGGCCTGCACGGACGCGCCCGGCGCGACCCGGTACACGGTCGGACCGGTGGGGGCGGCGGCCGCCGGGGCGGCGGTCAGCGCGAGGGGCACCGAGACGGTGCAGGACAGCAGGACGACGGCGGCCCGGACCAGCGGGCGCGTCGGAGCGAGGAGAGCAGTCATCGAAGAGCAGCCGGCTTCCGGAAGTCGCGGTCGCGGACGGCATGCGGCACGCCCGCCGCCTCGAAGCTAAGGTCGCGCCCGGGCCCCGGCCAGCCGGGTCGTGCGCACGGGTTGCCCGCACCCGCCGACCGGGTGGCGACGCGCCGGAACGGGGGGCAGGTACCACCCGTACACCCGATCGGGGGGCTGTGCGGCCGGGCACCGGGCCCCCGTCCGCGAGCCGAACCACTATGGACCCATGGACATGCAGAGTGGACGAACCGCCGAACAGACCGAACTCCGGACCACCGGACTGCACCTCACCGCCACCGGCCGCACCGACCTCGCGGACGTGTTCGCCGATGTCGCTGCCGATGTCGCCGCTGCCGATGCCGCTGCTGACGCCGTGGTGGGAGCGGAGGGGGCGGCGGCCGCGGGGGAGTGGCCGCAGGACGCGGGGGAACGGCCGCAGGAGGCGGACGACCCGGCCTGGGACTACGAGGACGTCATCCTCCGGTCCGTCAACTGAACGCCCGCCCCGCGGCGGAAGGACCGCGACACGGAGGCGCCCGCACGCTCGGTACCTGCTGAGCGGGCGGGCGCCTCGGCGCGGAACGGGTCAGTAGCGGTAGGCCCGCACCACCACCGGGATCAGGTTCTGGTCCCGCACCTTGCTGAACACCACCGGGTTGGCGGTCGCGCCCGCTGCCAGGTTCTCCACGCCGACCGCCTGACTGTCCACGCTCTTGCCGCTGTGATCAGTGAAGTCGACCTGGACCGCGTAGGAGCGGGTGTCCAGCGTGCTGTTGGTGATCGTGACGATCGCCGCGTTCAGGTCGCCCGCGGTCGCGTTCGGCACCCCGGTCAGCGTCACGTCCGACGAGGCGTTGCCCGAATCCGGGACGTTCGCCAGCACCTCCGCGGCCCGCGCCCGGGCGGCCCCCAGCTGGGCGTTCACCGAAGCCTCGAAGGAGGCGGCGCGCTCCGAGGCCGACGCCTGCGCCGCCGACACCGAGGCCAGCGCCGACTCGTGCGCGGACGCGAAGGCGGACGGGGGCTCCCCGGAGAAGCTCGCCGTCTCCGGCGGCCCGACCGTGAACGTCGACATCGCCGCCTGCACCGGGTTCTCGCCCGAGCTGCCGCCGCAGGCCGCGACCACCGTGATCCCGGCGACCGCACCGGCCACCGCCAGCGACACCCGCAGGCCGCGCCGCTCCGGGCGCCGCTCCGGGCGCCGCGGCGGCCCCACCGGACCCTGCCGGACCAGCCCCCGGCCCGAACCGTTCCGCTCCGCGTCTCGCATCGCGATGCACCCTTTCGCTCAGAACCGCGCCGGGCCCGTGCACGCCGCGGTCGTTCCGGCGGGCCCCACGGCCCGCCCCCGGACATGCGGCACCGGACGTCCGCCTCCGTCCTACGCCCCCATCGTCGGAGCCCCGCGCCACCCGGGGCCAGCGGCGCTGCGCCATTGGGGGAGCCGGACGGGCCGTCAGATCGGCGGCGCGGACGGCCAGATCCGGACGGCCAGATCCGGACGGCGGGGGGCGGGCCGCCGGGGTGACCGCCGCAGAGGGGGCCGGTGGCGGGACGACGGGAGGGGGACGGCGCGGGGGAGCGGTGCCCGGGCGGGGCGCGGTGCCCGGGCGGGGCGCGGAGCGCCCGGTCCGAGGGGCGGACCCGGCAGGGCACCGACCGGTCGGTGGCGTACCGGGCGGGGGATCAGTGGCGGGCGTGCTCCTTGGCCGGTGTCGCGGCAGTGGCGGTGGCAGGGGCGGGCGTGGTGGCGGTCGGGGCGGGCCGGTGGCGCAGCAGGTGGTGGGCCAGGGCGGCGGCCGCCAGCAGCAGGACCGCCGAGACCCAGGCCGCGACCGTGACGCCGTGCACGAAGGCGTCGTTCGCAGCGGCGAGCAACTCCCCGGCCGGGCCCGCCGGGAGGGCGGCCGCGGACTCCCGGGCGCCGCCCAGCGACTGGGCCGCCTGCTCCGCGAGCGCCGGGTCGACACCCGCCGGGACGGACAGCGACCCCGTGTACAGGGCCGTCACGATCGAGCCGACCAGGGCGATGCCCAGCGCCGCGCCCAACTCGTACGCCGTCTCCGACACCGCCGAGGCGGCACCCGCCTTGGTGGCCGGGGCGGCCCCCAGCACCAGGTCCGAGGAGAGCGTGTACACCACGCCCTCGGCGGTGCCCAGCGCCAGGAAGGACGAGCCGAGCAGCAGGTAGGCGCTGTCCACCCGGACGAAACCCAGCACGCCGATGCCCAGGCCCATCACGAACAGGCTCGCCGTCAGCACCCGGCGGGCCCCCGCGCGCCGCACCAGCCGGGCCGTGAGCAGACCGCCCGCCACCGAGCCGACGAAGGCCGGCATCTCGGCGAAGCCCGCGTGCAGCGGGGAGTAGCCGCGGACCAGCTGCAGGTACTGCGACATGAAGAAGATCACGCCGGACAGGCCGATCAGACAAATCAGCGAGGACACCACCGCCGCGGTGAACCGCGCGTCCCGGAACAGCCGGACGTCCAGCAGCGGCGTCTCCAGGCGCAGCTGGCGCCGCACGAACACCGCCAGCGCGGCCGCGCCCAGCGCGAACACCAGCGGGGTCGTCCACCGCTCCAGACCGTGCACGGCGAACTCCTTGATGCCGTACACCACGCCGATCACGCCGGCCATCGACAGCAGCACGCTCAGCACGTCCCACCGGCCCGGGCGCGGATCGCGGGACTCCGGCAGCAGCCAGGCCCCGAGCACCAGCAGCAGCACCATCACCGGCAGGTTCAGCAGGAACACCGATCCCCACCAGAAGTGCTCCAGCAGCACGCCGCCCACCAGCGGACCCAGCGCCGCACCGGCCGCCGCGCCCGCGCCCCAGACGCCGATCGCGGTGGCCCGCTCCTTCGCGTCCGGGAACAGCGTGCGGATCAGCGACAGCGTGGACGGCATGATCGTCGCGCCCGCCACGCCCAGCAGCGCCCGGGCCACGACCAGCCACCCCGGGCCCGGCGCGTACGCCGCCAGCAGCGAGGCCGCGCCGAACGCGGCCGAACCCGCCAGCAGCACCCGCTTGCGGCCCAGCCGGTCGCTGAGCGCGCCCATCGACACCAGCAGGCCGGCCAGCACGAAGGAGTAGACGTCGCCGATCCAGAGCAACTGGGTGCCGGACGGGCGGAGGGTCTCGGTGATCGAGGGGATGGCGAGGGAGAGCACCGTCGCGTCCACCGCCACCAGGGTGACGGCGAGCACGAGGACGCCGAGACCGGCCCAGCGGTGAACGGACCGGACGACGACGGGGGTGGAACTCATGGGGTATCAGATCTCCGTAGAGCACCGCCGAGGAACAGCTCGGCGAGCGAGAACGCGCTTTCGCGGGGTGCGAGTCGGCCCTCCTGCACGGCACAGCCGATGCCGGCCACCAGGTCGAAGAACGCCTCGCTCAGCCAGGCGGCCGAGAGCTCGATCCGGAACACCCCCTCCTGCTGCCCGCGCAGGAACAGCGCGCGGACCCGGGCGTCCTGGAGCTCCCAGAGGTCGTTGATCTCCTCGTGGTCGTACAGCTGGTTCTCCCCGGCGAGGAAGGCGCACAGCGCGGCATCCGGCACCACCGCGTCCACCAGCCGGCGCAGCGCGGCCTCGGCGTTGCCCTCCTCCACCCGCGCGGTGTCGAGCGCGGCGGAGAAGCGGCGCAGGCCGAGGGCGCCCACCTCCAGGATCAGCGCCTCACGGCCCGGGAAGATCCGGTGCAGCGTGGCGCGGCTGATGCCGGCGGCGCGGGCGATCTCGTCGAGATGAGCCGTGGGGCGCCGGGACAGGATGCCCACGGCTGCCTCCAGGACGGAGTCGCGGTCGGTTGCCATGAGACCAGGGTAGCGCAGCTGAGACATTCATGTCTCAAAATTTCGGTGCACGTCTCAGCTGGTGGGGTGGTCGGGGTGGGTGTTCCCGGACGGCGCGGGGTGGCTGCGGAGTGGCTCCGGGCATGCCGAAGGACCCCGCGCGGGGCGCGGGGTCCTTGGTCGTGCGGGGGTGGGACGGTGGGCGGGACGTCAGCTCTGGTTGTAGAAGCCCGAGTCGTCGAGCGGGCGGTCGATGACCGTCACCTCGACGTCGGCCGGGGTGAGCAGGAACACCCGGCGGGCGATCCGCTCGATGCCGCCGCGGGTGCCGAAGATCAGGCCGGAGGCGAAGTCGACCATCCGCTTGGCCTCGGCGTCGTCCATCTCGGTGAGGTCCATGACCACCGGGACGGAGGCGCGGATGTGCTCGCCGACGGTGCGGGCGGCCTCGAAGCCGGTCGGACGGAGCGAGACGATCTTGGAGGGGCCGGTCTGGACGCTCGGCAGCGTCTCCTCGCCCTCCCAGGGTTCCTCGTACATCGCGGCCGGGTAGTTGCCGGAAGGCATCAGCCACCCGTTGTGGTGCTCGTCGCGAAGTGCTCCCATTAGCCGCGCCTCCCTGTCTCGTTCCGTACTCGTCCCCCGGGGGACGACGGGTCGTTTTGACACGTCATCCACTTGTTGGAACTGTCCGAGTATCGCACTGATCACCGCAGATGTGCCCGCTTGCACCCACCGGACGGGTTGTGGCGCGGGAGAACAACCGTGGTTGTCCGGATACCCGCAATGACGTGACCGCCCGGCGAACGGTTGCGTGCGACGACCCTATCGGTGGTACCCGGAAGCTAGTTGACTCACTGTCAACAATCATGTAACGGCTGCGTCCCGGGGTGGCGGGTCGCGGCCGCGGGGCGCGCGGCAAGGGGCGGGCGCGCCGGGATCCGGGGGCTGCGGGGTCGGGCGCGCCGGGGTTCGGGGTCTGTGGGGTCGGGCCGTCCGGGTTCGGGGCGCCCGGGTCACTCGCCGGTGGAGCCGTCGATCCGTTCCCGGAGCAGGTCGGCGTGCCCGTTGTGGCGGGCGTACTCCTCGATCATGTGCACCAGGATCCAACGGAGCGTCACCTCGTTGTCGTGCCAGCGGTTCGCGCCGACCGTGTCCAGCGACACGCCCCGGACGGCGGAGCGGGCGAACGCCACCTCCTCCTGCCAGACCGCCGTGTCGACGGCCGGGTCGGCCCCGTCCACCAGGTCGAAGTCGCCGTCCGGGAACTCCTCCGTCCAGTAGCGGCCGGACGGGTCCAGGGTCTGGCCGGACAGCACCTGGCGGAACCAGTGGCGCTCCACCTCCGCCATGTGCCGCACCAGCCCGAGCAGGGAGAGCGAGGACGGCGGACAGGCCCGCTCCCGGAGTTGCTCGACGCTCAGGCCCTCGCACTTGAGGGCGAGCGTGGCGCGGTGGAAGTCCAGCCAGGCGCCGAGCATGGTCGCCTCGTCGGCGGCGAAGGGCGGGCTGGTGCGGGCGGTGGCCGGGCTCGTGTTCGTCATGCGGACATGGTGGGGCAGGTCGGTCGTGGCGGGCGAGCCGTTTTCCGGCCCGCCGGACCGCCGGCCCGCCCGCTCGGTGGCCGGGGCCGGGCGGACCGGCGCAGGGGGTTCGGGCGCGGCCCTCGGCGTGGTAGGAAGAGCGGATCATCGGCTGGTGTGGCGGGGGAACGGGCGGGTGCGGTCGTGCGCAAGGTGATGACGGGGACCCAGTTGCTGCTGCGGCTGCTGCTGGAACTGGCCTCGCTGGTGGCCCTGGCGGTCGGCGGGTACGGGGCGTGGCCGGACGGCCCGGTCGTGCTGCGGGTGCTGATCGCCCTGGTGCTGGTCGCGCTCGCGGTCGTGCTCTGGGGCCGCTACGCGGCACCCCGGCGGCCGGTCCGGAACTCGGCGGCGCTCTGGTACGGGGTCCAACTGCTGATCTGGGGAGGCTCGGTCGCCCTGCTGGCGTTCGGCGGACACCCCGGGTGGGCGCTCGGGCTCGGCGCCGTGATGGTCGCCAACACGGCGGTGCTGTGGTCGCTCGGTGAGTGGTCGCCCGCCGTGGAACGCTAGCGGCGGGCGTCAGCCGGAGCGGCCCGGGCGGGCGCGCCACAGCGAGACGGCGCTGAACACGCACATCGCGGCGATCACCGCGGCGGAGACCAGGAAGGCCGGCGAGGTGGGCGAACTCGCGCTCGCCCCCGCGACCACGTACGCGGTGGTGGTCGGCACCACGCCGAGGACGGTGCCCGCCAGGTACGGCCAGAACCGCACGCCCGAGAACGC
The DNA here is from genome assembly GCF_030268885.1 of Kitasatospora phosalacinea. Taxonomy (GTDB): domain Bacteria; phylum Actinomycetota; class Actinomycetes; order Streptomycetales; family Streptomycetaceae; genus Kitasatospora; species Kitasatospora phosalacinea_C. The sequence goes on from NZ_BSSA01000005.1 coordinate 294,122, forward strand.
GCACGCCAGGTTGCCGGCCTGGAACGGCGCGCCCGGGAACAGCCGCACCAGCAGCACGCTGCGGAAGCCCTGTTCGGACAGCCGCCGGTCGATCTCCGTCAGCACCTTGCCGCGCACCAGCGGCCGCAGCGCCTCGCGCCCCAGCCAGCGCCCGAGCGCGAACGCCGCCGCCGCGCCGACCGCCGTTCCGGCGACCGCCAGCGGGACGCCCCACAGCGAACCGAAGAGCGCCCCCATGCCCGCGTTCAGCGCCGGACGGGGTAGGAAGGCCACCGAACCGAAGGCGTACACCGAGAGCGCGACCGGTATCCGCCACGGACCCGAGGCGGCCGACAGGACGGCGGACGGGTCCCACAGCAGCAGCGAGGCCGCGGCCGCGGCGAGCAGCACGAGCAGCGCGCCGAGGCGCAGCAGCGCCCCGCGGTGCGGGCGGTGCAGGGGTGGGGCCGAGGCAGGGGCCCGGGTCGGCCCCACGGCGGGCTCGGTGGCGCTGGAGGCATCGGTGGCATCGGCGGCCTCAGTGGCATCGATGCCATCGGCGGCATCGATGCCGGCGGAGGCGGAGGCGGACGCGCCTATCGGCTGTGGGGCAGACACCCGGGGAGCTTAACCGGCGCTGGGCGGCTACGAGGAGGGCGTTTCGGGGGCGGGGCGGCGCAACCGCTTGAGCAGGGCGATGTCGGCGGCCTGACGGGCGCCCTCGACCCGGGCGGGGTCGTGGCGGCCGTCCGGCGTCTCGATGATCAGCGGGACGCCCGCGGTGGCCGGGTGCGCGAGCAGCGCCTCGAACGCGGCCGCGCCGATGTGGCCCGCGCCGATGTTCTCGTGGCGGTCCTTGCGGGCACCCGCGACGTCCTGCGAGTCGTTGGCGTGGATCAGCCGCAGCCGGCCGGGGCCGACCGCCCGGTGCAGGGCGTCGAAGAGCTCCCCGATCCCGCCCGGTGCGGCCAGGTCGTGCCCGGCGGCGAAGGCGTGGCAGGTGTCCAGGCAGACGCCGACCAGCGGGTGGTGGTCGAGTGCCTCCAGGAAGGCGGCGAGGTCGTCCATCCGGGAGCAGAGCGAACTGCCCTGGCCCGCGGTCGGCTCCAGCAGCAACCACGGGGCGTCGGTTCCGTACCGGTCGAGGCCGTCCAGGATCGGCAGCACCTGCTCGCGGACCCGGGCGAGCGCCTCCGTGCGGGTTCCGCAGAGCGCGGACCCGGTGTGCACGACCGTTCCCAGGGCGCCGATCGCGGCCGAGCGGTGCAGCGAGTGCGTCAGCGATTCGGCGGAGCGCTCCCGGGTCGCGGCCGAGTCCGAGCCGAAATTGATCAGGTACGGCGCGTGCACGTACGCCGGGACGCCCCGCTCGGCGCAGGCCGTCCGGAAGGCCAGGTCGTGCGCGGGGTTCCCGACCGGAGTGGCCCACCCGCGCGGATTGGCGACGAACACCTGCACCGCCTCCGCCCCGACCTTCTCGGCGTAGGCCAGCCCCGTGCCCGCCAGCCCTTTTCCGGCGACGGGAACGTGGGCACCGATCGGGTTGCGCAAAGCGGAATCCATGCTCAGGAGCATCGCACGGCGGGACGGAAGCGCAGACCACCGGGGTCGGCGCCCCTCCCGGAGTGCTGTGCCGCTGATGCCTCGGGGCGGTGGTACGGGCGGCGCGGTGGCACGGGGCGGCGCGGTGGCACGGGGCGGGGGGTGGCGCGGGGGATCGGGGCGGCGCGGGGCGGGAGGTGGCGCGGGGCGCACCGGGGGCGGAACCCTACCGGGAGCGGAACGTGCCGAGGGGCGCGGGAATGGATTTCCCGCGCCCCTCGACGGACGTCCGTCCGCCCATTGTCCGGCCGTCCGTCAGTGGGTCGGCTCCAGGGAGCCGGAGGACGCGACGGGGACGTCGACCGACTTGCGGTGCCGCATCGCCGTCGCGGAGGGGATCAGGGCGGCGGCCAGCAGCGTGACCGCGATGAAGGAGACGGTCAGCGAACTGGCCTGGGCGATGCCACCGACCACGGCCGGGGCCACCAGCCCGGAGGTGTAGGTGATGGTGGCGACACCGGCGATGGACTGGCTCGGGTTGCTGCCCGCCCGGCCCGCGGCGGCGAACGCGAGCGGGACGACCACGGCGATGCCGATGCCGATCAGGGCGAAGCCCGGGATGGCCACGTACGGGCTGCTCGCGAACACCACCAGCAGGCCGCCGGTGGTGGCGACCACGCCGCTCAGCCGGACGGCGCGCACCGGACCGAGCCGACGGACGACCGCGTCACCGGCCAGGCGGGCCGCGGCCATGGTCGCGGCGAAGGCGGTGAAGCAGGCGGCGGCGACGGAGGAGGAGGCGCCGGTGATGTCACGGAGGTAGACCCCGCTCCAGTCCATCGAGGCGCCCTCGGCGAACACCGCGCAGAACCCGACCAGGCCGATGACCAGCGCCTCCTTCGGCGGGAGGGCGAACCGCGGCGGGGCCTCCTCGCCAGCGGTCGGCCGGACGTCCAGCACCCCGCGGGAGACCACCTGGGCGAGCACCACCAGGATCGCGGCGGTCACCGCGTACTGGACGCGGGCGTCCACGTGCTGATGGGCCGCCAGGACACCGAAGGCGGAGGCCACCAGACCGCCGACGCTCCACATGCCGTGCAGACCGGACATGATCGACCGGCCGAGCCGCTCCTCCACCTCGACGCCCTGCGCGTTCATCGCGACGTCCGACATGCCCGCCGTGGCGCCGTAGAGGAACAGCGCCAGGCAGAACACCACCAGGTGGGGGGAGAGCGCGGGCAGCGCCAGCGACAGGCACCACAGCGTCAGCAGGCCCTGCAGCGCCGCCCGGGCACCCAGGCGGTGCACGATCCGGCCGGCCAGCGGCATCGCCACCGACGCCCCGATGGCGGGGAACACCAGGGCGAGACCGAGCTGGCCCGGGCTCAGCTCCAGGTGGTCCTTGATCCACGGGATGCGGCTGACGAAGGTGCCGGTGACGGCGCCGTGAACGGCGAACACCAGCGCCACGCTCATCCTCGCGCGCTGGACGTCCTTGAGAGTCTCGCCCATGCTGGGCTCCCCCTTGGGTCGGTCGGATGGCAATAAACTATCAGGTACCCTGCCTGTTAGAAACCTCTGGAAGGATGCAGGCTCATGACGACCGCTCGCACCGCCACGCCGAGCACCGCCCGGGCCATCAACGACCGGCTTGCCCTCGACCTGCTGCTCGAACGGGGCCCGCTCACCGCGTCCGACCTGCGCACACTGACCGGACTGTCCCGGCCCACCGTCGCCGACCTGCTGGAGCGGCTCCAGCGCAGCGGTCTGGTCGCCCACGCGGGCGAGAGCGCCGCACTGCGCCGCGGCCCCAACGCCCGTCTGTACGGACTGGTCGCCGACCGCGCCCACCTCGCCGGGATCGACATCCGGGCCACCGGCGTCAGCCTGGTGGTCGCGGACCTGACCGGCCGGACGCTCGGCACGGCCACCATCGCCGCCTTCGCCCCCGGCGCGGGGGCGGGTGCCGGAGCGGGTACGGGGACGGGGGCGGGGGTCGAGGCGGGGGGCGTGACGAGCGCCAAGGCGGGTGCCGGGGCCGGGGCGGTGGACGGCGACCTGCTGGTGGAGCGGACCGTCGAGACGCTGCTCGCCACCGCGGCCGAGGCCGGGGCGAAGGAACTGCACACCGTGGCCGTCGGTGCGCCGGGCCTGGTCGACCCGGTGACGGGCATGCTCAACAACTCCGGCAAGCTGCCCGAGTGGCACGCCAAGCTGTTGGCTGCCCTGCGGTCGCGCCCCGGAACCGAGGTGATCCTGGAGAACGAGGTGAACCTGGCCGGGATCGCCGAGCACCGCATCGGCGCGGCCCAGGGGCGGCGGGACTTCGCGCTGATCTGGCTCGGGCACGGCGTGGGCGCCTCCGTGGTGCTCGACGGACGCCTGCGTCGCGGCGCCTCCGGCGGCACCGGCGAGATCGGTTTCCTGCCCGTGCCAGGGACCGTCGGACTCCCCGACTCCAAGAAGTGCGACGGGGGCTTCCACTCCATGGTGTCGAGCGCCGCGATCTGCGAGCTCGCCGCCCGCCACGGGCTCGCGACCGGGCCCGGCATGGGGGGCGGGGTGGGCGGTGCCACAGCCGGGGGCGCCGGTGCGGCCGAGGAGCAGGAACCCGCGGCCGCGGCCGTGGTACGCCGGGCCGTCGAGACCGGTGCCGACGACTTCCTGGACGAACTGGCGCAACGGATCGCCGTCGGAGCCTCCGCGATCTGCGTCGTGCTCGACCCGGGCTGTGTGGTGCTGGGCGGGGAGATCGGGCAGGCCGGAGGACCGGAACTGGCGGACCGGGTCGAACGGCACCTCTCCCGGATCTCCCCGCTCGCCACCGAAGTGCGGGCCGGCACCGCGGGCGGCGGCGCCGTTCTGGCCGGTGCGGTGCTGACCGCTGGGGACGCGGCGCGGCGGGAACTGTTCGGCGGGGACTGACGGTACGACCCGCGGCGCACCGTACCGAGCGCTGCCGTCGATGCCCCGCCCGCCGGGCCGAACCGCCGCCCCGTCCCTCGGAGCCAGGCCGCTGTGCCCCATCCGCTCCGTCGTCGGGCGGTGCGTTCCGGCGCGGTGGCGGTCCGCTCCCCGTGCAGGCGGTTCCTGAGCGGGTGGTTCCCGAGCGGGCGGCTGCCGGGTGGGCGGTGGTGGGGTGTGCACGGGGACGGGCGTCGGTACGGCAGGATGGCGGGGTCCGCCAGTTCGTTCTTGAATCGTCCGGGAGCCGCATCGATGGTCATGTCCGACCGGCCCGTCCACCCGTACCGCATCGGTGAGGCTGCCTCGATGCTCGGGGTGAGCGCCGACACCATGCGGCGGTGGGTGGACGCGGGTCGACTGCCGGCGATGCGCGACGAGCACGGCCACCGGATCATCGCCGGGGCGGAACTCGCGGCGTTCGCCCGGGAGTTGGCCCGTCCGGAGAACAGCGAAGTGGAAGGGCGCTCGTCGGCCCGGAACAGGTTCCCCGGGATCGTGACCGCAGTCGTCCTGGGGGACGTCGCTGCGCAGGTGGAGATCCAGGCCGGTCCGTTCCGGGTGGTCTCCCTGATCAGCCGTGACTCGGCGGAGGAACTCGGCCTCGTCCCCGGGGCGCCCGCCACTGCAGTGATCAAGTCGACCAACGTCGTGGTCGAGCGGCGCTGAGTCCGGGCCCGGCCGCACCCTCCTCGCCCTGCCTCCGGTCCCGGTTCCGGTCCCAGAACCAGACCCAGAGCCGGTCCCGGACCGTCCTGGACCGGCTCCGCTGTCCGGCCGCCCGGGCGGTAGCGGCGGCCGGGAGCGGGAGGTGGACCGTCGCCGCCTAGGATGCGGGGGTCTGCGGCCGAGCGGTGGTGAGGCGGCCCGTGCTGTGAGTATCCCGACCGTGCGAGAGGACGATTCCGTTGAAGAGCCGCGTGCGCGCCGTTGCCCACCGTGGTGACCCGTACCTGCACCGCGAGAACACCCTGCCGGCGGTCAGCGCGGCTCTCGCTGCAGGAGCCGACGCCGTCGAGGTCGACGTCCAGCTCACCCGGGACGGGGTGCCCGTGCTGCTGCACGACCACACCCTCGAACGCCTGTGGAACGACCAGCGTCGGATCGACCGCGTGGCGCTCGACCAGTTGGAGGAAGTGGCCACCCCCGGACTCCGGATCCCCACCCTCGCCGAGACCCTGCAGGTCGTTGCCGCCACGGACGGCGCGCAACTGATGATCGACCTGGACGAGGCCCGCCCCGCTGCCGCCACCTGGCAGGTCGTCAGCGATCTCGGGGCGGCGGACCGGGTCGCCTTCTGCGGGTCGGTCGCCGCCATGCTCGCGGTGCGCGAACTGGCTCCCGAGGCGGAGATCTCCCTGACGTGGAACCGCCTCCAACTGCCCAAGCAGCGGTTGCTCGCCGAACTGCGCCCCAGCTATCTCAACCCGCCCTTCGGCCTGGTCGACGAACGACTGGTGGCCGCCGTCCACGACGCCGGGATGGGCCTGGCGACCTGGACCGTGGACCTGCGCCGCACCATGCGGCGGATGCTCGCCCTCGGGGTGGACTCGTTGACCTCCAACCGCATCGCGCTGCTGCGCCGGACGATCGACCAGCACCGGGCCTGACCCACTGGGAGCGGGACGGTCCACCCGGGCGCCACGCCACGCCTGCCGCCTTTCCCTGTCGTCCGGGCCGTCATCTGTTGGAATAAGCCGATCATGACGGTGTGTCGGCTGCGGAGGTGGCGGTGACGGCAGAGGACTCCCCGAATCCGCAGGACCGGGGCGACCGTTCGGACCCGGCCACACCTTCGAGGGGTGGAGCCGGAGAAGGAACCGGAAGAGGAGCCGGAACAGGGCTGCCAGGAACATCAAGTGGGGATCCCTTCTCGGGAGGCGGTGGCGCGTCGGGCGCGGTCGCCGTGACGAGTGCGACCGGCACGGACCTGGACGACCGGCGGCCGTCCCAACTGCTCCCGGTGTCGGTCAGGTCGGCCGCGGCCTGGTCGGCCGCGGTGATCCTCTTCATCACCGTGGCTGCGTTCGCCGTCTTCGTGGTGGTGGAACTGCGGGCTGCGACGATCCCGATGGTGATCGCGCTCCTGGCCACGGCCCTGCTGTATCCAGTGATGCCCTGGCTGGTGCACCGTGGTGTCAGACGGGGGGCTGCAGCCGGGCTGACCTGCACGATCCTGGTGCTGGCGGTCACGGGCGGGATCGCACTGCTGGTCAATTCCCTGGTGAACAGCGCACCGCAGATCGCTTCGGGGCTCCAGCAGGCGGGCGACCGCATCGCCTCCTGGCTGGGCCCGTTCGGAGACAAGATCCAGTACGCGCTGAAGGAGAGCTCCGGCTCCGGGAGCACCCTGGTGGACTCACTCGCCAACGGCGTCCTCTCCGGGCTGGGACTGGTCACCCAACTGCTGACCGGAGGGGTGCTCTCCCTTGCGCTGGTCTTCTTCTTCCTCCGGGACGGGCACCGCTTCGGCGACGCGATGCGCGAACTGATTCCCGGTCGGCACTCCGAGACGGTGATCGCCTGCGGTCAGCAGGCGTTCACCGCGATGGCGGGCTTCATGCGGGGCACCACCTTGATCGCGCTGATCGATGCCACGTTCATCTCCATCGGGCTGCTGGTCCTGGGCGTCCCCGGTGCGGCCGGGCTCGGCGCGCTCGTCTTCATGGGTGCTTACATCCCTTTCGTCGGTGCCTTCCTCTCGGGAACGGTGGCCGTCCTGGTGGCCCTCGCGAACGGCGGACTGGGTACTGCCCTGTGGGCCCTCGGGGTGGTGTTGGCGGTGCAGGCGATCGAGGGGAACATCCTGCAACCCCTCATCCAGAGCCGGACCGTCGAGCTCCACCCGGCCACCATCATGATCGCGGTGGTGGCCGGGTCCGGGATCGCCGGAATCATCGGTGCCCTGCTCGCCGTGCCCGTCAGCGCTGCCGGACTCGGCGTGGTGTCAGTCCTCCGGGGCACCGCGGGGAGCCCCGACCTGCCGGGCAGCCGTCGAAAACGTCACCGGCTCGAACCCTGAGCATGCGCGGGCCCGGACCGCCGGGCCTCGTTCCTTCCGCCCGCACCGGGGCCTTCGGACGGGCGTCAGGAAGCGGGGAAGTACGCAGTCGTCCAGCGGTCCAGCTCGGCGAACACCTCGGCCCGCACCGGGTCGGCAGACAGAACCAGGTCGTGCAGGCCTCCCTCGATCCGGACGGTGGTGACGTGGCGCCCGAGCCGCGGTGCGAGCGCGGCGATGTCATCGGCACGCAGCACCGCGTCGGTGCGTGTCAGGGCCGGGTCCCACCGGTTGGTGACGGTGGAGGCGGTCGAGGCCATCAGCAGGACCGGGCAGTCGATCGGGAGCCCGCGGCGTACCTGCCGGTGGCCGCGCTGGATCGCCGCCAGCCACCCCGCGAAGAGCGGGAAACCCTCGGCCGGTTTCAGGGCCAGGTCGAACTCCCAACTGCCGCGGTGGCTCCGGTGGAGGCTGTGGACGTAGTGCGGGTTCAGCGGTGCGGGCAGCCTCCGCGTGGGTGCGGCCCGCCCGATGGCGTCGAGAGCAGGAGCGCCGAGGGCCCGCACAGCCGGGGCCGCGGGCATCGAGAGGAACGGACTGTTGAGGAACAGGCCGTCCACCAACCCTCGTCCGGCCCGACGGGCGGCCCACAGGGCAGCCACCAGCCCGCCCGTCGAGTGTCCGTTCACCAGGAGCCGGGTGTGGCCGTCGAGCTCCCGGATGATCCGGACCGCCTCGTCCAACTCCTCGTCGTACGCGGCGAGGTCCTTGACGAAGTTGGGGGAGTGGTGCGGACGGAGCGACCTGCCGTACTTGCGGAGGTCCAACGCGTAGAAGGAGAAACCCGCAGCCGTGAAGTGGTCCGCCAGGTGGGTCTGGAAGAAGTAGTCGTTGTAGCCGTGCAGGTACAGCACGGCCCGACGGGACCCTTCGACCAGCCGACGGACCAGGGTCGCGCTGACCTCTCCCTCCTCGTCCGGGAGCAGCGGAAGCTCCGCCGCCTCGTACGGGGCGCCGAGGATGTCTTCACGGAATTCCACGCCAGTCACGCCCATTTCCCGTTTTTCCCGTTCCGCCGCGCCGCCCGGGCCCACCCCGGGCGGTACCACCTCAGCGACCATACCGGTCAGTAGCTGCCTTCGTTTGGGAAGACTGCCCTGGTGGGGCCTAAGCTGCCCGCATGGCTGTCCCTTCGTCGATCGTTCTTCGCCCCGTCACCCCACGGAGGTCGGCCCGATGAGCGGCATCGCTGCCGACGGGGCGGAACCGCGACCGGTGGAGCGCCAGGTGGCGCTGGGAACCGCCAAGTTGATGCCCGACATCGACCACGACGGCGGCTGGCTGCTCACCCTCGACGGAACTCCGCAGTCGTACGTCGACCTCCAGGACCCGACACACCTCGAGTTCGAGTACGTGCAACGGATCGCACACCTGCTGGACGTGGTCGCGCACCCCGGCGAGCCGTTGGAGGTGCTGCACCTGGGCGGTGGTGGGCTCACCCTGCCCCGCTACCTGACTGAGAGCCGGCCGGGATCGCGGCAGCAGGTGGTCGAACTGGACGGCCCGCTGACCGAGTTCGTCGCCGAGCACCTCCCTTTGCCCTCCGGCATCGACGTGACGGTGGGGGACGCCCGCGCCGCGCTCGCAGCCGTGGCGCCCGCCAGCGTTGACGTAGTGGTGGCTGACGTGTTTCGGGGCTCGCGGACACCGGCGCACCTCACCAGTGTCGAGTTCGTGCGGCTGGCAGCCGCCGTGCTCCGCCCTGGGGGCTGCTACGCGGCGAACCTGGCGGACGGCCCACCGCTCGCTTTCGCCAAGGCCCAGACCGCCACGGTCGCCGCTGTGTTCGCCCACGTCTGCCTGGTGGCCGAACCTGCGGTGCTGCGGGGACGGCGCTACGGAAACGTGTTGCTGATCGGTTCCGACGTGCCACTCCCCACTGGCGAGCTGACCCGACTGCTCGCCTCCGATCCGTTCCCCGCCAGGTTGACGGAAACGCCGGAGCGGGCGGTGGAACCGATCACGGATGCGACGGCCGAGGACTCGCCACCTCCTCCCAACGGGGCCTTCTCGGTGGGCTGAGACAGTTCGCTCGGCAGGTGGAGTGCTGTGCTGGAAGTCGTACCTGATGGGAGGTTCTCCTCTCGAGGGGCGGGTCAGGTGGCGGAGAAGACCAACCGGCGGGTGCCGTCGCGGTAGCCGACCAGCTCGAGGGCGGCGACCGCTGGGTGGTTCGCGAGATCGGTTTCGGCCCGGATCACCTCGGCCCGGGTTTCGGTGGCCAGGATCCGGGTGCTCTCGGCGAGGATCTCTGCTGCGAAACCCCGGCCCCGGAACTCGGGCAGGACGCCGAGGTACCCGACCACCGGAACGACGGAGTTGTGCGAGGGGATGGCGAAACCGACCACCTGCCCCGCTGCTGTTCGAGCTATTCGCCACCAGGAGCGTCGGCCACGCATCTCCCAGTGGTGGAACGCGACCTCGCTCCGGGCGTGAGTCTCCGCGCCGACGAGCAGTGCTTCGCGAACGGACATCACGTCCAGGCTCTTCGGCAGGGATCGGCGGAAGAGGTCGACGAAGACTTCGTCATCCGGTTCCGGAGCGAAGGACAGCCGGTCCGACAAGGTGGGAACGGGCCGGTCCGTCGTCCGCTCGAAGCGGAGTCGTTCGACGGTGAGCCGTAGGCCGGCGGCTTCGGCCGCCCTGCGGCGCCAAGCGACCGATGCGGCGACCTCTGGGCGGTCACGCCAGTCGGGCGGCAGGAAGAGGTGGTAATCGGGCGCCGGAACCAGCCCGTCGGCGGCGAACACCTGGTGTGCGGCGGTGAGCAGTGCAGCCGCGATTGCACAGCGTGGATCGGTGAGCGGTCGGGACGACGATGGCGCTCTCCGACGGGGGCCGTTGAGGACCCACAGCGGATCGGGCCGGGCGAACAGGGCGTCCAGATTGCTCGGATGGTCGTCGGCGGGGCTGCCCCACCAGATGGCGACGGCCAGAGGTGCCTGGCCAGGGCCGGGTTCTGCCACCCAGATCCAGCCGGGGCGGTACTCGCCGTCGGCCAGGCGGGCGCGGACCGTGTCTGCCGAGACCGCGGTGGACGGGTCGGGCCGTACCTGGGCCAGCACGGAGTTGAGTTCCTGCAGGACGATCGGACGGAAGATCACAGTGCCTCCGAGAAAGGGAGCGGGAGGCGCCGAACCCGATCGCGGCGGTCAGTCGCGCCTACAGCGCGAGAAGGGACCTGCCGCAAGGACCGGTGATCGGGAGCGCCACGGAACGGCTGCGGATTATCGGAACCATCGCGGAACTCCTCTCGGAACAAGGTGCTACGAGACCTCGGAAACCTGCCGGGAGCACCCGGAGGGACAGCAGCGAGACCTCGTCAGCCGCCGTCGATGGCCAAAGAGTAGGAGTTCTGCCGGATCGCCTGCAAATTATTATTCGGGGAGGTGATTCTCCGGCTGGATGGGCAGGGAGTTGCCGACCGTATTGTGTGCGTCGACAGGCATCCCGGGTTTCCGCGGCCCCTGGAATCCCGCTTCGGGCAAGAGCTTCGCGGGCATGTGAAGGACTGCTGTGACAGGCCCGCGCCCGGGCGGTCGGCTGAGATGCGGAGACCACCCGGGCGCGGGTTACGCAAAATCGCCCGATAGAGCGAATGTGCGGGTTTTGAGTCCAGCGGCGATTGATCGAATCGCGTGGCGGCAATAGGGAGCACAGAAGTGGAACGCGGGGGAGGTAGGAGGGCGAGCCGCGGTGTGAAGGGGGAAGGGAGCCAGTGAGTCCGGGCAGTCGATGGTCGCAGCGCCGACTTCGACACTGGCGGCCCGTCAAAGGCTCAGGCTCGGCCGACCAGTGCGAAGCCGGCGTCGGTGACGGCCGAGCGGATCTGGTCGTCCTGGAGGGGTTCGGTGGATTCGACGGTCACCCGGCCGGCCTTCGCGTCGGCGGTGACGTGGGTGACTCCGTTCAGCGCGGTCAATCCGGCGGTGACGGTCCGCTCGCAGTGACCGCAGCTCATTCCCTCGACAGTGAAGACAGCAGTGGTGGACATGGATACCTCCGTTGAACGTGCAGGACCGGTCGGGCGACCGTGCAGGGGCGTGGGACGCCGTCCAGCACAACGCACCCGATCGGGGAGCGGCACCGGGACACGCCGGTGGATGCCCCCAACGAGTGGTGCCCTGAAAGGGAGTTCGCCGCGGCCGGGGTGCTGGTGGCCGGCGGGGCAGGACGGACGAGGGGTACCGCCCGGTAGGCAGCCGAGCGGCCGTCCTCATCGTTCCGGTGGCCAGGGCTGTGGAGCAAGCCTTGGCAAGGGTGGAGGAATTTCATTTGTTGAAATATTAAAAATGTCCCGCTACGGTCAGCCTCGTCGATATCACCGACGTTCGGTGGGCGGCCGTCGGTGCAACAGGAGGGGGAGTCATGGCGGGGGATTCTGTGGCGACAGCCGAGTGGCGGGAGCCTGCGCTCGCACCGCTGGAAATTTCGGCCGCGCGGTTCGCCGCCTCCATTCTGCTCGGGCTGGTGGCCGGATTGGTGCTGCAAGCATGGACGGTGGCGTTCCTGGGGCGGCTCGGTCCCGAAGCGCTCTACGTCCGCGCGGTGTACACACCCGTCGGCTACCTCGTACTGGCAGTGACGGAGGGCCTGGTGGTGGCCACTCAGGTATCCGCTGGGATCGCCGCTCGCGAGGGACGGAGCCGGGACGCGCTCAGGTCCGTACCGACCTTCTTCGCCATCGGAGCGGGACTGCTGCTCCTGCAGGCCGTTGTCGCGCTGGCGGCCCCCGGCCCGGTCCTGACCGCGCTCGGGGTCGCCCCCGATGCCCGGCGCACGGTGCTGGTCTTCATCGTGGCGCTCGCTCTGACCAGCGCGCTCGGGCTGGTCCCCTACCTCGGCGCGGGGGTGCTGCGCGGCCTGGGACACACCGGTCCGGCTGCCTGGCTCGGAGTGCTGTTCACCGCGTTGTCCATCACCGGGACCGCCGTGCTCCACGCGGTCACGCGCCTCGGTGTGTTGGCGGTGCCGATCGGAGGACTGCCGGCCACCGTGATCGTCGGTGCAGCCGTCGCGGTCGTCCTCCGGAGGAAGCAGGTCGCCCGGCCCGTGCTGGCCGGTGACCGGGCAGCGGCGCGCGAACTCCTGAGCCTCGGCGCGCCGGTGGCGGGCACCTTCCTGCTGCTGTCCACAGTGACCTTCGGCTACCTGCGGGTACTGCACGGGGCCGGCCCTACCGAGGTCGCGGGATTCTCCCTCGGACAGATGGTCGTCGGCCTGCTGACGGTCGTTGCGATAGCCGTCGGCTCCGGCGCGGCGATCGCGGTCACCCTGCGGCCGGGCGAGAGCCGGAGGGCCCTCAACCACACCGGCTTGATCACCGTCCTGCGGCTTTCGCTCCCCCCGTACCTCCTGCTCGGGGCGGCGGCTTTCCTCCTGCGCGAGCCGATCACCGAGGCCCTGACCACGGATCGAGCAGCGGCTTCCGTCGCAGCCGGGTACTTCGCCTGGGTCGGTCCCACCCTCGTGCTCTTCGGCGGCACCCTCGCGCTGCTCAGCTACCTGGAACAGATCGGCCGCGCGGGAGTGGCCTTCCTGCTGAACGTCGTGTACTTCGCGGTGATGCTCGCCGCCGCGTTCCTCATACCCGGGCCCGTGGACGCCCGAGACCTGGCGAAGCTGATGGCAGCGGGCAACGTCATCGGATTCATCAGCCTCTGGTTCAGCGCCCGCCACCTCGTCCTGCGCCGATGACGTGCCGCGGTCGACTGCGGCGGAACGGCGCCACGGACGGTGCGGCTCCCGGCAGGGTCAGTTCCCGGCCAGGTCGTCGGGCACCAGGGAGAAGACGAGCAGGTCCACACGGCCGGCATGGACGTAACCCGCGTTCCGGAGGATGCCCTCCTGCTGGAACCCGGCCTTCTCGGCGACCCGCCGGGAAGCGGTGTTGCTGGTGGCGGCGAACAACTGCAGCCGCTGGAAGCCCTGCTCGCCCAGCAGCCATTCGCCGAGGGCCCGCGTCGCCTCGGTCGTCACACCACGACCTCGGGCCCACGGCGCGCTCCAGTAGCCCACCTCGCTCACCCGGGCCGGCCAATCGGTCTTCTTGAGCCCGACCGTCCCGAGCAGTTGCCCGGAACCGCTGTCGGTGACGGCGAAGTGGATGCCGTCGCCGGACGTACGCAGGCGGTGGGACACTTCGGTGCACCACGACGTCGCGTGTTCGATGGTGTACGGGGAGGGCAGCGGCAGCCACTGCTGGGTCAGTTCGTCAGAACAGGCGGTCCTGGTGTCGTCCGCATCCTCCGCGGTGAAGGGCCGGAGCAGCAGCCGATCGGTGCGCAGAACGGTTTCGGGAAAGACAGGCGGCATGTGGAACTCCTGGTGGAAAGGCGGATACGACCCAATGCAACCACCGTGGAGCCGGCCGGTGCCCGAGAGGGTGCTCCCCGTTCGGGCCGGGTGCGACCACAAGTGACAGCCGGACCCGGCGCGTTCCCAAGCCCCGGCGAGTCGGCGCTTCGCTGCCCGTGGGTCCGCGGATCGTGGCGGCCCAGCCTAACTGGGTGCGAAAAGCTGCTCTCTGCCGAGGACGAACCGCTGCCCCGTACCGCCGAATTCAACGTCCAGCGGGGTGGTTTCCAGTGCGGTGGCAGCCGGGAGCCGGTGCGGAGAGAGTTGGGCGATCGGCGTGGTGGACGACGTGGAGGCTTCGGTGACGCGGGTCGGCAATACGATGTTGGGCACCGTGCACGGCTCGCCCAACCGGCCGACGCGCACCTCGTCCACCGTACCGACGACGGGCGCTACCAACTGCACAGCCTGGTACGGCTGCACGCGGAGGAGACCGAGCGGCAGATCGTCCCACGCGTGACCACCCACTACCTGGCACTCACCACCCCCGCCGACCTGACCGTCCGGGCCGAGCGGCTGCGCGTCCTCGAACTCGACGAGGTACTGCAGCAGCCCGCGGACCGAGTCGACGTGCTGGTGCGCCGCTCGCCCTCCGCCGCATAGGCACCCGGCCGGGATGCGATCGGGTGGCCGGAGGCCGAACGGCCGGACCTGATGGCGGTGCTGCGTGCGGCGGTCCGGTTCGGCTTCGACCGCCAGGCGTGGCAGCTCGCCGAGGTCCTGACTGTGCTGTTCCTGCACCACCGCTACCTCGCCGACCGGCGCGAGTCCCCGTCCTCGGTGCGGGTGCCGTCCACCGCGACCACCAACCCGCAGCCGAGGCGCCTGCGCAGCATGCTCTCCCGACCGCTGCTGGACCTGTAGCAGGACGAGCGGGCGCCGGCGGAACTGGGGACCACGATCGCGCTGGCGGACGGCTCCGGGCACCGGTCCTGCCGGGTTCGGTCCGTGAATTCCCGGACGCCACTGGGACGGACGGGACCTGGAACGCGTGGCAGCCGCCCACCGGGAGTCGCTGACGATCAACGAACGGGCCGGAGAAGCGCGCGGCGCGGTCCACGGCACGCGAGAGCGCCGAACCGAGGACGTCCGAGGCGGAACGGTAACTGCGTGTCGCGCACGAGGAGTTCCTCGGTCTGGCCGGGAAGGACGGGGCGCTGGCGCCGGACCGGCGGATGGCCGCCCCGGCGACGCTCGGAGGGGCGATCGAAGAGCTCGAGGAATTCGTCGAGGGAGACAGCGAACGGCGACGACCGCTCGAACGGGACCTGGCATTCCATCCGAGGAGCGACAATCTGCGGGGGTCGGAAATCAAGGTATGACTTTCGGGGTGAAACTTGGTGACTACCCGTTCGCCAAGAAACCGTGCTGATGGTGGACCGCAGGATCAACCAATTGGAATCCGAAAAATATCCAGTTGGTTGGTTTGGTGGCTATTTCGCTTTATCAGGGTGTCGGCTCAGGAAGGCTCGGGCACCTTCTGGATCGTCAGCTCGCGGCAGTGCGAGCCCAGGTCCAGTAGGAGGCCGGAATGATCGAGCAGTTCGGGGCGGAGCTTGACCCGCAGCGTGCTGTAGAACGCGGCGGCAGCAGGCCCGGGCGCCAGCAGCGCCCGGTCGGCGGCGGGGCGAACCGCGAACCGAGGTCCGTTCCGCAGGTCGACGAGGACGCCGTCGGGCAGTGGCACGACGACCAGGAGAGCGGTGTAGTGGACGCGGAGTTCGGCGATCCGGCGATGAGTCGCGTCGGACGAGGCGGACGGACGCCGACAGAGCAGGACGGAGGCGCTGTCGGTCAGATGCGTGTCAGGCTCCTCGGCACCGCTCGCGAGATGTCGGAGCACGCTGTCGCTCTCCTCGCCGGGCTCGCTCACCGGTGCCGGGTAGCGGCGCACCGATACGCGGAAGGACGGGGCGTCGGAGGCAGTGAGAACCGTCTCCACGTAGAAAGAGGTGGCGGGGCCCGCATCGTCCCCAGGCACGGGCGGGAAGATCCTCGGCCGCCCGCTCGGCCCAGGGGGTGGATCCAGTTCCAGCAACTGGTACAGCAGGTGGCGAAGCCTCGGAAAGGCTGGCTCCTGCTCCGTGGAAGCGCGGCCGGTGACGGTTGCGAGCAGTTGGGGGCGGTGCTCGGAGAGCACCTCGTCGATCTGCGGACGCATCGGTGCGGACCGGTCGAGCAGGGGCACGGACCGATGGAGCGGGTGTCCGGCCGCACCAGGCACGGCCGCCTCTCCGAAGGCTTCCAGCAAGACGGGCTTGCCGAGCGCGGTTCCGTGGAGGGTCGTCGAACCGTGGTCACCGATCACCACGTCGGAAGCGGTCAGCGCCTGCTGCCAGCCCTCCGCCGGATCGATCAACAGGACACCGGCAGCCAGCGCCGCACGCTGCGCCACCTGTACCTGCCAGGCTCTGTGACCGGACCAGACATTCAGATGCAGCACCAGGGTGAGCCGGTACTCGTCCGCAGGGAGTTCCGCCAACAGCCGGTCGGGAAGGTCGGGGCAGCGGCCGATCAGCGAGCCGGGATGCCAGGTGCAGGGGAGGAGGACCAACTGCTGACCAGGCTCGACTCCGAGAGGAGCGGTAGCGTTCCCGCCAATGCAGGTCCGTGTGCAACCGGTCCAGACACGGATCGCCCACCAGCACGGTCCGGCCCACGGTGGCCGGGAGGGCAACGGCGAATTGGCGTTCCTGATCGGGCTTCGCCTCGGCGAGTTGATCCCATGGCAGAGCGTGGCAGTGCAACGGATGGACCGGTTCGGGAACGCCTCCACCGTAGGCGGACGAGCGAGGTGGCCGTCCGGGCCGCGACCGCCACGGTGCGCGCTGTCGAAAGTGCGCCAGCGCCAGGCGTCCGGACCGACCGGGACGAGGATGCGCCTGTCGAAGTCCATCGGGCACATCCGCCCCTGCGAGCGGCGGTCCCGAACCGGTCAGCGCTGCACGCCCGGAGGCGCGGTCCGCGGACCGCGTGCGTACGGGTAGCGGATCGGAGGGTTGTGACAAGGTATTCAACGCCTGATTCTCCGTGTCCGCCGGGTTGTCCCGGAGGCTACTGGAGGGCGGGAAAAGGTGGTGGCGAAACTGGTCCGAGGCGTGCCAGGAGAGCGGCGGACGCGTCCGGAGGGCCGGTGCGGCGGAGAAGGGACGGCATTGGTGCGGGTACGAGTGGCAGCAGCTCAGTTCGAGTGCGTCGAGGGCGACGTGGAGTCCAACGTGCGGCAGATCGCCGACCTGGCGTTGGAGGCGCGGGAGGTCGGTAGCACGGTGATGGTCTGTCCGGAGTTGGCGCTCACCGGATACGTGCCCGAGCTGATCGGTGCCGACCGCAGGTTGTGGACGGAGGCGGAGGACGCGCGCCTCGATCCGCTGCGCGCCACGGGGATCACCGTGGTGGTGAACGGGGCGGCCGCGGGGCCGGGCGGGCGGCCGCAGATCGTCAGCACCGTATACGGGGCGGACGGCACCGTGGCGGCGGTGTACGCGAAGGAGCACCTGTACGAGAACGAACAGGAGGTGTTCGAGCCCGGGAGCGGTGGCGGCCGGTTCTGGTCGGACGGCATCGGCTATTCGCTGGCGACGTGCTTCGACAACCACTTCCCCGAGGTGCCTGCGCGGAACGCCGCTCGGGGCTGTCAGGTTCACCTCGCGAGCTCGCTGTACGGGACGGGAGGAGGACGCGAGGAGCGCGTCACCGTTCACCCGGCGATCGCCAAGGCCACCGGGATGTACGTGGTGCTCGCCAACCACGTCGGCTCCGCCGGGCCGTGGACGGGCTGCGGGGGCAGCGCCGCGTGGGCACCCGACGGGGCCTTGATGATCGAGGCCGACGAGAGCGGGCCCCGGCTGCTGGTGGCCGATTTGGAGGTGGGGACGGACCACTGAGACCTGGAAGCCCGGAGCACGAGGCCGAGGGTTCAGCGGTAGTCGTCGTCGGGCACGCGGTCGGCCAGGTCGTCGAGCACGGTGAACCGGACCGCCTCACGGAGCGACTCGTCCGGCTCGGCGTCGTCGAACTCGGCCTCGCTGTCCTCGTCCGGGTACACCAGGTGCACGGCAGCCTCTTCCGCGGTCGCGGCACCGGCGTCCGGGCCGACGTCGGTGCCCTCGGTGTCGATGCCGTCCTCGACCAGGCGACCGGCCCGCGGCGAAGGTCCGTCGGGCCAGCGGTCGTCGACCGCCTCGGGGCTGTCGTCGGGTTCCTCCTCCGCCAGCAGCTGGTCCAGGGACTCGCCGCGCTCGGCTTCCTCCGGTGTGGTGCCGTACGCGGTGGCGCCCCGGTAGCCGTCCGGCGGGATGACTCCGGTGTCGAGTGGGTCGTCGTCCAGCCGGTCCGTGAGCAGGGAGTCGGCAGGTTCGAGAACGCCGTCGTCCTCGGCGGGTTCCGGGTCCTGGGCGTCCCAGTCGGTCATGACAGCACCTGTCCTCGTCACTCGGGGTGAGGTCGCACGCAGTTTCTTCATGCTCGCCAGGGAGTCACCCGGCCCGCAACACGGCGCGGTGGCGGGGGGCCGGTGCGACAGCGGGAGGAAGGGCCTTCGGCGGCCGGGAGCCGGGTTGCGGAGGGGAGCCGTGCAGGTGGGCGGAGACACTCGCCGGAGATCCGTGCCGGCCGGGCGGGAGGGCGGTTCCGGCAGGCCGGGACGTGGACGCGGCGGGCGCCGGTGTCGGCCGGGGCCGGTGGACGTGGCGGAGGGGCACCGGATGGGGACGGGGAGGCCGGTGAGGAGGTTCGACAACAGGGCGACCGGGGCGGATGCGTCGGCGGGAAGGAGGTCGGTGGTCGGGGTTCGGGGCGTCGGAAGGGCACGGCATGATGGGGCTCATGGAACGTACGTGCTCTCGCCGGTCGGTGCGGTCGGGCCGGGTGGGCGGATGGGGCGTGCGGTGATGAGGCAGGACGGCAGGGCGTCGGGTTTCGTCGGGCGGCGGCGCGAAGTGGCGTGGCTGGCGGAGGCGCTGCGGTCCGCTCCGGCGGTGGTGCTGGTGGAGGGCGACGCCGGGGTCGGTAAGTCCGCGCTGGTCGAGCGGGCGCTGGCGGAGTCCGGGGTGCCGCGGGAGCGGGTGCTGACCGGCCGGTGCCACCCGGTCGCCGCGCCGACGCCCTACGGTCCGCTGCTGGACGCGCTGCGGCGCGGCCGCCCGCTGCTGGCGGCCGCGGCCCAGTTGCCGCCGAGCACCGGTGCGCTCCGGACGCGGCTCCCTGACCTGGCCGATCTGCTGCCGGGGGACACCGCCGCAGCGGGGAACGACGAGCGGTACCGGCTGCTCCAGGGCCTGCGGGCGCTGCTCGATGTGCTGGGCGAAGTGGTGCTGCTGGTCGAGGACGCCCAGTGGGCCGATCGGGCGACCAGGGAGTCGCTGCTGCTCCTGGCCAGGGACCCGCAGCCCGGCCTGTCGCTGGTGGTGACCTACCGGGCGGAGGAGGTGCCGGACGGGGCGCCCGTACTGGGAGCCGCCTACCGCTGCCCGCCCGGAGTCGCGGGTGGACTGCTCCAGGTCGGCCCCCTGGACCGGGCGGAGGTGCTGGACCTGGCCCGCGCCGTGCTCGGTGGCAGCGCGGTCGGCCTTGCCACGGGCCCGGGGAGCGGTCCCGCAAGCAACCCGGTGATCGGCCCGGTGATCGGCCCGGCGACCGGCACCGCGTCCGCGCTCGCCGCCCTGCTGTACGAGCGCTCCGGAGGGCTCCCGGCCGCGATCGTCGAGGACCTGGCGTTCCTGCGCGAGGGCGGTCGGCGGGCGGACCCCGTCGCGGCCCTGGCCGGGGCGGCCCTGGCACGAGGTCTGCGGGAGGCGGTGACCGAACGGCTGGCGGGCCTCGGCACGTCGGCACGGGCGGTCATCGAGACGGCAGCCGTGCTGGACGAGCCCGCCGGCGAGGAACTGATCGCCGAGGTCTCTGCGCTGCCCGCCGACCAGGTCTCCTCCGGTCTGGTGGAGGCCCTACGCGCGGCGGTGCTGGACGAGCCCGCTCCCGCCCGGTACGCGTTCCGCTGGGAGCCCGCCCGGCAGGTGGTGTACCGGCGGATACCGGGTCCGATCCGGTCGGCGCTGCACCGTCGGGCCATCGAGGCGCTGCGCGGCAGGCAACCGCAGCCGCTCGCCCGGATCGCCGCGCACACCCTCGCCCTCGGCGACCGGGACGCCTGGCAGCAGGCCGCCGAAGCCGCAGCCGAACAGGCCGTGGCACAGGGCGACACCGCGGCGGCCGGTTCGTTGCTGCGCGAGTTGCTCGCCGAGACCGACCTCGCCCCCGAACGCCGCGGCCGGGCCGCCCGGGCACTGGCCGGGCTCGCCGTGAACGCCGCCTACGACGCCGCCAGCACCGACGTACTGGCCGACATCATCGCCGATCCCCGGCTGCCGGTCGCCGACCGCGGGGAGGTCCGGCTGACCCTCGGGCTGCGGGTGGCGGTCCAGGGCGGCGACCGGGACGGCTTCGCGCTGATCGAACAGGCTGCCGACGAGCTCATCGCCGAACGGCCGGCCCGCGCCGCCCGGGCCCTGGTCGCGCTCGCCATGAACGAGCGCGACGGGGAGGGGGCGGCCGCCTGGGAGAGAATGGCCAAGGCCGCCGCAGCCCTGGAGATCGAACCCGACGAGGAGGTCGCCGCCGCCTACCGCGCCACCCGGCTCACCTTCCAGGCTCGCGAGGGCGACCCCGAGCTGTGGCCCGAGCTCGACCGGCTGCCGCGCGACGCCTCCAGCCCCGAACTCGTCCGGCAGACCACCCGGGCCCTGTACAACGTCGGCGACATCGCCATGGAGACCGGCCACGACCAGCGGGCCGGACGGCTGCTCACCGAGAGCCGCGCCCTGGCCCGGCAGGCCGCGATCTCCTACCTGGAGTACTACAGCCGGATCGGCCTGCTGCGCCTCGACGGTCTGGCCGGGCGTTGGCAGGGGCTGGAGGAGCGGTTCGAGGCCCTCGGCACCGAGTACCCGGACGTGGCGATGGCCCGGGTCGAACGCGCCATGCTGTTCGGCCGGATGGCCGCCTCGCGGGGCAGGCTGGCGGTCGCCCGGGCCGAGTTCGAGTCCGCCGCCAGGTACGGGGAACGGGAGTCGCAGGTCACCGCGGCGATCAGGGTCGCTGCCGGCCTGGGCGCGGTGGAGCTGGTGGAGCACGGTGCGGAGGCCGCCGCCGCCGTGCTGGGGCCCGCCGTCGCCATCCTGCGCCAGGCCGGGGCGTGGGCCCGCGGCGGGGAACTGCTGCCGATCGCGGTCGAGGTCGCGCGGGGCGTCGGCGACGAGGGCGCAGCCCGGCACCTCGCCGAAGAGGCCGCGGAAGCCCTGGACGGGGTGGACGCGCCCGCTGCCCACGCGGGCCTCCACCAGGCGCGGGGCGTCCTGCTGGAGGGAACGGACCCGGGCGGTGCGATCGAGTCCTACCACCGGGCGCGGGACGCCTGGCGGGACATCGGCCGCCCCTACGAGGCCGCGAAGGCGGAGGAACGGCTGGCCAGGGCGCTCGCCGACCGGGATCCGCAGACCGCGGCCGAGCGGTTGGCCGCCGCCGAAGCCACCTACACCACCCTGGGGGCGACCTCCGACGCGGCCCGCTGCCAGCACGTCCGACGGGACTTGGGGCTGGGGCGGATGGCCTCGCCCGGGCGCCGGGGCTACGGCGAGGCGCTCTCGCCGCGCGAGCGACAGGTGGCGGAGCTGGTGGGGCAGGGCGTCAGCAACCAGGACATCGCGCAGGCCCTGTTCCTGTCACCGCGCACGGTCGAGCACCACGTGGCCAGTGTGCTGCGGAAGCTGGGAGTGGGGCGGAAGGACGTGGCGGAGGCACTGGCCGAGAGCGAGGGCTGACGGGGCGCCGGGACATCGGGGCGTCGGAACATCGAGACACCAGGCGGGACACCGGGGCAACGGGACGGGCCCGCGACCGGGCCGTCCCCACCGGGTTGCCGCGGGTGACGGTCGGTCGGCTGGACCGGCGGTGCCGGTCCGGGCCGCCGCGGGCTCCGACGGCCCGCCCCGGTGGGTGAGACGGGAGCCGGGCGGGCGGCGCGGGTGGGTGACGGGCGGTCAGCGGTGGAGGGTGGCGCGGGCGGCGGCGGTGTCGATGTGGGCGCCGCGGCGGTGGCGGAGGGCCGGGCGGGCGTGCGCGGTGGCGGCGGCCGCGCCGAGGGCCTCGGCGTAGCTGGGGGCGCGGACGGCGAAGGTCTGTTCGCCGCGGGCCCCGGTGGGGCTGGTGGTCGGCATGGTGACCAGCCAGAGCGGGAGGGCTGCCGCGCTGAGGGGCCGCGGGGCGGGGAGGAGCGCCGGGGCCTCAGGGGCCGGGGAGGTGGGGGTCGGGGAGGTGGGGGTCGGGGCGGCGGTGAGGGTCATGGCGGCGGCCTGGTCAGGGGCGGGGGTGGTGGGAGAGGCGGGCGAGCCGGGAGAGGGCGGCGCGGCGGGTCTGGCGTTCGACGGTGCCGCGGCGCCGGTCGGCCGCGGGCCGGTCGGCGGGGACGGTGAAGTGCTCGCTGGCGTACAGGCGGAAGCGTTCGCGGCGGGTCATCCGGACCTCCGGGGCGGGGGTGGGAGGGAACGGGTACCAGCTAATCGGCGGGGGAGTGCGGTGATCAATGCGTAGTGGTACCCATCGCGGTGGGCGAAGGGTGGGTAGTGGCAGGGCCGGGGCGGGGGTACCCAGGGTTCGGCGCGGATGTTGGGTAGGGGATACGCATTGTTCGGTCCGCGGCGGCGGGGGTTTGCTTGGGGTGTCCCCGATGACGGCCGCCAGTCGGCCCCGGCCGCCCAGGAGGTTTCGATGACCCGCCGTGAACTCTTCCGCCGTTACGCCGCCGAGCACTTCACCGCCCCGGACGGTTCGGCCGACGGCCGGGCCCGCTGCCGGGGGCGGGTGGAGCGGCAGACCAGTCGCGCCCGGCTGGCCTCGCTGGCGCGGATCGCCCCCCGCTACCCGGTGCCGCCGGTGGGCGGTGCGGCGCCCGGTCGGCACCGGGGCCCGGAACCGCTGCCCGCGGACGGCCCGGCCGTCCGGATCCCGCAGCAGCGGTCGTCCGGGGACGGCCCGGCCTCCCGGCAGGGGTGAGGGTTCAGCGGATCAGGTGGGGCAGGAAGCGGGCGCCCTGGTGGGTGATGGGGCTGTCGTCCGTCTCGCGGATGCCCAGGCCGGCGGACTCGCCGTCGACGACCCAGGTGCCGAGGACGGGGCGGTTGCCGTCGAAGTCGGGCAGCGGGTGGTACTGCTGGTAGCAGTAGCCCTCGGCGCCGTAGCGGTCGGGGTCGCCGGCCCAGTCGGCGAGCCGGGTCTGGCTGCCGTCGGGTTCGACGATGCGGATGCCGGCGCCCTCCCGGCCGAGCAGCGGCTTGGCGGCGTAGCCGGGGCCGTCGGGGTCGGCGAGTTCGCGCGGACCGTCGAGGTAGGCGGGCAGCAGGTTGGGGTGGCCCGGGTTGAGCTCCCACAGGACGGCGAGCAGGGCCTTGTTGGAGAGCAGCATCTTCCAGGCGGGTTCGATCCACAGCGTGGAGCCGGTGCTGCCGCCGAGGTCGATGACGTCCAGCAGGTGGTCGGCGAACTCGTCCTCGACCAGCCACTCCCAGGGGTAGAGCTTGAACGCGGAGCGGATGAAGCGGTGCTCCAGGTCGACGAAGCGGCCGGACAGTTCGTCCCAGCCGATGTCCTCCATCGCGATGCCGACGGTCTGCAGGCCGGCCTGTTCGGCGCACTCCTGCAGGTAGAGGGTGGTGAGCCAGTCCTCGCCCTCGGTGTCGCCGCGGGAGTGGGCGAAGTGGACCGGGCCGGGCGGCAGGAGGTGCTTCTGGCGCGCCCAGGACCCGATCAGCCGCTCGTGCAGGGAGTTCCACTGGTCGGCCTCGGGGAAGCGCTCCTCCATCCAGAACCACTGCGGCCCGGCGGCCTCGATCAGCGAGGTCGGGGTGTCGGCGTTGTACTCGAAGAGCTTGGCCGGTCCGGTGCCGTCGTAGGCGAGGTCGAAGCGGCCGTACACGCTGGGCTGTTCGTCGCGGCGCCGCCAGGACTCGGCGACGACCGCGGCCAGTCGCGGGTCGGTGATGCCGAAGTCGGCGAACCGGCCGGTGCGCACCACGTGCTCGGCGGCGGCCAGCGAGAGCTCGTGGAGCTCCTCGACGACCTCCTCCAGGGCCTCGACCTCGGGCAGCGAGAACTCGTAGTAGGCGCTCTCGTCCCAGTAGGCGTGCGGGCCGCCCTGGTTGCACGGGTCGGAGCACATCGCGTACACGAGGCCCTGGGACTCGACGGTGGACAGCCAGTCGGGGCGCGGGGTGACGGTGTGGCGGCGCACGGGGATCAGCCTCCGCCCGAGCCACTGCTGCTGCCCTTGGGGCAGCCGAAGCCGCCGCGCTTGGCGGCCGACTTGCTGAAGGTGCCGCCGCTGGCGGTGGTGGTGCCGTAGCCGCAGTAGTACCACTGGCCCGCGCCCGAGCCGCCCGCCGAGCAGGAGTGCGCGTCGAGGACCTTGAGGGTGCTCGGGTCGACGCAGCGGCTGGGCGTCCTGGTCGACGAGGAGCAGCCGGAGAGGGTGAGCGCGAGGGTGCCGACCATCCCCAGGGCGACGAAGCCCGAGCGGCGGCGGGAACCCGGCGTCGACCGGTCCGGTTCGGTGGCGGGGGGAGGCGGCGGTGTCATGGCGGATCATCGTACGCGGGCCGCCGCATGATAGGGGAGGTGCCCCGGGAAACTGACGGGACGCCAGGGGCATGGGATATCTTTTGCCGATCCTTGACCACGGTTGCGGCCCGTGCGGCCGTCCGACCCCGGGAGTGCCCGCAGATGAACGACATACTCCACGGCCTCGGCGCGGCCGCGGTCTACGGCCTGGTCGGCCTGCTCCTGCTGCTGCTCGGCTACCTGCTGATCGACGTCCTCACGCCGGGCAAGCTCGGGCGGCTGATCTGGGCCGAGGGCAACCGCAACGCGGCCGTGCTGCTCAGCTCGGCGCTGCTCGGGGTCGGCGGCATCGTGTACACCGCGATCCGCTACACCTACGAGGACTTCGGCAAGGGCCTGCTGTCCACCCTGTGCTTCGGCGTCCTCGGCCTGCTGCTGATGGCGCTCGCCTTCTGGCTGCTGGACCTGCTCACCCCCGGACGGCTCGGTGCGATCCTGGTCTCCACCGAGCCGCACCCGGCGGTGTGGGTGTCGGCCAGCTGCAACCTGGCCGCCGCCGCCATCGTGGCCGCCTCGATCGCCTGAGCGGCAGGAGGAGCCGGAAGCGTCCGGTCAGCGGTGCGCGGTCGGCAGCAGTTCGGCGAGCAGCGGCGCCACCTGCGCGGTCTCCAGCAGGAACCCGTCGTGGCCGTGCGGAGAGGAGAGCATCCGCAGCGCGTCGGCGTCCGGCAGCAGGGCGGCCAGCTCGGCCTGCTGCCCGGGCGGGTACAGCCGGTCGGAGTCGACCGCGGCGACCAGCGCCGGGACGGCGGCCCGGCGCAGTGCCGCGGCGGTACCGCCCCGGCCGCGGCCGAGGTCGTGCGCGTTCATGGCCTCGTTGAGGACGACGTAGCTACCCGCGTCGAAGCGGTGGGCGAGCTTCGCGGCGTGGTGGTCGAGGTACGACTCGACGGCGAACCGCCCGCCCCGCCACGGGTGTTCGCCGTGTTGCGGGGCACGGCCGAAGCGGGCGGCGAGCTCGGGCTCGCTGCGGTAGGTGATCTGGGCCAGGCGGCGGGCCAGGCCCAGGCCGCGGTGCGGGCCGCGGCCCGGCGGCAGGTGGTGGTAGTCGCCGCCGTGCCACCCCGGGTCCGCGCGGATCGCGTGCAACTGCGCGGAGGCGTGCGCGATCTGCTCGGCCGAGGCCGCCGCCGCGGTGGCCAGCACCAGCAGCGCCCCGACCCGCCGCGGGCGGGTCACCGCCCACTCCAGCGCCCGCATCCCGCCCATCGACCCGCCGACCACCAGCGCCCACCGCTCGATCCCGAGGGCGTCGGCCAGCAGCACCTCGGCGGCGACCTGGTCGCGCTGGGTGAGGAACGGGAACCTGCTGCCCCAGGGGCGCCCGTCCGGCGCGGTCGAGGACGGCCCGGTGGAGCCCTGGCAGCCGCCGAGCACGTTCGGCGCGACCACGAACCAGCGGTCGGTGTCCAGCGCCCGCCCCGGCCCGACCAACTCCCCCCACCAGCCCGGTGTCGGGTGCCCCGGTCCGGCCGGACCGGTGAGGTGGCTGTCGCCGGTCAGCGCGTGCAGCACCAGCACCGCGTTGGAGCCGTCCGGACGCAGCGTGCCCCAGCTCTGGTACGCCAGCCGGGCCCCGGGCAGGGTGCCGCCCGCCTCCAGGGCGAGCGGCTCGGGCAGCGCGAACCAGCGCCGCCCGCCGACCGGGTCGCCGTCCCGCCAGGCCCCGGAGGCCGGTGGCACGGGCGCCCCGGGGGACGGCGGGACGGCGTGCTGCGCCAGGCCGTTCAGGACGCGCCCTTCGCCGAACGGAAACCCGCCTCCAGGTCGGCCCGCAGGTCCGTGACGCTCTCCAACCCGACCGACAGCCGCACCAGGCCCGGCGCCGTTCCGGTCGCGGCCAACTGCTCGGCGTCCAGCTGGCTGTGCGTGGTCGAGGCCGGGTGGATCACCAGGCTGCGCACGTCCCCGATGTTGGCCAGGTGGCTGAACAGTTCCAGCCCGTCGACGAACCGCCGCCCCGCCTCGACGCCGTCGCGCAGCTCGAAGGAGAGCACCGCGCCCGCGCCGCGCGGCAGGTAGCGCTGCGCCGCGTCGTACCAGCGGCTGGAGGGCAGCCCCGGGTAGTGGACGGCCGCGACCTCGTCGCGCTGCTCCAGCCAGCGGGCCAGTTCCAGGGCGTTCGCGGTGTGCCGCTCCAGCCGCAGCGACAGCGTCTCCACGCCCTGCAGCAGCAGGAACGCCGAGTGCGGGGAGAGCGCGGGGCCGAGGTCGCGCAGCAGCTGCACCCGCAGCTTGGCGGCGAACGCGCCCGGGCCGAGGGCGTCCCAGAAGCGCAGGCCGTGGTAGCTCGGGTCGGGCTCGTTGAAGCCGGGGAAGCGCTCCGGGTGCGCGCCGAAGTCGAAGCCGCCGCCGTCCACGACCACGCCGCCGATGGTGGTGCCGTGCCCGCCGAGGAACTTGGTGGCCGAGTGCACCACGACGTCCGCGCCGTGCTCCAGCGGCCGCAGCAGGTACGGGGTCGGCACGGTGTTGTCGACGATCAGCGGCACCCCGGCGGCGTGCGCCACGTCCGCGACGCCGCGCACGTCCAGCACGTTGCCGCGCGGGTTGCCCAGCGACTCGGCGAACAGCGCCTTGGTGTTCGGACGGATCGCCGCCCGCCACGCGTCCAGGTCGTCCGGGTCGTCGACGAAGCTCACCTCGACGCCGAACCGCGGCAGCGTGTGCCGCAGCAGGTTGTACGTGCCGCCGTACAGCGAGGCCGAGGAGACCAGGTGGTCGCCCGCCTGGGCCACCGTCAGCAGCGCCAGCGTCTCGGCGGCCTGCCCGGAGGCCAGCGCGACCGCCGCCACGCCGCCCTCCAGCGAGGCCAGGCGCTGCTCCAGCACGTCGGTGGTCGGGTTGTGGATGCGGGTGTAGATGTTGCCCGGCTCGGCGAGCGCGAACAGGTCCGCGGCGTGCGCGGTGTCCCGGAAGGCGAACGAGGTGGTCTGGTAGATCGGCACCGCCCGCGCCCCGGTCGCCGGGTCGGGCTGCGCGCCCGCGTGGATCTGCCGGGTCTCGAACGACCAGCCGGGAACGGCCGCGGGGCTCTGCTCGGACATGCTGCTCCTGTACGGGGTCACGGGCGCGACGCGGGCACGGCGGAGCCGCCGCTCGGACGCGGGAGGGCAGGGGAGGGGCACCGTCGACGGGCCTGCGCGGCCCCGGGCGCCTTCCGCACCGGCGGCGCGGCGGCGCCGCCGGACGGTCACGGCGTCAGGTAAGCACAGGCCGCGAACGCCCCGCCAGCGGATCGCCGAAGCGGAAACGGGAGGAAACGGGGCGCAATGTCCCGGCGACCTGACGGGTCATCATCTGACGATCGGAACAGGCTGGTCGGGGTGTCGGGCCGCTTCAGCGCGGGTCGGCGTCCGGGATGCCGAGCAGGGCGAGGAACGCCGAGGTGGCCGGGGAGGGCCCGGTGCGCGGCCAGACCACCGTCTCGATCCGGGTCGGCGCGTCCGTGACCTCGACGACGGCGATGCCGGTGAGCTGCGGGACGTACGCGGCGGGCAGCATCGCCACCGCCAGGCCCGGGCCGACCAGCCGCGGGATGTAGGAGGCCTCGTCCACCTCGAAGGCCACGTCGCGCACCAGCCCGGCGGCGGCGAACGCCAGGTCGGTCTGGGCCCGGCCCGCGGTGCCCGCCGGGAGGTCGACGAAGGGCTCGGCGGCCAGTTCGCGCAGCGGCACCCGCTCCCGGGAGGCCAGCGGGTGGTCGGGGGCGACCGCGGCGACCAGGCGGCCGCGGGCCAGTTCGCGGGCCGTGACGCCCTCCGGCCGGAAGGTGGTGGGCAGTCCCAGGAAGGCGACGTCCAGGGCGCCCTGGCGGACCTGCTCGACCAGGTCCTTGCTGGCGCCCACCCGCAGGCTGATCCGCGCCTTCGGGTGGCGGCCGCGGAACTCCCGCAGCCCGGCCGGGATGTCCACCGCGGTGACCGTCGAGATCAGTCCGACCGCCAGCCGTCCGCGCACCTCGCCGACCGCCGCCGCGACCTCGGCGGCCGCCCGCTCGGCCGCCTCCAGGCACTGCCGGGCGGCCGGCAGGAAAGCCTCCCCGGCCGCGGTCAGCCGGACCCGGCGGCTGGTGCGCTCGAACAGGCGGGCCCCCAGCTCCTGTTCGAGCCGGGCGACCTGGTGGCTGAGCGCCGACTGCACGACCAGGCAGCGCTCGGCGGCCCGGGTGAAGCTGAGCGTCTCGGCCACCGCGAGGACGTAGCGCAGTTGCTGGAGTTCCATGGGATCCATCATGGAACGAGATCGATGGGCTGACAAACATGTGTTGGACTCATCGATCGGCCCGGGGCCAGACTGCTGGACATGAGAGCGAACCCCGGCACCACCCCGACCCTCAGCCCGCTCGACAGCCGTACCCCGTCCGCCGGTTCGCCCGGCGGCGGCAGCAGCGCAGGCGGCGGCAGGGGCACCCTCGCCCGCACGGCGCTCACCGCGCTCGCCCCGATGGTCTGGGGCACCACCTACGTGGTCACCACCGAACTGCTGCCCCCCGGCCACCCGATGTTCGCCGCCCTGCTGCGCGCCCTGCCTGCCGGACTGATCGCCCTGGCCCTCACCCGGACGCTGCCGCGCGGCGGTTGGTGGGGCAAGGCCGCAGTGCTCGGCGTGCTGAACATCGGACTGTTCCTGCCGCTGCTGTTCACCGCCGCCGAGCGCCTCCCCGGTGGCGTGGCCGCCACCCTCGGCGCCGCCCAGCCGATGGTCGTCGCCCTGCTGGCCGTCCCGGTGCTCCGCCAGCGGCTGTCCGCGCGGCGGCTCGGCTGGGGGCTGGTGGGCGTGCTCGGTGTCGGGCTGGTGGTGATCGGCCCGTCCGCCGCACTGGACGCCGTCGGCGTGGCCGCCGGGCTGGGCGGAGCCGCCACCATGGCCCTGGGCGTCACGCTCACCAAGCGCTGGGGCCGCCCCGAGGGCGTCGGCCCGCTCGCGTTCACCGGCTGGCAGCTCACCGCGGGCGGCCTGTTCCTGCTCCCCGCCACCTTCCTGTTCGAGGGCGCGCCCCCCGCGGTCGACGGCCGGGCCGCGCTCGGCTACCTGTGGCTCGGCCTGATCGGCGGACTGCTCACGTACGCCCTCTGGTTCCAGGGCATCGGCCGCCTCCCCGTCACCAGTGTCGCGGTGCTGGGCCTGCTGTCGCCGCTGGTCGCGGCGGTGCTCGGCGCGCTGCTGCTGGACCAGACCCTCGGCGCGGTGCAACTGCTGGGCTTCGCGCTGGCACTGGCGTCGATCGTGGCCGGCCAACTGCCCGAGCGCGGCCGGTCGGCCCGGGGCTGAGGAGACGTCAGCGCCCGTACGGCCGCCAGGGCGCTGACGGCCGTACGGTCAGACCCGGCGGATGGTGCTGATCGTCAGGGCGTCGACCGCCATGGT
Organism: Kitasatospora phosalacinea; assembly: GCF_030268885.1. Classification (GTDB taxonomy): domain Bacteria; phylum Actinomycetota; class Actinomycetes; order Streptomycetales; family Streptomycetaceae; genus Kitasatospora; species Kitasatospora phosalacinea_C. Next base: position 324,063 of record NZ_BSSA01000005.1, read on the forward strand.
GCGTACCGGGGCGCCGGGCTTCGGCGCGTGCACCACGGTGCCGTTGCCGATGTACATGGCGACGTGGTCCTGGGCGCCGTGCACGTTGTAGATCACCAGGTCGCCGGGCTGGGCGTTGTGCCAGTCGCGGCCCACGCCGCTGCCGACGCCGGCCTGCTCCTGGGAGGTGCGCGGCAGGTGGATGCCCGCCTGCGCGTACGCGTACACCATCAGTCCGGAGCAGTCGAAGTTGTCCGGCCCCTCCGCACCCCAGACGTACATCTTGCCGCGCTGGGCGAGCGCCACGTTCACGGCGGTCTGGGTGGCGGCGCCGGCGGCCTTCGGGAGCGAGCCGATGTCCACCCGCTCCGAGCCGCGCGAGGCGGTGCCCCCCTCGTCCGCGAGGATCGCGGCGCGGTCGGCGGCGCTGAGCTGGTTGAGCAGCCGACGCGACTCGGCGAGCTTGGACTGCACCTGGCTCTTGGTGTCGTTCAGCGTCCGGGTCTCGCCGTCCAGTTCGGCCAGCACCGCGGTGGCCTCCTGCTTCTGCTGGTCCAGGCGGCGCTGCTGGTCCTTGAGCGCCCTGAGGACGTCGCTCTGGGTGCTGGCGGCCTGGTCGAAGGAGGACGCCTTGGCGAGGTACTGGTCCGGGTCGGAGGAGAGCATCAGCTGCATCGACGGGTCGACGCCGCCCTGCCGGTACTCGTCGGCGGCCACCACCGCGAGCCCGGAGGCCAGCTCGGTCAGCTGCTCCTGGCTGCGGGCCACCTGGTCCTGCAACTGGCCGGCCTGCCGGCGCAACTGGTCGGCCCGCTCCTGGGCGCCGTTGTACTTCTCGGTGGCCTGCTCCATCTCCTCGGACAGCTTGTCGACCTGCGCCTTGACCTCGTCCTTGGAGGGCTGGGCGGGCGCCGCGTGGGCACCGGCCTGGGCCGACAGGGCGACCGCGGTCGCGGCGGCACCCGTGAGCACGGCCACCCGGGCGCGACTCGGCTGCTTGGGACGGCGGTGGGAGGCCATCGACGCTCCTTCTTCGGGACGGACGCACGCGTTCGAGTGATCGACCGAATATGCGTTTGACGCCAGACCGTAATGAAATACCGCCGCCGCGTCCACTCCCGCACCTCCGAACCCCCCTGCGGGAGGCCCCCGCTGAGGATGCGTCAACGGAGGAGGGGTTCGGTGAACGGGCGCGGGTGCTGCGCCCGTCCAGCACGTCCTGCTGCGTCCAGCGGCCCGAGGGGCGTCGCGTACTGCGCCACCGCACTCGCCCCCGGGTGCTCCTGCAGCGCTACGACCACCCCGGCCCGGGGAGGAGCCGAGCCCTCGCGCAGAATGAATCCGTGTTCGAACTGACCGTGGAAGAACAGCTCCGCACCGCCACCGACGACGACGCCGTACTCGTCTGGGCCGCCCAGGGCCTCGCCACCGGCGCCCGCGCCTGGACGTCCGGCCGGGCCGTCGCCGTCGCCTCCCCCGCGCTCTCCGGCCGCGACCGGATCGCCGTCCGCGGCCCCGTCGCGGAACTGCTGCCGCTGCTGGACGAGGTGATGTCCCTCGTCGGCCCGAGCTACCGTCCGTTCGGCGACGCCGAACTGCTCGCCGAACTCTGCGACCACCACGGCGGCCTGGAGGCGCTCGGGGACTTCGGCTGGATGGAGCGCACCGCGACCGGCCTGCCGCCGCTCGACACCGGCGCGGGCGGGGACGGGGGCGCGGGCGCGGGCGGGCAGCCGGTGGCGCACTGGCTGGCCCCCGGGGAGCTCGACGAGGCCGCCGACCTGATCGACCGCCACTTCCCCGCCTCGCACGCCCACCCGCACCGTCCGGGCGTCCGGGCCTGGGCGGGCGTCCGCGACGAGACGGGGCGGCTCACCGCCCTCGCCGCCGACGCCTGGCCCGCCCCGACCGTCGGCCTGCTCGCCGGAGTGGTCAGCGACCCCGTGCACGGGCGCGGACGCGGGCACGCGGCGGCAGCCTGCCGACTGGCGCTCACCGGGATCCTCGAACGCTCCCCGCGCGCGGCGCTGATGGTGGACGCCTGGAACGCGTCGGCGATCGGGCTCTACCGGCGGCTCGGCCTCGACCACCGGCAGCTGGCCGCGGCCGCGCAGCGCGCGGCGGGCGGGGCGGCGCGGAGCCGCTGACCGGGGGTGAGTGGTGGCTGCGGCGGCTCGGGGCGCTGGTGCTCCGCGCGGTCCCGCGGAGCACCACGGGGGTGCTGCAGGTGGTGCAGTGAGGTGTGGCGGGGCGCGGTCGGGATCGTCATGGGCGGGGACAGCGTGTTCGGGCGGCCGCTGCCAAGTGCGGTCTGCTGTCGGCCGGTCTGCTGTCGGCCGGTCGGCCGGTCGGTCGGCACCGAGGAGGACGAGGAGGTGGCCTGTGCGCCGGCTGGGCGACGGGCTCGCGCCGCTCGGCCGTGGGAGGGCCTGCGCCGCGTACTCGCACAGCGGGCTGTGGCCGTTGCTGCTCGCGCCGCTGCGGGCGGCGGTGCTTCGTCGGTGTGGACACCGAGGGGGAGGCGCTCGACCCGGAGGGGCCGACCGAGCTCGGCCGGTCCGTCGCCGCGGCAGGTGACGGGCCGAAGCGCTGACCTTCTGCGGGTGGTCCGGACCGGCCGGCCACGAGGAGGACACCGCCCCGGTCGCCGCCGAGGACTTCGCGGTCTGCTCCGGCATGCGTCATCCGGAGTACGTGCACGGGCCCGCTCACCGAGCGTGCAGCCGGGCCGATCGGGGCGGCACAACGGTCGTTCTGGCGGGACTGACCGGTCCCCGTGGTCGGGTGGTTCCCCGGGGCGTCGCGGTGGGTGGATGAGGGGGCGTCAACGCTGCTTGACCGCCGCCCGCTCGCGCGAGTGAAGAATCGCACAAAGATTCGCTCTGGCGGGTGGTTTGGCTGCCGCACAGCACGGTTCTCGTCCTGGGGGCTCCTAGGGTTGCCGACGAGACGAGGAACGAAGCCGTGCAGAACGGGCCGAACTGTCCAGGGGGGAGCCAACCATGACGGAAACCACCAAGACGAACGCCGGAGCCGCCGACGCCACCGGAGGGGCGGTGCGGGCCGGAGCCGGCTCGATGCTGCGCCGCACCCTGGGCGAGCAGCGGATCGTGCTGGTCGCCTGGCGACTGCTGGTCCTGCAGAACGCGCACCCGGCGGTCGCCGCCGGAGTCAGCCAACTCTCCACCTACCGCAACCATCCGTGGCGACGGATCGAGCACACCATGGACAGCGGCCGCCGCCTGTTCTTCTCCGACCAGGAGGCGCTGCGCCGGGAGGTCCAGCGACTCGAACGCAGCCACCGCCGGATCGCCGGAACGGACGAGCAGGGCCGTTCCTACACCGCGCTCGACCCCGCCGTCCGGGTCTGGGTGCTGGTGACCTTGTACGAAGCGATGACCGCCCTCCGGGCCCTCTCCGGCCGTCCGCTGCACCCGGTCCAACTCGACAGGCTCTACCGGGAGTTCCGCGAGGTCTGCGCAGCCTTCGACCTCCCCGACGAGCTGTTCCCGCCCACCGCAGCCGACGTGCCCGGATACATCAGCGCCACCATCCGGGACACCCTGGAGCTCACCGGAGCCGCCCAGGACATGCTGTACACCGTCCTGACCCGCGCGCCGGCCCCGCGCCGTCTCGGCCGGCTGCGCCCGGCCTGGCCGCTGCTGCGCCGAGTCGTCGCCCGTTTCCTCACCACACTGACCCTGGCCGACCTGCCGACGGAGTTCCGCGCCAAGTTCGGCCTGCCGCGCAGCCGCAGCGCGGCCCTGCTCTCCTGGGTCGTCCACCACGGGGCCCGGGCGGTGGCGGTGCAACTGCCCGACCGGCTGCGGTACCGCACACTGCCGAGCGGCGACCGGGCCCGACCACGGCAGACCGGGGCGCCGCGCCAGCCGAGGACCGTGCGACCGCGCCGGGACAACCGGCCGGGGCGGATCGCTGCGTTCTACCGGCAGGTGATGGACCAGACCGGGGACGGACGGCTCACCTCCGCCGACTTCGCGGCGATGGCGCACAACGTCTGCTGGCCACTGGAGCTCGACCAGGCAGGCGAGTCCGCCGTGTACGCCGCCTTCGACGCCTGGTGGCGCCACCTGCTGGCGAGTACGGACAGCGACGGCGACGGCGAGATCTCCTGCGAGGAGTTCGTCGCCGCGATGCTCGCGGGCATCGACCGCGACCCCGGCTACCTCGACCAGGGCCTGCACCTGGCCGTCCGTGCCATGTTCCACGCCGCCGACCTCGACCGCAGCGGGCTGCTGGACGCCGAGGAGTACCGCACCCTGTTCGGCGGATCCCGCGTCCACCCGGCTGAACTGACGCACGGCTTCCGCCAGTTGGACACCGACGGGGACGGGCAGATCACCGAGGAGGAGTTCGTGCGGGGATTCACCGAGTTCTTCACCGCCCGGACGGAGAGCGTCGCCGGTACCCAACTGCTCGGCCGACCATGATGACGTGACCCCGGCAGCCTGCCCGTCATGACGCCCGGTGCGTGCGTCTGGTGGTGGTCGGCCGGCTTCGCTCTGACGCCTTGCACGGGAGCCGGCCGGGCGGGTGCACTCTCGACCGGGTGGGGAGTTTCGCGCGGCGATTGCGAGAGTGGCTATGCCGAGGATGCCGACGGAGGTGGCTGGGGCCCCGGCGGGTGGACGAACTCGTCGGAGAGGAAGGAGGAAGACGGTGTGCCACAGGCCCGGCGTCGAGGAAGTCGCAGGCCGACGCACGGAAGGGAGAGCGCATGGAGTTGCCCTGGACAACGTCCGGGCGTTGTCCAGGGCAAGCGGTCATGGGACGACCAGGGCCGTTTCAGCCGGTTGTGCTCATGCTGGCCCGCCCGGGGGCGGGGACACCCGGGAACGGACAGGGTTCGGTGCTGGTGCTGGTGCTGGTGATGTGGTGGGTGCTGGGACCGAGGTGGCGGGTGGGAGGCTGGGGAGGTCGAGGACGGCCTCGCAGCCCGGGGGGGCGGTGAGTTCGACGGTCAGGCCCTCGTCGGTGAGCTGCCAGGAGATGGCGGCGGTGCCGTGGGGGGCGTGGCGGGCCTTGGCCCAGGTGAGGCCGCCGCCGGGACGGGGGCGAAGCGGGGTGGTGCGGTAGCCGGGCTCGGCGGGGGCGAGGCCGGCGACGGTGCGGTGGAACCAGCGCGTACCGCGGAACTCCCACCTGCGCACCGCCCACCCCCCCAACGCCAGTGCGTGCTCCACCACGCACGCCCGGCCCGTTGCCACGTCCCCCGGAGAGCCGCATGAGACGCTGCGCGTTCCTCAGCGCCGACACCATCACCGGCGTCTCCGGCTCCAGCTACTGACCTTGAACTCGTGATGTCGGCTGTCTACAGGACCTCGGTGAGCCAGGTCTGACGGACCTGTTCCAGCCGGCCCTGGTGCTCCTGTATCCAGTTCTCCGGCGGTCGGATCCACACCATCGCGCTGAGCCGGTCGGGATCGTTGATCGTCACGACCAGGGAGCGGTCCTCCTGCATGTGGAGGTCCAGGTTCAGCCCACGGTCCCCGCCGATGAGCGCGCCCGTGCCGGGCACGAGACTGCTCAGCTCGTCCTGCCAGGCATCGAGGTCATGCTGGAAGAGGTAAAGCTCCAGCCGGGCGTCAACGAAACTGGCATGCGCGAGAACCTCGGCGTGCAGAACATCGTGGCCGGTCGGCAGGCCGGGCTGCCACCCGGTGACGCGCACGATGCAGTGGTTGCCATCCGGGTCCTCCAGGTGGATCAGGTCCATCCCGCCTGATTCGGTCACGGCTGGCCTCGCTCTCCTTGTGCTGGTCTGGCCTGCATCCTGCCTCATCGACATTCGAACAGGGTCCGCGGTCCGGCATTCACGTCTCGAAAGCCAGTCCAGTGCCCGAGAGGGCAGCCGTCGATCACGGGCCTTCGCCCTGATGGGTGGACACGCTGATACTGGATCTGCTTGATCCGGAGGAAGCGAGAACACCGCCGATGGCGATGAAGGACTACTCGGACGAGTTCAAGGCCGATGCCGTGGCCCTGTACG